>CAWFBZ010000019.1:0-95886 GCA_963814135.1 uncultured Chloroflexia bacterium | reverse complement strand
CCCGACGTAACGACCTTGATGCTCCAAGAGGTAGAGCTGCCATTCGCAATGATCGAGGAGGGGATTGCGTCGAGGGTCAAACTGGCCACGCTGTTCATCACGGAGGTGTGGAACCCAGACGGGTCGTGTTTATATATTGGTAGGGCAAGGCGATGAAGTCGGCGAGGTCTTTTTTTGTGGTGACAGGGTGGATTTGCATGGCAGGCTCCATTGAAGTTTTATCTATCTTAGCAAGGTTTAGGGGATGAAGCGATGGGACGGAGAGGAGTGAATGAAGGCAACGACTACGTCGTCCTTGCGGTAGGTGGGCATGATGACATTCATTACCCTGGGTTGTGACAAACTGGACTGGGAAGAGGAAATAACGAATCCTAAAATAAGTTTCCATCGGATCAACTTTGTCCCATAATGGGAATAATTGGGACGGGATTAGACCAGGGCAGGGAGTTGCGGGATTTTGACCGAAGGGAATGGGCAGGGAGCAAAGACCTATTTTGTGCGTTTCGAGGAAAATAAGGAGGCTGTTTGCCAATATGTTCATGAAGAAAAAAGCGTTGAAGATATTCATTTTGAGCCTGATCGGGCTGTTGTTGATATTTTCGATCGGTTCGTTCGTTTTTACGAAATCGTTCTACGACGGGAATTTCCGACGGGTGGAACAGCCCAAGATTACGGGACTGCTGCGGTATGGCGACCTGAGCGGGTATGATCGAACGGTGGTGCATTTCCCATCCGGGCAAAACCAGCTAACGGGATATATCTACGGCGAGGAAAACAACCAGGGATTGGTCGTGATCTCACACGGGCTGGGGTACGGGTCGGATGACTACCTGGCAGAAACTGTCTATTTCGTGGACAAGGGCTGGCGGGTGCTGGCGTTCGACAACACCGGGGTGTACGCAAGCGCAGGCCAGAGTGAAAAAGGGCTGCCGCAATCCGCTCTGGACCTGGATGCGGCCCTTAAGTTCGTCGAAAGCGACGCTGACCTGAGCAAGTTGCCATTAATGCTTTTCGGGCACAGCTGGGGCGGGTACGCGGTGGCAGCGGTGCTGAATTTCGACCATCCGGTCAGGGCGGTGGCGAGCGTAGCGGGTTTCAATTCCCCGAACGAACTGGTGATGGAGCAGTTGAAAAGCGAGACAGGCATTTTGGGTTATCTCGAATATCCCTTCGCCGCGAATTACCAAAGGCGGCTGTTCGGCAAAAATGCCGGGCTGAGCGCGGTGAATGGGATCAACGGATCAAATACCCCGGTATTGATCATCCATGGAATCGCAGATGAGGCGATTGCCTATAACGGAGCCAGCATCATCTCACACCGGGATGAGATCACGAATCCCAACGTGGTTTATAAGACGTGCGACGTGGCAGGCCAGGACGGGCACAAAACCCTGCTGAAATCCGCAGCGGCGATCAATTATGCCAAAAAGATAAACGCCGAATACAAAGCCATTTTTGACCAGTATGACGGGAAAATCCCGGACAGCGTAAACGCCGAGTTCTACGGGAAGGTGGATAAATTCCTGGCGAGCCAACTGGACCCCAATTTGATGGATGCAGATCAACGATTTTTATGAAAAGGCATTGGAATTGGTGAGATCGTTGGGAAGTTGAATAGGTAAAAAGTCGATCGTCAAAAGTTGAGCACAAAGAGTTCGATAGGTGGGTAGTTGGAGTAGCGGGAGGCTAAGTAAAAAGCAGTCTACCGGGAGGCGCGGCAGGTGCAGGCGGTATTGGGCAGCTTTTATGGATGACGCTCAGCTTTTTCGGCTATCGGTCGGACATATTGCACCAAACTCATCAGCGTTTTACCCGGTTCTTCAAGCGGAAGGAGATGAGCCGATTTCTCAAACCAGATCCCTTTTTTATAAGGCGCTTTTAATTTTTTAAGCCAGGCTTCGGTCATTTTTGAGGGCGTATAGTAATCGTGGCGGCCCATAAACATGAAGATGGGGATCGGAAACTCAATTACCTGCTTGTAATCCAGATCAAGGATTTCGGGCAAAACCCGTTCCAGGGTAAAGAGACTGCCTTGGTCGAGAGCAGATACTGCATCGGCATTATATTCGGGGGATAGAAGCGGTGCCGAAAAATAGTAACTCGACTCGCTTCGAAATGCACTCAAACCACCAAAATATTGGACCCATTTTCTCGCCAGCATGATCCGATCGGGTGTCAGCGGCGTTTGACCAGGATACGGGGCAATGCTCTCCAGCTCAGAAAGGGCTTGTTTATTTCCTTCCCTCTGGGCTGCGGATACGGCATGCTCATAACTCACGCGCTCATTGTCTCTAGTATTTATTACCTGACCCATTCCGACATATGCGCTGAAAAGTTCTGGGCTTTTCAATGCGGCTCTCAGGCCAATGATCGTGCCCCAACTATGCCCGATCAGAATTACTTTATTGGCGTCATAACGGCGTTCAATCAACTCGGCAAGTTCAAGGGTGTCGTTCACATATTGTTTTATGTTGATTGTGTCGTCCAACGACTGAGGGTCCGCTTCCAGATAAGTCCTGCCTGAAGCGCGTTGATCCCAGTTCACGACCGTAAAATATTCTTCAATCGGGCGCTGGTACATCCACATCACTGGCGACATGGGTGCGGCTGGACCACCATGAATGAACAAAATAATGGGATTGTTTCTGTCCTGTCCGCGGGTATAAATCCATTGCTCCACACCACCGATCATTGTCTTAAAAGTTTCCTGGAGCCCGGCTGGATTTACGATTTTTCCGAGATCGGAAATGATTTGTCTGGCTGTTGGTTTGCTCATGGACGGATGATTACCTTCCCTGATACAGCTGTCGGTAAAACTCAGGAGTTTTATACGGCATTCGGTTAATTATATACTTGCTTTATTTTTGCCAGGCTAATTTATCTTAATCAAAGGGAATGTTTTCTCAATAACTACTGTCTTTATATCATCTTTGGAAAGGTTAACGACTAAAGTCGTTACGATAACCAGGTAAGGTGGATGAAGATGAAATATTTTTCCCTGCCGGTCATGAAATTTTCAATCATTGTAGCCCTTGCCGGCGAGAATTTTGGGGATGTATTTTTCGACGCGTTCGGCGCGGGTTTTGGATAGTTTGGGTTGGGAAAAATAATAAAAGTAGCCGCGCTGGCGTCCGGGGGTGAGCGACTCGAAGGCGGTTTTCAGGGCCGGGTCTTCTTCCAATTTCCGCTGAAATTCCTCAGGAACATTATATTCGGAGGTCTTTTTATGTTCCACCTTCAGGCCGGATTTTTCGACCTGGATGGCTTCCCGGATATAGCCTGTCAGAACGTGCTCCATTTCGTCGATCTCTGAAACTTCCCTGAAGCGGATCTGGCGGCCGGATTGGACGTTCTCAGTCTGCTGGATGAGAATACCAAGGGGATCCTTCAGCAGGACACCTTTCACGAATAGAATGGCGCAATATTCTTTAAATCCATGCATCAAAACGACGTTCTTTTGGTCAACCGTGTAACAGGGGACGCCCCACTTCAATTCTTCGGTCAGGTCGCAGTCGAGCATGATGGTCCTTAACCGTTCGTATTCCTCCCGCCACTGTTTGGCCTTGGTAAAAAAGAAATCAACTTTGGGGTTGGGTGCACTCATTCGGCAATCCTTAACCATTAATAAAATGAACTTATCTGACCTTTATTATAATCATTTAGAGAGAGTAGAGCATGGAAAACTGGCAATCATGCAATCAGGTGATCCGGGAACGGGTAATTTATATTGAAGTAATCGGATGAGCTGATTGATTTTCCTTTGCAGCCTGGTTGGTTAGAACACCGACGACCTGCAGCCAGGCGGGCGAAGACAAAGGGTTGCGGAGGATCTGCATGCCGAGCCTGCGCATGACCGCTTGGGAAGCCAGATTGTCATATTCGGTGGTGGCGATGATGCGGGCAAGATGCAATTCCGTGAAAGCATGCTCGATCATGGCGGCGGCCGCTTCGGTGGCATAACCCTGACGCTGATGATCGGGATCGATAACCCAAAACAAGCCGAATTCTGTCTGCGTGAGATTGGGCGAGGAATGCGAGTGAGCGAGTTGCGGGATCTGTCCATAGAGATCGAGCATGGGCACATATCCGACCGAACCGATCAATTGACCGTTGGCCTGGAGGACGATGGCGCGATCGCCATAGGGGGGCTGATGGAGTTTTGGGAACCACTCCTGGCTGAGCATGGACCACTGGAGCCAGGAGCGGCGCTCCTGGAGGGCTTCGGGATCGCCAACCTTTGAGCCGTCGCCGAAGGTTTGATCGAGGATCCGGTGAATAACGGGATGATCGGCGGGGAGGAAAGGACGGATGAAGAGACGAGAGGTTTCCATTATTTGTTGATTTATTTGCTGCCAATCATTATTTTTCCATATTTCGTCATAGGGATGGATAATTGGTATATTATCAGGGTATCTGCGCTTCCAGAGGTCAGGGACCAATCGAAGGGGGTAACCCGTGGATACATGGATTAATTACAGGATATCAAACCTCCGGTTAAAATTCAACCTTCTTCCATGATACACTGACACAGGTAGACGGGTTTTTCTTTTTCAAGGGAGAGCAGCCTGAGATGGAAACGGTTGATACCCGATCGCAATCGATCACACTTCCAGATGGGCGGAAACTGGCCTTTGCCGAATACGGTAAAGCAGATGGGAAAGCAGTCATGTACTTCCACGGACACGCCGGCTCGCGACTGGATCCGGCTATGCTGGACGAGGACGAAATCAAAGCGGCTGGAATCCGGCTGATCGCTCCCGACCGCCCCGGGATGGGAGGCTCGGATTTCCAGCCAGGCCGCGGTTTCAGCGACTGGCCGAAAGACGTCACCTGCCTGGCAGACAAGCTGGGGCTGGACAAGTTCGGTGTGTGGGGCGTTTCGGGCGGCGCAGGCTATGCCAGTGCCTGCGCCAGACTGATCCCGGAGCGGTTATCGGCAGCGGTAATCGTGAGCGGGGCGGGCCGGATGGATTTGCCCGAAGCCAGGGCAGGAATGACAGTCATGGCCCGGCTGATGTGGGGACTGGCGGCACGCTCGGCCGGACTGACCGGCTTATTGCTTAACCTTTCAAAACCCAACATGCAAATGGACATCTCCAAAATCCGAACCCAAATGCATTGCAACATGCCAGCCTCGGAAAGCGCCTTTTTCGATAAACCGGGCAGGCTGGAGGCTTTCATCGCAAGCGGCGTGGAATTGATGCGACAGGGGGTGCGTGGGCTGGCGTGGGATACCCACCTGTACGCAATCCCATGGGATTTCCATTTGGAGGAAATTCGAATGCCGGTCCGCATGCTCCACGGAGAAGCAGACCAGAACGTGCCGGTGGCAGTCGCGCGCAAGATCGCAGCCAGCCTCCCGGACTGCCAGGCGACTTTTTACCCGGGGGGAAGGGCACATCTCGACATTGGGGAACCACCTGGATGAAGTGTTCAAGGCGCTCGGTAATCGGAAAGTTTGGGTAGAGATCTAAGGAGCAGAATGTCCAGCAATCCATACGATTATGAAAACAGGTCGGGCATCCGGGCGATTTCGTGGGAAGATTTCCATGGAATATGCAAGGGACTGGTGCTGGCGATGGCGGATTTCCGGCCGGAATTGATCCTTCCGATCGGTAGGGGCGGATACTATCCGGGGACCTTGATCGCCCATATGCTGCAGGCTGAGATATCCCCGATCCGATTGTCCCGGAGGGTGAAGGACAAGATCACCCTTCAAACGCCAAAATGGTTGCTGGAACCTCCAGCCGGGGTCAAGGACCAGCGTGTGCTGATTGTGGATGAGATTTGCAGCACAGGCGAGACGCTGGCGATAGTCAGGGAGAAAGTTGAGGAAATGGGAGCACGGGCGGTGAAGAGTGCGGTCCTCTATGCGCACAGCCGAGCGGCGGCGGTGCCGGATTATATCGGGGTGATCAGCGACAGCCTGCTGCTCAATCCGTGGGACCGGGAAATCTGGAAGGATGGGGAGTTCCAGATGCATCCAGAGGTACGTGAATGCGCTGCGGGAACAGGGCGTGGAGAAGGTGGATGCATTCCGGATCCAGGCTGAGGTGATCAAGGCGGAGAAGGCCGGGAACGATTAAAGTCGCCCTGCGCCCAATTTGAAGCCATACGGGGAAAAAAGTGCGTGTGAAGAATATATTAGAAGTTTATATAAGATATTCGCCTTATCTGGTATCCAGCCCTATAGGTTGGTATAATCTCCATTTAAGGACAGGAGGTCCACGTGAAATCTCGTAATCAATCATATATTATCTATTTGCTGTTGTTCGTTGCGATAGTGGCGATGGTTTATTTCAATATTCAGAAATCCCCCACTACCGCCGGGCCATTGTCGATTAGCGAAGTAGCCCAGCAGGTAGTGGCAGGAAAAATCAGCCGGATCGTGGTGAACAGCGATAACAGCTTAACCATCGTGTCAGCCAGCGACAGTACGATCGAGCAAACCGGTCGCAAGGAACCCGAAACCACGCTGGTCTCTCAGTTAATTGCATTAGGCGTCACCCCCGCCGAACTCTCAAAAGTCAATATCGAAGCCAATCCGCCCAGCCCGTGGGGAGGCTTGCTGACCCTGGCAGGCTATCTTTTACCTGTCATCCTGTTCGGTGTTCTATTCTGGTTTATTTTTCGCCAGGCGCAGGGCAGCAACAACCAGGCGATGGCGTTCGGTAAATCCAAGGCGCGCATGTTTAGCGGGGAGCATCCCACGGTCACCTTCGAAGACGTGGCAGGCGTGGACGAATTGAAGGAAGAACTCAAGGAAATTGTCGAGTTCCTGAAAGAACCCCAGAAGTTCATCCAACTGGGTGCGCGCATCCCCAAAGGTGTGCTGCTGGTGGGGCCTCCCGGTACGGGTAAAACCCTGCTGGCCAAGGCGGTTTCCGGCGAAGCAGGCGTACCCTTCTTCTCAATCTCCGGCTCGGAATTCGTGGAGATGTTCGTAGGCGTTGGCGCAAGCCGGGTTCGTGACCTGTTCGACCAGGCCAAGCGGCATTCCCCTTGTATCGTTTTCGTGGATGAAATCGATGCGGTCGGACGCCAGCGCGGCGCCGGCCTGGGCGGATCCCATGACGAACGCGAACAAACGCTCAACCAGATGCTGGTGGAGATGGACGGTTTCGACACCGATACTAACGTGATCGTGGTGGCAGCCACCAACCGGCCCGACATCCTTGACCCGGCCTTGCTGCGACCGGGACGGTTCGACCGGCGGATCACGCTGGATCGGCCGGACATGCGCGGGCGTGAAGCCATCCTTAAAGTGCACGCACGCGGCAAACCCTTGGATCCCAGCGTGGACCTGGGCTCGATCGCCCGTGGCACGCCTGGTTTCGTGGGCGCCGACCTGGAGAACCTGATCAACGAAGGCGCGATCCTGGCAGCCAGACGGAATAAGAAAAGCATCGGGCAGCCGGAAATGGAAGAAGCCATCGAACGGGTGGTAATGGGCCCCGAACGCAAATCCCGCCTGATCAGCGACGAAGAAAAACGGATCATCGCCTATCACGAAGCCGGACATGCGGTGGTAGTCACCGCCATCCCGGAGGCCGACCCGGTCCAGAAGATCACCATCGTGGGGCGCGGGCAGGCGGGTGGCGTGACATGGTTCCGTCCCGAAGACGACCGGGTGCTGACTTCCCGCAAGAAAATGGTGGCGCAGCTGGCAGGTGCCCTGGGCGGGCGTGTGGCGGAACAACTAGTCTTCGACGATATCACCTCGGGGGCATCCAATGACCTGGAACAGGTGACCCGCATGGCACGCGCCATGGTAACCCGCATGGGCATGAGCCCGGAATTGGGTTCAATGGTATACGGGCAGAAGGAAGAATTGATCTTCCTGGGTCGAGAGATCTCGGAGCAGCGCGATTACTCGGAAGCAATTGCCGAAAAGATCGATGTTGAAGTCCGCCGGTTGGTCGACGATGCCTACAAACAGGCGTTCGGGATCATGCAGAAATACCGGAAACAATTAGATGACATTGCCACCAGACTTCTGGAAGTGGAATCACTCAACCGGGAGGATTTCGAGAAAATCTTCCCGCCACCCTTCCCCAAGGTGAGCGGCACGCCGCAAATGGCGTAGGGGTTGGGTATTTGTAATACAAGAATAATTAGTAAGTAAAGAAGAGCCCAGGGGAGCTCTTCTTTTTATTATTTTTATAGAGTAGAGAGCAGGGAAAAAAGGATAGAGAGAAAATTACCGGATGAAAAAAAGCGCGGGAGGGGATCTGGGGAGTTGCGTGTAGCAAGTTGGATTCCGTCCCCGGCCTCCCAAATCCCCTCTTCCCCAGCACGAAATGGCTTAAACCGGCCCAAATCCTGCACGAAACTGCCTTTTTATGCTTTCTTCTCTCTGTTTACTGCTCTCTGACCAGAATTGTTCCTCGTCGTTTTGTAAAAATGCCCTCGCGCACCTCGTAAAAAGGGTATTTTTGCACTGAAGGGGGCTACCCGACGGGCCGTCCTTCCTGGTTCTTCCTTCACTTCCGGCGGTGATGCTCCTCCGTGTGCCCCACGGAAGAGTTTTGCCATCTCACATTCAATCGACCTTGCGCTGTTGTGGGTCCTTCAATTCGCGTTTGAGGACTTTGCCCATGGCAGATTTAGGGAGGGAAGGGCGGAATTCGATGTGGGTGGGGATTTTGAAGGGGGCAAGCCGCTCGCGGCACCAGAGGCGCAAGTCGGATTCCAGCAAAGTTAGGCCGGGCTTGAGCACCACCCAGGCTTTGACAGTTTCGCCGCGATAATCGTCCGGGATGCCTGCCACTGCGGCTTCGGCGACCTGCGGATGCGCGCTCAAGACTTCCTCGACCTCCCGCGGCCAGACTTCCATCCCGCCCGGTTTGATGAGTTCCTTTTTGCGGTCGACGATGTAGAAGTAGCCCTCCGCGTCCATGCGGGCGATGTCGCCGGTGTACAGCCAGCCGTCCCGCAGCGCCAGGGCGGTCTCCTGGGGCATATTGTGATATCCCAGCATAACCTGCGGGCTGCGGATGACCAGTTCTCCGGCCTCGCCAACCGGCAGCTCACGCAAACCATCCTGGAGATCGACGATGCGGGCGTCCACATCCGGCAGCGGCAGGCCGATGGAGCCAAAGCGGTTCTCGCCCTGCAAGGGATTGCAATGGGTGGCGGTTGGCGCCTCGGAGAGACCGTAACCTTCGATGATGCGCCCGCCCGTGAGGCTTTCGAATTTCTGCTTGGTGGGTTGCATCAATGCGGCCGAGCCGGATATGCAGGCCTTGACGCTGGTCAGATCGACCTGGCCGGAGGCAATAACGGAGGCGTTATTAATCGCGTTGTAGAGGGTCGGGGCGGCCGGGAAATAGGTAACGCGGTGTTTCTGGATAGCGGATATCAGAGCCGAAATATCGCGTGGGTCCGGGAGGATGACGAGGCTGGCGCGCAGAGCCAGTCCAAGCAGCATCCCACAGACCATGGCATAGATGTGGTAGATCGGCAGGGCCAGCAGGAAAGTCTCCTTTTCTGGCTCGAGGGTGGACATCCAGGCTTTAAATTGGAGCGTGTTGGCGACCAGGTTGCTGTGGCGCGCTACTGCAGCCTTGGCGACACCGGTGGTGCCACCGGTGTATTGGAAGAGGGCGAGATCTGAGCTACCTATGGCTTCCGAAGACCCGGCTGGATCGGAGCAGGGTGATAGGCTGGAGATTTTGGAGGTTGGAATGGAAAGCAGGGAAGAAAGCAGGCTGTCGTTGGGGTGAAGATGGGTGTCACCGGCGACAATCACGCGGGTGATGCGGGTTTCGGACTGGGCAGATTTAAGACGGTCATACAGGTGAGGGGCGCAGAAAATCGTCCGGACACCGGCGTCGTTGACCTGGTGGATGATTTCTGGGGGGGTGTAGAGCGGATTGGTGGCGACCACCACTCCACCGGCCTTGAGGATGGCGAAATATGCCAGCACAAATTCCGGGCAATTGGGCATGAAAATGCCGACCCGATCCCCTTTCTGAATGCCCATGTTAGCCAGGGCCGCGGCCAACCGATCTGTCCGATTGGCGACATCTGCATAGGTGAAGGTCTGGTCTCCAAAGATGATGCAGGTGCGTTCGGGACAGAGGCGGGCGGCCTCCTCCAGGAAGGCGAAGACCGGAATGGCAGGATAGTCCAGCTTGGGAGGAACGCCGGGGTCGTACTGGGCAAGCCAGGGGCGGTCAGTCATGCAGAAAGTATAGCGGAGAGATGGGGCATCGTCAACGGCGCGGAAGAAATTTATAAAGGAAATCCAGTGTGTGAAAATGACCGGTTTGCTTAAAGATATATTATAAATTTGCCGATAATAGTCGGTAAATATTGAATAGCAACGTGAAGGGTGGTATGCTGAATTATGTAGTCTTGTTATATGAAATTATGAAAGGAAAAAGATATGGACACGAAATCCACCAAGAGTGGAGATTATTCGCTGTGGGCTGATACCGCTTCGGGTGCAATCCGGGCAGCCTTCGGGTTGGTCTGGGCAATCGACGCCTTTTTCAAGTGGCAACCTGCCTTTTACCAGAATTATTTGAGTTACATTACAGACATCGCAAGCGGACAGCCCAACTGGCTGATGCCGTGGTTCAATATGTGGGTGAAAATCATTTCCGTCAACCCGAATTTCTTCTCGTTGATGACGCGATTGATCGAAACGGTGATCGCATTGGGCCTGCTTTTCGGACTGGGGCGCAAGTGGATCTACGTGCTGGGTGGAGTATTCGCCCTGGTGATCTGGGCGGTGCCGGAAGGTTTCGGCGGACCGTATACCCCGGGTGCCACGGACTTGGGCGGCGGATTGATCTACGTCTTCGTTTTCATTGCCCTGATCGTGATGGACTACGCGCTGGGACGCTCCCCGTATAGCGTGGATTTCTACCTGGAGAGGCGCTTCCCCAAGTGGGCCAAGCTGGTGGAGTGGGCTCCGGCGGATGTGCTGGCGAAAGAACCGCGCTACCTGCCCTGGAGAATCCAGACCCCGATCATCATTGGAATTGTTATATTGATGGCGATCGTTCTGGCGATCCTGGCGAGCGAGTTGAACGCCAATGCCGCGTTACCACCCTCGACGTTTATCGGGCTGAGGAATTTGGCGATGTGGATGGGAGTGGGGTAACCCTCCTGTCACCCATCATGCCTGCTTGAAACTCCAATGTTGGTTTTCCTTTTGCAAGAAGGGAATATGGCTATTCCATATAAGTGCATCCGTGCGTTCAAGGGGCAACAGAGAGGGTTTGTGGCCGGGGAGATTATCCTCCATGTAGCCCCAGCGGAAGCCCAAGCACCAGGTAATTTCCTCTTCGCGTGATCGGGCGGGAACGGTTGCCAGGAATGTGTCGGCGGTCCAGCGCAAGTGAGCGTATCCGCCTAGATTGAGGCAGGGAGCATCGAATAATTGCGGGAAGTAGCCGAAAGAGGCAAACGGAAGATCTGAATTCAACATGGCCGGGACAACATCCATGGAACTCACGTGTTCGGTTGGATCTGATTCCTTTTTCGGGGAATCCCAATAATCGCTGGTAATAATTTGGATCCAACCGCACAACCCCCGATAGCCTGAACCCTGAAAATCCTGGATGCGTGCATGCATGACAGGGAAGCCGCGACAGCGATCAATGTCGAAATTCAGTCCCGGCAGTGAATTTAAGCCAGCCTTGACCGGATCATCATCGACGCCATAATACACAGCGGCGACACCGTTGGAACCGCATAGGTGGAAGGGAATCGTAATCGCAGGATTATTATATAAAGACCAGTTATTCATTCGATATTCTCCCAGAAGATCATCATTGCCACCTAGACAGAGGATCCGTCATTCCCGAATATCGTTCACAAGCGCTAGAGACATTCGACAGTACATTTCAATCAGGAGAGTTCAGGGGAAGAGTGAGCGGATCCATTTTGGCTTTCGAGCCAGGAAAGGGCACCCAGGGCGGCGGCTCGGCCGGTGGCAAAACAGGCGGTGAGCAGGTAGCCGCCGGTGGGAGCTTCCCAATCCAACATTTCGCCTGCGCAGAAAACACCCGGAAGGTCACGCAACATCAAGTGCGAATCCAGGGACTTCGAAGGGGATACCTCCGGCGCTGCTGATGGCTTCCTCGATCGGACGGGGCGCCAGGAGCGGGATGGACAAGTCCTTGATGGCGGCAGCGAGCTTTTTGGGGTCGGAGAAATCGATCCTGGGGAGGAATTCCCATAGCAAACCGGCTTTGACCCCCTTGATCCCGACAGATTTTTCGAGGTGGCTGGCAATCGTGCGGGAACCACGCCGGCGGGAAAGGCGTTCCAGCAGGTGGTCGTAGGTCCAGCCAGGCGCCAGGTCCAGGTGCATAACGGCCTGAGCGGTGGCTGCGAGCGAATCCCGCAGCAAGGCAGAACAGGCGTAGATAAGGCTGCCCTCCACGCCAGAACGGGTGATTACGAACTCGCCTGTCCGTTGAAAGGAATTCCCATGGGCATCTGCGAAAGAAAGCACGACCGATTTCAGCGGATGTCCGTTGAAGCTAGAGCGGAAATGATCCGACCAGTCCACATCAAACCCGCAGTTGGCGGGTTTAAAAGGAGCGACCGGTATGCCCCGGGCGGTCAGCCGTGGAACCCAGGCGCCATTCGAACCGGTGATGGGCCAACTGGCTCCGCCAAGCGCCAGCACCAAAACCCGAGGCTTGATGACGGTGGACCCAGAGGAAGTTTCAAATAGAAGGCTACCGTCCGGTTCCCAGCCAAGCCAGCGATGGCGAAAGTGGAAATTGACGTTCCCGAGGCGCAGGCGGGCAAGCCAGACGCGTAAGAGTGGGGAGGAGCGCATTCCGACCGGAAAGACCCGCCCGGAAGTGCCAACGAAAGTCTCGACGCCGAGTTCAGCAGCCCAGAGACGCAATTGTTCAGGGCCAAAGTCTTCCAGGAGAGGTTGCAGGTGCGGGCGGCGAGAGCCATACCGTTCCAGAAATTGGGGAAAGGGCTCGGAATGGGTCAGGTTAAGGCCGCCCTTCCCAGCCACCAGGAACTTGCGACCGGCAGAAGGCATGGCGTCAAAAAGGTCAACATTTACACCGGCCTGCCCAAGCACTTCGGCAGCCATCAAGCCGGCTGGACCCGCACCAATTACAATTGCTGAACTAGAATTCGATAGCAAGGGTGGCTTCGCCATTCTCCTTGAGAGAAAAGCTCTTTTTCTGAGCGCCCAGGCTGATTTGATAATCGCCCAGGAAACCGGTGAAAGTGAACCGGCCGGCGGCATCCGTGGTCAGCCGGGTGGGGGCCAGCCACCATTCTCCCTTGATCAATTTCATTAATTCTTCGTAGGCAGGTTTGGGGCTATGATCTTTGTGCAGCAGGCCGGCCGGTGCATTCAACCAACCGCCGTCGGAAAGATCCCACCAGGTGATGGCCTGCACGGCCGGGCGGGAGAAGAGGGTCTTGTAATGTAAAACCACCTGCTCTGCCTGACGCTGTTCCCCATCGGGAGTGGTGGGCCAATCTTCGACCTGGTAATCGTTCAGGTCCACGATCTCTGGGGGCATGAGATGGCCGGAAACGAGCGTGTTTTCGGTGAAGTGGATTGGCAGGTTGAAGCGCTCGAAATTCTCAAGCACTTGCAGGGTACGCTGAGAGCCCCAATAGCCCTGGTGCATGTGAGACTGGATGCCGATCACATCGATGTGAACCCCGGCTTCCAGGCAGCCTTCGATCAGGATGTCATAAGCGGGGGAAACGTCAAAATCGTTCAACAATAGCACTGCACGCGGATTGACCTCGCGCACGCTATCGAACATGGAACGGATCAATTCGATGCGCCCCATTTGCTTGCACAGCCGGGTGATGCCATTATCGTAGCGATCGAAAATGGGCATGATGACCGCTTCGTTGATCACGTCCCACATATCGATCACCCCGGCAAAATCCGCTACATCGCGCTGAATGCGCCGTTGCTGGGCCTGCAGGATGCCGCGCGGGCTCAGGTCGAGCAGCCAGTCTGCTGTCATGGTGTGCCAGCAAAGCGGATGGCCTTTGACCACACAGCCGTGATCCTGATACCAGCGGGCGGTATTCAGAATGCGTTGGGTCTGGGGCTGGCCTTTTTGAGGCTCAAAACGGGCCCAATAAAACGGCAGGGTCGCCTGGTTAAAAAGTGCCAGGAAACGTTCATTCCGCAATTCAGCCGCGTCTTTTTCGGCACCGGTACATTCCCCGTTGGCCAGGGCGATGGTGCTATCGCCCCAGGTGCCTCCGAAGAGGAAACGGTGCTGCTTCTGTTCCAGCAAGAATTCCTGATGGGCGAGGGGCGCGCCGCCGACTGTCAGGGTGAGGGTGGCATTGGCGGTGCGATGCTTGCGAATCGCGCCATCCAGGTCGGTCGGGAGGGATTGGGCTTCCAGAATTTAAATTCCTATCTGTTTGATAAAGATCCGCCGGCGTTTGTGCTGGCGGGTTTCAAAATATTTCCACTGACCCTGTACGAGATGATTCGTCTCCAGTTCGGGGTTGGTTTCCACCTTCCTGACTCCGAGTTTCCGGAAAACAGTGTACATACTATTCATGAGCATGGCGTTGGCGCCCGAGCCGCGATATTCCAATTTCACTGCCACAAGATAAAGGTCGGCGCGGTCATTCTTCCTGAGGGCATTGAGCAAGTAAATGAAACCGAAGGGGAAGAGGCGTCCATGTGACTTTTGCAAGGCGTGCGAAAGGGATGGCAGGGCAATCCCAAAGGCAACCATTTCATCTTTATCGTTGACAACGATGGGAACGAATTCCGGTTTGACAAACCCAAAATACTGGCTGATATAGGCCTCCACCTGCCTGGAAGTAAGTGGAACGGTACCATACAGCGGTGTATATTCATCCTGGAGCAACTGGAACAATTCCCTGGCATGGACCAGGAGTTCCCGCTTGTGTTTCATCTCCAAGAGCCTGAAATTGTTGCGCTTTTGGACGATATCCGCCAGACGAGCGACCCTCCGTTCGGGTTCGGCTGGCATTGTGATCTCATATTCCACCCAATCGATATCCTTAACGTATCCAAGCGCCTGCATATGGACCGGGTAATAAGGATAGTTGTACCAGGTGGACATGGTGGCCAATTCTTCAAACCCTTCGACGAGCATGCCTTCCCGGTCGAGGTCGGTGAAACCCAGAGGACCATGCACGGCAGACATGCCGAGCTGTTTAGCCCAGCCTTCCACGGCTTGCAACAGGGCCGCGGATACTTGCGGGTCGTCGATGAAATCCAGCCAACCGAAGCGGAGGTAGGCCTGGCCCCACTTCTGGATGTGCGGGCGGTTTAGGATGGCGGCAACCCGCCCAACCAGTTGATCCCCCCGGTAGGCCAGCCAATAACGCGCCTGGCAGGTTTCGAAGGCGGGATTCTTGTCCCTGCGAAAGGTGTTCAGGTCGTCGGAGAGCAGGTTGGGGACATAATATGGGTTGTTTTTATACAGATAAAGGGGGAATTTGACAAAGGTTTTGATGTCTTTGAGGGCAGGCGACTTCTTTGATCTGGATATCCATGAGATTGCCCTTCTGCGACGAGGATTTTGATGAGGAGGAGGTAACGACTGAAGTCGTCTCTGCGTAGTAACGAATTTATTCGTTACTACGGATAAAAGTATAGCATCAATCACCTGCGTGCAAAAAAGTAGCGATCAAGGATTTCATTTCGTCGATACTGACCTTGCCAGCCTCGAACCAATGGATGGTCGGATCGGTCAGCTTGAACCAGTTTGCCTGGCGGCGCACGAAGATGCGTGTCAGGCGTCGCATCTCGGTTTTTGCCTGTTCCAGGTCCATTCTACCGTCCAGGACGGCCAGGCATTCCCGGTACCCGATGGCAGACATGGTCGGCAGGTCGGGAGAGCAGCCAGAGTCGAGCAGGCGCCGGACTTCGCCGAGAAACCCGGCGGCAAACATGGCTTCGATACGGGCATCCAGGCGCGGATACAGCTCAGGCCGGGGACGAGTCAACCCGATGGTCAAAAGTCGGTAAGGGCTGTTTTGCTTGCGGCGCTGTTCGGAAAACTTGCGACCGGTCAGGCGGATGACTTCCAGGGCCCGGATGGTGCGGCGCAGATTGCGTGGATCGATGTTTTCGGCGGCCGCGGGATCCAGGCTTTGCAATTCTGCATGCATGGCCTGAAAGCCTTTCTCGTGTGCCTGGGCTTCCAGCTCGGCCCGCAACTGCGGATCGGGAGCAGTAATTGGAGGTGTCCAGCCATGGGTGACGGCATGGATGTACTGACCGGTTCCACCAACCAGGAAGGGGTAATGGTGGCGCCCATGGATGTCTGCAATGGCTTCAGCGGCTGCCTGTTGGAAGATCGCCAGGCTCCAGGTTTGCGAGGGATCGGCCACATCGATGAGATGATGCGGGACGCGGCGAACGCTCCTCCAGGCTGGGCTTGGCGGTGCCGATATCCATGCCACGGTAAAACAGGCGCGAATCGGCAGAGACGATCTCAGCGTGCAACCGTTCGGCCAGCCGGATGGAAAGTTCAGTCTTGCCGACGGCGGTCGGGCCGACGATGACGATCAAGGGGATCGGGGGAAGCGAAGAGGGGTCAGGAGATGACATTTTCGAAATGCACGATCTCGGGAGGCCTGGTGGGATTCTTCTCGATGGCGATCACATCAAACTGCCAGCTTTCGGGACTATGGGGGTGCGCCTGGAGGTAATCCTGGGCAGCCGAAAGCAGATGCGCCTGTTTGCGCAGGTTGACGGAATCTTCAGGGTAGGCGAAGGCGTGGGATGTGCGGGTTTTTACTTCGACAAAAATAAGGGCGGTGTCCCGGGTGGCGACGATATCAATTTCGCCGTGTGCGGTGTGGTAGTTGCGCGTCAAAACGACGTAGCCTTGGCTTTCGAGGTAGCCGGCTGCTGTATCCTCGCCCCATTGACCGAGAGCCTGCTTGCGCGTAGTCACGTGCGCAGTTTTTCCCACAGGGAACGGACGCGAACACCCAGGCCGCGCCGGTGAGGGGCAAATTCGAGCAGGAGTCTCTGGTAACGTTCCAGCATGAACTGGGTGGTTCGCTCGATGGCATATTTCCCGGAGGCCTGGCGGGCGGCGGTACCCATGCTGCGCCTGAGTTCGCCATCCAGGCAAAGGCGGGTGAGCAAGGCAGCAAAGGCAGCTTGGTCATGGCTGGAAAGAAATCCCGTCAGACCGTCTTCGACGATATCGCCAACGCCGACGGAGTGGACTCCCATAACCGGCAATCCGGAGGCCATGGCTTCTATCACGGACAAGGGATGCACCTCTGTGACTGATGCGGTCACGAAGATATCAGACATGGAAAGATAATCCGGCAACACCTCTCGGGAAAGCATACCGGTAAAATGAATGCGTCCGGCGACCGGGGTCATTTCGGCTGCACGCTTCAGGGCAGCTTTCCTCCGGGCCACCGCCGACGATCAGGAGATGGGCGTTGCGGACCGCTTCGGCAGTGCCGGCGAAGGCATGGATAAGGAAATCCAGATTTTTTTCCGGCCCCAGCCGCCCGGAATAAACCAACAGTAGGTCGTCTTCGTGAAAGCCTGATTCCGACCGGCAGTCTTTGCAGACGCTGGAATAGCGTTGGAGGTCGACCCCGTTGGGGATAATCTCGATCGGGCAGGTGACACCCAGCCTTTTCAATACATCCGCCATCCCGGCAGAAGGGGAGATCACAAGGTCAACCGCCTGGCAAAAGGTGGGCATGTAGGTCTCTAGAAAAGTATCGCTAAACTCCTCCGGCAAAAGGGGCAGGTATGCCTGGGCGTAAAGGTCATAGCGGGTATGGTTGGTGAAAACGATGGGGATCCGCAGCGGGCGGCAGTAATTCAGAGCCAACCTGCCACTTAAAAACGGATGATGGACATGCACCAGGTCCATCGTTCGAAGGATGGACTTGGCCTGGCGACTATAGCGGAAACTGAGATAATAACCGGTGTCCGTTAATGGAAAGCCCGGGGAACGGATCAGGCGTTCTTCATCATCGGGATAATCCAGGTCTCCGAAGGTGAAAATATAGACTTCATGCCCGGCTTTTTCAAGGTATTCCTTATTTAGCGAGATATAGTTGGTTATCCCACTGACGTGCGGCTTGTACACGTCTGTCAGCATGCCGATGCGCATTCCATACCTCGATCAGGGGAATATAACAGGGTTATCAAGCACCTATAGTAAGTTAAGCAGGTAGCTCTGTCAAGGTAGGGTATAATTATTGACTGCGGTTAATTCCCGTTAATCCACCCGTAAGGGTAATCTAAATTCAAGGCAGGCTATGGCTGGCGTTCCTCTCACTTTGTCTCCAGACTACTGGCAGACTTTTTCCCTTAACAAAAAAGACCTCGAATTCATCAGCAACCATCTTTTTGAGAATGAAATACCGCTCAACGAGACTGAGCTCGTCCCAATCCTGGTGGAAGAACGTATCCGCGATGAACGGCAGTCACTGATCGAGCAACGGAAATCGGACGGCAAGATCTACCTTCCCAAGGAGCATTATAAGGTCGGAGAAAAGCTTGTTTTTCCGGCGTTTAATTGGAAAAAGGGGAAGGTTGCCAGCATCCGTCCCGGGGTAAACCCAGCCCAGAGTGAGTTCGAGGTCATCGAGGTCGAATTCGAAGGCGAGAACCCGCGCATATTTGCGGCAGGTTTGGAAGAGCACAAACTCAACCAACCGCTGGAAATATCGGATGACGATCAATTGCTCAACCCGGTCAACGTCTTGGCAGCCCACGGACAGGAAATCGAGCATAAGTTGGCCAGTGCGCTCGAAGCCGATAAAGCGTTGGTGCAGGTGGCGGGACGCTGGTTCCCGCGTTCGCTACTGGTGGATGTAAACGTAGGGCATCTTAACCTGGCTGAGGCGGTGCTGGATGAGGCCGGCGGAAAACCGCTCCCGACCAAGGCGCTGATCGAACAGCTGGACCTGGCAGGCAACGTCAACCCCAAGCTGATCGAGTTCTCATTGAATTTTGCATTGCAGGAAGACGGACGGTTTGACGAAGTGGGACCGGCGGGAGAGGTGCTTTGGTTCCTGAAACGGCTCGAGCCGGAAGACGTGCAACAAATTCCTGTTCCATTGCGGTATATCGAAATTCCTTACGATCGTTCTGCCATGACCGAGGATATGTTGGCCCTGGAAGCGGAACTGGACGATGAACTGGCTGAAAGCAAAGTACCCAGCGACGAGGGTAACGAAGTGGTGATCAGTCTGAGTTACCCGCACTGGCGGGCGGGCACGCTGCCCGTATCCAGCCGGGTACGTAAACTATTTCCAACAGCCGATTACACTTCACGCGTACGCTTTGGACTGGTGGATGGGCTGACCCGGGAAGAGATGCCGGCGTGGGTGGTGCGCCAACGCGGGTATGTGGTCGGGTTAAGTGCGTATTATCAGAAATACGGCCTGATCCCCGGTAGTTTGATCTCGATTGCAAAAGGAAAAAACCCCGGTCAGGTGGTGGTAACGGCGAAAACCCACCGGCCGATGCGGGATTGGGTACGGACCGTACTGGTGGGCAGCGACGGCGGCGTGGTCTTTGCGATGCTCAAACAGAACATTACGGCCGAATTCAACGAACGGATGGTAATCGCCGTCCCGGATGTCCCGGGTGTGGACGAAGCCAGCCTGCAAATGGCCAAACAACACCTGTCATTCGAACAACTGGTGACCAACATGATGAAAGAACTGGTTAAGATGAATGTGCAGGGACATGTGCATGCCCAGGAACTGTACTCAGCCTTGAATATCATCCGGCGGTGTCCGCCCGGGCCATTGATGACCTACCTGGCTGGTAACTCGAAATTCACGCACGTGGGTGATTTACACTTCCGTCTGGCGGATACGGAGGACCAGGATGAGTGAATTGAAGAAGTTCAGCCTGGTCAAACCGACCGTCCAGATGCCCTTCCACATCGATTTCGATTGGTGGAAGGCCAACGACAGGAACTGGCACGTGGCATTGGCAAGCATGCTCTGCCCGGCGCACCAGGAAGCGTTCGCCAGCTTGCCTGAAGGACAATCCATCGATTGGGTGGATCCGGAAACCGCCGAGGTACACGAGATGGATGGTTTGCAGCATACGCTTATCCAGCACTGCGCCAAGCAGGAAGGCTTTCTCAACGAACATACCGTCATGGTGGAAGCGATCTTCCGGGTTTTTCTGGCCAATGGCAATGTCCCTATGACTCCGGAAGAATTAGGCGAGCGGTTAAACCGTCCAGCCGATACCATTTTGAAAACCATCGCCGGGCCGCGTGTGTATAAAGGCTTGCGACCCTACGTGGCTTGACCGATGCCCCTGTAGCTCAATGGACAGAGCACCTGCCTTCTAAGCAGTAGGTTGTGGGTTCGAATCCCCCCAGGGGCGCCAAACATCTTTCAATCAATCAACACGCCAATAAATTACCAAAAATGCCCCGCTCAATCGTGGGGCAGATTTTTCTTTATTTATCAGCGGTCATGCGTTCCAAAACCGCCATAAATTCCTCATATATAAATAATATATGAGACGACCGTTCACAGCAACCTTTTTAGAAAGAGAGGGGGTAAAATAAGAAAGAAAGGAGTAATTATGTCTCTCGAACGAACAGGGATTTTACAATTTAGAGGTAAAGATATGACGGTGGTCGGTGCAGACTTGAAAGTTGGCCAGGCTGCGCCGGAATTTACTGTTCAGAGTCTCGAATGGTCAACGTTCCATGGATTGGCAGATACGCAAGGAAAAGTGCGCATCATCGCTTCGGCACTTTCCCTGGAAACGGATGTATGCGACCGCGAGATCAAGCGGTTCAACCAGGAAGCAGCCAAACTCAGCCAGGATATCGCCGTACTGGTGGTCACCGCCGACCTGCCCTTCACACAGAGTCACTGGTGTGGAACAGCCGGGGTGGACCAGGTAAAGGTGCTGTCCGATCACATGACGGCTGATTTTGGCGAGAAGTACGGAGTGCTGATGAAAGAGACCCGGACCCTGCGCCGGGCGATCTTCGTGGTGGACCGATCCGGCAAGCTCACTTACGTGGCATATATGCCCGCGCTGGGCGTGGAACCGGATTACGCCGAAGTTTTGAAAGCAGCCAAAGCCGCGCTAGATTGAGGAGGTGGCCCATGTCGCCCTTGCCAAGGAAGTCAGACGCGCAAACCGAGCGTTCCTTCTCCGGATCGCGCATCGTTGGTTGGCAGGTTAACCTGCATTCATATGCCTGGAGTTCCGCCGACCGACGTTTACGAGACGGAATCCAGTTTTGTTGTGCGCGTGGAAGTGGCCGGAATGAACGAGTTAGATTTTTCGATCAACGCAGAGGATAACTTGTTGGTCATCACCGGCGTACGAAGAGAAAACCCTGAGTGGCGCGCCTACCACCAGATGGAGATCCGCTTCGGCGAGTTCAGCTCTGCGGTGGAAATCCCCCCGAGTGTGGATGTCAGCAAAGCCGACGCGGATTATCAAGACGGCTTCCTGACCATTATCCTGCCAAAAATCAGACCCACCCAAATTCCCATAAAAGGTTAATTTCTATATATGACCGCATCCCGATGGCATACCAATCCGATGGATGGTCTTGATTGGTTACAGAACGATGACCAGACACTGAAGGACCTGTTCCTGCCTTCCATATTTACCCGTGTGCAGAAGAAAGAGGAACAGGAAAAGGAATCGGACCAGGCCGCAACAACCGAGGATGAAACTCCCAAGTATCCGGATGTTTTGCCGATCCTGCCATTGCGGGGTGTGGTGGTTTATCCACAAACGGCGGTGCCACTAACCATCGGCCAAATGCGCTCGATCAAACTGGTCGACGAAGTCTCGGTCACCCCTGGAAAACTGGTCGGCTTGATCGCAGCGCGTGACCCGGACGTGGAAGAGCCCGGTCCAGCGGACCTGTATCCGATCGGTACGATCGCCACCATCCACCAACTATTCCGGGTGCCGGATAATACGATCCGGCTGCTGGTGCAGGGGTTGGCGCGCTTCAAGGTGGGGGAGTTCGTCCAAACCGAACCATACCTCAAAGCCAAGATCGAGGTGATGCCTGAAACGGTTGAAACCGGTTTGGAAATCGAGGCACTGGCCCGGTCGGCGCGCGACCAGTTCGAGCAGATCTCAGGGCTAACCCCATCCGTACCAAGAGAACTGGTGGCCTCGATCACATCGCTGGAAGACCCACTCCAAACGGCTTATACGATCGCCAATTTCCAACGCATCGAATTACAGGACGCGCAGAGCCTGCTCGAAATGGATTCGACACAAGCCAAGTTGGAGAAACTGGTCGACCTGCTGGTACGCGAGACCGACGTACTGAGCCTGGGCGCAAAAATCCAGAACCAGGCCCGATCGGGAATTGAAAAAGTCCAACGTGAATACTTCCTGCGGGAACAGATGAAGGCGATTCAAAAGGAACTTGGGGAAAACGACGAACAAACCATCGACGTGGATGAGTTCCGGAAAAAGATCGAAGCGGCGAAAATGCCGGAAGAAGCCGACAAGCAAGCTCGCCGGGAAGTGGAACGGCTGGCGCGACTGCCAACCGCAGCGGCAGAATACGGAGTCATTCGAACCTATCTCGACTGGCTGGTTTCCCTGCCCTGGAGCCAGGGTACGGTGGATAACCTTGACATCGCCCACGCACGGAAGATACTGGACCAGGACCATTACGGGTTGCAGGACATCAAACAGCGGATATTGGAATTCCTGGCGGTACGCAAGCTGCGCCTGGAACGCAAAGACGACCATGTGGAGCCGTCCAAGGACCTGATCCGGCGCGAGCGTGAAGGCGTAATTCTGTGTTTCATCGGTCCTCCAGGGGTTGGAAAAACTTCCCTCGGCCAATCGATCGCACGGGCAATGGAACGCAAGTTCATCCGCATCTCGCTGGGCGGCGTGCGCGATGAAGCAGAGATCCGCGGCCACCGGCGTACGTACATCGGAGCAATGCCAGGGCGTATTTTGCAAGCCCTGCGGCGCGTGGAAAGCCACAACCCGGTTTTCATGCTGGACGAAGTGGACAAGCTGACCATGGATTTCCATGGAGACCCGGCCTCGGCCCTGCTGGAAGTGCTCGATCCGGAGCAAAACTTTGAATTCCGGGATAACTACCTGGAAGTGGCATACGATCTTTCACAAGTTTTCTTTATTACCACAGCCAACCAGTTGGAGACTATCCCGCCACCGTTGATCGATCGAATGGAAATCATCCAGCTCTCGGGTTATACCGAGGGAGAAAAAGTTGCCATCGCCAAGGGATATCTGGTGCCGCGCCAGATTCGGGAGAACGGTTTACGCCCGGGAGAGGTATCGCTGACCAGGGAAGCCTTGAGGACGATCATCAACCAATATACGCGCGAAGCGGGAGTTCGCAACCTGGAGAGGCGCATCGGCGCGGTGTGCCGGAAAATAGGAACGAGCATTGCAGAAGGAAAAAAACAATCCGCCAGGATTACGCCCAAAGTAGCGAAAGAACTGCTTGGACACCCGGTCTTCATGGAGTCGGAGGAGATCGACACGCGTACTTCGATCCCTGGGGTAGTACCGGGACTGGCCTGGACTCCTTTCGGCGGTGATATCCTGTTCATCGAGGCCACGAAGATGCCGGGTGCAAAGGGGTTCCAGATCACCGGATCGGTCGGGAACGTGATGCAGGAATCGGCACGGGCAGCCCTTTCTTACGTGCGGGCGCACGCAGAGGAAATCGGCCTGCAAGAGGATTTCTTCGACAAGACCGATATCCACATGCACATTCCAGCAGGAGCGCAACCCAAGGATGGCCCATCAGCCGGAGTCACCATGACGACCGCGCTGGTTTCCCTGCTAAGCGGTCGCCCGGTAAAGAAGGGCGTCACCATGACAGGCGAAGTTACCCTGCGAGGGCAGGTGCTGCCGGTGGGCGGGATCAAGGAGAAAATGATCGCGGCACATCGAGCGGGATTAAAGACAGTCATTCTGCCAAAGCGCAACGAAAACGACCTGGACGATCTACCGGCGGAAGTACACAAGGCGCTTACCTTTGTATTTGCCGGGTCGGTGAACGAGGTGCTCAAGGCAGCATTGGAACCGGCGCCGCAAGCCAAAAAGAGAACAAGAGCGAAAATAGATGCAAAAAATACTTCTGGTGGATGACGACTACACGATGGTGTCGCTCTTGAAGACCCTGCTTGGCATGGAAGGGTACCAGGTGTTCACCCTGCTGGATAAGAGCGGCGATGTGCTGGAGAACATCCGGGCAATCATGCCTGATATCCTGTTGATTGACATCTTCCTGGGTGACAAGAACGGTCTGGATATCGTCCGGCAGGTGCGAAAAGCGCCGGACCTGAACAAGGTCCGGATCATCATGGCTTCCGGGATCGATAAAACGGATGAATGCATGGCGGTCGGAGCGGATGAGTTTCTGCTCAAACCCTACATGCCGAATGAATTATTCGATTTATTGCGTGCATAACAGATCGAAAGTATGAGCGACAAAGAACTTCGGAACGAGTTCGGAATTTTCCAAATTGGAAGGTTCCACTAAAACCCGGAAAGAACAGAATCCGCGGGTAAAAATCCGGGAATTCCAATATCCCGAAGATTACCCGGCAGCCTTATACCTTTGGGAGAACGCCGGACCAGGGATCAACCTCCGAAAATCCGACGAAGCGGAGGAGATCCAGAAGAAAATCGAACGTGACCCGGACCTGTTCCTGGTGGCAGAAGCAGACGGCAGGATGATCGGGACGGTAATCGGCGGCTTTGACGGCCGGCGCGGCTTGATCTACCACCTGGCAGTGGAGGCGGGGACCCGGAAATCTGGGGTGGGCAGCCAGCTAATGGATGAGGTGGAACGCCGGCTTAAAGCGAAAGGTTGCATCAAGTGTTATCTGCTGGTAACAACCGATAACGAGAACGCCATGCGTTTTTATGAAAAACGGAATTGGGAACGCATGGATAGTATATATACCTACACCAAGGTGCTTTAACAATGGTTCAGACGATAACCGAAGGAAATCCAAAAAAAGAGCCTCTCCGTTTCGGCATCCTGACCGTATCTGACCGGTCGGCGAGAGGCGAACGCCCGGACCTCTCCGGACCGGGATTGACCGAGATGGTGATGGCCCAGGGCTGGAAAGTGGTTAAAACGGCCGTCCTGGCGGATGAAATCCTGCCCCTAAAAAAGACCTTATCGACTTGGGCGGATGAAGGCGGGCTGGACGTGATCCTGACCACCGGAGGGACTGGTTTTGCCTTGCGGGACATTACCCCCGAGGCAACCCGGGGAGTAATCGACCGGGAAGCGCCCGGATTGGGTGAGGTCATGCGTTTCGAAAGCCTAAAGGTGACCCCACACGCGATGCTTTCCCGTGCGGTAGCGGGGATGCGAGGCAGTGTTTTGATCGTCAACCTGCCTGGAAGCCCCAAAGGCGCTCGAGAGAACCTGCAGGTGATCCTGCCGGTTCTGGAGCATGCCGTCGAACTCCTGCGTGGAGACCCAGAAGCCGGGCAACACCATTAAGCAACAAAAATATAAGCAGAGCACGCGAGGAAACGGATGAACCCAGCCGTACAATCGGGTCTGTTCGTAAAGGACGTTGCGAATTTTCCCTTGCCACGCCTATAGGGAAAGAAGTATAATCCCGCCCGTTTGCAACTCATGTAAAGGAAGCAGCTATGATTGACGTAAATGATCTTCGTAAAGGTGTAACGTTCGAACTGGATGGTAATCTTTGGCGCGTGTTGGAATATGCTCACCATAAACCCGGACGTGGCAACGCCACCATCAAGATAAAAGCCCGCAACCTGCGTACCGGTGCCACTCTGGAAAAAACCTTTATTTCCGGCAGCCAGGTGCAGGATGCCCGACTCGATTTCCATAATGTCCAATACCTGTATAACGATGGTGATAATTACTACTTCATGGACAATGAAACTTTCGATCAGCCCGGGATCCCGAAAGCCATCCTGGGCGATTCAGCACCCTTCCTCAAAGAAGGGATGGAATGCAAACTGACTTTCTACAATGGGGAGGCGTTGGACGTGGAACTGCCGCTCAACGTGGACCTGAAGGTGGTATTTGCGGAAGTATCCGTGCGGGGTGATACTGCCACAGGCGTTACCAAGAAGGTCAAGCTCGAGTCAGGCGTGGAAGTGCAGGTGCCCAACTTCGTCAAGGAAGGCGATACCATCCGCGTGGATACACGGGATGGCAGTTACGTTACGCGTGTATAACCGAATTTCAATCCACGCGCCGGTCGGAGGAATGAAAAGATGAAGACTCCGGCTGGTTCCGAATGCAAATATTTTTATGGCGACTATTACCGCGGCCGCGACCACGAAGAATGCCGGCTATTAGGCGCGCAATGGAAGCCGGCCTTGTGCCGAACCTGCCCGGTCCCAGCGATCGAAATGGCGAATGCCTGCGAGTTCATGCGGCTGCGCGGCGGAAGTAACCCGTTCAATCACGGCTGGGTTTCAGAAACGCGTCAAGGTCAGCACCTACTGCGAAAAAACCGAGCGATCCGGATTCGATCCGCACATTGGTTGTGGGGAATGCCATCCCTTTCCATCCATTTTCGAAGTTAAAAAATAGGAATGATCACGCGGGGGGAACCAAGCAAATCCAGGAGATTAGTTCATGCCGATAACGCTACTGCTAGACCTTGACGATACCTTGCTGAATACCAACATGGACGCCTTTATTCCGGCATATTTCCAGGCGCTCTCGAAGGCGCTGGCGGATAAGGTTTCGCCCGAGGTGATGCTGCCCGCCTTGATGAGCGGCACCAGGGCCATGATGGAAAACCGTGATCCCGGATTGACCTTACGAGAAGTTTTCGATGCACATTTCTACTCTATGCTCAAGATAGAGCGGGCAGGGTTAAAGGAGCGGATAAACCAGTTTTACGACGAGGAATTCCCCAAACTGGGTTCATTGACCACACCAATCCCCGAAGCCGTTCGGCTGGTGGATTGGGCCTTCGAACAGGGATTTCGGGTCGTGATCGCCACCAACCCGCTATTCCCGTTGAAAGCGATCCAGCACCGTCTCCGCTGGGCGGGTTTATCACCAGATAAGTATCCATTTGCAATCGTGACCTCCTACGAGAAGTTCCATTTCACCAAGGAAACAGTCGCTTATTACCCTGAAATAATGGCACAACTGGGTTGGCCAGACGACCCGGTAGTGATGGTAGGCGACGACGTGGAACGGGAAGTCAAACCCACACAGTCGGCCGGGATGAGCGTTTACTGGGTGCGAAAAAACGGTGAAATATTGGAAGAACCGGCAGGCATTCCACAAGGTCCACTCGGATCCTTGCAGGAATGGCTCGAAAAAACCGATCCGGAAACGCTGAAGATGAAATTCGAGAGGCCAAGGGCGGTGTTGGAAAATCTGCGTTCCACGCCTGCCGGGCTGGCCACGCTTATGGTGGGACTATCCCCGGAGGGTTGGAAGAAAGCGCCCGCACCAGGCGAATGGAGTCCGACCGAGATCGTCTGCCACCTGCGGGACGTGGACCGGGAGGTCAACCTCCCGCGCATCCAGAAGGTGCTGTCTGGGGAGAATCCTTTCCTGCCGGGTGAAGTTACCGATGTCTGGGTGAAGGAGCGGAACTGCGCAGACCAGGATGGTCCCCAGGCGCTGCGCGAGTTTATTTTGGCGCGTAAAGAAATGTTGGAACTCTTGGATGGGCTCAGCGAAGAATGGGGTAGACCGGCCAGGCATGCCATCTTTGGCCCGACGAGCCTGCAGGAACTGGCGGGGTTTATGGCGGGTCACGACCGGGTGCACGTCCACCAGATATGGAAAAGTTTGCCCGAAAGTCGCTAGGCGAATTGTTTGATCGGATTTCGTGTGGAAAATATCCAGGAGTGGCATGAACGGGACGCATTACCTTGACCCCCATCCGTCCGGAAAACCAATCGTATTACTGTTGCATGGATTGGGGGCGGAGGGCAACTCATGGACGTTGCAAATGCCGGCGCTGGGGCAGGCCGGTTATCGCCCGATCGCGCCGGATGTTGCGGGTTTTGGAGAAAGCGCATACGACGGTCAGGGCTGGAACATGCAACGCGTGGCTGCCCAAATGGCCGGGCTGTTGAAGCAGGTGGGGAATGAGCCGGCGCATGTAGTGGGGCTTTCAATGGGCGGGGTGATCGCCCAACAATTAGCCCTGGATTTCCCACAGTTGGTTAGAAAATTGGTACTGGTGAGCACTTTCTGTGTTTTGCGTCCCGAAGATGTCAAAGGCTGGTTCTATTTCGCCAGGCGGGCAACCGCGCTAACCGCCAGGGGCAAGGATGCCCAGGCGCAGATCGTCGCCTGGCACGTCTTCCCGAACCCTGATGATCGGGTGCTGCGGGAGATGTACATCACCAGCGTTACCAGCGCCGACCCACGCGCCTACCGCAGAGCCATGGTTTGTTTGGGGACGTTCGATTCCAGGAAACGCCTAAAAGAAATCCAATCCCCGACCCTGGTCATCACGGGTGAAGACGACTCGACGATAAGCCCGGCTCGTCAAAAAAAGTTGGTCGAGGGGATCCGGGGTGCACGCCAGGTGGTCATCCCTAAAGCTGGGCATGCGGTAAGTGTGGACCAGGCGGAGCAATTCAACCGGGTACTTTTGGAATTCTTGATGGGGTGACTCCCTCAAAAAAAAACACACCTGGCAACACGAAATTATTGAAGGAAAAATGACTTTGGAGCTGGGGGATTGGTTAGGTGGGAATCCTAATCGCACCGATAGAGTCGCCAATCAAGTGCGCATGGCATGCGGTAGAAAGAATGGAATCCGACTTATAGGCTATAGTAATTCAGACTTGTTTCGTATATTATAGGGCTGGAAGAAAAATAGAAAGCGAGGCAATGATGTTCGAAAAGCGTACAACTTATAAACTCATCCTGTCAGGCATGCTCCTGGTATTGATCCAGTCGGCTTGCAGCTTGTCCACAAGCACTGCCACGGCAACTACCGCATCAGGTGGAGTAGTGAAAGGTGTGGTTTACCAGGATACGAACGGTAACGGCACCATCGAATCCGGCGAAGGTCCACTGGATGGCGTGCAGGTTACGTTGGCCGACTGCGGCCCCGTCCAGAACCAGCTCACCGGGGCAGACGGCATGTTCAATTTTACCAACCTGCCTGCAGGGACCTGCCACGTAACGGTCGCAAAGACGGGCTGGCATTTCTCCGGTTCCTTCCCCAGCCTGACTTATCCGTTCCCGGCAGCTTCAGATCCCAGCCTTCCAACCGCCTTTAGTTTGTATATGGCGCCAGACGGAACCAGCGCCACGGAGTCACCGGCAATTATTGCCACTGACACCTTTACTCCCTCGCCAACCATTATGGATACGGCTACGCCATCCGTTGCCATGATCAGCCCCAGTTCGGCAGACGCCAACTGCAGATTCGGCCCTGGGACGGCCTATCTTTCGGTGGGAGCCTTGCGAGTGGGGCAAACTGTCCCAATATTGGGAACGATTTCCGACAAGAGCTGGTGGCAGATCGAGAATCCGCTGGCAATCGGCACGCAATGCTGGGTTTCGGGTGCGGTAGCAACCACTTCAGGCGATCTGACCGCGGTGCCCATCCTGCCCATCCCGACCGGCCTGGTCACGGATGTGACCATCACAACCCCGAGCGTGGTGCACGGATTCTGCGGTGGCCCGAACCCGACCAACTTCAGCCTGTCCATCACAACCAACGGTCCGGCAACGGTGGTCTACCACCTGGAAATCTACAACGGCGACGGTTCTCTGCGCAACCAGACCGATGATGCCACTTTGGATTTCTCATCGGCTTCCACGCAGACCTTCGACCCGGGCGGGGCTTATAAAACCGACTGCGGAAATTACAAGATCAAAGCAATCGTCACCAGCCCGAATATGTTATCAGGCGAGGCAAGCTGGTCGGTTGTCTCCCCTTAACCGCCCCGAAACTTCAAGGCACGTTAACGGTCAAGCTGTAATTAACTACCTGCCCATTGGCCGGAATAACTTCGATAATGTAATCCTGATCTGCTGGCAAGGTACCCGTCCATGTGGCGGCCTTGTCAGCAGAGCTTAATAATGTACCCGAGGCCAATCCAAAAACGTCCAAATAAGCCGTGGTGGAGGGGACATTCAGGCTGACACTCATGACCTGGCCTTTCTTCGCGTAAAGGGCGTAAGAGAACACATATCCATCAGGTGTGCTGCCAGAAAGGGTGGCGGAGGTAGTGCCCGCGGCAAACTCGATCACCTGAGCCACCTTGGTGGTTAGGGTGTAGGATCCGCCATTTGAACCGGCGTAGACACGGATGGAATATATTTCGGTTTTCGGCAATAGCCATTGCCAATTGGTCCAACCTTTGGCCGGATCGAGCAGAACCGTCCCATCCGGTTCAGTTACGCCCAGGTACAAGCCGGTATTGGCAGAACTAAGGATCAGGATCATGGGCTGATTTTTTTCAGCGCTTAAATTATAGCTCTGCACCTGACCGGGTTGGAGACTGCCCTGTTCAGCGGCTGCGGTGGTGCCAGTGGCGAAGACAATATTGACTGGCGAGGGAGTGGCAGTGGCTGACGGTAAAGGCGTATCGGTTGGGGCTGGCGTATTGGTGGGAGGCAACGGTGAGGCGATTACTTGCGTGACCGGAGGCAGGGTGGGAACGGGTAGCGTGGCCGCACTGCGGGGTAAACTACATGCAGCCAGGGAGAGCGCTACAAAGATGGATGCCAGGAAGGCAGAGGATTTTCTCAAGAGGTGTTTTATCAAACTGTGTTTCATTTCGGTAATCTCCTAATACTTGTAAATTTTGTAAAACTCAATCATAATCGGTTGCGGGATATTCAGAAGGGGCTGGCAGAAACATTCTTATGCTTTTCTTAACCGCGGTAATGACCCGAACCTTAGCACCCTGTTGGATGCAAGAAACCGAATCTGGTTCTTCACTTTGGCATCCGGGGTCGGGTGGGTTTGCGGGTCGCGCAGGCTGAATTGTGGAGCTCATACGAACTAGACGAATGGGGCAATCAATTTGTTCCCGTTTTACAATCGACCATCGATACAAACAAGCAATCTCCGGCGGGCCAGGCAAACGAAATTAAATAATAAAGGGTTTGACCGCGCTCGGTCAAACCCTTGCTTTGAACCATTTACAATTACTCTTCGGAAACTTCGACTGAAGGTTTTTTGGCGACCGCTTTCTTGGCCGATTCAACCAGGTCTTTACCGCGCACTTTGGCGTCTTCCACAATGCCCTTGCCGCGGACTTTCGCATCATTGGCAACCTGGCTGGCCTTGGTGGCAATGTCGTCAGCCTGCTGGGCAGCCATATCACGCAGCTCGATGCTTTTGTCTTTAATCAGGGTGCGAGTTTCTTCCCCGGATTGAGGCGCCAGTAATAGGGCGGCGACTGCGCCAGCCACACCACCGACGACAAAGCCAATCAAGAATGCTCCAAAATCATTATCAGACATTTTATTTCTCCTTTTTTTGGGAACGAATTATTTTCGGGTAATATTGAGCAGATCAAATATTTTCTTCAATCCAGCCAAATAGGAATTCAGCTTGATGACCGGTTCGACCAGGTTTTCGCTCAAGAATTCTGTTGTGCCGCGCAAGGTATTAACCGTCTCTGTGGTGGATTTCAGAATGGGTTTGACTTCATTCTGCAGCAGGTTAATCAGGCTGGCTAATTGAACGATCAGGACCACCAGCGCGGCGCCAACGAGCAGACTTTCAAGTGCCATAAAAATGATGAATATATCCCGCACATTTGCGGCTGCCGCTGGATTGCTGCTCAGGGCAACAATCGCCCATACAATCACTGCAACCAGGATGATAACCCCAACAACCAGCGCGGCTACGATCCAGCGTTGTTTGCGAAGGTTGGCACGTTGGACGGCCAGATCTTCTGCAGAAGGGGTTTCAGGCACGTTTTCGGTCATATTTGGCTATTATAGCACAACTAGATTTTAGGGACATATCCGGCGACCTTTCTTACAAATTTTTTATCTTTATCACTCCAGGGGAAATTCAGACAGTCAGGTGGACGCAAATCCGCTCTGGTAAGATTTTTCTTTCCAATCCAAAACCCTGGCTCCAAAACAAAGCAAAGATCGCCTGACCGACTGAAGGACGGGGGATTCCGGTATCCTTATGCAAGGCGTATTTTTGAATATTGTGCTGAAATTCCATCAGTCCACTCCGATTGGATTGGGCAGATAACCGGAGTACATTATAATATCCGCTTAATGTCCGCACTACTTACAGATCAAATGCTGGCGCTTTTCATCATCCTTGCCATCGGCGCTCTTCTAGGGAGTGTCTCCTGGCGGGGAATCTCCCTGGGAACGGCGGGGGTGTTGTTCGTAGCGCTGGTCTTCGGTCACTTCGGGTTATCGGTACCGAAAGTGGTAATGGACCTGGGCTTGTTGTTATTCGTATACGCAGTCGGACTACAGGCAGGGCCGCGTTTCTTCAGAATGTTCCGGAAACGCGGAATCCGATATGTGGCAATCGGCGTGTTGGTGGCGTTGATGGGAGCCCTGGGAACGCTGGGAGTAGCCATATTGTTCAAGTTGCCAGATGACCTGGCGGTGGGGATTTACACAGGAGCATTGACCTGCACCCCGGCACTTGCAGCGGCGATTGATGTTTTTGCACGTAACGCACCTGATTTAAGTGCGGCAGTATCGGTGGGATATGGAATCGCCTATCCATTCAGCATGATTGGCGTGGTGTTGCTGGTGCAGTTCCTGCCGAAAATCCTCAAGCGGGATATCGGTCTTGAAGATAAAAAGTGGTTGGCGGAGCGCCAGGAGGAATTGCCTTCGCTGGTGGTGAAGCAAATCTTGATCACCAATCCAAATATGGATGGAAAATCGTTACGGGAAATTAACCCGCACCGGTTGGCGCTTGTGAACATCACCCGTGTGCGACGGGGTGAGCAGGTAAGCCTGGTCACCCCTGATTTCATTCTACACCTTGGCGACGTTCTGATGGTTGTAGGTCCGAATGCGGAAATGGAAAAAATAAAATTGGTGCTCGGGGAAGAGACTGAAGTGCCGATGGATATGAATTCCAGTATTGCGTCGCAGGACCTGGAACTAAATTCGGCCTTATTTGCCGGGAAAACGCTGAGCGAACTGGACATTTGGGAAAATTACGGGGTGATCATTACCCGCATTCGCCGGCAGGGATTGGAGATCTGCCCGGTGGGAAGTGTGATGCTGGATATCGGAGACGGATTGCACGTGGTGGGCGATAGAGTGGATGTCCAGGATTTTGTGAAGAAAGCCGGTGGTGAACCCCGCAAAGCCGAAGAAACCAATATGTTGCCTTACTTGCTCGGGCTGGTCCTGGGAATCGGACTGGGATTGATCCCATTCCGGTTAGCCAACGGGGTGGACGTTAAACTTGGGGAAGCAGGGGGTGCCTTTATCGTTAGCCTGTTGATCGGACACTTTGGGCGAATCGGCCCAATGCGTCTCAACGTCCCGGTTTCGGCAAAAAATCTCACGCGTGAGCTTGGTCTGATGCTCTTCCTTGCCGGGGCTGGCACCACAGCCGGGGCACAATTGGTGCAGGTTGTCGAGAAGCAAGGCTGGAGCCTGTTGCTGGCAGGGGCGCTGGTGACCATTCTGTCAGTAGCCGCTGGCCTTTACCTTACCTTGAAAGTTTTTAAGATGGAAACACTCGCATCGCTGGGCGCGTTGACGGCCTCGATGACCAATCCTCCTGGCCTGTCGGCTGCAAATAACCAGACCAGCACTGACCAGGCCACCCTGGCATATGCCAGTGTTTATCCGGCTGCATTGATCTTCAAAATATTGTTCGCCCAGATCCTGGTGACTCTTTTGATGCGGTTTTGACCATTTTAGTAAACGAGTACAGGAATTTGTGTTTATAAGGGATTATATTTATAATGGGACATGGATTGTACCGGTCCCTGTGAAGAACTGACAGATAACCTGAAAATTAATTCATGAGGATAAAAAATGCCTGATCCCACCCTTTCTGATTTCATCTCCCGCATGTCAACAGCTTTCATCCCCGAGAAAGCAGTCGGCGTAGATGCGACCATCCAACTCAAGTTGGCCGGCGAAAACGCTGCGGATTATTACCTCACCATCAAGGATGCTAAGTGTGAAGTCATCAAGGGGATTGCACCAAACGCCAAGTTGACCATCAGCGCCGATTTGGGTGATTTCGTCAAGATTTTTACCGGAGAACTGGACGGCATGCAAGCCTTTATGCAAGGGAAATTGAAACTATCCGGGGAAATGAACCTGGCGATGAAATTAATGGGCTTGTTTAAAATGTCATAATAGGTACTGAAAAGGCGGGCTGCCAAGGGGCAGCCCGCCTTTATTATATATTTTATTCTCTAGGTATACATGCCCCAGTCAAGCGCGCCGGGGTCTTCCATGAGCGAGAAATCCCACATTTCTGCACCCAATTCAATCTTGACGGGTAAATTCAATCCCTCAGTGGCTTTTTGTTTGATCATTTCCATCATGGCCGGACCGTAAGGGCAGAAAGGGGTGGTCAATAAAACGTAGAGAGAGGCCTCGTTGTTTTCGATGCTGACTTTGCGGATAAGTCCCAACTGGATCACGTTCAAAGCAATTTCCGGATCGACCACTTCGGATAACTTGGCGCGCAACGGCTCGACCAGGTCGGGGTGGGTGTCGTTAATATCCCAATGGATGGGGATGATCGGCGCGTCGCTCATTTTGGGGCTGGCTCCGCCTGCACCACATAGGTACAATGGGCATCCCCTTGCAAGACACACTTGATTTTCTCGGCCGGGACGGCTAGCATCCTGGAGATAAGCGTCTGGTCAACCGTACAGACCTCCGGATGGCTCAACCCGATCTGAAGGTAAGGGCAGGTAATCTCATGGATATGGTACTGCGATCCGGATTTTTCCCACTCGATGTCGAAACCTTCTTCGGTAAGCAGGGTTTTTGCCAGGTTGAGGCGCTCTTCCATGTTTAAGCCCTTCATCTGGGTGGCATACTCTTCCGCCAAGCCATCCGCCATTTCGGCGAAAAGTTTGCTGACCACTGGTTCGGGCATGCTTTCTTTCATTTGGGACAGCAAACGGGTAGTGAGTCGCAGATAGCGCGTGGGGAAGCGCTCCATTCCAGCCTCTGTCAGGAAGTAAACCAACCGGGGACGGCCGACGCCATGTCGTTCTTCCTCGGTGTTCACGAGACCTTCAACCTGTAAATTGGTCAGGTGGTGTCGAACGGATATGGGATTAATACCGACCGCAACTGCCAATCCATTGATGGTGGTACGCGGTTGGCGCATAAGGGTTTGCAAGATGCGGTCGCGAGTACTCTTCATAAATCAGAGTATAACAGTCTCATTCGACTTTGTCAATAATATAGATTATTATGATAAATATGTTGATATAGAAAGAAGTCCCAATTGCTTCGACTGAGAGTTATTCCCAAACAGCCATATTTATTAATATACTAGAAAAAAATGATAAATATTGACATTTTCCGTCTTTTTTGCTATAATCTCTGTTTGGCAGTTAAAAAGCCAAATAAGGAGTTTAAATGTCAGAGTTGGTCATCAAAAACCTGCACGTCAGCATCGAAGGCAAGGAAATTCTTAAAGGCCTGGACCTGACAGTAAAACAAGGCGAAACCCATGCGCTAATGGGTCCGAATGGAACCGGAAAATCCACCTTGGCTTATACCTTAATGGGGCACCCGTCCTATAGCGTTACGAATGGTGAAGTCTGGTTTAAAGGGAAAGATTTACTGGCATTAAAGCCGGACGAGCGTTCCCGCCTTGGGCTGTTCCTGGCATTCCAATACCCGGTAGCCATTCCGGGTGTCACGGTGGCAAATTTCTTGCGAACTGCGGTCAATGCACGCCGGCGTTCCGAAAACCCGGAAGACAAGGGCGTTCCCATTCTTGAGTTCCGCAATATGCTCAAACAAAAAATGGAAATGCTCAAAATGGATTCGGCCTTTGCCGGACGTTATTTGAACGACGGTTTCTCGGGTGGTGAGAAGAAGCGCGCCGAGATCTTGCAGATGGCGACGCTCAAGCCGGAAATTGCCATCCTGGACGAGACCGATTCGGGGCTGGACATCGATGCGCTGCGGATTGTAGCGGATGGCGTCAATGCCCTGACGGGTCCACACCTGGGATCCCTGGTGATCACACACTACCAGCGGCTGTTGAACTACATCAAACCACAATTCGTCCACATCATGCTGGACGGGCGGGTGGTAGAATTGGGCGGACCCGACCTGGCCCTTCATCTTGAAGAGCAGGGGTACGATTGGGTACGCGAAAAGTACGAAGAAGAAAAGGTCTAAGCTCGAAACGGAAAGATCCTGCCCGTGACGGACAAGCAGGACGACGGTAGAAAGACCAACCCAACTATGGCTAACCGTTTTTAACGATTAGTTAACCGAAAAATTATTGGTGAAACTATGAGTGATGACGCGAGAATACTGGAAGATATTGGACAATACAAATACGGTTTTCATGACTCTGAAAACTATTTCTTTAAATCAGAAAAAGGCCTGAGCCGGGAGGTGGTAGAGAATATATCCCGGATGAAGGACGAACCGAAATGGATGCTGGATTTCCGCTTGAAGGCGCTGGATCATTTCATGACCCGGCCAATGCCCAAATGGGGGCCGGATATCTCCGGATTAAACCTGGATGATATCTTCTATTATGTAAAACCGACCGAAGGATCGAAAGGGACCTGGGATGATGTGCCGGATACCATCAAAAACACCTTCGATAAGCTGGGCATCCCGGAAGCTGAGAGGAAGTTCCTGGCAGGGGTTGGAGCGCAGTACGAATTGGAGATGGTGTATCACTCCATTCTCGAACATCTTGAGAAGCAGGGCGTCATCTTCCTTTCAATCGAAGACGGTCTGCGCCAGCACCCGGACCTGTTCCGGGAATACTTCGGGACCGTGATCCCGATCGAGGACAATAAGTTTGCCGCATTGAACTCGGCGGTGTGGTCGGGCGGTTCGTTCGTCTACGTACCAAAGGGTGTGAAAGTAGACCTGCCCCTGCAGGCGTACTTCCGCCTGAACACAGCCAACGTTGGGCAGTTCGAGCGATCGCTGATCATCGTGGATGAAGACGCCTCTGTGCATTACGTCGAAGGCTGCACAGCTCCTCAGTACACGACCAACTCGTTCCATTCGGGCGTGATCGAGATCGTCGTCAAGCGTGGAGCACGATCTCGTTATTCGACGATCCAAAATTGGTCGACCAATGTTTATAACCTGGTAACCCAGCGAGCCAAGGTTTTTGGGAACGGCACGCATGAGTGGGTGGATGCGAACCTGGGATCGAAGCTCACAATGAAATATCCCTCCTGCTATCTGATGGAACCGGGGGCACACGGTGAGATGCTTTCTATGGCCTTTGCCGGTCCCGGACAGATCCAGGACGCCGGCTCAAAGATGGTGCATTTTGCTCCGAACACCACCAGTAAGGTGATCTCAAAGTCGATCAGCAAGGGTGGTGGGCAGGCTTCCTTCCGTGGGTTGGTGAAGGTGCACCCGGGAGCCAAGGGCTCCAGGTCCAACGTGGTTTGTGATGCGTTGCTTTTGGACCCGAAATCCCGCACCGATACCTACCCGACCATCGAAATCGATGAAGATGACGTTACGATCGGTCACGAGGCCTCGGTTTCCAAAGTGGGCGAAGAGCAACTGTTCTACCTGATGAGCCGCGGCCTGAGCGAAGAGCAGGCGACCACCATGGTGGTCTCGGGGTTTATCGAGCCACTGGTCAAAGAATTGCCGATGGAGTACGCGGTCGAGATGAACCGCCTGATCCAACTTCAAATGGAAGGTTCGATAGGATAAGGACATTGTGAATTGTCCCAATTTGGTGGGGAAGCCGTGCCAATTTCGTGTGGAACGCTTTTTCACCAGGGACGTTTATTGCAATGACAATCAAAAACAGTTATGATAGAGAAACCAAAAATCGTCATTTCACGCACGCGCCAACCGGAGGCTGCGCAAAAGAAATTCGCCTTCACCCAAGACATGCTGAAGACGGATGGTCCCCTGAGTGAATATCGCAAACACGCCTGGGAAACCTATACGCGACTGGGCATGCCTGCGGTAAATGAGGAAGCCTGGCGGCGGACGGATCTACATCTGCTGCCGGCGGATACATTCCGGTTGCCGGTTCCCGGCGCCTTCCGGGACCTGGCGCCTGTGCCCGACGATTTACTTAAACCGCTGACCGCAGACCGGCATGGCGGGCAGGTCATCCTGATGCCCGGCGGGGCGCGCACCACGCTCGACCCGGAATTGGTACGTAAAAACGTCGTCTTTTCCGACCTGCGGACGGCTGAGGTCGAAAACCCCCAGCTGGTAGCCCGGATGGCGGGAGGACTCGTGCGTGCGGAAGAAGGTAAATTCGCGGCACTGGCAGGTGCGCTTGCCCAGAGCGGGGTGGTTCTATACGTCCCCAAAGGTGTGACGGTGGAACAACCCCTCAACAGCCTGTTATGGGGCCCGGGTACGGGGCTGGCGTTCGTTTCACACATCATGGTGTGGGTGGACGATGGCGCCTCGGTTACCTACGTGCACGAATCGGCTTCTCCGGATGAAAATACACCCTCGATGCATGCCGGCATTGTAGAAATTAAAGTCGGCGAAGGGGCCAACTTGAAATTTGTGGAGTTGCAATCCTGGGGCAGGCATGTCTGGAATTTCAGCCACGAGCGGCTGAGCGCAGGCAACCAGGCGAATGTGGATTGGATCTTTGGGGCTGTCGGATCGCGATTGACGAAAAACTTCTCGGACCTGGACCTGGACGGCGAAGGGGCGACCGGCAGGATGTCCGGCTTCTATTTTGCGGACGGCAACCAGCATCTCGATCACGACACCCAACAGAACCATCTGGCCCGGAACACCACCAGCGATTTGTTATTCAAAGGCGCGCTGAAAGGTCACAGTCGCTCGGTTTGGCAGGGAATGATCTACGTGGCTCCGGAGGCTCAGAAGACGGATGGCTACCAGGCAAACCGGAATCTCATACTTAGCCCAAACGCTCGAGCCGACTCCATTCCGGGTTTGGAAATTTTGGCTGATGACGTCCGCTGCACGCACGGCGCAACGGTCGGCAAACTCGAACAGGAACCCCTGTTCTATCTCAAGTCGCGCGGTATTCCAGAGGTGGAAGCCGAACGACTAATCGTGGAAGGATTTTTTGACCCAATTATGCAACGCATTCCATTTGAAGGTGTACGTGAACGTTTCCAGCAGGCGATCCATGAAAAGACGGAGGGCGCATGACGGTCAAGCCGCTTGCCAATAAAGAAATCCATCACTATACTAAGCCTAAAAGGACATCTCGGGGAGGCCCCATGGCACAATATGCATTCATGCGTTCACCCGGCAGCGAAAATGCTTACGAAGTGGGCGACACGGTGGAAGTTTATTGCGACCACGAAAAAAACAGCGAACGGGTACGCGGTTGGTTAAAAGGTATAGTCGTTCAAGTAGATACCAAGATGGTGGCGGTGCAATTCCGCACCAATGTATATTTGACAGACGGGTGGATGGTTCCAGACCGCATCCTGTGGTATCCGGTGACTTCGGAACATATTCGCCCGCTCGGCACCCAGAAGAAATTGGGCAGCAAGGAAATCCTGGAATATTAGAATAAGAGAGAGAAAAGAGTAGACAACAGGGTGACGGGAGAAAAGGCAGGGCGGGGAACCTGGTTTCTGTTCTGTTTGCCTTTTCAACCTTTCTCTGCCTTTTGATAGTATGACTCTAGACGTAGTTTCCATTCGCAAGGATTTTCCCATCTTCAACCGGGAAGTACGACCAGGGGTGCCCCTGGTCTATCTCGATTCCACGGCCACCACGCAAAAGCCAACCAGTGTGCTCGATTCGATGGAGAGTTTTTACCGCAACAACAATGCCAATATCCATCGCGGCGTGCACACGCTGGCAGAAGAAGCGACAGCCATGTACGAACAGGCGCGCGCAGTAGTGGCACAATTTATAAATGCGGCCTCAGCTGATGAGATCGTCTTTACCCGCAATGCGACCGAGTTGATCAACCTGGTGGCGTACACCTGGGGGCGCAAAAATCTGAAGAGCGGTGATCGGATCATCCTGACGGAGATGGAACATCACTCCAACCTGGTCCCCTGGCAAATCCTGCTGGCGGAACGAGGCGTAGAGCTGGAATTCGTTCCGGTCACCGACAGTGGGGTTCTCGACATGCAGGCTTACCGATCGCTTCTGGCCAAAGAGCCAAAGCTGGTGGCGGTCTCGGGCATGTCCAACGTGCTGGGGACGATCAACCCGATCGAAGAGATGGCAAAGCTGGCACATTCGGCCGGTGCAATCATCCTGGTGGACGGTGCACAGTCAGTGCCGCACCTGCCGGTGGATGTGCAATCGTTGGGATTGGATTTCCTGGCTTTTTCAGCGCACAAGATGCTCGGACCGACCGGAATTGGGGCGTTGTACGGCAAAAAAGAACTGCTCCAGTCCATGCCACCCTTCCTGGGCGGCGGCGACATGATCAAAACGGTCCATCTGCGCTCGTTCGTGCCAAACGACGTGCCGCATAAATTCGAAGCCGGCACTCCGGCAATCGCACAGGCGATCGGATTTGGGGCCGCGCTGGAATATTTGAAGAAGATCGGGATGGAGGCGGTGGCTGCGCACGAGCAGGAGATGGTCAGCTACGCGCTGGAAAGACTGGAAGAGATTCCGGGCGTTAAGGTATTCGGTCCGGAAGCCGAGAAGAAAGGTGGGGTGGCCTCCTTCACCCTGGATGGAGTCCATCCGCACGATATTGCCCAGATCCTGGACCGGTATGGAATTGCTATCCGAGCCGGCCACCATTGCGCCCAACCCCTGCACGAGAAATTCGGTATCAGCGCAACCGCGCGGGCCAGTTTTTACATCTACAATCTGAAAGAAGAAGTGGATGCGCTCGTCAACGGGATCTACGAGGTAAAAGAGATTTTTAGTTGAAAAGAAAATTATGGATGACCTGTATCGTGACTTAATCATAGACCACTACAAAAATCCGCAATACCGCGGGCACCTGGACCCATCCGATATCCATTTCGAGGATGACAACCCACTGTGTGGCGATCACATCGAAGTGACCCTGCTGGTGGACGAGATTGGGAATGTGAAAGACGGTCGATTCGATGGAAAAGGTTGCGCCATTTCACAGGCTTCGGCAGACCTTCTGATCGAGTCCGTGATCGGCAAACCGATCGAAGAAGTCAAGAAACTGAGCAAACAGGATGTGCTGGATCTGCTCGGGATAGAGCTTGGGCCGGTACGGCTGAAATGCGCGTTGTTGCCGTTGAAGGTGCTCAAAGCCGGCGTTTATGGCCTGGGCGAAGCCACTGATGAATTAGTGGAGTAAATCCAGGCAGCCGTTGATTTTACAAAGTGGCAATTTAGCGTATGTATAACTACACAACCCTTGGCATCGATGAAGTCGAATACGTCGAAATAGCCCCCACGGATCAGCTCCCGGTAGGGGAACGATTGTTCCTTGAAGTTGCGGGCAAGTCGATCGTAATCTTCAACCTTGCCGGGACATATTTCGCAATCGGGGATGTTTGTTCGCATGATAATGGGCCGGTGGGGGATGGAGAAATCGAAGAGTATGAGATCATCTGCCCGCGTCATGGCGCCAGATTCGATATTCGCAGCGGAGAAGCTACTTCTTTGCCGGCGGTGGTCGATATCCCGTCCTATCCGGTGCGGGTGGTGGATGGGACGATAGAAATCGGTTTACCGAAAGTAGAAGGATAGATCCGCAATTAACTTACCCGCGCATGCCATTTCGGGGCACAAATTTATCCCCATTTTCCGCTAATTTTCTTAGCGGTTTTTTTATTCTACGAAATCCCGAAGTAAGGCCATTCCCTAAGGACCCAGGACGGTTCCGGTGGGAAGACGACCATTTTGATCCATCAGATAGGCGGTCAGGGCCCAATAATCGCCGTCCGGCATGAAGCCGGGGTTTTGAGGAGGGTGGGTGGTCCGCAAAAATTCGAAAAGCTGGTCGGCAGTGGCAAAAGGCGGCAGCCTACCGGTCGACGAGATGATCGCTGGAACGGTGCGTGGAATTGGAAAGCCCTTGTCTTCGAGATGACCGCCGTGGCAGCCGCGCGCCCAGCAATTGGCATCTTCGACATAAACGGCGCGGAATTCTGCGGTTAGTCCCTGACCTTTGTCACCGTGGCAGGCCATGCAGTTCAGCCAATATAAATGCCGGCCGATCTCGAGCTGGGTGGGGCTGGGCGACAGGGGCGGTTCTGCCAGACGATCGGGAGTGGAGCTGGGGGAAGGAATGAGCGTGACGGCAGTGACCGGGAGTAGGGTTGTGACAGGCAGGACGGTCTGCGAGAGTGCAGGAGCAGACTGGCAGGCAGTTAAACCAAAGGTAACCGTCAGCATAAGCAGGCCAGTGAAAACAAATCCTACCCATGAATGGGCTCTCGTTTTCATTGGCGAGTGATGACTACCGGATATAAAAATTGGTCACACAACCTGGGGAAGCTTATTCAAACCGTCCCGATAGGCGATGGCAAATAGTCCAAGGGCAAGCATGCTGGAAAGGAAACTGATCAAGGCGAACAGGAAGGGCAGCAGGAAACACAGGATGATGGTGGCATAAAAAACCAACGCCAAAATATACAACAAGTAAAATATGCCCAGGGAGATTGCAACCGCCAGGATGTACCCTGAAAGGTTGGCTTTCAAAACCGGCCACCATTCACGGAACCGGAATGCCGCGCCGAAATCATCCTTCGCAATCAAGTTACCCAAAGCCGGCGGGATGATGATGACGGTCAAAAAAACCAGAACCATCCCCAGCATCATGACGATCATGCCTGCGAACATGCCAAGTATGCTAAGGATCAGGGGAGCCGGGAATGAATTGGATGAATAATTCACGGCGCTGGTCGAAAATACCAGGGAAAAGTCCAGCAGCATAAAGACCGCGTAACCGCCAATCGTTACGATGAGGGACGGAAGGAAATATACGATGGCAGCACCGAGTAACTTAATCCCGCCCAGGAAGAGCCCACCCCAATCCTGCCATTCGGGCAGTTGCGGTTCTTCATCCTTAACGATGATTTGCTGCATGATCCTTCCGATGTACCCAAAAACAGGGATGACAGGAATTACCGGGAGGATGAAACCAGCGAAACTGAGCGCTGACCCCACCAGGAGTTTGAGACCCCATTTTCTCCCCTGAAATGGATAGTAGACGGCTTTTTTTATGCCTTCCAGACTGACTGTAGATGCCATATGCCCTCCGGGAATCTTTTAAACGATTATATCATTCCACCAAACCCGCCTGTTATTAGACGGGGTAGATGCTAAAAAAAGTTAATCATTCCCGAATGGAGGGACGAAACTGGGAAAATGGGGTCTTGATAATCCCCCCTAAGAACATTCAAAGCAGCTCAAGCATTACCAGATAAAATTTTCAGGGGGACTGGAAAAGTGTTGACTTAAAGAAATAATTGCCATAAAATAGAACCAGAATTCTGATTCTTAAAATATAAATTATGTCGCAGACTGAATATCCTATACAACCGCCTCAGCAAGCCCGCAGCCGGGAGACATTGAGCCAGATCCTGGAAGCGGCCGCGCAAATCCTCGAAACGAAAACATTCGAAGACTTGACGGTCGTGGAAGTGGTGCGACAAGCCGGCAGTTCCGTGGGGGCGTTTTACGGAAGATTTCAAAGACAAGGAAGGCTTGCTGCAGGCGTTGGATGAACGATTTTTTCAGCAATTCGAACAGGGGTTTAACAATCTTTCCAATACACCGGGTTGGGCTGCACAACCGATTTCCGGGATCGTTGCAGGGGCAATTCGATTTTTATTGGAGACATACAGCCAGGAAAAAGGGGTGATCCGTTCCTTGCATTTAAAGGCGCGCCTGTACGGCGATTCGCACTTCAAGGAACGCGAGCAAAAAGCCTGGCACGAATTATTCCCGCGCTTGCAACACGCCCTGCTCATGCACAGGGAGGAGATGACCCATCCCAACCCGGAGCTGGCCACCCGGCTGGGATTTCAAGAGATATTTTTCAGTATACGGGAGATCCTGCTCTGGGAACCACTTCGGGATGCCCCGCCTTACGGCAATGAAGAATTAATCTCAGAAATGACCAATGCCTACCTGGCATACCTGGGGGTTCAGCCAATTCGTAAGTGATCGAACTTTTACCCATCCCTGTTCGAAAGGAAGGTTTCCCATGCCAGCCTCAAAAGAACGCACTCTGCGCCTCACCCTCTTTGCTTCCGTTTATTTTGTGGAAGGCGCAGTCCTGACATATTTTTCAGCCTTCAACATACTGTACCTGCGCTCATTCGAGCTCTCGTATTCCCTGATTGGGATCGTCGGAGGAATCACGTTGATCCCGTTCGTGCTAAAGATTTTCATCGGGCTGCTGAGCGACAGAGTCAACCTGTTTCACTTGGGAAACCGCAAGCCATATATCATGCTGGGTTTGCTCCTGCAAACCATGGCATTCTGCCTGATTCCATTCTTCTCACCGGGCAACCAATTTGGTTTCTACCTGGCTTTAATGATCATGGCTGCGCTTGGCATGTCTACTTACGACACCACCACGGATGGTTTGTCTATCGATACCACGCCGGAGGCCGATCGTGGGCTTGTGCAGGGATTGATGGTAGGCGGAAGGGCGCTGGCGGCGGTTGTGACCGCGGTCCTGATGGGCGTATTTTCGGAACGCGGCCAGTGGGCGAACATTTTTTACATGATCGCAGCTTTTGGGTTGCTGACATTGGTACTGGCGATCTTTGTTCACGAGAAAAAGGAACGCGCTCCCGAAATCCAATTCTCCAAGGCAGCCTTCAGCGGGTTCAAGGATAAGTCCTTCCTGCTGTTTCTGGCGTTGGGCATCATCTACCCGCTGGCGCTTTACAGCTCCCAGGGCATGGTCGGCGCATTCCTGAATGAGGGCCTGGGGATATCGCTCGGGACGGTCGGATTGTACACGTCCGTCTTTGGCGTCGGGACGATCCTGGGCGGCGTGATCGGCGGTCCGCTGATGAAAAAAATCGGCGAGCGTAACAGCATTCTGACAGCCCTGCTGATCACTTCGGCAGTGACCTTCATCCTGGCCATCACCCCCTCGGCCGGATTGATGTGGGCGGTGGTATTCCTATTCGGATTTGCTTTCGGATATTACGAAACGGTTTACTTTGCCCTTGGGATGGATTTTTCAGACCCGCGGATTGCGGCTTTCATGTTCGCATTCATCATGGCGGTCGGGAATATCGGCATCGCGGCCGGACAACCCCTGGCAGGCAGCCTGGTGGATGCGTTGGGATTCCGACCAATGTTCGCGATCTTTGCGGTGGTGCACCTGGTGGCATTGCCGATTGTTTTTGCCATATTCAAACTGCGGAAAAAGAAAATGGTTGTGGCGTAAATGCGGATCACTTCCCTGGAGATCTCCCCTCGACCTGAAACTCCAGACGGCCCTGACGGTGGCGTATGGCAGTTATCCGGTGCTTAATTATGCCCTGTTAAAGATCAACACGGATGAGGGGTTGACCGGTCTGGGGGAAGCCTCGCCTGACCCGGAAGTGACCGGCGAAACACAGGCTTCCGTCATGGCGGCGCTCAGGCAAATGGATGAGCTCCTGACCGGAAATGATCCATTCGATATCGAGAACATTGTCAACTTGTGCCTTGAAATCATTCCGGACCAGCCCGCCGCGCTGGCAGCCATCGACATGGCCCTGTATGACCTGATGGGGCAAAAGCTGCAGGTGCCAGTCTATGAACTGCTGGGAGGCAAGAGTCGCAACAGCATGCGGCTCTACCCGGTCATTCCGCTGGACGTACCGCAGAAAATGGCTGAGCTGAGCCAGCTTTTCCTGGGCATGGGAGCGGACACCTTGAAAATCAAGCTGGGGTCCGATCCGGAAACAGATCTGATGAGATTAAAAAGCATTCAGGAGGTTGTGGGGAGTTCGGTGAAACTCCGCTTGGACATCAACCAGGGTTGGAAAGATGCCAATACCTCCATCCAGGCGATCAAGGCGATCCAGGCTAGCGGGTACAACGTGGAATGGATCGAACAACCCGTGGCTGCCGGCGACCTGGCTGGGTTGGCGGCAGTTAAAGCGGCAGTCGATCTGCCCATCATGGCGGACGAAAGCTGCCATAACGCGGCCGACGTAATTAAAATAGCTTGCCTCCAGGCGGCAGACATCATTAACATCAAATTGATGAAGTGCGGTGGACTGTACCAGGCAACCAAGATGCTGGCGGTGGCAGAGGCGGCCGGATTGGCTTGCATCCTGGGCTCGATGGGGAGAGTTCGATTGGGAGTGCGGCCGGATTGCATTTCGTGACTGCCAAGACCGCCATCCTGGCTTGCGAATTAATCGGGCCTTTATTCATCGACGACGATCCGGCTGGTGGATACCAGGTGGACATGGCAAGTTTCAGTGCCATCCCATCGATTAAGGCCGGGCTGGGAGTGCAGTTGAGATGATCGATTGGGATGCCACCGGCGACGAAGCTGCCCGGGTATTAAGCAGCTACCTGAAGATCAAATCGGTCAATCCCCCCGGTGATGAACTCGAGGCGGCAGAATTCCTGGCGGACCAATTGCGCCAACGCGGGTTGGCGCCGCGGATATACAAATCGGCACCAAAGCGGGCCAACCTGGTGGCGCACCTGGCGGGAGACGGCAGCAGGAAACCGATCTTGCTCTACAACCACATGGACGTAGTGGAAGCCGACCCGCAGCGCTGGTCGTGTGATCCATTCGGCGGCGAGATCCGGGATGGGTACGTTTGGGGCCGCGGGGCGATCGATATGAAGGGCATGGGGATCATGCAACTGCTGGCGCTCGATCTTATCCAGAAGCAGGTTCCCGAGCGCAGGCGGGACATTATTTTTCTTGCGACCGCTGACGAAGAAGAAGGTGGCGCTTTCGGGGCGAAGTGGATGATCGAAAAGCACTGGCCAGAGATTGAAGCTGAATTCAACTGGGATGAGGGGAGTTTTGGCCTGCAGGATTTCTTCGGACCCAGGCCGGTCTTCAGTGTGGCGATGGCCGAAAAGCAGGCCTTATGGATCAGGCTGATAGCCAGGGGCGAGCCCGGTCACAGCGGCATGCCGCACGCAGATAATGCCGCCGATATATTATTGGAGTCACTTAGACGAGTGATGGGCATCAATGAAAAGATGCGACTTAACCCGGTGACCCGAAGAATGTTCCAGGAAATTGGCAAAATCATGCCCTTCCCGCAATCCATCCTGCTGAAAAACTTGAATAACCGGCTGGTTTTTCAAATGGCGAAACCGGCCCTGACAGCGGATGCAACCATCACGGCGATGTTAACAGACACACTCAGCATTACGGTTTTACGGGCCGGGGCTAAAGAAAACATCATCCCGGAACGGGCCGAAGCCACACTGGACATCCGGTTGCTGCCGGATACCCCTCCCGATAAATTTCTGCAGAAATTGCGCAATTGCATTGCGGATGACCGGGTGGAAATCGAAACCATCCAGCCACCCGTAAATTCGCCCGTTTCGGAAGAGAAATCGGAGTTCTACCAGACGCTATCGGCGGTCTTAAAGGAAATCGTCCCGACCGGAATTACTGCTCCCATGCTCTCACCCGGGACGACCGATTTATGTTTCTTCCGAAGCAGGGGGGTGAATTGTTACGGGTTGATCCCGGCGATATTGACGCCGGACGAACTGGCGCGCTTCCACGGGATCGACGAACGCATCTCGATCGAGAATTTACAGTTGGGGACCCGAGTGATTTACAGGGTGTTGGAGCAGATGGTGGGGTGATCGCTCATAAATTTTGAATCGAATAGACACATTGATAAATGGCCTATATTCAATTAATCCTATCGGAATTGGATATAATTGATCATCATTATTCACGAATATCGTCGTATATGTCAGGAGTAACCGACCAATGACAACCGACCAGTCCAGGGGACAAATCGCAAAACCAAACCGGCAGGTGATTGACTGGCTGCTCGATTTTGACCCGGCCATCCGCTGGCAGGTGATGCGGGACTTAATTGGGACGTCTGAAGCCGATGTGGCAGTGGAACGGGCAAAAATTGCAACGGAAGGCTGGGGGGCGAAGCTACTTTCCATGCAGGCGGAGGACGGGCGCTGGGGCGGAGCAGCCTGGAACCACGGCTGGAACTCTACCATGCACGTTTTAACGCTGCTGCGCGAGCTTGGGTTGGATCCCACCAGCCAGCCGGCGCGCAAAGCCATGCAGTCAGTGAATGTGCAGGTGACGTGGAAGGGTTGTGGACCGGAGCAATGCGCCGATAACCGGTTCTTTGAGGGAGAGGTCGAGCCGTGCATCAACGGGCAAGTGGCAGCCGCGGGAGCGTACTTCAGACAGGACGTCAATAAATTGATCGAGCGGCTGCTGGGCGAACAACTGGCGGATGGGGGTTGGAACTGCGATGCACCGGATTTTTCGACTCGCTCGTCGTTCAATACGACCATTTGCGTACTGGAAGCATTGCTGGCGTTCGAGCAGGCAGGTCATGGGAATCCGAAAATCACGGCTGCGCGTCGGGGCGGAGAAGAATACCTGCTGGAGCGTGGAATGTTGAGACGAAGGTCGACCGGCAGGCTGATCAAGCGCGACCGCAAGGATGGCAGTCATTGGAGTCGTTTCGCCTATCCGAACTGGTGGCATTACGATGTATTGCGGGGACTCGAATACTTAAGAAGCGCCAGGGTCTCACCGGATGAACGGGTGGCGGAAGCCATCGAACTGGTTGCTTCCAAGCGAAGCCAGGACGGGCGTTGGATACTGGAAACACGCTATGAAGGTTTGATGCCGATTGAGATGGACGAAGTGGTGGGACAGCCGAGCCGGTGGATTACACTGCACGCGCTTGAGGGTTTTGGATTGGTATTCAGGTAATCTCTATTGATTAATCATTGGAGGTTTCCTGACAGAGCAGTGAGCTACTAAAAGCCAATAAAGCCAGTGATTTACAAGGTTTTGGAGGGGGATGGCAAGTAATCGCACCTCCCGAGATTTTTTCCCCGAATTCTAGCAAATGAATAATTTGCATTATTAATATAAATTTGGTAAAATTTTTCCGAATTTCCAGATATTCAATATATTTTTATGTGATAAATCCTAACAATTATCACCATAATGATCCGGATTAACCCGAGCAGGAAGAGGATTATTAATGAAGAAACGAAATTATTAAATAAATGACACCCTCCTAAATATCGAGCCTATAATTTTTGAAAGGATACTAATGATGAAAGGACTGAAACGTCACCCCCTTATTCTTTTTTTTGTATTGGCATTCCTACTTCCCTGGCTGGTCTGGGGTACCAGCATTGCCCAGTCACATGGACTGCTGCCTTTTCATATTCCCCAAGCGTTGGCTTTCTGGCTTGGATTAACCATTGCAACCTATCTTACTGCGGCAGTTACAGGTGGATGGCCGGCAGTTAAGGACTTACTTCTCAGGTTGATCCGCTGGAAAGTTTCCCCCATTTGGTACATGGTTGCTTTTCTTCTTACCGGTGTTACCATCTTGATCGCGATTGGAGTCCACCTTTTGGTTGGAGGAACAAATCAAGTCGGCGTTTTGCTGCCGCTTAACAGCCTGGTTCCATCTTTACTTTTCCAGATCTTTTTTTTCTGGTTGACGGAAGAGACAGCATGGCGGGGATTTGCTTTGCCAAGGCTGCAAGCGAAATACAATGCGCTGAATGCAAGTTTGATCCTCGGGTTACTTTGGGGGCTGTGGCACATTCCGCTTTGGTTCATCCCCGGCTCGTTTCAATCGACAATCCCTTTCTTAGGATTTGTCCTATCGGCGATAGCTACATCAGTTTTGGTCACCTGGATATTCAACCACAGCAAAGGAAGTGTCTTGATCGCTGCGATTTTTCATGGAGCCACTGATACACTGATTGCATACTCCAATGTAATGTCAGGCGATTTACGGTTATTTTGGCTTTTCATAGTTGTTCAATGGGTTGCAGTTGCTGTCATCATAACCTTGCAGGGAGCCACCCATCTTTCTCGCACCAGCGATCTGCACGAGGTAGCCTTCCAAAGTGATTAAGAATGAAGTTTTTTCGGTAAACCAGGCTGTAATTAATTGTTGTCGTTATGCCGAAACGTAATGAAAAGTCTCTAATGAGTATTGATAATCCCGAAGATCATTCGCCTTTGGAGAGGCTCATCTTTTTTAGCGATGCAGTATTCGCAATTGCGATTCCCTTATTTGCCTCTGGAAATTCACTTACCTTCTTCTAATGCCAACATGACGAATAGTGAATTAGCCAAGTCACTATTCGTCATTTGGCCGAAGTATTTGGGTTATGGAATAAGTTTCCTGGTAATAGGTTCCTTCTGGATCGGGCATCACCGAAAGTTCCGACATATCAAGCGGGATGATGGCAATTTGCTCTTGATCAATCTGCTTCTGTTGATGGTGATAGCCTTCATTTCATTCCCCGCCTCTGTTTTAAGTGAATTTGGGAATGGAACCGCCACTTTTTTTCATGCTTCGGTTATGACAGCGGCAAGCCTGCTTTCCGCCACCCTTTGGATTTATGCATCTTCGCAGTATCGATTAACCGATCCAGGGATGGATCTTAAAATACGCCTCGTCGAAATCTATAGAACATTAACGGTTGCCGGGATATTCGCACTTTCCATTGGGATTGCATTTCTTAACCAAGACCTGCAAATGGATTTTGGATTGTAATTTTAGTGGCTACGCTGATATTCAGGTAAACAGGTATCAAATCTACTATTTACTTCTACAATAAGGAAAAGGTATGAATATCGAAATGGATGCTCCCCTAAAAGCCCGCAGTGAAATAATCATTCATGCTCCAATCGATAAAGTCTGGTCACTCCTGACCGGGATAAATCAATGGGCAAATTGGCAGCCAGATGTCTCCAGTGCGAAAACGGAAGGGGATTTATCTGTCGGCACTATTTTCAAGTGGAAAGCCAAAGGAATGAATATTGCTTCCACGATCCAGGAACTGGAACCGACTCAAAAAATTGGTTGGACAGGCATATCACTGGGGATGACAGCAATCCACATCTGGGAATTCGAGCCTAAAGGTCGTTCTACAAGAGTAGTGACGAATGAATCTTTGCGCGGGTGGTTTCCAAAGATTCTGAAATTTTTCGATCCAACCTTTCTAGATAAGTCATTGGCTGGTTCATTGACCGTTCTTAAAACAGAAGCAGAGCGATAAACAGGTTTGACCATGAGTTCTCATCCGCTCAATTCTGGCTTACGGTTCTTGCTGGAGATCTGCTCTCTCGTTTTAGTGGGAGTGTGGGGGTGGAAAATCAGCTCAGGTTGGCTACGATTTGTTTTCGCTACTGGGTTCCCAACCATTATTGCCATTTTATGGGCCACTTTCCGTGTGCCCAACGATCCAGGAAAAGCCCCAATTGCCATCCCGGGTATAATGCGTCTGATTTTCGAAATAGTTGTGTTTGGTTTTTCCGTCTGGGCGGCATACGATATGGGATTTGTCGTATTTTCCTATACTCTGGGTGCAATACTTGCAGTCCATTACATAATTTCCTGTGATCGAATAAAGCGGTTAATAAACGAATAACGCCTCCATTTTTCCCAAGAAAATCGCTGAAAATGCAGGATAGATTTTTTAGAAATTTTCATTGATAAAGAATAGAATCCGGCAATTTACCCGGAAACAAATCTACAGCTCCTCCAACCTAAACCATCTCTAGAAATTAAACAAATACAGCCTGATCCTAAAATTTACTCCTTCCATTAAATATCAGAAGACTGTGTATAATCTGGGGGAATAAAATCGGAAGATAGCTGGCAAAATAATGACCAAACAAGAGTTGGAGCATGAAGATATGAGGGGTGGAAAAGGACTGACTCCGCAATTAGCGGAGAAACTGGTCCAATCGACACAAGAAGGCATCCTCCTGCTCGATCTGGGCGGTTATGTTACCTACATAAACCAGAGTGCGGAACGAATCAGTGGGTGGGGGATGGAAGAGGCAGTCGGAAGACCGGTTGAAGAGATTTTACCGTTGGCAGTGGTCAAAGGCAAAATGCTGGAGATAGTGACCTCCAGTGACAAATTGCCGCTGGTGAACATCCTCAATAGGGATGGGGAAGAGCTCACCCTGTCGATCACCAAGGCGAATTTACGAACCTCCGAGAGAGCGCCGGAGCAGATGGCGCTGGTATTCCGGGATGTAACGGAAGAGGAAGCCGCCCAGAGATTGCGCTCCTACTTCCTGGCGAACATCTCGCACGAGTTCCGCACGCCGCTTTCAGCCTTGAAGGCCTCGGTGGAACTGCTGCTGGAAGATATCGAAGAACTCTCCAAGGCGGAAACGGTCGAACTGGTGAAAAGCCTGCATTACAGCGTGACCGGGCTGCAAACCTTGATCGACAATTTATTGGAAAGCGTCAGCATCGAGGCCGGACGGTTCCACATCCGGCGGCGCTCGACTGACTTGCACGCGCTGGTGCAAGAGGCGCACAAGCTGATGCAGCCGTTATTGGAACGACGTGACCAGGAACTGCTGCTGGACATACCCGCGGACCTGCCGGTGGCGGAAGTGGACCCGATGCGATTGACACAGGTGCTGGTGAACCTGATTTCGAACGCCAGCAAGTACGGGCCAATGGACAAGCCAATCGAGTTGAAGGTGACGGAAGAAAATGGGAACGACCTGCGAGTATCTGTGAGCGACCAGGGTTCGGGGATTGCGCTGGCGGAGCGTGAAAGCGTCTTCCGGCGGTTCGTGCGGCTGGATGAGAAGGACGAAGTCCAATTTGGGGTCGGACTGGGGCTGTCGGTGGTAAAAGCGATCGTGGAAAGCCACGGCGGACGGGTTGGGCTGGACGAACGACCGGGCGGTGGAAGCATGTTCTGGTTCACGCTCCCAATGAAGGGATGATGGGATGAAGGCGTTGGTGGTGGATGACGATCTGGCACTCGCGGACGTGGTCTCGTTTACTTTGCGGAGAGCCGGTTATGATGTGATCGTGGCGCACGATGGGCAGATGGCGCTGACTCGCTGGCGCAGCGACCAACCCGATTTCATTGTGTTGGACCTGAACCTGCCAAAATTGAGCGGCTTGGAAGTTTGCAGGCGTATCCGCAGGGAAGTGGATATCCCAATCCTGATCCTGAGTGTGCGGGACGAGGACGATGATGTGGTGAACCTGTTGAAGGCTGGGGCGGACGATTACATCGTCAAGCCATTCAGCCCGCGCCAACTGGTGGCGCGCGTGGACACGGTCCTGCGCAGGGCGGGCACCCGGAAAACCGCGCCCGACAAGTTCCAGGCAGGCGCACTGGAACTGGATGCCGGGCGCGCCGAAATAACGGTTGGCGGCGAAAAACACCTGCGGCTGACTCCTTTGGAAAACCAATTATTGCAAACGTTCATGTTGAACAAGGACCAGGTGTTGACCGCAGATGCCTTAATCGACCACGTCTGGGGCCCGAATGGCGGGGACCGGGCGATGTTGAAGCAACTGGTCTACCGGCTGCGAGCCAAGATCGAGGAGATGCCTGCGGGAGGGGTGTTTATCGAGACCGTGCCCGGGATGGGGTACAGCCTGGTGACAGGAACAGGGTCGGCGTAATCCAGCAAGAAAAAAAACTCAATAAAAACCAGGGTTCCCATGGGGAAATTAAAGGTGCGTTTTGTTACCGGTTTGTGACTGCTTTGTTACGTAGATTGTGACAAGTTTCACATATACTTATGTTTGTAAACCGGGCAGGTTATTGCCGGAGTGAACCCAAAAAAGGAACAACTTTCAGCTGGAGGAACCATGTACACGAAAACGGAATTGATCAACAAAATCTGGGGCCTGGAAAACAAAAATTCGTTGCAAGCGGTTGAAGAACTGCGGGTACGCGGCTGGCTTTCGGATGGTTCCCTGCGCGGGGTGGCGCTGTGCCAGTCCCAGCTCCAGGATGCGAACCTGATGGAGGCGGATCTTTGCAACGCGGATTTCCACCAGGCTACCCTTGATTACGCCGACCTGCGAAAAGCCAAATTGACCGGCGTGAAGTTCAACCGGGCCAGCCTGCAGGGCGTTAATTTCGACCTGGCAGACCTGAATTACGCCGAGATGTACAAGGTGAACCTGCGCGGGGCACGCAACCTGACCGAAGAGCAGCTTTCCAAGGCCAACCAGTTGCTTGGGTCGATCATGCCGGACGGAAAGCCCTACGATGGTCACTTCAACCTGGCCGGAGATTTGGGACGCGCCCGTTGGGCTAAACTGGATGTTAACAATCCGGCTGACATGGCGGATTTCTACGGCGTCTCCCAGGAAATCTACCTGGAAGGCCAGAAGAAAAGCTTAACAATTTCATCGGGCGCTTAGAAAACATGCTTTCGCTTTTATTAATCGTTGTGGCCGTGGTATTTGCCGTCCAGGCCGTGCGCGTACGCGCTTTGATATCCAGCGCGCTTTGGCTGGCGGGGGTGAGCGCATTATCCGCCATGCTGCTTTATCTGTACGGGGCGCACCAGGTTGCTGTGATCGAACTCAGCGTGGGCACCGGACTCGTGACCGTGTTATTCGTCCTGGCAATCAATATCGCCGGTGATAAACCACTGGATGATCGCCGTGTCATCCCGGGCGGACTGGCAGCCGGCATAGGCTTGCTGTTCGTGCTGGTTTTGGGATGGATGCTTCTGGCTGGCCACCCGTCGTCAAGCGCTAACGCTCAAACCGGGACGGTTTTCGACGATGTGTTCTGGCAAAGCCGGGGTTTGGATGTGCTGGTGCAGGTGGTGCTGATATTTTCAGGCGTGCTGGGTTTCCTGGGATTGCTTTCGGAATCCAAAGCACCGCTGGAAGGATCGTTGGCTGAAGCGGTCAGCTCCAGGCGCAACCGCGAGTTGAAGGCTCTGGAAGAGCAATTATTGGATCAACAGGAATCTCCTCGATGAATCTTTCCCCATTCACGATTGCCCTGATTGGTGTGCTTGGATTGCTGGGTGTTGGTTTTTATGGTCTGCTGGTGAGCCGCAACCTGATCAAGATCGTTGTGTGCTTGCAGATCCTGGCAAAGGCCGCCATCCTGGCACTGGTGGCGGCGGGAGAATTGACCGGTCTGATCGACCTGGGCCAAAGCCTGGCCTTGACTGTCATTGTGGCGGATACGATCGTGGCTGTAATGGGAATCGCCTTGGGTGTACAAATCCGCCGGCGTACGGGCACGCTGGATGTGCAGGAACTTGGTAGCTTGAAAGGCTGAGGATGGCGCAATTTTATCCTTTATTCGTAATCGGATTAGCCTGGTTGGGTGCGGCTTGTATTTGGCTGTCAGGCGACCGTAGGAAGCGGTTGTTGCACGACCTGGCCAGTGTTTTTTCGGTCCTGGTCGGCCTGGCTGCTCTCGGGTTGTTTGTTATTTCCTCCAGCCGCGCGGCAACCAGCCTCCCGCTGGGAGGCGTTCTGGGTGTTTTCACGCTTGTTCCGGACGGGTTGGGCGTGACCATTGCCGTGATCGCAGCAGGTATTGGCTGCCTGGCGGTCATTTTTGCACGCGATTACATGCGCCATAGCGAAGAGCAGTTACGCCGGTTTTATGCACTGATCCTGTTTTTTATCGGTGCCATGATGGGGCTAAGCCTCTCGGGCAACCTGCTATTCACATTCTTCTTCTGGGAGATTACGGCGTTCTGTTCCTATGCGTTGATCTCTTTTCATAACGATGATCCTCGGGCAGTGGCAGGGGGTGTCAAAGCCCTGATCATGACCCAATTGGGCGGCGTCGGTCTGTTGATCGGGGCGTTGCTCCTGTACAGTTACCAGGGAAATTACCAGATCAGTGAATTCTTGGCGAATGCGCCGAATCTCCCGGGCGGCGTGTTGACCCTGATGGCTTTCGGTTGCCTGGTGGCTGCTGCGGCTAAGAGCGCCCAGGTGCCCTTCCATACTTGGCTGCCGGACGCAATGGAAGCACCCACCCCGGTGACCGCCCTGATCCATGCCGCCACGATGGTCAATGCAGGCGTGTATCTGCTGGCGCGTTTCTACCCGGCCTTTGCGCCCGTTCCGGGCTGGCGGTTGGCGGTGATGCTGGTGGGGGCTCTCTCGGCACTGTTGGCGGGGTTGATGGCCATAACGGCGATGGATATCAAGCGGGTGCTGGCATACTCCACCATCAGTCAGTTGGGATTCATGGTTTATGCAGTCGGAAGCGGCGCCATTTTTGCAAGCCAATTCCATCTGTTGAGCCACGCCATTTTCAAAGCGCTCCTTTTCCTTTCGGCGGGTGCGCTGATCACTGCCCTGGGAACGCGCGATCTGCTCCAGATGGGCGGGTTGGGCAAGAAAATGCCTTTCGTGCGGGGGGTGTTCGTGATCGGTGCAGCCGGTCTGGTTGGACTACCCCTGGCAAACGGCTTTATCAGCAAGGACCTGATCCTGGAAGGGGGACTGGCGGGTGGGCCATTCTGGCTGTATCTCGTCATGTTATTCAGCGCAGGCGTGACAGCCTTATATACCTTGCGCCTGTATCGCATGATATTTACCGGGGAACAAAAAGGACCTGAACCCAGTCACGATGGGATGCCAGCCATGCGGGTTTCATTATCGTTACTGGCGGTCGGCACACTGACCTCATGGCTCCTGGCCGGACCGTTGAGTGAGCTTTTCTCCGCCACGTTGCCGGCGCATCATCTAGAAGCGGAAAGCACCTGGAGCGTGGTTTCACAGATCCTGGTGAACCCGATGACCTGGATTGCGTTGGTGGTGATCGGCCTGGGATTTACCCTCTGGGCAGGCCGCATGTATTTTTTGCGTGTATCCAAGGTATTGCGTCCAGTGCTCGAAAGTGGATTTGGGTTTGACTGGTTGAATCTGCAGGTGATCCGCCTGACGGAGTGGCTGGCCGGACAGCTGCAAAAATTGCAGACCGGTCAATTGAATTGGAACGTTGCCGGCATCCTGGCGGGACTGATCGTGTTGCTGGTGCTCCTGATGGGAGGGCGGTAACATGCAATTTCCCATCTTCCTTTGGATAATCTTGATCCCAGTGTTGGCGGCCCCACTGATCTATCTGGCGGGCGCCTGATGCAAAGAGCTCGCATAATTCGTCTGCCGGGTTGGCTGGCGTTGGCGGCGTTGCTGTTGGCATGGATCCCTTTCATAGGTACCGCTTTGCAACTGTCAGGTGGAGAAAGCCTGGTTTACACATTGGGTTCCGTCAGCCTGCGGATGGACGGGCTGGGCCTATTGTTGGCGGCTGTGGCGCTGACCCTGGGGACGCTGGTAACTTTATATTCCGGTCCCTACATGGCAAAAGAACAGGGTCAGGAGAAGTTCTATGCCATGCTGGTATTGATGATCAGCATGATCATTGGCCTGGGGTGTGCGACCGATCTGTTCAACCTGTGGATCTGGTTTGAAGCCATGGCGGTGACCTCCTACTTGTTGGTGGCTTTTTACCGCGAGCAATCGGCTTCGCTCGAAGCGGGTTTCAAATACCTGGTGCAGAGTGCGGCCGGATCGGTGCTGGTGGTGACGGGCATCGCCCTGATCTTCGCCTCAACCGGTTCGCTCGACCTGGCCCAAATCCGCCAAACTGCAGGCCCGTCTGTTCTCAGTCTGGCGGGTGGCGCGCTGTTGGTGATCGGGTTCGGGGTCAAGGCGGCCTTTGTACCTTTACATACCTGGTTACCGGACGCGCATTCCCAGGCACCCAGCGGGATCAGTGCCATGCTTTCAGGTGTGGTGATTGAAGCCGGACTGGTGGCAATGCTGCGGGCTTTGGCAGCGCTCTTCGCCGTGAGCGGCGCCTGGTACCTGGTGCTGATCGGGTTTGGAGTACTGAATATGCTGGTCGGCAACCTGATGGCATTACGGCAAACGCAGGTGAAAAGGTTGCTTGCCTACTCCAGCCTGGCGCATATTGGGTATATGCTGCTAGGCTTGGGCATCACGTTCTACAGTGGACTGGCGGCAGGTGCACAGGGCGGCCTGTTTCACCTGTTGACACACGGATTGATGAAAGGATTGGCGTTCCTGGCGGCCGGAGTGTTGTTATATTGCCTTCACATAGCCAATGGCGAACACGGACCGTTGGTCCTGGATGACCTGGCCGGCGCGGCACAACGCTACCCGTTGGCTGCGTTAGGGTTGAGCCTGGCGGTCCTGGGATTGGGCGGCCTGCCCCCGCTGGCGGGCTTTATGTCCAAATGGCAGATCTTCGTGGCAGGTTTCCAGACTCGCAACCTTTGGATGGAATTACTGGTCATCTTTGCGGCGTTGAACAGCGTGCTTTCGCTGGCTTATTATGCCCCGTTGGTGAACCGCATGTACCGGCTACAGCCTTCCGACCGTGTGCAGAAGGGTGGGCGTGTTCCGATCAGCATGTCTATCCCGATCGTGATCCTGAGCCTGGCAGTCGTCTTGCTGGGAGTCTGGCCGAGCCTGGTAAACTGGCTGACTGCCCCGGCTGCGCAAGCGCTGCTGGCGAGTATTGGTGGTTGAAGATGAACACGATATTATTTACGCCTTTGGTGGCATTCCTGATCTACCTGGCACTGACTGGCCTGTTGAGCTTGTTTGGGAAAAAATTGGCCGGACCATCCCAGTACAACGCGGTAAAGTCCAGCACATATTCGAGTGGAGAGATGGCCCCTAAAAGTGTTGGCGTGCCCGGATACCGGCCTTTTTTCGTGGTGGCATTATTTTTTGCGGTCCTCCACCTGGGTGTGTTGGTGCTGGGGACGGGTTTCGGGTCTCCGGTCGCCATCATCTATCTGGTCGGATTGATCCTGGCATTGCTGGCTTTAATATTAGGTTGAGGCGCTGACCAGCTGGCGCGCGCAGGCAGATCGAGCGAATTAGGAAACTGGAGTTTTAATGGAAACGTTTAAGAATACCTTGCAAGAAGTGGTGAAAGGGCTGAAAACGTGGGCCCGGGTGAATTCTCCCTGGGTGTTGCATTTCAACACGGGTTCCTGCAACGGTTGTGATATCGAGATACTGTCTACCCTGACCCCGCGCTATGACCTGGAACGATTGGGGATCAAGCTGCAAGCCAGCCCGCGTCACGCGGATATCCTGCTGTGCACGGGAGCGGTAACACGCCAGGCCCGCGAACGCGTGGTACGGATCTACGAGCAGATGCACGAACCCAAGTTCGTGGTAGCCATTGGTTCCTGCGCTATCTCGGGAGGCGTATTCGCGGGTTGTTACAACGTCATGGGCGGGATCGACCAGGTCATCCCGGTGGACGCTTTTATCCCCGGCTGCCCGCCCCGGCCCGAAGCGATTATCGACGGGATCGTCAAACTGCTCAACAGCCTGCTGCCGCCCGGAAATCAAATTGTCGGCGCGCCGCGCGTGCTGAAGGGAAAAAAACAAATCCCTGAAAAGGTGGTATTCGAATGAATGCTGAAGAATTGCTTAACCTGGCCGAGGCGGTCGTAAAATCCTGGGACTGGGCGACGGAAGTATCCCGGCCGCGCCCTAACCAGCTGGATGTGCAGGTCAAATTATTGAAGGAATTGGTGCCAATCGTGGTTGGCTTGCGGGTCAAGCGGCTGGGTTATCTATCTGCCATCGTCGGCCTGGACCTTGGGCCGGAAAAGAATGAGATGGAAGTTCTCTACCACTTCTGTCCCGGAGATGTCGTCATTGCCTTGCGGGTCCGCCTCCCACGGGAAGGGGGGGTGGTCCCCAGCTTGAGTGAAGTGATCCCAAGCGCAGAGGTATTCGAGCGGGAACTGCATGAGATGTTCGGGATCGAGATCAGTGGCCTTGCAAACACAGAACGGCTGTACCTGCCCGAGCGCTGGCCCGAAGGGGTCTATCCCCTCCGCAAGGATTTTAATTCCGCCGTCCTGGCGGACCAACCGGGAGGTGTTTAGGCATGCCAGAGAATACTGCTCCCAAACGATTTACCATCCCGATCGGACCGCAGCACCCGGCCCTTAAGGAACCCGGGCACTTCCAGTTCACAGTGGATGGGGAAGTGGTCACCAGCGCCTACGTGCGTCTGGGTTATGCACACCGCGGCATCGAAAAAGCCGCAGAGGAACGAAACTGGATCCAGAACCTGTACCTGATCGAACGGGTTTGTGGGATCTGCTCGCACATTCACGCCATGGCATACAGCCTGGCTGTGGAGCAGTTGGCGAATGTTCAGGCCCCACCACGGGCGCAGGCCATCCGGGTTCTTGTAGCCGAACTGGAACGCATCCACAGCCATTTCTTATGGATCGGCGTGTCGGCACACGAAGCCGGATTCGACACATTGTTCATGTATTCCTGGCGTGACCGCGAGACGGTGATGGACTTGCTGGAAGGACTGACCGGCAACCGGGTCAATTACTCGGCCAATTTATTGGGAGGGGTGAAGTTCGACGTGGATCAGGCCCAGGCGGACTCCATCCGCAAGGGGCTGGATTTCCTGGAAGAACGCACGCGGCATTACCTGGACGTGGTTTCCCACGATTCCACCTTCCTGCAGCGGACGCGCGGCATCGGTGTAATGTCGATGGCGCAGGCAGACGTGATGGGCGCAGTTGGTCCGACCGCACGTGCTTCGAACGTGAAACGCGATCTGCGGGTGGAAGCACCTTATGCAGCCTACCCGACCTTTCCGGTGCAGGTGGTACTGGACACGCGCGGTGACCTGGAAGCCCGCTTCGAAGTCCGCATGAAGGAATTATTCGAAAGTTACCGGCTGATCCGGGAAATCCTGGATCATATGCCGGAAGGGGAATTGGTCACGCGCATTCCAAGGCGCATACCGGCCGGGGAAGCAGTCACCCGCCTGGAAGCACCGCGCGGCGAAGTGTATTACTTCGTAAAATCAAATGGAAGTGATAAACCCGAACGGCTCAAAATTCGTACGCCTACGATCTGCAACCTGACTTCCGTGATCCGCCTGGCGGTGGGTCATCAACTGGCGGATGTGCCGATGATCCTGGCTGGGATCGATCCTTGTTTTTCTTGTAATGACCGCATGGTGCAGGTACGGCAAGCGGATACTGGGGACCAGAAAATGATGACCTGGGAACAGTTGCGACAACATGGCATTGACTTTTACCGGAGATCCGGAAAATGAATGTTTTTCTTGCAATGGTCAGCCTTCTGATCTTCCCCGCTGGACTGGCTTTACTGGTCGGCGGCCTGTTATACGAGTGGGCAGACCATAAACTGCTCGCGCTTCTGCAAAATCGGGTGGGCCCACGCTGGTTCCAGCCGTTTGCGGATACGCTCAAGCTGTTGATGAAGGAAGAGGTCATCCCGGATGGGGTGAACCGGACCCTGTTCGTTGGGTTGCCGTTGGTAGCCTTGGCGGGTGCACTGACGGCGGCGTTGTACGTGCCGCTGGCAGGACTGCCCCCGGCGTATGGTTTCCCGGGCGATTTGGTCGTGGTGCTCTATCTGTTGAGTTTGCTGACCCTTGGAATCGGTTTGGCCGGTGCCAACAGCCTGGACCGATTCTCGTTGATCGGCGCCACACGCACGTTGACCCAGGTCTTTTCATATGAAGCACCCTTCCTGCTGGCCCTGCTTGGACCGGCGATGGTGGCCGGAAGCTGGCAGATTGGGAAGATTGCGGAATACGCCGGAAGTCACTGGCTGATCCTGACCCAGCCGTTGGGTTTTTTGGTGGCAATGATCGGCCTGATGGGCAAGTTGGAAATGGCACCTTTCGATGCGCCTGAGGCGCACACCGAAATCGTCGCAGGTGCGATGACCGAATACAGCGGACGCGGCCTGGCGATCTTCAACCTGGGGCGGGCAGTTGAACTTGTGATCGGGCTGACGCTGATATCGGCGATCTATCTGGGCGGGCTGTCCAATCCGCTCTGGTTTTTGGGCAAAACCCTGATCCTGCTTTTGACGCTTGTGGGCATCCAGGCTTTACTGACCCGACTGCGCATCGACCAGACCGTGGGTTTGTGGTGGCGTTATGGCGTCATTTTGGTGCTCATACAGTGGTTGATCGTTATTCTTATTTAGAGGTGTAGAAAATGAATAAATTAGGCACAATGTTACCCGATATAGCCAAAAGCCTGTTCTTGCAGCCTGCTACGCAAAATTATCCGTTTGTCCGCCAGGAGACCGTGGAACGATTGCGCGGAATGCTGAAATGGGATCCGGCGAATTGTTCGGGCTGCGGTCTGTGCGCCATGGATTGCCCGGCAAATGCCATCCAGGTCCACATGATCGACCGGAAGGCGAAGAAATTCTATATTACCTATCACACCGACCGTTGCATGTTCTGCGGACAATGCGTGGTGAGCTGCAATAAAGGTTCACTGCAGATGTCCAACGAAGAATGGGAACTGGCATCCCTTGATAAAGATTCGTTTCTGATCTATTTTGGAGAAAAACCGGATGACGAACAAAACCTGGCAGGCCAACCTGAAGGCGAGACTGCAAGCTCAGGGCAAGACTGAGACCCCTGCCCGGCTGGCCTTGGTTGGAATCGGACACGAACTGTGCGGCGACGATGCGGTGGGCGTGCGCGTGGCGGAACTGCTGAAACCCTTCGCAGAGAAGAACGAGCACCTGCTGATGCATTGCAGCGGGACCTGCGCCTGAGAACTTTACCGGCCCGTTGCGCAGATTCAGGCCTGATCTGGTCCTGATGGTGGATGCGGCTCAGATGGGTCGACCTGTCGGTGAGCTGGGCTGGTTGGACTTGAAGGGAGTGGAAGGGATCAGTGCATCGAGCCACACCCTGCCGTTGCACATTCTGGTATCCTACCTGGAGGCGGAACTGGCCTGCGACGTGGCCCTGCTCGGGATCCAACCAGGACAAACCTTTGCAGATGCACCGCTCACCCCAAAGGTCCTTGCGGCTGCATGGGAAGTGGTTCGAGCGATCATGGAGAGCCTGGATGACAAGGCATTCGCCGGAGTAGCTTCTTCCGGTTAAAACAGAAACCTTATTCGACCTTTTCGAAAGGAAATGAAAATGGCAAAAATTTTGGTAATTGACGACGATCCTGATATCGTCACGGCAGTGAAAATGACGCTCGAGAGCGCCAGGCATGAAGTGGTGACCGCCAGTAGTGGTGAAGAAGGCCTGGAGAAAATCAAGGCCGAGAACCCGGAAATGATCATCATGGATGTGATGATGGAGACGCATACGGCTGGATTCCAACTGGCGCTCAAGCTGCACAGCCCCGACCCGTCCTCCGACTTGAAAAAGTTCAAGGATATTCCCATCCTGATGCTGACGGCCATCCACAGCACGACGCCCTTACATTACGAACCGGATATCGATTACCTGCCGGTGGAACTTTTTGTCGACAAGCCGATCGATCCGGACGACCTGCTTGGTAAGGTAAGCTGGGTACTGGCGCACCGCAAAGCTTGAGCGAAATCTATCCTGTGAACAGGCTCAACCGTCCCGGAAGGGGGGAGGAACGGGTTGAGCAAGTGTGGAAAGCTGGCCGACAGGGATTGGGGGCAGCAGGTCGCCAGCATTTCACCGGGAGGAACGCGTGTGAAAAGAATTAGCGCATGGTTGCTGGGCGGACGGTTGTTGTACGTCCTGATCGGATCGCTGGCGCTGGTGGCGGTGCTGACGGGTGTGCTGAATACAGTGGTGATCTCGCAGGTGATCAATAATTACCTGGCAGATGCACAATCGGACCGCGTGGCCCGTGATTTGGACCTGGCGAATGGTTTTTATCACCTGAAAATGCAGGACATCTCTGGCATTGGAGAACGAGCAGCCGTGGATACCGAGCTGGTGGACAATATCCGCCCGGCACTGCAAGGCAACCAGGGTGCCTTGCAAAGAGTGGACCAGGCGCTTATCCGTAAACTCAACATACCCAGCGCAGGCAGTTCGCAGGCGATCCTGGTGGTCGATGTAAATGGGAACATCCTGGATGCGCGCAGTCTTGATCTGAATGAGCAGATGTCCCCCCCATTTTCGAGCGGTAATTGGGGCAGTCTGCCCATCGTGGAGCAGGCATTATCCACCTCCCAGGCCATCAGTGGAACAGAAGTGATCCCGGAAAGCCTGCTGGCACAAATTGGCATGGCCAACCAGGCTTTGATCGAAATCATCAAAACTCCCCAGGAAGCGCCCGGTTTATTCAACGCCGAGGAAGGAACCCTGGGAATGGGTTTGGTTGGGGTCACCCCGTTCAACGACAACGCTGGAGAAGTGGCGGGAGCGGTGGTGACGCTGCACCTTTTCAATAACGATTTTTCCTTTGTAGACAGCTTAAACAGCATTGGGAAGATCGATACAGCCACCGTCTTCCTGGGTGACTTGCGTGTATCCACAAACGTCATGGATCAGAATGGCAAGCGGGCAGTGGGGACCCGCGTTTCTCAGGCGGTTTACGATCAGGTGCTGGTACAGGGGCAGGAATACCTGGGAAGGGTATTCGTCGTGGATGGGTGGTACATTGGCCGGTATGAACCGCTGCGTGACCACCAGGGAAACGTGATCGGCATGTTATACGTGGGGGTGCGTGAATCTGTTTTCAAAAGCCTGGTATACGCATTCAACCGGACGGCGGCGCTGGTTGCGCTGGTCTGCATCCTGGTGGCAGGGGTGATCGCCTTCCCGCTGGCCAGACTGATCACCCATCCCATAGTCGAACTGGCCGAGGCGAACCGCCGCCTGGCACAGGGCGATATGAATGTGCGCGTGGAACCATACGGACGCGGGGAGATCTCCCTGTTGGGGAAGTCATTCAATAATATGGCCGAAACCCTGCTGGCGACCGAGCGGGAGCTATTGCACAAAGAGAAGCTGGCATCCATGGGACAATTGGCGGCAGGCGTGGCACATGAGTTGAACAATCCGCTCAGTACGATCCTGTTGTATTCGGAATTGATGAACAAAGCCACACCCGAGGGTGAGACGCGCAAAGAAGACCTGAAAATGGTCATCGATGAGGCGCAGCGCTGTAAGCTGATCGTATCAGACCTGCTGAACTTCGCCCGCCAACAGGAAGTGATGGCGAAGGAGACCGATCTCAAAGCGTTGGTGAACGAGGTGATCGTCAAAGTGAACCATCGCAAGCGTTTTGAAGAGGTGGCGATCGAACAAGAGTTCAGCCCCGATTTGCCGTCGATCCAGGCAGATCCGGCCCAGCTGCAGCAAGTTTTCATTAACTTGTTGAACAATGCGGCAGACGCGATGGGCGGTCATGGAACCATTACCATTTCGGCCGCCCCTCTGGATGATAGTACGGTTGAAATCCGCGTAGCAGATACTGGGACGGGAATCTCTGCAGAGAACCTGGGGAAACTCTTCACGCCTTTCTTCACCACCAAGCCGGCCGGGAAAGGCACCGGACTGGGACTTTCGATCGTTTACGGAATCATTAAAATGCATCATGGGCAGATCCACGCCCAGAGCCAGGTAGGCAAAGGGACGACGATCGTAATCAGCCTGCCGATACGGCTCCCGGATGGAACGTTGAACCGGTCGGGCAACAGCGAGTTAATCGGCTGAAGCGAGGAGAATTCATGAACGGTAAAGGTAAAATCCTGGTAATCGATGACGAGATTGGCATCCGCAAGGGTTGTTCCCGGGTGCTTGAATTTGCCGGGTACACGGTCGCAACCGCCGAGAGTTTTCAAGACGGGCTGGATAAGATCAACCAGGAGAATTTCGACCTGGTGTTACTGGATGTGATGATGCCGGATGGACGGGGAGTGGACCTGCTGGCCCCCATCCACGTACGGGATCCAGAAACGGTGGCAGTAGTGATCACCGGGTATGCAACCGTGGAGATGGCGGTCGAAACCATCAAACGTGGAGCATACGATTTCATCTCAAAGCCGTTTACCACGGACCTGCTAAGCTTGACCGTGAACCGCGGGATGGAGAAACGCCGCCTTTCGCTGGATGCGAAGCGCCTGCTGGTGTTGGAAAAAGAGGCCTACGAACAAGCGCTCGCCCGGGAACAAGCCGAAAAATTAAACAAATTCGAATCCTCTTTTGCCACGATGGTGGCGCATGAATTACGCTCCCCGGTTACCGGAGTGCAAAGCCTGGTGCGCACGCTGGTACGCGGCATGGGCGGAGATTTAAGCGATCAGCAACGCGAAGTACTGGAGCGGGTGGAAGTGCGCCTGGATTTCCTGTTGCACCTGATCAACGACCTGCTTACCTTGGCAAGCAGCAAGAGCCTGGATGTGGAAAAACCGCTCCAATCCATCCAGGTGCAACAGGTGCTGGATCGCGTGATCGAACGTTTCAGCGAAGAAGCGAAAAATAAAAAGATCGAGCTCCAAAAATCCCTGCCAAAAGAAGCGATTGCCATTAAAGCCTCCGACGATGGATTGGACTCGATCCTGCGCAACTTGATTGGAAACGCGCTCAAATATACGCCTGCTGAAGGTAAGGTGAGAATCGAATGCAACCGGGAGGCAGATAAGGTCTGCCTGCATATATCCGACACTGGCATCGGGATTTCTAAGGAAGACCTGGTGCATATTGGGGAGGAATTCTTCCGAGCCAGGAACGCCAACTTGAAAGGAATCCCCGGCACAGGGCTGGGGATGAGCATCGTCCGGCAATACGTGGATCAATTCGGGGGGGAAATGGGCATTGAAAGTGAAGAAGGGAAAGGCACCACGATCACGGTCAAATTGCCGCTGTGGAAAGGCTAGGCTGACCTACAACCATTCGAGCAGCAAATCCAGGGCTTGCGGGACCAGTCTGGCTGTTTCGTCGGAGAGCGTCCGCTCGAATTCGAAGCGATAGCCGCGCACCGAAAGTAGGACCGACTCCGGTTCCAGATTGTAAACCGCCTGGCACATGGCCAGCAGGGACTGGGGCGTGAGATGGTGTGTGAAAGGGGAATGCTGGAACTGACTGGTTAGCGGGATCATTTGAACCAATGCCGGTACATTGCCGGTGTGCGCGTCCACGAAGCAGACCCGGCGGTAGGTGCTGATCTCTTCGGCCAATTCAGGCGTCAGTTGTAAATGAAATCCAAAATCCAGCTGAGGATTGGTGGGAAATGGGTCTTCATAGGAAGACGAAACCGGCAGATCCAACTTGAGCGCCAGGGCATGCAAAATATGCCATGCCACGCCGTCATCCTGCCTGTCGGGGTTGCCATACCCGATGACCAGGGTATGGCCTTTTCCTAATTCTGAGTTCCTAGCGCCCGTAGCCGGTTCCCTGGATGTAATTTTCGAGGTCCTGGATGGTGTTTTCGGCTTCCTCTTCGACGACACGCACCACGTCACCAATCGAGACCAGACCGATCACGCGCGTCTTTGAAACCACCGGCAAGTGACGGATATGGTATTTGGTCATCAACGCCATACATTCCTGCACACTCGTCTCGGGTTTGACCGAATACATGATCTGCGTCATAACGGCCTTAACCAGGGTGTCTTTGGCGCATTGCCCTTTCAACTCCACATCCCGGGCATAGTCGCGTTCCGTAAAAATGCCCACATACTGGTCTCCATCGGAAACCAGCACAGCGCCGGTATCGGCATCGGCCATGACTTTCAAGGCCTGGAGCACCGTATCGTTCGCTGCAACGGAGTAGACACTTTCTTCCTGTTCCTTTTCGTCCAAGAGCTTGCGAACAATGATCATCTCAATACTCCTTTTGTAAACGGTAAATGGTGGCCATGACGGCCCTGGTGGAGAAAAATGCCTGTCAAGATACACTGAAAGGGGAAAATCAATCCCGTTTCAGCGTGCGAACCAAACGTTCCTGCGAGTCGAGGATTTCCACCTGGATGGGCATCTGACCGATTGCATGCGTGGAACAGGAGAGGCAGGGATCATACGCACGGATGGCAGCTTCCACCCGGTTGAGCATGCCTTCTTGAACGTCCGGCCCATGCACGTAAGTCTTGGCAACGCTATCGACGGCGTTACTCATGGCCCAGTTATTGTGACCGGTGGAAACGATCAGATTCACTTTGAGTAGTTTCCCATGTTCGTCGGCATGATAATCGTGAATAAGCGTGCCGCGCGGGGCTTCAAGAACGCCCACTCCGTGACCGGTAAAATTCTTGCGGGTGTTGAGGATATCGGTGCTAAGAATATCACGATCTTCGCATAAAACGTTGACGCGTTCCACGGCAAAAAGAGCCTCGATCAGCCGGGCATAATGGTAATAGAGCGTATTCTCGATCGGTTTCCCAGGCTTCAAAGATTTGAACAGCTTCAATTCCTCATTTGCCATGGGTGTATCGATCTTGTCGACCGTGTTCAAGCGTCCCAACGGGCCCACCCGGTAGACCCCGGCCGGGTATCCTAATTTTTTGTAGTACGGGAACTTGAGATACGACCATGGTTCCACATGCTCCGAAATATAATCGAGATAGTCGGCGCCGTCAAATCTTTCGAGTTCAGCTCCGTACCGGTCGATCAGGCGTATATTGCCATTGTAGAGCTCGAGACCGTTTTCGGGCGTAACCAACCCGAAGTAGCCGGTGGGGAAAACGGCGAATTTATCGATATCCTCGCTGTTCCTGGCAGCCCAATCCTTCATGATCTGCAGCCCAGTTTTCAAGGTCTCTTTGGCAGCCTGGATTCCCAGCAGGATCCGGTCGCGTTCCTCGGGAAGCAGGACCTTATTTACTCCTCCAGCGACGGCGAAATTCGGATGAATCCGGCGTCCGGACAGAGTTTCAATAATCTCCTGACCGAATTTGCGCAATTGCACGGCTTTAACGGTCAAGGCAGGGTTGGCGCTGATGAGACCGACCACATTGCGGGTTTCAGGGTCATGATCAAAGCCGAGCAGCAGGTCGGGCCCGGCGAGTTCAAAGAAATGCATGGCATGACTCTGGATGATCTGGCCCATATGCATCAATTCTCGCAACAAATTGGCCGGGCGCGGGGGAATCTGACCGGTGATTGCATCGATGGCCTTGGCTGAAGCCAGGTGGTGGCTGACCGGGCAAATACCGCAGATACGCGGGGTAATGGAGGGCATTTCAAAATACAAGCGACCCTCGCAAAATTTTTCGAAGCCGCGGAATTCATTTACGTGCAGGTAAGCGCGCTCCACTGTGCCATCATCATTCATATGGATGGTGACTTTGGCATGGCCTTCAATGCGGGTAACGGGTTCTATGGTTATTTTTTGTGCAGTCATTCATTATTCTCCAACGCGCTAAGGCGGTAATAATCATGAAGGTGGACGACGAAAGTCGCCACACGATATTTAGTCCCAGTGCAATAAATCGTCCTTTAGTTCCGGCTTGCGTCCCTGGGCCAGTTCACTCAACACGTAAAAGATCACGTCTGCGCTGGGTGGACACCCGGGCACATTGTAGTCAACCGGGACAAATTCGTGGATGGCACGCGTTTTGGTCATGCTGGCCAGTTCGGGATCATCCGGGATACGGCTGCCGGGTTCATTGCTCTCTGCCTCCACATATGCCCGCTGGAGGGCGGCCTGGATCCCACAGAAGTTGCGCAAAGCCGGGACACCGCCGAACACCGCACAATCGCCAAGCGCCACAAGTATTTTCGAACGCTGGCGGAATTTACTGGCGACGTGCTCGTTGGCAGTATTATTTATGCCGCCTTCGAGCACGCCTACATCTACACCAGATTTATCGGGTTCCTTCAGGTCGGTAATGGGGCTGGAGCGCAGATCGACCAGGTCGACCAATTGCAGGATGCGCTCATCGATGTCCAGAAGGGACATATGACAACCTGCACACCCGCACATCCAATCCGTTGCAATTTTCGGTTTTGCCATGATATTTCTCCTTATGGTTGATACCGCTAAATAATGCTCAAATCAACGCTGGTTGTGTGCTCACGAACAAGCCTCAACCAATCCTGTTTCACGGGCATGTTCATGCGCATGGCGAGTTCACTCAGCACAGTGCCGTTCGGGCGAACACCTGCAGGGGCATCGACGGCTTTTTTCGCCTCCTGGACTCGCCCATCCAGATTGATATAGTGCCCGGCTTGTTCCGACCACACTCCGACCGGCAGTACGATGTCTGCTTTTTCGGTGAGGGAAGAAGCATATGATGCCTGGACAACCAACCAGGGAACATTTTCGAGCTGTTTGAGCAACCTTTTCGAGGCATAATCGTCACCCAGTGCCACGAAGACAGCCTGTTGGCCGTTCAGGGTAATCTGTTTATCCAACCCGAACAGAGCTGCGGCGACACTGTTGGCTTCGCCTTTCATGGAGATCAGGCCGTGGCGTTCCCCATCCACAGCGCCTACCAGGTTCGCCAGGCTGAGCAGGGCATTCACCAATTTATCATCCCGCTGGGCGGTCACGCCTTTGCCGAACAAGATCACCGGGCTGACGGCATTTGCCAGGATTCGAGCGGCACGCATGAGCGACTCGGGTGAGAGCCCGGTGGAATCGACCGCTTTAGCGATGCTGGCGTCGACATCCGGGATGGATAGGGGAGTTCGACCGAGACCTTCCTTGACAATTATGGCAAGCAACCCTTGCACCAGCGCAAGATCGCTGGCAGGTTTGTTTTTGAGAGACACGTCTGCCAGTTCGTCGAGAGGACCGGGTTCCGGGCTGACGTTGATCAGGTGCATCCCCATTGGAAGGGCACGCTTGACCATAAAGCCGGCCACCATGTGGGATTTGGCAATATTGGCGCCGATGCACAGGACCGTGTCGGCGTTGCGTAAGACATCCAGCTTGCCTTCAAAAGCGCCTTTTTGCGCGGCAACTGAATTGAGGACGGCAGTGGTCATGCCTTCTTCGAGGCTGGTCACCATATCGCTTTTAAAGCCCTCTGAAAAGATCTCCGTGAACATCGCCAAAGCCTCTGCCGATAAACGGCTGGAGGCGATGGCTGCGACCCCATTATTGCCCTTGCCTGCCAGCGGTTTGAGCTTCTCGGCAATGGCACCCAGGGCTTCGTCCCAGGAAACAGGCGTGAGTTTCCCGTCCTTACGGACCATGGGAGTGGTCAGGCGATCGCGCTGGTTTTGCATGGGATCGTAGCGCCCATGCTCGCACAGCAGGCCATGGTTGACCTGCCCATCCCAATCACCTTCGATGCGCACGATGCGATTATTATGCAGGATCAAATTCAAGCTGCACCCAACCGAACATCCCACACAGACGGATTTTAGCTGGGTCATGGCTTTTTCGTGGCCCTGGTAGGCGCTGGTGCGATCGATCAACGCCCCGGTCGGGCATACCTGAACGCAGGTACCGCAGTTGATGCAAGTGCTCTCACCCAGGGGCACATTGGTATCTGCGACGATGAGACTGGCGGCACCCCGTTCCGCAACCGCCAGGGTAAAGTTGCCAACCAGTTCACCGCAGGCCCGTACGCACCGGCGGCAAAGGATGCAGCGGTTGTTGTCCAGCACAAAATAGGGGTGGGATGAATCGACCGGGAAATCGTTCCAGCCTGGCTGCATGGGCCAGTAGGTCATTTCCTCACGGTAGGCGGCATTTTGCAAGTCACAGTCCCCTCCGCTGACCTGGCAGAAGGGGCAGAAATGGTTGCGTTCGCTGAACAACATGGAAAGGATGAACTTGCGGCTTTTCTTGAGCGTTTCCGTTTCGGTATTGATGACCATGCCGTTGCTGACCGGAAGAGTACAGGAGGCAATTGGAACACGAAATCCCTGCACTTCGACCATGCAAAGTCTACAGCCACCAAACGGAGTTAATTCCTTCTGGGCGCATAAGGTTGGGATATCGATCCCATTCTGCCGGGCGGCTGCCAGAACGGTGGATCCTTCGGCTGCCTCGATTTGTTTGCCATTAATCGTCAGTTGGACCATGCTATTCTTCCTTATTCTTCAATGGGTTCAAGATCGGGGTCAGATGCCATCGGGCACACCCCGGATGGACACAAACCCAGGCGGATGTGGGCTTCGACCTCTGCGCGGAAGTTCTTCAGCGTGTCACGGATCGGCACTGCGGCGGTCTGACCCAGTCCGCAATTGGAGGCTAATTCCATTTCCTCCTCCAGTTCCGAGAGCGTGTCGAGGTCGCTCATTTTCCCCTGGCCCTGACTGATGGAAGTCAGGATGCGAAAGGCGCGTGCCGTACCAACCCGGCAAGGGGTACATTTTCCGCACGATTCGAACTTGAAGAACTTCATCAGCGTCAGGGCCAGATCAACCACGCAGGTCCGGTCGTCGCAGACCAACAAGGCGCCCGAACCAAGCGAAACGCCGGCTTTTTTGAATGATTCAAAGTCCATGGGTGTATCTTGCAGGCTGGGAGGAATGATCGACCCGCTCGATCCGCCGGTTTGCGCCAATTTGAAATTCGAGCCGGCCTGCATGCCACGCCCGTAAATCCCAATCACTTCCCGCAAAGTTATCCCCATGGGCACTTCGACCAGACCGGTAAAGTTGAGATTGCCAAGGATGGTGTAAACCTTCGTCCCCGGACTGGAGGGAGTGCCGATGGAACGATACCATTCCGCGCCATTCAGGAGGATCGGAGGAATATTTGCCAAAGTTTCCACATTGTTGATCAGTGTCGGTTTTGCCCACAGTCCATGCGTGGTGGGGTAGGGTGGGCGGGAACGCGGTTCGCCGCGTTTCCCTTCGATGGACTCCAGCAAGGCGGTCTCTTCACCGCAGATATACGCTCCTGCCCCACTATGCACGTGGAGTTCGAAGCTGAATTCCGATCCAAGAATATTGTTTCCCAATAAACCATAGGCGCGCGCCTGGGCAATGGCTGTTTCAAGGCGCCGCTGGGCGAGTTGATATTCACCACGAACATAAATAAAGCCTTCGTCCGCACCGACCGCGTAGGCGGCGATGCACATGGCTTCGATAATACTTTGCGGATCTCCCTCGAGGATGACCCGATCTTTGAATGTACCGGGCTCACTTTCATCGGCGTTGCAGACGACATATTTCTTTTCGGATTTTGCACCTGCCACGAAACGCCATTTGAGACCGGTCGGGAAACCTGCCCCACCCCGCCCCTGTAGACCTGATTTTTCCAAAGTCTCGATGACTTCGAGACGGGTTAGGTTGAGGGCCTTTCCAAGTGACTGGTAGCCGTCTTCGGCGATATAGTCTTCGATGTTCTCGGGATCGATCCGGCCGGCACGCCGCAACACGATCCGCCTCTCCATAGGCTCAGTCCCCTTGCGTGCCCTAAGCCAGCCAATCCTTCCGGTAAGTTCCCGGACCGGGGCCAACAAATCCGGGACCTCGCGGCCTTTATATAAATGTTCGTCGACGAGACGTTTGACGTCTTCTGGGCTGACGGGTCCATAGACGGAGGCTTCCGGATAAATGATCACCATCGGCAGAATGTCAGACCGTCCGGAATCGGTGATCTGGGAAAGCGACACCTCCTCGGCGATACCAGCAGCAGCCAGTTCGGTTTGAAAGGCTTTGAAGACTTGATCCGCGCCGCGACGCAGGCTTTCAGGGTCATTCGAGACCAGGACCATGGAACGGGTAAACCTCATGCTGCGCCTCTCATTCGTATCCGGCCAGGATTTCCGGAAGTTGAGCTGGAGTGACATTGCCATAATGATCATCGTCAACCATGATGACCGGTCCAACCCCGCAAATCCCCAGACAGCTGACTGTTTTTAGCGTAAAGCGCCCCTGGGGATCGGTTTGGCCGGGTTTCAGGTTCAACTCATCCTGAAGTGCTTTCCAGAGCTCCCGCCCGCCCTGGACATGACAGGGAGCACTCTCGCAGAATTGGACCACATGCCGGCCGGTTTTCTCGGTCGAAAGCATGTGGTAGAAGGAGGCCAATCCATATAAGCGGCCTTCCGAGACAAGGATGTGCTGCTCGGGTTGGTGTAATTTCTGTCGCGCAAGGCGGATGGCCTCGGCGGGAATGTAGCCGAAGTTTTGATTAATTTCCAACAGGATCGGAATGAAGGCATCCGCATGTGCGCCGTGCTTTTCCACTGCCGATTCCACGATCTCTTCCAAATTTTTCTCTTTCCTATCTTCAGACATCCTGCCTCCAGATGACAAAACTCAGGATTTTGCTCATCCCAGGTCGTTCATACCAACTGGTTGAGATGGGACAACACTAGCTAAGCACATCAATGGCATTAAAATTGCAGACCTGGGTACATATACCACATCGGATGCATTTTTGCGGATCGATGAAGTGCGCCAGGCGTCGTTCGCCGCGTGATCGCCTCCACCGGACAATTGCGGGCACAAACCGTGCAACCCGTACAAACCGACGACTGGATCTCGAAACGGATCAAGGCTCGGCATACTTTAGCCGGACAACGCTTTTCATATATATGGGCCTCGTATTCAGACCGGAAGTGCCGCAGCATGCTTACGACCGGATTGGGCGCACCCTGACCCAGCCCACACAGCGAATTGCGCATGATCTCGCTGCACAGGCTATCCAGCATTTCCAGGTCGCCGGGTTCGCCATTGCCGGCGCAAATCTTTTCGTGTATTTCCAACAGGCGACGAGTGCCCACACGACAAGGGGTGCATTTTCCGCATGATTCCGCCTGGGTAAATTCCATAAAAAAGCGCGCCATATCGACCATGCAGGTGTCTTCATCCATGATGATCAAGCCGCCTGAACCCATCATCGATCCGGCTGCAGAAAGCGCCTCATAATCCAGGGGCAGGTCGAGGTGTTTTTCCGTCAGGCAGCCACCCATCGGTCCGCCGGTCTGGATGGCCTTGAACTTCTTGCCATCCTTGATGCCGCCGCCCACGTCAAAAATAATCTCCCGTAGTGTGATCCCAAAAGGCACCTCGATCAATCCGGTGTTGATCACATCTCCGGCAATGGCAAAGGTCTTGGTACCCTTGCTTTTTTCGGTGCCCATACTGCTGTACCATTGGGCACCTTTCAATATGATCTGCGGGACGACTGCGTACGTCTCGACATTATTATTGTTGGTGGGTTTGCCCCAGACGCCCTGGACAGCCGGGAAGGGTGGGCGCGGGCGTGGTTCGCCGCGTTTGCCTTCGATCGATGCGATCAGGGCTGTCTCTTCACCGCAAACGAAGGCGCCGGCCCCCTGCGCACTTCCAGGTCAAAATCGAAACCACTGCCGAAAATATTGTGACCCAAAAAGCCGAACTCGCGCGCCTGCGCGATGGCAATGTTGAGATTTTGCACGGCAATTGGATATTCGGCGCGACAGTAGATATATCCCGTGCTTGCGCCCGTTGCATAGGCGGCGATGATCATGCCTTCCAGGACCGAGTGCGGATCGCTTTCGAGCACGCGCCGGTTCATAAAAGCACCCGGATCACCCTCATCCGCGTTACAGGTGAGATATTTCGGGGTCGCCGGAACGTCCCGGCATAATTTCCACTTTTTTGCAGCCGGGAAACCGGCTCCGCCGCGTCCACGCAGGCCTGAAAGCATGACTTCTTCGATCACCTGGTCGGGTGTCATTTCCGTAATCACTTTGGCGAGAGCTGAATAGCCATCTTCGGCGATGTAATCTTCGATATTATGCGGGTCAATTTTCCCGCAATTGCGTAAAACCACCCGGACTTCCTTGGCCCGGGGGGCACCAAGTTCTTCGTCGGAAACCGCTTTTTCCTGGGCGAGGTATTTTTGGACGACGCGCCCCTTCAGGAAATGTTCTTCCACCAGGAAAGGAACGTCGTCAATGTTAAGGTTGGCGTAGTGAACGCCTTCGGGATAGACCAGCATATCCGGTCCCAGCCGGAAGGGGTCGCCGATGCGGGAAGTCTCCAGCACCTGCACCTCCTGGATCAGATCCTGGGAAATGAGTTCATCGTTTAATGCATCGATCAACTCGTGCGCCCCCCGCTGGAGGCACTCCGGGTCAACCGATACAAGCACATGCGAACGATAGAAAGTCATAGCTCTTTTCCAGGAGACGGATCATTTCCGGGTGAAATCGGGGAAATGAAGCAATCCTCAGTCAGGCACGACGTAGTCTGTGACCACTTGCCCGCCCAGCACATGTTCTTCCATGATGCGGTTGGCGGCAAATGGGGTCACTTTGCCATAGGTCACCGGGGCTGTTTCGCCGATAATCACCTGCAGGATCGGTTCTAACGAATCAAGTCCGATGTTACCGGTTTGGCGGACGGTGATATTGGTGAGATGTTTTTCTTCAATGATGCGCAGAATTTCCTTTAAGGTGTCACGCGCTCCGGCGGCAATCCCGGGCGTACCCATTCCGACGATGATCTGGATCGAACCGGGCGTAGTTTTTATATTGCGTTTTTTCAGCGCTTCTTCACGAATTTTCTGGAGGTCTTCAAGCGATTTTACGGTTGGCATTGGTCATCTCCTGGTTTATGCCGGTACGCTCATCTCAGCGGAGCGGTTGGCTATCTCTTTTTGTTAACCCCGAGACCCTCCTCAAGGGTTTCGCGTAGGTAAGTGAGCACGTCAGGGTGGGTGAGATGGATTTCGCCCAGCATCTTTTTCACCGGTTCATCGTCGAATTCAAAAATCTGCTGCTTTTCATCCACCCGGGAGATGTAACGAAAACTCCAGTGGACTCCGGGATGAGTAACTACCAGGTCTAAAAAGGTTGTTGCAAGGTCGCCCAGCGGCATCCGGTCAATGTGCGAATGCTGGAAGGTGCCCTCGATCTGCGTACCATTACCCGGTTTGGAGAATAGCTTCAGATCGCCGTTACAAGCCTGGGTGGCTGCTTTCAGGAAGGGCAACCCCAACCCCACGCTGCGGGTAGTCCGGCTGGTAAAGAACGGGTCGGTAATCTTCTGCAGGGTCTCCTGATCCATTCCGCAGCCATCGTCCTCGATGCGGGTGGTCAGCAGGTCAGCATCCAGGTCTTCGCAGACCGAGATCCGGATGGATTTTGCACCGGCGGAGAGGCTGTTTTCTGCCAGGTCAAGCAGGTGAAGAGCGATCTCTTTCATTGCTCCAGCAACCGTTTGATCAACTGGGGGAACTTGTTCGGCTTGACCTTGCCGATGACCTCGTCGTCCACGGTGATCACCGGCGACTGGGAACAGGCGCCAACGCAGCGGCAGATCTCCATGGTTAGCTTCCCGTCCGGGGTGGTCTGCCCCATTCCCGTCCCGGTCAATTGGGCAGCCTTCTCCATTAACTGGGGCATACCACCGACGTAGCAAGCGGTACCCATGCAGAATTTCATGCTGTGCTTCCCGCGCGGTTCCGTGGTGAAGAACGAATAGAACGTGACCACACCATGCACCGCGCTGACCGGAAGGTGTAACTTCCTGGCAATGTAGCCTTCCATGCAGGCGGAAATATAGCCAATTTTGCCCTGGGTTTCATTCAATACAACCATCATCGCTCCGGGTCGGTGACCGTGCTCGGCTATGATCTGGTCCAGGATGGTGCGCTGATTCTCGCACAGTTCAGGTGCTTGGCTGGTTGTCTGTTGCGTTCCGGGCATGCAGTACCTCGAGGCAAAGATTTTAATTGTGATAGTTTTCACAAAGCAGCCGTAGTTTACCCTTATCTTGGGAAACAGTCAACATAAAAATCGAAAAAAACGGGATTTATAACCAGATTGTTACCGGAGCATCAATCAACCGAAATAAAAGCTTGCCGATCTTCCTGGTTTCTGATCGCTTTGATAATTTCGCCAATGCAGGGTTTTTCAATGCAAAAATTCTGTGTCCCCAAAAAACCATCCAGATGATGGACGTCCCCATTTTGGAGCAGAGAGGCTTCCTTTAGCTGAGGATATTTCTCCCGTGCGGCTGTGGGAGTGATGTAACGGGATATTTCGAGCGCTTCAAAGCCGGGAGGCACCAGCCCAAGGACGGCCAGCAAACCGTTGGACTTGCGATCGATGTGGGCAGGAACAGCCAATCCGCCCAGCGCTCCTACATGCAGGGCAGCAAGTTCCAGGCTGATATCGGCCGAATTCAGCAATAACCGCTCCTCTCGCCGGAGGAATGCCCCGGTTTGATCGACAATAAATTGTTCCCCAAAAAAAGGGATGATATTGGGTGTATCTGGCAATAGGGAATCCACCTGACCCTGCCAGGCAGTCACTTGTTCGAGGCTGTCAAAAAGGCACAACAGGTGAACTTCCTCGCGCGTTTGTAATTCCATGCCAGGGAGCACGAACAAGCCGCTTGCCTGGGCGGCTTGCATGACCGCCGAAATATTGGCGCTGGAATTATGGTCGGTTATCGCGATGATCTGAATTCCGCGTTGCAACGCCTCCTGCACGATCAGCGGAGGGATCATCTCCACTCCCGCACACGGGGAGAGGACGGTGTGCACGTGCAGATCGGCTCGAAAGATCTCCATCGGTGGAAAATTACCCCTTCTTGCTATCCCTGGGCCATGCTCCGACTGGCTGGCTAACGAATCCCCATTTCCCACAGCTTACCGGCGACCTGGTAGGTGTTGTCAATCGTGCCAAGCAGGCTGATACCCTGGGAATTGGCCTTTTCGATCACCTCCGGCTCAGGCACTGATCCCTCACTGATGACAATCGCACATACTTCTGCCATTGCAGCTACAGCCACAATATTGATGTGGGCTTGAAGGGTCACCCAGATGTCGCCCCGCTTGGCACCCGCCATGACACAGCTTAATAAATCCGCCGCATAGCCACCCGCTGGATGTACGCTTGCAAAATCCACCGGGTCGGTAAATACTGTCAATGACAGGTTTTGGATAATGTCTTGTAACGTCATTGGGGTTCTCCTCGAAAAGGATTAAGAGCCATCCGGCTCTTTATTTTCTTTAAAGTGTTCGTCCGGACGGAACAGGATCTCCAGGACCAGCTTGGTCCCTTTACCAGGTGTGGATTCAAGTTCCATACGGTCGACACACCGGCGGATATTGGAAAGACCCATACCTGCTCCAAAGCCCATATCCCTGACATCCTGCGAAGCAGTAGACCATCCAGCCTGGAGGGCCAGGTTGATATCGGGAATGCCCGGACCGGTATCGGTGATCTGCATCAGGATACGATTCGGATCGATTTGGATGCGGATGATCCCACCTTCGCTGGAATGAATGATGAGGTTCATCTCGGCTTCGTAGATGGCAATGCCGCATTGTCGGGCCATTTGCGGGCTGGCGCCCAGGCGCAGCAGGGCCCGTTTGATATTACTGGATGCCTGTCCCCCGTTTTGGTAATCTCCGGCCTTTATGTCGTAACGCATCACCAATGAAGTGCGGTCTGAGGTGATATCTTCAAAAAGGTGACTGGCACGATAACGACGCACCTCTTCCACTTTGTAATCTTTTTGCAGGGCAGACAGGATGCCGCGCGTGATATCGCCCTTGGTGATGATGCCGACCAGTTTCCCGTTTTGGTCCACCACGGGCAGGCGCCCGACGTGATATTGGCTGAATTTCTCGATGGCTTTTACCACCGGTTCGTATTCCTTAACACTGTATATGCGGGTGCTCATGTGTTTGCCGACTGAGCCTTCCAGATCGTTCTGGAGCATGGCCTGTACGATATCTTCAATACTGATGATCCCAATCAGTTCTTCTGCCTCCAGGACCGGCATGCCTGAAATATGCCGGGAGCGCATGATCTCGAGCAAGTCAGACAGGTGTGTGCTGGGAGTGGCACACTTCAGCTCACGCGTCATCGTCTCAGAGATCTTTAATTCGTAAGATAGCTCCTCAACGCGGCTGATTTCACGGGCATCCGCATCCGTAACCACGCGACCCTGCTGTCCAGACATGAGACTTGGATCAGACATTTTCTTGCGAAGGGATGACCATTTCCGAGCTGAACAACCCGGCCGTGTAAAGCCGGCCGCATAGCTCGAAGGTTCCAAATGGGCTGGTAATCAGTGGAATGGATTCACGCGCAGCCAGTTCGATGATTTCCGGCTGGGGAACCTTCCCGCGCACAAACACAATCGCACAGATATCCGCCATTTGGGCAGTCCGGACCACCTGGATATTACACAAGCCCGTCAACAGCACGGCTTCGGGTTTCACGGAGGCGAGCACGTCGCTCATCAAATCTGCGCCACAACCGCCCTTAACTTCACGTGTCAGAGAAATATTGGGCGTAAGAACCGTCCCGTCAATAATCCCTACCATTTCTTGAACGTTCATGGATAACAAACTCCTAGAAAATAATTTATCTCCCGCCATTGGTGACCGGTAGGCAGATTGGTTGAAAGGCTTCCGGGACGAGCTTGGAAATGATTGTATATCAGGACTGGTGGTCAGTCAATTATCCGGACGGGGAATATTGAAAATGACGAGTCGGGTGGCAGATTGTGCTAAAATTCTGGCAGCTTTGGAAAGTAATCATCCCTGTACTCCCAATGGAGCAGCTTCATGAAAAATATCATCCTCCCCGTAAAAGGGACAGCGCGATTTCTATCCGGAACAAATGGCCGTGCGGACGTGGCTTTACGAGACCGTCCGGGGGGTCTCAAAATCCTTCGGCTACCAGGAATGGGAAGCCCCGATTCTGGAGAGTCTGGACCTGTACGCGGCCAAGTCGGGCGAGGAACTGGTCAAGAAACAGTCCTACGTATTTACTGACCGGGGTGGTGAAGAGATCACCTTGCGTCCGGAATTGACGCCCTCCCTGGCGCGCATGATCGCCCAGAAACAAGGCGAATTGGCTTTCCCGGCCCGCTGGTGGTCGTTTGGCCCGTTCTGGCGCTACGAGAAGATGCAGAAAGGGCGCTCCAGGGAATTCTTCCAGTGGAATATCGACATGCTGGGGGTCAACTCACCCGAAGCGGATGCTGAACTGGTCGCGATTGCGGCCGGATTCCTTAAGGCTGCCGGTCTTTCTCCGCTGCAGGCGCGTATCCTGGTGAATAACCGGCAATTCATGGATGCTGAGTTCGAGGCGTTGGGGATCGGTGAAGAAAAGAAACCCGATGTATCCGGGTTGGTGGACCGGCGCGAGAAAATGGATCCGGCGGATTGGGAATCCTATGCACTGGAGATTGGGTTGAGCGGGCAGCAACTTCAGGGCCTGAAAACCCTGTTGTCGGATGACCAGGCCTGGCGGAAGTCGGACGAACTGACCCGGCTCTTCGCAGCGCTGGATGCGCTGGGCGTGAGCGAATACGTGAAGTTCGATGCGAACATCATGCGTGGTCTGCTGTACTATACGGGAACGGTTTTCGAGGCGTTCGATGTGAGCGGGAGCGTGCGGCGGGCGATCCTGGGCGGGGGACGCTACGATAATCTGCTGAGGGACGTGGGAGGCGATCCGCTCTCCGGGGTGGGGTTTGCAATGGGGGATGTGGTGATCGGGATCGTTTTAAAGGAACTGGGGCTGATCCCGTCACTGGCGACCACGCCTTCAGCCATCCTCGTGACAGTTTTCTCCCAGGAACTGCAGTCCGAAAGCCTCAAGCTGGCTGCCAGGCTGCGGGAAGCCGGGATGAACGTGACCTGTTATCCGGAGGTGGCCAAGCTCGGCAAGCAATTCAAGTTTGCCGACCGGATGGGGATGCGGATCACGCTGGTGATGGGTCCGGATGAAGCCGCCGAGGGCATGGTCACGGTCAAGGACCTGGCTCGAGGGACTCAGGAGCAGGTTGCGCATAGGGATTTGGCGGTCTCGCTCCGACGCCTCCTTGAAAGCGGCTAGTGCTGATGGTATAATCCGCCCGCCTGTAAAAAGCAGGCGGCAACATGGTGGGCGTAGCTCAATGGCGGAGCGTCTGACTGTGGATCAGAAGGTTGAGGGTTCGACCCCCTTCGCCCACCCCAATCGAAGAAGATTCCCAGACTTGGGAGTCTTTTCGCGTCTAAAGGCAGTCCTTAAAAGAGATGCGGGGCTCGCCCCTTATCGCCCACCTCATAATGAAAGAAAGTGAGTACACTAAAACACGATTTGCGCCTGGCGAGAGATGGCAGGAATGAGAAATATCTCGCTTTTGCACCTATTCTCCAGTGGACTTGGTGTCTTTTTGATGGCTTGCCTGGAACAGCTTCAGATACTGCCCATAACCTTCTTTTTCGAGCTGGTCCACCGGGATGAAGCGCATCGCAGCGGAGTTCATGCAATAGCGCAGACCGGTGGGAGCGGGACCATCCTCAAATACATGGCCGAGATGGGAATCTGCGTTTTTCGAGCGAACTTCGGTCCGGCTCATGAGGAACCTGTGATCCGAGCGAGTTCTGGATGTTATCCGATTCAAGTGGACGGGTGAAACTCGGCCACCCACAGCCTGAATCATATTTATCGAGCGAACTGAACAGGGGTTCGCCGGAGACTACATCCACGTAGATTCCGGGGTTGTGGTTATTCCAATAAGCGTTGTTGAAAGCCGGTTCGGTACCTTCGTGCTGGGTGATTTCATACTGCGCAGGTGTTAACTGTTTGCGCAGTTCATCATCCGCTGGTTTGTTGTATGTTGTCATTTTGACCTCCGATATAGGCGCATCTGTAATAGACATAACAGACCCTATTGGTATTATACCAGGAGAGATTAAAGGATCATGACAGTGGATAAAAAAGGCTTCCGATGTCTTCTGGTCTTCGAAAGCCTGAGAACCATTCCTTCAAATTCACGGAAGTAATTGCAGCCTATCCGCCGCGGCAGACTGGACGGCGCCCGAATCCCATAACATTGGATAATATTGACCCTTGGCCCAGAGTGGAGCCAGGTCGATATAGTGTGGGTTGTAAGCATGCCCGGATTCACCGGTGGTATGCACCGTGAGCGAATTTTCCAGGTTTCCCAGGTCGACGATCATTCGCATGGACGGAAGCCAGTTGACCTGGAACGATTTAAAAACGTCCCAGCCGGTCGCGTTGACGATGGATGCACCGCCGGCAGTGGGGAAAGGGCCTCGGTTAAAGAGCGCCTCGATCGGGGCAATGCCAAATTCACCCAGAGATTGGTTCCGGAAGGTGATCGTATGCAGGCTGCCCCAACCCGGCCAACCGGCGGGATCCTTACCATAACGATTTGCGAGGTCGGCCGCGGCATCCTTGAATGCCCTGGCGAAAATGTCATCCCGATTTTCAACCTGGGTGGTTGTGGATGGGTCGTCCCACCAGGGACTGTCGGGTTGCAGTACCAGCTCACGCACCACCTCGTACCAACGGTTGCTGCCTTTGGGCCAGTAATCCTGCGGAATGTTCTTGTTTGTAAAGGTATCTTTTAATAAGAACCACCAGAAATTTTCGAAAACCAGGCTTGCCTGCGAATCCATACTTTCCTGGAAATCCCAATTCTTAAGCGAACTCCAGCGCGCCTGTCTGGCTGGTGGTATCCCATTGGTCTTTTAAACCCAGCAGAAGAGGAACCAGGGTTTCGGCGTTCAGGCTGGTGTTATCGAATTGCATTTTTTGGATATATGCCAGATCGATCTTTCCAGGTGCCTGCGTGATCAGGTCGGTAATGCGTTGGGCTCGAAAACCGTAATCCCAGTCGGAGCTGATCAGATAGGGATAATCGGGGCTCACTACGGCATTATTGGCCGTGACGATGAAACCTGACGGCGGGTTGAAGGAGGCTGGGAGTTGGTCGAAAGGGATGAACCCGCTCCACTCGTTTGCATCGGTCCAGCCAGGTACCGGCAGACGGCCATCCCCGCTGGCACGGATGGGGATCAGACCTGGCATCTGATAACCGATATTCCCGTCCACGTCGGCGTAGACCAGGTTTTGAGCCGGAACGGAAAAGGCACGCGCAGCCTGGCGGAATTCGTCCCAGTTCCTGGCGGTATCGAAGCCCCACACTGCGTCGAAAATATGAGCCGGTTGCAGTGCGGTCCAGGCCAGTGCAATGGCGTAATTATCGGGCAAGGGAATTCCGGCCTGGCCGGTGAAATCGTCCGGCATATATACATCCGAAACGATCGGCCCATGCCGGGTGGATCGGATGGTTAAGGAAACTGGTTTCCCTCCCGACACCTGGATGGTTTCCGTTTGCACGTTCATATCTACCCATTTGCCATCGACTTCATATTGGTTTGGATGATCCGGGTTAACTTTTTCGATGTACAGGTCCATCACATCCGGCCCAACGTTGGTAAAGCCCCAGGCGATGCGGTCGTTGTGGCCAATGATCACACCTGGAACGCCTGCGAATGAAAAACCGGCCACCTCATAGGGACAGGCATCCGTGCGAGGTTGGCAGTGCAGACCGATCTGGTACCAGATGGAGGGCATCTGGCTGCTAAGATGCGGATCGTTGGCCAGGATGGGCAGGCCTGTGCTGGTTAATTTACCCGCTACAACCCAGGAATTTGACCCTATTTCCATTCCGGAGGGACCGAGCAATGCATCCAGGGCATTGAAATTCGCCTGGACGTCCGCCAGTTGGGCGCCAGGATAACTGGTCGAGGCGGTTACACCGGGGGTAAATCCACTACCAGCAGGAGTAAACCCCGGAACAATCACCGGATGATCGGACGGGTAAGGCGGAAAGAGTTGATCGACCTGTTCGGGGGAGAGTGTCTTGAGCAGCATGGCGCGCTCGATCTCTTCGTCGATATTGCCGCGCAAATCCCAGGCCATGGCCTTGGCCCAGGTGAGCGTGTTGACCGGCTGCCAGGGTTCCGGAGAATAATGCGGATTTAACAACTTCAGCACTCCGTATTCCAGGCTGAGAGCAGTGCCTTTATGGTCTGCCAGGTAGGCGTTAACCCCATCCGAGTATGCTTGCAATATCGCCTGGTCACTTGGGGTGGCGCTTGCCCATTCCTGCTGCGCGATCTTTCCCCACCCCATGGTTCGAAGGAATGCATCCGTATCGACTTCAGAGCTGCCGAAGAGCTCAGAGAGGCGACCTGCGCCAATATGCCGCCAGAAATCCATTTGCCAGAAGCGGTCCTGGGCGTGTACGTAACCTTGTGCCATGAACAAGTCGTGGGTGCTGGTGGCATAGATATTCGGAATACCCTGTGCATCCCGGTACACTTGCACTGGGTCTTCGAGGCCGGCTAATTGCAGGGTTCCGTCAACCTTTGGAAACGAACGCCGGACTGTATATACGCCGAAGGCGGAGAGAAGCATCGCCAGTATAAGCAATCCACTGACCCAGCCTAACAAGGTACGGAATCTCTTTCTGGAATTAGACATGCTTCCTCCAAACGATCGTGGTATGAGGGTATTAACCCCCACCTGGATGGAGAAGAAACGTTTTTCATCCTGGAGAACTTTGAATTACTATTCTTGCTCACGCCTGTGCTTTCCGGATATCGACCATCCATTCGTCGCCATGGTGGTTTTTTACAACACTGGCGGCGAATTCGTCTGGCGCTGCAGCGGCTCGCTGATCAGCCCAACGGAAGTACTGACTGCCGGGCATTGCACCAACTCGACCGATGCAGGTGTGGAAGGCGCCGGCGCAGCTTCTGCACGTATCTACCTGCAGCAGGACGCAGGCGCCAATTACGATCCGGTCACCCAGCATGACCCCGTCACCGGGTATCCGGATACTTGTGCAGCCGGAACGTTGGGGACGCTTTGAGCGACCTCCAGCCAATTGTACAACTACGGATTCTCCAATTTTGCTGGATTCCCCGATACACATGACGTGGGGTTATTGATTCTGGACCAGCCGATAACTCTGGATGAGTATGGGGTATTGCCCAGCGCAGGACTGCTTGACAGCCTGGCAACCAAGCGCGGCCGACAGGATGCGGTCTTCACCGTCAGTGGATACGGGCTGTCGTTCAGTGCCAATCCCAAGTCGGTGGTCTCAAGTCTGTCATACCGGGTCCGTTTGGAGGCTCAGTCTTCATTGGTGAACCTTGGCAGCGCCAATACCAGCGGTTATAACCTTCAAACTCAGGGAAATGGGAATGATCGGGGCGGAACTTGTTCGGGCGATTCTGGCGGCCCGGTATTCCTGGGTGGCCCGGATTCCAACGTCATCGTGGGGGTGACATCCTTCGGCCTGAATTCGATCTGCCGGGGAACGGACTTCAGTTACCGGATCGACCAGACCGCTGTCCTGGATTGGATTGCCGGCCACTAATCCCAATAAATTCGAGCTAACTGTGCTAAAGAAAAAATCGTCCCGCCTTTTCTGGCGGGACGATTTTTTCTTGGTCGGGGGGTTACCCTATCCAAACGATTCCTTTTCGAGTAAGGCTTTCAAGTTTTGCTCATTTTCCTTGATCTGGGCCAGCATTTGGGCGGCAACCATTCCCTCGGCGACCTTGAAAAAGCCACCCACGTCTGCCTGCATATGGATGGTCAATTTCGTCCCGGACCCTGCCGGTTCGAAGGAGAAGGTAACCTGAACGGATACCTGACCTCCGAAGGACTTGAGCGTGAATTGGGAATTCGGGACCACTTCCACCATTTCGAAACTGGTTTTCATTTGCTGTCCCATGAACTCACGAACATTTACGACCCGATAGCCCGTTGTCACCGGACCTGCAGGAGCTTCGACCGAGGTAACCAACTCTTGCCATTTCGGAGTATTTTGCTGATTCAGGGCAAAGGCAAACACCTTTGCCTGGGGTACCTTTATCTCTATCGAATTGGATACATCGATCATCATGACCTCCTTAATGGACAGGGCGGTATCACCTTCCCACTATAGTATATCCATTATGCGAAGTCCACGGAATACCTTACAGGTATTCTTACCTGATTTTAAGTCGCGAAAATCCGGAATTTTGGAACGTTCCTGCATCCAAAGATATCATTCCCCCAATTCACATCAATTCAGGAAAAATGAGCTGCCTGCAGACCGCCTGGTCCTCAGCAGGCACTCCTGGCCCATCCTGGTTAAATGCGTGATTCTCAGCCTTTGACCGGAACGCCATGTCCGACCGGACCTTTTAAATTTCCAGGCACCGGAATTCTTCCTGCTTAGTGGTTACCGCCCGAGCCATTGCCTGAACTCCCGCCAGAACCTTCCCCTGAACCGTTACCGGTTGAAGTCGGCATTTTGGTCGGCCCCATCGATCCGGAGCTGGAGCCGGACCCAGAATCTGGGCCTGACCCGGAACCGGATGACTGGTCGGAACCGGCATCCGGATTCCCCACGCCATTGGGACTCGGCGTCTGCATGGAAGGTCCTGGCGTCGTGTCCATTCCAGAACCACCCGGCATCTGGGTGGGGCCGTTCATGCCCGGATTCGCAGACGGATTCTGCATGGAAGGGCTGGATTGACCTGCATCCGGGTTGGCCTGTAAATGCTGGCGGATCTGAACCCGAAGTTCCGGCAAATCGATTTCCCCCAGACTGGCAAATCGGATCTGCTCCTGTAACCTTTGACTGGCTCGCCTCACCAGGTCTTGCTCGGATTGAGGCGCCTCAGACATCATCTGCTGCAGAGTGCGCAATTGATTCTCGGCGCATTGCCGGATCTGGGGCATTTGTCGGGTGGCGAGTAAATCTTGCATTCCCATCGCTAATTCGAGCGCCAACCCCAATTGGTCCTGGTAACGGGTTTCCACTGCCGGTGGGATCGGCTTTCCGGCTGCCAGCATTCCGGCCATTTCCGACACCCTGCGGTCCGAGAAATCCAATACGTAATCCAGGCGCGTCTGGGCGGAGCTCGTCAGGGAGATCAAGCGATCTTCGCTCCATATTTTCAACGCATAAAGGCTCTGATCGGGAAGCGCAGACTGTGCGGCATAGACGGTGGCACTGCTGGCGCCAAAAAACAAGATCAGGGCTAAAAAGACGGCCATGACCGGTTTCCATGCCGGCGCCAGTGCCTGCGGGCGGAAAAGAGGCAGCAACCCCAATATCTTCCGTGGAGAGTCTGCCTTTGCCTGCTGGGAGTTGCGATACTTGGCGGCTTCGGCCAGGAAATTCGCGCGACCGTTCTGCGCAGCCTGGAGTTCGCGCCGTGGGTAATCTTTGAGGGCCTCCAGGGCGCCTTCCAGATTGGGATCGATCCGATCTATTTTCATAATATGTCCTCGCCTTTCAGGACCTTTTGCAGGGCGGTCAGGGCACGGTGCTGCAGGGATTTGACCGCTCCAACAGGTTTCCCGAGGGTACTGGCGATGTCCAGGTTGTCCCAGCCTTCCAGGTATTTGAGCGCAATCACCTGTTGTTGCTCCGGGGTCAGTGTTCTGATGGCCCGATGGAGATGCTCCTTGCGCATATGTTGGCCGGCATGTTCTTCCGGGTTTGGTTTCTGATCGTGCTGATCCTCGCTCAATTCCAGCGGTTGAATGGGATCGCGACGGTATTGATCGATGATCCAGTTGTGTGCGGTCCGGTAGAGATAGGCCTGCAAGTGCGAATCAGGTCCACGGCGTAGGTGCAGGGCCTGCAGGAAGCGGCTGAAGGTCTCGGCGACACACTCTTCGGCAAGATCCTGGTTGGACAGCCTGCGCATGGAATAGCGATAAAGACCCGGGCTGTAGGTATCGTAAATCTGTGCCAGGGTTGGGGGATCATATTGCCGGGCTCGTTCCAGGAGTTCTTGTTCCACAGACACTTCGTTATCCATAGATTGAGACGAAATAAATCAGGTTGGGATACGGGCTATTATAAAGGAGTGACAGAATAAATCCCCGGATTGTGGCGATTCCTCATTCTACAAGGGTTCGGGCCGGGAATTGTAAAGATTTGGTAAAGATGGGGATAGGAGCGTACCAAACCGTATCCCTTTGGTGAAAACCACGTCACAATAAGCAAAGGAGAACACACCATGAAAAAAATCGTAGTTCTGTTTGTTGTACTGGTGCTGGTATTTGCCTTCGCCATTCCCGCAGCCGCCGGGGGAAACGGTCCGGGTAGTCCGAACGGCCAGGGCAAAGCTCCGGTCACCGACCCGGGCACCGCTCCTGTGACCGGCACCGGCCCCGGACCCGAGACCAGCGCAGGACCCGGACCGATGACCAGTGCCGGACCCGGACCCATGACCAGCGCTGGACCCGGACCCATGACCATTTCAGGCAGCGGCGCAATAACCCCGTCCCGTATGGGGTCAACCGGTGAGATGTTCAGCCTGACTGGCACCATCGCAGAGATCGGGACTGGTAGCCTGACGGTCAACGTGCTGCACGGCAGCAAACTGGCGCAACCCTTGATCGGGTCGGCGGCGAGTATCGTTGTTACGGATCAGACCACATATCTGTACAACGACGGCACCCTCGCCACTCCCATCACGTTTGCCGACCTGCAGGTGGACGATCCGGTCAGTGTCAAGGGATCGGTCGTGGACGGAGTATGGACAGCCACACGGATCACCGTAGGAGCGCAGTTGTTACTGGTGCATGTTCCGTAAAACCAACTCAGTCATAAAATAAAAAGAAAACAGCCGGTGCTTCTGCCGGCTGTTTTCTTCATTCATATTCAAAAGCATACTAATTAACAGTGGTTCGAGAGGTTTTCGAAAATCTAGACCAGGATACGCTGTAATTCGGCCAGTAGATTGGCCTCGGGAACGGCTCCCACGACCGTTCCGGCGCCGCTGTTGATGGTCGTCTGGGGTACTCCGCTGACATTGAATTGCTGCGCCACCGCCTGGAATTCCATCAATTCGATCCCTTCGGCGCGGATCATGCCGGGATTTTCCATGGCCATCTGATGGGCCAGCAACACCGCCCGCGGGCAATATGGGCAGGTGGGTGTCACAAACACTTGCAGGTGGATGGGTTTCTGGATGGATTTCAGGAATTCCCGGGTTGACTCCTTCAAACCGGAATCCCGGCTGGATACCAGCAGGATATCCTGGATCAAGGTGGAGAATTCGTGCCCGGAGGGGATGCCGGAATACTGGATCCCTGTATCCGTGTAAGTGCCGTCCGGGTTGGCAGCCGCTACGACGAATGCCGGAGTCTTATCCACCCGGTATTGCTCGGCAATAACAGAATCGGTCTTCAGGTCGTAAGGGCTCAATCCAAGCTGCCCGGACAGGTCGACTACTTCTTCAAGCAGCTGGCGTGTATCCTGGCAATATTCACAATTATCCTGGGACCCGAAGAAAAGGATCTGGACCGGCTGTTGCATTTCTGCAAAGGCCTGGCGGACCTGTTCACGGATTTCTTCATTTAGCAACTCGCTCATTATTACCTCCATTTATTGGCTCAACAGGATATACCCGAATGGAACAATCAAACCGGGCGCCATCCCTTGTTATAAAGAAACAGGCTGACAATATTTATGCCTTCATGGAGTAAGATGCGCTTATGTGGGAAAAGTTGCAAAGCCGTGGGTGTCCACTAGAGATCGCGTTTGTTGAAAATGCGCACCGTAAGTGCCAGGGCTGCCAAAAGGTAAAGCAGGGCATAGGCAACCATAAGGACACTCGGAGCAGAAGTGGTCCCAAAGGGCGAAATGCCCAGCAGACCAGACAGAGGCGATTGCATTTCATAGGCGGCCCTGCGCCAAAGCGATTCGCTGGGGATGATCAGGCTGGTCAGAATGCCCACCTTCACCGCAGTCGAACTGTTCAAAACTGCCCCAATCTGTTCGATCCAGCCGCCGATGAAAGACAGCCCGTACAAACCGAACACCACACCGCCGGTAGCCAGGGCAGAGAAGCGGCTCGAGCAGGCCATTGCGATGGTCAGGATAAGCAGGCTTTCCAGGTAGATCAGGAGCAACCCGACCAACAGGTTCGGGGCAATAAAACCGGACTGAAAAAAGATGCTCAGGGCGGTCCCGCCCGCCAGAAGAAGGAGATATAAGCCTAACAACCCGGCAAACCCCAGCCACTTCCCAATGACGACATCCGAGCGGTGGATGGGCTTGGTGACGATTACCTGGATGGTGCCGGAATTGATCTCGCCTGCCAGCGTGTCCGAACCCAGCAGGGCTGCCATTGCAATCCCTAGGAAGGTGACCGCATATAAGCCTGCCAGGAACAAACCGCTGGATTTTTCGACGTCGATGATGTTTTGTACTGGTTGGCTCGCATCCGGACCCGCAACAGGGAAGCTGCTCGTGTTGATCATGTGGAATCCGATGCTGAAAATGACCAGGAAGCACAGGCCCAGCAGCAGGCCGGTCAGGACGATGCGCCGGCGGATTGCCTGAACGAAGGTCATCCGGGAAAGGATGAAAATCGCCCTCATAGTCCACCTTCCTTCCCGACCGTTTCGATAAAAAGCTCCTCCAGGGAAACACGCTTGGGAGAAATTTCATAGACGGCCGCTCCGTGGGCAACCAGGTAGCGGTTGATCTCCGGCAAGGCCGCCTCGTCATGGACCGTAAGCGTAAGACAGTTACCCTCCAGGGAATAATCCTGCGCCCAGGTCGAAAGACCCGGCAAATCGTCCTGCGACAGGTCTTTGAGCCGCACAGTGGCGGTAACCCGTCCGTTGTTCAGGGAAGCCAATTCGAGCAAACGCACAACCTGTCCGTGGCTGATAAAGGCCACCCGATCACAGGTCACTTCGATCTCGCTAAGCAGATGCGAGTTTAGGAAGACACACGTGCCCTGCTGGCGAAGCTCACGAATAATATCACGGACCAGGATCCGTCCGACCGGATCCAGGCCGGAGGTCGGTTCATCCAGGAAGACCAGCGCGGGTTGGTTGAGCAAAGCCTGGGCCAATCCAATCCGCTGGAGCATGCCCTTCGAGAAAGTCGATAAGGGCTTGTTCCGGAAATTCCGTCAGCCCGGTTCGCTCCAGCAGGTCCTCGATCCTTTGGGATAAAAAATGCCGTTCCATGCCAAACAGCTGGCCGTGCAGTGCCAGGAACTCTTCTGCGGTTAACCAGTCCTGGAAGCGGAAATGTTCAGGCAGGAAACCGATCCGGGAGCGTGTGTCGCGATCCCCCAGCGGCGCTCCCAGCAGGGATGCGCTGCCGGAGGTGGGAGTGATCAACCCGACCAGCATCTTGATCGAGGTGGTCTTTCCGGCGCCGTTCGGCCCCAGGAATCCAAACACCTCACCCTGCTGGATTTGCAGGGTGAGGCTTTTTACTGCGGCATTATCGCCGAAAACTTTACGTAATTGATTTGTCTCAATCGCAGGGACAGAAGGCATGCTTTTCCATCAATGAAGCGAATTGGCAATTGTGAGCGCCTGCTGGGAGTTCGTGCCCAGGCCGCTGATGGCGTAAATGATACCATTCTTGACCCAAAGCAGGGCGTATTGCGGGGCATCGTCGGCGGGACGCTGGATGAGCGTGCCGGTGACGCCATCCACAGACACCTGCTGGTACGTAGCCGCGTTCTTGGGAAGTGGGATCACCAGAGTGGAGGTCCAGTCGACCGTCTGGGTGAAAGCTGCGGCCTGTTCACTGGTCATGCCGGTGAATTCCAACCCGATCTGGGCAAGTTGGGCAATGTTCAGGTCAGGCGGGGCGGAAACGACCGGGGTGGGCAGTTCGGCCAGGATGACACAGTCGGGGTACTGGCGACCGGCGGAACCATTCAGGCTCGGCCCATCCGGCGTATCCAGGGCTGCCGGATCGGGGCAGGTCCCAAAGGCGATGCTGACGCTGGAAGGAATGCTGATCGAAACATCCGTGCCATCGATCGAGCTGGGCAGGACCAGGTCGGGACGCCCGGCTTCGTTCAGTAGCGCCTGCGCCTTGGCAACGTCGACTTTCACGCTGAAAGCGGCCGCGCCTTCGACGCTGATGCGGGAGGGGGTCATGGATTGCGGGACACGCACGCTGAATCCGGCCATCTGGCTGGCGCTGGAAGCGTCACTGACGGTAACAGGTTGACCGGGCTTTTGCTGGGTGGTGACGGAACTCGATATCAGTTCACTGACCTGACGACCGAGGGGATCATTGCCGGTCAGTTGTTGGATTCCGGTAAAGTCGACCGGTACCACCACCACCTGTTGGACCCGGAAAAGGTTCAAGACCTGGTCTGCGAAGGCGCGCGTCTGGGGGAAGGAAAATACCGCTACCAGTAACAAGACGACTGCCAGGCCAACTCGCAGAAGGGTGGAAGAAAATAATTTTCTAAACATGGGAAACTCCTTTCGGTTATAGTTTTGCTGATGGAAATGCTTTAAGGCTGTTTCGGCCGACGGTCCGGAATGCCTCTCCGGCATTGACAGGAAGGACAGGGACTGCGCGGTGGCTTGCGAGCGAACCTTGATCTGGTCCAACCGTGTACGGCATGAAGCACAATTTTCCAGGTGCAACCGGTTATTTTGGTCCAGCGCTTCGTCGAGCGCGCCGCGTAATTGACCATCATTCAGATGTTTGGACAAATACTTGGTCATGGTTCCTCCTGTTCAAGGGCACGATAAATTTTTTCGAACTCACGTTCGGCCCTTAATAGCAGTGGACCGATCGAGCTGGGGGAAAGACCCAGGGCGCTGGCGATGTCCTTGTATGCTATCCCCGAATAACGCAATACCAATAATTTAGCGCGGCGGGGATTCATCTTTGCCAGGACCATACGGGCAGTCAGCACTTGTTCCTTTTCTTCGAAGATCAATGCGGGCTGCTCCCGAGGGGCGGTTTGCAGGGCATTTTTCCCGGCGGCCAGTTCGTATCCTTCCCGGCGCTTGTAGCTGCGGATCGAACGCAGACCCAAATTGGTCGCCACCCGGTACAACCAGCCTCCCGGGTTATAGCCTGTGTCAGCTTTGGGAGGGTTGCGATAAAGCCGGAAAAAAGTTTCCAAAGCCAGGTCTTCCGCCTCGGCCGGATCACCCAGCATGCGAATGAGTAAGCGATAGATCGCATCCCAATACTCGAGAAACAGGTCTTCGAACGAGCGAACAGCCGGGGAAGAATCGACGGATTCGCTCCGTTTATCAAGCGGAAGCGCCTTGCGAACTTTCATTTTTGGCAATGTTCTTTCTTGGCGCAGGAATTCATCCATCGGTCCAGTTCATCTTTCCTGATAGATAAACCCCGCCCAATCTGGAAATGAGACAGGTGCGGAAGCAGCTTCCAAGCTGCTTAAAAGTCCTGAATTGACCGCCTTCCGGTCCCATCAAGCGGGTTGTGGTACACCATAAAATTTCTTTTTCCGCTGCACCTGCCCCGCTCTTTATGCGGGAGCGGCGGGAGTCAGCCGGGCTTTTCCAAAGCCCGCGAATTTGTGAAAGCTCGGCCGGCAGATATACGCCTTTCACAAAGTAGGTTGACATAATGGAGTTTGGGTGTGGTTGGTCGGCGCAGCCGACCAACCACACCCAGAAAATTTCTTTTTCCGCCGCACCTGCCCCGCTCTTTATGCGGGGTGCGGCGGAGTCAGGCTGAGGTTTTCACAAAGCTAGCGACTTTGTGAAAACCGTGCCGGCAGATATCCGCGAGCTTACCACGAATCGAGATTCATTGGTACCATGGAGAAATCCGGAGTAGTTCCAATCCTCACTATTGGGTGTAACTTTATGGATGGATCTACATCTAACTTATGAATATCCGAAAAGTTTAACCAGCATCCAAAACATGCGAGAGTCACGAAATGCGAGTACCGCTCGGATCTGGAGACCCTGGTAAATTATTGGATGAATACTACATCAATGGAGGCACAATTATGGAAATGATCATCGATTTTCCAGGGGGTTCACGAGTGGACGCACATTTTGGGAATTTCACCGTGGCGACTGACCAGCCGCCGGTTGCAAGCGCACCCAGTCCCTTCGAGGTTTTCCTCTCGTCGATTGGGACTTGCGCAGGTATCTACGTGCTGGGCTTTTGCAGACAACGCAACCTGCCGGCTGAAGGCATCCGAATCGTGGAGAAAATTAACCACAGCCGGATGACCGGCATGCTGGAATCGGTCGGCCTGGAGATCCAGGTTCCGGAAGGATTCCCGGAAAAGTATCGCGACTCCCTGATCCGCTCGGCGGAATTGTGTGCGGTAAAGAAAACCCTCGAAAATCCGCCCCGGTTCGACATCACCACCAGGGTGGTGAGTGGATTGCCGGTCACTTAAGGCTGGATATCCCGCTGGAGCATGAATGAGTTTATTTACCCGTATATTTGGTGAACCGGTTGCAACGATCAGTGCCAAGGAAGTGGAAGCCAAACTCAAAGTTGGCAGGACGACCATTCCTTCTGGACGTTCGCCAGCCGGATGAGTACCGCCATGGGCATATCTCCGGGGCGAAATTGATCCCCCTGGGTGAATTGCCCCGCCGTATGCAGGAAGTGCCCAAGGGTCGTGAGATCGTTTGCATCTGCGCAACCGGGCATCGCAGCGTCCCGGCTGTGCGCAAGTTGGCTGCGGCGGGATATACCGCCAGCAGCATGAAAAATGGAATGATCGCCTGGAAGGCCGCCCACCTGCCAATCAATAAATAATGGCAAACCGGCACAGGCCATTTATAAATGGCTGAAAAAAGGATTTATAAGGATGCACGAAAAACGATTTGAAGGCGGCGTGGAACGTCTACGCTCCCCCGAAAGAGTGGCACACCTGGAAGTTGAACGCGTCTGCCGGGCTTTTTCTGGGATCCATCACAAAAGGAAACTTATTGGACGTCGGAACGGGCAGCGGTCTGTTTGCTGAATCTTTTGCCAGGCGGGGCATGCAGGTGGCAGGAGTGGACGTAAAGCAGGCGATGCTGGAAGCGGCTCGACAGTTTGTCCCCGCCGGAGATTTTCGGCAGGGCATTATCGAAGCCTTGCCTTTTCAGGATCACAGTTTCGACCTGGTTTTTCTAGGATTGGTGTTGCACGAGGCCGACGACCCATTTGAAAGCACTGCAGGAAGCCTTTCGTGTAGCAAAACTACGCGTGGGCGTCCTGGAATGGCCATACCGGGAGGGGATTATTGGACCTCCGTTACACGACCAGCTAAGTCCGGAAGTCCTGACCGGCTTGTTCAGCAAAGCCGGCTTCCGGAAATGGAAGCTGCACGCGCTTTCGAACACCGTTCTCTACAATTTGGAAGTCTGAACAGGCATCCATCCGAAATTTGGGTGATGACCGTAAAATACTCGTGGATGGCAAAGCCACCCAGAGTATTTTTAATGCGCATTCCAAATTTGGAATGTCCCCTATTTGTCCCATAGGGGTATCAATTTCAAAATCCAGCGCGTCATGTAGACCCCGGCAAAGGACGACCCGGCGGTTACCGGAACCATGACCGCCCAGGCATGCCAATCCAGCGCGATGACCCCAAAAAGCCCCGTAAGGGCGTATACAGGGCCAATAATTGTAGACCGACTGCAACCGGCGAATGGTA
>CAWFBZ010000018.1:0-6690 GCA_963814135.1 uncultured Chloroflexia bacterium | reverse complement strand
TTCGGCCAGGCGAGCTCTCCGGCGCCGGCGCAGCAACTACAGAAGTAAATTAACCCTTCCCCGCCTGCGGGCGGGGAAAAAAACGGCCCAAACCCATTCCGTTTTTCGAATGTGTTCGAGATTTCACAATAAAATTTGACAAGGGAGACCCGCATGACGCAAACAATTTCATCGCAACCAACGCAATCCACTCCCAGAAACCAGGTAATAAAAACCGCGGTCATCCTTACGACCGTGCTGGCGATCTGGCTGATCCTCTATAACCTGATCCAGCCTTTTGCAAACTGGCTTTCCTATGGACTGCTGGCGCTGCCGCAGGATTCGCACCTGGGCGAATCGCTGGCCTTCTTCTTTTACGACGTCCCGAAAATCATCCTGCTTTTGGGCGGGATGATCTTCCTGATCTCGCTCATGCGCACTTTCTTCAGCGCCGAGCAGACGCGCGCCTGGTTGGGCGGAAAACGGGAGGGGGTGGGGAACGTGCTGGCAGCCACGCTGGGAATTGTTACGCCGTTTTGCTCGTGTTCGGCTGTCCCGCTCTTTATCGGATTCGTCGAGAGCGGCATTCCACTGGGAGTGACTTTTTCCTTCCTGATCTCTGCGCCGACCATTAACGAAGTTGCCGTGGTGCTGCTGTTTGGCCTGTTCGGCTGGAAAGTTGCCGGGCTGTACATTGCCTCGGGCCTGGTCATTTCGATCATCGCCGGGGTGGTGATCGGACGGCTAAAGATGGAACGCTACGTGGAAGATTTTGTCTGGCAATTGCAGAGCCAGGGAGAAGGCCTGGTCGAAAAGCTGAGCATGCCGGAACGGCTCGAACGATCCTGGGTCTCGGTCAAGGAGATCGTCGGCAAGGTTTGGATCTACGTGGTGGTGGGCATCGCGGTTGGGGCGGGCATCCACGGGTACGTGCCGGATGCGGCCCTGGCCGGGATCATGGGAAAACAGGCCTGGTGGTCGGTGCCTGCGGCGGTCCTGCTGGGCGTCCCGCTGTATTCCAACGCGGCGGGTGTCATCCCAATCGTGAGCGCGTTGATGGAAAAGGGCGCCTCGCTGGGCACCGTGCTGGCTTTCATGATGTCGGTGGTGGGTTTGAGCCTGCCGGAGACGATCATCCTGCGGCGGGTGCTAAAGCCACAATTGATCGCTGTTTTCATCGGCACCGTGGCGGTGGCAATCGTCATTACCGGCTATTTGTTCAACCTGGTGCTGTAATTAATATTTACTTAGGAGTCTAAATGAACATAAAAATCCTGGGTAGCGGTTGCCCTTCCTGTAAGAGCATGTACAACGATGTGATCCGCATCATAGCACGCAATGACTGGCAGAATGTCGAAGTGGAATACGTACAAGACATTCAACGCATCATGTCGTATGGTGTGATGACAACCCCGGTCCTGGTGATCGACGAAAAGGTTGTGATGGTCGGCAACCGCGGAGAGGCCAAGATCGGGCAGGCATTGCGTGAAGGGGGCGCAGCATGAACATGAATATTTCTGTTATCAGTTCTAAAAATTTCTTTGAAAGTATGGTGAAGAGGAACAATTATTATGGCTATTAGTTCCACTCTGATCTATGCAGTAATTTTTGCCTTTGCGATCGCATTCATCTTTTCGATGTTTGGCCAGGGCGGAGGTTCGGTGTACTCGCCTTTGTTTATCACGCTTGGATTTGCCATCCTGCTTTCCACCTCCACCTCCCTGGTATTGAACCTGATCACTTCGTTATCAGCCGGGTACATCTTTTACCGTAAAAAGATGATCGATTTCAAGACCTCGCTCATCTTTGCGCCGGGTATCAGCCTGGGCGCCTTTGCAGGCGGCGCACTGTCCAAATCTTTTAATACGACGGTTTTGCTATGGATATTCGTGGCCTTTTTGGTGGTCTTAGGCGCAAGAATGATCTATTCCTACTGGGAAAAAGGCCAAGTCGAGGAAAATAAACCCTTGCAGTTATCCACTGGCAAGATCGTGCTAATTGCGGTCTTTGGTGCAGGGGTCGGATTCCTGGCCGGCCTGCTAGGGGTAGGCGGCGGTATTTTCATCGTACCGTTCATGGTCTACATCCTAAAGAGTCCGACGAAAATCGCCGCCGGTTCATCCCACCTGATCATTTCCTTTTCTGCGTTGGCCGGTATCATCGGGCATGCCACCTCTCACCGATTCGACCTACCCCTGATCCTGGCGACCGGCGTTGCCGTTCTCATCGGCGGGAATCTAGGGGCCAGGGTCAGCATGAAGATCAATATAAAAATGATCAAAGCCGGCCTGGGTCTGATCATGTGGGCATTCGCGATACAGATCCTGATCAAGTTATTAGGTTAGCAACAATTCACCTCAAACCCTTCCTGAAAAAGGAAAGGGAAAATTAATGAAAAGGAGAATTCAAATGACAACACAATATATTCCCCCCGCATGGGCCTTCGAATTTCACGGTCACGAATGCCCTTTCATGCCGATCGGTTATCGCATGGGCAAGCTGGCGCTGGCATATCTCGGGGCAGAACACGAAGCCGACCATGGATTCTTCGTGTTCCCTGAACTGGGCGAAGGCCACCCGCAAACCTGCATGATGGATGGGTTGCAAATATCCACCGGTGCGACCTACGGCAAGGTTCTGATTGTCAAAAGCTTCTATGGCAAGCTGGGGACGACCTTTTACCACCCCAAAAAAGGCGCTGTGCGCTACTCGCTCCTGCCTGATTTTATCGATGCAATGGGCAAGTTCGAGTTCTTCGTCTATCGCAAAAAGGGCATCGAGCCTTCGCAAATCCCGTTGGAGGTGCGCCGTGAAGTTATCCAATGGGTCTACGACCAGCCGGATGAGGCACTATTCAAAGTAGAGCCCAAGCCCGATTTCAGCTATAAGCCGGTTAAAGGTTCCTTTGGCAAGACCAAATGCAGCCAATGTGGTGAATACGTGTTTGATCGCTACCTGCGCATGAAAGATGGGCAACCGGTCTGCATCCCGTGCTCCGGTTATGAAAAGACCGCTCTGATCGAACGTTGAAACCCGTCATCCCACCAGCCTCAAAACTGAGACTGGATATTATAAGGAGATTTTCTATATGAACCGAAACGATGAAGTATTTAAAGTTGGCCTGGCCCTGCACGGGCATAAATGTCCCGCCATGCCGCTGGGCCTGCGGGCCGGTGAAGCCGCCATGCAAGCCCTGGGTGTGCAACACGCTCCGGATGGCCAATTGTCCGCCCTGGTAGAGATCGACCGCAATCACTGCTCAACCTGTTTTGCAGATGGCATACAGGTTGTGACCGGTTGCACTTTCGGCAAGGGTAACATCCGCAGCCTGGGCTATGGCAAGTTTGCCCTGACCCTGATCGACAACAAAAGCGGGCGCAGCGTGCGCGTTGTCGCCACGCCGGAGGCCATGCGGCGCAGCCAGGAATTGGAGTTCATCAAATACCGCAAACACGGCGTTCCCGCTTCGCAGGTGGATGAGAAACTGGTCGAGCCGTTGATCGACCAGGTGCTCAGTGAAAAGACCGATGTGTTGTTCAAGGTCGAGCCAGTCAAGGAGATGAAACTGCCGCCGATGGCGCCACACGCTTTCGACACCATCATTTGCGCCGAGTGCGGCGAAGTGACCATCGAACGCTATGCGCGTGTCAAGCACGGTCAGATCGTCTGCCAGCCCTGTGCCGAGAAAATATAGAGCAACTGCATCAGGTGCATTTCATGAATCCAACCGTTCTGCTTCTCATTAAAATCCTGGTTGCCAGCCTGATCGTGGGTTTCGTGACCGCCTCCATCAAATCCTGGGTGGACCGCTTCTTCCTGGTGATCCTGCTGACCAGCCTGGTGGGACTGCCAATCCAACAATCCATCACGATCAACCTGGTGGTGGTGGCATTGGCCGCGCTCATGCTGGCTTTGCGCCAGGGTGGGAACTTGAAATCGGTCGCGAAGACTGGGGGCTGCTGATCGTCCCGGCCGTTTTGGGTGGCAGCCTGGGGCGGCTGCTGGGGATCCGCACGCCTGCACCGGTTTTGTTGGTGGTATTGGGCATTTATGCCATCCTGGCCGGATTGCGCATGCTGCTAATCAAGCCCATGCCCGAAAGGGAGTCCAAGGCTCATCCGACCTGGCAGGCGCCGATCGCGTTCCTGTTCGGCGGGCTGACCGGGTTAATCTCGGCTGGCGGAAAGCCCTTCAGCGTGCCGATTTACAACTGGGTCATGGGGCACCACCCGCAGCGCGCCTATGCAATGGCTTCGGTGGGGGTCGCCGCCGCAGCCTGGAGCGCGCTTGGAACCCAGGTAGCCACGGGGACCCCGCTCGCTCCCGCAAGTTTGGGGTTGGCAATTTACGCATTCATCCTGATCACCCTGACGGCACTGGGCGTGAATCGCTTCTGGTCTGCGCGCCTTAACCAGATAGTGACCTGGATCGTCGCGCCCTTGCTGGTACTGATCGGTATCCGCTTCATCCTGCTCGGTTTGGCTTGAGGCGCAGAAAGCGTTCTTGTCCCCACCTGGATCTCCTGCTACCCTAAATTGCCTGATTCGTATATGTCTACAAATACAGGTAAAGGAGATCACAATGAGACAGGCTTTCGGTTATCCACACAGGTATTGGCACCACCAAATGGGTTGGCCCAGGCGTTATTACCGGGGTTGGGGCTACCGGCGCCCATGCTGCCTGTTCTTGACACTGCCGGTCCTGCTGTTGCCGTTGCTGGCATTGCTATTTCTTGGGTTCCGGGCTTTGCATGTAATGTAAGCATGCCCACCCGGTTAGGAAGACAGGGTATCCACTGCCTCGGGATACCCTGTCTATATTTACTCAGATGTTCAACCTGTCCGCATCTCGAAGCGCTGGATGTGCGCAATGCCATATTTATAAATTCCAGCGTTTCTGCAAGGCTGGTCGGGTCCGCCCGCTGGCCGATCTTGATCCCGAAGCGCACACCCTGGCGTTCCTGCCAGGCCTGCTCGATCAAATTGGTCCATTGGGATCCAGGGAAGTTTTGGCCCACTCCGCACCAGCCTTTTTGGACTGGACAGACCCGGTATGCAGCGTCTGCAGCATGCGGCAGATCGTCAGGATATAAAAGGGTTGGCCAAAGCGCGAGTTCCCAAAGCTCAGCGGAGCGTTCATTTCCCCTCGAAAATATTGCAGTACTTTCAGCATGGACGTTTTCATTTCATCCTTGAGCGCCTGAGATGGGATGACCGGTAGGAGCGTTTCTGGCCCTGGGCCGGTCAAACGGATGCCGCGTTCACGCAACACCCAACGCACGTGCCATTGGTTGTCGTGCGTGGATAGTTCAGGCGTGGTACTACCGTTATCGAAATAAAACAATTCGGTTTTGCCCACGTTGCCCCAGTCATTCAGGTCCTGCAGGCTGATGTAAGAGCCTTCCAGGTGTTTGGCGGGATAGCAATCAATCGCATGCATTTTTGTGTGGATGACCTGCAGCGCCTGCCGGTTGGCTGCAGACAATCCCGTTTTTGTCACCACCAGGAAATCAACATCGCTGTCTGCGTCGAAGTCGCCTGCCGCCAGCGAACCGACCATGTAGATCCCGAGCAGGTTCTCCTTCAATCCCGCGATATTTCAGACGCGAAAGTATGCAGAACGCCGCGGAGTTCGGGATAGGGATGCTCGGGAAGCTTATTTTCGTCTGGAAATTTCACGGGGATGCTATTTTTATTCTCTAGTAAAAATTAATGGGTTTCACAGTATAAAGATTCATTATCCACTGAGTTTAACGTATAATCAAAAATTCTAAAACATATTCGTGGATATTCGCGTAGATTATTGGAAATAAAGCCTTTCAGAAAGTGCTCAAAGTTCCGATAGATCACTGCCCCTGAAAAATAAACCGCAGCCCCCGGTTATATGCCTCAGGCTTGTTCCCGGCGTGACGCTCGCCCTCGATTATGCGCGTCTCCAACGCCAACCCGCCGTAACCGCGCTGGTTCAGGGCCTGGATGAACTGCTCAACCGGGTACCGGAGCGGTTCCAGTTCCCCGACACAGAGAAACAGCCTGACCGGCAGGTCCGGGTGGGTTTGTGCGTACCCGGCTTCCTGCTTGAAGGCGAAATTGTTTCCAAAGACGACCACCGGACTGGCGGCTACATATCCTTGAAACAGTCCCGGGTCACTGAACAAGGCGTACAGCGTGAAGGTGCCGCCATAGGAATTGCCCATCAGCGCCCTGTGCGAGGATCGACCCGGTAATTATTTTCAATGAACGGGATCAACTGATCTTTGAGGAACCCTGAAATTTTGAAGGGCGACGTGAACCCGGCACCGTTGGATCGTGCGCCGGCGTAAAGTCCATCGCCCGGAGCGAATTGTAATCGGCGTTTTCGCCGGACAGGCGATCCCGATGATGATCATCTGGGGACCGAAGCCGTCGTAGAGCAGCCCTTCATAAATCGAATCAGAATCCTAAATCCCACTGTCCATCCAGTACATACAGGACCGGGAATTTCTTCTGGTTTTGGTCGTAACCTTCGGGAAGCAGCACGTAAATGCTGTAGCTGCGCCCGGTAGATGCAGACATGAACTGCCGCACCTGCGAGTTTGGAATGGAGACCTGGTCGAACACGTTGTTGTAAAGCATGCCATAGTCGAATGATAGCAAGGCAAAATCTTCCTGCCGTTTTTCCACCCGGCAATTTGGGTCTGAAGGGAATAAAGACGGTAAAGGAATATTTTCA
>CAWFBZ010000017.1:0-6263 GCA_963814135.1 uncultured Chloroflexia bacterium | reverse complement strand
TTTGGTGGAGCTGTTTCTCCGGCGCCCGCGCAGCAACTACAAAAGTAGGACTTTCTCTTCCCTGCCGGATCCGGCGGGGAAAAAATTGGCTAATACCCATTCAATTATTTCGAATATGTATCGTAATATCATCAAACCAGATATGAATACTTATTATGTCATCCCACCGCTTTTCTTCGTGATCGCCACGGTCTTTTCCATGTTGGGCATGGGAGGGTCACAACTTTACACGCCCATTCTCTACTGGCTCGGAATGGATTTCAAGAGTGAGGCGATTCCGCTTGGGTTATTGCTCAACCTGATCAATTCAGCATCGGCCGCCGTCGTGTATGCCCGAAAAAAGTTGATCGACTGGCGTGTGGCCATTCCGTTTGGGGTAACGATGATCCTGTTTGCTCCGCTAGGCACCTGGCTAAACATCGGCCTGCCCACCCAGCCGGTCATCGTGATCTTTGCGCTCTTCACCGCAATCGCGGCCATATTAACGTTGAGCGGGTGGAAACCCAAGCGAGGCGCATTGACAGCCAGGCAACGCATTATTTTGGGGGTCATTGCCGGAAGCATCCTGGGTTTCCTAACCGGGTTGATCGGGCGAGGCGGATGGCAGTTTCGTTGTCCCCCTGCTCTACATCAGCGGCTTGGACCCGAGGGCCGCGGCTGCCACCTCGGCGTTGGTCGTCTCCAGGCTCAGGCATCTCTGGTTTTATTTCGCACCTGGCCACTGCCGCCAAACCGGAATTGGGGCGTCTGGCTGGCTTCAGCGCTGGCCGTTTTGGCCGGCAGCCAAATTGGATCCCGGCTCATGTCCACCCGCCTGAAATCCACGTGCGCTAAAAGTCATCTTTGGAGTGGTGTTGTTGGGCGTGGCGACATTGTTGATATTGAGTGACGTGCTCAATGTATTCTAATGGAGGTGCCCTGCCATCGTTATTTCGCCATGGCAGATACTCACTGCAATCTTCGACCTGGAATTGATCATAGTGGCTTTTACCATCCAGATTTTGGTCAAGTTATTAGGTTAATGACCAGTTTTCCTCAACCACTTCTTGAATAAGGAGAAGGTAAATTATAAATGAAATGGAAATTTAGAATGACCACACAACATAACCCTCCCGAATGGGCCTTTGAATTTCACGGCCACGAATGCCCCTTCATGCCCATTGGCTACCACATGGGCAAGCTGGCGCTGCAATATCTGGGCGCAGAAAAGGAAGCTGACCACGGGTTCTTCGTCTTTCCCGAGCTGGGCGAAGCCACCCGCAAACCTGCATGATGGACGGATTGCAGGTTGCCACCGGCGCAACCTACGGTAAGGTCCTGATCGCCAAGACCTTCTACGGCAAACTGGCCGTCAACCTTCTATCACCCACAGAAAGGCGCAGTGCGCTATTCGCTCCTGCCCGACTTCGTTGACGCCATGGGCAAGTTCGAGTTCTTCGTCATCGAAAGAAGGGCATCGAACCGTCGCACATTCCGCTGGAAGTGCGCCGCGAGGTCATTCATTGGGTGTATGACCAGCCGGATGAGGTCATGTTCAAGATCGAGCCGAAACCCGATTTCACCTACACACCCGTCAAAGGCTCGTTCAACAAGACCAAGTGCAGCATCTGCGGCGAGTATGTCTTCGACCGCTATTTGCGCATGAAGGACGGTCAGCCTGTTTGCATTCCTTGCTCCGGCTATGAAAAACCGCGCTGATCGAAAGATAAACATCATCATCCCGATCGGCCTTAAAACATGGACCCTATCACTACAGGAGAGCAAGTAGCATGGATTGTAACGATGAACTATACCAGGCAGGCCTGCCGCTGCACGGTCACAAGTGTCCGGCCATGCCGCTGGGCTTGCGCGCCGGATGAGCGGCGCTTGCATGCCCTGGGCGTGCCGCCTGCCACCGATGGACAGTTCACGGCGCTGGTCGAGATCGACCGCAACCACTGCGCCACGTGCTATGAGGATGGCGTCCAGGTTATCACCGGTTGCACTTTTGGCAAAGGCAACATCCGCAGTCTGGGCTACGGCAAGTTCGCCCTGACCCTGATCGACAACAAGACCGGGCGCAGTGTACGCGTGATGGCCACCCGGAAGCCATGCGGCGCAGCCAGGAATCGGAATTCATCCAATATCGCAAGAACGGCGTGCCCGCCTCGCAGGTCGATGAGAAACTGGTCGAGCCATTGATCGACCGGTGCTGGCGAAAAGACCGAAGTACTCTTCAATGTCGAACCGGTCAAAGATATGAAACTACCGCCGATGGCGCACACGCTTTCGATATCATCATCTGCGCCGAATGCGGCGAAGTTACCGTCGAACGTTATGCGCGCGTCAAACACGGCAAGTCGTTTGCATGCCGTGTGCTGAGAAAATATCAAAACAGAAGAATCGACCGTCTCGGTGGGGTCTCAAAGGAGTATTGCGGAATCCAACGTTTTTGCTTCTCATCAAGGTCCTTGCAGCGGCCGATCGTCGGCTTCGTGACCGCCTCGATCAAGTCTTGGGTGGATCGCTTTTTCCTGGTGATCCTACTCACCGGCCTGGTGGGATTGCCCATTCCAGTCCATCAAGATCAACCTGCTGGTGGTGGCATTGGCCTCACTAATGCTGGCATTGCGCCAGGGCGAGATATTGAAATCAGTGCGAGAGGATTGGGCCATGGCTCATCCTACCTGCCGTGATGGGCGGCATTTTTAGGGCGATTAAATCGGTTTAAAGACGCTGCAAATTTTCTTTCTGGTACTGCTGGGGGGGTATGCTATCCTGGCTGGACTAGCGCATGGAGCCTTCATCAGAACCCCTGCCCGAACGGGATGACAAAGCGCATCCTGCCTGGCCAGTCGCCGGTGGCTTTCCTGTTCGGTGGGCTGACCGGACTGCTCTCAGCAGGCGGCAAGCCTTTTATTTTCCGATTTACAACTGGGCAATGGGACACCACTCCCGGCACGCCCACGCGTTGGCTTCGGTAGGGGTTACCGCAGCGGCATGGAGCGCCATCGGGACCCAGGTGGCAACCGGAACGCCCTTTACGCCTGCCGACCTGGGCTGGCATCTTACGCCTTCATCCTTGTCACGCTGACAGCCTTGGGCGTGAACCGGTTTTGGTCGCCGCGCCTGAACAAAGTGGTGACCTGGATCATTGCAGCCATTGCTGGTCTTGATTGGCATACGTTTCATTATGCTCGGATTGGCCTGAGGCGCAGACAGCCGTTCTTCTCCCCACCTCGGATCTCCTGCTACCCTCAATTGCCTGATTCGTATATGTCTACAAATACAGGTAAAGGAGATCACAATGAGACACGGCTTTCGGTTATCCACACAGGCATTGGCATCACCAAATGGGTTGGCCCATGGCGTTATTACCGGGGTTGGGGCTACCGGCGCCCATGCTGCCTGTTCTTGACGCTGCCGGTCCTGCTGGTGCCGTTGCTGGCATTGCTATTTCTTGGGTTCCGGGCTTTGCATGTAATGTAAGCATGCCCACCCGGTTTGGAAGACAGGGTATCCACTGCCTCGGGATACCCTGTCTATATTTAACTCAGATGTTCAACCTGTCCGCATCTCGAAGCGGTGGATGTGCGCAATGCCATATTGTATGAATTCCAGCGTTTCTGCAAGGCTGGTCGGGTCCGCCCGCTGGCCGATCTTGATCCCGAAGCGCACGCCCTGGCGTTCCTGCCAAGCCTGCTCGATCAAATTGGTCCATTGGGGATCCAGGGAAGTTTTAGCCCACTCCGCACCAGCCTTTTTGGACTGGACAGACCCGGTATGCAGCGTCTGCAGCATGCGGCAGATCGTCAGGACATAAAAGGGTTGGCCAAAGCGCGAGTTCCCAAAGCTCAGCGGAGCGTTCATTTCCCCTCGAAAATATTGCAGTACTTTCAGCATGGACGTTTTCATTTCATCCTTGAGTGCCTGAGATGGGGATGACCGGCAGAAGCGTTTCTGGCCCTGGGCCGGTCAGACGGATGCCGCGCTCACGCAACACCCAACGCACGTGCCATTGGTTGTCGTGCGTGGATAGTTCAGGCGTGGTACTACCGTTATCGAAATAAAACAATTCGGTTTTGCCCACGTTGCCCCAGTCGTTCAGGTCCTGCAGGCTGATGTAAGAGCCTTCCAGGTGTTTGGCGGGATAGCTGTCAATCGCATGCATTTTTGTGTGGATGACCTGCAGCGCCTGCCGGTTGGCTGCAGACAATCCCGTTTTTGTCACCACCAGGAAATCAACATCGCTGTCTGCGTCGAAGTCGCCTGCCGCCAGCGAACCGACCATGTAGATCCCGAGCAGGTTCTCCTTCAATCCCTGCGATATTTCAGACGCGAAAGTATGCAGAACGCCGCGCAGTTCGGGATAGGGATGCTCGGGAAGCTTATTTTCGTCTGGAAATTTCATGGGTATGCTATTTTTATTCTCTAGTAAAAATTAATGGGTTTCACAGTATAAAGATTCATTATCCACTGAGTTTAACGTATAATCAAAAATTCTAAAACATATTCGTGGATATTCGCGTAGATTATTGGAAATAAAGCCTTTCAGAAAGTGCTCAAAGATCCTGATAGATCACTGCCCCTGAAAAATAAACCGCAGCCCCCGGTTATATGCCTCAGGCTTGTTCCCGGCGTGACGCTCGCCCTCGATTATGCGCGTCTCCAACGCCAACCCGCCGTAACCGCGCTGGTTCAGGGCCTGGATGAACTGCTCAACCGGGTACCGGAGCGGTTCCAGTTCCCCGACACAGAGAAACAGCCTGACCGGCAGGTCCGGGTGGGTTTGTGCGTACCCGGCTTCCTGCTTGAAGGCGAAATTGTTTCCAAAGACGACCACCGGACTGGCGGCTACATATCCTTGAAACAGTCCCGGGTCACTGAACAAGGCGTACAGCGTGAAGGTGCCGCCATAGGAATTGCCCATCAGCGCCCTGTGCGAGGCATCCACCCGGTAATTATTTTCAATGAACGGGATCAACTCATCTTTGAGGAACCCCAGAAATTTCGAGGCGCCACGCGAACCCGGCACCGTTGGATCGTGCGCCGGCGTAAAGTCCATCGCCCGGAGCGAATCGTAATCGGCGTTTTCGCCGGAATAGGTGATCCCGATGATGATCATCTCGGGACCGAAGCCGTCGTAGAGCAGCCCTTCATAAATCGAATCGAGCAACTTGAAATCCCACTGTCCATCCAGTACATACAGGACCGGGAATTTCTTCTGGTTTTGGTCGTAACCTTCGGGAAGCAGCACGTAAATGTCGTAGCTGCGCCCGGTAGAGGCAGACTTGAGCTGCCGCACCTGCGAGTTTGGAATGGAGACCTGGTCGAACGCGGACTCCTGCGGCTGCGGGACTGGTACCGAGCTGCGCACAGGCGCTCATCCCCCAAAAAAAGCAGAGACCGCCGATCAAAAGTAAGCTTATTTGGAATTGAAAAAGATTTCATGAAGCTCCCTGCCTAGGGACGCCTCTACCGAAAGGTTTCCCGGAAGCATGCCCTGATCCGCTGACCCTTGTTCGAACACCTGGTTTCGGAAATATAATCCGGGTCAGAACCACCCTTAGCGTAAAGCAACCTTTCGAACGATTGTCCTGCCTCTTCCATACACCACTTCTTCCCCAATTCCACGGTTGCAAGAAAATTCTCCGGTTTTGCGAGGTCCGATCCATCAATATTTCGATAAAGGCTTGTAAGCGGGGTTCGCTGTCGATCACAAACAGGGTTTCCAGATATTTGCTGGCTGATCGGCGTTTCGATGCGCCGGTAGACCCATTCTTTATGATGTGAGCTTTCCAGACGCACAGGTTACTGGTAATATCCTTCACTTCCGGATCGGGGTCATAGGTGATCCGGAAATCGTAACTGTCACTCCAGGCTCCGTCTGCCTTGGATGTAAAATCGAAATCTAACGGTGTTTTTCGATCAGTCTCATTCCCGGCCAAACTCATTTCCAGCCAGGAAGACTTGCTTAAAGGTGTTTTGTATTTCGCCCTTGGCGAACACGTTGTTGTAAAGCACGCCATGATCGAATGATAGCAAGGCAAAATCTTCCGGCCGTTTTACCATCCGGCCATCCAAATCTTAAAACGAGGCCTTTTGGGATTTTGCCGTTTAAAGATCTTCTCCTTCAACATGGCTGTTTGCCATTTTACAACAAAAACGGAGAACCAACATGCTTACCTGGGAGAAGGAAGCCGTCTGGTCAGCGCATTATTTGGGTCTTTATCCCTGAAAGAAAATCGCCACCTGGAAACTGCTTATTCTATCCACCTGCTTTT
>CAWFBZ010000016.1:0-4921 GCA_963814135.1 uncultured Chloroflexia bacterium | reverse complement strand
TATCAGGTCCCGATCCGCCCGGTCCATAGCTCGGAGGATAATTAACTACCTGTAATCCCGGGATTTGTCTCCCGTGCTTTCTTCGTAGATCGGGTTGATCGAGTGTTCCATTAATAAGTTTCGCCTTCATTCGCTCCCATGCCTGGGCAAGGATCCAGCTACAAGCCTCGCATGAATTGAAAAACCTGGTCATTGAAACCCGGCAATGTTTCATGCCCGAAATCAGGATATATCGTCATGCTTTTGGACGACACGATTTTGTTATATACGGCAAATTGTGTGGAAGGTGGACAAATGGTATCCATTAAGCCAATCGCCCACAGCACTTCTGCCTGGATGCGGGGGGCCAGGAATTGAATATCAATGTAGCCCAACATTTCAAAGACGCTTTCTTCGTGTTTATGCGTGGGGTCTGCATGACGGAAAAATTCCTGCAGTTCCTTGTAAGCGTCTTTTGCCTGGTCCATTTCCCATACTCGCAAGTAATCACTGAGGAATGGAAAGGCTGGTGCCGCACGTTTTATCCGCGGTTCCAGGGCCGCGCACGCAATCGTCAACGCACCTCCCTGGCTGCCACCGGTCGCGCCAACCCGATCCCCATCCACATCCGGCATTTCAATCACGATCCTGGCAAGTTGTGCTGTGTCAAGAAATACCTGCCGGAAGAGCATTTTCTCCGGCGATCCCTTCAGGGCATCCTCCAATCCCCGGATGATATGCCCATGCAGCGTGTTACCGCTGACATCGCCATTATCATTGGATAGTCCCGCCTGCCCGCGGCAATCCAGTGCGGCAACGCTAAACCCCTCGGAAACAAACCCGAGCTTGTCATACCAATCCCCTGAGTCACCGGTATACCCGTGAAATAGCAAGACCGCCGGATGGGGATGCGGGGAATTCAGTGGGTGCAGCAGCTTCGCGTGGATGCGCGCTCCTCCCACACCTGTAAAATATAGATCAAAACATGCCGCATTTGCAGCCTTGAACTCGGCGGGAATGATTTCGACCCGTGGGTCGATCGCCCGCATTTCAGCCAGGCCTTTTTCCCATACGTCATCAAAATCCTGTGGGCGTGGGTTTTTGCCCGTGTAGGTTTTCAGCTCTTCCAGTGATAAGTCGAATGATAATGGCATTTTATTTTTCCAAATTCTTCCGAGAAAATCTGCAAACGTTATTTATGGGCGCTAATTCCCAGCCAGGTTGGCTAAGATTTTTTAGCGCTTTATTTCTCCAATTTCGAGTCCGGGTCGATTTTCCCTTTGTTTCATAGGTTATGTGTTAATCTACGCCCCCCGCCTGGACTTTGCTTTTGATCCAATTACCGCCAGGGATTGCCTCGGTAATCGGAAGTTTCTATTTACCCCTTGACGGAACCTTGCAGCAGCGCCATGATGATCTGGCGCTGGAATATCACGAAAAGGATCAGGGTGGGCAGCAAGATCAGAATCGTGCCGGCGCACAGCAGGGGGATATTGGTGGCGTAGTGGCCCTGGAATGCTCCCAGCGCCCCAGCCATCGTTCGCTGCGATGGGTTCTCTACGAGCACCAGCGCAATCAGAAATTGGTTCCAGGTCCAGATCGACATCAGGATACCCAGTGATGCGATCGGCGCCCGGGCGAGCGGAACGTGGATGCGCCAGAACAGGTCCCAGGTGGTCGCCCCGTCGACGCGGGCTGCCTCCGAGAGTTCGCTTGGCATGTTAACGAAATGGGCGCGCATCCAGAATACGGCAAAGGGCATGTATAAGCCGATCAACGGCAGTACGATCGCCAGCCGGGTATTGTAGATATGCGCCGCGCGCTCGAGGAAGTAGATCGGGATGATGATCCCCGGAAATGGGAGCGTCAGCCCGAACACAAACAAGAGGAGCAAAAAGCGCTCACCGGGGATGCGCAGGAGACCGATGGCGAACCCGGCCATCGTCGAGATGATCAAGGAGACAGGCACTACGGCAAGCACAATGAACGTGCTCGAGAAGAGCAGTGCCGGCATGTCCGCAACTTTGAATGCCTCGATGAAATTGCCCCACTGCGGGACCGCCGGCCATTCGAGCCCATTCGGCACCGAATTCGACGGGGCCAGCGCGGTAAAGAAGATGCTGATGAAAGGCAGGATCGTGAACGCCATCAGTGCCAGTAGCAGAGCCCGGCCCGTCCATACTTCGCTTCTGCCGACCCTCATTTCTTGTCCTCCCGGCTCAGCCACTGGATCGGGATGATGACCACTATGACGAGCAGCATGAGCAGGACCGCCAAGGCAGACGCCAGCCCCACAGATCGCTGGGCAAACGCCAGGATGTAGATCTGGATCCCGGGCACCGACGTGGCGTTGCCCGGCCCGCCGGCTGTCGCAACGTAGACAATATCGAACGCAGCCAGTGCCGCGATCACTGTCACGGTCAGGCAAACGCCGATCTCATACTTGAGCAGAGGTACAGTGATGGAAATAAACTCCTGGATCCACCCGGCGCCTTCGATCCTGGCAGATTCATACAGGGAAGGATCCACCTTCGACATGCCGGTCAATAGCAGGACGATACAAAATCCCAACAGCACCCAGATTCCGATCACTCCGACAGACGGAAGCGCCCAATTAAAGTCTCCCAGCCAGGCACGCGTGATCACACCCAGCCCAATCGCCTTGAGGATCTGGTTGATCAAGCCCGGCAGGGCCAACAGCCAGCCCCAGATGATGCCGGCAGCAACGAGCGGGATGACCTGGGGCAGGAACAAAACGGTCCGGGCGACCGCCCCGAAACGCCCGGTCGCCACGCGGTGGATGATGCTTGCGACGACGAGACCCAGGCCCACCGGAACGAAGCTGAACCAGATGACCAGTAAGAAGGCGTTGTAGATCGTCCCGATCAGGTTGGGAACCTGGAAAATGGTCACATAGTTATTGAATCCGACCCAGACCGCAGGACTAAAGCCGTTCCACTTATAAAATGAATACTTGACGGTAAGCACGAGCGGGAGCAGCACGAAGACTGCATACATCGCCAGGGCTGGCAGAACAAACAAAAAGCCAGCAATGGTTTCCCGGCGGACTTTCCTGTGATGGAAGGTCCGCCGGGAGAGTGCGGGAGCCACGGGGAGATGGTCTAATGTCATGGAAGGAATAACCGTAGATTCGAAGCTGTAGGCATCGTCACGTGGCCCAAAATTTTATTGCTGGGCAAGTTCTCGCACATACTCGGCTTGAACTGCTTTGAGCAGCCCGGCCGCGTCTTCTTGACCGCCGACCATCTTCTGAAGCTCTGGCGTCCAGCCCTGGGCGAAGATCGAACTGGTCGAGTTGGCGATGAAATCCATGGCAGTACCGGCATCGTTGATAACGCCGCCTGCCGCCAGTGTGTCATTCGTAATCGAGCCGGCTGTAACGGTCGGCATCGCAATACCTGCAGGACCACCTGGGTTCGAGCCGCCGACGGTGACGTCGATCTGTCGGGCTGTCGGGTTCGTTGCAACCCAGTTCAGGAAGAACGCCGCGCAATCCGGGTTCTTGGCTTTGGCTGCGATACCATAGGTCAGCGGAGATGACATGGCAGCCGGCGGATCACCAGCCGTCGCAGCAGGCATCAGGAAGAATCCGACGTTGCCCGGCATGTTCGTGTCGTAGTCAGCGTTCTCCCAGTCACCGTTGAATGTAAAGACGCCTTCGCCCTTGACGAAGCGGGCATTGGAGTCAGTATACTCGATGGCGTTGATGTCAGGAGGGAAATAGCCGTCCTGGATCCAGGTTTGCAGGTGCTGGGCAGCAGTCAGATTCGAGGGCGTATCGATCGTGGCGCCGGGTTTCTGGAAGATCCAGTCATTGATCGGCTGGGTCGGCCCAACAGACGCCATGAGTGCCTGGAGCGGGAAAGCCAGTCCCATGCCACTCTTGGCACTGCCCCACTGCATGATCGGGAGTAATCCGGCCGTTTTCGCTTTTGCGAGCAGGTCGTCGAACTCAGCCAGCGTTTGGGGCGGCTGGGTCATGCCGATTTGGGCAGCCAGTGTTTTGTTGTAAAAGACACCCGTCAGGCTGTAGTTCAGGCCCCATGCGTAGAGCGTGCCGGAACCGCGCGTACCATCTGCCGCCAACCGGTTCTGGTTGATCTGCGCCATCGGCCACTGATCCCAACCGAAATCCTTTGCGTAGGTATCCAGGTTCATTAAGAGGCCGTCTTTGGCGTAGGATACCATTGTCGGCAATCGGATCAGATCCGGTGGATTGTCGCTCGCCAGCAAAAGCGGGGCTGAGGTAATCAGATTTGCAAACTGGTCCTGGCTGATATTCCAGGTGACGTTCGGGAATTGCTTGGTGAATTCATCCGCCAGCTTGAAGGGCAGATCGAACCCTGTCTCGAAATATCCGTTCAGTACGACCGGAGCCGTACCGCAGTTCGGGACCGCGGCTGCCTGGGTTGCTGGCGCTTGGGTAGCCGGCGCTGCAGTAGCAGGAGCTGCAGTAGCAGGAGCCTGGGTCACCACAGGGGCGGAAGTAACCACCGGTGCAGCAGTTGTTGCTGCTGTTCCACAGGCAGAAAGAACCATGGCTGCCAACACCAGCAGGCTTGCCATTGACCATAGTACAGGTTTCTTATTCATTTCTCGTTCTCCTTTATGAGCTTAAATAGTGATTCAATATGAGGCTCGGAATTTAGGTTTTCATGAAATCTCAATAGGTTAAACCTCCTGAACTCTGAACTGGGAAGGATATACTTAAAAATTGTTAGAGGTATCTTGAAAGCACTTACATCGTGAGTATACAACTTTTCAATATCAGAGTCAATGTTCAGATTTTATGCGGTTTGACGTTCAATTAATGTGAGCGGCAGCTTGACGTGCCTGGGAGGCCTGGAAGGTGATTCTATCTGCGCAAGCAATATTTCCACCGCCAACCTGCCCGACTCATCCAGGTATTGATGGATGGTGG
>CAWFBZ010000015.1:0-16028 GCA_963814135.1 uncultured Chloroflexia bacterium | reverse complement strand
GGCGGCTGGAGCATCTTGATGGCATTATGATATGATCGGGTTAGGAATATAAGGAGCATATGAACATAACAGATTACCAGGTCCAATCCCGCAGGACAGCCGCATACCCGACCATCGGGCATCCGGTCATCTATCCCACCCTGGGGCTGACCAACGAAGCCGGAGAAGTGGCCGGCAAGGTCAAGAAGATTTTCCGTGACAAAGGCGGCACGATCAGTCAGGCCGATCTCGAGGCCCTGAAAGGGGAATTGGGGGATGTGCTGTGGTACCTGGCCCAGGTTTGCACCGAACTCGAGTTATCCCTGGAAGACGTGGCCGAGCACAACCTGGAAAAATTGTTTTCCCGCCTGGAGCGCGGCAAGATCAGCGGGGATGGGGACGATCGTCAGGAGAAGCCATGTCTCTGTTTGATTGGATCATGGCATAGGTTGTCCTGATTCCATTTCTTTATTAGGTGCACGAGAAAATATCCGCGAAACCCGACCTGGAAATACGCGGGGGAACGCCATTCCAGGTCTTTGGATGCTTCTATTAATGGAAAACCCGCCCTGATAAACTCTAATCTTTCTCATACGAAATCCGGGCTGCTTTTTGGTAGAATCAATCCAGACACTTATTGTCCGAATGGAAGCCTTTATCAGGCGGGGGAGGTTCGGGAACTTGCAGGCAAAATATCACCGGCGTGTTCCCGCCCGCAGTATATTAAGACGATCCTTCAAATCCAGAGGACAGGACAAAGCTTGTCCTTAAGGAGATAGAAATGGCTAGTATGGAACGATTTACCCAGCGGGCACGACATGTGCTGGCGCTGGCACACCAGGAAGCCGAACAAGCCCACCAGGGCCTGATCGGTACGGAACACATGCTGCTGGGGCTGTTGGAAGAAGACGGGGGGGTGGCCGGGAGGGTGCTGCGCGAACTCGGATTGGAGGCGGAACGTGTACGCGAGATGATCCAGCGAGTGGGCAGCGAAGGCCATTACACAAGCGACAAGATCGAACTCGCAGCCGATACGCAGCAGGTGCTGGAGTTTGCCATCGATGAGGCCCGTAAAATGGGCCACCATTACATCGGCACCGAACACCTGTTGCTCGGACTGATCCGCTCGGAAGGCGCGGCCATGGAAGTGCTTAAGAAACTGGGTGTAACGCCCGACCAGGTTCGCCGGCAAACCCGCCGGGTGCTGCAGGAGAGCAGCGGCAGCGGGACCTCCGCGGTACCCGAGACGGCCAAACCAGGCGGCAAATCAGAACCCAAGACGCCCCTGGTGGACCAACTGGCCACCGATTTGACCACCCTGGCCGAAGAAGGCAAGCTGGACCCGGTGATCGGTCGCCAGACCGAGATCGAGCGTGTGATCCAGATCCTGGCACGCCGCACCAAGAACAACCCGGCCTTGATCGGTGAACCGGGCGTGGGCAAGACCGCCATCGTGGAAGGATTGGCCCAACGCATTACGGAGGGAGACGTGCCGGCGCCGTTGTTGAACAAGCGCGTCCTGAAGCTGGACGTGGGGTCGCTGGTGGCCGGAACGATGTATCGCGGCCAGTTCGAGGAGCGCCTCAAGCGCGTGATCGACGAACTCAAATCCACCAAGTCCATCCTGTTCATCGATGAGTTCCACATGCTGGTGGGAGCCGGTTCGGCAGGTTCCGCGGTGGACGCGGCCAACATCCTCAAGCCTGCCCTTTCACGCGGCGAATTGCAATGCATCGGCGCGACCACCCTGGACGAGTACCGCAAGCACATCGAATCCGATGCGGCCCTGGAACGTCGTTTCCAGCCGATCGTCGTGGACGAACCCACGGTGGAAGAAACCATCGAGATCCTGAAGGGCATCCGCAAGATGTACGAGGAGCATCACCACCTGGTCATCTCGGATGAGGCCCTCGAAGCGGCCGCACAACTCTCAGCCCGCTACGTTTCGGACCGCTTCCTGCCCGATAAGGCCATTGACCTGATCGACGAATCGGCTTCGCGCGTGCGCATGTATAAATCCGGCGCGACCGTGTCGGCCAAGGAAATTTACAAGAAACTTAAACAGGTGCGTTCCAACCGGGCATTGGCCCAGGAAGAGGGCAAACCTGAGGACGTACTTACCTGGGAAGCCCAGGAAACTGACCTGAACGAACAACTCCAGCTGATGAAATCCAGCTGGGAGCGCGCCAAGAGTCCGGTTGTCTCCGGCGAAGACATCGCCGAAGTGGTGGCCATGTGGACGGGCGTACCGGTCATGCAAATTGCCGAAGAAGAGTCAAAACGCCTGCTCAAGATGGAAGAAGAGCTGCAGAAAGTCATCATCGGCCAAAAAGAGGCCATCCAATCCATCGCCAAGGCGGTCCGCCGGGCACGCGCCGGATTGAAAGACCCGAAGCGCCCGATCGGTTCGTTCATGTTCCTCGGACCCACCGGGGTGGGCAAGACCGAATTGACCAAGGCGCTCGCCAAATTCATGTTCGGCAGCGAGGAAGCTTTGATCCAACTGGATATGTCCGAGTTCATGGAACGCCACACCGCCAGCCGGCTGGTCGGCGCCCCGCCCGGATACATCGGCTATGACGACGCGGGCCAATTGACCGAAGCCTTGCGGCGGCGACCCTACTCCATTGTGGTGTTCGACGAAGTCGAGAAAGCCCACCCTGAAGTGCATAACATGCTGCTGCAGATCATGGAAGAAGGCCACCTTACGGATGCCAAAGGCCGGACCGTGGATTTCCGCAACGCTATCATCGTGATGACCACCAATGTGGGCGCAGAGGAGATCAAGAAGCAGACTTCGCTGGGCTTCCAGCTGAAACATGACGAAAAAACCGAAGAGAGCCAGTCTTACGATGAGATGCGCAAGAAACTGACCGTGTCGCTTAAAAAGGTCTTCCGGCCGGAATTCATCAACCGCCTGGACAGCGTCATCGTCTTCCGTTCTCTCAACAAGGAAGACATCCGCGAGATCGTGGCGCTTGAATTGAACAAAGTGACCGAGAGACTGGCCGAACATGAAGTGAAGTTAACTGCCACGGATGCCGCGCTGGACCTGCTGGCGGAAGCCGGCTATGACGTGGAAATGGGTGCACGCCCCCTGCGACGAACCATCCAAATGCAGGTGGAGGATCCCCTCTCGGATGGCCTGCTGTCGGGAACGTTCTGCGAAGGCGATACCATCCTGGTCGAAGTTTCCGAAGGCGAAGTGGTGCTGAAACGCGCCCAGGTGATGAAAGAAAAAGCACCCGAAGCGGTTGTATGATGCGGTTGGGCCGCAGCATTGCTGCGGCCTAACCTGGAGGTTTTTATGGGTAATGAATTGGAAGTGGCCACGCTGGCCGGCGGCTGTTTCTGGTGCCTGGAAGCCGTCTTCGACGATCTGAAAGGGGTGGAATTGGTCGAATCCGGCTATTCCGGCGGACACGTCGCAAGCCCGAGCTATGAGCGCGTCTGCAGTGGAGATACCGGTCACGCCGAAGTCGTCCAGGTAACCTTCGATCCGCAGGTGCTATCCTACAAGGACCTGTTGAAGGTGTTTTTTACCATCCACGACCCGACCAGCCTGAACCGGCAGGGTAACGATATTGGCACGCAGTATCGTTCGGCAATTTTCTATCACGACGAAGCGCAAAAGAAAACCGCCGGGGAGGTCATCCAGGAGATCAACGCTGCCAGGATCTGGGATGGACCGGTCGTCACGGAAGTCACCCCCTTCGACAAGTTCTACATTGCCGAAGATTACCACCAGGAATACTTCAAGAATAACCCCTTCCAGGGCTATTGCCGGGCGATCATCGCCCCGAAGGTAACCAAGTTCCGCCACACCTTTGCGGACCAATTGAAGAAGTAACCCTTTATCCCCAATGGAATCACTCCTATCCGCTCCCACGCTGCTTGCCCCCGCGCCCAGTTTTCATGTGGGCAATCTGCCTGTCTACGGGGATGCCATCCTGGCGCCCATGGACGGGTTCTCGGACTGGCCGTTCCGTTCGTTATGCAGTGCGCTGGGTTCGGCCATGAGTTACACCGAGTTCGTCGCTGCGGGTGGAATTACCCATGCCTTCGAGCACGTCCAGCCGCGCTTTGCCTATGAAGAATCTGAAAGACCGGTCGTCTTTCAGATCTACGCAGATAATGCTGACGAAATGCTGGAGGCGGCTTTACGCATCCAGGAACTTTCCCCGGATATCATTGACATCAATATGGGCTGCCCGGCCAAAACGGTTGCACATCGCGGTGCCGGTGTGGGACTGATGCGCACACCCGAAATGGTGGGGCAAATCTTCCGCAAGCTCACAAGCACATTGAAGGTGCCGGTGACCGGCAAGATCCGCCTGGGCTGGGAAGATAGCCGCAATTACGCCCTGATTGCTCGCATCGTGGAAGAGAACGGCGGTGCGGCGATTGCCATCCATGGACGGACGAAGGAGATGGGCTACAGCGGGCAGGCCGACTGGGATGCCATTGCAGAAGTGAAGCAGTCGGTCAAGATCCCGGTGATTGGCAATGGGGATGTTAAATCCGTCGAAGATATTCAGCGCATGAAGCGCTATACCGGCTGCCAAGCGGTCATGATCGGGCGTGCGGCAATCGGCAATCCCTGGATCTTTTCCGGGCTCGACCGGGACCAGGTGACGAATGAGATGCTGCGCCGGATGGTTTTCCAGCACCTGGAACGCAATATCAAGTTTTATGGGCAGCAAAAGGGCATGATCCTGTTCCGCAAACATGCCATCCAATATCTCAAGCTCCAGCACCTGCCGCGCGCCGTGCGGACCAATATCATATTGCAGGAGACTCCCCAAGACTTCCTGCTCCACCTGGAAACCTACTACGACTCGTTGCAGTAAAATCTCCGCAATGGAAAATTAAGCAGAGAGCGCAGATCACATTCTACGCTCTCTGCTTTTCAAATCGGGAGCCTCAATACAAGCGCTGAAGTTCGCCCCTGACTTGCTCATTTTAGTGTCCTGAAAATTCGGTTTTTCCCTTTGGAAGGAGCGAAAAATGGCAAAAGGAGCAAGTCAGGATCTACGATCCAAACCAGCCATCAACCCCCTCCGCCCTCCGCCACCGCGTGGTGCAGGCGGGCACCTCCCCCAAATCCGACAAGGTGTATTTACATGTTAACTTTGTGTTTTGTGGTCGGATTTGGGGGAGGCCGGGTAGGGGTTGAAGCTTTACCTGACTTGCTCATTTTAGTGTCCTGAAAATCCGTTTTTTTCCCTTTGGAAGGAGCGAAAAATGGCAAAAAGAGCAAGTCAGGTACTATGACTCGTTGCAGTAAAATCTCCGCAATGGAAAATTAAGCAGAGAGCGCAGATCACATTCTGCGCTCTCTGCTTTTCAAATCGGGAGCCTCAATACACGCGCTGAAGTTCGCCGGTAGTGACATCCAGGGTATAGAGATTGGTCTCCAACTGCAGGTAGACCAGGTTTCCGCGCCTGCCGATGACATTGGGGACGCTGTAAAAATCGCCCGAGACATTTTTCAACGCGACTGCCTGCTTGCTCAAGCTGGTGCCGTTGGCGGGGTTGAAGGTCTCCAGGACGGCCTGGTTGGGTTTGGCTTGAAAGGTCACCACCACCAGCCCGGTCGTTGCCAGCTGCCAGGTCCAACCCGAGCCGGTATCATCGATCAACCCGGCCATTTCATCCGGAGGATCGACCGGTGAAGAGTCCTGCAGGTCCACCTGCCAGACCTGGTTGCCGGTGAGGTCAACCCCCCAGAGCTCGAAGCGTTCGGTACCGCGCGTGCGGCGGGCACGCACGATCAGGGTGTCACCGGCCATGGCAAGCGGCAGGAGTTCGTAATCCGGATTGGTGAGCAAGACGTGCATCTCCCCGGAAGCTTTATCGACTGCCAGCAGGTCATTTCCGTTGCTGAAGTAGAAGGTCGAGGGGGTCATCAGGTAATGCAAGCCATCCGAAGAGATGTTAAAACTATCCTGGCTGTCGGCTTCCCAGGCGGTCTGCCCGCTGGCAAGATCAAGGCGCTGCACGCAGCCATACGAGGAATCATAGACCATGTAAAGGGCGTTTTGGGCCAGGTCGTACACCAGCCCGGCACCCGGATCGATATTGGTCGGATAATCGTTGTGCGTGCAGGTGGGCGTGAACTGTTGTTGCAGCGCTCCGGTGGCGGGGTCGAGAAATTCCAGGTTGTACTGGCTGGCTGAGCCGGTATAGTCGACCACCACGAGAGCATTGCCCACCAGTCGCAGGGTCCGGTCGTAGCCGTTCAAACGTTTGCTCCAGACCAGCTCCCCGGTTTCCGCCTCATACGCCTGGATGGTCTGGTCGGAGTTGGTGGTGATTACCCGCCCGGCCGTAACCAACAGTTCGGAGGGGCCGTAGTTTAATTTGTCGGGCATCTGGACCTGCCAGGTCTGGCTGCCGTCGCTTAAGCGGTAAGCGACCAGCTCCGAACCGTTGGCGGCGTAAACCAGGTCCGGGCCGGAGGCGATCGCATCCAAATAGCCGTCCCCGGATAAAGCCTCCGCATGCCAGCGCAGCTTGCCGGCGGCGCCGTCCACCAGGCCCAGATAGCGGGCATCCTTATCCGGGTTGAAGAGCCCCAAGGCAACATCCGGCGGGGCGGACGATTCAGACGGCAGGATGGCAGCCGGCCCATACGAAAAGTAACGCGGATTGAGCGCTCCGCCGGGGACGAACAGGATCAGGGCGATAATGCCGCCGACGAACAGCACGATGATCGCCACGACGATCAGGCCGCCCAATGCTCCCGCCCGCTTTGCTCGGGAAGCTTCAAAGCTGACCGAGGATTTTGATACGGTCGGCGCAGGTGTCGGGAAGCCCATTTCGGGATGCAGGGTTTGGCCGGCTTCGATCTGCTCGACGGCATATTTGGCGCGCGCCAGGCTGGTATCGAAATGTTCGCGATAGACCTTGATGGCGCCGATCTTGTCCCCGGTCGAGAGCCGCAGTTGCACTTCCTGCAGGGCTTTGGTCAATTCCTCGGGGCCTTGCCTCCCCTGGGCAGATGGGGTGACCAGCCGTCCGGCCTGGATGGCCTCGATGGCATGCCTGATCTGCTCCGGGTCGCCTCCGTACAACTGGCCGAATTTTGCGACCGCACCGGCAAACTCCCCGCTGGAGGCCAGCTTGCGGATCTGCTCCAGGGAGGCGGCGGGGGCGGCCGACTGGCCCGACAGGAATCCCGGCAGCACGGAGGTATTGCCGCAGAATTTACAGCGCACTACGGCCTGGGTTCCATCCACGTCCAGCGGCGCACCGCAGGCCGGACAGTTTAGAGAAGTGGGTTGCGTGTCCACATCCCTCACTCCACGGTCGTGGTCCGAATGTCGACGATTTTATCCACGATGGGCAGGATGGCTTGCTTAACCGCCTCCATCTCCAGGTTTTCCACCTTGAAGGTGATCAGGCCTTCTGCCGGGCTTTCACCCATAAACGTTCCCAGGGCGATGATGTTCCCACCCGCCTCATAGATGGCCTTGGTCAGGCCGGCCAGTTGCCCGGGCTTATCCGGCACGCTGATGGTGACGCGTATGCCGGGGCAGCGGGCGCCCAACAGTTCCAGGAAGATATTGAATAGGCTGGTTTCGGTGATGATCCCCACCAGGGCCTTGCCGCGCATCACCGGGAGCCCACTGAACTTGTTATCGGCCATGATGCGGGCGGCCTCTTCCAGGGGGGTGTCTTCGGTAACGGTGACGACGTTTTTGGTCATCAACCGGTCGATGGTCAGCTTGCTGAGCAGGTAGGTGACCTCGTAAATGCTCAGGCTGGTAGCCTCGGAGGGCGAGGCCTTGAGCAGGTCTCCCTCGGTGACGATTCCGACCAGTTCGCCCTTTTGGTTGACTACCGGTAAGCGCCGGATATGCTCCTTGTGCATCAGGTCGAGCGCGTCCGGCATGGACGTTTCGGGCCGGACGGTAACGACCGGTTTGGACATGCGTTCTCCGACTAACATACGATTGCCTCCTTTTGCGAATATCGATAACGGATCTTAATTTCGATCAAGTATAGCACCGGGTCATTCTTAATTTAAAAGCTGTCGAACAACGAGCGCACCCGCAGGGCGGCTGCAGCCTGCTCGCGGCTCCAGCCGGAGGGCAGGGGAAAGCTGACCAGCTGGTTTCGCCCGGCCGGCAGATCGAAGTAATTATCACTGAAAACCCCATCCAGCCCTTCCAGTTCCAATTCGACGAAACGCGCCAGGCTGGCGGCTTTCAGGGAGATGTTCAATTGGCGGCCGCGGATGGAAAGCGTGCAGGCGATCTGCGGCGGCGCCAATTCCAGGTGCTTGTTGGGAGCGAAGGTCGCCAACTGGCGGGACAGGCATTTATCGCCCTTCCAGAGTTCGGCGACGAAGACCAGCCCGCGGCGGTTTTCCTCGTTGATCTGTTCGCTGAAATCGAGCGCACCCACTGGGGTGACCCCCAGGGCGGCCGCGGATACCGGCTGCGCTCCCGGACTTGATCGGCTTCCCCGCCAGCGTTTCCAGGGACCAGCGCACCTCGCCCGTCCAGGAGCGGGTGGTGTCGTTGGTGACGTATAGTCCCATCTTTTCGGCCTGGTCTTCCACGCTGAGCAAAATCGGCGCGTAGAACCTGCGGGCGGCATAATGCAGCGCCTTCCAGCGCCCGAAATAGTCGATACTCGACCAGGAGGCCACCGGCCAGCAATCGTTCAATTGCCAGATCAGCGTCCCGCTGACGCGCGTGGCGGTTGCGGCGCCAGTGTTCCACCCCATAACGGATGCCCTCGGCCTGCAGGACCATGCTCAGATAGACCAGCGACTGGAAATCTTTGTGCATGCGGAAGGTATCGGTCATCTGGCCGATCATCAGGCCGTTGCCGGAGCCGGAGCGCTGGTGATGTTCCATCACGTAAGAGGTCATATTCTGGTCTGCCGCCCCGGCGTAGGTCTGGACCGTCTTGTAGGGCGGCAGGGCCTGGAAGCCGAACTCACTCATGAAGCGGGGGAACTGCTCCCGGTAGGCGCTGAAAGGTTTGCGCCCGTGCCAGACGTCCCAGTAATGCGTGTCGCCGCGTTGCTGGCCGTTCGGATCGGAAAACGGCACCCCCGAAGAGGCCGAACTGGGCCAGTAGGGGCGGTCCGGGTCTTCGGCAGCCACCACCTCCGGGAGCAGGTGGTGGAACATGCGGTCGTAGCCGGCTTTCAAACTCTGGATGACCGGGTCTTGCGGGTCGTTCCACTTCCAATCCACCCAGCCCTGTTCCATCTCGTTATTGCCGCACCACAGCGCCAGGCAGGCGTGATGGCGCAGGCGCCGTACGTTTTCGATCGCTTCCACCCGCACGTTTTCGGCGAAGGCGGCATCTTCGGGGTAAATCCCGCAGGCGAAGATGAAGTCTTGCCAGACCAGCAGGCCGTAGCGGTCGCACATCTCGTAGAAGCGGTCGGCCTCGTAGAACCCGCCGCCCCAGACCCGCAGCATGTTCATGTTGGCGGCCGCGGCATCCCGGATAAGGCCCTGCATTTGTTCGTCGCTGATGCGGGTGGGCAGGGAATTGGCCGGGATCCAATCGGCGCCCTTGGCGAAGACCGGCACCCCGTTGACCACGAAGGTGAAAGACTGGCCCCATTCGTCCGGTTCCTGGCGCAGTTCCAGGCTGCGCAAGCCCACCTGGTAGGTCCGCTGGTCCAGGACGGTCTGGCCGGATTGCAAGCTCAGTTCCACCTGGTAGAGCGGCTGCTTCCCGAAGCCGTTTGGCCACCATAATTGTGGCTTAAGGATTTTGGATTGCAGATCGCAGGTTAAATTGCCGTTGCAGTCGGATGGCTCGCCCTGGGCGGTCTGGGCCTGACCGGTGGGCGAAGTCACCTTCAGATGTACTTGCAGGTTGGCCCGGCTCCATCCCTCCACCTTAACGGCAGCCCGGATGGTGACGCCCTCCCTGGCATGCACCTGGCGCAGGTGGATATCCTCAAACCTGGCCGTACTGGTAGCCTTCCAGGCGGATATCTTTCCAGACCCCGATCGGGGGCAGTTTGGGACCCCAGTCCCAGCCCCACTGGCAGGGAGCTTTGCGCAGGTGCGGGCCACCCGGAATGTCCCCGCCGCCGGTCAGCGGTTTGACGGCCTGTCTGGCCCGGATATACGTGACCGGGGCGCGGAACAGGATGCGCAGCTCGTTCTCGCCCTCCTTGAGCAGATTGCCAACCAGCCAGGTCCAGCGGCGGAACATGTTGTCGGTTTTGCCGAGCAGCTGCCCGTTCAGGGAGACCTCGGCGAGCGTGTCCAACCCGTCACACACCAGGCTCTTGCGCTCTTCCGCCGCCAGGGAGGCCTCCACGCTGAAGATTCTGCGGTATTCCCAGTCGGACTCCGCCACCCACTGGACTTTCTTTTCATTATCGGAAACGAACGGGTCGGGGATGCGCCCCAGGGCGAGCAGGTCGGTATGGACACCGCCCGGCACGCTGGCGGGCAACCAGGCTTTGCTTCCAGATTGCCTGAACTGCCAGGGTCCGCTCAAGGATTGTGTTTTCATAGGCCATCCTGAAGGAGAAATGTTATTCAAAGAAAGACAGGTTTATCGGGAAACATGCGCAGCGGAGCCGCTCAGCCGGGATGGACCTGGTAGATGACCCCGTTTTTCCGCCCGTTCTTGACGGAATACATGGCGTTATCTGCCATTTTTACCACCTCATCCACCGATTTGGGGACTTCGCGATAGGTCATCACGCCGACGCTGAAGGTCACCATCCAGCCATTGCGCAACATATCCTCCGCCAGGCTGGAATGGATCCGCTTCACCACCGCGCGGGCCGCAAATTGGTCCGTCTCGGGCATGAGCAGGGCAAATTCATCGCCGCCCAGGCGGGTGAGCCTGTCGCTGGGCCGGATCTGGCTGCGAATGCCGTCCGTGACCGCACGCAGCACCCGGTCGCCGGTGCTGTGACCCAGCTGGTCGTTGATGGCTTTGAAATTGTCCAGGTCGAGGTATACCAGTGTGAAGGGCTGCAGGTTGCGCTTGGCACGCGCCAGTTCGACCTGGGCGAGTTCGTAGAAATAGCGCACGCTGATCGCCCCGGTCATGTAGTCAGTGCGGGCCAATTCCTGATTGAGCCTGTAAGTCTTTTTCAGGGAGGCGCCCAGCCAGGAAACCACGCTGTATACGCCCAGGCGTAAAACCGTGTTCCAGAGAAATATCGATTGGCTGGTATAAGACAAACCGGCGGAATAATCTGCGACGAACCATGCCACGGTGCTGGCAAAGGCGATCAGCAGGCCCATTTGCCCATCCGTGTACCAGACCACCAGGAAGATCGGGAACAGGTAAAACAACGAGAAGCTGAGCTCGTAGCCGGTCAGGTAATCAACCAGCCCCAGGAGAATGACCAGTAAGATGCCTGCAGCAACCCAGAAAAGTTTGCCACGTTTTGTCAGGAAAGCAGGTACGCTCATCCCCCGGAGTATAGCATAAGGTGTCGCGAGGACCAAAGCAAAAGCGAAACAACCGGTGCAGGTTGTTCGCCCGGCTTTCGTCAATCGCATGGTTTGCAGAGGCAATGAAGGGAATAAGGCAACCATGAAATAGGGGCTAAGGGAAGAAACGGGAGGAAGGGGAATAAAATGTACTTTTTTTTGTAATGTGAAAAAACGAATAGTGGGGATGGAAAAGAGAGTGGAGAACAGAGAGCAGGCAGCAGGGAGCGGGTGATGAAAAAGAAAAGCTGTTGGCATAAGCTAAATATAGCACATAAGTTCTAATTCGAAAAGGATTCCCTGGTATGAGCTGATCCCATCCAAGCACCAACTCCCGGCGGATTGCGGGATTACGGCTGTAACAGATAGGAAAAATATCCAGAATTTGGAGCACAGGCGTTCAGGATAAGGACTCCAATTGGCTGCCAAGGTTATAATAGATACATGCCCAAAACAAAAACCCACACCCGTTTCGTCTGCCAGCAGTGCGGACGCGTCTCAGCCGGATTCATGGGGAAGTGCCCGCAGTGCGGATCCTTCAACAGCATGGTCGAGGAAGTGGTGGCCGAGCCGGGCGGTGGCGCCAGGACGGCCGCGCGCGGACTGAGCGGGCGCTCCACCCCGCGCCGCCTGTCGGAAGTGAGCAGCCAGAGCGAAGAGCGCATCCACGTGCCGATCGGCGAGTTCGCCCGCGTGCTGGGCGGCGGACTGGTGCCCGGCTCGATCGTGCTGGTGGGCGGCGATCCCGGCATCGGCAAGTCCACGCTGATGCTGCAGATGGCGCTGGCGATGGCAAACCGGCTGCGGGTGTTGTACGTTTCGGGGGAAGAGTCCGAGCGACAGATCAAGATGCGCGCCAGGCGCATCGCCGGTGAAGCGCTGTTCCCGGACGAGCTGTACCTGGTCACCGAGACCAGCCTGGATACCATCTTCGAGCACGTGGCAGCCATCACCCCCGACCTGTTGATCGTCGATTCCATCCAGACCGTCTACATCCCCGAAATGGATTCGGCCGCCGGCTCGGTCAGCCAGGTGCGCGAGAGCGCCTCAGCGCCTGCGCGAGCTGGCCAAATCCTCCGGCATTGCGGTCTTCGTGATCGGGCACGTCACCAAGGAGGGCACCATCGCCGGGCCGCGCGTGCTGGAGCACATCGTGGATACGGTGCTGTATCTGGAAGGCGACCGCTTCCAGGCCTACCGCCTGCTGCGTTCGGTCAAGAACCGCTTCGGGGCCACCGCCGAGGTGGGCGTCTTCGAGATGCTGGAGCGCGGGCTGGCCGAGGTCAGCAACCCGTCCGAGGCCTTCCTGGCCGAGCGGATGGTCAACGCGGCCGGTTCCGCCATCGCGGTGACCATGGAAGGCACGCGCCCGCTGCTGGTGGAGGTGCAGGGACTGACCAGCCCGGCGCAGTTCGGCAACGCCCGCCGCACGCCCAACGGGGTGGACTACAACCGCCTGCTGATGATCGCGGCGGTGCTGACCCGGCGGGTGCGCCTGAACCTGGCCGAGGCGGACATCTTCGTCAACGTGGTGGGCGGCCTGAAGATCGACGAGCCGGCCGCCGACCTGGCGATTGCGGCGGCGGTGGCCTCCTCCATGAAAGACAGCCCGGTGCGGGCCGACACGGTCCTGATCGGCGAGATCGGCCTGGCCGGCGAACTGCGCATGCCCGCGCAGATGCCGGTGCGCCTGCGCGAGGCCGCCAAGCTGGGCTTCAAGACCGCCATCCTGCCCAGCCGCCTGCGCAAGGGCGAACCCTGGCCGGGGGATATCGAAGTGGTGGAAGCGCGCTCCGTCCAGCAGGCGCTCGAACTGGCCTTCGGCATCCAGCGCGAGCTGCCGAAGGGCAGGAAGGTGGCCTGATATTTTGATTAAATCGGTGGGAATCCAAGATTTTATATTTTATAAATGAAGAATGACAATCAATCATTTCAATAATTTAAGCAATGCCTGGACGCGTTCGTAGGCATCCCTCTTCACTCGTTCTCTCTCTTCCTCATCGTTGATCTCTTCAAAATCGGCTACGTGATTCGGACCGCTGTGCTCTGGAGAAGCAAACTTCTCCGACATATCTTTCAACGCTTCCTGCGCCAAGCTGTTCTTCAGCAGCGGGCGAAATTCATTTGCCAATCCCCTGACCCCGCCCGGATAATTCCGAAGGCAGTAATATATATCCCAGGCATCTTTCTCCTTCAGCCGTCCCGCCATGGCGATGCCTTTCATGACAAGAAAGGGCCCAATCGAAGCCACCCTTACCATAACGTCATCCCTGCCTCCGCCCGGTAATGTCCCGTGCAGGCTGACTTCGTCTGGATTGATAAATGCCAGGTCGCATCCGCGCGCTTTGCGAGGCTGCATATCCTGGATTTTTTGCGTACGGCGACTCCGACCGGTGCCTCCATACTCTCCTGCCAGGAAATCCACTTCCACTTCGTATGGATTCCCACCCACGCTCACCGAGCGGAAGAAGATGAAAGGCTGTTCTCCCTGTTGATACCCGCGTGCGCGCAAAAGCTCCAGGATGGATTTGTATCCTATTTCGCCCAGCGTAGCCTGATCAAGTGCCAGGTCTACGTCCAGGCTACCGGTATGCAGCTCCCCCCGTCCACTCAGGAGCAGTTCAGGCACCCAGCCGCCCACGATTGCAATCCCCTCCCGATATTCTCCTAGTAATCGGGTTAACTCAATCATGACACTGCGCGGAGCCTCCACGGCTTCGGCGGTATAGTCGGTGCGTTTTGTCACCATGCTTGCTCAATTACCTTTCGAATTGCCTGGGCTGCTTCCTCACCCCGCCCGTGCTGGGCTTGCAGATCCAGGTATATTTGCACGGGCGTTGCCAAAACTACTCCCTTTGTATCGCGAGCGTCAAAAAATACGCCTTCATCATAAGGCGTCAGCAGATTGATATTTGCTCCGCTGCTGACTAGTTTCCAGCCTAATGAATTTGTCAATTCATCTATGTCGCCTTCCACGTAGGCTGCCACACGCTGGTATCTCACAACTGGCGCAATGCGTGCCGCTCCCGAGAAAGCCGTCAGGGCATATTGCCTGTCTTGTTGCCGGCATGCCTCTGCCAGCAGATATTCAGCTTCGTTCACTTCATTCATTGCATAGAAATCCAGCACTTTATTTCTTTGGAATTGATATTGCCCTGCCCATTCGTCGAGCAATTCTTTAGGGTTGGATAATTGGAGGCCGTTTTCCTGCGGGCGGATCCAATCACGATCGATCAACAATTTCTTGACGTTGGATACCTGGCCATAACTGACACGGGCTGCCTCTGCCATTGTCTCGGTTCTCCAATTTTCCTTGGGTTTGCTCAATAAAACCCTCAGGATCCGCTCTGCCTTGGGTGAGTAAAGGGAGCGTAACTCTCTTTTTTGGATATCTGAATTTGGTTTGCCCTCCCGCTTGATAAACACATTTTCAAATGATAGCAGGCAATTCCCGGCCAGGTCCATGTACCCAACCCCGGCTTTCTGGCAGATTTCGGCCGAAGCAGGGGAAATGTAGGGCGCAAGAAATACCCCGTATATTCCCAAACCGTTCTCAACCCAGTTTTTGATTTGAAGACTGGCTTCTCTGGCCAGCCTGGGCTGTCCGCTGCTCTTGTATTCTGCCACTAATTTCAACGCTCGATTGTTGATGCGAATATCCAGCCGGAAATCCGGACCGGATATGTTTACATCCTCACTGACTTCCCTCAACTGCAGGAAGGGGATTTCTTCCAGACAATCCCAAAGTGCTTGTCTGGCAGCCGCCTCACCCAATTCTGTTTTCATTATTTTACGCCCTTTCAGCAAATGCTGAAAGCTATTATATCAGTGAAAATCATTCCGGACAATACGAATAATTCCGCCGCGCCCCTGCAGCCGGACCGCGCGTGCTGGAACACATCGTGGATACGGTACTTTATTTGGAAGGGGATCGCTTTGGGCCACCGCCGAGGTGGGCGTCTTCGAGATGCTGGAGCGCGGGCTGGCCGAAGTCAGCAACCCGTCCGAGGCCTTCCTGGCGGAGCGGATGGTCAACGCGGCCGGTTCCGCCATCGCCGTGACCATGGAAGGCACGCGCCCGCTGCTGGTGGAGGTGCAGGGACTGACCAGCCCGGCCCAGTTCGGCAACGCCCGCCGCACGCCCAACGGGGTGGACTACAACCGCCTGCTGATGATCGCGGCGGTGCTGACCCGGCGGGTGCACCTGAACCTGGCCGAGGCGGATATCTTCGTCAACGTGGTGGGCGGGCTGAAGATCGACGAGCCGGCCGCCGACCTGGCGATTGCGGCGGCGGTGGCTTCTTCCATGAAAGACAGCCCGGTGCGGGCCGACACGGTCCTGATCGGCGAGATCGGCCTGGCCGGCGAACTGCGCATGCCCGCACAGATGCCGGTGCGCCTGCGCGAAGCCGCCAAGCTGGGCTTCAAGACCGCCATCCTGCCCAGCCGCCTGCGCAAGGGCGAACCCTGGCCGGGGGATATCGAAGTGGTGGAAGCGCGCTCCGTCCAGCAGGCGCTCGAACTGGCCTTCGGCATCCAGCGCGAGCTGCCCAAGGGACGCAAGGTGGCGTAAGCCGCCGGGGCAGCCCCCCGGGCTTCTGGCGGCGG
>CAWFBZ010000014.1:0-151360 GCA_963814135.1 uncultured Chloroflexia bacterium | reverse complement strand
GTGGTCACTGCGCGGTAGAGGCTACCGCTTTGCACGCCGGTTTGACTGTGGGCCAAGCCTTGCAGAAACGCCCGCACGCGGCGATCGATCTGTCGTGCATCCGTGGCGAGTTTTCTCCAGCCCGGCGGCGATCCAATCAACCCGCGCCGAGGCACTCTGCCAGGCTTCGCCGGCGCCGATCACCCCGACGGCCCGCCTTCACCGATCAGCCAACACGCCTCAAGCGGGCGAAATTTTCCACAAGATCGGCGGTGGCCGTAACGCTTTCGGCGGGTTTGGTTATCCGGGTGGCGATCTCGCGGGCTCGAGTGACGTATTGCGGGGCGAGGATCCGGCGGAGGTCCGCGACCAGCGATTCGCGGGTAGTGGTCGAAAAGCGCCGGGCGGTGCCCACCCTCAGTCGTTTGACCTGAGCTCCCCGGATCGCCGGACCGGGTGCCGTCCAGAGGATCAACGTGGGGACTCCGGCGCGCAGGCCCGCGGCCGTGGTGCCCGCGCCACCGTGGTGGACGACCGCGCGGCAGGCGGGAAAGACGGCCGCATGATTCATCGCGCCCACCACCTTGACATGGTCCGAAATGGGGGACGTCGCTGAAATCGCTCCAGCCGGCGCAAACCAACGCCCGCTCGCCTAACTGCGCGCAGGCCGCGCTGATCATTTCGACCGTGTCGGCGGCAGATTCGACCTGTATGCTGCCAAAGCCGAAGTAAATCGGCGGTGTTCCCGCGGCAATCCACGACGCAACCTCATCATCGGCATCCGTCGGCAACTCCAGCGTCAGCGTGCCAACAAAGGGCCGTTGGCCATTCCATTTCGCCCATTCGGCTGCCAGCCCGGGGAAGCAAACCTCGTCGTAGGCCTGGATTTCCAGTGATCCGCGTTCGGTGACCCGTTGCTCCTGGCGACCTATTGCCTTCGGTAGGCCGAGTTCACGGCGCTGCGCGTCCTCAAGCTTCTTAAACAGGCGCCAATACAGCCACTCGTACACCGTCATTCCGGAGCGGATCAACGGCGACGGCAGGATCGGAAGGAGGCTGGCCGTTGACCCGCGCCGGAAAGAAATGCACTGTGGCCAACGGAATGTCGTAATACTCCGCGACGTTGGCGGCTTGCTGCTCGAAAACCGCGCCGGTGATTAGCAAGTCGGCCCCGTCGCCTGCCAGCGACGTCAGCGTCGTGCCCATCTCCACCCAGCACTGGGTAACGAGCTCCCGAAATTCGCGCCACAACCTGATCAAATCCCGGATCCTCCAGAAGTTGCGGAACAAACACGTAAAAAAGTTGCGCTGCGCTTCCATCGGCGCCTGCGCATCCAGCCCGTAAGCGACCGCCGCAAGTCCAGCCGCCTCGACGAAGCCAACCAGGTCGGGCGGGACTGCCATGTGCACTTCGTGACCGCGGCGCAGCAGTTCACGGCCGACAGCGACGCCAGGCTCGACATCGCCACGACTTCCCCAGCTTGCCAGCACAAATTTCATCGCGGATCCTAGCCCTCCACTTCCCGCGCACGTTCTGCGAAATAAAAGCGGGAGCCTCGCGTCCCCTGGCTCAGCCGCCCGGTATCCACGCTATCGACCTGAAATCCAGAACCGTTGGGTGTGCGACAGATTTGTAGGTAGCGGCTTATTGATCTTGATCGTGGCCTGGGTTAGGAGCTTCGGTCCCCGCGGTGAACTCGCTTGAGGTAATCATTCCGGTCCGATCGCCCGGAAAACGCTAACTTCAAAATAATAACGACCGGTCGGGCGGCCCTGGCTCCGTATTCCAAACAGCGTATGTAAGCAAGCGACGTCCGCCTCCCTCCCAGTAAGTAGCAGCCATGTAAGTCGCACAGGCGTCGCAGGTCACGATAGAATTCACGTGGGGTCAGTGTCGATCCGACTCCACTTTTGTCGAAATCGCACACCACGCGCCGGATCGTGATTGGCTCCCGCAGCAACGCGGCTCGGAGAATGAATTCTTGGTCAGCGGTGATCCCGAAATCAAGGTCATAGCCACCTAACTTGCTCACCAGCGATGACCCGAAGAACGCCGCTTGATGTGGAACCACCTGCCAACCAGCAAGGAACTTAGGGATATTGAAGGGCATCGGGCCCCATGGGCGGCCGAAGCTGCGGCCATCGGGTCCGATACGGTTATTCATGCCGTAGCCCCACACGTCGGGTGCCGATCCATGGCCCGAGATCACCTCCACAACCTGAGCCACCGCGTCGGGATCGGAAAAACGATCCCCGGAGTGCATGAACCACAGCAGATCGCCTGACGCGTGGGCAATGCCCTGGTTCATCGCGTCGTACCTTCCGCCGTCGGGCTCGGACTGCCAATACGCGAACCCCGGCTCACACCCGGACAGATATTCCACGACGTCGTCACCGGATCCACCGTCGATCACGATGTGCTCGATGCGTCCCCGTAGCGCTGGGCTCGCACACTGTCCACCGTGCGCTTCAGCCCGCCGAGGTCGTGCAGGGAGATCGTTATCACCGAGACGGTTGGAGCCGATGTCACCGACTTCCCCCTCGCACTGCTTTGGCCGCTCGACGTGGTCGAGCTGCGGATCTCGTCGCCTCGGCGCTACTCGCATCGTAGGGTACTGGCATCGTGAACTGTGCGCCTTTCAGTTTCTCCGACCAGCATCCGAACAGGCGCTGATGGCCCTGCTCGGCCATTATGCGGGTGATCTTGTCAAGTGGATGTTGTCAGGAGGCTGCGTCGTCGAGGCGGGCGAGCAGTCCGTCGAAGATCTTCTTCCGCCCGACCTGACCCTTGGTGTCCGGCGTCGTCGCGTTGCTCGTTTCGAGGGTGGGGCGGAACTCGATGGTGGTCTGGAAGAAGGTGCAGGACTCGCAGATCGACTCGAAGTGAGCAGTCGAGGCCGACGGGGCGAGCGCAGTAGCCGTTGCCGAGCATGGCGAGCGGTGCATCTCTCGGCGCAGTTTGGTCATCTCCGTGCCTTCCGCGTTGGCGGGCAGCGTCTTTGGGGCGTCGTAGAGGGCTTCGACCTTCTCCGAGACGGTGAAGTATTCCTCGGCGACGGTGCGGTTGGCGATGCCGGGCATAAACGGAGGGTCATCACGCATCGATCGATGTCCGAGAAGGGCAGCGATCGCTTCCAGGGACATGCCGCGGTTGATGGCCTGGGTGGCCAGGGTGTGGCGCAGGCGATGCGGGCTGACGTGTCCGATTCCTGCCTGTTGGCAAGTCACGGCCAAAGTGTGGCACGAACAGCTACGCCCCCGCAGGGAATGCACGCGACGCCGCCCAGCCCCTAGGCCTGGCGCACCGCCTAGCCCGAAAACGCGCTGCCTCAGCGTTGGGACGCCACGCTGGTCCTCCGGCCGCCGGCGCCAACTGTGTTGCGGTGCGGGAGATAAATTGTCGCCGTTGATGTTAGAGTCGCCGCATGAGCCGGGCATACGCTGAAAAGTATCACTATGTGAGCGAATTTCGTTTTTGTCGGCAAATGATGGCGATCTGGTTCTGAACGCCTTCGGTATCTGCTGATCAGCATAGTGAACGATGCAAAAGTTCCAGAAATTCTGTTTCCCAGATAATAGACTTCGCGTTAGTTCCGATCGCCGCGACCGCGTCTTTGGCGTTGCGAGCGATCCGTCAAACGGGATTTGGGCGCATGCCAATGACCTTGCGGTATTCAGGAGAGTAGGAATATTTTCGGTCCTCGATCATTATTATGAGCCCCTATTCAACCCGGCCCATTTGAGAAAGCCGTTATCCGAAGATCGCGAGTTGCCGGGCATCGATTGGAATGTCGCCGAACAGTTGGATCTTCTGAGGCAATTCCAGGTTCAATGACGAATTAGTCAGATTTCCGGTCAACCGGCAAGCCGATCATGGATTCTTTTATCGAAATGGTTTCTTCGAATCGGGCGATGCCGAATTCCTATATAACATGATCCGGCTGTTTAAACCGAAGCGGATTTTTGAGATCGGAAGCGTCCAGTCAACGCTTCTGGCAACGAGCCCAGTGGACGCCAACTGCGGTTAAGATGCCGGTTACCAGTGCGAGCATGTATGCATCGAGCCCTACGAAGCCGGGTGGTTGACCAGCTCAATGTCAGTATCGTCCGCAAGCCGGTGGAGTTGATCGACACGTCAATGTTCCGCCAATTGGAGAAGAACGACATCCTTTTTATTGACTCGTCCACATGATCCGGCCGCAAGGCGACGTTCTGTTCGAATACTTTGAGATTCTGCCTATCCTCAAACCCGGGGTCTTGATTCATATTCATGACATATTCACCCCGAAAGATTACCTGGAGGAGTGGATACAGTCTGTTTGCTTCTGGAATGAGCAATATGTGCTGGAAGCCTTCCTCAGTTACAATTCAGAATTCAAGATCATCGGCGCGCTGAACTTTTTGAAGCATCACTACCCGGATGAACTGACCGAGGCCTGCCCTGTTCTCCGGCAACAATTGGAGTTTCGCGAGCCCGGCTCGTTCTGGCTCACACGGGCCTAACTACCCTCGCCCGTGAGGGCCGCAGCGGCGCCACGGTGGTCGCGTGGCTGTCGCAGCGCACACTGCAGTTTCGCCAGAGCATCACTTACGTGGCCATCGATCCCGCCGCGGCCTACGCGTCGGCGATCCGCACCCCGGGACTGCTACCCCAACGCGACGGTCGTGGTCGATCATTTCCATCTGGTCAAGCTCGCCAACGACGCGCTGACCAAGGTGCGTCGCCGGGTGACCTGGGAGCTGCGGGATCGCCGCGGGCGCAAACTCGACCCCGAGTGGGCCAACCGCCGGCGTCTGTTGACCGCCCGGGAACGCTTGTCGGAGAAGAGTTTCACCAAGATGTGGAACCGCATCAGCGCTGGGGATCCCAGCGCGCAGATCTTGTCGGCGTGGATCGCCAAAGAGGAGCTGCGCACGCTGCTGGTTACGGTGCGAGTCGGAGGCGATGCGCACCTGACCCGGCATCGGCTGCACCGTTTTCTGGCCTGGTGTATTGACTCGCACATCCCCGAACTGCTCACCCTGGCCGCCACCTTCGATACCTGGTGGCCCGAGATCAACGCCTTCCTGACCACGGGATCACCAACGCCCGCACCGAGGGTTACAACCGACTACTCAAGCAGGTCAAACGCGCCGGCTGCGGGTTCCGCAACCGGCCCAACTCGGCCCGCCGGATACGATTCCACTGCACCCGCAAACAGCGGGCCGCAACCCAGACTTCATGCTGATTGCCCGGTCAAAGTCGAAGAGCCCTCATACTGCTCGATGCCAGTTGATCGTCGCCCACCATACGACCATATAGAACCTGGATCTCCAAATAAGATCATTTTTAGTTGTGCTATACTATCGATTGCCTTGAAAGGTCATTAATCAAAATTGTTTATTCAAAGTGGAAAATTAATAATACTGGGAGGAAGAAGGATTTCATTATAATATCCCTGCAACCCTGATCGCAAAAAAAGTATTGGCATGCTTGGCCTCCAGAAACGGGGAAACCCCAGTAAGAATTCAACTCCCAAAAAATGATATGTATATGATATTCATCATGAATGCTTTTATGAGGTATATTTGTTATGGACCGTGCAATTCCTTGGAGTTGGGTCCCGCGTAGCATCTATTTTTTGTTCGCAGTGCATTTATCTCCTGTGTTGTGAAGATCGGCAGCAAGCCGAAGAGCAAAGCCTATGTCAGACGAAGAAACACGCTCCCCTCTTGAATTGCTCTATAACGTCAGCCGCGAGCTCGCCTCAGCCCTGGATTTACGGACTGTTTTGCAACGTATCCTTTTCCAGTCGTTGAAATATGTGGGCGGAGAGCGCGGCAGTATCGTTGTTATGGACGATAACGGCAAGGTGGTGGATTTCGCCATTGTTTATGGACGCAAAATTCACGATCACACTACCCAACAACTTCGTGAAACGGTTGAACGCGGCCTGGCCGGTTGGGTGGTTAGGAAACGGCAACCGGCCTGGGTACCGGATACCAGCCTGGATGAACGCTGGTTGCGCCGCCCGGATGACGCCACGGATAAATCCGGTGCCAAAGCCGCTCTTTGCGTTCCATTAATGGCGCGGCGAACGCCTGGTCGGGGTGCTGACTCTGGTTCACCCGGAACCAGGGGCATACACCAAGGAACACTTCAATCTCATGCAGGCGATCGCCGACCAATCTGGGATCGCGGTATTGAACGCCCGGCTGTATGCAGAAAGCCAACGGCAGGCACGCGTGATGACCGCCCTGGCAGCCAGTGCGGCTGCCATCAACGCCAGCCTCCGTATGGATGAGGTGCTCCAGCGCATCCTGAACGAGACCATCCAGGCAATGGAAGTGGGAACGGTCACCTTGGCTTTGGTCGAGCCAAACTGGGACTTGATATTCCGCGTCTGCAACCGGAGAGAACAAGGACAAGATCATCGGCAAGCGTATCCCGGCCGGACAGGGCATTGTTGGCTGGGTCGCCCATGAGGGGGAAGGCGTCGTAATTCCATCCGTCCAGGACGATAAACGTTACCTGCCGGCCGTTGACCAGTTCGAGGGTCTGGAAACCCGTGGCATGGCAGTCGCTCCAATCTACGCTCAGGAACACGTTATTGGCGTCCTTCAAGCCATCAATCCACACTCCGGTTCGTTCGACCCGGACGCCTTGTTGGTGCTCGCCGGGATCGGGAACCTGGCAGGAACCACCATCCAGCACGCCCAGCTATTCGAGCGATTGCAGGCCGCGCATAAACGCTACCGCGAGTTGTTCGACGATAGTGTGGACCCCATTTTTGTAACTGGCTTGGATGGGAAAATTCACGAAGCCAACCGTCAGGCTGCCCTGATCAGTGGATATACCTCCAAAAAACTTCAAGGGATGTTGATCGACAAGCTGCATGATGTGACGCGTGGGGAAAAAACCATCGACGTGGAAAAGCTCAGGGCCGGCAATACCATGAGTTATGAGGCAGTCCTAAAAAGTAACACCGGTCGAAGCATCCCCATTCAGGTGCAGGTGCGGCGGGTGGATTTTGAAGAAAATGAATTGTTGCAATGGCTGATGCGTGACATCAGCGAGCGCAAGGATTTGGACGTATTGCGGGAGGACATGCTCTCGATGATCTATCATGATCTTCGTTCGCCTCTGGCAAATATCGTTTCCAGCCTGGATGTGATGACTGCATTATGCACCGGTGATGAAGACGAAAATCTTCTCTCCGTGGTAAACATTGCACGCCGTTCGACTGACCGGATCCAGCGCTTGGTCAGTTCGCTGTTGGATATTAACCGCCTGGAACTGGGGCAGGCGATCGTCTCCCAGCAGGCGGTGAATGTTGCCGTACTGACCGAGGATGTGATCGACGCAACCAAACCGGTCATTGATAGCCGCCATCAAGTCCTGACGAACATCGTACCGGAAAAGCTACCCTCCATCTGGGTGGACGTGGATATGATCCGCCGGGTGCTTATAAACTTGATGGAAAACGCCTCCAAGTTCACACAACCAGAGGGGAGCATCGAGATTGGTGCCAGCCAGGAAGGTCAATGGTTACAGATGTGGGTCGAGGATAACGGCCCGGGTATTCCTTTTGCTGACCAGGAACGGATATTCCTCAAATTTACCCGGTTGAAGGAAAAAGGATCGCCTTCCGGTCTGGGTGTTGGTCTGGCGTTCTGTCGTCTCGCAGTGGAAGGCCACGGCGGAAAAATCTGGGTCGAGAGCCAGACCGGCCATGGGTCCAAATTCATTATCACTCTGCCCCTTGCCAAAGAATGACAAGTTAAAAATCCCCCTTCAGGAGGTTCTATGCAAGCCATAGCCAAGGATATTTATATTGAAGATGCATATCCGGGTGTAACGTTGGGAGTCATCTCCCTGACCCATGGGTTACTGCAGATCGACGCACCGCCCTCCCCCGAGGACGCCCGTGCCTGGCGCGCAGCCTTGCTCAGTCTGGGGGGCGGTTCTGAGCGATTGCTCGTCAACTTGGATGCGCACCCGGACCGTACATTGGGTGCCCGAGCGATGGATTGCACGATTATCGCCCAAGAGAAGACGGCGCAGGTTTTTCGAAGCCGCCCAAACACCTTTAAAGCCCAGGGGGAAGACACAGGCGCAGACTGGGAAAGCATCCCCGGTCTTGGAAACGTTCGCTGGATAATGCCTGAGATTACTTTCAGCCACCAGATGGGACTGCACTGGGACGAAAATGCCCCAATTGAGCTGGAGCATCACCCCGGGCCGTCTGTTGGAGCAACCTGGGTTATTTTACCGGAAGAAAAGGTCATCTTTGTTGGCGATGCCGTCTTGCGCAATCAACCGCCTTTCCTGGCTGGGGCAGATATGCCTGCATGGCTGGATACTCTTAAATTGCTGCTTTCCTCCGAGTATCGCGGTTGGCTGGTGGTCAGCAGTCGCGGCGGATTGGTGAACGCGGACGCCATCCGCGCTCAAAGAGATTTCCTGGAACAGGTCTTGAATAAGCTCGAGAAGATCGCCCAGAAGAAATCCTCTCCAGATGCTGTGGAAAACCTCATCACGCCTCTGCTCAATTCATTCAAGGTACCCGCCAACCGGCACCAGAAGTATGCACAACGCCTGCGATATGGCCTGACCCATTACTATGCGCGCCATTATCACCCAAACAGCAATCTCGGCGGAGAGGAGTAAATCTCTGCATGCCAGATCAATACGAACCCGTTTTTGAGTTGACGCGAGGGAACATCGTTGAATCCACCCATTTTGGGGTTGTAGCAGTCGTCGATTCGAATGGACGCTTGCTGGCCTGGGTTGGCGATCCAAAGACGGTTACTTTCATGCGTTCCAGCGCCAAACCGCTGCAGGCTCTGCCTTTCATCGAAAATGGCGGGGATCAGGCGTTCCACCTGACTTCTAAAGAAATTGCCATCATGTGTGCTTCACATGAAGGGACGGATGAGCACGTTGAGGTCGTCAAGGGCATCCAGGCTAAAGTCGGTGTGCAGGAAAGTGACCTGTTATGCGGAATCCACCTGCTCTCGAACCTCTCGACCGTAGAGGCGATGCGGGCACGTGGGGAGATGTTGACACCGAACCGGAATAATTGCTCTGGCAAACATACCGGCATGCTGGCGCACGCACGCATGCGTGGATTACCCATCTCCGACTATATCAACCCCGAGCACCCGATACAAAAATCCATTCTACAATCCCTTTCCCAGATGTGCGGGATGGAGGTGGAACGGGTTGAATTGGGCACGGACGGTTGCTCTGCTCCCAACTTCGCCGTTCCCCTTTCCAACGCTGCCTTGGGCTTTGCGCGCCTGTGCGATCCTCGCAGCCTATCGCAGGAACGCGCTTCAGCTTGTCGCCGGATTACTTCAGCAATGATGGCCAACCCGGTAATGGTGAGAGGCGAAGGGAAATTTGACACGCGTATAATGCAGGTCTGCTCCAAGCGCGTTCTGGCGAAGAGCGGAGCGGAAGGTTTCATGGCTCTGGGGATCATGGCTGGAGCCCTCGGTGCCGAATCGCCCGGGATTGGGATCGCCTTCAAGGTATCAGATGGAGACCTTTCGGCACGCGATTCAGACGGCCATTTCCAAAACCGTGTCCGTCCGGCGATGGCGCTAGAGATCCTCAAACAACTCGGATATCTATCCGATAAAGAGTTGGATGCGCTGGCTGAGTTTAGGCCGGTCAGTTCGATTACCAATGTGAGGAAAATTGTAGTGGGAGAAGCTCGTCCGGCTTTCAAGTTAAAGCGGGAGTAGCCGGTGCTTATTCTGAGTTTGTGGGATGAGGAATTTATCATCCTTAATCCCACCTTCGAATTCCTGAAATTATATGCGCACAGATCCATATCGGGAAAAGACCCTTTTGGGAGACTAATTCCACCTTTCAACCTTCCACATGAAGAAACTTCCCAAGGCTTTCCTCGAGCACCTGGTTGCCGTACTGGATAATGAGAACACCGTTGGCATCCTTCTGACCGGAAGTTTTGCCCGCGCAGAAGCAGGGCAATATAGTGACGTGGATATCCACCAATACCTTCAACACATGCCAGAAATAACAGACGACCCGTATAGTCTGCAGCTCATGAATGATTTCCTGGTAAGTGTTACCCTGTCTACTCTTGAAGAGTCCTACGCCAGTTTGCAGAAACCACAAAAGGCCATCTGGACCATCCCGGGACTACGGCAATCTCGGGTACTCCTGGATAAGGATGGTTCGCTTGCGCTTCTCAAACAGGCTGCGGTGAAAGCTTCCTGGGAGCCATTGCAGGTCTCTGCCAATATGTATGTTTCACACAACCTGTGCGGTTGTGCTGAAGAGGTTCACAAAATTCTGACCGGCCTAAGACAAAGCATTGAATCAGAAACCCTTTACGCCGTCTGGGGATTGACCCATGCGATGGCCATTATCATGCTCGTCCAGCACGGTGTGCTCGTCCAAAGCGAAAACGTCTTTATCGATCTTGCCCAGGTAGCAGCAGGAACAGCTTCCGTGTGGACGCGCCATTTTCGGGAAGCGATCGGGATCGGCCCACTTCCAGCGAAAGAGTCAGCATACGTCGGGTACGGAATCGCCGGCTTGCGCTTATACCGGGAATCCGCACTACTCTTTAAGGACATCCTTTTACAGGAAGATGCCGCAGTCGTGGATCGAACGGTCAAGATGATTGCCGAGGCAGGGTATTGATGGAATTATCACGGCTCGCAAAAGAAGTCAACCAGCGCTTGCTGGATTTCTACGGGGAACCCACCTGGCGGAACCCCTTGCCACCGGTGGATGAACTCGTCTCGACGATCCTCTCCCAGAACACCAACGACGTCAATCGCGACCGGGCTTTCGTGTCACTCAGGCAGCGCTTCCCGACCTGGGAGAGCGTCAGGGATGCCGAGCCTGCCTCCGTCATTGCCGCCATCCGCCAGGCCGGGCTGGCCAACCAGAAAGGCCCCCGCATCCAGCAGGTATTGCAGGAGATCAGCCGGGAGCGCGGTTCGCTTGACCTGCGCTTCCTCAAAGACCTGCCCATCGAAACGGCGCGCGCCTGGTTGATGAAATTCAAGGGCGTCGGTCCGAAAACGGCTGCAATCGTCCTGCTCTTTTCGTTGGGGCGTCCGGCCTTCCCGGTGGATACGCATATCTACCGGGTGACCGGGCGTATCGGTCTGCGTCCCGACAAAATGCCGGTCGAACAGGCTCACACCCATCTGGAGAAATTATTCGAGCCTCACGCCTATTACGCTGCGCATCTCAATATCATCCGTCTTGGCAGGGAAATTTGTGGAGCGCGCAAACCTGCCTGCGAGCGGTGTCCGCTGCGTACACTTTGCAATTATGCAAAGATTAAAGACGCCATTTCCGGTATATAATAAAATCATAATTGAGGTCACTCTCGATGGAAGGAGGTGAGTGCCATGCTGTATGGAATTCGGGAACGTGGCCAAGGATTGGTTGAATATGCTCTTCTTTTGCTTTTAATTGCAATGGTCGTTTTGGCTGTTTTATTTATATTAGGACCAATCATTGGCAACGTTTTTTCCAATATCAACAGCAGTCTGGTCACTTTCTAAAAATACTCTCGCCTCTACCGGCGAGAGTATTTTTAGCGGACACTCACAGGGCAGCCTGCATGGACCAGGGTCCGGTCCAGGTTATGGTCACCGGTTGAACTTTGCCGCGCAGATCTTCCGCGCCTTCCAGGAAGACTAGCTTGTTGGTAGGAGTGCGGCCGCGCCAACGGCCCTTGACCTTTTCTTCGAACAACACATCCACCTTTTTCCCGAGATAACTGCTGTTGATCTCGCCGACGATCTGTTCCTGCAAATCCTCCAGGGACCGGAAGCGGCGCATTTTCTCGTCTTCCGAAACGTCATCCGGAAATCGCCGTTCAGATACGGTGCCGGGACGGGGAGAGTAGCGCGCCAGGTGAGCCACGTCCAGCCGCAGGTCAGCCAGAAGTTGGTAGGTTGCCATAAATTGCTGCTCGGTTTCACCGGGGAATCCGACGATGATATCGGTGGCGATGGAATTGCCCGGGATGCGCTCGCGAATCTTGTGAATGATCGCCCGGTACTCGGCCTGGGAATAACCGCGGCGCATATTCTTCAGCACCTCGTCATCCCCGGCCTGAATGGGAATCTCGATGTGTGGCATGACCTTGGGAAGTTCGGCGACTGTATCCATGATGTCCTCGCCGAAATATTTCGGATGCGAGGTAAGGAAGCGGATGCGCTCCAGGCCATCGACCTGGTGGATGATCCGCAGTAATCCCGACAGATTGGGGCCATCGGGACGGTCCTTGCCGTAGCGATCGACGATCTGGCCCAGCAACGTGATCTCCTTGACACCCTGGTCGACCAGGCTGCGTACTTCGGCGAGGATCTCACCCACCGGGCGGGAGCGTTCTCCGCCGCGCTTGGAGGGGATGATACAAAAGGTGCAGGCGTGCGAGCAGCCCAGCACGACCGGCACGTGGGCTGAGACCAACTTGCCGCGCTCGTGCTCCGGGAGGATCAGACCGTTCCCCAGCGTGGAGGGCAGGTCTCCGTCCATAACAGCGAAGCGGTTTTGAGTCTCGGCGACTTCGAGAGACCGTGCCTCCGACTGGGTCAAATACGAGACCAGCGGACCGGGATCGGAGGGCGGGGAGAAGACGTCCACGTAGGGGAAGCGGGCGCGCAATTTATCGGCATCGCGGATCCCGACCAGGCAGCCCATCAGGTTGATGACCAGGCCGGGGTTTTTGGCCTTGAGCGGTTTGATGGAACTCAGACGACCGTAGGCTTTATCTTCGGCGGACTGGCGAACGACACACGTGTTGAGAACGATCACATCGGCTTCATCGACCGACCCTGTAAAAGAATAACCGAGGCGTTCCAGGGTCGAACCAACCCTTTGAGAATCGGCCACATTCATCTGGCAGCCTTCGGTCCAAATGGAATATTTTTTCATCCTGATCCTGACATTCCTTGTTTTCCTGCGAGGTATTCTCTAAGAACCTGCGCAGGGAAGGAATTATACCAAGTTTGTCTGGATTCCGGCACGCCTCATTCTGAATTGTAGAAAATGTCTCTTAACTCATCAGAACATATGTACTATATTGGGGGTATGATAGTCCGCCTTTTCACCCATCTAGTTTCCAGGTCTCTGTTCACAGTCCTTTATTCGTTTTTTTACATTGCAAAAAAAAGTACATTTTAATTCCACGCCTTCCCATCTCCCTTCCCCCACGATCGAGCAAATCGGTCTTCTGCATTCGACATGCAATGAGCCCCCCTCCCTCCATTCGTTTCGAAAAGTATTGAAAAAATGTGACCTATATTCCCAGGAGACCGTTTCGATGCAAGTGACCTTAGGGTCGATTTATCTCAAACTACAGCCCAAAGAGGCTGTGTCCATGGCAGTGGCATGAGTTTCGAGCTTTTATTGCAAAGCCGGCTGTTTCTCTAGCTCCTCCGGCGGTTTGGTGGATTTAAAGCTGCGATAAAGCAGAAGATCGTAAATGATCTTCAAACCGCCCGAGAACAGGAAGGGTGCGCTCATCAGCGCCGGAACGGAAAGAAAAACCCCCGCCAGCATGGGAGAAACCGCCGCCCCCACCGAACGAGCGATGGAGGTCACCCCGGCTGCTGCAGAACGTTCGTCCGGCTCGACAACAGCCATCGTGTAGGATTGCCTGGTCGGCACGTCCATTTGGGATATGCTGAAGCGCATGAGGAAAACCCCGATGGCCAGCGGCAGGTTGGGCATCAGCGGTACCATCATCAGTAGAACATTCGAAGGGACATGTGTAAAGACCATGGTATTGATCAAACCGATCTTCTTCGCCAGCCGTCCGGCAAGCAGGGCCGAGATGCCGGCCAGAATGTTCGCGCCGAAAAAGATGCTGCCGATGACCCCGGCTTGCACGCCAAAACGCAGGTTGAACCAGTAAGCGATCATACTTTGGACGACCAGTCCCCCGGCAAAGGCGTCCAGTGAAAACAAGGCGCTCAGGCGCAGCACCACTTTCTTGGAGCGATGCAACCCAAGCGTGCGCTTTACAGCCGGATGAATGTTCTCATGGGATATCTCAATCGCAGCCGATAAGAAAGTGAAGAGGATCACCAATACCAACCCGCCGACTGCATATCCCATGAGGACGGCCCGATACGAATCGAGCGCCGGCACACCCCCGCGCTGCAACAACTGGGAGAGCCAGCCTCCAGACAAGGCGCCTAAAGCCGTGGCAAATGAACCGGACAGGTTGTACCAGGCAAATACCTGGGTCCGGCGAACGTCAGGAAGCAACTGGGTCAAACCAGCCTGTTCGATGGATAGGAACGGACCAATCTCGTTGCCGCTCGGGCTGATGACCCCGATGATGGCAGCAACCATTAGCAGGATGGGATTGCGTGTGAGGATGAAAACGCTGCCTGCGCCAATCATCAGCACTGCACCGACGAGAAGAGTCCGGCGTCGCCCGAAACGATCGGCTGAGGTGGTCAAAAATAATGAAATGGCGGCATCTCCTGCCAGGGTGAGGGTAAAGAGCAAGCCGATCTGTCCCTTGCTCAAGCCATTCAGCGCCAGATAAAGCGCCAACACAACAGACAGGAACCCATAACAGAACAACCGCACAATACGACTGGAAAACAAGAGACGGATATCAATTCTGGAACGATGAATATCTGGCATGATTTAATCCTTTGAAAAAGTAGCCTGGAATTGGATGTTCAAGCAGGAAAGATGATAAATTGTTATAAGAGAACACTATCCCCTATCAGCCTGGATTCAACCAACCTATCCGGAGAGATGCCTTGTAAGCGGTCTACCACCTGTTGAAAATGTTCTTCATCCCAATAATCGCTGGCGTTCCGGCCGATTTCACGCAAGTGAGTCACGACAATACGCGGCACACGGAGCCGGATACAAAAGTTACAGAAGGCTGCCAACATGGGCGGTTCTGCGAGCAAAGCACTGGCGCGTCCAAGCCAAAGATGTAGGAAAGCCCCATCGACACGATCAAAAGAGGGCAGCGCGGCGATGTTGTACGTGCGGGTATCCCCGGGAAACAGCCAACTTTTCCCGTTGAATTCCACTAAGTATCCCATGGCGGGAACCCCCTTCCGTTCGTCCGGACGCGCGGGGTCACCTTCCCAGTGGCAGCCATCGAAGGGAGTCACACGGATCGGATGGAAATCGATCGTCTCCAAAGGTTGCGGTACGATGATCTTTTCCCTGGATATGCCGACTTGCATCACCCGTGAGAGTACGTCTGCAGGGACGACCCAGCGAATGGGGTGGACACTTAACGCACGGATCAGGTTTAGATCCAGATGGTCGGCGTGACGATGGGTCAGCAGAACAAAGGAAAGACCCTGCAAGTCGCGAGCGATTGCCATTTCCGGTGCCGCTGAAGCGCGCTGTTTCAAGGTCAGAGGATCCATCGCCCAACGGATCCCGGCAGTTCGAAACAGGTAATTGGCCGAATACATCAACCAGGCCCGATCTTCTGGGCCTGGGGCATTCCATTCATTAATCATTTTTTGCCAAAGCGCCGGGTAGCCTGCGATCATTGCTTCCCGATGCCGGTCGATCAATTGTTGTTTGTCAGAGTAATTTTCCATCCATCCGCATCCGGATTTCCAATCATTGGGAATATTGGGATTTGCTTAATAGCCAGATCGCCAATCAATTTAACGACCCATGATTGTATCTTTCATGGATCAAGGCTTCGACATCACTCATGGGGCGATCGAATGGACCCAGAATTCTCCATTTTCAGGCTGGTGATGGCCGCAGCCCAGATACCCGCCTGTAATGGATCTTTCGTCAAGCGCATGGCTACATAGGATCCTATACACGTGTCGCCGCGCCCGCTGCGGCCATCCAGCCGGGCAGGAAAGAAGCCGAGCTCGATGAACCTGCCTTCGGCGTAAATCAGCACGCCATCCTTGTGCGTCAGGACAATCTCCTTCGGACCCATGGAAGCGTAGATTTGGGCGGCCTTGAAAATATCCTCTTCCCCGGTGAGGAACTCGGCCTCGACCGCGTCGCTTTTCAGGATATCAAGATGCGCCAGGGTCGCCTGCATCTCGGGCCAGTTTTCGTACTTGAGTTCCTTGCCACGCAATACCCGCACATAACCCTGCATATCCGCTGCCAGTGTAACATCCTTCTCCTTCAGGCATCTGATGACATCCAGCCCCACCTCACCGCGCAGGCTGGAGTTGATCACGGCTGATTTCATTTGCAGGTCTTCCACTTCGGCAACGCTGATATTTCCTGCCACACCGGCGACGGTCAGGGTACGGATGTCGGGGTCGGTGGTGGGATAATCCAGGCACATCAGGGTGGAGGAAGGCGAGTAGGTGGGAAAACAATCAATCCCGGCAAGGTTATATTTAGCGACAACATGCATATCCTCACGGGCAAGTTGTGTAACGACAGCCACCTTCAATCCCAGGCTGGCAGCGGCATAGGCTGCGTAGCGAGAGCCGCCGCCATCGACATAACGCGTCCCGGATGGGGAGATGATTGTGTCCTTGGTGTAATTACCGATGTAAACGACGTCATAGATTTCTTCAGGCATGTCAACCTCTCAAATGGTTATTGGATTTTTAGATAAACTGCGTAATTACAATGTACACACCAGCCGCCAGGAGTCCTGTCGCAGGAATGGTTAATATCCAGGCCATGGCGATTTCTCTGGCAACACCCCAACGAACCTTGTTTACCCTTTCCCCCGCCCCGACCCCCATAATGGCGGAACTGACTACTTGCGTGGTGCTAACCGGTCCACCGAATAAAGAGGCTCCCAGGATCACTGCAGCTGAAGCAAACTGGGAAGAAAAGCCATCCACGGGTCGGATCCTGTAGAATTTCGCTCCCAGGGTGCGGATCAATTTCCAGCCCCCCACCGATGTACCCAAGGCGATCATTCCACCCGACATGAGAATTACCCAAAGGGGCACGGCAAATTTCGTCAAATTCCCACCAATCACGAGCGCCAGGGTGATGACACCCATGGTTTTCTGCGCATCGTTTGCGCCGTGACTGAGCGCCAGGGCAATGCCGGTGACGATTTGTCCACGCTTGAACAATCCGCTGACAGCCGGGGAGGATTTCCAGCACAACAACAGGATCAATTTGAGGATCACATACCCAAACACGAAGCCGATAATCGGGGAGATGAACAAAGCGATCAGGATTTTCTCCAGTCCCGGGAGCAAGATTTTTTGCCACCCGGCACCGATGACCACCGCACCAATAAAACCGCCCACCAAGGCGTGGGATGAACTGCTTGGAAATCCCAGGTACCAGGTCAACAGGTTCCAACAAATCGCGCTGATCAACGCCGCGATGACCACTTGAACACTGATCGTGTCGGCAGCAACCACCTCATGTCCAATGGTATTGGCAACCGCCACACCGAAGATGAGCGGACCGGTAAATTCCGCAATGGCGGTCATGGTCAGAGCTACCCGGGGCGTGAGGGCTCTGGATGAAATAATCGTCGCAACGATATTACTGGAATCGTGGATCCCGTTCAAAAAATCGAACCCAAGGGCCAGAACTATCACAGTAATAATAAGCGGAGATAACATACAACCTCTTTCAAGCAATCTTGACGACGATATCAGCAATCACATTGGCAGCCTCGTCACCACGGTCGGAAGCATTGCTCAGATGACGATAGACTTCGCGGAGTTTCATCATGTTCACGACGTGCTTTATATCCTCCACGCCGCTGAAAAGATCAGCCAGAGCCTCGCGATATACATCCTCCACACGGTTTTCGAGTGCTTTGGCACGCTGGGCATGTTCGCTTGCCACAGCCGGATGTTCACCCAGGCGATTTGCGGCGCTCGAAAGTTCGTAGGCTGCGTCCCGCAGCAGGGAAGCCATGCGCTGCATGAATGGAGTCGGCTCGACATTCAGGATCTCCATCTCACTAACGGTGCTGTAAGCGTAATCGAGCACATCGTCGATCGTTCGGGAGAGGGCAAAGATATCCTCGCGATCGAAAGGGGTAACGAAAGTCTTATTTAATTCGTCGATCAAGATGCGCCGGGCTTCATCCGCCTCTTTCTCGCATTTGGTCAACCTGGCAGCCGCGTCCGGGTCCTGTCCGCCCATATATACATTCAACATTTCCATGCCTTCCAGGGTCAGGGAAGCCTGGTCCTGGATGAGCTTTATGAATACATTTTGACGTTTTTTAAAAAGTTTATGCATTTCCAATCTCCTCTAAAGTATTAATTAATAAGGTTGACACATCCGCTATCAACCAGAACTTGCATGCCTGCCTTGATTTGCTCTGGTGTATTGAAATTCATCACTTCGATGGTACGGAAAGCTTGTTGGGGAAGATAGTCTGCGACCATACGGAAATCCACATCTCCCAATCCGGGAGCACGATGATCCTCCACCCCAACTACATCGTGGAGGTGGACCCCTAAAATACGTTTCCCAAAGCGCTTCAGCCAACCTTCGTTGGGGAAAAAGCCCAGCCGGTCCATGGCAGTGCCATGGCCGACATCGTAGATAAATCCGATCCGGTCCGGCTCAGCCAGCGCCAATAATGTCGACATTTCGTCTTGGGTCGGGATGTCATAATAATGGTAACGGTTCTCCAAGCCCAGACACACGCCAAAATCATGGGCATAATCCAGTAATTCCACCAAGCTCTTTTCCACCGAGTGAAGACAGGAGCCGGAGAGCTCCAGGCGGTTTGCCAGCATGAGACTCTTTGTTTCGAGGTATTCATCCGAATCTTTCAGGCCAGCCTTAAAGAGCTTCCGGAGCTTTTTTTCGAGGCTCATATCCAGGAGGATCGTCCCGCAATGCACCACTACCGTCTTGACAGACATTTTTTCCGCCATCTCAATACTGTGTTTGATGGCATCCACGCCTGCGGATCTGCAGTCTTCATTCAACGATGAGATCAACCAATCGCGCTGTTTAAGCGTTTCCGTGGAAATATCCGCTGGACAGGGTTCATGGATACTGGAAATTGAATACTTATCCAGGTCGACTCCGGCCAATCTCTCAGTATTCATGGCGTGGTTCAACTCTATTGCAGTGAAACCAAGCCGCCTGGACGCCAGGAAGAAATCGGACAACTCGGAGAAATTCCTGACTGCCCACATGGTCGAAAGAGAGGCCGCATAAAAGGTTGATTTCTTTCTGGCAGGAGAATGATCTGCGGGCGATAGCGGAGGAAAGATTTGCAACAGTTCGGTCAAGCTATCGATATAGCGATCCGGGGTTAATTCCGTTGCAAGCGGCAATTCAGCCATATTGCGTTCGTTTCGAAGAATTATCGTCAGGTCGAAACCGGCTCCTCTAGCAGCAGCTACATCCCGGCGAGGTTGGTCACCAATATATGCACAACGATCCGGGGAGATTCCCATACGATCAGCCGCCATCAACATGATGGAGGGATCCGGTTTGCGAATACCGACTAAGCACGAAAGGACGACCGTGTCGAAACAGCCGGAAATGCCTAATTCCTTGAGAGCATTGGGGGACTCGGTGCTGCTGGTAGTATTACTGATCAACCCCAACCGGTAACCGCGCCGGAAGAGCTCCAGGACGACCTCCCTAGTCTCAGGAAATGGATCCTTCGTCCCGGTAATATCCCGCCAGATTTGATTCAATTTGAGGGCCAGTGGGGCAACCTGGGCGGCAGGCCAATCCGGAAGCATCCATTTTGTCCATAAATCAATCTCATTCAATTCAAGCAGGGTGGATTCCGCCCAATTTTTATATCCTCTGGCACGCGACTTAAGCAGCTTTCTGAAATCCGCCTCATCAACCTGTTCGCCAAGCAATTCAACCAATAGATGGAACTTCTGATGCTTCTCGTCACGCTCGTGCTTGGTTCTGTTCCGCAATGTTCCCCCCATATCAAAAAGAATAGCATCGATGGTTTTCATTATTGTTAAATTCCTAATTCCTCAGGATCTTTTACTGTTAAAATCGGAACCTTTAATAGATCTTCGAATTTCTCGACGAAGTAATCTGCCTGGACTGTTTCCGTGTAATTGAAAGCAATCGTCTTCATTTTGATTTCACGCGCACCATCCAATTCGTCCAGACTATGCCCGACAAAAACGACCTGTTGAACGGACAAGCCCAGTTGGTTTAGTGCGGCCTTGAAAATTCGAGGGTCGGGTTTCTTAAATCCCAGTTCCATCGAAGAAATAATCGAATCCCATACGTTCCCGAACCCACCGCGTTCGAACCAGGCCAGCTTGGTATGGATGGGATTGGCAGTATCGGTGATAATACCCAGCAGATAGCCCTTTTCTTTGAGCGCCAGAAGGGTCTCTGGAACCCCTTCGATAATCTCCACATCATTGTCATCGTCGTCCATAGCCTGGCAACCGCGCTCCAACAGGTCAGGAGATGTAATATCGTAAAGACCCAGATATACCTGGCGGTATTCCTCCTGAGTGATCTCGCCATGAAATGCCAGTTCCCGTAATTCCTGCTTTCTCTCAACAGATATTGGTTTATCGAGAAGGCCGAGCTCAGCGAGAAATTCATGCAACTTCCTGCCAGGATTTGGTCGATAATACAGGATATCCCCAGCGTCAAACAGGAGCCCACGGATGCCGGATGGCTTATCAATCTTGCATTCGCCAGCTCCAATTTTTTCCTTTACAAAGTCAAGCATTTGATCCATCCGGGTGATCACGATATCCGGATCCGGCCCATTATCCAATTCGCCGTGATCGAAATCATTGATGATTTGAATAGCCGCATTAAATCCTGCCCGGCAAGCTCCATCAATGTCCCGGGCAATACGATCGCCAACATAAATACATTCTCCGGTAGGGACGTTGGCCAGGCGAGCGGCATAATGGAATATCGCCGGGTCGGGCTTGCGCCGCCCATACTCTCCGGATAAAACAATCGGGTCAAAATAATTGCGAATGCCGTATTGTTCCAAATTAACAGGGACCAGATTCCGGCAGCAGACGTTGCTGATCAAGCCGATTTTCAAGCCCATCGCTCGCAGCCCTTCCAAGGCCGCCGGAACTTCAGGTCGGAATTCGCGCTGGAAGAACCTGCTTTCGAGATAAAACATCAATTCTTCGGCTGCCATAGTCAACCGATTCATATCAAAGCAATGACCAGCCAGGATAAACTCACTCCAAACTCGCTCGGCTGGAAGCTCATTCATCGTTTCGATAGCCCACTGGTGGTACCTGCCGTAGTTGGTGGTAACCAGATCCAAAAACTGCCCGTCGTCCAGCCCCGGGTCGATCCCTATAGACAGGAGCAAAGTCTTCATGCCCGGGATTGCCTGCAAGCGCAACTCCGGCGAATGCCAGACCTTTTCCAGCGTACCCCCCATATCGAAAAACACTGCCTTGATACCCATGCAGGGATCTCCACTCTTGAATGAATTCGCCCATTACCCCCGGAATCCATCCACCGGGCGTTTTATTAACCATTTAACAAAAATTTTAAGGCACAACCTGTATTTATTGGGGTGTCTATGGACACAAGCGTTTTCTCATGCATCCATAGACACCTATTTGTAACTGATTAATCTACAAACTAAAATTTAGTGAGAGAGCAAATCTGCTGCGAAAAAGTCACGCACCTTGCTGTTATTTGCCCAGGCGAAAACGTCGTCGCTGGCCCAGACAGCCAGAGTGGTCGGGTCAGGAGCACCGTCCCAGGCCTCTAAAGTTGAGACACCTGGATAAACGCCAATCTTGTCCCAAGGTTTGAAACCATCTTGGGTCAAGGCAAATTTGATGAACAACTTGGCCGCATTCGGGTGAGGAGCCATATTGGCAACACCCAGATAAGTGGATTTGAAGATGCCGATGGAAGGTTTCAGGCTTAGGCAGGGGGCCATGGCAATTTCACCGTCCATTGTTGCAACAATGCTATCCCAGCCAGTCAGACCATATCCGGGTTCAGTGGTTGGATCCATTCCTAGGGAAGCATAAGCAGCGTCAACTTCATCGCCACCGGGTTCCATGACAGGGTTATTCCAAGCCAATTTGCGCAGGAACAGGTAGCCAGCATTTTCGGGGGCGGAGCCATAAGCGTCCGGACCGGCATCAGGATCTGTGGTCCAATCTTTGCCGTAATAATCCTGATAGGCGGCAGCCATTTGATCGGCATGCTCGACGATCAGGGTGATCTTAGCGGTCGTGCTGGGATCCGAAAGCGGATTCTCCATGAAGACCTTGCCCGACAGGGATGGATCGACAAGCTGCCACCAGTTGGTGAGCGGGCAACCATCCGGGTGGATCTCCTGGTTATATCCAACAACATCCACGCTGTGATGATGGACGGCAAAAGGACGATCGGGGGTTACATCCGGAATATCAACCCCCATGGGCACATACGCCCAGAGCCATTCATTGGGGACAAACTGACCGTAGAGGATATGCCCATCACTGTTGTACCAGACATCTCCGACCACATTCCCGGCATCCTGTTCAGCTTCCATTTTTACCGGGATATCATCTGTATCGCCACCATCCAGCTTGATGTCAGGATAGAGGGCATACCAGGCATCTTCCAATTTCGGGAACTTGGAACTGTTGGCATACACCATCACCGAACCTTCCTGAATGGCAGCTGCTTCAATGGCAGCCCAGTCTTCTGTCTCGGTCTGGTAAGGGCCAAATCCATTATCTTTGGCCCACTGTTCATTAGCGGTCAGTGAAGCTTCCGCTACCGGGGCCATGGTTACGACTGGCAATAACACCGGAACCTCAGGTGCCTGGGTTGCCGGAGCCTGAGTGGCAGCCGGGGTGCCACCGCAACCAACCATGAAACTGATTAGTAGAACGAATGTTATAACTTTTACAAACGCCTTCATTTCTTCCTCCTTAACATTATCCAGAAAATAGGTTGTTGTATCGCGTTACGATATTTCTCAATTTGCAAATTACTCCATCAGCCTCCTTTCGAACACGCATCCTTCAAAATAGCATTCAAATCAAAATGCAGAAAGTTACCCTGAAGCAATTTTCGTCATACAACGACAAGGTTTCCAGTATCTTTATCATATAAGTTGATCATGTCTGGATTAAATTTCAACCAGACTTTATCATCCATCTTAACCTTGCTGATTCCCGGCACTCGGATTGTAATTTCGCAATCTCCGGATTTGGCGACGATGGTTGAGTTGGCACCGGAAGGCAGGACGGAATATGCAGTGAATTCATTGGCTTCCGGAATAGGCGTGGTCGAGATAGAAATATCCTCAGGACGGACCGCCAGAACCACATTTTTAGGTGCAAGACGGGTATCCATTCCAACTTTGAAACTACCCAAATCCACCATACTATTACCATTGACCACACCTTCCAATAAATTAACCTTGGGGCTGCCAATGAAATCAGCTACAAACAAATTGGCCGGGTAATGGTAAATCATGTCCGGGCTATCCATTTGCTGTACCACGCCCTCCTTCATCACGGCGATATTCGTTGACATGGTGAGGGCTTCGACCTGATCGTGGGTAACATATATCGTGGTCGCGCCGGAATCATGGTGCAGGCGTTTCAGTTCCGTGCGCATATCGATGCGCAATCGCGCATCCAGGTTCGAAAGAGGCTCGTCCATCAGGAAGACCTTTGGACGGTACGCCAGCATGCGTGCCAATGCAATGCGTTGCTGCTGACCACCACTCATTTCACGTGGATACCTGTCCTCATAGCCTTGCATTTTGACTTCAGCCAGGGATTCGGAAACCCGTTTCTTCATCTCCTCTTTGGGCATCTTCTGGATTTCAAGCGCAAAGGTGATGTTCTTGTCCACCTTCATGTGCGGCCAGAGGGCATAATTCTGGAAGACCAATCCGAGTTCGCGTTTCCCGGAAGGGAGCGATATGCCTTTTTCGTGTGAATAAACCAGCTTATCGCCAATATAGATCTCGCCGCCATCCGGGTCTTCCAGACCGGCTAAGCAACGCAGCAGAGTCGTCTTGCCACAGCCGGAAGGACCCAGCAGCGTCAGAAAAGAACCGGCTTCAATGGTCAGACTGACGTTTTTGACCGCAGTCACTTTCCCAAAATGTTTCGTGAGATTCTTGATGGTGATGGGTGTACTCATGTATGCTTCTCCTAAAAACCAAGGCCTCGTTTAAGGCTGCCGCCTTTTGATACTTTTCCGATGATAAAGTTCCCCAGTGCTACCAAAGCAATCAAAATCAAAATGACGATGTTCGCCATCTGTCCATCCCCGTTTTCAGTATAGAACATGGTCTGGCTGGCAAGCAGCTGGGTAGCAGGGGTTACCAGCAGGATGATCAAGGACAGCTCCCGCATCGTAGTAATGAATGTCAGCAGGAAGCCGGACACAAATCCGGAAGTGGTAAGCGGGAAGATGATCTTGACGAAGCGCCTCCAGGCATTTGCGCCTGACACCATGGCTGCTTCCTCCAGTTCATGCCCTACCTGCAACATGGCTGAGACGCCCGAGCGCGAAGAATACGGCAGGTGTTTGGAGACAGAGACGATCACCAGCAGGGCAAAAGTCCCATACAAAGGGGGCAGAGGGCCCAACTTCCTTGCGAACATGGCGATATAAACCGCACCGAAGGCGATCCCCGGGATCACGTATGGGATGTATGCCAGTTGCTCCACCAGTTTCGAAAGCCTGGTCCCCCGCCCCTTGACTATAGCATACCCCAGAATAATACCCAGAAAAGCGGTGCAGGTGGCTGTCAAGAGCGCCAGCTTGATCGAGTTCCAGGCTGTTTTATAGATCATCGGGTTGAGCAAAACGCCTGATTCTCCATGGTTGTATGGAGTCCCAGCTGATCCGATCCAATGCTGCAGTGTCAGATTACTGAAGGCGTAATTTCCATCGATCAACATGAAGGAGGAATAAGTAAGCAACCCCAGTGGAATAGCAACTACCAGGATCTGGAAAATAACTACAGTGATCAGGGTCAGCTTTTTCATAGATCCCAGTTTGCTAAGTTGTGCCATGAACCCCCGTCCTCCGATGGTCTCGTAGCTCCTGCGTGTACCAATCACCTTTTGGTTGAGCGAAATGGTAACGATCGCAAACAAGATCAAAACAATTGCCAGGATGAATGCATCTGCCTTGTCTCCGATCCCCAGGCTGCCGCGCAGCATGGTGGCAACCACATAATATTTAGAAGGTGTGCCGAGCAGGTTTGGACTACCGAAAGATCCCATAACCTTTGAAAATGTCATGATCACGCCGGACAAGATGGCCGGGATGACCAGTGGGAAGGTAATCTTGCGCAGGATACGCATCCGGCTGGCTCCCATCAGGTCGCCAGCTTCTTCCAGGCTGGAGTCGATCGACATAAATGCCGCCGATGTGAACAGGAAAAAGAATGTGTAATAATGCAGCGCCATGCAGATGATGATTGGCACTGGACCATAAGAAAGCCAGCTTGGAGGGGATTGTCCCACAATATATTCGAAGACACCTGGCGTTCCACCGGTAAGACGGTTCTTGAAGACCACCAACCAGGCCTGTGCCAGAGTCCAGGATGGCATGATGTACGGAAGAACTGCCAATTGATTGATCAATTTCCTGCCAGGCATGTCGGTTCGAACTACCAGCCAGGCTAACGAACCACCGATCAAGAGCGCCAAAAGTGTGGTCCCCACAGCAATTGTCATCGAATGCTGGAGTGGGGCGTAGGTATAAATCTGCGCCAGACGTCCTTGCAGCATGCGAACATAGTGATATATGGTCAGTTCCCCCTCGACCGCACCGGGATTGTTTGCGATGTCCGTTGGCCCCCATATGACAGTCGTCTTGACCAATTGGTACAATGGGATGACTACCATGACGAACATTAATATCAACATGACCAGCGATAGGACGACACTCGGCCTGGTCAGCCAGCGGAAAAACCGGCGTGTGTTGGCGAGGAAGCGCTGGTTAAATGTGGGCGGGCTCACTACAGTCAAATCCATGGTTCTTCTCCTGATTCGTTTTAAGTCATGTAGTTATGTCTAGCCATTGGAATGGCTTAAGCGGTCGCGCATCTGGTCGAGCTTGTCCAGGTTATTCATGATATTTTCCTGGTCCATGGAACTCAAGGCCAGCAGGAGGGCATTGATGATCGTCATGGGGATGGTGAGAGAATGGAATGAAGAAACAGGGCCGCGCAAGGCTGAGAGGACGATGTCAGCCTGAGCCCTTACCACGGGACCGAGCGTGTCGGTCAGCAGGATGACCGGTGTCCCATGTTGATTGGCGTATTCGAGAACAATTTTGAGGCTGGGGGTAATATTGAAAAAACCTATCGCGATGAGCAGGTCCGTTTTGCTCATGAGCAACAGGGGCTCAAGGATCTCCTTCCCGGATGTATTCAGGGGTATGACGTGCCGGGCGGAACGAGTCAGTCGAATCTCAAGCAAGTCGACCAGGGAAATCGAAGGTCCCAATCCGAAGACAAACACCCGTTGATGCTCGTGCAGCATCCTGACCGCCTGGTTGAAGGCGTCTCTATCAAGAGATTGCAACGCCTGCGTTAGATAGTCGATCTCGGAGGCCACAACCTTATCGAATATGTCGCCTTCTGCTCTCAGATCATCCAGCCGGCTGCGCAGTCTGGAGGAATGTGTCATTCGGTGACGGAAATTATCCTGCAAGGCCACCCGCATGGCCGGATAACTATCAAACCCGAGCGTGCGCGCAAACCGTACCATGGTGGCTTCACTCAGACTCAGCCGGCTTGCCAGATCGCCGGCAGACAGGAAGGCTGACTTATCCAGGTTTTCGCTTAAATAATTGGCAATACGCCTTTCGCTTTTTGTAAGGTCGGGAAAGCTGTCACTGATCAATTGGTTGAACCCGGCAATGATTGGGATCTCCTAATTCATGGCGTCACATCCTCTCCAATTTCCAGAAAACAATAAACTTTCATTATTCACTAATTTGAAATTAAACTTTCATTTGTAAATAATACATCAATAAGATTTGAAATGCAAGTGGTCTTGCAAAAAAAGTGCCATTTGTCACCTTGGCGCGGGTCAATTAGCCAAACCCTCGGCTTGCACTGGCTCGGATCCGTCGAAACTCCAAAGTCGAGGGGTCCTTTTCACAACCACCCAGGCAGCCAAAATGCAAGCCACGCCTCCAGAAACGATCGCAAAGGGCACTCCCAGGATCTGCGCCACCAGACCCGATTCGACCTCCCCCAGCTGGGGTCCTCCTTTGGTGAATATTTGCGTGATGCTCATCATGCGTCCGCGCATGGCATCCGGCGTCTGTAATTGCCGGATCGTGTTGCGTAAGATGGAGCTCAAGCCGTCGAAAATCCCAATCAAAATTAGTGCTGACATGGTCATCCAGAAGGAGGTGGAGATGCCGAACAGGATGGCTGCAAGGCCCAAACCTGCCACGGAAACGGAAATCAATATGCCCTGACGACTGAGGTTTGCCTTTTGGGATAAATACACAGCGACCAACACAGTCCCGATGGATTGGGAAGCCGACAACCAGCCATATTGGATCGGCCCAACATGGAGAATATCGGTTGCCACGAAAGGCAGCAAGGTCTTCGCCGAAGCGAAGAAAGTCCCAAAGAAATCAAGTAAGATGACCGAATGAATGATGGGGGAATTTTTGATAAATGCGATGCCTGCGCGTATTTCCCGTACTGTTCCCGGAACTTCAACCGGCTGTTTCTCAACCGAGCTTTGAATGTCTCCCATGGCATATAAAGCCAGGATGACGGCGATAAATGTGATGGCATTGATCCAATACGCCCATTGCAATCCCAGGTAGGCAATCACTAGCCCGGAAACTGCTGGTCCAAGGATGCCACCCGCTTTGGCTGCGATCGAATTCAGGCTATAAGCGTTTGCCAGGTGTTCCCGAGGAACCAGCGACGGGATGAGAGCCTGCCTGGCCGGCACGTCAAATGCAGACGCCATTGATTGGACTGCCACCAAACCGAATAACACCCAGATCGTTGCGGCTCCCACATACGTGGTCATTCCAAGGATGAGGGCCACCACGCCCAGCGCAAATTGAGTGAGGATGACCGTTTTCCGCCGGTTGAAGCGGTCAGCCGCCACACCAGCCACCAATGACAACAGGAATACCGGCAGGATGCGGGCCAAGCCAATCCCGCTGATGACCATGGGATTGTCAGATAAGGTACGCAGATGCCAGTAGAGCGTCCATATCTGCATTTGAGAACCTGCGACAGATATCAGTTGCCCAATCCAGTAGAGCAGGTATGGCTTTGCTTTGAGGGCAGGTGGAATTACCATAAAGATTATCTGTGCGGGTCTATGCCTGAACAAGTGGCGGGAAAAACTCAAGCAGTTCGTCCAGCATACGAACTACTTCAAACGAGCGCATGCCTTCTTCCGTTTCGCCAGATGAAAAACCACCTTCCGATTGGACGATCAATGCTTGTGCAAAACCGGCCTGTTTACAACCTACCACATCCTTGGAAACATGGTTGCCAATATAGGCGCAATACCCGGGTTCGATCCTCAGTCTTGAGGTGGCTTCCCAAAAGATCTCAGGCGCTGGTTTTCGGCATTTCACCATGGAAGAGAGGACTACAACTTCAAACAAGTCATTCCACCCAAACGCATCCAGGCTGCGTGGGATGTCCAGGGAAGACATGCTGTTACTGATCACTCCCAAGCGATAACCGCGCCGTTTTAGCTCGGACAGCGTTTCCTGTGCACCCGGCCTGGGAATTGTCCGACCGTTGCGTTTACTCCAGGCCAAAGTTAATTCTGCTGCGATGGGAGCTACCAGCTGCGGTGCCATTTCAGGCAACATCCAGCGGGTCCAAATCGTCTCCTCGGACAATTGCAGCAGGTTCTCTTGCGCCCACCTTCCGTAAGCTTTATAACGGTCGGCCAACTCAACCCAGAAAGCTTGCGTGGGACTTTCCATCAGCAGTAATTCCGTTATGCGTTCGAAGGCGGCTTGTTGGGTAGCCTGGTGCTGCTCACGCATCCGCAAGGTCCCATTCATATCGAAAAGAATCGCTTCGATTCTGCGGACCTCTTGGACGGGAATGACCATGTTCAACTCATTTCCAGTTCAGGATTTGAATGATTTCAGGTGTTGCCCAAATAGCGGCATCCGTCGTGTCGACGACAATGTCGCACTTTTCAATCTGGGGCCGGTAGCAATCCTCCGCCCGCAGGAATTGCGTCTGGAAGAACCTGTTCCGAAAATGGGCTGGATCATAACTTTTGCGATAATCGATATCGCGTTTCCATTTGCGTTTCAGTCTCACCGGATCATCCGTCAGATAGACCACTTTCAGAGCGATCAACCCGGCCAGTTCCTCCATCTGGAAAGGGAAGTTTCCCTCCAGGAAAATGATATCGGCCGGCTCGATCTCAATCGGCAGGCAGCCCGGCTTTAAATTCCATCCAGATCATGGCTGGAACTGGCGCTGAGAGAGTCGTAGCGCGGAATGGTTATCTTCATCCCCTGCTTGATTTCCAGTAAACTGCGCTTGAAAAGTTCGAAATGAATCGTTTCCTTTCCCATTGGCTTTTTATCCCGGTAATCCCGGTCAAGCAGGAAATTGTCCATCTCGATGGTATTGGTTTTTTTACCCGACTGTTCGACGGTATCGAGCAGTCTCTCGGTGATCTCCGTCTTGCCAGCTGCCGTTGGACCTGCCAACGTAATCAGGATGGGCGTCCCCAGAACATTTATCAACTCCTGGATCATGGCGATGAAAGTCTGGTCGATCTTGAGATTGGCTTCCTGGAAATCCAGATATCCGACATCCTGGAGATTTTCGAATTCCTTTTGTCGCGGCTCAAAACGCAGGAAAGGCTTTCCCCCCATGTGTGCCAAGCCTACGTCTGTGAAGTACACGGTACGCGGCAGAAAGTAGAATCCGCGGATGTCGAAATAGAAAACCTGGTTGACCCATGCCGGGCTGTATTCTCCGCTCACCAGGCCTGCAAACAGCATGCGCGTCAGGTGGGTGATACTTTCGTCCAAAACGATCCGGTCCTTCTGGCGGGGTTTGGTCTGAATGGCCTCATAAAAACCTCTCTGCCTGACCAAATCCTCGACTTCTTTCTGGCTGTCCAGCTGGATCGAATCCCACCCATGCTCGGGGTAAAAGCCCTCTATGGCAAATTGGAATTCAAACAACGCCAGTTTCTTTATCCCGGGGTTTATCTGGAGCATACGCTCGAATAGGATCTCAGAAAATTTCAGAGGCGAACGGAGCCGGCTTGAACCATTCATACAATGTCTCTTTAACTTTTCTTGAGGATCGTGGCAATCTCAGATGTTACCCAGATGGTCGCACCGGTGGTGTCGACGATCATGTCGCAGGTTTCCATTTGCGGCTGGAAAACTATTTGAGCCATAATGAATTGCTCTTTGAAATAGCGGTTGCGGAAGTAATTGATGTCGTATTTCTTGCGATAATCCATATCGCGTCTCCATTTCCGTTTCATGCGAACCGGATCGTCAGTCAAATAAACAACCTTGATTCCAATCAATGGGACTAATTCTTCCAACAGAAATGGAAAATTACCTTCAATAAAAATAACATCCGCGGGCTCAACCACCACCGGGGTGCAGCCGGGTTTTAGTTTCCCGTCCAAATCATGGCTGGAACTGCCGTCAATGAAGTTGTAACGCGGTGTGCTGATCTTTTTGTGATGGGTGATATCATCCAACGCCTTCAAAAACAGCTCAAAGTGCAGAGCTTCCCTGCCATGCGAATCAAAACCCCTGGCCTCCCGATAATCGCGGTCGGTGAAGAAATTATCCATTTCGATGGAGGTTGTCTTCTGTCCGGCCTCAAAAAAGGCTTCACTGAGGCGTTCGACGATTTCGGTTTTCCCGGCGGCAGTTGCCCCGGCAATGGCAAGTAGAGTGGGGGTACCGCGCGCGGCAATCAGCTTCTGGACACTCTGAATGAAAAAATGGTCCACTTCGGCATTCGCTTCGCGGAATTCCTTGTAGCCGATCTGCTGGCGACATTCCAATCTTTTTTGTTTCGGCTCGAAAGACCTATAGGGTTTACCGCCGAAGTGAGCTTGAACCCTATCTGTAAAATACACGGTGCGATGCAGGAACATAAAACTGCGGATGTCAAAGTAAAAATTCGTATCCACCCATTCCGGCGTATAAACTCCGTTGACCAGACCTACGAACAACATTTGTGTAAGCTTCACTATTTCAGAGTCCAGGACAAACCGCCCCCCCACGACTGGTTTAATCTGAACCCCATCGTAAAAAGCCCGGCTATTTATACAGGATTCGATCATTTCCGGACCATCCGGTTTGATGGAATCCCAACCTGAAGGAGGGATCAGTTCAGCCAGCCCATAGCGAAATTCATATAGTTCGATTTCTTTGATTCCGGGTGAAACCAATTTCATTTTTTCAAACAAAATTTCCGAAAATTGGATGCGATCCGACAGGATGTTGCTCGAAGACATTAACCACTCCATTTCATCAGGCGACCGGCATTTGCCAGCGCGATCGGCATTATATTCTTTGAGGAAATTACTCCCAGGCTGCCGCGCAAACAGGCGCGTTCTCCAAATTGCTCGATGTTGTCGGGGCGGACATGCTTACTGTAAATCAATGTGGGCACCGGGTGCCAGGAATGTCCTTTCAGGAAGGCAGGGGTCGAATGATCGCCGGTTACGATGATCACATCCGGGTCGAGAGCGAGCAAACGCGGCATCAATTTGTCCACAGTTTCGATGATCCTTGCTTTCCGGGCAAAGTCGCCGTCTTCACCTGCCAGGTCGGTATCTTTGAAGTGCAGGTAAAAGAAATCGAAATCATTCCAGTTATTTTCCAGGGTTGTTAAATTCATCATCGAACGAATTCCCCCCAACCTGCAACACCTGCATCCCCACCAATTGTGCGATCCCGCGGTAGGTGGGGTAGATCGCAATGGCAGCTGCCTTTAATTCATATAGTTCCGGGAAGAGCGGAATGTTTGGATAGCGATCGATGCCGCGCATGAGCAGCATATTGGCCGGCGGTTTTGGCTGATAAGCTTCGATCACCTGGCGTGAGCGGTCTACAAATTGGTTGATTATTTTGGCGGTTTTCTCTGCTTCCGGACAGAGCGGTCGGATTGTCAGCGGGGGATAACCATTCTTTAGAGGATCCGAACCGGTCACATCAGCACTCAATCCGGTCCCGCGCATGACAATGGCCAAACGATGTTCCCTGACCGTTTCTACCTGGACATCGATACCCTCTATCCTGGTTGTGATCAACCTGGACAATTCCTTGCTGATGTCGTTAGCGATCCTGCCGGCGCGACGATCCTGCACCACCCCGGATGCATCCACGCAACAATAATTCCCGCGCAAGGCGATATCGTCTGGACCCAGATTGAAACCAACTCCGACCGCTTCCAGAACCCCCCGGCCAATCCTGTATACCAACGGGTCGTACCCAAACAGCCCCAAATGCCCCGGCCCGCTTTCGACCGTAATACCGGGGCCAACCGGTTCGTTAAGACCCAACGCAGATTTTGCGGCGAGAGCGTCCAGGTTGGGCGTCTGGGCAAATTCCAGTTCGGTCTGCCCGCCTGGTTCCGCCGGCAATCCACCCAATCCGTCCATGACGACCATGACGATTTTTGTGCGCGACGGCATGATCAACTCATGTAGAAATTTTAGGTCCATCCCAGTCCTCCTCCCGCACTTGAAGCACAACCGCATCAATCCAGCGAGTAATTGATCCCTACACCGGAAACCATGGCATCATATGTACGTTTAATCTTGGCATAATTGCCGTCACGGTCAAGCGCGATGCCTCGCCCGACACCAGAAACCACCAAACCGACGCCGATTGCATCTACCTGCGTTTCCAATTTTTCTAATAAGGCTGGCGCACTGCCAGGTTCGGTACTTCGCCCGTCGAAAATAACATGCAGATAGACCCGCTCCAGGTCATGTTCCTTGGCCATCTTCAATAATGCCAGCGGATAATCGATTGAACCGTGTGAACTTTTTTCGGTAAGCAATCCTATCAGGTGCAGATTTGTGCCGTTCTGGCTGGCCCGCATGATCGCCTGGCAGAGGATCTCGTTGGTGTAGAAGCTGCCATCTTGCATAGCCAGATCGAGGCGCACATCGTCCTGCAAAACCACCCTTCCGGCGCCGATATTCATGTGACCGGCTTCCGAATTACCGGCTTTGCCGGCTTTCAGTCCCACAGCCTGCCCGGCCGCTTGCAAGCGGCTGCCTGGGTAATGGCGGGTCAATCCATCCCAAACCGGCGTTTCGGCTAGATGGATGGGGTTGTTATTGTCCAATTCACCAATCCCCCAGCCATCCAGGATAACCAACAATACCCGCCGCTGGTCGCCCCAAACATTCCCTGGGGTAAGACTGGAACCGCTCATGGAATCAGGTTGTTTAATCCCAAGCGCAGATAATATTGTCGGAGCCACATCAGCCAGCTTGCCATCGGCTGGCTGGAAAGGTGACTTGGAACGCGGATCGAGTAGCAAAAACGGGACCAGGTTGGTAGTATGTGCCACATTCGGTGTGCCGTCCGGGTTGGTCAATTCTTCCAGGTTGCCGTGATCGGCAGTAATAAGGACTACGTAATCAGCAGCCAGACCAGCCTCCACCACTTTGCCAAGGTGCTGATCCACAAAGGATGCGCACAGGATTTTGGCTTCACGGTTGGTCGTATGCCCGATCACATCGCCATTGGCAAAATTGGTCACGATCAGGTCGTAACCCTGACCGATTCCCTCTACCACCTTTTTGCTGACCTGAGCCAGGCTGAGTTCCGGAACCTGGTCAAAGGGAACTCCCTTTGGAGAAGGGATCCGCACTTGATCCTCTCCAGCGAAGAGATGGTTGTTACCGCCGTTGAAGAAAAAGGTCACATGTGCAAACTTTTCGGATTCTGCCACCCGCAGCTGGCGAAAACCCGCCCGGCTGACAGCCTCGCCGAGTGTTTCTCTCACTTTGGCCGGTGCAAACGCCACCGGCAGGTCCTTGAATTTCTCGTGGTAAAGCGTCATAATGACGAAATCCAGGTCTTGCATGAACGGTCGAGCGAAGTGGTCAAAATCCGGATCGGTAAAGACTTCGGTCAATTCGATCTCACGCTCGCCACGCCGGCAACAAAAGACAACCGAATCTCCGTCCGCAATCTGTCCAACCGGATGACCACCAGGTCCGACCATTACAATCGGCTCGAGTGAATAATCCGTCTGTCCGGCCGCATAGAGTTCCCTGACCTTACCAGCCAATGCATTGGCTCCTCGGGGAATTCTGGTTCTTCGACATGTGTCCTCCAATCCCTCCTCGTACTATGGGTATCTGACCTGATTGTTACCCGGGAAAATATCCAAAAGCTGGCTGAATTTGTAGAGGATAATATCCGGCCGGTTCTCGTCAGTGACGGTCGCCTTTGCGACTTCCTCCGGTGAGTTCAGGATGACCATCAGGCCAAACCCTGCGCTGCGTGTGCCGGTAACATCTCTTTTTAGGTTGTCGCCGATATAGGCACATTTTCCCGGATATACGCCAGCCTGGCGTGTTGCTTCCAGATAGATGGAGGGATCCGGTTTGCGTTTCCCAAAGACGGAGGAAAGCGCAATATATTTGAAATACGAGCCGAAGCCTTCCGTCTCCATCCATTCCGGAATCTCCCGGGTGCCGATCAAGTTGCTAATGATGCCAAGGAGATATCCGCGCCGTTGGAGTTCGGCAACGACTTGTTCGCCGTCTTCCACCACCACCCGCCGCCCCATGGATTGGCGGAATTGATAGGTCAGTTCCCCACCTAGCGGAGCTATTCTCTCCGCAGGAAATTCTGGCACCAGCCAGCGCGTCCACAGATCAGATTCGGGAGCCTCGCTCAATTCTGCAAAAGCCCACTTCCTGTAAACCTTGTAACGCTCATTCAGCTTCTCGCAGAATGATACTGGATCTTCATCGGTTCCGACCATCTCGACGATCTTTTGACGTGCCAGCGATTGGTGCTGCTCATCTTTTAGCAGTATTCGCAGTGTATTCCCCAGGTCAAAGAAAATTACTTCGATATCGCCGGGCATCAGGTTAACCTTCCTGACAAGAATAGACTGATCCGGCAGCGAATTGTCTTCCGGCAGGCAAAAGGGAGAAGCGAGCGGGGATGTGGCTCATTGGGTGACTTTTTCCGCAAGGGGCGGGAAGATATCCAGCAGGTCGCGCATCTTGTGAATGACATAATCCGGATGAATTTCTTTGTTGGAGGGTTCTTTCGCCTGTGTGGCCGGTTCGAAGAAGAGGATGAACAATCCATAGCCGGCCAGGCGCGTGCCTTCCACATCGCGGACAGGATTGTCGCCGACATAGACACATTTCGCCGGATCGGCTCCGATCTGGCGGGCAGCTTCCCAGTAGATCTCAGGGTTGGGTTTTCTTATTCCCACTTTAGAGGAAAGAACGACCGTCTTGAATATGTTTGTGAGACCATCATCCTCCAGGTAATCCGGGATTTCGGTCTCGGTGATCGTGTTGGCAATAATTCCAAGCAGATAGCCCCGCCGGTGCAGTTCGATGACGGTTTCCTTCACATCCTGTCTTGGGACTCTGCGGCCGTCACAGTCACGCCAAAGACGCGTCAACTTCCCAGACAGGGGGCCGATGACTTCGGCTGGGTAATCAGGCAGCATCCATTTCGTCCACATTTCCTTTTCGGAGGCTTCAATTAATTTCTCTTTGGCCTGTTTCCGCAAGACCTTGTAACGATCAGCGAGCATTTCATAAAATTGGTCGGGGGTTTCAGGCGCCCCGGTCAAATCCACCAATTGCTGCCGTGATTGGACCATGAAATCTGGGTCCTCAATGACAATTCGCAAAGTGTTTCCAACATCCAAGAAGATGGCTTCGATATCCTTCCGGTTTTCCATGTTGTTTTTTCCCTTTCTTATCAGGTGTGTTGGCGGTCGAGCCCGGCTTTCACATTCTACAACTTTGAAATATCACTTACATTTGAAAATAATACAACATTTTTATTTATTTTGCAAGTACTCTTTCAATTCTATTGACAATTTCCAATTTGCTGAGTAAACTAGAGACATCTTTGCACACGTGTGCATAAAAGAGTTGAAAAATGCCCATTACCATCAAAGATATTGCCAGGCGTACCCATGTTTCACACTCCACCGTGTCACGCGCACTGCACGGTAGTCCGCTTATCTCAAACGATACATCTGAACGTGTCCGCCTGGCAGCCCTGGAGCTGGGGTACCTCCCCAGTGCGGCGGCTCGCACACTTAAGACAAACCGGTCCCAGGCTCTGGGGGTCATCATCCGTACCGTGGACGATCCTTTTTTTAGCGAAATCCTGCAGGGGATCGAGCAAGTTGCCCAGGCAAGCGGCTATAGCCTGTTGATCGCCGCTTCTCAGCGCGATCACGAACAAGAGCAATCGATCGTAGAGGCCATGGTCGAACGCCGGGTGGATGGTGTCATTATTTGCTCCACCCCGGTCAATATTCAACTGAGCCACCAAATCGCAAGTTTCGGTGTGCCAATCGTCGTGATCAACAACCAGTCCGCCGAAGAATACCGCTATTCCATCTACCACGACGATACGGATGGGAGCCAGCAGTTAACTCGTTACCTGATCGGCCTGGGACATCGGAAGATTGCATACCTTGGAAATAGCGCCTCCGGACGCAGCACACTCGAACGGCTGGCTGGATATCAGCGGGAGATGAAAAATGCCCATATCGCTGTCCCGGCTGATTACATATACCAGGTGCACGGCGGCAACCCCGATGACGGACTAACCGGGCTGGACCACTTCCTTAATCTACCAGAGCGTCCGACTGCGATTGTGAGTTATAACGACATGATGGCCATCGGAATACTGAAGGGACTGCAGCAGGCAGGCATACGGGTACCAGAAGAAATGTCGGTGACCGGATTCGACAATATCCTATTTTCCGCCTACACCAACCCCGCATTGACCACCTTTGATCAGCCTAAACTTTACATCGGCACGGAGGCAGCCAGGCTGGTACTCGACTTGCTCAAACCAGATGCCGGTGAATCCTCCACCGGGGAACCGGAAATTCGCAGGTTGCGCGGTAAACTGCTGGTCAGGAATAGCACTGCAACTCCAGCCACTCGACAGGGAGAAAAATGATTGAATTAAACCCAACCGATCTCGATATACACCCCATTTCCCCCACTGTTATGGACGGCGTGGAATACGGGCTGGCGCAGACTTCCGCCGGCTCCCGCCTGGCAATCATCTCTTCGGTCGGCACGTCTCCGCTTGAATCTTTCGAAGGGGAATCTTTCAGGCAGGGTGACAGGTACATGCTGCTCTGTCCACTGAGTCCGAAGAACGCGGCGGCTCTGCGCAACCGGCTGCCCTGGCTCCAACCTGCCCCGCTGGGACTGCGCACATCTGCGGGTCTGGGTGACCGATTAGGATTGGCCACTCCCGGCCATGTACGAGCAATCCGGGCTGTGGGTGGAAAAATTGCCCCCATTTTCGCCCAGCAATCCATCCGGGAAATGACCCGGACGGGTCGATCTCCACAACAAGTGATGGATGACGCGACCTGGGGCATCTTTGCAGAAGGATGGAAAGACGGAGTTGGTGCTGATGCGGATCACCTGAAGAATGCCGAAGATATCGACATCTGTTTGGCGGCTGGATTTACCCTCTTTACGATTGACCCGGGTGCCTACGTGAATAATCTGGCCGAGACGGCTAACCTGGGCGAACTTCGCGAAATGGCCGAAACCTTAACGGCAGAAGTCCAACCACTTGCCAGCGGCTTGCTGGGAAAAACGTTTGACATTGAGGGCTTGCAATTGGCCTTCAATGAAGCGATCCTGCTCAAGGCTGCCGTAAAGTACGGTCAGGCGGTCTCCCACGTAGCCGCCATGTACCGGCACTTGAGCCAAGCTGCCGGCTCAAAGCCTTTCGAACTGGAAGTATCGGTCGACGAGACCGAACAGCCCACCTCACACGCCGAACACGCTTATGTTGCCAATGAACTGAAAAGACTTGGTGTGAAATGGGTCAGCCTTGCACCTCGCTATGTTGGACGTTTTGAGAAAGGGGTGGATTACATCGGTGACCTGGGAGTTTTCGAAACCGATTACGCCGGTCATGCCGCCATTGCACGTCATTTCGGTCCATACAAACTCAGCTTGCATTCCGGATCCGATAAGTTCAGCATTTATCCCATTGCCAACCGTCTCTCGGATGGGCTGGTACATCTGAAGACCGCCGGCACCAGCTACCTGGAAGCCTTGCGGACCATCGCTGCCCTCGATGTGGACCTGTTTCGGGAAATATATATATTTGCCAGGGATCATTACGACACCGATAAAGCCAGCTATCATGTTTCGGCGGAACTGAGACGTGCGCCTACTCCCGAATTTGTCAAGGATTGGCCGGGGCTGCTGGATCAGTTCGACGCGGTGAGATCCTGCATGTCACTTATGGCTCGGTCTTGTCCGACAGGACGACCAACGGCGAAATGCGTTTCTACGACAGATTTATGGACCTCTTGCGTGCTAACCCGAAAGCCTATGCTTCCAACCTGGAGAGGCATTTTATTCGCCATTTAACTCCGTTCGTTCCGGAATAACCTGCGAGGTAACAGCATGTCAGCAGAGATGTTTGATCTTTCACAAAAAGTTGCGGTGGTAACTGGTGGCGCGGGAGTGCTGTGTGCGGGTATGTGCCGGGCGCTGGCAACCGCAGGTGCGAAAGTAGCCATCCTTGATTTGAACCAGGAGGCTGCCGAAGGGCTGGCTGCCGAAATCCAAAGCAGTGCCGGGGAAGCGGTTGGATTGGTTTGTAATGTTTTGGATCGCGCCAGCATAGAAGCCGCTGCTCAGAGCGTGCTGGAGAAATTCGGGCGCATCGACATCTTGATCAATGGCGCCGGTGGTAATAAAGCCCAGGCAACTACAAACCCGGACAACTCATTTTTCGACCTGCCTGCCCAGGCTTTGCAAGGGGTCTTTGACCTGAACTTGATGGGCGCCATCCTGCCATCTCAGGTCTTTGGCAAACAAATGGCTTTACAGAAATCTGGCGTGATTTTGAATATTTCTTCCATGAATGCGTTCCGGCCATTGACACGCATCGCGGCGTATTCCGCCGCCAAAGCAGGGGTCAGCAACTTCACACAATGGTTAGCCGTCCATATGGCCCAGGAATATTCGCCCCAGATCCGGGTCAATGCCATTGCACCGGGGTTTTTCGTTGGCGAACAGAATCGCCGGTTGTTAATGAACGAAGACGGTTCATTGACCCCACGCGGTCAGTCCATTATCGGTCACACCCCAATGGGGCGCTTCGGCGTGCCGGAAGATCTCCTGGGTACCATTTTCTGGTTGCTCTCGCCTGCTTCCGCATTTGTCACTGGGATCGTAGTTCCGGTGGATGGCGGGTTTTCTGCATTCAGTGGAGTTCTGAATCATGCTGATTGGAAAAGGCTTTGCCAACCGCTACCTCACGGACGATGAGATAAAAGAAACCGTCGTCAATGCATTGGCAACACTTGCGGTGGATGGCAAGCGTGTGCTCATCATTATTCCGGATGGCACCCGCACCATGCCCATGCCGCAGATGTTCGATTTGTTTGAACAACATCTCGCGCCGCGTGTTGCAGCGCTGGATTACCTGGTGGCGCTCGGCACCCACCGGCCGATGGACGATGCCCAACTAACCAACCTAGTCGGTCGGAAGGTGGTGAACGGCGCAGCCGGGAAATCCCGTGTTTTCAACCATCATTGGGAAAACCCGGCCAACTTTGTTGAACTTGGAACCATACCTGAAAACGAAATTAATGAGCTTTCAGGTGGTTTATTGAGCCAGTCTGTGGTGGTCAGGCTCAACCGGATGATCTTTGATTATGATCAATTGCTCATCTGTGGCCCGGTCTTCCCGCACGAAGTGGTCGGTTTCTCCGGTGGCAACAAATACTTCTTCCCGGGCATTGCCGGGCCGGAAATCATCAACTTCACGCATTGGCTTGGGGCTTTGATGACCAATTACCGGATCATTGGCTCGGGGTACACGCCGGTCCGGGCGGTCATCGACCGGGCAGCCGCCTTCATCGATAAACCCGTGGTTTGTTTCAGCCTGGTAGTCACCCATCAAGGTATCTCAGGCATGTACTTTGGACCAGCCAAGCAAGCCTGGCAGGCTGCGGCTGATCTGTCCGCCAAAAAGCATATTATCTACGTGGAAAAACCTTTCCAACGCGTTTTGTCAGTCATGCCGGAACTCTACGACGATCTATGGACGGCTGCCAAGGGTATGTACAAAATGGAACCGGCCGTTTCCGACGGCGGGGAGATCATCATCTTCGCCCCACATATCAACGAGGTCAGCTATTCCCACGGCAAAGTGATCGATCAAATTGGGTACCACTGCCGGGATTACTTCACCAAGCAATGGGATAAATTCAAGAATTTTCCCGGCGGGGTCCTGGCACATTCCACGCATGTCAAGGGAATGGGACATTATGACCGTGAAACCGGCCTTGAAAAAGCTCGTATCCGGGTCACCCTGGCGACCGGAATCAATGAAGACCGTTGCCGGAACATCAACCTTGGATACTTGGACCCGGCTTCAATAAATTTTGACGAGTGGAAAGGCCGGGAAGATGAGGGTGTCCTCCTGGTTCCCCGGGCAGGCGAAATGTTGTACAGGGTCAAAGAGAGCTGAAAATGAAATACAAAATCGGTGTGGTTGGCCTGGGGGTTATGGGGCATAACCTGGCGTTGAACATGGAACGGAACGGGTTCCCGGTCGCCGGGTATGACCTGGATCCTGCCAAAACCAGGCAATTCCTGGAAGGTCCTGCCGCAAATAAGAACATCATCGGTGTGGACTCCCCGGAAGCATTGATGGCTGCACTTGAAAAGCCACGCCGAGTCCTCATGATGGTGCCGGCCGGCGCGCCGGTGGACAGCGCAATTGTTCACCTTAAGGCGCACATGCAGCCGGGCGATATCTTAATCGACGGCGGCAACTCATTCTTCCTGGATACCGAGCGCCGCAGCAAGGAACTCGAGGTTGAAGGGTTTAACTTCATCGGCACGGGTGTATCGGGAGGTGAAGAAGGTGCGCTGTGGGGACCGTCCATCATGCCGGGAGGCCAGCCGCAAGCCTGGGATGCGCTTGCACCCATCTTGCAGGCTATCGCTGCCAAGGCAGAGGATGGCCAACCCTGTGTAGCCTATATGGGACCACGCGGGGCGGGCCATTACGTCAAAATGGTGCACAATGGCATTGAATATGGCGACATGCAATTGATCGCCGAAATTTATGACCTCCTGCATCGTGGATTGGGTCTTCCGGCAGCCGAACTCTACGACATCTTTACCGAATGGAACCAGGGTGAGTTGAAATCCTACCTGATCGAAATCACCGCCGATATTTTCACCCGGCAGGATGAATATACCCAAAAACCTTTGGTGGATCTCATCCTGGATGAGGCGCAGCAAAAAGGGACCGGCAAGTGGACCTCACAGAACGCTCTGGATGTAGGCGCACCTATTCCAACCATCAATGCTGCAGTGGAAAGCCGCATCCTCTCAAGCCTGAAAGTCCAGCGGTCGGCTGCCAGCCTGGTTATTCACGGACCTATACCGGAATTCAGAGGGGACCGGCAACGTTTGATCGAAGCGGCCAGGCAGGCTTTGTATGCCAGCAAAATCACCTCCTACGCACAGGGACTTGGCATGCTGAAGATCGCATCGGATGAATATCATTATGATTTGAAGGTGAGCGAAATTGCCGCGATTTGGCGTGGAGGCTGCATCATTCGAGCCAGCCTGTTGGGGGACATCATGGCAGCATACCAGGGAAACCCGGCCCTGGTCAATTTATTAATGAATGAATCCTTCCGCGCGGCGGTGGAAAACCGACAGGATGCCTGGCGCTTCCTCATCCAGACGGGAATCGGATTGGGTATCCCAGTCCTGGCGCTCAGTGCTTCCCTGGCGTACTTCGACGCATATCGGAGTGAACGGCTCCCAGCCAATCTGACCCAGGCACAGCGGGACTACTTCGGTGCACATACTTACCGGCGTATCGATCGCAACGGGATTTTTCATACGGATTGGCAATAACTGTTTAGGAGAACAACTATGAAATACGGCTTCAATCTAAAATCATCCGGGGCACTCGATTTTGTCTCCCTCGGCGCACTCAATCACCGCGTCGATTCCGGGATCATCCCTTTCAGTAAAGCCACCCAGTGGAATGTATATCCCAGCGGCGGAGAATATAACGTGGCTGCGAATCTGGCGAATTGTTTCAAACTGCACACCGGGATGGTCTCAGCCATGGTGGAATATCCTATTGGCGACCTGATCGCCGAACGGGTGCGCGCCATGGGAGTGCAGCCGTTTTACAAATATTACCAGCATAACGGCGTGAATGGTCCTAATATGGCCACCGTATATAGTGACCACGGCTATGGTGTGCGAGCGCCGGTGGTGTTTTACAACCGGGCCAATGAAGCCGCCGCCCAGCTTAAACCCGGAGACTTCGATTGGAAATCGATTTTTTCGGGTGGCGCGCGCTGGTTTCACAGCGGCGGGATCTTTGCGGCGCTCTCCGAATCCACCGGTGAAGTCATTATCGAAGGCATGCGGGCCGCTAAAGCAGCGGGAGCCGTGACATCCTTCGATCTGAACTATCGCGCCAAGCTCTGGAATATCTGGGGAGGCGCCGAACGCGCCCAGTCGGTCATCCGCCGCATCGTGGAACACGTGGATGTGCTGGTGGGGAATGAAGAAGATCTGCAACTGGGTCTTGGCATCCCCGGCCCGCAGGTAGCCGCAAAATCCAAACTCGATCCGAGTACCTTTTTCGGCATGATCAATCAGGTGACGAAATTATTCCCGGGTGTAAAGATCGTGGCAACAACCCTGCGGGAAGTTCACTCAACCAACCAGCATAGTTGGGGCGCAGTTGCCTGGATCGATGGGAAAACTTTCGCCTCACCAACCTGTGAACTGAACGTCTACGATCGTGTTGGCGGGGGCGACGGATTCGCGGCCGGCCTGTTTTACGGGTTGTTGTCCGGCTCGCCGGAGCAGGAAGCTGTCAATCTGGGTTGGGCACACGGCGCACTGATCACTACCTTTCCTGGCGACACTACCATGGCGACGCTGGAACAGGTGCAGGCTATTGCAAAAGGCGGTTCAGCCCGCATCCAGCGGTAATTGCTTCGCAGTAATGACTTACCATCATTACTGCGAAGTTTTTCCAACTCAATGCACACGTGTGCATCATAAAATCGGCGATCAATCAAATTCAAAAGGAGACAGATCATGGACAAGATGAAGGCATATGTATTCAAGGATGTCGGCAACCTCGTTTTCGAAGAGAAGCCCATTCCCCAGGTCAAGGAACCGGATGATGTCTTGCTGAAAATCAAAGCGGTCGGAATCTGCGGTACTGACTTGAAGATCATCGAAGGCAAGCACCATTTCAGACCCAACACCGTGCTGGGTCACGAATTCTGCGGTGAGGTGGTCGAGATTGGCACGCACGTGCATCACCTAAAAATCGGGGACCGCGTTTCCATCGACAACAATATCCGCTGCGGTTTTTGCGATTTCTGCCGGATGGGTCTTACCAGTCAATGCGTCGACATCAAAACCAGCGCCCTTGGCGTCATGCGGGATGGTGGGTATGCCGAGTACTGCGTGGTTCCGGAAAAACAGTGTTTCGTTCTACCGGCGGGTATCGACGATGTTCTCGCCACCCAGGTCGAAACGCTAGCTACCGTGGTCAACGGCATGAACACCCTGTTGATGCTGCCCTACGACTATGTCATGATCCTGGGCTTTGGACCGATAGGTTACCTGTTTGCCCAATTTGCCAAGAACATTGCAGTAAAAGTAGCCGTAACCGAGATCGATCCATTCCGAATTAGCGTGGCGAAGGAATGTGGTCTGGAAGTCTGGAATCCCAATGAGGTGGACGTTGTTGAAAAAATTACCGGTTTTACTTACGGACGCAAAGCCGACATCGTCATCGAAGCGACTGGTAACGCTTTGGGCCAGGCCCTGCAATGCGTTACTCCGGGCGGCAAAGTGCTGCCTTTTGGGATGGATTCCTCCATCAATCTGAACGTCGTCCCGAATGAGATCACTCGTTGGGCAACCAAGATTCTCGGCCTCTATCTAGGCCAGAACACGATGGTGCCTTCCATCCGTATTTTCCAGGAGAACCGCCTGAACATGGGACCTTTCTTCACCAAGGTTATTCCATTCGACGAAGGGTTGGGCGCATTCGATTTGCTCGGATTGGATATTAAGACACTCCAGCACCATCCCAAGAGCGCCGAGAAAATCGTAATGAAGTTGTAGTTCTGGCTGAAAAACCCTGCTTCACTCCGTGACCGGAGTGAAGCAGGAGAAAGAAATGATATGACGCGAAAAGTGAAGATCGCAGTGGTTGGCACTGGACGAATGGGCAGCGTGCATACCCGGAACATCGCCTCTCAGATTCCCGAAGCAGAACTGGTGGCATTGTGCGATATCCGTTTGGAAGTCGCCCAGGCTTTGGCGGATGAAATCGGCATCCGGCATGTCGTCGAAGATTATCATGAACTCCTGGCTGACCCACAGATCGAAGCTGTTCTGATTGCCACCAGCACGGATGCGCATGCCTTCATCATGAAAGATACAGCTGCAGCCGGAAAGCACATTTTCTGCGAAAAACCGTTGGCGCTCGAATTGGAAAAAATCGACGATGCCCTGGCAGTAATCGAGAAATCTGGCGTAAAGTTGCAGGTCGGATTCAACCGCCGCTTCGACAATAACCTTCGGCGCGTGCATGAGCTGGTTGCCACAGGTGAAGTAGGCAGCCCCTGCATCCTGCGTATCACCAGTCGGGATCCTGATTTCGCCTCTATGGACTACCTGCGCGTTTCCGGAGGGATTTTTCTCGACATGACCATCCACGATTTCGATATGGCCCGTTTTCAGGTCGGAGAGGTCGACGAGGTCTATGCTGCCGGTGGTGTGCTGCTGAAGCCGGAATTGAACGAAATCGGCGATATCGATACAGCCATGGTCACACTGAAGTTTTCCAATGGCGCCATTGGGGCTATCGATAACACCCGTCGAGCGGTTTATGGTTACGACCAGCGCCTGGAAATCTTCTGTTCAAACGGCACCGTCATGGCAAACAACCAACTCGAAGATGTCGCCATAAAAGGCAATCCGGACGGATTCCTTTCGGCCAAATTGCCCTACTTTTTTATGCAGCGCTATGCATCCAGCTATGTCGAGGAAGTGCGCCAATTCGTGGAATGCGTCCGTGACGATAAACCCGTCCCCGTCAATGGTGAGGATGGGCGTGCAGCTGTGGTACTGGGCTATGCGGCATGGCGATCTTATACCGAAAAACGACCGGTAAAGGTGAGCGAGTTCGCCCATGTGCGTAGGTCGGGTATCTCACAGGAAGGATACTAATGAAGCTGGCTTTCCATGGCGCAACCACGATGACGAGCGACCTCGAAACGGATGTCGCAATCTCCGCAGGTGCTGGTTTTCCTGCACTGGAGGTATGGGCGAACAAGTTGGACCGCTACCTCGAAAAACACTCACTGACCGAATTGAATTCATTGTTCAGGGATAACCGCGTCACACCGCTTGCACTCAACTCGATCGAATTCATCGCTTTCCGCGGTAATGAGTTCTCCCAAATCCAGGCGAAATTGCACAAGTTGGGCAGGATCGCACAAGCCATTGGATGCCCGACCGTTATTGTCGTCCCGAGCCCCTTGCCGGATCGCAATCTCGCATGGGGAGCGGTGGTGGCGGAATATGTCAAAGTACTGCGGGATCTGAGTGATATTGCCCGTTCGTACGGCGTCAAACTGTCGTTTGAATTCCTTGGCTTTGGATGGTGCAGCGTGCGTACCCCACGCGCCGCTTTGGAAATCATCCGGAAAGTCGATCGTGACAATGTCGGGCTGACCCTCGACGCAGCACATTTCTTCTGCGGAGGGGGGTTGATGGGCGAACTGGATCTGCTTGATCCTCAGCGCATCTTCGCCTTCCACCTGGATGATCTTGAGGATCTGCCCAAGGAAGCTCTCACAGACGCACATCGTCTCCTACCCGGTCTGGGTATTGTCCCTCTCGACGAGATTTGCAAACGGCTCCACCGGATCGGGTTCGATGGACCTTGCGCAATTGAATTGTTCCGACCCGAGTACTGGAGTTGGGATCCCCAAGAGTTGGCGCACAAGGCCTACTCCGCAGCCAGCGAGATTCTTTCGTCCTATTTCCAAATCTTAACATCCGAAAAATAGAAGGATTAAAACAGAGAGGCATATACATGACAAATAAAGTGAAGATGGCAGTGATCGGTACCGGGCGCATGGGCAGCGTGCATGTGCGTAACATCGCCTGGAAAATCCCCGAAGCAGAATTGGTGGTAGTCTGCGATATTCGTCTGGAGGTCGCCCAGGCTGTGGCGGACGAGTGCGGCATCCAGCGGGTGGTGAAGGATTACCACGAACTCCTGGCTGACAAAGACATCGAAGCAGTTCTGATCGCCACGAGCACGGATACGCATGCATTCATTATGAAAGATTTCGCTGCCGCTGGAAAACATATCTTTTGCGAGAAACCGCTTGCAATGGAATTGGAAAAAATCGATGAAGCCTTGGCTGCGGTAGAGAAAGCCGGGGTGAAATTACAAGTCGGGTTCAACCGCCGGTTTGACAAGAGTTCTCCAGCACGTGAAAGAGATCGTGGATTCCGGTCAAATTGGCCGTCCGTGCATCCTGCACATTGTCAACCGCGATCCAGATTTCCCTGACATGGATTTCCTGCGTGTATCGGGCGGGATCTTTCTCGACCTTGCCATCCATGATTTTGACATGGTTCGCTACCAACTCGGCGAGGTGGTGGAAGTCTATGCGGCCGGCGGCGTTTTGATCGAGCCGAAATTAAATGAATTTGGTGACCTTGATACGGATGTAGTCATTCTGAAATTTGCCAATGGCGCTGTGGGCACCATCGACAACAGCCGGAAAGCCGTCTACGGCTATGACCAACGGCTGGAAGTATTCTGTTCGAACGGCACAGCCATGGCAAATAACGAGACGGAGACAACCGTCGTAAAAGGCAATCGTGATGGTTTCCTGTCTGCCAAGTTGCCATACTTCTTCATGCAGCGCTATGCACCCTGCTATGTCGAAGAAGTTCGGCAATTCGTCGAGTGTGTTCGCGATGACAAACCCACCCCTACGACCGGAGCGGATGGACGTGCAGCCGTGGTGCTCGGACACGCCGCCTGGAAATCTCTCCGCGAGAACCGGCCCGTCAAGATAAGTGAAATTGGATAGTGAACTGTTACCCGGACCAACCCACCGAAGAGCAATATCTTAACTGCATCCGATGCGGGTTGTGTCTGGCTGTCTGCCCAACTTACCGGGAGAACCTGCACGAGACGGCTTCGCCGCGTGGCCGCGTGGCATTGGCGCGCAAAGGTCTGGAAGGCGAACTGGTCCTGGGTGCCAACCTGACCGAGCAGATGTATGCCTGCTTTGATTGCCTGGCATGCAACGCGATCTGTCCTGTCGGCATCAAACCAGCCGATCTGGTCATGGGTATGCGGCAAATGCAAGAGGGCCGAGACTCTACACCCTGGAAAAAGGCCTTTTTCGAAGGTCTCATTCCAAAACCCCGGCTATTGGAACGGGCTACCTGGCCCTTACGAGTGTATGAAAAGCTGGGCATTCGCCGGTTGGTCAAATCGCTGGGCTTGTGGAAATTGCTACCCGGCAAATTGCGTGACATGGAAGCCATGCTGCCCGATCAGCCGCATCGACCGTTGCGCCAGATCCTTCCCGAGATAACGCTGCCGGACGGAATGCAGCGTTATCGCATCGGATTTTTCTTGGGTTGTGCACAAAACCTGATGTTTGCCGACGAAAGTGCTGCGGGTGTGCGGGTGTTGGCCCGGAACGGATGTACTGTCATCACACCAAAGGAAACGGTTTGCTGCGGTATGCCGGCCTTGGCTTATGGGAAGCGCGAACAGGCGCAGAAGCAGGCCCGCCTTAACATCGCTCTGTTCGAACTCGCAGCGACAGATTTCGTTGTGACTGACTGCGCTACCTGCGGATCCACCCTAAAGGGTTACAGCCAATTGCTTCAAGATGACCCGGACTGGTCAGCTCGAGCAACTGCTTTCAGCGCCCGGGTCAGGGACATCAGTGAATTTCTGATGTCCATCGATATCGAGAAGCCACTGGGGCGGCTGGACGCCCGGGTCACCTACCACGATCCCTGTCACCTGCGGCGTGGACAGGATGTCTGGAAGCAGCCGCGAGAATTATTAAAAATGATCGACGGAGTGGATTTCGTTGAGCTCCCCGAAGCGGATTGGTGCTGTGGCCTGGCCGGATCGCAACTCATCACCCATTATGAAACCTCGCTCAAAGTTTTGCAGCGCAAGACAGACAACATTGCCAGCACGAAAGCCGATTACGTGGCTTCCGGTTGTCCTTCCTGCCAGATGCAATTGAATGTCGGCTTGCGTCGGTCCGGATTGGACGTCCAGGTCGTTCATCCAATGGTTCTGCTGGATAAGGCGTATTCTGTTTCGCCTCATCAGCTTTTGGAAGAGCTAAACCGGGAAGACTCAATCTTTAAGCAACGGCAGGCTGACGGAAAGATAATGGATAAACACATCCTCAAGCTGTTGGAAAAAATAGTTGGGAAAAACGGCGTGCTGAGCACCCCCGAAGATCTGGCCGTCTATAGCTACGATGGAGCCTTCGAAAAAGGCTGCCCGGATGTGGTGGTGCTGCCGGCCACGACCGGCCAGGTCAGCGCATTGGTCAAATTAGCCGCGGGAGAACATATCCCGGTGGTTACACGAGGCATGGGCTCAGGTCTCTCCGCTGCTTCCGTCCCCTTCCTGGGCGGCATTGTGCTGGCCATGACGCGTATGAACCGAATTCTTGAGATCGATCTGGCGAATGCCATCGCACATGTGGAAGCGGGGGTTGTCACCGCCGATTTACAGGCCGCCGTGGAGAAACTTGGTTTCTTCTACCCACCTGATCCGTCCAGCATTCGCCATTCTACCATCGGCGGGAATATTGCCTGCAACGCCGGCGGTCCGCGTTGCCTGAAATATGGTGTGACCGGTGACTATGTGCTTGGCCTGACGGTGGTCACGGCAGATGGGAGCATCCTCCATACCGGCGGCAAATGCATCAAGGATGTGGTTGGCTACGACCTCAAAGCGCTATTCACCGGCTCGGAAGGAACGCTCGGCGTGATCACCGAGGCTCTGCTGCGTCTTGTAACAAAACCCGCCTTCGCCAGCACAGCCCTGGTGGAATTTCCTGTATTGGAAGACGCCTCCCGTACAGTTAATGCCATCCTGTCTGCCGGCGTCGTGCCTGCCACGCTGGAACTGATGGATGAGACCGCCATTGCTTGCATCGAAGAGGCCATGCACCTGGGACTCCCTCTGGACGTGCAGGCCATCTTGTTGGTAGAGACGGATGGATCGAATCAGGCAGCCGTTTTCCAGGATATCCAAACCGTTTCATCCGTTTGCAAACAAAATGGAGCACGCCAGGTCAAAATTGCCAAAGACGAAACCGAACGGGCGAATTTGTGGAAGGCTCGTCGGTCAGTATCACCGGCATTGGCACGAAAGGCGCCCAACAAGCTGGGCGAGGACATCACGGTTCCCCGCAGCGCCATCCCCGAGGCAGTCCGGCAGTTGAAAGCCATCAGCGCCAATTACGGCTTGCCGATTGTCGTTTTTGGGCATGCCGGAGACGGTAACTTGCACCCAAACATCCTGTTCGACGGGCGAGATCCCCATCAATGCGAGTTGGTCACGCAGATGGTCAGGGAGGAATTCATGGCAGCCCTGCGACTCGGAGGCACGCTTTCCGGAGAGCATGGCGTGGGAACCTCCAAGCGGCCCTATCTGGAAGAGGCCTTGGGGCCACTATCGATAGATATCCAGAAAAGGATCAAGCAAGCCCTTGATCCGCAAAACATATTCAACCCCGGCAAAATATTCCCGGATTGATCAATTCTAAGAAAAGGAGAAAAAATGTCTACCACAAATGTACCACAGGGATTTCTTCCCACCAACCAGCCAGACCTGTTCTTCGAAGACAACAGTGTCGGAAGGCTGAAGAAAGAAGTCTGGGATGCCAGTGATGAGCAAATCGATGCCATCCTGAAAGACTACGGCATCCCCTCACCAGTCGAATGGGGCAAACCCGACTCGTATATCCAAACCACCACCCGCTGGAAGGTGGAGCAGAACCGCAAGAAGGATGATATCGTCTTCATCCCGGTTGGCTGCACCGAGTTGCACGGACAACACCTGCCTAGCGCGTCTGACACGCTCTACGTCAGCCAAATTTGCGAGGGAGTACGACGTTTCACTGCCAAACGTGGTGCAGCAGTCAACCTGGCGCTACCCCCGCTCAACTATGGCGGTCACCCCTTTCATCACTTGGGCATGCCCGGGACGGTGATCGTGCGCGAGCATGTCGTACGCGAAATGATGATCGATGTAATGCTTGGTCTGTGGAACGACGGCTTCCGCAAGCAATTGATCGTCAACAATCACGGTCAATTATGGATGCTGGAATTGGCGGTCCAGGAATTCGTCAAACGCTACCAGTTGCCGGGGATCTTCCGAGTGATCGATTGGCATCGTGGCGTGCGGGAGTTCTTCCGACCGGTCGAACGCGGCGGGCAGATGGGCACCAACTTCGTCCACGCCGATGAATCCGAAACCTCCCTCGGCCTGCTGTTGCATCCTGAAATGGTCGATATGAACTACGCCGTGGATACCGAGGGCAAGAATTACCTGCCCGAAGGTCACTTCGACAAGTCTGTCGATCCCTATGGCCGCCCGAGTCGCTGGTCCGAAGGCGAAGGACATTTTGCCATCGAAATCGCTGCCACGCCCGAAGGTGTGGTCGGCAAGGCTAAATCGGGTGAGGCGCAGAAGGCTAAACGTCCCATGGCAGCCATTTTGAAATACCTAACTCTCTGGCATGATGACGTTCTGGCAGCTTTCCCGGCTGGAACGGTGCCGCCGGTGGAAGAGGTGACCTTGCGCTCTGCAAAGGACATGGAGCCTTACTTGCGTGAACCGCTTAGCGAAGGCTGGAAGTCAGTCTACGGCATTCCTCGCATCGGCCAGGGCACGGAAGTGTAACCTGGAATGCGAAACACGATGGATGCGAAGGCCAGGGATAAAAAACTTTGTCCTTCGCATCCACATGCGCCAGACGCATAAGTAATTTGAGAAGGAGACATTTTTATGAATGGCAAAATGGAAGGCGTGACGTTGGTAGCCGACTGGAACCCCAAACCCGGGTTCAAGCTCGGTTCGAAGGACATCGAAGGCCGCCAAACCTACCTGGGCAGCCTAGTCTGGAGGAATCCACGATTAGAAATCCGCGAATATGACATCCCCACCCCTGGGCCTGAAGAAGTGCTCATGGAAGTAAAAGCCTGCGGTATTTGCGGATCGGATGTCCATATGGCCCAGGCGGATAAGGATGGATATATTTATTATCCCGGCTTGACCGGATTTCCGTCCATTTTAGGGCATGAATTTTCCGGTGTGGTAGTGGAAGCCGGCAGGAACGCACGTGACAAACGCACCAACAAACCCTTTAAGGGCGGCGAAGCTGTCACCACAGAAGAGATGCTCTGGTGCGGACAATGCAAGCCCTGCGCAGACGGTTACCCCAATCACTGCGAACAATTGAACGAGGTCGGGTTTAACGTCAATGGAGCCGATACAAAGTATATTGTCTTGCCCGCTCGGACACTCTGGAGCCTCGAACCCCTCCGAAAAAATTACACGGAAGCCAATCTGTTTGTGGCCGGCAGCCTGGTGGAACCGACCTGCGTAGCTTACAACGCCGCCATCGAACGCGGTGGAGGCATTCGCCCGGGTGACCGGGCGGTCGTCCTCGGGGCCGGACCGGTGGGCATTGCTGCCTGCGCCATCCTCAAACGCGCCGGAGCTTCCCAGGTTATCATCTCCGAAACCCAACAGGAACGTGCCGATATCGCCCTTAAATTGGGTGCCGACTATCATGTCAATCCGGCCAGGGAAGATTTCGCCGAACGGGTTCTTGAGATTACCAATGGAATGGGCGCGGATATGTTCATGGAAGCCACCGGTCTGCCGGCTGTCGTTTATCCCGGGATCGAGAGAGTAATTTGGGAAGGCAGGACGCTCAATAGCACCATCGTTGTCACGGCCCGTGCCGAAGCAAAAATGCCCGTTACCGGCGAAGTCCTTCAGGTCCGGCGCGCCCGCATTGTAGGTGCCCAGGGGCACTCCGGTCACGGAACCTTCCCACGTGTCATCGAATGCATGGCCACCGGGATGGACATGACCCCCATGAGCACCAAGAAAGTCAGCTTGAAAGAACTACCCGAGAACATTCTCAACTTGCAGACCGATCGATCGGAATGCAAAATCACCTACATCGCCAGCTGAGCCTGGCTATATTTCTCCTCAATCCCTTTCTCCTTGCAACCTGGGGAGAAAGGGAGAGGGGAGGGGAAGTACGTATCATGAAATTATCAATCGTCCTCTCAACCCAACCCGCCAAATTCCAGGCTGCCACCTTCAAAGGCGATCTTGAAACCAATCTCAAGCAAATCGCCGCATTGGGATACGATGGCGTCGAACTTGCCATCCGTGATCCGAAGCAGGTGGATTTCGATGATTTGGAAAAAATGGTCCAGTCCTGTGGACTTTCGGTTTCCGCCATAGGGACCGGACAGGCCTGGGGGGAAGAAGGGCTGTCGTTCACCGACCCGGATCCATCCGTTCGGCGCGCGGCTATCGAGCGCATCAAGAAGTCATATCCCAGGCGCAGCCCGCTTCGGCGCGATCATCATCCTGGGCTTGATCAGGGGCATCGTCAAAAAGGGCGTTGACCCCGAACAGGCCATGGAATGGATCGTCGAAGCCTTGGTCGAATGCAGCCAGTCCACCCATGCGCAAGGGATTAGTCTTGCCCTCGAGCCAATCAATCGTTATGAAACCTCGCTCATCAACTCTACCGCACAGGGACTCGATTTGATCGAACTCGTCAAAGCGGATAATTTTGGTTTGCTGCTGGATACTTTCCACATGAATATTGAAGAACCCGACATTGAAGCTAGCATTCGTAAATGCGGGGATCGGATCTTTCATTTCCATGTGGCTGATTCAAACCGCTGGTATCCCGGCGCCGGGCACCTTGATTTCCCTTCCATTCTTAAAAACCTCCAGGGTACCGGCTACTCAGGTTGGATTTCTGGGGAATTCCTGCCGCTCCCGGATGCAGGAACAGCTGCAGAGCGAAATATCAGGGAAATGAGAAAGCTGTAACTGCTATATAAAAAAATTCTCAAAGAATATGAGGGGATTCATACATGGTTGAACTTAGCGAGGGTTAGCCTTTCCATCAAGCATCCCATACTTGACGCCCGGGCTTGATTGCCCTAAACTCAAGTTCAACCTTTGTTTTTTTCAGGCAACTATCACGAAAGGAATTAATCAAAAAATTGGTTACCCTGCTGCGGGCAAATAGATGGACACTTCAATGCTGAAGAGGGTTTTTCTGAATCAGGGAATCCCAAAGATCACATTATCAGGAGACCAGCAATGATTGCGATAAATACACCGGTTAAGCCCTTTCTGGATTGGGAAGCCGCCTCTGCCGAAACCGTTGAGACAATCCAAAGGCTGGTGCGGATCGATACGACCAATCCCCCCGGGAACGAGTTGCCCGCCGTACAACTGGTCAGAGAAATCTTGTTGCAAAACGGTTTCCCTGCCGACTCCATCCAGGTGCTCGAGTTTGCGCCCGGTCGCGCCAACCTGGTCGCACGTCTGCGCGGCGACGGCTCGAAGCGCCCACTGCTCTTGAGCGGGCACGTGGACGTGGTGCCAGTGGAACGCGAGCACTGGAGTCATGATCCATTCGGCGGGGAGATCGATGGAGGCTATATTTGGGGGCGCGGCACCCTGGACATGAAGGGTTTCGTGGGAATGTATCTTGAAACTTTTTTGCAGGCCTTCCGGCAGGGAACTCCATTGAAGCGCGATCTCATCCTGGCGGTCATTGCAGATGAGGAGAACGGCTTCAATTTCGGCTCCAAATTCCTGGTGGACCAACATCGCGAGTTGATCGCAGCGGAATACGGGCTGACCGAAGGGGGAGCGATGACCGTCCACATGGGCAACCTTCGAACCTATCCGATCCAGGTGGCCGAAAAAGGCGTCACCTGGCTGAACATCCGCGCCGCCGGTGACCCCGGTCACGGCTCCATGCCGCACTCCAACAACGCCGTGTTGCACCTCGCCCGGGCGATCGAAAAAATCCGGCGCGTTGGTCATTTGCCGGTCCATCTCACTCCCACCTTCCTGCGCATGATCGATGTCATCGCTGCCCAGCTTCCATTTCCAACCAGGTTGATTGGGCCGCTGCTGCATAACCGCAGCTTTGCAAACCTGATACTGAAACTCGTTCCAGAGAAAAACCTGCAGTTACTGGGGCCTTTGTTCTATAACACGGTTACCCCAACCGTACTTAAAGCCGGGGGGAAGACAAATGTGATCCCTTCATCGGCCGAAGCGCACCTGGATTGCCGCACACTGCCTGGTCAAACTTCTGAGGATGTGGTCCGGGAAATCCATAAAGTAGTCGGAAGCGGTGTGGATCTGGAAATCCTGACCAGCTCCACCGGGACCGAATTCTCGACGGATACCGAGCTATATGCACTGCTGGTCAGGGCCACGAAGGCGATGGACAGCTCCGGCCTGGTCTTCCCCATGTTGATCATGGGCGCCACCGACGCCTGCCAGTATCAGCGTGCCGGTATCACTGTGTACGGCTTTACACCCGGGCTGCTCCCGAAGGACTTCCCGCTGGCTGGCTTGGCCCATGGCCATGATGAACGCCTGCCGCTATCCTACATTGAAAGCGGCCTGCCAGTGCTGTGGGAGGTGGTGAAGGAGATATGCAGCTGAGGCTTTTGACTTCGCCTCGCAAAGCGCGACGAATAACCTTTCCCATCCCCTCACCTTGACACCTCCGGTGGGCTGCATATAATCAGCCCATATTCAAAGACATACCCGGAGATAAGTAGCCGTCCGGTTGTTCAGCGACCTGCCGGTTGGTGCAAGGCAGGCAATCTTTCGGCGAAATCCACTCTGGCGTCTCGCAAGAGGCAGTTGCTCCCGCAGGGGTGCGCATATCTGGCGTCACCGTAAGGGAGACGGGTTCGCCCGTTAGCGCGTGCCAAGATGATTGCCATCTTCCAATGTATCCTCATAAGCAGAGGACGGTCGGGAGCGGCAATGATGAATGCAGGTGGCACCACGAAGCGCCCCCTCGTCCTGCAAACGGACCGGGGCGTATTCTTTTTTATTGGAGGTGCTTTAATGTTGGACATCAATATCATCCGTGAACAACCTGAAATAGTTCGCCAAGCTTTGCACGACCGCCAGATGGACCCATCCCCGGTGGATTCCATTCTGGAATTGGACGACCGCCGCCGGGGCATATTGACCGAAGTGGAAGCGCTCAAGGCTGAGCGGAATACAGTCTCGAAGGAAATCGGTCAGATGAAGGACCCGGCCGCGCGCCAGGAAAAGATCGAGGCGATGCGAGCCGTGGGCGACAAAATAGCCGTGCTGGACAAGGAAGTTGCCGAGGTCGAACAGGAGCTCAAGTCCATGACGGCCGCTCTTCCGAATATCCCGGACGAACGCACACCCTTCGGAAAGAATGAAGACGAAAATGTCGTCCTGCGCACTGTGGGTGAACTGCCCAAATTCGATTTCCAACCCAAACCACACTGGGACCTGGGACCCGCACTGGGCATCATCGACTTCGAGCGCGGCGTCAAGATCACCGGTTCGCGCTTCTACGTGCTCAGCGGCGCAGGCGCCCGGCTCCAGCGCGCCTTGATCGCTTATATGCTCGACCTGCACATCCGCCAGGGTTATACCGAACAATACACGCCTTTCATGGTCAAGGCCGCCACGCTCTTCGGCGCCGGGCAACTGCCGAAATTCGCCGACAACCTCTATCACGACGCCGAGGAAGACCTGTGGATGGTGCCGACGGCTGAAGTACCGATCACCGGGTTGCTGATGGACGAGATCCTGGACGAAGCCAGCCTGCCGGTCAGGTATACCGCCTACACGCCCTGTTTCCGGCGTGAGAAGATGAGCGCCGGGCGGGATGTGCGCGGGATCAAACGCGGCCACCAGTTCGACAAAGTCGAGATGTATATCTTCAGCAAACCGGAAGAGTCGGACGCAATGCTCGAGAAGATGCGTGCAGATGCCGAGGCCACCTGCAGCGGTCTGGGCCTGACCTACCGGGTTAAGCAGCTTTGCACCGGCGACATTGGTTTCGGCGCCAGCATGACCTATGACATCGAGGTCTGGGCGCCTGGGCTGGAGGAATGGCTGGAGGTCTCGTCCGTCTCGAACGATAATGATTTCCAGGCCCGTCGGGCCAACATCAAGTATCGACCAGCAGACGGCGGAAAGACCCGTTTCGTGCACACCCTGAACGGCTCGGGGCTGGGGATGCCGCGCACCCTGATCGGAGTATTGGAGAACTACCAGCAGGCTGACGGCTCGATTAAAGTGCCGGAAGTCCTGCTCCCCTGGATGGGCGGTGTGGAAGTCATCCGGCCCTGACCTGAACGGGAAATACCCATGCCACCTGTTTCCAATTTATTCTACCTGGACCTGCTCATCAAGAGTGTCGCCCTGACCGCCATGCTGGTAGGCTTGCTGATCCTGCCAATCCTGCCGGGCCTGGTGCTTATTTGGGCGGCCGCCCTGGGGTACGGGCTGGCGTCCGGCTTCGGCACGCTTGGATGGGTGATGTTTGGGATCATTACACTGCTCATGCTGGGCGGAAACCTGATCGATAATCTCCTGATGGGCATGCAGGCGCACAAGGGCGGTGCCCCTTGGTGGTCCGTTTTGCTGGCCCTGTTGGCTGCCATCATAGGAAGTTTTCTCATCCCCATCCCGATCCTGGGCGGGATCCTGGCGGCGCTGTTGACCTTGTTCGCCATCGAGTGGATCCGTCGCAAGGACTGGCGAATGGCGCTGTCTGCGATAAAAGGTATGTTGATCGGTTGGGGATGGGCCTTGTTGATAAGGTTTATAATTGGCCTGATCATGATCGGGCTGTGGCTCGTTTGGGCCTGGTAATATTCGAATTCCATTCAAAAGGAGCAAACATGGGACCCGTAATACCGCAAATCATTTACGATATTATTAACATTTTGGCTTCGTTACTGCGTCTGATCGGCATGGCTGCATTAGGCGTAGGCCTGGGCTACCTGGTCGTGGACTTGTTTCACAAGGCCACTGAATGGCCGATGCAGATGGTCCTGTTCCTGGGACTGATTGGCCTGGTGATTGCCATGGTGGTATTCCTGTCATGGGGATCGTTGGGTGGCTTTGCCATTGGGTTGAGTGTGGCTATCTTCGCCTGGGGGATGCCAAAGAAAAAGAAGGAAGAGACCAACTAAAAATAAAACTGTCCGGCAGGTTTCTGCCGGACAGTTGATTTAATACTTGGCAAATCACAATTACTTCGACCTGGCACTGGCGAATTTTGGCCGCAGCCTGCGTTGAGGCGATCGGGCCGCCGGGCGTCCTTTTTGGGAAGCGTTGGAAACGTGTACCGTAGGAACCCTGCGCGGCTCGCGGGGAGTAAATGCTGGCCTGCTTCGGGATAAGGATATTTCCGGAGCCGGGATATCGTAGTCGAATCCCGCCAGGACCTGTCGAGGCAAGGAATTTCCCATCACCTTTTCCAGGGCACGAATGACATCCCTGTCATCCGGTGTGACCAGTGTGAAGGCGTCTCCCGTTGCGTTCGGCGCGACCGGTACGCCCAATGCGATGGATATAGTCGTCGGCAGTTGCGGGCATGTCGAAATTGATCACGTGGGAGATGCTTTCCACGTCCAGGCCGCGCGCGGCTATGTCGGTGGCGACCATGATCTGGTACTGACCGCTCTTGAACCCGTTCAGTGCAGACTGGCGCTGTCCCTGGCTGCGATCGCTGTGCAGGCTGGTGACTTTAAATCCGGCCCGATCGATCTGCTGGGACAAACGTTGGGCTCGATGCTTGGTACGTGTAAAGATTAGAACCGATTCGGTGTCGGTTTGCTTGAGCAGCTCGAGCAACAGGGAAGTTTTTAGGTGCTGTGGAACTGGGTAGAGCGCGTGGGTGACTGTTCGGGCAGGCTTGCTCAGACCAATGGCAATCCGCTTGGGATGGTGCAAAGTCTGACCAGCCAGCTTCTCGATTTCCTGTGGGAATGTAGCCGAAAAGAGCATGGTCTGGCGTTTGGCAGGAATTTGTTGGATGATCCGTTTTACGTCCGGGAGAAACCCCATGTCCAGCATGCGGTCGGCTTCATCCAGGACCAGAAATTCCACGTTTTCCAGCCGGGCATGTCCTTGCTGGAGGTGGTCCAGCAGGCGGCCCGGGCAGGCTACCAGAATTTCGACACCCGCCCGCATGGCGGCAGTCTGGGATGCTGCTCCCACGCCGCCGTAGATGGTGGCGCAGCGAAGTTTGGTACCGGTCCCAAGGTCACGCACCGCTTCGTGGATCTGTTCAGCCAGCTCGCGCGTGGGGGTAACGATCAGAGCGCGTGTGCGGTTGCGCTGACCGGTCAGGAGTTTATTCAAAATGGGCAAAACGAAAGCAGCCGTTTTTCCGGTGCCGGTCTGTGCGGTGCCGATCAGGTCGTTACCGGCTAAGGCTGCCGGAATGGCAGCCACCTGAATGGGGGTCGCCTCGCTATAGCCGAGGCGGTTGATCCCCGCCATGAGGCGTGAATCAAGATTGAACTGTTCGAAGTTCACTAAGTTTCCTTTTCTTCAGAAGTCTGACAAGCGTTGGGGGGATTGAGCGAAGCTCTAACTTACAACAGCAGCGACTGCTGAACTAATGCGAATATGTAATAGTACAATAACCGATGAGAGGGCGGATGTCAAGGGGCGCTCAGCAGGCAAAAATAAGACCTATTTCCTGGGCAGGGAAACGGCGAAGCGCACCCCCTGCTCCACCCAGGCGCTCAGATCCTGTTCTGAGCTGCAGCCCTGTGGTGACACCACCACCCAGCCCTGGCTGCGTCTGCCTGAAAAGTCGAAGGGACGGGTATGCGGCTGCGTCAATGCCCAGGCGATTTTCTTCGGTCCAACCCGCACGATCAGGTCATCCTTTATAACACCACAGGCCATATTGCCATTCACCAGAAAGCCCACCCCGCCGAACATTTTCTTTTCTTCCAACCCGGATAGTTGCCCCAGGACAGCCCGGATCCGGACAGCCAGCAATTCATCGTAAGCCATGAGATCTCCTCTAGGTTCATTCCGATAGGCTGCAGTATATCACCGGCAGAAATAAAAACTTATCCAGTAATTATGGGAAGACACAAAATGAATAAAACAGGATTGACGAACGAATGTACAATAGATGCATGCCAGCCTCCGTGCTCCTCCAACGTCACATCCAACGCCTGGAACGCAGGATATCCCGCTGCGAAGCCATCAGCCGCCGCTATTCGTGGGTGCGCCTGCTGGTATTCCTGGTCGGCGGCGCCGCAGCCGGAGTCGCAGGCTTACTCATCGGCGCAACGGAAGGCTGGAGCGTCTTCGGCTTGATTATTCTACTCTTCATCGTGATCGTGATCCTGCACCGGCGGGTGGAGGATTGGTCCCGGTCCTTCCGCATCTGGCAGGCGCTCTACCGGGAAAAGGCAGCCCGGCTGGATCTGGACTGGGAACATATCCCCAGGCAAGCCCTCTCCGGAGAGGCCACCCTATCCCCGCTGGCGCTAGACCTGGATTTAATCGGTCCGCGTTCCCTGCATGCCCTGATCGATACCACTGTCTCACGACAGGGCAGCCACAGGCTGGCAGACTGGCTCAGCACCGACACTCCCAACCCGCAAGCGATTGCCACCCGGCAGGCCGTGGTGGGCGATCTGGCGGGGCTGGCGCGTTTTCGAAACCGCCTGGCGCTGACCTTCCGCCGTCTGAGCCGGGAACCGTTGGACGCCGTTCAATTGCTGGCCTGGCTGCAAACGGAATATCCTCAAAAACGCCTGCGCCGGGTCTTGCCGTGGGCGACCCTGCTGGCCTTTGGGAATGTGGCCCTTTTCGCACTCTGGGCAGTCGGCCGGCTGCCACCGCTGTGGATCCTTTCCTCCCTGGCATACGCAGGCTTGTATTTTTCCAGCCAGTCGATGATCGGCGAATTCCTGGAAGCTCTTTTCCAACTGGACGGCGAACTGCGCAAGTTCCAACCGTTGCTGCGTTTCCTGGAGATTTTTCATTATGGAAACCGGCTGGCCTTGAAACGACAGTGTGCCCGCTTCCTGGATAAAAACGACCAGCCTTCCCAGCGATTGCGTCGATTGAAAATTGTTACAGCCCTGGCAGGTTTACGAATGAACCCCGCCATGGGACTGCTGCTCAATCTGGTCAGCCCCTGGGATTTTTGGTCAGCCTGGCTGGCCGACCGCCAGCGCCAATCCATGGCAAACCGGATGCCTGCTTGGTTAGAGGCCTTCCATGAACTGGAAGCTCTCATCTCTTTGGGTGAATTTGCCGCCTCCCATCCCGAATACCACTTCCCAAGAATCTTACCGGAAGGGGAAGACTTCCAGAACATTGAAACGACTGGGGGACCGAAAGAACCGGTCTTTTCCGCCAGTGGGTTGGGACACCCGCTCATCCCGGCGGATCGCAAAGTTTCCAATGACCTGCAGATCGACGCACTGGGGACGTTGTTGCTCATCACCGGTTCGAACATGGCCGGCAAGAGCACCTTCATCCGCACGGTCGGAATCAACTTGTGCCTGGCCTACGCAGGCGGCCCAGTGAATGCAGCCTCTTTGCAGACATTGCCATTCCGGTTGTATACCTGCATCCGTATCAGCGATTCGCTCGGGGATGGGTTTTCCTATTTTTATGCCGAGGTGAAACGCCTTAAGGGATTGTTGGACGCGCTAATGCCCGGGCAATCCGGCCTGCCGCTGCTCTACCTGGTGGATGAAATTTTCCGCGGCACCAACAACCGGGAGCGCTTAATCGGCAGCCGCGCTTATGTCAAGGCACTGATTGGGGCTCCTGGCGTGGGATTGATCGCAACGCACGATCTGGAGTTGGCTGGCCTGGCTGACCTGCATCCGCAGGCGCGCAACGTTCACTTCCGCGATGAGGTGTCCGGGGGCAAGTTGACCTTTGATTACAAGCTTCGTCCCGGGCCTAGCCCTACCACTAACGCCCTTAAGATCATGCAGATCGAAGGGTTGCCGGTATCTGATGCTGCTGTTGACGATCCCGACTAACTCAATCAATAAGAAACATTCCACTTTTTCGAAGTTTTAAAAATTCTCATCCCCCCGCGGCATTACGGATTAGCGATCCGACAGACGCAACCACCTGACCTCAGGGAAAGACCGGTTTTTGCGACTTACAGAAATGCGTGTCTTCGGGAATCTTATTTTCCGTTCACCATAAGAATGCCACACTCCGCTTACCCAGGATCAGATCATCGAAAACGAGCCTACCCGGCTGGTCCGCCATACCGGCGCAAACCTGCAGCGGCATCAAATGCTCCTCGCGCGGGTGGCAATAACGCGCCGAGGGTGCTTTCTGCCATTCGTCCAGACGCTGCTCCCGCTCCGCCTGGGTCATCGGTTTTGTGCATGTCTCGATCAGCCAATCTTGAAAGGCCTCATTAGCCTTATCCGGTTTGGTGCGCCCATCAAATCCAAAGGCTCCCAGGTTATGGAACGAGAAACCAGATCCAATCACAAGGATATTCTCACCGAGTAATTCTCTCAGCGCTCTCCCCATTGCTATGTGCGCGGTCGGGTCTAGTCCTTGCAGGAGCGAGAGTTGCAAGGACGGTATTTCAGCATGCGGATACATCATTTTCAAGGGGATGAACAAGCCGTGGTCAAAACCGCGTGCGGAGTCCAGGCGGGAGGGGATATTGTTATTTTCCAGTATTGCGGCGATCCTTTCCGCAAGCTGCGGGTTCCCAGGAGCCGGGTAATTGATCTTATAAGCTTCCGCCGGAAAGCCGTAATAATCATAGAACATGGGCGGAGTCTCGGTGCTCAAGAGTGTGGCGATCGGTTCTTCCCAGTGGGCGCTGATTACCAGGATGGCATCTGGCTTTTTGAGCTGCAAAGGAAGGTGAACCATGAAGTCGATCATGGCTTTATGGCTGGCATCCCCGAGAATGGGCAAGGGACCGCCACCATGGCTGAAATAGACGATCTGGGCTAATCTTTCCATATGTTTATTTCCCTGCCAATCCAATGACCTTGCGCGGTCCTTTATCCCCCATCAAGGCCAGCACGTGCAAATTGATCGGGTTGGGACCTGGTTTGAGCTTGTCCGGATCCAGGCCCAACTCTGGCAGCACCTCCGGCCAGATGCGCACGCCGAACTTCATGTACTGGCCGCCCTTAGCCTTATAGGTGGGTTGGCCGTTATCGTCCATACCGACCAGCAGGATGGTGGCAATAAAACCGACGGTTTGCCCGGCTGAAATCGGGGCGTTTTGCGGCTGGCTGGCTGCCGCAACCAGGCCATCCCGCAGGGCGCTGATTTCGGATTCGATCTGGTCCAGGCGTTCTGTCAGCGCCTGGAATGCCCGCCGAAGTTCGGCGGGGGTCATTTTGTCGGGGTTAATCGGTTGGTTCTGCATGTTCTTTCTCCCTGGCTCCATCAATAATTATGCACGAAATCAACCTATATGACAAGAAGAAAAAATAAGGTGGTTTGCGGGCGGCTTGCCAACCGCAAACTACCCAATTACAGATATTTAGACTGCAGCGGGAGGCGTCGTCTCGGCCGCCGGTGCTGCAAGCCTTTTAGCCGGGATGGCAGCTAATACGATTACCGCGATTGCAAGCAATACGTGCACGATGCTTAATATCAGCGACAGGGGATTACGCAAGCCGAAAGCGCTCAAAAACAGGCTCGGGAGCACAGAAATCAGCCCAACCAACAAATACAGCACCGCCAAGATGATCCCAAGAACCTTGCCCCATCGCCTCATTGAGAACATGCCCAATGCGGCCGCCAAAGACACGATCAGGGCTACGAAATAGATAATGGAACCGACTGCGCCCGCCAACACGCCACTTCCCAAAGTGAAGCGCCGGGCAGGGAAATTCGTGCCTCCCTGGCCGGGTACAGTTTGAAATTGGGTGACGCCGGGTTGCGTGACTGAACCATTGGGAGTTACTGCTTGGCCGTTTCGAGATATGAAATTGCTCCCGTTTTGGAAACTCCTGGTCGTACGTAGTAACGGTGTAGCCATGAAGAGCAAAGCTAGTACGATCAGCAGGATCGCGGCGATCGGCAGGAGCTTGGGATTGAGCGGTTTATGCTTGTTGGGTTTAGGATCGATTGTGGACATTTGACCTCACTTCTAAATTCCCATTTCTATTCATAACGTAATGCTTCGACCGGCTCGAGCGAAGCTGCGCGCCTGGCCGGGTATATGCCGAAGAACAAACCGACCGCCGCCGAGAAAACCGTTGCCAAAAGGATAGAGTTCAGGCTTACCGCCGGGGTTAGTGCCGTGCCACTGGCCGAAGCGATTTGACCGATGATCAAGGCGATCAGCCAGCCGAGCAGAATGCCCATGATCCCCCCTAATAGGCTCAGGAATAAAGACTCTACCAGGAATTGGACCATGATATCGCGATTCCGGGCCCCGACGGCTTTCCGCAGACCAATCTCACGCGTGCGCTCGGTGACCGAAACCAGCATGATGTTCATAATGCCAATTCCGCCGACCAGCAGCGAGATGGCGGCAATTCCTCCCAGGAAGGTGGTCAGGACACCGATGATGGAGGAAGCTGTTTGAGCCAGGTCTTGTTGGTTGAATATGGAGAAATCTTCCGCGCCGACGGCCACATGGTGGCGCGCCCGCAAGATGTTGGATATCTCATCGCTGGCATTCGTGACTGCGCTGGCGCTTTTTGCTTGAACATAGATGGTATCGACCGTGTTCCCGGCGCTCTGGATGACGCGGTCGCGTGCTGTGGTGATTGGGATGATGACCTGGTTATCCGAACTTCCCAAAGAAGTGCCGCCTTTCGATTTCAGCACGCCGATAATGGTAAACGTCTGGCTGTTGATCCGGATCGTCTGCCCGGTCAGGTTCGTCGTCCGGCCAAACAGTGTGGTGGCCAGGTCGGGACCGATCACGGCCACCCGTGCGTGGATGTCCACCTGCTGGTTGTTGAAAATTGTACCCTCGGTTACCGTTTCGTCACGCATGGAAAAATAATCCGTGGTCACGCCATATACTGTAGTTGTAGTAGTCTGCCCATTGGCGCCGGCGCTTATATTCCCGCCTTGCAATACCGGGGCAACCGCCTCCACATCCGGAGCCTGGTAGGAATCCAGCATGGCCTGGGCATCCAGCATTGTCAACGGCCGGATATTCCTTACGGTCGAGGTGTTACCGCCGCCGCCAAACCTTGCTTGCGAGCCTGCCGAAACGAACAGCAGGTTGGTGCCGATGGCGCTGATCGAAGATGTGATCGAATCTTGCGCTCCCTGGCCAACCGATAACATGGCAATCACGGCAGCAACTCCGATCACGATCCCCAGGATGGTCAAACCACTGCGTAACTTATTGCCAACCAGGTTGGAGATGGTCCCCAAAAGTACTCGACTGATTTTCATGCTACGTTCCTCTCAACCAGGCCGTCCCGGATCATGATCCTGCGTTGCGCCTGGGCGGCAATCCTGGGGTCGTGGGTGATGATGACCAGAGTGGTATTTCGGTCATGGTTAAGCTCAAGTAAAAGATCCATGATCTCCTGACCGACCTTGGAGTCCAGGTTGCCGGTTGGCTCGTCGGCCATCAGGATGGCCGGTTCGTTTACGAGTGCCCGGGCTACAGCTACGCGCTGCTGCTCCCCACCAGAAAGTTCTGCCGGACGATGCTTCAAACGGCTTTCCAGGCCGACTGCCCGCAAGGCTTTAGTAGCCCGGCCTCGGCTGTCATCAACTCCATCGGAGTAATTCAAGGGTAATTCTACGTTAACCAGGGCGGAAACCCGCTGTAATAGGTTAAAGGATTGGAAAACAAAGCCAATCTTGCGGTTCCGGATGCTGGCCAGCTGGTTATCGTTCATGCCAGCCACCTGTTCGCCGTCAAGGAAATATTCCCCACTGGAGGGCCTGTCCAGGCAACCGAGGATACTCATCAAGGTGGATTTCCCCGACCCGGATGGACCCGTAATAGCCACCACCTCGCCGCGTTTGACCTGCAGTGAAACCCCTCTCAAGGCCTGGACATCCACTTCGCCCATATGATAAACCTTTGTCAAGTCTTCTGCCCGAATGACGATATCATCCATATCAGCCTCCCTGGCTAAGGGGTCACAACCCGGTTCTGATTGCTACCAGCATTAGTAGTATCCCTGACGGCGCCGCCCCCAGCCCCACCCAGCCTAAAGCCAAAGCCATTGCTACCGGTGGTGCTCGAAAAACTCAACACGATCGTGTCCCCAGCCTTGATGCTGTCACTGATGATCTGTGATTCAGAATCTGAGGTAGCGCCAATGGTGACCGGCACCTGGGTTATCCCACCGTTATTGATCAGATTGACATACGGGTTATTATTGGCATCACTGAAAATGGATGTGCTCGGAACAAGCAAAGCTTTGTCCACCTTATTGGTCACAATCGTGACATTCGCCGACATACCCGGCCTTACCTGGGCGTCTACGTCGGTTAGCTGGACGGTTACGATAAAATTGACGCTATTCTGGGAGACGGTGCCGGCCAGGTCAGTCTTGATGACCTTACCCGTGTATGTCTTATTGGGGATGGCATCAAACGTGATCGTGGCGGGTTGGCCAACCTTGACGTGGTTGATATCGATCTCCACCACCTGGACGTCGATTGTCAGGTTGTTCAGGTCATCGATCCGGAAAGCCAAGGTGCCAGATTTGACCATGGCGTTTGGGACCGCTTCAGATTGGGTGATTGTGCCGTCGAAGGGGGCGGTCATACGATTGGCATCCAGAGCCTCCTGGGCAGTCTGGATGGCCAGCTTGGCTTGGTTGAGTTTGAGCAAGTCTGTCCCGGTTGCATCAGGCGCTACGGTCCCGCCGGTCAACGCCGTCAGGTAGTTCTGGGCGCTGGTCAGGGTAGCGTTGGCCAGGTCCAGGTTCGCCTGGGCTTCATTCATTTGTCGCTGGGTGGGTGCCTGGGAATACAGGCTGTAATAATATTGGGCAGTGTTATAAGCTTGCTGTGCATTATATAGATTTTGGTATGCGGCGGCTTCGTTGGCGTTATTAATGTAAGTGCCAACCTTGGCCTTATCGTAGGCATTCTGTGCCTTATCGAGATTCGCCTTGGCAATCACCAGGTTGGCATACTGGTCCTGGATCAAAGGCTCGTTCTTCCAATATTGTTGATTGTTCAAGGCGGCCTGCGCGTTTATTACATCAGATTGTGCGGTCGTGACTGCAAGTTGCGCATTTGCGATAGCTTCGGGGGAGGTCAATTGCGCCAGGTTTTCCTGGGCCGTGATAAGGTTCGTCTCGAGGTTACTCTGGGTGGAGTCTGGCAGAAGTGTGGCCAGCACATCCCCTGCTTTCACTTTGTCGCCAATCTGAACGTTCACTTTTTCCACCTGCCCGGTATCGACCCAATTAATATCGGTCGAAAGCAGGGAAGCAACTGTGCCCGTGCCTTCCACAGTGGAGGTAAGCGTGCCGAGTTGGACGGTGGTCGTCTGGTAGGATGGTGCAGCACTGTTGGTGGCAGCTTGCGCTCGCAGGCTGATGACCAGGAGCACAATTCCAATGATAACAACTGCCGACACACCCACGGTCAGCCAATTCTTCTGTTTTTTACTCATTTCACTTCTCCTTCTTCAAAGTGTTTACCCATCCAAAAATCAAGCAGGAGCCTCTGGTTTACTGGCATCCAAACTTCATCACATCCAATAATTCTGGAGGGATATTTCAATATTTTGAACAAATTCAATGCTGGGCTGAACCAGCCATTTCCGGCCAAACATCCATTGTGAACTTACGCGCTAAATCAAATCTTAACATCCTATCATGACTGGAAGATGAATTGTTTATACAATTTCCAGCCCTTCACCTGCAGATTGCCCATTATAAAAGTATAATTTTTTCCAGATCGAGACAATCATACCGCATTGATGTTCAGAAATTGTGTAGAAATAATGGAAGAATATTGGGTTTTCAATCAACCAGGAGAATGATCCTGTTTGAAATGGTTGGGAATTTAATCTTAACCATGAGTTACAGAAAATGAATTAATGTAGATAAATACGGTAAATAATTGACATTTAATGGAATAGGCTCTACAATATCAACAAATCCACGTTAAGTTAAAATGGTAGGAGCATATGAAGAAAATCACACCCTTTTTGTGGTTCGACGACAAAGCCGAAGAGGCAGCAAATTTCTATGTCTCTCTTTTCAAGAATTCCAAAATCTCGAATATTTCTCGTTATGGAAAGGAGGCGCCCTATCCCGAAGGGACCGCCTTCATCGTGAACTTCGAACTGGACGGCCAGGATTTCATGGCAATCAATGCCGGTCCGGAATTTCCATTCACGGAGGCTATTTCCCTTTTCGTGGATTGTGCTAACCAGCCGGAAGTGGATTCATTATGGGAAAGGCTATCCGACGGTGGAGAAGAAGGACAATGCGGGTGGTTGAAAGACAGGTATGGGCTTTCCTGGCAAATCGTTCCGTCAGCCTTGAGGGAATTGATGGTCGATAAGGATGCCGAAAAAGCCGAAAGGGTAAGACAAGCCATGCTTAAAATGAAAAAGATCGATGTCGACGTCTTGAGGCGGGCTTGAGGGAAAAGCTGGCGCTATCGTTATCTCAGGTTGTCGAGTGATTTAAAGTCTTAACGTTTCGGGATCGTCATATCTCAATACCGGGTTGACTGGTCAACACAAGGTAAACATAGAAAGGAAAGATCATGAGCAAAGTGCGTGTTTCAGTCGGCACCCATAAGGGCGCATTTATTTTAACATCGGATGGACAACGCGATAAATGGAACGTACAGGGACCTTTATTTGCTGGCTGGGAGATCTATCACATGAAGGGTTCTCCGGCTAATCCCGACCGGTTGTACGCCTCCCAAACCAGCAGCTGGTTCGGACAGGTGGTCCAACGTTCCGATGACGGTGGCAAGAACTGGGAAACCGTGGGTAACAAATTCGCCTATGAAGGTGTGCCCGGACCACACAAGTGGTACGATGGCACACCGCACCCCTGGGAGTTCAAGCGCATCTGGTATTTCGAACCTTCGGCAAACGACCCGGATACGGTCTATGCGGGTGCGGAAGATGCCGCGCTGTTCCGTTCGACGGACGGGGGACAAAACTGGCAGGAATTGCCTGGCTTGCGGGACGCCAAAGGCGGCGAGTGGCAACCCGGCGCTGGCGGTCTGTGTCTGCACTCGATCCTGATCGATCCGGGTAAACCGGAGCGAATGTACGTGGCGATTTCAGCTGCAGGCGTATTCCGGACCGAGAACGGCGGGGTAACCTGGAAACCGATCAACCAGGGATTGCGTTCCAACTCCGAACTGGCGGAGGAGACCCCTGAAGTGGGCTTCTGCGTTCACAACATCGCCATGCACCCCTCCAGGCCAGAAGTCTTGTTCATGCAAAAACATTGGGATGTGATGCGAAGTGACAACGGCGGGGATCATTGGAACGAAGTAAGCGGAAACCTGCCCAGCGATTTCGGCTTCCCCATCGGCGTCCACCCGCACGAACCGGATACCATCTACGTCATCCCAATCAAAAGCGACTCAGAGCATTTCCCTCCGGATGGTAAATTAAGGGTTTTCCGCAGTCGCAGCGGCGGGAATGAGTGGGAGGCTTTGACAAAAGGGCTGCCACAAAGCAATTGCTATGTCAATGTATTACGCAGCGCCCTGGCGATCGATACCCTTGATAAACCTGGAATTTATTTCGGGACGACGGGAGGCCAGGTGTATGCTTCCAAGGATGAAGGCGACAGCTGGAATCCCATCGTGGAGAACCTCCCGGCGGTATTTTCCGTTGAGGTCCAAACACTACCATGATAAGGGTAATTCTTCCTTATCACCTTCGCAACCTGGCCAGACTGGGCCATGAGGTCGATTTGAAAATAGAAGGGGAGTTGACCATCGCGGCTGTAGTGCAGGCCCTGGAATCCAGCTATCCAATGCTGAACGGAACCATCGTCGATCATGCCACCGGAGAGCGCCGACCTTTCATCCGTTTCTTTGCCAGCGGTGAAGACCTGTCGCTCGAACCGATCGGGACGCTATTGCCCACCAGAGTGGTAACCGGGCAGGACCCTTTGCGCATCGTCGGCGCCATGGCAGGAGGATAGGCTGGAAGAAAAATTCCTGGCAGGAAGAGAGAACTGATGTGCAGAAACATCAAGCCGCTATTTAATTTCGAGCCGCCTGCGACTGAAGCAGAGGTCCGGGCGGCTTCCCTGCAGTTTGTCCGTAAGATCAGCGGCATGAACACACCTTCCAAGGTCAACCAGGCTGCCTTCCAGGCCGCGCTGGATGCCATTACCGTGGCTTCAGGAAATTTGTTGTCCACGTTGCAGACGGACATGCCCTCCCGCGATCGCCTGGTGGAAGCTGAAAAAGCGCGCGAGCGCAATGCTCACCGCTTTGCTTATTAATTTGAATAGGGGAATAATTCATGCTGGGTAAAGCAAAACTAATTGACCGAAACGAATAAAACTATTTCGTCATCCGGGCGGCAGTAACGAACCCTATTGGGGAATCCCTGTGACACCTTTGGAATGAGCTGAGAACCTGGTCAAAGGACCAGGGCTTACCTCAATCAGCGCACGGCCCATCCATCCTCGGCTGCCTTACTTCCGACATGGCAAACAGGTTGGGTATAGGGCTGGGCTTTACAGTAGATCGGGCTTAGTCAGGCAGCCGGCGAATCAGCGCTGATCCTTTGCCAACCAGCCGATATGCCACTCTCTTATCTACCAACCATACGCGGGTGAGAGTGTATATCAAGCAAACTCAGCGTTAATCGACTGGGCTAAACAGATCCCCAAAAACAATCCCAAAACCTGCGATTGAATTAAAAAAACGGCCTTTTTTGGGGGTTTGTTTTCCAAAAACAATTCTTGTGCAACCGTCCAAAAACCGTTAATCGTCCCACTTTACCGCTTAAAAACACCCAAAAATTGGGAGAAAGAGGCTTTTTACCCCCTGATTCCTGCCCCCTTCTCCCACCCACCGGAATCGTTCCTCGTCGTTTTGTAAAAATGCCCTCGCGCACCCCGTAAAAAGGGCCATTTTATCTTGTAGGGAGGCCACCCGCTGAGCCGCCCTTCCTGATCTTTTCTTCACTCCCAGCGGAGACGCTCCTCCCGTGTGCATCCAAGGAAGAGTCTTGCCATGTCACATCAATCCACCTTGCGCTGGAATACTAGAAAGCAACACTTTTATGCAATCCCCGGTTAAAGTGACCGCTCCAATTATTAGCAAACCGGGACTCTGGGCTACCCCCACATACAGGGGGACATTGCGCCAATTTGTATTTTAGCCTCTAGGCCCGTCACTAGAGACGGTCTTTATGATATAGTTTACCCGTCAGATCCCGCCTCGTTTTTCCCCCGTTGCGGGTTATTCTTTTCCACTTAGAAAACAGATTTTCAGGATCCGCAATTCATCGTAGGTCAATTTACCGACAAGACGGTCAAAGACTGGCTTGAGTTCGCAAACTGCCCAGCTCGTCGAAGGCAGCAAAAGCTGCCGCCTGCTGGTCGGGCGTGGCAGTGGAGAGCGATAACAATTCATCTGCCTGGCGAAGCTTGTTCCCAGTCTCGAGGTAATGGGCCAGGTGGTCGAGGATCGTGCCCAATGTGACCCGGTAACGCTCCATCAGCGAGGCAACGCTCTCGCCGGAATTGAACGCTTCGCCCACCATGACGTAACGCCCGCCTGAGTCGCTATTTACCTGCCGGCTCTTTTTTGATTTTTCCATAAGTGCATGCTTTTTACAGTATGCCACCAGGATTTCGAGGAATGTCTCCCCATATAGGCGCGCTTTCACCTGCCCAATCCCGGCGATGTCCAGCAATCGCTCCGGGGTCTGGGGATAATAGGCTGCCATCTCGACCAAAGTGCGGTCCGGAAAGATGACGTAAGGGGGCACACCGGCCGCGTCTGCTAACTCCTTGCGCCTGGCACGCAGGAGCGCAAACAAGGCATGGTTGTATTCCAATTCCTGATTGTTGGCTTTCTTGGGAGCGCGTTCTTCCACTTCCTGGAGTTGCCCGTGAATGGGGCTGCGATCCCTGAGCGCTTCAGTGCCTTTGGGGGAGAGCGATAGGGTCCGATACTCGCTTTCCTGGATAAGGTAGCCTACCTGCACCAACTGGCGGGCCAGGTGCATCCATTGTTTCTTATTGAGTTCGCCCCCAATGCCATAAGTGGAGAGATGATCGTGACCCATCCGCAAGAGTTGTTCCCCCCTCGAGCCAAGCAGGACATCTGTCACATATGCGGCGCCGAAGCGCTCCCCAGTGCGCTTGACGCAGGAGAGAAATTTCTGCGCCGGGACGGTAATGTCCATCACCTGCGGGGCTTCGGCATTGCAATTATCACAATTCTTGCAGTTGGGCGTAGTGTAGGCTTCTCCGAAGTAATTCAACAGAGGTTTGCGACGGCAGTTGATCTCATCTTCGGCAAAACTCACCATCGCCTCCAGGTGCTGCTGGGCCACCTGTCGCTCGACCCCTTCCTTCTGGTTGACAAAGTACTTGAGCTTGGCTACGTCCGAATAATTGTATAGCAGCAAACAGTGCGCCGGTAAGCCGTCCCGACCGGCCCGGCCGATTTCCTGGTAGTAACCTTCGACACTCTTGGGCAGATCGTAGTGCACCACGAAGCGTACGTCCGGTTTGTTTATCCCCATCCCAAAGGCGATGGTGGCCACAATGATCTGAGCGTCGTCGCGAATGAAGGCTTCCTGGTTGCGGCGGCGTTCTTCGTCTTCCAACCCGGCATGATAAGGACGCACCGAATGGCCGCGCCGTTCCAGGTACTGGGCCAGTTCGTCAACCTGCCTGCGGGAAAAACAATAAATAATGCCGGATTGTTGCTTGAAGTTTTCGAGGAAGTGGAGGACTTGCACTGCCGCATCTTGCTTTGGCCGGACTTCGATGTACAGGTTCTCCCGGTTAAAACTCGCCACGAATTCGTTCGACTTCAAAAACCCCAAACTGGCTTTGATATCAGCCCGCACGCGTGAGGTGGCAGTGGCGGTCAGTGCCAGGCAGACGGCATTCGGGAAACGTTGCCGCAGACCGGCCAATTGACGGTATTCCGGACGAAAGTCATGCCCCCACTCGGAGATGCAATGGGCCTCGTCGATGGTCAGCAGGTCCACTTTGACCCCTGAAAGCAGGTTGATTAGTCGTTGGGTCAGCAATGTTTCGGGAGCCACGTACAGCAGGCGCACATTGCCGTTGCGCACGCTTTCCATGTTTTCCTGGTATCGCTCGGGCTGGAGCGAGCTATTCAGGAAAAGCGCCGGGATGCCAGCCGTGTGCAACTGCTCCACCTGGTCTTTCATCAATGCGATCAGGGGTGAGACGACCACGCAGAGTCCGTCCATGAGCAGTGCCGGGATTTGATAGCACAGGGATTTCCCGCCGCCGGTGGGCATGACTGCCAGGGTATCACGCCGCATCAGGACGTTTTCGATTACCTCACGCTGCAATGGTCGAAAGGTGTCGTAGCCGAACACTTCCTTTAAGATGGATTGTGGTGTAGGCATGAAGGGGGAGCTTAACCGTTCTCCCCGCCAGGCGGGCAATCTGCAGCAGACAGGTCCGGATGACGTCCTGCTTTTCGGGAGGCAGGGCGCTCTCCTCGATTTGCGCAATGTGTTCGACATCATTCATGGCCCGGATAATGCTGACCGGCACCTCGATATTCCCGTCGGTGAACGAACTCAGGTATTCCGCCGCGTCAATCAAAAAATTGCGCATCTCATCATCTGCGCGTGCGCTGCGGAAGAATCCGCTCAGGGCTGGAGACAGGCGCGTCCCCCGTACTGGGGAGGCTGTGCTCCCCGAAGTTGTGTGAGATGATGAGAAGGAATACAAGGCAATGGCGAGTTCGGAGAAACTCTGCACGCGCTGGTAGATTGATTCGCCGATCACATCCCAGATGATGGCGCGCCAATCGCGGATCTGGTCCGGCAAACGCAGTAACTGCTCCACCTGTTCGCGCCAGCCCGGCTCGATCCTCCCTGTGACCGATTCCAGGAAACGATCGATATCGGTGTTGAAAAGGTTATGTTGCAACAAGACCGCCAGGTCAGGCCGCAGCGTAGGCAGGAGTTCCGGAATGAAGACTCCATTATCAAAGAAATCGTTCACGTTGACGCCATGCCGGCGGAGCAATTCCTGCTGGAATAATGGCAAATATTGATGAAGAGCATGATTGTCTTCCCGTAATGCCACAAAAGCCGAATTACCAGCAGGGAAGGCATTTTCGATGCGCTTGAGGAATTCTCCCTGCCAGTCCTGGTAGATGCGCAAGGTGTTGAGAATTTCATACACGGGCAGGTGCGGCAGCAGATGTTCGGCGATCATGCGCTCTTGTTCGGCTTCCACGCTGGCTTTTTGGGCGTACTTTTCCAGCGCACGGAACAGGCCGGTGGTAAGCTGATTGATGCCCAAGACAACCGTTTGTGCCTGGTTATGTGCAATGGCCCGCAACAGGCTGCCCTGCCTGGACAGCGGAATGATCTTGGCGATGTTGGCGAGGATCTGTTGTCCACGTTCGGGACCGGTATCCGCAGTGCGCCGGGCGGTCGGACGGTCGCGCAATTGTGGGCTGGACCTGCCGATGAAATACGAAATGATGTGAATCCCGATGACGTCTTCCGCCTGGCCATACAAGATGTGGCGGAAATTCTCGGACAGTTCAGTGAGGAACCCGTCGTAGAGCGCCTCGTTCGTCCCAATTGTCAAGCGTTCCAACTCCTGTACGTTCCGGCTATGCGCGCTCAGGCGGCTTTCGGCAATGGTCTCGGCAGCCCGGATCAGGTCGTCGCGATGCACCCGCTGTGATTCCCGCACATGGTACAGCAAACTGACAAAATCCTGCACCGGCAGGTAACGAAGCTGTTCGGATAAATTGCTTTGGAAGGTCCGCAAATCACCCCCCAGGAAAATCCCCTGCAAAGGCGTGATGGCGTAGGTGGTACTCTTACGCGCCGGCGCCGGCAGGTGCGCCGCAAACCTGCGCCGGTTGTCATCCGAGACCAGGAAAGCCGGGCGCCCGGCCTCGCGGGCATAATATCCCCCCTGGCGTTGCATGGGTTCGCCGCTGCCCAACTTAATCCGCAAGGTCTCCGCGGCGCTGTGTTCGGCCAGCCAGGACTGCAGGTCGAACTTTGCTTTCAGGTATAGGGATGCGCCGGCAGCCTGGCTGACCTGCTGACTCAAATCGGAGCCAGCGATGAAGACCTCCGGGATGATCTCCGCAAAACGATCGCGCGGCGATTGGGTGATCTGGCGGCTTTGCGTGGCATAGTCCCAGACCCGGTCCAGGTAAGCGCGCAGGTTGGAAACCGAGTCAAGTTCCTCCAAGAGGGGGATCAGCCAGATCGAGGGCAACTCCACCTGCGGATAATCCCGGCGCGTTTGCTCAGCCTGGATGCGCATCTTGCGGTCGAGCGAGATCAAAGCTTCGGGCTTGGAGGAATAGCTGACTTGAAGCGCCAGCGCCATCCCCGGATTGCCGTACATCCCCGAGATGGCATTCACTTCATACAAGTTAAACACGGTCGTATCGATCGCAAACTGATCGCGCGCCGTCACCATACCCTGATGGATGCGAGGGGTGATCACAGTACGCTGCAGGATATCCCGGTATCCCACCACTTCCCGGAGCAAGCTCTGGGAAGTCCGGTTAGCCTGGATAGCCGGGATCAAGGCGTGTAATTGTTTGCGAAGCTTCTTATTCAATCTGCAGTAATATTCAAGCATACTCCGGCGCTGCCGGCGCAGTTCGAGCATCCTCTGTTCATAGCGGTCATTGTGCTGCCAGAGAACCCGCGCCGGGTCCCGCCGCAGGTGCAGACGGGTGGCCAGACGTTGTACGGAGGTTGTGTCAATCGAGAACGGCAGGATGCCACGATAGCGCTGTTCCAATTGCTGCGTCAAGATGGTGATATCGTTCTGGAGGTTTGTGAAGCGTTCGTTCCGATAAGGCAACTGCTCTAGTTCGGAGATAAGATCGGGTTGCACCTGGATAGCTGGAGCCGCCTGGCGCAGGAGCGCCAGGATGCGCGCCATTCGCCGGACATTCTCCGTAACTACCGCAGCCACCAGGCGATGCCCCTGCCCGCTGGGCCGATTGCTCCCATCCCAGTCACTCCAAAACGAAAGGAGCGAGGTCAGCCCGGCACCGGTGAACTGCTGCGCGAATTCCTCGCCGGTAATCAGCGTGGCCAGGTCAAGCAGGATCTCATCGCCTTCCTGTTGCGAGTTAATGGCGACATTCCGGCCCAGATATTCCTGCCACAATGCATGAGCAGCTTTCTTGATCTGTAGGGCTTCGACCGGCCGGGAAGCTACCTGGTCGGCGATGATCGCGTCCAGCGCCAGCTCGGCTTGCAGCGAATACATCTGGGTCGGGTGAACCGTGCGATCATACGAACGCAACCTGAATAACTCCTGGCGGCGCGGCAAGGAATCTTTCATGAATTCCGTGTCCAGGCGCGCGCCCAGCCAATCGCCGTTATCACTCGATGCCACCCGGATCAGTTCGTCGCTCAGGAAGGCGCGTTCGAGCAGACGGGTCCGGAAAACATCCAACCGTTCCGGGGCGTAGCTCTTCAGGAATTCCCGCTTTAATTCCTGTGCCACCAATGGCGACCGGGGAAGCCACTCACGATCGGTGGCGTTTTTGCTGACCAGTTGGAGCAATTGCGACGAGATGGAATCCCAGGCGCGCCCAAGTTCGATCGTCCGGCTGCTGCGGCCTGGCTGGATCCGGAAGGACAATCCTTTGCGGTTGTAGCGCGATTCTTCAATGACGATCAGCCGGTTTAGGTCGATCAATAACCGGCGGGTTTTTGCCTGGAGGATTTCCGCGCCATCCACACCACCCAGCGTCAGGCGGAAGGTGGTCCTCCCGGTCTCGAAACCCTCCTCCGTGCGTGCAAACGTCCCCAGCGGCAACAAGCCAATGCCCCGCCGTGCAAGGGAAGACGCCAGCCAATCCAGGGAGAGCCCTGCGGGCAGTCGTTTAACCTGCAGGAGCGGATACATACTTCCCGTGGGAGGAATGATGACCAGACCAAATGGGTTCCGATCGGGTGGCAGGTTTTCCTGGGCGGTCATCAATGCCTGCGTACGTTCCGCAAAGATCCTGTTCCGCAAGTGCCAATAGGTTCGGGTGGATTGGGCGGCGCTCCGATAAAACAAGTAGCATATGAATATAGCCGTCAGGTTGGGTTGTATGATGGAATTCAACGTTTCGAAACGTTGCCGTAATTGAGGGTTGCGGATTTCGATTACCGCCAACCGGGCACCCGCCAGGCAATCGGTCTTGGACATTGAGTGGACCGTCAGTACCCGATCTGCTTTCTGGTCATCCAATTCACCTGATCGAACCAGTTCGGAGGCGACCTGACGAGCTGTTTTGATCTCAGGCAGGTCGTCGACCGGCGCAACGTTCTGGTAGGCCAGGTCATCGATGACATATAGGTTGTGCTGCAAACAATACTTGATCAGTTTGCGAATGGCAGCTTCGTCCAGGATCTGTCCCGTAGCGTTATGCGGGTTATTGATCGCCACCGCGGCCGCGTTTTGGCCAGGACGAGTCCTCCTGGCAAAGCTGCTCGATCTTTTCGATGATGGCGTCTACGTCAAGTTCCAATGTTTCGGTCAGAGGTACCGCGTGCACCGTGGGGAAGCACTGTTCGTAGGACCAGCTCAAATCCGGAATTACCACTTCAGTAATTTCGCAATGGAATCCTAAAATACCCAAGGCTGTGCGGGAAGAGCCGCTGACAACCAGGCAGGCATCGGGACGGTATTGCGGCTGGTGTTTGGTGAATGCGCTTAAAAAGCTGCGCTGCAATGTATTACACCAGGCTGGATCGTGGATATTTTGGACCAGTTGGTCGAAAAGTTCCCTGGCGTCAAGGCTGGTAAATTCGTCGATGACGCCGTCTTTCCAACTGTTCTTGATCCGTTCAGCAAACACGGCGGTTTTTTCTTCAAAGCCGGCGATGGAAATGGCGATTTTGCGGGCCCGCTCCTGCAACAACCGGTCCAGGTGGCCTTCCACGCGCTCCGCCAGGTTCGGCAGGGCAGATTCGGCTCCAATCGACAGCGCCAGCCCGTCGAAGGTTGGTTTCTCTTGAGGAACATCCGCTGAAGTTGTATCCGGAAGGTTCACCAGATTTTGATCGAGAAGGTAGATCAGGAACTCGATTTCCGAGGCGGAAGGCGTGCCTTTCATGCTGAAATGGACGTTCTCCATTACATTCAGGAGATCGGCGTTTCCGGCGATGAATACTGTCGAAAGCGAATCCAGCCTGGGTGCAAATATCGCCGGCGTTAGCAGGCGCAGGACGCGCTGAACCAACCTGGCCTCGCGCGCCAGTGAAAGGTGGTTGGGGGCGTTATTAACTTCAATGAAATAGAGCGGGCGCTCCACGCTTAAGATGCGCAACTTGCGGCGCGTCTCCTCCCCCAGCAGGTCACCAATCAATAAGAAGGTCGGGGCGTCAGGCGTCCGAGCCAGGGATTGCTCGACCTGTTCGCGCGCAAGGCGCTCGTCTTCCGCCAGGTCTTCAAAGATCAAGTTGGGGATAGCCGTCAGGGGTTGCGGAAGTTGGCAGCGATAGCACAGGATGCGGGCAGGTGTGATCTCCAGGTAGGAGGACAATGCAAACAACAGGATCCGCAGTGTTTCGTTGATCCCGCCCGAGGCAAGAATTACCTCGCGTCTCCGGATTGTTCCCCGGTATCATAGACCAACGGTTCCTGCTGGTGCTCCAACCACCCGCAGAATGCTGCAATCAGGGCATGCGGCTTTTTCCGTGAATAACCGCCGCGCGGCATGTATGGTGAACTTTTTTGGATGGCCCGGATGATCAGCTCGAGTTTGGGTTTATCGGAACCGTCCCAGCCCAGATGATCCAGGATTGCCTCAGCGTCCGAATCCCGCAGATCTTCCCGGTGGACATCGATTCCAAGCGCAATCCGCAGAAAGGTCGAGGACAGCCGGGCATCCTGAAGCGGGTTCCCAATATGAAAATTGACACGTTCCTCGGGCGGAACCGGTGCGGCCGCGGTCGTTTCACTGATCTCAGACACCCTGGCAGCCCGAATGGGCTTCAGGCGGAAAAAGGTCAGGGGATCGGGCCGGGATGGCATCGGATGCACTCTCAATCTGTGTCAGGGGAAAACTGGGGGTCGACGAATACCGCCTGCCTAACCGGCGTTCTTCTTCGCCTCGAGAGCCTTTTGCAGCAATTCCTGGAACAGGTTGAGCAGTTCTGATCCATGGGCCGAATCCTGTGGAGATAAAGAGATGACCGTGCGAGCGTTCTTCATGTTCTGGCTGGCCTCCGCCAGGCGGGCCGCCTGGGGAGTCAACATCAATAGTTCCGGGCTGTTCTTGATCGCTTCCAATTCTTCCTTCTCAAACGCCAGCCGCATGCGGTTGCGTTCCAGCTCATCGGACAGGCTTTGCTGCGTGAGGGCGGATTCCTTTTCGAGCAGGGCTTTCTTCAACCCGGCTTTCTTCAGTTCGAGGGCATGTTCCATTTCGGCAATGTCTTCGTCAGCCTGGTACTTTGCTTTGGCGGTCGCCACGCGCGCCTTTTGGTTGAGATGCTCGGTTTGTTCGAGCAGGCGCGCCTGTTCCTGCTGGCGCAGTGCGTCCGCGATCTCAGGGTCGGTCGGGTCCAAAGACTGGATCGCCAGCGAGATGAGTTCCACGCCGAAATTCTCTTTAACCTGGGCCGAACGTTCATTCAAATAGCTGAGCACATTGGCCGAACTCAAGGCATTGATCCCGGAACGTTCGGTAAATTCCTTGACCAGGCCCTGCAGTAATACCTGCACTTCATCGGTTGCGCGCGCCACGGCATCCCGGTTCCACCCCCCCACGCGGATCAGGGATTGGATGTGGTCGAGGCTGGGCGCCACTGAACCAACCAGTTTGACTCGCACCCCCAGGTTTCCGGCCGCGGTCGCATCCACCGTCAACTGGATCGGGCAGGTCGTGCGCTGCAGGGAAAGGCTGAAATGACGCGGATAGAGCAGACCTTTTCGAAGGCTGATGCGTCCATTGGACTCGTGCAACACCAGGAAATCCGGCTGACGGATACGATACTCGAAGATGACCAATAGCAGGATGAATACAATGACGACTGCGACGATTACTTCTGAAATGACGTTCATGATCCTTACCTCCTCCGAAATGCGGCAACCCTCGAAAAATGTTCGTTGAATTATACCCAGTTTAGGTAGGGCATGTGATGTTTCGCACCAGCTAATATAAAGAAGTGCCAATACGCTTATGAGGTTGAATAGAGCAGCAAAGTATAGCTAGTGCTGTTTAAGATCTTCCGCCAGGGTCATGCTGGCGGAATGCAGGGAACAGACAGTTGCGCCTGATTATTCGGCTTTGGGCGGCTGACCCGAGTGTCCCAGGGCGGCCTCAATGATCTGCTGCAAACGCGGAACCATGCTGGAGGGATCGGGGTGCAGCCCCTCCACCAGCAAGGCGCTGTCATAGATTTGATCGATGACCAACGCCTGCAAATCATCGCCAATTTCAGGCTTTAGCAGGTTTTTTAGAATAGGGTGCGCCGGGTTCAATTCAAGGATCTTCTTGGGAACTTCATACTCTTTGCCCAAGTACTTATAGACCCGCTGCATTTCAGGGTTGGGGGAGCCGTCCGCGTCGACCAGCCGGGCCACGGATTGCGACAGCATGCTGCTGGCGCGCACGTCGGTGACACGCTCGCCCAGCACCTTCTTGAAACGCTCCACCAGCGATTTGAAATCATCCTCCGGCATCTTTTCCGCTTTTTGCGCATCCGTGGTTTTGTCGGGCAATTCCGCCTGGGCAACGTTCTTAAGCTCGTAATCCTTATACTTATGCAGCCCCATCAGCATAAAGGAGTCCATCGGCTCGGTCAGCAGAAGCACCTGAGTGCCCTGCCCCTGGAAATAGTCCAGGTGCGGGCTGCGCAGAATCGATTTCGGATCTTCGCCGACGATGTAATAGATGACCTTCTGGTCCGGCTGCATTTGCCCGACGTAATCCTCCAAAGACGACCACGCCTCGGGCTTTAGATTTGTCTTGAAACGCAGCAAGGGGAACAACGGGGTGGATTCCGCCGGAGCCATGGCTACACCTTGCTTGAGATAGTCGCCGAATTCCTGCCAGAAATCGTTATATTTTTCTGGCTCTTTCCCGGCCAACGCGTCCAGTTCCTTGAGGACCTGATTGGTGAGGACCTTCTTCAAGCCCGCCATCAAACCGGTCGCCTGGATGGTCTCGCGCGAGACGTTGAGAGGCAGGTCCTCTGAATCGACCACGCCCTGCACAAAACGCAAGTATTCAGGCAGCAGGTCCTTGTTGTATTCGTCAATCAGGATGTTGCGGGAGTACAACTTCAGACCATCCTCCCGGCGCAGGGCAAACACGCCGCGTTCGGCCTTGCGGGGGATGTAGAGCAAGGCGTACAACTGGACCGGCACATCCGTGATCATGTGGATGTGCATCAACGGCTCTTCGAAATCGAGGGTCACCTGGCGGTAGAAATCGTTGTATTTCTCTTCGGTCAACTCCTGTTTAGGGGTCCTCCAGAGTGAGTTCTGTTTGTTGACGGGTTCTTTTTCGTCTCCGAAATAGATCGGGAAACCGATGTAATCGGAATGCTTGTGAATGATCTCCTTGAGGCGGTATTCCTCGGCGAAATCGAGGGCGTCTTCCTTTAGTGTGAGCTCCACTTTCGTGCCACGTTGCTCCATTTCGGCAGGACTGATCTGGAAATTATCCTCCCCGGTGGCAAACCACGCAACCGCTTTTGCACGCGGCTTGTAAGACCGAGATGTCACCCGAACCGATTCTGCCACCATGAAGACCGAGTAGAAGCCCACGCCAAACTGGCCGATAACCCGGGAGAAATCGGTCTTGTTATCCTTGGTAGCTTCCATGAACTTCCTGGCGCCTGACTGGGCGATCGTCCCAAGATTCTCAATGATCTCGTCGTGGGTCATGCCGATACCGCTATCCTGGATGGTAAGCAGGCGCTTCTCTTTATCGACAGTCAGGCGGATGCGCAGTTCGGCATCGGAATCCAGCACCTGGTGGTCGGTCAGCATCTCGAAACGGATGCGGTTGAGGGCATCGGATGCGTTCGAAAGCAACTCGCGCAGAAAGACCTCCCGGTCTTTGTAGAGCGAATGGATGAGGATGTTTAAAAGCTGTTTGGTCTCAGCTTTGAAGGAAAATGATTCAGCCGGGTTTTCAGCCGGGGTTTTGGATGCGGACATGTTTGCCTCCTGAATGTAGAACAGAATTGAATTTTATTTTTATCAGATGTCTTAATCCAGCAAATAAAATCTTAAGTATTTGGTCGAAAGAACCTATATTTTTCCTGCCTGCACCAGGCAGCGTCCCCGCCGCCGTGGACGGCGGCTTGCGCAAAGAGACCCAAACAATTCGAAACAATTCTCTGATTTGGAGACAGGTCCGGCGGGAAAACGCCGCAGGACAGGCCCTGCGGGAAAACGCCGCAGGACAGGCCCTGCGGGAAAACGCCGCAGGACAGGCCTTTGAAAACAATTTTTGGGATAAAGGAAAGGAGAAACCTTGCCGAAGGGATTCGGAGGAGAGGTTGAAAATCAAAGAGAGGGGAATAAAATACCATTTTTTTAATAACCAGAAAAAACGACTAATTTTGGGAGAAAGGGAACGCAGAGAACGGAGAGCAGCGAACAGGGAATACGCAAAAAGGTAATCAGGCGATAAGGGAAAAAGGGCAAAAGGCGTAGGGGAAGGATTCATGGGAGGTCGTGGATTAAAAGGAAGTCCATTGTCGCAATGTAAATATAGCACTTATGTTCTAATTCGTCAACTGCCTGCCTGAACGGAATGCGGGGTGACCGGATAGATTTTAAAGGTAAAAATACCATCCTTTTGCAAATAAACCGTTAGAAAATCGTAAACAAATTTTACCGCAGTTGCCCACCGTCATATCCCATTCTTACCTTTTACCAACATACTTCAGACAAAACCTGACTATACTTATTCCAGACACTTAGTACTTGGAGAAAGCCCATGAACCTCGATAAATTCACTCAAAAAAGCCAGGAAGCCATCTTAAGCGCTCAACAGATTGCCCAGGACCTGCACCACCAGTCCATTGAACCGGCACATTTATTGCTGGCCCTGGTCAGCCAGGACCAGGGGGTCGTTCCAGCGATCGTGACCAAGGTGGCCGGCAGCCCGCAAGCCCTGCGTGAAGAACTCTCGGCAGATCTCGAAGGTCGCCCCAAGATCCAAGGGTCAAACCTGGACATCGGGTTGGCCCAGGCCAGCGCGGATGTACTGTCTGCCGCCCAGCGCTACGCCAAAGGGATGCAGGACGATTTCGTGTCGGTGGAGCACATTTTGCTGGGTTTGACCGATTCGATCGAAGGGAAACGCCTATCGCAGCATGGCCTGACAAAGGATGCCATTCTGAACGCCCTCAAATCCATCCGGGGTACGCAACGCGTGACGAACGAAAACCCCGAAGGGACCTATCAATCCCTGGAAAAATACGGGCGGGACCTGACCGCGCTGGCGCGCCAGGGCAAACTTGATCCGGTCATCGGGCGGGATGAAGAGATCCGCCGGCTGGTCCAGATCCTGTCCCGGCGCACCAAGAACAACCCGGCCTTGATCGGCGAACCCGGGGTCGGCAAGACCGCCATCGCCGAGGGGCTGGCACAACGCATCGTCAACGGAGACGTGCCCGAGGGTCTGAAGAAAAAACGCCTGGTCCAACTGGACATGGGCTCATTGATCGCGGGTGCAAAATACCGCGGCGAGTTCGAGGAACGCCTGAAAGCTGTCCTGAAGGAGATCACCGAATCGGCCGGCGAGATCATCCTGTTCGTGGATGAAATGCACACCGTGGTGGGAGCAGGCAAAGCCGAAGGCTCGATGGACGCCGGCAACATGCTCAAACCGATGCTGGCACGGGGCGAATTGCACATGATCGGGGCGACGACGCTGGACGAGTACCGAAAATATGTGGAGAAAGATCCAGCCCTAGAACGACGTTTTCAGCCAGTGCTGGTGGAGGAGCCGAGCGTGGAGGATACCATCTCAATCCTGCGCGGCCTCAAGGAGCGTTACGAAGTTCACCACGGAGTACGCATCACCGACCCGGCTGTGATCGCGGCTGCAACGCTAAGCCACCGCTATATCTCAGACCGGCACTTACCAGACAAAGCCATCGACCTGATCGATGAAGCCGCGGCGCGTTTGCGGACGGAGATCGACTCCAAACCCCAGGAGCTCGACCAGTTGGACCGACAGGTGATGCAGCTGGAAATCGAGCGCGAAGCCCTGAAGAAAGAGAAGGACCGTTCTTCCAGGGAACGCCTGGAGAAATTGGTGCAGGAACTGGCCGATCTCAAGGAGCGCTCGCTCCAAACTACGGCCCGCTGGCAAAACGAAAAGCAGGCGATCACCGAACTGCGATCAGTCAAGGAACAAATCGAACAGACCCGGAATGAGATCGACCGGGCCGAACGCGGGTCCGACCTTGAGAAAGCCGCCCGTTTGCGCTACAGCACCTTGCGCGACCTGGAAGGCAAGCTGGGCGAGGCTGAAAAGCGCCTCAAGGCTGTACAGACGGAAGGTGCACTGCTCAAGGAGGAAGTAGATCCCGAGGAGATTGCGGCCGTGGTGGCCCGCTGGACGGGCATCCCCATTTCACGCTTGCTGGAAGGGGAGACGGAGAAGTTGCTGCGGATGGAAGGATCCTTGCACGAGCGGGTCATCGGTCAGGACGAAGCGGTCCGGGTCATTTCGAACGCCGTCCGGCGCGCCCGGGCGGGCCTGCAGGACCCCAACCGCCCGATCGGCTCCTTCATTTTCCTGGGACCCACCGGGGTGGGCAAGACCGAACTGGCCCGCACCTTGGCTGATTTCCTTTTCGATGACGACCGCGCTATGATCCGCATTGACATGAGTGAATACCAGGAGAAGCACACCGTTTCCCGTTTGGTCGGTGCGCCGCCTGGATATGTAGGGTACGACGAAGGTGGCCAGTTGACCGAGGCGGTGCGAAGACGACCTTATAGCGTGGTACTGTTCGACGAGATCGAAAAGGCGCATCCGGAAGTCTTCAACGTACTGCTGCAAGTGTTGGACGACGGACGGTTGACGGATGGGCAAGGCCGGACCGTGGACTTCCGCAACACGGTGGTGATCATGACCTCCAACCTGGGCAACCAGCTTTGGGAAGGCGGCCATAGCGTGTCGCGCGACGAGGTAACACAGGTGTTGCAGGCGCATTTCCGGCCCGAGTTCCTCAACCGCATCGACGAGATCGTCATCTTTCACGCCCTTGGCAGGGAACATTTGGCCGGGATCGTGGATATCCAGCTACGGCGTGTATCTGCCTTGCTGGCAGATAAAGGCTATAAGATGGAAGTGACCGAAGCCGCACGGGAATACCTGGCAGATGTGGGCTATGACCCGGACTTTGGCGCCCGCCCGCTCAAGCGCACCATCCAGCGCGAGTTGCAGGACCCGCTGGCGCTGAAGATCCTGGCGGGTGAATTCCAGGAAGGCGATACCATCCACGTGGAGCGTGGTCCGGAAGGTTTGACCTTCTCAACTGGCGCATTGGTCACTGATCCGGAAGCCGCAAAATAAAGAGCTTTTTTTAGAGAGGTGTTCGCGTAAGGAAAGCGGACCAGGGAACACATTTGGGTATTTCATGCCTTAAGCCGTACCCCCGAATCATATTTCCGCCCAGATAAAATACCGAAAAAGGTATTCATCAGGGCGGAAATTTATATTTTCCAATCGATCTAACGTCGCTCGCCGACAGTTATTAGCAAAAAGTGCGCCAATGGTCGCCGTTGCAGCTTTACAGTCATCCCGGATTGGGAAAACAGCTCCCGCAAGTCAGCCGGTTTGATTTGCCTTCCATGCCGGAATATTCCATACAACCCAAACGGCATATAGACATCCATGAGAACGAACATGCCCCCAGGGCGCAGGATTCGGGCGACCTGTTCCAGGGCGAGGGGCTGGTCCTGCCAGTGATGGAAGGAGATTGTGCTCAAACAAAGGTCGAAGCTTGCGTCGGACAGGGGCAGCGCTTCAGCCATGCCGGTATGAAAGGTTGCCCCTGGGGTCAGACGCCTGGCCTGGCGCAGCATCCCACCGGCTGGATCGATGCCGGTCAGCCGGGCTGCAGGCCAGCGGGAAGCCGCCATGCGCAGCAGCCGCCCGGTTCCACAACCGATGTCAAGGAGGCTTTGCGGGTGAAACTGCTTGGGAACCGTATTCAGGGCGATCCGGTGAAAGCCATCGAAGAACAAAAATTGGGAGAGGGATTTCTCATACGTGCGGGAACGACGCTCGAAACTTTGAACGTCTTCCGATTCGGGATGGAATGTCATTTTGCGCCTCGAGCTGTGGGAAACCCTATAGAGAATAACACTAAGGTGTCTCAATCCTTTCTGCAAGGGTCACGGATGGCTGGGTTCGATCTCCTGGGATAAGCTGGAGGCCGACAGCAGGACGTAGCTGATCCAGACGGAATCTGCCAGGAGCAAGTGGATGATCTGCATCCAGATGGGTGCCAGCAGCAGCAAGTTGGTGATACCAGCGGTGATCTGCGCCAGTACGGCACCTGCCAGGAGTACGCTCAACCGCCGGTTTTTCACCTGGTCAAATCGCTTATAAATCAGCCTAGCAAGGATGAGGGTATAAGTCCCAACCAGAATGGCGATGAAGGGATGGATCACCCTTAGACGCACCAGGAAGCTTGTGTTCGTTGCGACGTCCTGTGCCAGGCCTTGCGCCAGGCTGCTAGCCGGGAAGAGCGTATCGCCCAGGGCGGTGATAGCTCCGGTCATGCCCAGCAGCGCCACCCCCAGCAATCCAATCCCAAAGAAGTATGGCAGGAAACCTTTCTTTCGGAAGGAAAGCGATTTTCCCCCAGAGGCCCACCAGGCCGTCAGGGCCAGGAAGGCCAGCAGCACGAAAGTATTGAGCAGGTGCAGGGCTACCACCACCGCCCGCAAACCAGAACTATTGTCCTCCACCAAGTGGAACAGGACCAGCACTGCGCCGAGCCCGGCTTCCGACAGAATGAACGCTGCCGAACCGGTTACGCCGATGCGTACCGGGTTACCTTTGGGATATTTTCGCCAGCCCCAAATCAATAAAACCAGTACCAGCAGCAAGGCTACTCCGCTCAATGTGCGGTGGGTGAATTCGATAAAGGTCCCGATGTGCTCTGGTGTAGGCGCGATCACGCCATTACAGGTAGGCCAATGGTTGCCACATCCGGCGCCCGAGCCGGTTGCACGTACCAAAGCCCCCCACAATATATCCAGGACGGCCCATGCAAGTGTGAACCAGGCAAATTTTGCGAAACGACTCATATTTTCACCATTAATTTCCATAAAAGCATATTTCCGTCGTATTGTACCAAACCAGGGGTCCGTGAAGTGTCACCGGCAAATTTCCTTATAAACAACTAATAAATATTACATTTATCGCCAATTTCCATGCCTTTTCCAGCTTGACAGTCATTCAGGGATGGCTAAAATACTTTAGTAGGATGTAATCATAATTATTAGCCTATACTAATTTAAGTTGTTGTAGTTTTCACAAAATACTTCCCCGTCAAGATGAACAATGGCACTACCAACTAAGTTAGAAATAGGAACCCGTCCCACGCCCACGATTGAAGACTATCTGGCCATCATCTACGTGATGGAACGGGACGAGGGCGAAGTCATCGCAGCCCGCCTGGCCGAGTCGCTGGAAGTGGCGCCACCCACCGTGACCGTGACCCTCAAGCGCATGGAACGGGATGGCTGGGTGGCAACCGGACCCGGGAAAAGCATCCACCTGACCGAAAAGGGTTCCCAGGCGGCCAGTTCGGTCATCCGGCGGCACATGCTGACCGAGTGGATGCTGGCCAGGATGCTGAAGGTGCCCTGGTCGCGTGTCCATACTGCCGCCGACCAGATCGAGCATACCATCTCGGACGAGATCGAAAACCAGATGCGGGATAACCTGGATGACCCGCAGCTTTGCCCGCACGGCAACCCGCTGCCCGGGTACGAATACGTCGCCGCAGACTGGCTGCCTCTCAACAGCTTGCATTCCGGCGACAGGGTCATCATCCGGCGGATCCATGAAATTGCGGAAGACGATCATGACCTGCTCGAGTTTTTGGAAACCAATGGAGTAATCCCGGGGGCGCTGGCTGAAGTCTGCGAGATCTTGCCGTTCAATCAAACCCTGAGCCTGCAGCTTGGGGGACAGAAAGTGGCATTAGGCTTTGCAATCGCCCGGTACATCTTTGTGGAAAAAGCAGAATGATGCCGATCCTGACGAACGGTGAACCGCTCCTTTTAACCACTCTTCCCTGCGGGAAGGAAGCCATCATCCGGCGCCTGGAAGGCGGACGCGGCGTTCTTGCCAGGCTGGCTGCGATGGGATTTACCCCGGGCGCCTTCATCACGGTCCTGCGCAGAAGCGACCACGGGCCGCTGTTGGTCTCGTTGCGCGGCGCGCGGGTCGCCATCGGCATGGGAGAGGCGGCGCATATCTTCGTGAGCTTTTCCGGCAAGGAAAAAACTCTCAAAAAAGAAACGACTGCTGCGGGAAATTTGTCGATTGCACTGACGGGCCAACCCAACGTGGGGAAATCTTCCGTATTCAATTTGCTGACCGGGATGAACCAGCACGTAGGCAATTGGACGGGCAAAACCATCGAGTGCAAGATCGGCTCTTTCAAGTACAAGGGCAGCGGTTTTTCGATCGTCGACCTGCCCGGCACCTACAGCCTGACCGCCAGCTCCGAAGAGGAACGGCTGGCCCGAGACTATATCATCAAGGAACATCCTGATCTGATCGTGGCGGTTGTGAACGCGGCGACCCTGGAGCGCAGTCTCTATCTGGTTGCGGAACTCCTGCTCCTGCCGGTCCCAATCGTGATTGCGCTTAACATGGCAGACGTGGCCGAACAGGAGGGCATCCAGATCGAACACAAAGTGTTGGAGGCCGCACTGGGCGTTCCAGTGGTGCCGATGGTCGCATCCAGGGGTGTCGGCCTGGTTGAGCTTGAAGAGGCCGTTTTGCGCATGGCCAACCATGAAATCCCCTATCAGCCCAAAAGACCCCTGATCCTGCCTGCCCACCAGGCCGTCCTGGACCGGCTGAGGGGCTTGATCGGCGATTACGTGTTACCCTATCTACCCCGAAGAATGGGTGGCGCTCAAATTGTTGGAAGGAGATGAGGAACTCACCCGGTTGATGAAATCTGCCATGCCGGACGAAGCCTGGGAACCCGTCCACACTCTGCTTTACCAGCACGAAGATGCCATCCTGGATATCGCAGGCGCCCGTTACGAATGGGTGGCCCGCATCATCCGGGCCGCGGTGGTCGAACCAAAAGTGACCCGGGTTGGGCTGACCGCCCGCCTGGATAGGGTGCTGACCCATCCGCTTTGGGGCACCCTGACCCTGGTAGCCATCCTGGGCGGAGTATTCTGGCTGACCTACACAGTCGGCAGCCCACTGCAAGCCTGGTTGAGTTCCCTGATCAGCCAACTCGCCCAGATCCTGCGCAGCGGGTGGACCCAGGCGCCCCATTGGTTGGTGGAATTCTGCGCGGGTGGCATCCTTGGGGGCATCGGCATGGTACTGACCTTCCTGCCCATCCTGATCATATTCTTCGCAATCCTGGGCTTTATGGAAGATACCGGCTATATGGCCCGGGCGGCCTACCTCTCGGACCGCTGGATGCATATGATGGGCTTGCACGGGAAAAGCTTCATGCCGATCCTGCTGGGGTTTGGCTGCAACGTTCCCGCCATCCTGGGAACCCGAATCATCGAATCGAAACGGGCGCGCCTGTTGACCATTTTGTTGATCCCGCTGGTGCCCTGCACCGCGCGCATGGCGGTCATCACCATCCTGGCGTCGGTCTTTTTCGGCGCAAATGCCTTCTGGGTGGCCTGGGGCCTGGTCGGCTTCAGCCTGTTGATCCTGGCCGGGTTGGGGCTGCTGCTGCATCAATTCTTCTTCGAAAACGAACACGTTCCCTTCATCATGGAACTTCCGCTCTACCACCTGCCAAATTTCAGATCCATCGGCATATACGTCCGGGAAAACATCGTCGGTTTTCTCAAGAAAGCCGGTACGACCATCCTGGTTGCCACGCTGGTCGTCTGGGTGCTCTCCTACTTCCCCACCGGCGAGGTGATGACCAGCTATCTCAGCATGGTAGGGAAATTTCTCGAGCCGGTCGGGCAATGGATGGGGCTGCCCTGGCCGGTCCTGGTTGCACTGCTGACCAGCTTCGTCGCCAAAGAGAACGCCATCGCCACCCTGGCTGTCTTGTACGGCAGTCTCGCAATTTTGACGACGGTCATGACGCCCGCAGCCATGTTGGCCTTTCTGGTTTTTCAGATCCTTTTCATCCCCTGTGTTGGGACGGTGGCGGCCATCCTGCAGGAAACCCGCTCCTGGAAATGGACTTCTCACCAGTGTAGGGATGCAATTGGCTCTTTCGCTGGGGTTGGCAGTGGCGGTATATCAAATCGGGAGTCTATTTTAGGATGCTGCATCGATTTTTGGAAACCATCCGTGATGGACAAGTCCAAAGCCTGCTGGAGCTGTCCCATAAACTGGATATCTCTCCCGACATGGTCCAACAGATCGTGGGCCAGTTGACCGATAAGGGCTATCTCCAGGAAATCGGGATGGACTGCAATGAGATCAAAAAGGATTGCCCGGATTGTCCCATTAATTCAAGTTGCCAGACTTTTGTCCGCCACTGGTCCCTGACCGAAAAAGGGCGTGCCGCCGTCACAAATCCACCTGCTCACTGATATGCAAGTCCGTCACGTGGAGGGGGAAATGTTAACCAGGAGCAAAATTCAATTGGAAAACCGCAATTAGCTCTGTCAATACGAACGCACTTTGCGAAGTAATCCCCCTATCCTCCGAAAACGGTCAATGATTAAATTTACGTAAAGGCGTTATAATATTTTTTGTGAAACGCTCGAAGATCCGCATCCCAGCCGCCATCCTTGACCGATTACAACCCTCGGAAACCACAGTATCGATCGGGAGTGCGCTGGTCGTTGGGGCTGGCACAGGCCTGGCCACAGTGGGTTTTATCAGGCTAATCGCGCTGGTGCAAAGCATTTTCTTCGAAGGTGGGGGGCAGGCCTTATTTTTCATCGGTCGCTGGCTGTTTGTACTGATCCCGGTTGCCGGAGGTCTGCTAGCCGGTCCGATCATCGCCTATATTTCCCCGGAAGCCAAAGGGCATGGCGTCCCTGAGGTAATGCAGGCAATTGCCTTGAACGGCGGCCGGATTCGCCCGAGGGTGGTGGTGGCAAAAGTGATCGCCTCGGCCCTGTGCATCGGTAGTGGCGGATCGGCCGGACGCGAAGGTCCAATCGTGCAGGTTGGGGCTGCCTTCGGGTCGACGCTCGGACAATGGTTCAACATGTCTGAGGACCGCATCCGCAACCTGGTTGCCTGTGGAGCGGCAGCCGGAATTTCGGCGACGTTTAACGCCCCGATCGCCGGGGTGCTTTTTTCCATGGAAATCATCCTGGGCGAGTTCCAACTGAAACACCTGGGGAATGTGATCATATCCGCCGTTATGGCCTCGACCATCGCGCGGGTGTTCCTGGGCGCCCAACCCGCATTTAACATCCCACATTACGCCATCAAGACGCCCTGGGAAGTGTTGTTATATGCTTTACTGGGCGCGGTGGCGGCTCTGTTTGCAGTCGGTTTCATCCGCCTGCTGTACTGGTTCGAAGATCGTTTCGACGAATGGCGTTTCCCGAATGCATTAAAACCGGCCGTGGGCGGTTTAATGTTGGGGGCTATGGCCTTCGTTTACCCGATGATATTAGGCCTGGGTTTCACACCGGATGCAGAAAGCATGATGGGGTTGCCCGCAGCTCTAAATGTTCCGCTGGTTTTTGGATCGGGTTTTCCCGTCATAGAGACTGCTTTGCTGGGCAAGCTCTCGTTGAGCTTATTATTTATTCTGGCGTTCCTTAAACCCCTGGCGACTTCGATGACACTCGGCTCGGGTAATTCAGGCGGGGTTTTTGCACCGGCGCTCTTTACGGGTGCGGCAGTCGGCGGCGCCTTCGGTTCCCTGATCGAGATGGTCTTCCCGGGTATGACGGCGGGACCGGGTGCATTCGCCATCGTCGGGATGGCGGCCGTCTTTGCAGGCGCGGCGCGGGCTCCTTTTACGGCCTTCCTGATCGTTTTCGAGATGACCGACGACTATCGCATGATCCTGCCGCTCATGATCGGCGTAATTGTCAGCCTGCTGGTGGCCCAGAAACTGGAACGAGAGTCGATTTACACGCTAAAACTTGCCAATCGCGGCATTCATCTGCAGCAAGGTAAGGACGTAGACGTGATGGAATCTGTGCGAGTCTCGGAAGTCATGCAAAAGGAACTTACCAAATTAGCCATCGATACGCCCATCGATATGTTGGCAGAAAAATTCATCGAGACCGGGCGGCACGGCTTTGCTGTGATGGACGATGGGGACTCTCTATACGGTATCGTTTCTCTCGAAGATTATCGCAAGGCTGTGCTGCAAAACAAGGACCATAGAAAGATGACCGTGGGTGAAATTGCCAGCCAGGCAATCGTTTCAGTCTATCCGGACGAGACGGTTGGGACCGCTTTACGGCGCATGGCCCCACGCGACATCTCGCGTTTGCCCGTGGTGGAGCGCGACAACCCGCGTCACATCCTGGGCATGGTACGCCGCAATGACATCGTGCAGGCGTACGAGCTCGGGGTGACCAGCCGGGAAGACATCCACCTGAGTGTCAGCGAAGCGCGCATCCGCGAGGTCAGCGGACTGACCACCGTTGAAGTCAGGGTCGAGAAGAATTCCATTTGCGATGGCGCCCAGTTGGGAAAATTAAAATGGCCGCGCGAATGTATCGTCGTGGCCATTCGTCGTAAGATGGTCTCATTCATCCCGCACGGCGATTCCACCCTAAAATCGGGGGATTTAATCGTAGCTGTGGTCCGAGATCAAGCACTTGTTTCGATCCGCAACCTATGTGCCACCAAAACAAACAAGGAGCAATCGTCTCCGAAGACGAATGGGTGAAGGGTGGGATCATTGAGGGGGATCGTCCTTCTCGTCAGGTCAAGAGAACCAGTTCATCAAATTCTTACGTGTCCATTACCGGCGCTGCGCTTGCCAGTCCGGTGACAAATTCCAACAGTCCCCGGCTCTCCTGCAGCCAGGTCATCGGGGAGGTAGCGCTCTTCAAATAGCGCACCACGCCGCCGGAGTCGATTACCAGGGAAGCCGTGCGCTGGATCACGAGAAACACTTTTTCCAACCCATAGCGGTGATAAACCTCCCGCTGGGGATCTGCCAGAACCGGGAAGGGTAGATGCAGGATCTCGGAATATCGCCGGGCTTTATCGACGGGTTCCCCCAGGATGAGCAGGATCTCGCAATTTGCAGCCTGAAATTCCTGGTTAAGCCGGCCCAACTGGCTGGCATGACTCCGGCATTGCATTCAGTTGAATTCCCGCACGAAAAAAAGGACCACATTCTTGCTGGATCGGAAATCCGTCAGGCTGATTTCTGCCCCATTCCCCGCCATCAGCTTGAATTCAGGAGCCGACGACCCGATGTGTAAATCTGTGTTTTCTGCCATAATTATTTTCACTTTGTGATGATTTCGGACCAACCTTATTCCACCAACGCCTTTGCATCCGAATGGATGATGATCCCGCCAGGTTTCAACAACCTTTTTTCCTGTCGCCTGATCTCCCGGGCTACCGCCAAGCGGTCAACCGCCTTTGGGAACTGAACGGTGAATTCAGGCGACCCAAACAACCGGCTGTCCTGGATGCCTTCGAACGAATGGTCCGGCAGGAAATCCAGTGCGCCTTTCTTCCCCAGGTCCACCCGATAATGCTGGAAAGCTTCCGCTTCCAGGTCGCCGAAATCGATTCCGACGGGATGCGCATCCAGCGCAAAAAGGATTCTGCAAAACCAAGGCTCGAACAGGGCCGTATAGCCTTTGTTCGTATGCCCGAATGACAACTCGCCGAACGGGGTATTGACGTATAGCGACCCCGGCAGTTTGCTCGTGTTCGAACCGCAGGCGATATCCAGGATCTTTTTGTTGCGCACCAGCGATAATGCCGGGTAAGCCTCTGCCAACCTCCCGAACATCTGCAATAGGATCTGCTCAACTCCGGGCTCCTGGGCGATTTTCTGAGCAAGGTCGTACCCGGAATCCAACGCCTGGATAGCATTGGTAACCAGCCGGCGGTCCTGTGGATCCTTCCACAACTCGCCCAGACTGGCTGACAACCTGGCCTGTTTGTTCCGTGTGATTCCGACTCGCATAGCGCTTGACTCTACTAAATCCCGATTGGTTCCCTGACCAGGATCACGGTCATCCGATCCTTTATCCATTCCTGCTCGATGAGCAGGATTTTGCCGATGAAGGTTCCGATGTTGGCCGATTTTCGCAATTGGGCTTCCTCCCAGGGTTGCACGTATTCCCGGATACGCCGGAACGCCGTGTCCAGATCGGGAACAATCTTCTGGCTGCCCACCACCAGGATCACTTTCCCGGCTGTGTTGGCATATGGCCCGATCTGGCTGGCTGTGGCCGAGACCACCACCAGCCTTCCGTCTTCTGTGACCGCCTGGACGCTCCCGAGCATGTAATCGGGTGCAGCGGTGAGTTTGCGGATCTGATTAAACTGGGTCTTGCGGTCCAGCTTGAGCACCTGGTGCCGCAAGGCATGGTATTCCTGCGGATCCATGATCGCATCGAAAATGCCTGCATCCTGTAAAGTCTTTGACTTTCCCGAGTGGACTTCCGCCCCCTTTGGGATGAGTGCCAACACCGCCTGGCGCGCTTCGGCTCCATCGTTCACGATCACGACCTGAATGTTCCGCTCACGCAACCTATCTGCCACCTGCTGGAGGGTCTGCTCAGTCACCGGGATGCAAAAATCTTCCTTGATGTTAAACATATTTTCTCTATTTATCCTTTTCCGAACACCAGGGTGCAGGATTGCCCTAACGCACCTGGTTCATATTATTAAGCATACGCATCAGATACTGTCGTAAATGGACCTTTTCCGTCTGCTCGAAACCGGCAAAAATGGCCGATTCCAGCTTCAGAAATTGGTCCATGATGAAGGACTCCTTTGCCCGGCCCGCCTCAGTCAGATACACCCGCACCAGGCGATTGTCGTTCGCGTCGCGCCGGCGTGTCACCAGCCCGGCTTCTTCCATGCGCTGCAGGATGTCCGTCATGGTGGCGCACTGCACCGCGAGCTGTTGTGATATTTCGGTTTGGTTCATCCCGTCCCGGGCAAACAACTTGCAAAGCACGATCGCCTGGGAACGGTGCAGCCTGTCCTGGTCCATCAACTGGTCCGACAGACCGCGATACGCCCGAGTCACCTGCGCCAGCAATTCCCAATCTTCCAGGATTTGAGCTTCGTCCAACATATCTATCGTATCCTAATCTTTAATAACCTAATATTTAGTATCCTAATAATATTATCACTATACTCTCCATTGTCAAGTCCTCCCGTCTGGAAGGCTATTTGAATATGAAAACAGATTTGCCCTTCTTTTTGGAGGCGGCGGCAAGGTTGGGTAGGAGCGGTTGGGGTACTGGTCATTCAATCAATCCCCCAACAGCTATTTTTATTACCCCGCAAAGGTAGAGAAAGAATCGCTTTTGCCCCGGGTGTGCTGGCGCATTTTTTTTAGGCCTAAACGAATCATCGACCGCAGGAACGGCCCGGGAGGACAAGCAGCGATCACACGCAGGTCGTCCAAAAGGGATGAACGGTCATCCAGAAATCGCAGGATAGGGGCAATCGGACTGTGACTGAACAGGCCGGCAAGGACAGAACGCACTCTTTCCGGCTCATGCGCCATGACATCCAGGAAAAGAGCATCGTGAAAACGATGACGGGTAAAGTCGGGTTGGACTGCAAAGGGATGCGAGAAACTCAAGAGGGAATCGACGATGCTGGCGGAGTCCCGTTGGATGCGTGCAAAAGCGTAGCCGGTCGACGGCTTCACCCGCCCGCCGCGCGTCCCGATTGCCATGATCCTGTGTCCCAGCCGGCGCGGGAACGGCCGGTCGGTCATTGGAATCACCCCGTGTTCTTTGGACAGAATGCGGTAGTTATCCAGACCAAGTTGTCTGTGCAGATAATCACGCAATGCGAACTCGTACTCCGCCGGCTCCAGCAGGTTTGGGGAAAACAAGGTGTACTCCACCAAGGCTCGCTGCGGGCTGAACGGCAAGACGTAGAAAAAAGTAGCCCCAGCGCGCTGAGGTGTACGCAGGTCAAAAAGCGTGGCGACCTGGGTATCAAAGGCATTCCCAATCCCCTCGACCTCCCAGCCCGTGAAATGCTGTTTGATGGAATTGAAGCGCGCATCGAGGCGCGTGTCTTCTGGCCGAATGCGGCTGTCAAAGACCCAGTCGGCATTGAAAACATGACCATCAGCCGAGACGGTGGCAGACTCCTGGCCATCCTGCACCTCGCCAGAGGCCTGGACGAAGGTGACATTATGTTCAGCCAATTCGGCGTGTGCGACGCGATAGAAATCCAGTCCACGCACCATCTGATAGCGAAAGGGAGCCAGGGTAAATATGCGTTCAAACCCCGGACTGGAGAAACGCAACCCGGACCAGGCGTGATAGGTGATCGAATCAAGCGGGCTAGGGGCATCTGTCCAAAAACACCAGGTGCGGTCATTGGTGTTTTTGGACTCCTTCTCGACGATCAGAATCGATCGATCGCGCAACGGGCTGCGCACCAGAGATAACGCCAGGCTTAAGCCAGCCGCCCCACCGCCCAGGATCGCATAATCGAAATTCATCGAGGTCTCACCCGCATAATCACCCCCGGGTGGGGCTCGAGCGTTGCGCCCATATGCAGGCGGACAGCGCGTTTTACCAGGGTAAGCTCGTAGCGCTGGATCAACCGCGCCAGCACCAAGCTGGATTCGACCTGGGCAAAATGGGCACCCAGGCAGTTGCGAGGTCCGCCCCCAAAGGGCAGGTACGTGTAGGGAGCATGTTTCTCCCCAGGCACAAAACGCTCTGGGGCAAAGCGCTCAGGCTCGGGCCAGATGGTTTCATCGTGGTGCGTGGCATAGATCGAGATCATGACACGCTCATCCTTCCTGATATCCACCCCATCAATGGTAATATCACCGTTCGCCAGACGATTGCCAACATGAATAGGCGGGTACAAGCGTAACGTCTCATTGATGACCTGCCTGAAATAGACCAGTTCTTCCAACTCTTCCGGGGAGGGCGGCCGATCCTCCGGCAGTCTGGCGGCTTCGTGATGCAATTGATCCTGAACCACCGGGTGGCGCCCGATCAGGTAGAGCGCCCAGGCCAGAAGCGCGGTACTGGTATCGTGACCGGCGATAAAGAGCGTCATCATCTGATCGCGGATCAAGCCAGCCTGCATTCCGGAACGGATCAACCGGCTGAGCAGATCAGGCTCATCCAATAGATCAGCACGCCGGGCTTTGATCAGGTCATAGAAAAAGGCATCTAGAGTAGCCAGGGCCTTGTCTGCCCTGGGGTGCGGCAACCCCAGCAGCCAGGCACCCGGCGAGATGAACTTAAGCAGAGCAATGATGGCAGGGAACAGTTCGTCCAAGTGCGGGGTGATATCAAAGTGAAAGAGCGCGTCCATCAGAATCAGCAGAGCCACCCGGCGCATTTCAACCAGCATGTCGTAGGTCTGTCCGCTTTGCCAGGCATCCAGGACCTGGTTCGTGCGAGACCACATGCCAGCAATCGAGGCAGCCACTTGCTGGCGGTGCAGGCTCGGCTGGATCGCCTGGCGTAAGGCAGCGTGGGAAGACCCATCTTCGACCAGCAGCCCATGCCGCAGGATACCCGTGACCGGGTCGGATTCGTTCCGCCAGCGCAGTTGTGCGCGAGCCTCTACCAGCGCATAATGGCTGGCAGCCGGACCAGCCAGCACCACCGGGCTGAAACCTGGCAAGGACGGACTAAAAATGTAACCCAGCTCACGGCGCATGGACGATAGCCCGCCAAGGAAATTCCGCGGACCGAACAGTTCCCGCAAGGCTGCCAGGCCAGCGGTGGGGGTTAGGCGAGGTGCAGAAGACATGGAATTCAACTATCGTACCAGATTGTCACATCATCCAAGGATTGCAAATGCAGCCAGATGGAGGGCAGGAGGCGCAGCTTGCCCAGCGCACTCAGGTGGGCACGGCGGGTAAAAACATCGTAGTCGTGCCTTTCGATATCCTCCAGGATAGCCTGGTAGAGATCCGCAGCGGCGGCAATGGCAAAACGCCCGTCCCGGTTAAGCATGGCGATACCCGGCCAGGCCTCGGCGTACAATCTGCGGTTCCGATCGATCTGGAAACGCATGAACTTGCGCCAGGAGGGGGTGACTTTTCCGGCTGCCAGATCGTTTTCGGTGAACCCGAACCCCTGCATTTCTTCCTGCGGAAGATAAATCCGCCCGTTCGCCAGATCCTCTCCCACATCCCGAAGGATATTGGTGACCTGGAGTGCCACACCCAGCTTGATGGCATAGGGGATGGCGTCCGGTCCACTGAAACCGATGATGTGCATGGACATCAGTCCAACGGTCGAGGCAACACCGTAACAATAGGAGGCTAATTCATCGAAGGTGGCATAACGCTGGTGGTTCAGGTCGCTGGCCACCCCATCCAGGAGCTGTTCAGCGTAGCGGACCGGGATGCCGAACTGGCGGCGGGCATCCGCCCATGCCAGGGCGACCGGGTCTTCATGGAAGGCCGAGGTGGAGAGGGAACGCGACCGCCAAGCAGCCAGGGCCTGGATCGGATCCTTTTCATCCCTACAGTCGACGGTGTCATCGCTGATGCGACAAAAAGCATAAAGAGCCCGGACCGCACGGCGTTTTTTGACAGACAGGAGAGCGGAGGCCAGCGTAAAGGTCCGGCTGTGCCGGCGGGTGACTCCATCGCAAAAATCGTAAGCTTGTTCGAGAAGCGCGTCGTCAAGATCCTCATTGGCGGGATTCGAGAAGGATTTCCAGAGCCTCGTGTGCTCTCAGGACCAGCCGGGATTCCCAGGGTATGCTAGATTGCATCGTACCTTCTTTCTAATTTGTTCACTTATGCCAGCGCAAAGATGGAGCGGGGTGCATTGACCGTTTGTTCTTTGAGGATGCGTTCAACCGTCAACCTGGCGGAAAGCAGGACGATCGGCAAACCGGTCCCAGGGTGGGTGCTTGCCCCGGTAAAATACAGGTTGCCGTAGCGCGGTGTGGCGGTTGTGCGGGCGCAGATAGCCGACCTGCAGGAAATTGTGGCTCAAGCCAAAGGCAGAACCTTTTGCCAGATTGAGCTTTTGCTTAAATTCCGGGGGACCCATGGTCTCTTCAAAGACGATCCGCTCCGCCAGGTTCTGCACTCCGATCCCTTCCAGGCGCTCGATCACACTGGCACGCGCCTGGGCAGTCAAGCCTTTCCAATCCTGAGAATTTCTGGCGTCCATATGCCCGACCGGGACGAGCACCATCAGACTGTCACCGCCGGTGGGGGCAAAGGAAGGATCGGTCCGGGAGGGAGCATTAACATAAAAGGATGGGGTTTCCGGCAGGCTCAAGTCGTGGAAGATCCGGTCGAAGGATGGTTTGTAACGATCATCCGCCAGGAAGACGTTGTGGTGAAGCAGATTGGGGGACTTCTGGCCCCTGACACCCCAATAGAACATCAAGGCTGAGGAAGTGAACTTCTTGCGGTAAAGCCTGGCAGCCGAACCATCCTCGGGCAACAAATCGGAATAGACATAGGGCAAATCGGCGTTGGCAACCACCACATCGGCAGCCAACCGGCTGCCATCTGTGAGGGTCACGCCGCTGACCCGGTTCCCGGAGACATTGATCCTGGCGACCGGCGTGTTATAGCGGAAGCGAACTCCCAGCCCAGCGGCGATCTGCTCGAGGGTCGCAATCGGACGGAACATCCCGCCACGCGGGAACCAGACGCCGTCACCCAGCTCGGTATATTGCAAGAGCGAAAAAGTGGCGGGCGCGTCATACGGGCTCAAGCCCAGGTACATATTTTGGAAGGAGAAAGCCGCCTGCAAGCGCGGGTCTTTGAAATAAGAAGCGGTGTTGGCAGCGTGTTTGACCAAGGCTTTCATCTTGAAGAGGAGCGGCAGGTTCTTCAGGTCGAAATACTGCAAATACGAATAAAAATTGCGCCCCACAAATTTTTCAAGCGACAGGTTGTAGCTGCGGTAGCCTTCGGCCATGAAGCGCAGAAAGGCTTCGAACGAACCGGGCTCGATGGCGTCAAGCTGCCTGCGCATGTCTGGCAGGAGGCTGGTCAAATCGAGAGTCGATTCGTCGTGGAAATGGGCCCGGTAAGTGGGGTCCAGTCGGATCAAGTCGAGATGGTCCTGCATGCGTTCGCCCAAGGCGGTATAGGTCTCGGCAAAGACTTCCGGCATGAGGAAAAGGGTGGGGCCGGTGTCAAAGCGGAAACCATCCCGCTCGATGACGGCCACGCGCCCCCCGGGTTGAGCGTTTTTCTCCAGTACGGTGACGGTGTGACCCTGACGCGCCAGGCGACCAGCAGAAGCGATCCCGCCAATTCCAGCTCCGATGACAATGACATTCATATAATTCTCCTAATTCGGTCTTAATTTAACTCTATTATAATGGTTTGTACATGTTTTGTCAAGTTATTGAATGGATTATCGTGACAAGTCGGGCTGGTTTATCAGCCTATCCCCCTTCCGATGCTGGCTCCCGGGAATCAAAAAAGCCGCCTAAATCAAGCGGCCACGGCGTGCAAAAAGGAAATTTATTTAATTTAATAAAGATCTGTTGCCTGGATAGCAAACAGACCTTATTATTCTTCACCCTTAATTTTTATATTTTGACCTATTTCACAACTTCCAGGTCGGCGTGGAGGGTCGCGAGCGAGTCCGCTCCGACCCAGATGTCGAAGGCTGCAGCATCTTGCACCCAGCCTGCGACGCCGGCACTCCAGTATCCCAACTCATCCGGACCGAGCCGGAAAGTGACTGTCCTCGTCTCGCCAGGTTGCAGGCTGAGGCGCTCAAAGCCTTTCAGTGCGCGCATGGGGCGTGAATCGCTGCCCCACTTCTGGTGGATGTAGAGTTGGACCACCTCGTCCCCGGCCACTTTGCCGGTGTTGGTCACATCGGCTTTCACCGTCACGGTTTGGCCCACCTTTACCTGGTCCGGATGACACTTTCAGGTTGTCAATCGAGAAGCTGGTGTAACTCAATCCAAAGCCAAAAGGATACAGCGGGGTGGTCGGACCATCCCAGTAACGCGAGCGGTACATCGGGTGATCCTCGGGTTGGTGGGTGAGTGTGCGGGCGTAATACAGGGGTGCGTGGCTGGCTTTACGCGGGAAGCAGACCGGCAGCTTGCCGCCCGGGTTGGCATCCCCAAACAGGATATCCGCCACGGCATTGCCGCCTTCGCTGCCGGGTTCCCAGGCCTCCAGGATGGCCGGCACGTGTTCGGCAGCCCAGTTGAGACTGAGTGGGCGCCCGTTCAGGAGCACCAGGACGACCGGTTTACCCAGGGCGGTGATTGTCTGGAGCAGTTCCTCCTGCCGTCCGGGAAGGTCGAAGGAGGCGCGCGAAGCCGCCTCTCCGGCCATATTGGCAGCCTCACCCATCACAGCGATAACCAGATCAGCCTTGCGGGCTGTTTCGACTGCTTCCTGGAAGGCTGCCTGCGCCTCTTCAGGGGTCTGAATGGTCTCACTTCCATTGGACATCACGTCGTCGAAGAAGGAAGGGATTTCCCGCCGGATCTGCGGCCCAGGAGCATACGCAACCTGCGCTCCGGGGAGAAGCGCGCGGATTCCTTCGAGCGGGGTCACCGCAGCCGGCTGATGCCCAAAAACCATCCATGAGCCCTCGGTGGCCTCCCTGGAGTTGGCCAGGGGACCGATCACTGCCACATTCTTAAGGTTCTTTGAGAGCGGCAGGAGCCCACCTTCGTTGCGCAACAGTACCAGCGAACGTTGTGCTGCCAGCCGGGCAGCTTGCCTGTGTTCGGGCCGGGCAACGACCCGGTCCAACAAACTCTCATCCACGTAGGGATGTTCGAACAGTCCCATGCGCAGCTTGATTGCCAGGATAGGCCGCACCATCTCGTCGATCAGGTCCATCGAAAGCGTTCCGTCTTTTACCAGGCCGGCAAGGTTTTCCGCGTAGGTGTTCGAGGCCATGTCCATGTTGACCCCGGCGCGCAGGCCGCGAGCAGCCGCATCGCGTCCATCCTTTGCAAAGCCCTGGATAACCAGGTTGCCAACCGACCTTGCATCGCTGACTACGAACCCGTCGAAACCCCATTCCTCACGCAAGATGTCGCGCAGCAGCCAGGTATTAGCGCTGGCCGGAACGTTGTTCAAGTCCATGTAGGCACTCATGAAAGTGCCCACTCCGGCTTTCACCGCTGCCTGAAAGGGCGGGAAGTAAACATTGCGCAGTTGCACTTCCGAAAGGTAGACCGGGTCGTAATCGCGCCCACCATCCGCCGCGCCGTACCCGGCGAAGTGTTTGGCGCACGCCACCACCCGCTCCGGATCTGCCAAATCCATACCCTGAAAACCACGCACCTGCGCGGCTGCCATCGCGGCTCCCAGGTATGGATCCTCCCCCGCGCCCTCCACGATGCGGCCCCAGCGGGCATCGCGGGCGATGTCCAGCATCGGTCCAAAGGTCCAGTGCAGCCCGGCGGCGCGGGCTTCCCGGGCTGCCACGCTCTGGGCAACTTCCGCAACATCCGGGTCCCAGGAGGCGGCCATCGCCAACGGTACCGGGAAGATCGTCCGGTAGCCGTGGATCACGTCCAGAGCGAAGAGCAGCGGGATCCCGGACGGGCTCTCTTCTACAGCTATCTTTTGCAATATGTTGAACCGTTTTGTGTCGTTCAGCCAGAGCACCGAGCCCGCCCCCCCGTTTCGAATAGTGTCTTCGGCCTTGGGTCCCGGCATGAATTCTGCCCCGCTGATTTGCGTCAGTTGTCCGATCTTTTCTTCCAAGCCCATCTTCCCAAGCAGGGTTTCAACCCGCCCGGCCAGTGCATTTTCCGTTGCGCCGGAAGAGCGGCTAACTGAATTATTTTTCTCGTTCATCTGGTCTCCTTACTTTTTGAATGATGTTAATTATATTATTTAATTCGGTGACAGTTGCAGCCTGTCTCTTTCCGAACTTCAACACCAGGGAGTAAAAAGAGCGAAGGATCACATCCCCACATTTCGTCCAATATCATACCGGCCTTGTAGATTCCACGTATAATTTTCTCATACATCTGTCGAGTGATTTCGAAAAAGGAATACCCATGCCTACAAACCTTTCTGCGGACGTCATCGTAGTCGGAGCCGGGACGGCCGGCGCCTACTTTTCCTGGCAGTTGGGGCAGGCCGGCTACAAGGTCTTGATGCTGGAAGCGCACCGCCTGGAGAATCTTGGCAAACATATCGAGATTTTTCACATGGACAAAGTGCGCTTCGACGAGTTTGGCATCCCGCACCCCACTCCCGAAGAGCTGTTGCACGTGGAGGAGGTTGGTTATAACTGGTCGCCCGATCGCAAGATAAAACAAGAGGTGCGTTACAGCATTTATGTGATGTACATGCCGGCTTTCATCCAACGCATGCATTCATACGCCCGGCAGGCGGGCGCTGAAATCCTGGAGAATGCCAGAGTCCAGGATGTGATCATGGAATTGGGCCGGCTTGTCGGTGTTTCCGGCTCACTTCCCGAGGGACCTTTCGAGGCGCGCGCGAAACTGGTCGTGGACGCCTCCGGCCTGGCTGCTGCGGTGCGCACGCGCCTGCCCGCTGATTTTGGCGTGGACAACCGGCCAGTTCCCCCTGAAGATTGCTTCTTTGTTTGCCTGGAGTTCCGCAAGGATATCCCAGCCGGTTTCCCCACCGGCAGCAACTCCTATATGGTTTATAAGGCCTTCTGGAATAAGAGCTATGGCGATGGTGCCATCCTGGGTATCGGCCAGCCTTTCAGTTATGACTACGCCTGGGAGAAGCATAAAAAGTGGCGCGAGGAATATTTTGGGGATCCCGGCGAGGTGCTCCAGCGTCGCCAGGGGGTCATTCCTTACCACCGCCCACCCTTCTCCCTGGTAGGAGACGGTTTCCTTGCCATTGGAGATGCCGCCAACCAGAACAAACCTTTTTCGGGCGAAGGGGTCACGAGTGGCTTCACCGCTTGCAGGATTGCCGCAGATGTGGCAGTGCAGGCGCTGAAGAAAGGTGGTTTCGGCCGAGAGGCCCTCTGGGCTTACAATGTCCGCTATTTCCGAGGCCAGGGAGCCAAGTTTGCTTCCGGACTAGCCCAACTGCCGGCTGTGGTCGGTTTGACTGCAGGCGACATCGACTATCTCTTCCGCCGCAACATCATCTTCTCCAGCGCGGATTTCGAAGAACTCAACCTCAACTACGAGATAAAAATGGGCACCGGCAAGCTCGTGCGGATTGCCCTGGGTCTCCTATGGGGTGTACTGACCGGGCAGTTCGCCTTCTCCAGCTTGAAGCAATTCCTGTCCGTCTCCGCCAAAGCCGGTCGTCTTAAATCACACTATCTACTCTTCCCGGAAAATATAGCCGGGTTTCCTGGCTGGCAGGCCGAAGCGAGCCGCCTGTGGGGAGAATCCTGATTGCGTTCTATATCTTTTTGTAATCCACCTAAGGAGATTTACCAATGTTATGGGTTACCCGTTCGCACGTTCACGTAGATCGCGTCGCCTGTCCGTGGCTGATCACCCGCTTTATCGACAACCAGGCTGAGTTCCTGTTTGTCCCGGCCAGCCAGATCGAAAAGATCGTTCAGGAAACCGGAGCCATCCCTTTCGATGCGCCCGGGGTTGAACTTGGACACACAGAAGATCGCTGCTCATTCGAGTCCATCATTGCGAAATACGCTTTGAAGGAACCCGGGCTACTGCGCCTGGCACAGATCGTACACGCAGCGGATATATCCAAAGACTCTGACAAGGACCCGATCGCCCCCGGACTGGAGGCCATCGCGCGCGGCTTCAGCCTGCGATTCCCCAACGATGAAGAGAATCTGGAACACCAATTCGACGTTTATGACGCCCTTTACGCCTGGTGTCGCTTGCAGGTGGCAGGTGCTTCCCTTCCCAAGAAGGATTAATCCGCCAGCACCTGCCCCGGCTGGCTCTGCGCTCTTTTCTCTTCTATCTTCTCTCTCACCCCAATCCAATTTCCTTGCTGTTTTGCCATAGGCCGTGGATGTTGCAGCTGGCCAGGGCAAACAGCGTGCCGGGTTTGCTGATCTTCAGCGTAGCGGTCACTTCGTGATGCGTGTACACCGCTCCCTGGTTGGGACCGGCGGCGGACTCCCCATGTGCCAAGAACTCGAAGTGCCCCACTTGATGGGGGAATGGCTCACCTTGCGGCTGGAAATACAGGCTGATCCAGCTGATGTGGTGTTCGGTGGTGTTCGGATGGGCGATCTCTTTCCCCAGGGTTGCCTTGACCTGGAACAATTCGCCCGCCGGGACCTGATCGGGAGCCTCGATCACCGGCACATGCTTTTCCTTCTTCCAATCGGCTGTCTGTATGCGTTCGCTCAGTTCTGTCATGATTTTTTCTCCTTTGGTCTTAAGGGAAGGTGGAATTTGTCGACCATTACTGCCCTTCCAAAAAAAGCGTATTCAAGCGAGGATAAGGGGCATATGCCCTCTTAATTTGATTTTAGAGTCCGAATCCCGGTTGTCTTCTAATGATAATTTTCACAAAGTTATTATAACATTCTGAAAGTTATTCTCCCAACCTCTTGACCAGTAGTCAACTCCAGGTGGTAAACTATCCATGGAGGACCATCATGGAATATGTCCGTTTAGGTTTAACCGGTTTGAAAGTCAGCCGAGTTTGCCTCGGCTGCATGAGTTACGGGTTGCCGGGCGAGGGCAACCCGTGGGTTTTGGATGAAGAGCAAAGCCGCCCCTTCATCCAGCGTGCACTGGAAGCCGGGATCAATTTTTTCGACACTGCGAATGTCTATTCCGGCGGGATGAGCGAGACCGTGCTGGGGAATGCCCTGCACGATTTCGCCGCACGGGATGAAGTGGTGATCGCTACCAAGGTTCGTTTCCCGATGGGAACTGGCCCCAACGATTTCGGAACTCTCGCGCAAACACATCCTGAGTTCCATCGAGGCCAGTCTCAAGCGGCTGAGGACGGATTATGTCGATCTGTACCAGATCCACCGCTGGGATTATGAAACGCCCATCGAAGAAACCATGCAAGCCTTGCACGATATTGTCAGGGCCGGCAAAGCCCGCTATATCGGTGCTTCGGCCATGTTTGCCTGGCAGTTTGCCAAGGCGCAATTCACTGCCGACCTGCAGGGTTGGACGCGCTTCGTCTGCATGCAAAACCATTACAACCTGCTTTATCGCGAAGACGAGCGGGAGCTTTTGCCTCTCTGCCAGGATCAGGGCGTCGGTGTGATCCCCTTTTCCCCATTGGCACGCGGGCTGCTGGCTCGCAAACCTGCACAAGAACAAAATGAAACCCTGCGCTTCCAGACAGATACGCTTGCCAAAAGCCGCTATACCCAGGCAGATAACCTGACCACGATCGAACGCGTCAGCGAAGTGGCGCAGGCGCATAAGGTGCCTATGGCGCAAGTTGCGCTGGCCTGGATGTACACCAAACCCAACATTACATCGCCCATCATCGGAGCCACCAAGCCGCATCACCTGGAAGACGCTCTCGCGGCGCTCAAAGTCCATCTCACGGCATGAAGAAATCAAACGGTTGGAAGAACCCTACCGCCCGCATCCAGTCATCGCACACACATAATAACCCGATCAAGGGTATTGCAAACCAACTACCCTGCCAATGCAAGACCTTAACCACTGAACCCGCCTTCATTCGACGGGTTCAGTGGTACCAAGCGACTTCTCTCAATTATTTGTACACTACACTTTAAAATCCAGAGCGCTTCGTTCAGCGCGTGTGCCCGGCTGGGTATCCTGGCGGGAATGGTGCCCCAAAGGGGAACCTGTATATACGGATAATCCAAAGTCGAGAGGGTTGCTGTTGAACCAACTCCCTTGACCTGCTATACTACATGAAGTTTACGACTTAGGCCAACCGTCCAAAAGCGGTTTTCGATCTGTACATACAGCAGTAATCAGCCTGAGGCACCTGCTTCTCAAAGGCGGCGAAATGCGAAAGCTTGTTTACTCAACCTCCCTCTCACTCGATGGCTATATCGATTCTGCGACCGGAGACTCCAGCTGGGTCGTGCCCGACGAGGAACTCCACAGGCATTTCAATGAGGTTGAGCGGGAGATCGACACCCTGCTGTACGGTCGCCGCATGTACGAAATCATGGCAGGCTATTGGCCGACGGCCGACCAGGACCCTTCGGCGCCTGGCGTCATCGTTGAGTACGCTCAGATCTGGAAGCCAGTTCCCAAAGTTGTCTTCTCGTCGACGCTCGATAGAGTTGACTGGAACGCGCGACTGATACGAGGGGATGCGGTCGCCGAAGTCGCACGACTCAAAGCCCAGCCCGGCAGCGGGTCCATGGGTGTCGGGGGACTTCTCCTGGCGTCCGCCCTGGCATCCGCCGGCCTGATCGATGAATACCGCCTCTACTACGTTCCGATCTTCCTGGGTTCCGGTAAGGGAGCGTTCTCGCAGATTCGGAACAGCATCAGACTCAAGCCGGTCGAGACTTACACATTCTCTTCCGGGACGGTACTCCTGAGATGCGCTCCCGTCATTCCTTAGTCTGTATTTTGGGCTGCCTGACAACTTGCTAGAGCCAACCTGGCCAGCCCGGCATCGACCCTGGCGTTCGATTGTATCAATGGGCTGGCCAGACCGCTCAACTCGATGCCGTTGGCCAGTAGAGAAATCAATTCATACCCGTATGGAGATATTTCACAATGGATATTCCAAAGATCTTCAACATCAGCGAAAGCGCTCATCGCATCCACAACCCGTTCACACCCGAAAAACTCGCTACTCTCGGCGCAGCGTTGCGCCTGGAACCGGGGACCCGTGTCCTCGACCTCGGCAGCGGCTCAGGCGAGATGCTGTGCACCTGGGCGCGCGATTACGGAATCATTGGCACTGGTATCGACATGAGCCAATTGTTCTCCGAGCAAGCGAAGCGCCGCGCTGAAGAACTCGGTGTTGCCGCCCAAGTCGAGTTCATCCACGGCGACGCTGCCGGCTATGTAGCCGCCGAAAAGGTCGATATAGCAGCCTGTCTCGGCGCCACGTGGATCGGCGGGGGAGTTGTCGGCACCATCAAACTTCTGGCGAAAAGCCTCCGCACGGGAGGGATCATCCTCATCGGCGAGCCCTATTGGTTGCAGTTACCGCCGACAGAAGATGTTGCCAAGGGTTGCCATGCCGGTTCGATAGCCGACTTTCTGATGCTTCCAGAACTGCTGGCGTCTTTCGGCAAAATCAACTACGACGTCGTGGAAATGGTTCTGGCAGACCAAGATGACTGGGACAGGTACGAGACAGCCAAGTGGCTCACCATGCGCCGATGGCTCGATGCGAATCCCGATGACGAGTTCGCGAAAGAAGTGCGAGCCCAACTGACCTCGGATCCCGGACGCTACGCCACGTACACGCGTGAATATTTGGGCTGGGGGGTGTTCGCGCTGATGGCGCGGTGATGAAGAGATTGCTGAAGGACTTGGAAAGTGGTAAAAAAACATCATGCCTAACAAGCCATGGCGCCATAGCATTGTAAGTCGCACGGACGTTGCTATCAATGGTATGGTGCGACAGAGATGTTGGGTACTCATTAATAAAATCCGCCTTTCACGGCGGATTTTTTGTGCCCCTGGCGCAGCCTCCGCGCAGGGGGCAAGCGGACTACCCTGCGGGCACTTTACCCTGAGGGCACTTTGTCGAACTGCTGTCTGCGGCCATGCCCCTCGATGGGATGAGGGTTGCATGAAGCAAACCCCGCCTGATTGGCGGGAGAGGTGCCTAAAAGGGGTGTAGCATATACGGATAATAGAAAGTTGAGAGGGTGGCTATTGAACCTGCTTACTTGTCCTGCTATACTACAACTAAAATTGACCTCGAGGGCGATCATCGGTTAATCGAAATTTAATCGATTGAACCTAAATCGGGTGACAGATTATGGTATTTCCGGAGACAACTCTTGATGAATATACCTTTCGATTGGCTTCTTGAAGGTGAGCCTTGGATCGAATACCGGACGAGGATTGATTTGCTGGGTCAATCCGAAAAAGATTCTGAGGTTGTATCTGCCCGGAAGTCCATGTTGGCCAGCGTTCCAATAGGGAACTTACTGTCAGAATTATCTGCCTGGCCGGGAACAGTCATTTCAAGCCACAAAAGTGCTGGTCAGCCATTTCACAAGTTGACCTTCATTGCAGATATAGGCATGAACTAACGATCCTGGCATATCAACGATTATTGAACGCATCCTACAGCACCAATCAGCCGAAGGTCCATTCCAGCTACCTATGAACATTCCAACCCATTACGGCGGAACTGGCCAGGGTGAATGGGCATGGGCTTTGTGTGATGCGCCATTGATCATTTACGCTCTGGTTAAATTCGGCCTTAGTAACATGACCAAAGTTCAGACTGCAATCAAACACCTATATGCGATCGCCGCAATCAGGATGCCCGTGTGCTGTCTCGAAAGAACTCGGCGAATTCCGTGGCCCAGGGCGTAAGGATGATCCATGCCCCTTTGCGAATTTAGCCATGCTTAAAGCATTATCTGAACTTGAAGAGTATCGTGAAAGCACTGCTTGTCACATAGGAACCGAGACCATCCTTTCATTATGGAAAGAGAGTATTACACGGCATCCCTATGTTTTATATGGGTACAGACTTTCGTAAACTCAAGGCCCCTTTCGTGTGGTTTGACATCGTTCATGTACTCGGTGTTCTCTTACGCGATTCCCATGGGTAAGCAAAGATGAACGATTTCTCGATATGTTCAATACCTTGAAATCCAAAGGAGATAGAGAAGGACGTTTTTCGCCAGAGTCAATTTGGACTGCATGGAAAGAGTGGGAATTCGGTCAGAAGAAGGAACCATCTCGGTGGCTAACTCGCAGCCTGGCGTATCATCAATGGAGTTGAAAATCCCTAAATAAGTACACTGTCGCTATTATGGGACCGCTTCTACCGGATTACTCAACGCGCAAAATGCGGTAGTTTGCTTGTTAGCAGCTTTCTAAGAAAGTATCCGCTTTTTTATCAGATACCAGCAAATCCAATGCGCGATTTAGTCAGAACGCAAAATCTGCCTTACATGGCAGATTCTTTCATTCTTGAAATAATATATTTCGACTCCAAGTTTCCTATCTCTGAGGATTTCATTGAAGGAAATTTGATGTACGGATCAAATTATCCATATATTCCAGTACCCCCCAGGGGGATACCTTATATACGGATAATACAAAATGAGAGGGTGTTAAGACGGTTGTGACTCGGTATTTAGATCTCAAACCGCCCTAAGGCTAATTCTTGGGCCAGGAAGGCCAGATTTTAGCTTTGGTTTCGATCACTCTGAAGACATTTGAGCCAGCAGATACCGTACACGCTGCACCAAATCGCCGGGTTTAAGCACCGTACAGATTCTCGCCAGGGTGAAAATGTCGAATATTGTACGTGGTAAGGTAAATACATCCTTCGCGCAAAGCAGCAGCCAAAATGGGTAGATCCTTGGGATCAGCAGCCTTCGACAATGCCCTGATTTCTGCCAAGGTTGGATCTGAAACCACATGAAGACAATGGCTTACTACCATCTGAAATGCCGGCATAGCGGTCGGCATCTTTTCCATCATGTTACGTTCAACCTCGGTGATGACTTGCTCACTCGCCACTGCTTCGATCAACGTGATTTCTGCCATACGGAGGATCGCCAAGCTAGCACTATGCTCGTTTGGTGAAGCTGCACCCGCAAAAAGGACATCGGCATCTACGAAGATGCGCGGTTTAGGCGGGTTGTTTGCCATACTTTTCCTTGTTGTACCGTTCGCGTTGTTTGCGGAGATCATCCAAGAGTTCATCAACGCTCAAGCCGGCTTCCAGACGAATCCGTTCGATCTCGTTAGCCAACTCCGGAACCATTGGCACCATCGGTACAAATACAAAGATTCCGTCAAGATCCACCAGGCGGAAGATTTTCCCGTTTTCGATATTGTACTTTTCACGCAGTTCGGCAGGGAGCGTGACTACACCACGTTCTCGGACTTGAATTGTGAGTTCCATATCTCTCCTTCGTGTGGATATCTGCCAATGCAGAATTACTGCAATTACAGTATATCAGAATTGTAGACGAAAATCAAGCTGTAATTTCATCTTACATTTTGTTGAAACTCTGCTTAGATTTTGCTATACTGCATGCAGTTCAGTTTCATCCGTAACTCCTTCTTCCTACCGTCCATACGTATACTGAGGTGTAGACAGTTGGACTGCATAGATCATTTAGGATTTGTCACTGCTTTCAAACTTATCACGATCGCCCTTCAGCGGATATTTCATCCTGTTAAGCAATAACTGATGATTTGAAAATCAAAAGGGGAATGCTATGCATGAAAGAATGATGGATAGGTCCATCCAACCAACTGATGCAGATATGATTATTACGATCGGACAGCCCATTTCCAAAGCATGGGATGCCTTGCGATTTTTCTTAGCCGAAACTTACGGCATTGCATCCATCCTTAATTCTGGTGGAAAAAAGTATGGGTGGAACTTGCAATATCGCATCGGCAAGCGTCCTTTGTGTGAAATGTACCCCGAAAGAGGATCGTTCACTACCTTGGTGATATTAGGAAAAGCAGAAATGGAACAAGCGCTGGAAAGGATTGATGCTTTTGGTCCACTTGTTCGACAGGTGTTAGTGGAAACGCCTCGGTTTCATGATGGCTGCTGGATGTACATTCCGCGTCTCAGATACGCTGACCTGCCAGAAGGATGTTCAAGATATTCAACAACTCATCTTGATCAAAAGGAAGCCGAAGAGCTAATAGACGGTTAACCCCGCTCTGTTATTTCACTTGGCAGTTGCCCAACACGGATTTCTCCGCAAGCTTACTACACCCTCTCTGTCAGACTATACGGTTAGTCAGTACCAAAAAATCGCCTATCGCCGGCGATTTCTTTTTGGTGTCCCCAGAGCAGACTTGAACTGCCGTTTGGGCCTCAGTCCCTCGATTGGATGAAAGTGCCCATTATTTTTGTGCCCCCAAGCAGACTCGAACTGCTGTTTGGGCCTTGAGAGGGCCCCGTCCTGGGCCACTAGACGATGGGGGCGCGTGTAGCGGGCGTGATTTTATCAGACGCCCGCCGAATTGTCAATCAAATGGATTATCACAATATGATAATAATCCCGCTGGTTCGGTCTGAATCTTTGGTATGATTGCTAATTTGGAGAAGAGATTATGCCGAATTTCCGTACCAAAATTCCCAACCATTTCGACCTGCCGCGCCGCATCGACCGGCTGGGCGAACTGGCCTACAACCTGTGGTGGACCTGGAACCCCTCCGCCCACCGTTTATATTACCGCATCGATTACGCCCTGTGGGAGCGCCTCAACCATAACCCGATCCTCTTCCTGCGTTCGGTCGGTCGCTCCGAGGTCAACGCGGCTGCCCAAAACCCGGCCTACCTGGAAAACTACGATCGGGTCTTCGCCAGTTTTGATGCCTACATGAATTCCACCGAGACCTGGTGCACCGATACCTACGACGAGCGCTGCAACCAGCAATGGGCCTATTTCTCGATGGAATTCGGCCTGCACGAAACCCTGCCACTTTATTCGGGAGGCCTGGGCGTGCTGGCCGGCGACTACCTGAAAGAGTCTATCCGACCTGGGCCTGCCGCTGGTGGGAATGGGCCTCATGTACGCGGAGGGGTATTTCTCCCAGCGCATTTCTGAAGATGGCTGGCAGGAGTTGGTCAATAAAATGCTTAATTTCGAGCAATTGCCAGTCCTGAACGTCAAAGGTGCGGATGAGAAGCCGCTGGCAATTTCCGTCACATTCCCCGACCGCAGCGTGATTGCGCACATCTGGGAATTGCGGGTTGGGCGGGTCCCGCTCTACCTGCTGGATACTGACCTGGATGAAAATACCCCGGCTGACCGTAACCTGACCCTGCGGCTTTACTGGAGCGACCTGGACCTGCGCATTGCCCAAGAGATCCTGCTTGGCATCGGCGGTGTACGCGCCTTGCGTGCCATGGGTTACGATCCGACGGTCTGGCATATGAATGAGGGTCACGCGGCCTTCCTGACCCTGGAGCGGGCGCGCGAATTGGTTTCCAAAGGGCTCCCTTTTGAGAAAGCCATTACCAGCACCCGCCAAGGCAACATTTTCACCACACACACCCCCGTCCCGGCCGGGAACGATGAGTTCCCACTCTGGCTGGTGGATAAAAACCTTTCCAATTTCTGGCCCGAGCTTGGTCTGAACCGGGACCAGTTCGTAGACCTGGCGCATCACCATCAATCCTGGGGAGAGACCTTCAGCATGCCCATCCTGGCTTTGCGCCTTTCGGACGGCCGAAATGCCGTTTCGGAGTTGCACGGACGCGTCGCCCGGCGTATGTGGAAATTCCTGTGGCCGAAGATACAAAACGAAAACGACGTACCGATCACCTACGTAACCAACGGGGTCCACACAGCCACCTGGCTGGCCCGGCGTATGCGCGTGCTGCTGGAAAAACATCTCGGTGAAAATTGGCTCGACCGTCTCGACGATCCCGAGTTATGGAGAAAAGTACAGGATATCCCCGACCACGAGCTCTGGGACGTCAGGATGCACCTGAAGCGTAAACTGATCTTCTATGCGCTCGAACGCACCCGCCAGCGCTGGATGCAGGGTGGCTATCACCCGGTTCAGGCCATCGCTTCAGGGATCATGCTCGATCCATATGTGCTGACCATCGGCTTTGCCCGCCGTTTTGCCACGTACAAACGCGCCGACCTGGTTTTTCACGACCTGGAGCGCCTGCTCGAGCTGATCAACCGTCCCAATCGCGCCGTCCAGATCATCTTCGCCGGAAAGGCCCACCCTGCGGACGATCCCGGTAAACGCATCATCCAGGAAGTGTACCGGATTGTCAAAAAGGCCGAGAATGGCGGGCGGCTGGTCTTCCTGGAAGATTACGATATGAACCTGGCCCGGTACCTGGTGCAGGGAGTCGATGTATGGATGAACAACCCGCGCCGTCCCAACGAAGCCTCCGGTACCTCCGGCATGAAAGCCGCCCTGAACGGCGTGATCAACTTCTCGGTGCTGGACGGCTGGTGGCGGGAAGCCTATAACGGCTCCAACGGCTGGGCAATCGGGCAAGACCCCGGACTCGGCGTTGAAGTCAAAGATGAAACCGATGCTCTCAGCCTTTATGATGTGCTGGAAAACCAGGTCATCCCGCTGTATTACACCGAACGAAATGCCGACAACATCCCGCTGGAGTGGGTAGCGATGATGAAGAAATCCATGCAGACCATCATCCCGCAATTCAGCGCCCGAAGGATGCTCAAGGAATACATCGAACGCTTATATATGCAGTAATGGATTTTGAGCTGTCCCGATTGATGGAAATGATACCGGGAGAAATCCCTTGAATCAAAAACTCCCCGACCTGGGGAGTTTTTGATTTGGATAATATCCCTTGCTAGGCTTTTTTCAGCACAGGCAAGCCATTTACCGTTTCTCCCACCTTGTAACCCTGTGGAACGGCCTCCAGAACGCCTGCTTTCTTTTCCTTGGCAAAGTAGTATAACGTCTGGGTTTTACCTGTCTTCGTTGTGGTCACTTTGGCATGCAGGAAGTAGATGACTCCACGTTTATTCGTAAAGCTGAACGCCATGGGACACTCCTTTTCAATAGAATTTGTGCCAGAATTTAGCACAATTGGATAGACAAAGTCATTATACAGCATAAAATGTCCGCTAACAACAGGTTTACGGGCCGGAAAACCGCCGCGCAGGTGCGGTATAATCACGCCCGTGACCAACCCGAAGCGCCCCGAAGATCTTTCGGAACAGGAACTGCGCCGTCTACTGCTGGATAAGCGCCACGACTCACGCCAGAAACGCCTGGAGCGGTTCCGCCGAAATGGCCGGGCCGTCTTGCTTTCCCCGGACCTGCCCCCGGCAGCCTTGAATGAGTGGCGCACCCAATCCCCCATCGATGGACAGGATCCGGCGACTGAGAACGCACTCAAACGCCCGGGGCGCCGGCGCTGGTATGACGGTTTGTTATTGACCGTCGAGATCCTGGCGATCCTTGGGCTGGCCGGATTGATGCTGAACTGGTTTGGCCTGCTGCAATCCTTGAACCAGGAAGTGGTGGCAGCATTGCGCCAGGATACCTTGACGCCCACGCCGCTCATCACCGCCATCGTACTGCCCAGCGGCCACACGCCGCCTTCGGCCCCGGGTGGCGCCCAGCCCAACGAGGCTGAGATCCCGGAGCATCTGCGTCCGCTGGTGCAGTCCATCGCCGACCTGCCCCTGCCCACTCCCGGGCCGTCCCAGGCAGTCCGGATTCAGATCCAGACCATCAATGTGGATGCACCGATCGTGCAGGGTGATAGTTGGGACCAACTGAAGAAAGGCGTCGGTCAGCACGTCGGTTCGTCTGACCCTGGCCAGGCTGGCAATGTGGTCCTGTCTGCGCATGACGACGTCTTTGGCGAGATTTTCCGCAATCTCGATCGTCTCCAACCTGGTGACCAGGTGTTGGTCTTCACCGCCGGCACACAATATACCTACGTGGTGAGCGGCAGCGAGATCGTGGAACCGACCCAGGTGGAAGTGATGAATCCCACCAGCGATCCAACATTAACACTCATCAGTTGTTATCCGTACATGGTCGATACCAAACGCATTGTAGTGTTTGCGAAACTTCAAAATCCTTAGGAGAAATATTTTATGAGCAAGAAGAGTAAGCGCCAGGTTTCCCGACAAATTCCCCGCCCGGTTACCCCACTCCAGTCCAGAACGACTGAGTTTAATCCCGATTACAGCAGCACCAAGCGGGAACTACGCCGGATCGGTGTTTTGGCCGGTAGTTTTTTGGTCGTCCTGATCGTATTGGCAATCTTCCAGAACCAGCTGCTGGCCCTGTTCGTGAAATAGGTTGGGAAGAGCACAGTTCGACAGGCTGGATTGCTCGTTCCCTCTTCGTCCATGAACTCGGACCTGCTGACCGTTAAGCTGGATAAGCTCACATACGGCGGCGACGCATTGGGCAGGCTGCCGGATGCCACGCCGGGAGCGCAGGGCCGGGCTGTTTTTGTCCCGTTTGCCCTGCCTGGTGAGACGGTACGCGCCCGCCTGGTGGAAGAGAAACGCGGCCATCTGCGCGCAGAGCTGGTGGAGGTGCTCCAACCAGTTCCGGAACGCATTCTGCCGAGATGCAAACATTTTGGAATATGCGGGGGCTGCGCCTACCAACATATTTCCTACCCGGACCAACTCCGGGCAAAGACCGGGATCCTGCGTGACCAATTAGTGCGCATCGGCAAGTTCCAAAACCCACCGCTAGATGAAGATATGGTCCCATCGCCGCTTGAATGGAATTATCGGAACAACCTTCAATTCCATTTATCCCCCCAGGGGAAATTGGGTTATATCGGAGCCAACGACCGCGGCTTCGTCCCCATTTCCGAGTGCCATCTCCCGGAAGCTATATTGGATGAGGTTTGGCCCCAGTTGGAATTCGATTCCGACCTGGGGCTTGATCGGGTTTCCCTGCGTGCAGGCACCGACGGCGAAAGGATGCTAATTCTCGAGTCGCATAATCCCGAACTTCCCGAGCTGGAACTCGAAGCCAGTCTCTCGGTCATCCACTTGACCGGAGAGGATGCGCTGGTGCTGGCAGGCGACGACGCCCTCAATATATCTGTCAATGGGCGAACCTTTCACATCTCTGCAGCTTCTTTTTTCCAGGTCAATACCCATATGGCCGGAAAGATGGTGGAATACCTGCTCGACCATTTGCCTTTTTCCCCCGCTACAACCCTGCTGGATGTGTATTGCGGTGTCGGGCTTTTCAGCGCTTTCTTTGCCGGGCGGGTAAAGCGTGTGCTTGGGGTGGAAGTCTCGCCTTCGGCTTGCGACGATTATTCGATCAACCTGGATGAATTCGATAACGTAGAACTCTACCAGGCGCCAGCCGAATTGGTTTTACCGATTCTGGAAGTCTCGCCCGATGTTGTCATCCTGGACCCGCCGCGCGCCGGACTGGATAAACGCGCCCTGGATGCGTTGCTGGCACTCAGCCCGGCTTGCATCGCCTACGTTTCCTGCGACCCTTCCACGCTCAGCCGTGACCTGGCCCGCCTGGTCGGTGGAGGCTACCGACTGGTCCGGATAACCCCGTTCGACCTGTTCCCACAAACCTATTCCATTGAAAGCATTTCCATTTTGGAGAAAGGATAAATATTATGCATTGGGAAGAATTGACCGGAGATGTGTTTCCCCAGGCAGTCGAACAAGCCGGGGGTGTCTGCCTGTTGCCGCTCTCTTGCATCGAACGGCACGGCCACCACATGCCGCTCGGCACGGATATGTACATTGGCCACGAACTGTGCAACCGCGTGGCTGCTCTGGAACCTGTCATCGTATTTCCTGATTTTATTTACACTCAGATCCTGGAGGCGCGTCACATGCCCGGTTGCATCGGCATCCAACCCGATCTGACCATCCGCATGCTGGAGAATGTGTGCAGCGAGATCGCCCGCAATGGACTCAAGAAGATCGTTATCGTGAACTCGCATGGCGGCAACGACAACCTGATCCACTACTTTGCCCAGATCCAGCTTGCCAGCCAGCGCGATTACGTGGTCTACGTTCCCGAGCCAGCCTACCATTCAGAAGATCCTGCCGTCGCGTCCCAGTGGGAGACCACGGTCGATGGCCATGCCGGTGAGCGTGAGACCAGCATGATCCTGGCCATCCATCCCGACCTGGTTCGAAAGGAGACCCTGCCATCCGACGGCGAAGGCATGCCGCTGGAACGTCTCAAGCCCCTGCGTGATCTCGGCACCGATATGGGCATCTGGTGGTATGCGGATTACCCCAGCCATTATTGTGGCGACGGGCGATCCGCCACCGCCGAAAAAGGGCAGCGCTGGTTTGCCGACCGCGCCCAGGCGCTTGCAAAAGTCGTCCGCTTGATCAAGGCTGATACAGAGACAAAGCGCCTGCAGGACGAATTCTTTGGCAAAGTGCAGTTAGGCTAGAATAACTTACCCGTGTGTCGATCAGCCATTCTCGGTTCGAGTCGTCCCGCCCCCCAGTCGTCCTGCCATCCATCGTCCCGAACGTCCCGAAGGTTCCCTGAACAATTCCTTTGCTCCACCTAAAACCTTCGGGACGATTTCCTCCAGTGCGCATCTCCTTCCATCCCGGCTGGAAGCCATATGTGTGTTATACTCTCCTATGGAGTATAACTGGATTTGTGTGGTAACTCTGCCGCCAACCCTTTTATGGGTGGCGGATTTTTTTATTCACCGGCAGCCTGCCGGAGAGAGTAGTTAAAATGGACGTCAAAATTTATGTAGGAAATATGGCCAAATCAACCACCGCAGACGAACTGCGCACGTTGTTTGCACAGGCCGGTAACGTCTCTGCCGTAGATATCATCAAAGACCGCGACAGCGGCCAATCCAAAGGCTTTGGCTTTATCACAATGACCGACCAAACGGAAGCAAACAAAGCCATCGGAATGTACAATGCTTATTCCATGGCTGAGCACGAGTTGAAGGTCAATGTGGCCAAACCGCGCGTAGAGCGGTAAAAGATCGATATTAATAGGTCTGGGAAAGCTCCCTTACCTAACAGTAGAGACTGTCTGGAGACGAACCTCAGACAGTCTCTCTTTTAAAAACATCTCTCTGGCTTTCACCTTGAAAATTCATTTTCTCCACATCTGTGCATTTCCACAGAAGTGTTCGACATTGCTTTCAGATACAGTGTGCACAAACTCTTAATTTCGCGCTTCTTTTTCTCCTTATATCGAAGCGGTGGTCAATTTCGGGAAACCGGCGCGTTGTTCACTTTCCGTGGCCAGCAGGCGGATCTGTTGCATGATCGTTTCAGAAACAAGCCGCACCAACTGCCGGTCTTCGACGTCACCAACAAACTGCATCGGCTGACCAACCGTCACGGCATAGGGTCCACGCAGGCACCAATCAGCCTGAGCGATCGAACCATTGATCTTTGATTTTATACAAAGGCTAAGTTCACGGCGCAGAAATATCCCCACCGGGACAACCGGGACACCAGACGTCAAGGCCAAGCGGGCTGCACCGGTCCGAGGCAATAAAAAGGAACCATCTCTTGGGCTGATCTTCCCTTCGATAAAGATAGCCACCGACCGCCCCTCCCGGATGGTCTGACCAGCATCCTCCAGCGCAGACCCGCTTCTTATCAACGGCACCGGGATTTCCCGGATGGTGCGCAGAAACCAGCCGAATACCGGCACGCAAAATGCCTTTTCCGTGATCAATACGTGCAGGGGTTCCCGTGAAATGATATGGATCATGAACGGGTCGGTGGCGCTGGGGTGATTCGAGACGAAGATCTTCGGTCCGACAGGTAACAGCCCGTGCCGATGGATGGTCAGTTTGAGCATCAAGGCAGCATACAGCACGAGTGCGATCCGCCCCAATGTGTACATCCAATCATTTAGCATGAAACCCTCTCCGTCAGGTGTTAACCCGAGGCTCAACGAAACCCAAGGCCGCGCAAAAAATGGATGAGGCGACCCAGTGGGTCGCCCCAGTACCTACTTTACCAGATTTCTCAAGACTGTCTGAAGGATGCCCCCATTGCGGTAATAGTTCACTTCGACCGGTGTATTCAACTGCGCTTCAGCATTGAAGGTCACCAACGAGCCATCGCTTTTGCGCGCCTTGACTGTTACCCGGGTCTTTGGAGACATTTCATCGCTTAAGCCTTCAATACTATAAAGCTCGGTGCCATTAAGTCCAAGAGATTCGGCGTTCTGCCCGTTCAAGAATCGCAAAGGCAGCACACCCATCCCAACCAGGTTCGAGCGGTGGATTCGTTCGAAGGACTCGGCGATAGCAGCCCGCACTCCCAGCAGCAATGGCCCTTTGGCCGCCCAGTCACGGCTGGAGCCTGTCCCGTATTCCTTGCCAGCGATCAAAATTGTTGGGACGCCTTGCTCCTGATATTTCGTCGCCGCATCAAAGATCGTGGTCGATTCATCCGCGGAGGCTCCAGCCGGCCCGAAGTAACGCGTGTACCAGCCCTCTTTTCCTCCAGCCAGCAGGTTCTTAAGGCGGATGTTCGCGAAGGTGCCGCGTGCCATAACGAGGTCGTTCCCACGCCGTGAGCCGTAGGAATTAAAGTCACGCGGTTGCACGCCACGCTCTTGAAGGAATTTTCCGGCGGGACTGTCCATAGCGATGTTGCCGGCCGGGGAAATATGGTCGGTCGTGATCGAATCGCCCAACATAGCCAGCACGCGCGCATCATGGATGTCCTCGATAGAAGGCACTTCCAAGCTCATTTTTTGGAAAAACGGCGGGTGGTGGATGTACATGGAAGCTTCGTCCCACTCGAACAAGTCCCCGCCCGAGACTTCGATGTCTTTCCACATCTCCGAACCTTCAAACACACTGGCATAGCGCTCTTCGAACATACTCTTATCCAGGCTGGTTTCGACAAGTTCGGAAATCTCTTGCGTGGTTGGCCAGATGTCCTTAAGATAGACCGGTCCGTCTTTGCCCGTCCCGATCGGGTCATTCGTCAGGTCGATGTTCACAGTCCCTGCCAGAGCGTAGGCAACCACCAATGGCGGCGAAGCCAGGTAGTTGGCCTTTACGAGCGGATGCACGCGCCCTTCGAAGTTGCGGTTGCCCGAGATGACCGCGGCTGCAACCAAATCTGACCCGGTCACCGCTTTGGCGACCTCGCCTGGCAGCGGACCACTGTTCCCGATGCAGGTTGTGCAGCCGTAACCAACTATGTTGAATCCCAGTTGGGCCAGCGGTTCGAGCAGGTTGGCCTTCTTCAGGTATTCCGTCACCACCCGTGACCCGGGAGCCAGGCTGGTCTTGACATAAGGTTTGACCTTCAGTCCTTTTTCTGCTGCCTTCTTTGCCAGCAGGCCTGCAGCCACCATAACGGATGGATTGGAGGTGTTGGTGCAGGAGGTTATGGCCGCGATGACCACCGCACCGTGCCCAATTTCGTATGAACCACCGTTCGTGCCCACTTTTGCCTGTCGCGCCGCTGCGCTGGCATCCAACGCAAACCCGCGCTCCTTGACCGGGGCAGCCAGGGCATGCTGGAACGTCGCTTGCATGTTATCCAACGCGACACGGTCCTGTGGGCGTTTTGGCCCAGCCAATGAAGGCACCACGGATTCAAGATCCAACTCGAGGGTCTCCGTATATTCCGGTTCAGGCGTATCTGCCTCGTGGAACAGGCCCTGCGTGCGGAAATACGCCTCGGTACTTGCAATCAACTCCTCCGGACGTCCTGAAAGGCGCAGGTATCGCAGCGTCTCGGCATCGACAGGGAAATAGCCCATGGTGGCGCCATATTCCGGGGACATATTGGCGATCAAGGCCCGGTCTGGCAGAGACAGGTATTTCAGTCCCGGCCCAAAGAACTCGACAAATTTGTCCACGACTCCTTGCTTGCGCAGGATCTGCGTAACCGTCAATACCAAGTCTGTTGCCGTGACCCCTTCCTTGAGCTTGCCGAGAAATTTGAAACCGATCACGTCTGGCAGGAGAATGTTCATCGGCTGACCGAGCATCACTGCTTCGGCTTCGATGCCGCCCACCCCCCAACCGACCACACCCAAGCCATTGATCATGGTTGTGTGCGAATCGGTCCCAATGAGCGTGTCCGGGTAGGCTATGCTTTCACCATTCACCTTTTTGATGGTAAGTACCTTGGCCAGGTATTCGAGGTTTACCTGGTGGACGATGCCTGTCATGGGTGGCACCACGCGGAAGTTTGAGAATACCTTTTGTCCCCATTTGAGGAACTGGTAACGCTCGTGATTGCGCTGGAATTCCATCTCGGCATTGCGGTGAAGAGCATCGGCGTTGGCAAAGAAATCCACCTGCACCGAATGGTCGATCACCAGGTCGACCGGAACCAGCGGGTTGATTGACTTTGGGTCGCCTCCCAGGCGTGCGATGGCCGTCCGCATCGCTGCCAAATCCACAATGGCTGGGACACCGGTAAAATCCTGCATGATGACGCGCGCTGGCAGGAAAGGTATTCCGGGACGGACCCCTTTTGGAGTCCATTTGGCGATGTTTTCCACATCTTCCCGAGCGATTTCCTTTCCATTGCACTGGCGCAGGGCTGCTTCGAGCAGGATGCGGATCGAGAATGGGAGCCTGGGCAATTTGGTCAAACCAGCCTTTTCCAGCACATCCAGCCGGTGAAAAACATATTGATTACTTCCTACCTGTAGAATGTCACGTGAGTTAAAATATATCTTGTTGCATGTTCGCTCCTTTGGGTATCTCAGTCCTGTCAATTCCTCGCCTGTGCAAGGAAGGGATCTCAAGCAAAGGGTTCGGGAGTAACCAGAGAGATAAAAAGGCACCGAGAAAAAAACCGGGCGCCGTCTGGCCTTGTCTTTAGAAAGTTGGGGCCAACCTGAATTGGATTATACCAATTCTAATTTAAGATCTTCGATTAATTTCTGCCGGTCCGGATCGGGCAGGAAGGCTGCATTGGCTGCCGCCAGGATGCGGTCCTTAAGTTGCGTGTGCGAAAAATCCATGTCTTCGCACACATGATGGTACTCGTCCGAAAGGGTGATCTGGGATATGGACGGATCGTCCGTCCCTAAAACGACATTGATTCCTTCTTGTAACATCTCCAGGAATGGATGTTCGGCGGAATTCGGGATCACTCCGGACTGGTAATTGCTGGTAACACACACCTCGAAGGCGGTCCCCCGCTCGTGTGCCATAATTACCGTGGTCGGATCGTCGAGCACCCGCACACCGTGCCCGATGCGGTCCGCGTCGAAGATCTCGATGGCCTCGCGTACATTGTCTGCCCCGCCCCACTCACCAGCATGGATGGTCAGTTTCAGTCCGGAATGTTTGGCTTCCCGGAAGAGGCTGGCAAACGGCTGCGAAGGGAATTCGGCCTCGTTGCCTGCCAGATCCAACCCGACCAAGCCGCAGCCCAGGTGATCGACCGCCAGCCTAACCACCTGCTCGGCGAGTTCCACACTCTCGTGCCGGTTGACGCTTGCAATCAAGCCGATCCTCAAACCGAATTCGGCGGCCGCGCGCGTGGCACTTTCACAGACCCAATCCATCACATCACCCATTTGGAAGCTTTCGGCCCGGCTTAGCGCCACAGGGGTGAAGCGCAGCTCCAGGTAGCGGATGTTATCCTTTGCAGCATCTTCGACCGCCTCACGTGTGACCCGGCTAATAACTTCGGGAGAGCGGTAGAAAAGGCGCAGGGTGGAAAATTTGGCCAAGAAATTCTGATAGGTTGAGGGTTCGCTCTTCTGCACCTGGACGAGATTGCTCAGTGGACCCGTATTGACAGGCGCACTGACCCCTTGCGTTCGGGCAATTTCCAACATTGTCTTGAGGCGCAATGAGCCTTCAAGATGACGGTGAAGGTCCACTTTGGGAAGTGCGTAATAGTAATCCTTAAGATTATCCACTGAACTAGTGCCTGTGTCGTTTCCGTTTTTTACCAGAATTTTGAGCCTGGTTTTTCTCTGCCGGGGCGGGGGTCAAAGGCACACTCTCGGAAATCCCGACAGGTTCAGGGCGGCGTGGCGCGCCCGTATTCGTCTCGGTTTGCGCTACGGTAGCGCGTGGCTGGTAAAGGAAGATACGGCTGATGACTGCCGCGCGTATATCTGCCAACAGGCCCTGGAACATCTCCGAGGCTTTGCTTTTGTATTTTACCAGCGGATCAGATTGGGCATAAGCCTCCAATCCCACAGAAACGCGCAAGGCTTCGACTCTGGTCAGATAATCCACCCAAAGTTCCGTTATCGACCCAAGCAGCGCCTGACGGTAAATTTGTGTCTGGATGCTGTAACCCAATTCCTCCGCCGAGATAGCCGGGGCCGCCTCCCCCAGGCGTACACGCTCACTTTCACCCCAGGCGCTGCGTTGTGCCAATTGGGCTTGTTGGAGGTGTTCGAGCACCGCACCTTCCAGCGCATCGACTTCGGAATTACGCAGCAACTCCCCGGCCAGATAGACATACCGCAAGCGGGAGAAAACCTGGCGAACCTGGCGGTGAGTTCTGGAATTGAAAAATGTGCTGGTGCCCTGCGCCATCAAGCCAAGCATGCGCAATTTATTCTGGTCATTGTGCTCCGGCAACCGCTCGAGCGCAGATTTAATGTCCCGCGAAACTTGACCATCCGGACCAACCAGTTTTTCCTGGCGGACTGCCAGGGCTGTGTGGATGGCCGCTTCCACCCGGGTTGCCACGTCTGTCCAATCCAGCTCAGCCAAATCATCCGGATTCAGCCCGAGCGGTTCGCCCAGGCGAAACTCTATCGTGTTGACCAGCCGTGTAATGATCGTGGAGGTGACATAGGCTTCAGCCTGAGTTTGGAAATCGCTATACAAATCCTTTGGATCATTCACCAATTGGGTTTGACGGGTGGGATCCAACCGGAAAGGAACGTGCACCAACGATGAAATTTCTTCGAGGATTACGCCCGGTCGACGTGTCTCGTTTTCGATGTTATCAGCCAGACCGTCAAGAGAGGTGTCGATAGAATCCATCCGATCATCTATCTGATTTTTCAAGTCCAGTCCGGCGTTGTCAATCTGTTCAAGGGTGGCGGACAGAAAGTGATCCTGGTCTGCCTGGATGGCACGCGTGGCCAGTTCCCGCAGGGAGCTTTTCAGGGGGGCATCCGAGGCATCAAGCTCATCCAGCAAGAGCTTATAGCTAAAGGACGGGAAGACACCCTCCGGGCCATTAAAGGGCGGCTGCACCTGGTCCAGCCAGGCCAGTAATCGCCAGTATTCTTCCGAGGCGTTGGCTTCCTTGACCCTACGACTGACTTCTTGCGTAAGCAGTTCGTTTACATCTTCAACAAGATCTTCCTTTTCGAAGACCCGGTCACGCTGACTGTATATCCGCTGGCGCTGCGCGTTAAGCACATCGTCATATTCCAGGGTATGCTTGCGGATATCAAAGTTGGCGCCCTCCACCCGGTGTTGAGATTGTTCGATCATGTTGCTGACCAGGCGAGCCTGAAGAGGATAATCATCGTCGATGCTGAAGCGCTCCATCATGCCCTTGACCTGGTCGCCACCGAACATGCGCATCAAGTCATCTTCGAGCGAAAGATAAAAGCGTGAAGAACCCGGGTCACCCTGGCGGGCGGCACGACCGCGCAACTGGTTGTCGATGCGACGAGCTTCATGGCGTTCAGACCCGATAATGTGCAGACCCCCCAGTTCGCGCACGCGTTCCATATCCACAAAAAAGTTCAGGAAATATTTTGCCTCGGTCTCATAAATCCCATACAGCGACGGATCCACTTTTTGCAACGCAGCACGGCGTTCCTCCAGTGGCATGTCATACGGATCCTCAACTCCGGCCCGGCGCAAGACGCGGTTGACACCGTTCAGGATTTCCTCGGCCAGGTCGCCGCCCAACTTGATATCCACCCCACGGCCGGCCATGTTGGTTGCAATGGTGACCGCCCCAAAGGCGCCTGCACCGGCGATGATCATGGATTCTTCTGTATGCTTGCGGGCATTCAAGACCTGGTGAGACACGCCAGCCTGTATAACCAGCTTCAACCGGTCAGTGTCTGCTGGAGTAAGGCGCAGGATTTCCACAAGACGGGAAAGATTGGCCGGATCTTCAGGGTTAAGCGTGAGGCCGAGTTCCCTGGCCATGGGACGAAGATCTTCGGGACGGAGTTGCTCGATGGGTTTATTCAGCGGCTGCAGTTCGAGGATAAGCCGACCATCCTCGAAGCGATTATTCTTTTCCAACCAGACGTTCCGGAGAAGCAAAATCTGCAACAGACGACGAATAGGCTCGGCGCGCAAGCGGGCCGAAAGGCGCTCGGACCCCTCGACGGAGGTCGTGCCGACCAGCATCGGACGCCCCTGGACATGATAAAGCACAATTTCACGGACGATCGCTCGCAGCTTGGCTTCAGCCGTGCGGTAGATGACATCCGGGAAATCCTTTCGGCGCCACAAGTAGACCTTTTTGTCGGGATCATCCGCACGGGCAAAATATGAGTAGCCAAAGCCGTCTTCGTCTTTGGCTTTAATTTCAACCAGAGCCGCATCCGACCCAAAAGCCTGAAATTCCAAGTTGGTCGGGATGGGAAGGACAGGCAACTTATAGATCTTATCGAACTCTTCCGCTTCGGTCAGGGCCGTACCGGTCATACCGGCCAATTTTTTGTACATGCGGAAATAATTCTGTAAGGTGATGGTGGCGTAGGTGACGTTTTCCGGCTCCACCCGCACACCTTCTTTCGCTTCCACAGCCTGGTGCAGGCCATCGCTCCAGCGGCGGCCAGGCATCAGGCGCCCGGTGAATTCATCGACGATAATGACCTTACCACCCTGCACCAGGTAATCCTTATTACGTTTGAAGAGATGCTGGGCGCGCAAAGCCTGTTCCAGGAAGCCGAGCAGATGAGCCTGTTCGGGTGTAACGTCCTCCGGACGGTCGAGATCACGCAGGGGCTGACCCAGCAATTGCTCCACATGGATGGTGCCGATTTCCGTCATGGAAACGCTGTGATCCTTCTCGCTAACTTCGTAATCTTCCGGCTTTAACTGGCGCACAAGCACGGCCATTTTGCCGTACCACTCCACGTCACCGGAGGCAGGCCCGGAAATGATGAGCGGCGTACGGGCCTCGTCGATCAGGACGTTGTCCACCTCATCCACGATGGCAAAATAATGACCCCGCTGTACCTTATCCTCGACACGCATGACCATGTTGTCACGCAAATAATCGAAACCAAATTCGGCATTGGTGCCATAAGTGATATCGGCTTTATAGGCTTCAACGCGATCGACCAGACGCATTTGATGCTGGTCTTCGCGAGGAGACTCCTTATCCGGGTCAAACAGGAATGCCTTCTTGCCATTCTCGGTGGCTGCGGCCATCTGCAGGATGCCAACGCTCAGGCCAAGGAAATGATATACGGCGCCCATCCAGCGGGCATCCCGCCGGGCCAAATAATCATTGACCGTGACCAGGTGGGCACCCTTGCCGGTCAGGGCGTTCAAATAGAGCGGCAGGGTAGCGACCAGCGTTTTCCCTTCACCAGTGCGCATTTCGGCGATCTTGCCCTGGTGCAGGACCAGCCCGCCGATCACCTGCACATCGTAAGGGCGCAGTCCGATCGTTCGCTTGGAGGCTTCGCGCACAACCGCAAAAGCCTCGGGCAGGATCTCATCCAGGACCGCCTGCTCCACTTTCCGGCGTTCCGAATCATCTTCAATTCCCTCCACTTCCTGGGCCAGACGCTGGCGAAACTCATCCGTCTTGATGCGAAGGTCTTCATCACTGAGCGCTTCGAAGGCCGGCTCCAGGTCGTTCACCTGGTCCACTACGTCGGTGGTCTTTTCGATTTCACGCTTATTGGGGTCGCCCCCGAAGGCTTTGACAAATTTCTGAAGCATATATAAAAATACCTTTCGGAGGGATTATAGCATGCGCTAGAAGGGCTGGCTATAAGAGGGGCGTAAGAAAAAATGCCCTGGTTGCAGCCAGGGCACCTGGGGTCGTCTGGCTTTCATTTCTTCAAATATATATTCAGGAAATTTAGGATATCCTGGCTTATCTCTTCAGGGGATGGATCGGGAGCCAGCCCGTTCAGGCTGTTGAGATTGTGTTCTCCATTCTTTACGAGGACCATCGTCACCGGGACTCCAGCCTTTATCAAGGCATCGTCCAATATGTGGGCCTGTTCGACCGGCGCCAGGCCATCCTTTTCCCCATGCAGGATCAAAAAGGGCGGGTCGTCGGGCGTAACGTAGGTGACGGGACTGGCAGTCGTGTTGACGGTCGAAGCCGTCCCGGGAAATTCGCCGAAGGTGAGGTACATATCCGTCAGCATGGCGCTGGGGAATGCACGGGATAAATCTGAAAAGACCGCGATGGTGATGACAGCCTGGACCCGACTGGATTGGTCGAGGTATTCCCCCACATCCCAACCGGCGCTTTGATCGGAAGTGCCCAAAAGCGCCGCCAGGTGGGCTCCGGCGCTGGCCCCCAGGACGCCGATGCGTTGCGGGTCAAGCTTATATTCACCGGCGTGCGCCCTGAGATAACGAACGGCGCATTTTACATCTTCGATCATAGCCGGGAACTTGACGTTATACGTCGACAGGCGGTAATTTATCGAGACGACCAGAAAACCCTGGTCGTTCAAATACTTCCAACCTGCGCCCTCGGCTTTATCGCCCTTATCCCATCCGCCTCCGTGGACATACAGGAAGACCGGCCAGGGACCGCCCGAATCGGGAATGTATAAATCCATATTTTGTGACTGACCGCCCGGGCTGCAGTAAGTCACATCGGTAAGTGTTTGGCCATAGCTGCCAAAGGGAGTGGGTGTTTTGGAAAAAGTAGAGGCAAACGCACACGCGGCAAGCACAGCTGCCGATCCAGCCAAGACACACAGCCTGGCAATCCAAATTTTCATCCGCCGCCTGCCCTATTTCGATCGGCTTTAGGCTTTCTGCACCGGATTGCTGAGCTTGCAGAGACCTTCAATCTCAACGACCACCTCATCACCGTCCGCCAGCGGAGATACACCTGCGGGGGTGCCGGTGAAGATCACGTCGCCTGGCTCAAGGGTCATGACGGATGAGATGAAAGCAATGAGCATATTCACGCTGAAGACCATGTCACGGGTGGAAGCCATCTGGCGCGGTTGGCCGCTAACCCGGCAACTGATAACCGCATCAGATGGGTCAAATTCGGTATCCACCCAGGGTCCAAAGGGACAGAAGGTGTCGAAGCCCTTGGCTCGCGTCCACTGGCCGTCGCTGTGCTGGAGGTCGCGCGCAGTCACGTCGTTCCCGACGGTATAGCCATAGATGACGTCCTGGGCTTGCTCGACCAGTACGTTATGAGCACGTTTTCCGATGACGACCACCAATTCAGCCTCGTGCTCGACCTGTTGGGACTGTGGCGGGAGCAGGATGGGATCACCGGGATTGAGGATTGAGGAGGGGGCTTCAGAAAAATGAGCGGCACTTTGGGAACCTCGACCGCGCGCTCTTTGGCATGTTCGGCGTAATTCCGCCCGATGCAGACGATCTTGGAGGGTTGAACAGGAGCCAACAGGCGTACGGAATCCACGGGCAGTTCAACCTCCTGGCGGCGGTACCCGCCATAAATATCACCGAGGATGGGGCCGACTTTATTCTCGAGCAACCAGCCATAGGTCGGGGCGGCGTCCTTGTATTGATAACGAACAATGCGCATTAGAGTCTCCAATTCATGATGTTAAAATAAAAGTGTAACACAGTTGCTAAAATCTCGGTATAATAGCAGCCACATACGGGCGCACCCCATTGCGCACCCTTTCAGGGTACAAGTGGGGCTAGCAGCCTTGGAAGGGCGCACCCCACTGTGTGGGGCAAGCAGCCCGAGCGGGCGCATAGCTCAGTTGGTTAGAGCGTCTCTCTTACACAGAGAAGGTCAGGGGTTCGAGTCCCTTTGCGCCCACCTAAAATCCCCCACCCGTGGGGGTTTTTGTTTATTTTATGCCAGATATGGGGGTATCGGACTATGTTGTAAGGGTTAAGGGAAGTTTCTGGGTTAATCTGCTATCCAGAAGGGCAGGTTTTTCTTTATTTTTACATAAGAATATTTTTTTCATACATGAATAATAATGACTTCCATATCAAGGGTGCCTTAGATTTGGACAAACCAATAGAATAGGGAAAATTTAGAACATCCAATTAGGTGGAATATGACCTTGGCCCTAACTGAAAGGTTCATTGATGTACTAAATCAATCAGAAATCAATGTTCCAGGAGTTTAGGCAACAGCACTGTTTGATACTGATGGCTTGGTCATAGCTTCAAGGTTGCCAAAAGGTGTGGATGATGAGATCATCGGTGCAATGTCGGCAGCAATTTCATCAATCGATGATGGTAGTGGTATGGAATTAAACCGGGGTGCAATGAAACGGATCTTCGTTGAAGGGGAAAATGGATCAATTATTATTACGAAAGCAGGCGAGTGTGTTGTCCTGGTGGCGCTCGTTAATTCAAACGTAAAATTAGGAATTCTTTTTTTGGAATGTAAACACTCTATCACGAGAATCCTAGATCTTCTATAGGCATTACGACTTCTTGAGGGCGAAGGTGGGAAATTTTATTGGCTGATTTCAAAGAAATAGTAATTGAGAGGGATATTCACCCATACCATATATTTTTGTCATCTTTTTTTTGCTGGATTCACTAAGGTGGGGGGAATTGCAACGTCTCTTTCTAAATAGATCTCTCCAATTTCTCGAATTCCTGATCCCTGATCACATGCTCAAAATCATCTACTGGCTGCATCTTGTTCCAACTACAACGAACTTGGAACGAAATCTCGCCTGCAAATGGCATAAAATATTGCATCTGCGAGTTTCAGGCGGAAATCTCTTGCAGCCGCCTCGTCTCCCAAATAAAATTAGTAGTAAAGAGGAAATTATGCTGTACCAATTCGCAATGTTTGTGGGCATCGGGGCAGTCATACTTGGGGTCGGCATCTATTACGGATTCAGCATTATCAGGATCCTCAGTAATTACGATCTGGAGCGCCCGTGGATCCTGCTGACCTCTGTGATGTCGTTTTTTTTTCTGGGCTATGTTTTTGTCACCTTGCGGTTTCTAAAAATTGACCTGCTGCCGGGCCTCTCGCTGGAGGCGCTGGTTACGACCCTCCTCTTCGGTGGCTCTGTCTTCATGATGGCGTTGACGGTGCTCAACCGCAACCTGCTCTCCGACATGTTCGGCGTGGGCATCGGTGATAAACGGGCGCTGCAGATGCTTTCGAACCACATCCACATCCCCGTGCGGTTGCTCAACCGCTTAATCAAGCAGGAATACACGGTCAAATGCGATAACTGCGGACAGGTTGTTAAATATACCATCCCCGATATTGTGCGCTCCCATCCGCGCATCGAGCGCGGGGTGATCGTGGAAAAAGGCATGGGCGGCATCCACTACCTCTTTTACGTCCGCCACCGCTGCGGCGACCAATTTCGAGAGATCCCGGCGCGGCACGACGGTCAATTCGAATACCGCTCCCACGGGCAAAGCCGGCTGGTATGACCCTGATCTCCGGGCAAAGTTTTACGGGATTTGTAATGCCGGTGGGCAACGGCGCCGTGGGCAAAACCACGCTGGCGCGTGCCCTGGATTACACCAGCCGCAGCGAAACGATCAGCGTCGACCAGCTGAAGAAAATCCGCAAGACCAACAGCCTGGAATTCGAATACATCAGCAGCCGCCAGGTGTTCGGCAATACTCAACACTCCGTCACCTTGCAGTTCCTGGTGCCGCCGGGTCAGAAACAGGTTGAAAGTGATACCACCGGGCGCTCCTTCGAGCAGGTGGTGGAGATCTTCCACAGCTCTATCCGCCGCCTGGATGTGGTGCTGTTTACCTACAGCCTGTCTGATTACAAGAGTTTTCAAGACCTGGCTTATTGGGTGGACGGCGTGACGATGCTGTTGAACGATGAAACGGATTTCATCCTGCTCGGCACCCACCTGGATCAAAAGAACGACGTGCAGGTCACCCAGCCGGAGATCACAGCCGGGATCGACTACCTGCGGAAGCAGATCCAGATCGCCCACCCGACCTGGACGGGCAAATCCACGCAGCTGGAAGTCTCGTGCACTAGCGGGGAAAATTTAAACACACTGCTGCGTTATCTGGCAGGCAGCATCGTTCGGACACGTCGGGATTAGTGTGGATAAGAAATTAATTGGAATGGCAAAGATATATCAGCCGGTCAATTCAATGCCCTAAAACTAAAAACGGATAGGGCACAGACAACCATTATTTCCAAAATCCTTATCGATACGATTAATCCCCAATAATAAGCAACTCTTTGCTTGGATATAATTTTGGTAGATTGTGCAGCAAGTTTCGAAGAAATTCCATCATTCTCCTGTATTTGCCCTTCTCGCCTTCTTGGAAAATCTGGTAAATCTAGCCATACTTCATTTACTTTCTTGGCTTCTTCTGCCTTGAATGTTGACAACCATTTCTGAGCAACCTGACTATAAGGGTTGTTGATCAAGCACTCTTCCAGAGCTCTGATGCGACTTTGATTATCCGGGAAAGTATCGGCAAACCATAACCAGGCCATTTCATTCAACCGATTGGTGCGTAGAATTATTTTGAGAATTTCTCTCGCTTCTACCTTCTTGACACTTATTGATAATGCCATTTTCACGATCCTAGCTCAGCCTTTTCATCATGTTGCACCTCCATCGGCATAACCAGATCGTCAATCAACTCTGCCATTTCATGCTGCATTGAAGGAATCAAATGTCCGTAAATATCGAGGGTTATGGATGCTCTCGGATGACCCAAGCGCCTGGATACCGTAATGAGGGGAACACCCTGTTTGATCAGAATTGAAGGATCAGTGTGGCGCAAATCATGAAGGCAGATAGGAGCATTTCCAGCGAGTGATATTCGTTCGGCGGCTTTATTCAAAAAGCCGGTCTAAGTTTCTGGGGAGGCAAAAGGGGCCTGAGGACTTAATAAATCCATCCGACTAATCTGCTCATGTATTGGCAAATCGGTGAAGTCGAACCCTGGTTTATGGCCGCCAATCTGCCCGAACAAAAAATCGACCTGCATCAATATCCTTGCAGGATGTGTGCGGAGAAATGCACGGCGATTCAAAGGACCCTACTTCGATTTGATAAGTATCTTGTTGCACGACTTTTTGTGCTTATCTCGTCTTACGGAGCGCACCTTTGTCTATGTTTTCCTGTTTTCTATCGGAGGTCGCACAATTCACCAAGGCTGGCGACACTGGGTAGACTGCTATGTCGCCGTGACTTGAGCATAATTCAAATCGGCTTTCGGTTTATCCAAAAGCGACTGACCAATGCAGTCCGTGTCTCAATTTCACTTTGTTCTTACGTATGGCACCACACTGTCAAGTGGCTAAATTTTGATCACGGTTTTGCCAATGGAATGACCGCCTTCGATGATCTGATGCGCCTGATCGATTTCATCCAACCCAAAGATATTTTTTACCGACACTTGGATCTGTCCAGCATCGATCAAGCTGGCAGCTTCCGCTAATAGGGCGGTTTGCCGTATTCTGGCAGCATGCATTTTGAAGTGCATCGGCGTCAACATAAGCTCATAACTCAAGGTAAGGTTTCGTAACTTGGCTGTGCCCGCTTCCACTTTATTGATAGCGACCTCGTCCAAGGTAACCACATGGCCGTATATCTTGGTGCATCGGAAGGAATCTGCATATACTTGCCCGCCAACGGTATCAAAGACAACATCAACCCCTTTGCCTTCCGTAAGAGCCAGGACCCGGTTTACAAAATCCTGCTCTTTATAGTTAATGCAATGATCCGCTCCCATGGAACGTGCAAACTCGGCCTTTTCCGGGCTGCTGACTGTCGTCATAACAATCGCGCCGGCGTGTTTGGCTATTTGTATGGCAATATACCCAACCCCGCCGGCTCCCCCGTGGATCAATATCGTTTCCCCTCTTTTTCAGCGAGTAGCGCTCAAAAAGAGACTCCCAGGCAGTCAGCCACACCAGAGGTACCGAGGCAGCCTCTACCATCGACAGACTTTTCGGCTTGGCAACCAAATAATCCTGGTGAACAACAGTAAATTCGGCGTAGTTGCCCTGCTCATCGCCACCCATCCCGCCATTGAAGAAAAAGACCTCATCCCCAATTTTAAATTTCGTTACCGCTTCGCCGATCTCTCGCACAACCCCGGCTCCATCACAACCCAGGATTAGTGGAAGATGGTTGGGGTAATAACCGCCCTTTCGGCGAAGTTTATAATCAACCGGGTTCAATCCGCAGGCATGCAAGCGTACCATTACATCCAGAGGGTCTTTTATAACCGGAGCAGGAACCTGCATGAGTTTCAACTTTTCGGTGCCGCCAGCACCGGTCAACATGACTGCTTTCATATGGGAAACTCCTCATTGGCAGAAAATAACCCAAAGCCCTTTTTGCAATGTCATAGAGAAAGGGATCGCCACACCACCGGAAGAGCATCGACAGCTCGTAACGCCATTTTTTGGGGCGATTCGGAAGAGATCACGGGGCTTGGAGCTGAGCCGCCCGGAGCGTGTTTTTCATGAGCATGGCGATTGTCATTGGGCCGACTCCACCCGGGACGGGAGTGATAAACCCGGCTACTTCCTTCGCCTCATTGAAGTTAACATCGCCAACCAGACGATGACCGCTCTTTTTTGTGGCGTCCGGCACAGAATTGATGCCTACATCAATAACCACCGCACCCGGTTTGATCCAATCTCCTCTCACCATCTCAGTCCGGCCAATGGCGGCTATGATGATATCAGCCTGACGAACAACGGCAGACAGGTCGCGTGTACGCGAATGACAAACGGTGACGGTTGCATTCCGGCTGATGAGCAGCAATGCGGCCGGCATTCCGACGATATTCGAGCGACCCAGCACCACCGCATTCGCCCCATCGATCTTGATCCCCATCTGTTCGATGAGATAGATGCAGCCATAAGGGGTACACGGAACAAAGAGGGGCTCGCGTCCTTTTTGGGCCAGGCGGCCAATATTGATGGGTGAGAAACCGTCCACGTCCTTTTCTATATTTATGAGGGAAAGCACCCGCTCTTCATCAATGTGTGACGGCAGGGGTAATTGCACCAGAATACCACTGATCTGCGGATCGGCATTCAGTCTTTTGACCAATGCCTCGACCTGTTCCTGGGTGGCATCGGCAGGCAGGTGTTCGCTAATGGAACCCATTCCCAGTTCCTGACATGCCTTCCCCTTGGAGGCAACATAGGCAGCCGAATCCGGCCTTTCACCGACCAATACGGTTGCCAAAATGGGTTGCGGTTTCCCCGAGGCTGTGCGTTTGGCTACTTCTTCCGCAACTTCCTGGCGCACTTTCTGGGCGATCATCTTTCCATCGATCAATTGAGCCGTCATAATGTTTTTCCTCTTTCCCGAGCGTACTTCTCTATGTGGAAACCGCGCAAGTGCTACCCAAAGCCACGGTTCTTGATGTTCCGGAAGACTCTCCTGGTCTTCCATTTCAGTACGATGTATATTAACCCTGCCCTAATTCCCAACGGCCTAGCTCCTGTCGTGCAGGTAAACGAACCAGTAAATCAGAGCTACCAGCCCTGCTCCGCCAATGATATTTCCGAATGTGACCGGTAAAAGGTTTTTCAGGAAAAAAGCACCCCAGGTAAAGCCGGAGAGGTCTGGTGCCTTGTCTGCCAAACTGGTGACAAAGGATGGATCAAAGTTTTTTATGAACAGAGCATACGGTAAAAAATACATATTGGCGATGCTATGCTCAAACGATCCCGCCACAAAAGCGGTAATAGGAAAAACAATTGCCAGGATCTTGTCACCGGTGGAACGGGCGCTATATGTCAGCCAGATTGCCAAGCATACCAGACCGTTGCACAGGACGCCCAGCACCACGGCCTGGAGTAACCCGTAATAAATCTTTGAGGTGGCAATCTTCAGTGCGGTTACCCCGACACTCCCGTCACCAAGGGTATACTGCTTACTAAAGAAAATCAGTGCGGCTGTCCCAAGCGAACCAACGAAATTACCCAGATAGACAATCAGCCAATTGCGGAGTAAAGCATTTATTCTTAACCTTGCGACTGGCCCAGGCCATCACGATCAGGATATTGCCCGTAAACAACTCAGCACCGCCAACCACTACCAGGATCAGGCCGATGCAGAATGTCAAGCCGATAAGCATTCGTGCCACCCCATATGGCAGCGTTGACGATCCTGCGGCAGTAATTGTAGAGAACATGGCCCCCAGAGCGATAAATGCCCCTGCCAACACCGCCAAGAAAAACAATTTCCAAAACGAAAGTGCAGCCTTGCGAACTCCGATGGTTTCGGCTTTTTCAGCCATTTCCAGCGGCATTAATGCATCGACAGAAATATCTTTATACATAATTTTCCTCGAAAAATAAAAGATTCAAGGGCGAAATGAGCTTCGCCCTTGCGCAAAAAAATCAGAATAGTCCAAGGACCTTGCCAGTTTCAAGATCCAGGTCCACATCATAGAAAACCGGACGAGTCGGCAGACCGGGCATGGTGCGCATTTCGCCCAACAAAGGGTAAAGGAAACCCGCGCCGACGGAAGCGCGGATATCACGCACCGGGACGCGGAATCCGGTGGGGGCGCCTTTCAGGCTGGCATCCGTGCTGAAAGATAAGTGGGTCTTAGCCATACATAACGGCAGGTTGGCAAAACCCAACCTGGTGTAGAGGGCAATTTTGGCTTCAGCTTCCGGGGAGTAATCCACCCCATCGGCACCATAGATCTCTTTGCAGATGGTCTCAATCTTCTGTTTGATGGAAAATTCGAGCGGGTAGAGAAATTTAAATGAGCTCGGCTTTTCGGCGGCCTTGATGACGGCTTCGGCCAGCTTTATCGCACCCTGGCCGCCGTCCGTCCAGTGGGTTGAGACAACAGCATCCATTGCTCCGGCATCAAGGGCTGCTTTCTGGATCACTTCCAGTTCGACCGGTCTATCATCTTTGAAGGAGTTGATCGCCACGACCACATTCACACCATATTTCAAAGCATTCTTGATGTGTCGTTCCATGTTAGGCAAGCCTTTGCGAACCAACTCAATATTCTCTTCGGTATATTCAGGCGCCAATGGTTTGCCGGCTACCACCTTGGGCCCGCCACCGTGCATCTTGAGGGCGCGTACCGTGGCAACCAACACCACCACCTGCGGAACCAGGCCTGAATAGCGACATTTGATATCGAAGAATTTCTCCATGCCAATATCGGCGCCAAAGCCCGACTCTGTGATCACGTAATCGGCTAATTTGAGGGCAATCCGGTCGGCTATGATGGAGGACTGCCCATGGGCAATATTGGCAAATGGCCCGGCATGCACCAGGGCGGGGGTTCCTTCAAGGGTCTGCATCAGGGTTGGCTTGATGGCATCCTTCATCAGGACAGTCAACGCGCCAGCCACGCCCAAATCTTCCGCAGTGACAGCAGCACCTTTTCGGTCGGTGCCTATGACCATACGTCCCAGGCGATCTCGCATATCCGCCAGATCGTTTGTCAGGGCCAGAATAGCCATGATCTCACTGGCCACTGTGATATCAAAACCAGTGCGGCGAGTTTGACCTTTTTCTTCCGGACCAAGACCGACTTCGATCTCGCGCAAGAAACGGTCATTGGTATCGATAACGCGCCGCCAGGTGATCGAAGCAGGATCAATATCCAGGCGGGCAAATCGGGAACGCTCTTCGGAGGTAAGCGCGTTTGGATCGGTCTTCTCAATACCGAGCTTCTTCAGGCGGCGCAACATGGAGGGAGAGAAACTGCGATTGCCCTGTTTGTCTGTTGGGCAGAGTGCGTTAAACAACTTCTCGTCATCTTGTTGCTGGCCTTCGTGGAACATGCGAGCGTCAATGGCGGCTGCGCAGAGATTATTTGCGGCTGTGATGGCATGGATATCACCGGTCAGATGCAGATTAAAATCCTCCATCGGGATGATCTGCGAATAACCGCCACCCGCTGCGCCACCTTTAATCCCAAAAGTCGGCCCTTGTGAGGGTTGGCGGATGACCGTAAATACCTTCTTGCCAAGCCATGCGCCAAGTGCCTGGCTTATTCCAACTGTGGTGGTGGTCTTGCCTTCCCCGAGCGGGGTAGGTGTAATGGCAGTCACGTCAATATACTTACCATCCGGCCGGTCCTGCAGACGCTTTAAGACCTCCAGCTTGACTTTGGCTTTGTAGGGACCATAGAATTCCAACTCCTCAGGCAGGATGCCAGCTTCCTCGGCCACCAGGGAGATGGGTTTGATGTCGGATGCCTGGGCGATATCAATATCAGACGGCACCGGTCGAACAAGTTTCAGCTTTGTGGGGGTAAATTTAATGGTCATAGCGTCTCCTTATGGTTTTGGTCCCCAATATAATAAAGCCAGCCAATTGGGGATATGGTTGCAGAAGTTGGTTTAATATTGTTGAATGAAGGCCAGCAATAAAAAATAGCCCTGGGTGTGAATTGTATTCAGCTGTCCTATGAATAGCGGCCATATTTGCGCAAAGTTTGCAGCATAGCAAGATAATTCTCGGGTTTGACCGCCGAGTGAATGGAGTTGCTCGAAGAGAGAATAAAACCGCCGCCAGGCATGCCCTTGCGCAGGACCTCTTTGGTGGCCTGGGATACTTCATCCGGTGTGCCAAAGGTCAAAAGGTGGGCGCAGTCCACGTTTCCTTTCAGCGCCACTCGCTGCCCATATTTGGCTTTAACTTCACCTAAATCCATTCCCGCCTGCGGATCGATCGGGTCGAGGCAATCGATGCCAGAATCTATAATCATGTCAATAATCGGCCAGAGATTACCATCTGTGTGTTTGATCACATACAGGCCAAATTCCTTGTAACCCTGCATCACGCGGCAGAGACCGGGGTAAAAGAACTCGCGAAAGTGCCTGGGTGACATAAAAGGGCCTTTGTTATAGGCATAGTCATCACCGGTGTAGACGATCTTCACCCCGCGGGCAGCGACTTCCTTCGCCAACTCAAGATTGACCGTCACCGACATTTCAACCAGGCCCCGGACAACTTCTGGCTCGGTCACAATCGCCATGAGCAATTCCTTCATGCCCATAAGATAACGCGGAAGCGAAAAAACATCGTTCAGATGGACGATGACAGCTTTATCTCCCTGGAATTTTTGCACAGCCTGCTCCACAGCGGCAAACCGTTCGGGAGCATGTGGATCTGGCGGGGTGAAATGTTCAAAATCAGCCATCGTCTTAATTGGCGATTCCACTTCTATGCCATGTTCTTCTTCGGTATCCTGAAAGACGTAGCCCCACTCACTGAGCCAGCGATTCGTACCAATCCTTTCCTTCTTATAAATCGGATCAACGAGGATGGCATCATGCCCCATCTGCACAGCAAAATCGGTATGACTTTTACAACCCGGGCAGAGAGCCTCCCGAACCCGATGATCCACTGACCACTCGAAATGCGGCACACGGTCCGGCTCCTGCCGGTGAAGCACGCACAAAACGCGTTCTTCAGAGGTCATTTCAAGCATTAAATTATCTCCGTTAGTAAATCTGGCCGCCTGCCTCTGTTCTGACAGAGTAGAAACAATGGCAGGTGGATGATAATATTAGTTTGCATCCATAACCTCTATTCGAGATTGGCGTGGCGCTCAAACATCTGTGCGGCGTTAACGCCAGTTCGCTGCATCAACCCAAGTATGAGGCTGTCACACAGAATAAGCATGGATTGTTCGAACAAGGTGCCCAGAGGCTGCACCGATACGAGAGCGCTTATTCCTTCAGACATCTTGAACGAAGGAGCCGGAATAATCACCCGATAATCGGCCAACTCGGCCAATGGTGAGGAGGCATCGGTGGTAAATAGTAAGATTTTAGCGCCCTGGCTCCGGGCTTGCCCGGCTATCGCCAACAGGCTGGTGGTCAGTCCCGAGCCAGAACCGAGGATCAACAAATCTTGCGCTGCGAGGCCAGGCGTGGTGGTTTCGCCTACAACATAGACCGTTTTTTTCAAGTGCATGAGCCGCATGGCCAAAGCCCGCATGCACAGGCCGCTTCGTCCGGCCCCAGCCACGAAGATCCTGGGGAAAGAATCCATCAGTTCCTCAGCCCGGGCCAGCTCTTCGATTGAGACCTGGCGCACGCAGGCTGCCACTTCTGCCAAAATCTGCTCAAGCGCCACACTTATGGAATCTTTGTTCATTGTTTTAAGGATGCCTCAACTGAGCTTGCTCAGCGCTTCCCACGGCGCTTGCATCACCATCGCCAGCCGCTGATATTCGGCATAACGATCCTGGTAAAACAGTCTGTTGGCTGGATTCGGTTCATGAACGCGGACGACCGACACAGCTTCCTGGATGGCTTCGGCGTAGTTGGAATAGATGCCCGCGCCGATGCCGGCGGAAATGGCCGCACCACGCGCACCCAACTCGTTCCCATCCGAGACTTCCATTGGAACCTGGATCGTATCGGCAAACATCTGCGACCACACCGGGCTACGTGACCCGCCACCAGTCAACCGCGCAATGTTGATTTGAGCTCCGGCCGCGCGCAGTTTCTCAATATGACTCATGTGACCGAAGACAACTCCCTCATAGAGGGCGCGCAGCAAATGAGCGCGCGTATGCCAACCCGCCATACCGTAAAATCCCGCGCGTGCGGTGGGCTGTACGTTTGAGCCATACAAGAATGGGTGGAAAATGATATTGGTGCTGCCCGGAGGCAGGCTGGCAACTTCTTCATTACAAACTTCGTATACCGAAATTCCTCGTTGTTTGGCCTCGGCGCGCTCATCCCCACAACACTGGTTCACAAACCATTCCAGGTTGGTAGCCGAGGTGGCGCTGCCTTCAACCGTTAGATACAGGCCGTGTTCAGCAAAGAGGGTCGTCATGAACAACCCAGGATCTACAATCGGATCGCGGGTAATGACCTCGTTGATGCTCCAACTACCCATCACCAGGCATGCCTGGTTGGGATTGATCGCCCCGACGCCAATTGCGCTGGCATCCACATCGAACATACCGCCAACGACAGGCGTCCCGGCTGCCAGTCCGGTTTCCTGGGCTGCGGCAGGGGTCACCTGTCCAACCACTTCACTGCTATGCTTTAGTGCCGGTAAGGCGTCATAGGCTTCGGAAAGATCATACAATGCCATCAACTCGCGGGAGTAGCATTTATTACGGACATCCATCAAACTGGTGGCGCTCATGTCGGTGTAATCACCCGAGATCTCGCCCGTAAGTCGGTACTTGACATAGTCCTTGACCATCAAAATGGCGCCAAGACGTTCATAATTCTGCGGCTCATTCTGCTTTAGCCAGGCGAGCAAGGCGTTCGGCTGCGCGGGCCAGAAAGATTGGATAGTAAACGGGAATACCTTTTCGTGGAGGTTGCGCTGGTTCCATTCGGCCAACACGCCAGCGGCCCGAGAATCCATGGATTGAATCCCATTTCGGATGGGCTGCCCCTGTTTATCCAATAGATAGACGCCATTACCATGCCCGGTATTGCCAATCCCGGCGATCTCTTGTGGCCGGACACCCGACTTGGCCAAGACATCGCGGATAGCACAGGCTGTGCTCTCCCACAGCATTTCCATGCTGCGTTCCGTCCACCCTGGATGCGGGTACTCGGTATCCGCTTTGCAGCTTGCAACTGCTATTTCTTTGCCGAACAAATCGAAAAGAGCAGCTTTCGAGACCGTACTACCGTTATCGATACCCAAAAGATATTGACCCATGGTTTGACTCCATACACCTCTTATGCGTAGCGGATAGCCTTGCCGGTTGAGCCCAACAACCGGTTCTTTTGGCGGATGACATCGAACGCCGCCTTTCGAGCTGGTGTAAATACATCAGGGACATCGATCTTTTCAATGGGGCCAGCCAGCCTTTCCTTTATGCTCCGCAAATAGGGGATGCGCACATCAGTCCAGATATTAATCTTATCGATCCCGATTTCGATGGCGCGTCGAATATCCTGGTCAGGGGTATCTGACCCGCCGTGTAGGACCAGCGGTATCTGGCAGGTAGCGCGCAACTGGGCAATCCGCTCGAAATCAAGCTCGGGTTTCCCGCGATATAGCCCGTGCAACGTGCCAATGGAGACGGCAAGCGCATCCACACCGGTTTCATTCACGAAGAGTTTGGCATCTTCCGGGCGGGTCAGATTAGCCTGTTGCTGGTCTGGGCTGGTAACATCACCTCCTACGCCTACGTGCCCGAGTTCAGCCTCAACCGAGGCTCCACAAGCATGGGCCAACTCAACCGCACGGCGCGTGATGGCGATATTTTCCTCCAGCGGGGACAGGGACGCATCAATCATTACCCCTGAAAACCCGAGTTCGAGCGCATATTCGACCTGGTCAAGCGTCCTGGCGTGATCAAGGACCAGCGCAGCCGGAATATGTGAGCGGGCAACTTCCGCCTCGATGATGCGCAGCAAAGTAAACCATTCCACCTGCGGCGTATGATGAGGGTAGATCATGATAATGGCGGGAGCCTGATCAGCCGCAGATGCATCGACAATGGCCTGCGTAATCTCCAGGTTACATGTGTCATACGCACCCACAGCCCAGTTTTGTCTTATACATGGCTGCAAAATTTCTGCCAACGTCAGGTATTTCATAAAGTTCCTTTCTTCTGCGCTATCCTGCAAACCTGGGTTCGATCAACCCTTTGACATCCGTTTTAACGTAGAACAGATCGCCAGCCAAGGGTTGTTGTTTCCGTTTCTCTTCTTCAAAGCCCCACGAAGCGGTTGTGATAAAGAGCTCATCCAGATTTTTCCCGCCAAATGCAAACGAGATGACATTCTCTACAGGGAAACGGATCTGGCGCTCGATCTTTCCATCGGGGTCATAACGGGTGAGCTTCCACCCACCTTGATGCCCATTCCAGATAAAGCCCTGCGCGTCTACGATCAGCCCATCGGGTTGTCCTTCTTCCTTCGGGATGCGGGCAAATATGCGACGATTACTGGTAGTCCCGTTATCCGGGTCATAGTCCAGAGCCAGGATCTCCCATTTCCGTTGATCAGCAACATAAATCGTCCGGCTATCCAGACTAAAGCCGATCCCGTTCGCAGTGGCATAGCCAGTGTCAAGCACATGGAACGAGCCATCGGGGTCAAGACGGCAGAGCGATCCTTCTGGCAAAAAGGGATCCTGCATATTGACCGTCCCCACCAGCAACCTTCCCTGTTGATCCACTGCAGCATCGTTGTAGATGATCTCCGGCCTGGCTGGTTGCGCCAGCCCATAGATCAGCTCGTATTCATTCGTTTTCGGTTCCCACCCATAAATTCCGTTCTGTGCAATGGCAATCCAGCCTCCCGAAGCCCGGCGCGCCAGAGATGTTACCGGGTGAGCCGCCGGGTATGTGGAAAATTTTCCGGTTTCAGGCTCTAACCGGCAGGTTGGCAAACCACCCCAATCAACCCAGTACAGTGCCTTCTCTTCAGGTTCCCAGATCGGGGTTTCCCCCAACCTATTCTGTGCGGATACAATTTGCTTTGGTTCGTTCATGCGCTTTATCTCCCAGGGTCAGGCTCTGAACAGATCGTAAAGCTGATGACTGATTGGCTTGAGAACCGGGTAAAGTTGCCTATAAATTTGATACCAATCGGCATATCTGGAGGTCAGTTGCGGGTCTGGATGATACGTTTTGCCCGGTTTGTAAACGTGTTCGAAAGCATCTTGTTCGTTCCGGTATAAGCCGACCCCAATTCCCGCCAGGATGGCCGCGCCCAGCGGCGTGGCTTCTTCCAAGTCGGGCACTTCAATCGATAGACCGGTGATATCGGCCTTGTTCTGCATCCAGAATGAATTACGAGTGGCACCACCCACCGCTACCAGCCGGCTTGGATAAATCCCCAAGCCTGCCTTGAGCGCGTTGACAATATCAAGAACCTGGTAATCCAGCCCTTCGATGATTGCCCGGAGAATGTCACCATGATGGACAAAATTGCTCAGCCCCACAAATGCACCCAATGAGCGGGCATCAACAACCGGGCAGCCAGCCGCCGACATATGCGGCAGGAACATGACTCCCCTGGCTCCCGCCGGTGAGCTGGCGGCATCCGCCATCAGGTAATCCCAGTCGACACCACCTTCTTTTTCCGCTTGCAGTTGGGCCTCAAAGCCATATTCTTTCCGGTACCATTCAAGCATATCCGAGGCAACCGCGCCGCCCCAGACAGCATAGGTATCGCGCGCAACGTGGGTTTCAACCGTCACACCCAATTGTTGCACTTCGGGGGTCAGGATTGGCGCGGGGATTCCAGCCAGGACGATTTCCCAGGTGCCGGTCACATCCAGCACAACCCCTGGCTTAAAGGCTCCCACCGGCAACGCACCGCACAAATAATCATGCCCGCCCAGTATGACCGGCATCCCCTTTGCCAGCCCGGTAGCTTCCGCTGCCACGGCGGTTACCTCGCCCAGGAGCGTTCCGCTGGGAAACGCCTCGCACAACAAGCGGCGCTCGATGCCGGCCTGGGACAGGATCTCCTCCGACCAGATCGCGTTTGCGTTGGTCGAACAAGAGCGTACAGGAGGCCATGGTATAGTCGGTTGCCCGGCGGCCACAGAGCATGAAATTCAGAAAATCTTCGATCAGCAGCCACTTATCGGTGCGGGCCAGAATCCCGGGCTCGTGCTCGGCCATCCATAAAAGCCGCAAGGCGGTGCTAAAGCGCCACAATGTATTTCCGCCAACCCGAAAATTCCATTCCGCGCCGATCTGGCTCTCCCACCAGCGTAGCTGCGCCTCGGTACGTGGGTCATGCCAACTAATAAAGGGATAAAGCCAGTTGCCATGCTCATCTATGGGGACACCATCCATACCCATCCCCGTCACAGCCACGGCTTTGATTTGGCGGGGATCACCCAGTTCGGCAACCGCATCTTTAATAGCTGCCGCCGTGCCCCCCCAAATCTGTTCCGGCTGCCAGACTGTCCATTCCGGGTGATCGGGATAGGGATTATAACGTTCCGTCGGTCGGGAGCCGCTGGCGACAACGTTACCGGCGAGATCGTAGATCACACATTTGAGGCTTGTTGAGCCCAGGTCAATGCCCGCGAGATAATCCATCTTCACCTCTCGTGCGCCTTTATTCGTTCATCTGTGAAGATCATTGCCCAGGCCGTGCTACTGGATGACTCCAGGTTTCCAATAAATGGGCGATATCATCAAAAATCATATCCGTACCGATGGCTTCAGCTTCGGCGCGATCGGATGATCCAGATAGCACACAAATAGTTGTCAAGCCTGCCCTTTTCCCGCCCAGAATATCCGTGTCGACGCGGTCGCCGAGGGCGGCGGTCGTCTCTGGGCAGGCGCCCATCTGTTCCATCGCCAGTTGGTACATGGTCGGCTCCGGCTTGCCAATGGCGGTTGGCTTGGTTTCGGAGGCAGCGGCGAGGGCGGCAATCATGGCGCCGGTACCGGGGATCAATCCTTCTTCGGATGGATTGGTTGGATCAAGGTTTGTGGCAATGAAACGAGCACCGCGGCGGATCAGCAGGGTGGCTCGCTTGAGTTTTTCATAGGTGACGCTCCGATCCATGCTGGCGACCACCAACTGAACATCTTCATCGGCAAGAATGAAACCTTCATCAGTCATAGCCTGTTTGAGTGCGGGCATCCCAAAAACATGGACACGGGTTCCGCGCGGATATTCACGAGCCAGGAAGCGCGCCGTGGCCTGGCCCGAAACCAGGATTTCATCCGGAGAGACCACCACACCCATGCCTGCCAGCTTGTCTGCGTATTCCTGGGGTGTACGGGTAGAGTTATTCGTTGCCAGAATAAATGGGATGGGACGCTCGCGCAGGAAAGCGAAGAATTCGCGCAGGCAGGGCATGGATTGATCGCCCCGGTAGAGGACACCGTCCATGTCAATGATGAGGTATTTAATATCGGACAGCGAAGACATAATTGTTTTCCGTTCCCAAATGGTTTTTTTGCAAAGCCTCAGGTGTGAGATACAGCGCGCCCGCTTCCTGGTTGGTCAAAAGAATAATGACGTTTTCTCGTCAATGTAACGGCGAATTTCCATTCGATAACCTGGTAACACACTGCCGTGAATACCATATACCGGTTCTTTTGGTGCAATAAACCAACCGAAGCCGTAACTCCAGCCTTTGCTACCATCAACACAATACTACTGCCCGCCTGGGACCGCCAGATTGGGTATGGCTAAAACCTTGAGGGATGACTGCGACAGGAGTTTATCGTTGTCCAATGCCTGGTCCCAACGAGGTCTAAGAATTTACTCTAGATCAGCAAATATGGATTCTCTAAAACGTTCTTGAGATCCGCCAGGAAGCGCGCCACAGTAGCGCCATCCGATATGCGATGGTCGGCGCAGGCGGTTAATTCCATCAATGAGCGCAGCACAATCTGGCCTTCAAGTGCAACCGGGGTATCCACCATTTTCCCTACCGCCAAGATGGCCGATTCGGGGGGATTTATAATGGCGTTGAATGACTCAACTCCGTACATGCCCAGGTTTGAGATGGTGAAAGTGCTGCCGGACATTTCGGCAGGCAGCAGATGTTGGTTGCGGGCGCGCTCGGTTAAATCAGCCAGGGTAGTGACAATCTGCCCCAAACTTTTACTTTGCGCCTCGCGAATCACCGGCACGATCAGGTTTTCTTCGACGTTCGTGGCAATCCCCAGGTGGATATCATCCCACAGAATCAGGTTTCCATCGGATAAAGAAGCGTTCAGCGATGGGTGACGCGGAAGCACGAAGGCAACCGCGCGAGCCAGGATTGCCGTGAAAGACACACGCTGCCCGGTTTGGGCCTTGAGCGGCTCTAAGACTTTTTCACGCAGGCGAACAGCCTCGGTCATATCCACCCGCAAGGATAGGTTGATATGCGGGGCGGTAAAGGCGCTATATGTCATCCGCTCAGAAATGATCTTGCGCCGCGCCAGCCAACGGGATTACCTGTTTTCGGCGGGCATCTGGCAGTTGTATCGATGGGGATGAAATGGCGGGGGACTGTAACTTGGGAGTTGTTGGAATAATCAGCGTGGGTATGGCAACAGGATCGCACTGAGGCTCGACGGACAGCTGCGGTTTCTGGAAGGCCAGAACATCTGCCTTGTGAATCCGGCCGTGCGGACCGCGCCCAGAGATCTGCTTCAGGTCGACACCCAGTTCTTTTGCCAGATGGCGGGCGATCGGGGTGACCCGAACCTTGCCCGGTTCAGCGGCTTCAGCGGCAACTGCCACCGGCTCATTTATTGTTGCGCTCTCAGTCAGCGGTGGTGCAGCTGTAGCTGTAACGATTTGAGGAGCTGCCTTTGCCGGCAGGGCCTCACCGGGGGCGAGGATGTAGGCAATCACTTCAGTGACGGGGATAATATCATCTGGCTTGGCGGTTATCCCAGTCAAAATTCCATCTGCAGGAGCTTCCACCTCAATGGCGGCTTTATCTGTGGTGATGACAAAGAGGGGATCCCCCTTGCTGACTTGTTCGTTTTCCTTTTTGAGCCATTCGACAAAGGTGCCGGTATCCATAACCATATCAACTTTGGGCATGATCACTTCGGTCGCCATTTTTTTACTTTCCTTCCAGCGCTAATGCTCGCGCTGCGGTGACAATGTCTTCCACTTGGGGCACGGCGGCCCGTTCCAGATTCCGGTTGTAAGGAATGGGGACATTCAACCCGGCCAGGCGACGGATAGGCGCATCCAGATAATCGAAAGCTTCGCTACCGGCAATCACGGCGGCCAGTTCACCTCCAAAACCGCCGGTCAACGGCGACTCATGGGTAATCAATACACGGCCCGTCTTGGAAACCGAGCGTATGATCGTATCGGTGTCGAGGGGCTTAAGGCAGCGCGGGTCAACCACTTCAACCTCAATGCCTTCAGCCGCCAGCTTTTCTGCGGCTTCCAATGCGCGCGGTACCATGATCGAATAGGCAACAATCGTCAGATCACGGCCTTCACGCTTGACCTCGGCCGACTGAAGCGGAATGCTATACAGATTCTTCCGGAACGGGACCCTTGAGCCGATAGAGCAACTTATGCTCCATGAAAAGAACCGGGTTGTTATCACGTATGGCAGTAGCAAGCAATCCCTTGGCATCGTAAGGGCTGGAAGGCGCCACCACCTTGATCCCGGGTACATTCACAAACCAGGCTTCCAGACTCTGCGAATGTTGCGCGGCGGCGCCAGTACCCGAGCCAGAAGGGGCGCGAATCACCATTGGGATGCTGCACTTACCACCAAACATGAAACGCATCTTGGCAGCCGCGTTAACCAGTTGGTTCATCGAAATCGTGAGGAAATCCATGAACATGATTTCCATGATCGGCCGCATGCCCATCATGGCGGCACCCGTAGCTGCGCCTGCAATGGCCGCTTCAGAGATAGGAGTATCGCGGACACGCTCAGGCCCAAACTCTTCGAGCATGCCTTTGCTTACGCCAAATGCACCTCCATAGGTGCCAACATCCTCTCCTATGAGGAAGACCTCTTTATCGAGGCGCATCTCTTGGACCATTGCCTCGCGTACTGCTTCCAGATACGAGAGTTCGCGTTTCATTTCAGTACTCATAACGCATAAACCTCATCTTCCATATTCTCGGGCGACGGTTCGGAAAAGGTCAGTGCTTCCTCGGCGGCGTGATCAATAGCCACTTTGGCTGCGTTATCAATGGCATCCACTTCTTCGCCGGTCATCACGGCTGCATCAACCAGAACCTGCTTGAAACGCCGAATTGGACATTTTTGTTTCCATTCATCAATTTCCTGAGATGTCCGGTAGAGATTGCGGTCGCTCTTGGAATGCCCACGCCAGCGGTAACTCAGACAGTCGATGAGAGAAGGCCCCTGACCGGAGCGGGCATACTCGCCGGCTGCCATTACCGCCGCATAAACCGCCAGCACATCATTGCCATCCACAGTCTCGCCGGGGATTCCGTAGCTGGCGGCGCGAGTGGAAATATTCTCGATGTTCATGGCTTTCTTCACATTCATCGACATGCCATACTGATTGTTGTCACAAATGAAAACCACCGGCAGCTTCCAGATGGAGGCCATATTCAATGATTCGTGGAACTCCCCTTCGTTCGATGCTCCGTCTCCAAAGTAGGAGAGGAGAATCTGCTCTGAGCGCCGCATTTGCAGTGCAAGCGCAATGCCCACAGACGTGGGAATCCCACCGCCGACAACACCCGTGGCACCCAGGTTGCCTCCTGGAATATCGGCAATATGCATTGAGCCGCCACGTCCACGACAATAACCCGCTTCTTTACCGAGGAACTCGGCGAACATCGTTGTCAGATTGGCACCCTTGGCAATCGTGTGGCCATGCCCCCGATGGTGGTGGATGATCAAATCCTCGGGCTTTAGCGTCGCAATGCTGCCAACAGAACCCGCTTCTTGTCCAACCGAAAGGTGCATCGTACCATGCACCAAGCCGCGCACATATAAATCCTCAGCTTTTTCTTCAAAGTAACGGATCTCGCACATCCGTTGCAGCATCCAAGCCAATTTTTCACGCGGTAATGTATTCAATAATTGCTGGCTTCCAGACACAGTTACTTTATCAATTTTATTTTTAAGTGCAGTCATAAATTCCTCACATTATTTAATGGTCATGTTATCGCTGGCCATATTCATTTCGATACAAGTTCATCATAAAATCGATCTGATCCGGTGTGAGCAAAATAGGCTGCCCACGCAACATTGCCAGGTGCGTGATCTTGGCAATCTCTTCCACTTCTACAGCCATCTTGGTGGCTTCCTGCGGCGAAGAGCCGATGGTAAAGACCCCATGATTCTGCATGACGATCGCCAACGCCTGACCGATTTTGTTGATAATCTCCTGTCCGATATCTGCGCCGCCGATGGGTGCGTAGCCTCCAATAGGAATTTCACCACCAAGCATGGCAGAAGCGGTCAGGCAGGCCGGAATGGGTTGCCCCAGGACGGCAAAACTGCTCGCATAGGGTGAATGTGTGTGGACCATACCGAAAATACCGGGCCGATGGCGATAGACATACAAGTGAGTGTCCGTATCCGTGGAGGGTTTGAGATCTCCCTCGACAACGCGGCCATCTGGATCAACCACAACCATGTGGGCAGGTGTCAGTTCCTCAAATTTATAACCGCTTGGTTTTATAACAACCAATCCCGTTTCGGGGTCACGCCCACTGACATTGCCGCTGGTCATTTTGACCAAATCGTTCTTAGGCAATTCCAAATTGCATTTCCAGACGATCTCACGAAGATTAGCTAAAAGCATGATCAGTGATCTCCAATCTTTTATGAGGATTTTCGAAATCTTGATCAAAGAGTTCGAGGATTCCACGTGCAGCTGCTTCATCGGTAATAAGCGCATGCAGGTAACCACCACGCAGTGCACTATAAATTGGTAGTGCTTTGGATGCAGTAGCTGCTACACCAATCCTGAAAGGAATATTGAGAATTTCGGTCAGGGTTAACCCAATTAACCGGTCTGTATATTCCTTACCACAGGGTTGGCCATAGAGGTTGTAAATGTGGGCTGCGATTTCACCTACACCTCCGCAATCTTCAGCGATGCGTTTCATGTCCCCGGCAGACAAGGCCGTGTACTGGACAAAGCGGGAGGTCTCCGCGTCCACTGTCCCAACTCCCAAGAGTGCAATGCTTGCGCGGCGGGCAATATCCAGAATTTCTTTGAACGGCTCCATGGAACTCAGTAACTCACAATCCTCCCGAGTCTCAACAAAAGCTGGCGCGTGGAGCTGATAAGCCTTGCCTCCCAACTTCTCAGCCATATTCGTTGCCAGATAGTTCATATCGGATTCTATCGGGCCCTGGATCGCTCCAAGGATTGGCACAACCTCAACCCGATAAGGTCGTGAGACCTCAAGCGCCTGGACGACAGCCTGAACTGTTGTGCCGGGAGTAATGGCTAAAATATCACCATCTCGCAGGTGTGCCAGTAAATAATCTGCCGCCACAGCGCCAATGTCATTCAACTGCGAACTGCTGCCCTCCGCCAAAGACGGTATAACGATTGAATCTTGTATACCAAAGACAGCCTCGAGGCGGGCTTCGAGATCAAACAATTGTTGAAAGGGAGTCCGAATGGTGATTTTTACGTACCCTAGTTCGCGACCCTTTACGAGCAGGCGATTAACCTTGGCTGTGGACAAGCCTAAACGGTGCGCAATTTCCGATTGAGTCTGTCCTTCTGTATAGTAAAGGTTCAAAATTTGATTGATGAGGCGTATGGTGTCATATGTATCCATGACTGTCACCTTTTCCAAATATAATTAGTTACTCGATCCCCAGAATTGGGGCTGCACTTCGGCAAGCATCATTATATCGGCGCTTCAACAGTTAGGGACTGTTTTTCCAGCTCGGGGGCGCCAAATGGATGAGCATCTGGCCAGGCTTCCATGACCAGATCATTAACAAACCTGCGGGCGGCAGCGACAGAAGCGATGGGATCAGGGTCAGCATGCCTGTCCCCCCAGATTTCAACGCCGAGCAAGCCCCAGAAACCAGTTTGAGCCAGCGCCTGAAAAGTCTCGTGAAAAGGGACGATCCCTTCCCCAAAAGGCACCCCGCGTATGATGCGCGGCAAAGCATCTTTGACATGAATACCCAGGATTTGTCTTTTGGCAAGGACAATCTCGTCGGGCGGGTAACACCCAGCTGCGGCAAGATTCCCGATATCCGGATACAGTCGCAGCCAGGGAGAGTCGATTTTACGGATGATGGCCAGAGCCTTGCTCAGGTTTTCCACAAACGGAGTATCCAGGTTTTCGAGTCCTAACATTACACCGGCCTGCCCGGCGTAATTGACGCCCATTTGTAGGCTGTCCATGAAGTTCGCCGCCGTCTCTTCGTCGCTCGTTTCGTAAAAGACATCATATCCCATCACCTGAACGACGCGCAACCCAATATCTCCGGCAAAGTCGATTGCTTTTCGCAATATTTCCAGCCCTCGCCTGCGCAATTCTGGCGAATGACTGCCGAGCGGATATTTGCGATGACTGCTCAGGACCATCGTCATGATTTTCACGCCAGTATTGTTAATGGAATGGCGCAAGGCCGCCCGCTCAAGGGCTGTCCAATCCAACCGGGACAAG
>CAWFBZ010000013.1:0-396040 GCA_963814135.1 uncultured Chloroflexia bacterium | reverse complement strand
TTCCACCTTGAAGGTATGGGCGTGTTTCGGGGGTGAAAACATGGATGTGCCGACCGGCTTTCTTTGCAATCGCCAGGGCCAGCAAGAAGGAAGTTTCTGCGAAGCACATGGTGAGAATGCCATCGCCATCCTCGATCAGGCTGGCGCCATATTCTGCCGCGGCAGCATATTTCTTGTAATTCTGGTCCCGCAATTCTTCGATCCAAATCAATAAAGCCTGTTCGACATCCGCCTTTTCTTGGACGGCCGACTGGATAACCTGCATGGATCTTTCCAGCCGGCGAGCCAAGGCAGTGTTGGTAGGACGGGTGGCGACCAGGCGCTGGCGGGCAGCTTCCATGGATTCCAGCTGTTGTTTGGGGGGGCGAGCAGCGTTCTGGCGCGCGGCCAATGCCATGGCATACAGGGCAGCATTGGCGGGGCCGCCGCCCTGGGTCACCATCTCTTCGATGGCCCGGGCAACCGCCTCCACATCCGCACAGCGGACATAAGATCGTTCGAACGGGTATTTACGCCGGTCACCAATCACCACCACACCATCATCATAGCGGGCAACATTTTCACGCCGCAGAAGGAAGGGAAGCATCTCATTTATTTCGGCAAGTTCCATGAAGCTCTCCTGGATCTAGAAACTGGTCAAGCCCACAATATTTCCATACCCCATGAGGGAAAATACAATCGAACCGATCATAAAAAGGAAGGCAAACGCCAAAACCAGATAATCGGCTCTTTTCATCTCCAGCTTCAAATAAAAGGTGCGCTTTTCGCGAGCGCCAAACCCTTTTGATTCAAGCGCCATGGCAAAAATATTGGTACTGCGAATGGTCGAGATAAAAACCGGCACGAGCAGCGGCAGAAATTTGCGTACCCGAGCAACCAAACCGCCCGAGTCCAAATCCAGGCCGCGACTGCGTTGTGCCTGGCTGATCGTCATGGTGCTGGATGCAATCGTTGGTACCAGGCGAAGCGAGGTGGAGATGGCGAAACCCACCCGGTACGGCATGCCCAGACGAATCATGCCCAAAACCAGTTCTTCGTTGCGGGTGGTGCTGATCAGGATCATTCCTGCGGATATCATCAGAACCATTAGAAGAGTACGGGCGATACTATAGTAGAGCGATTGAAGGGAAAAAATCCAAAACAAAGGGGTGTCGCCCTTGGAGAAGAAATTCCATAGGATTATGCTGGATATCGTCAGAACAATCAGGACATAGCGGATACGGCGAAGATTCTTGAAGGATCCGGAAATAATGAGCTGGAACACAATCAAGAATGCCACCGGCAACATCCAAAGCGGGTTTTGAAAAAGCAGGATAGCGACAAATGAAATCAAGAAAACCAAAATTTTGGTGCGCGGATCCAAGCGGTGAATAAATGAATTATTATCCAGATAAATCTCTGCATCCATCAGGCTTGTGCTCCTTCAATGCAATTTTTCATTTCAGTGGGAGTTAAGAAGGTATGACCGAGACGGTTACTGAATTCCACAAAGTGGGGGGGACGTAAGGAGGCAGCCTGCAGTTCGACGTTATGGGAAAAAACCTGGCGCGTGGATCCTTCGAGGAGGATCTTTCCGTCTTTCATAACAAAAACGCGCCGGGCATATTCTGCCACCACCCACATGTGATGGGTGACAAAAATGATTGTGCTACCATTTTCGTTCAATTTGCGCACCATTTCCATCATGCTGCGCTGCTCGGCGTAATCCAGCCCGGTGGTGGGCTCATCCAAAATCAATACCTCCGGTTGAGCCGCCAGGATCGAAGCAACTGCCACGCGCTGTCGACCACTTTTCGTAAGCGAAAAAGGATCTTGTTCTTCATACCCCGACAGTCCGACTGCTTCCAAGGCTTCCGTGACGCGAAGTTTTACTTCATCATCTGGGAATTTGCGCAGACGTGGGTTGAAAGCGACCTCATCGAATACTTTTTCAGAGAAAATCTGGTGATCCGGGTTTTGGAATACGTATCCGACGCGTTGTCCAAGTTTGAAAACGCCCTGGTCGCGGGTGGGTAAGCCATTCACAGAAACATCTCCGGCGGTCGGCATCAGCAATCCATTGAAGTGTTTTGCGAGGGTGGTCTTTCCGCTGCCGTTTTGACCCACGATGGCAACCATATCTCCTTCAAAAATATCCATGCTGACGCCGTCCAGCGCTTTGACCGATTTGTCATATGAATATTCCAGGTCATGGCATTGAATGAGTGGGCGGGTAAGTTTATCCAGGCGAGTCTGCTCGGCAGCCAGCAGCTCCTGGTAAGCGGGCTGCGAGACTTTCCAGCCGGATTTTTGATAACTTTCCACCGCTTCATCGGGCGTCAGAGGCAAATCCACGGCGCCCATCATCTTGAAGAAGCGAGGGATCCCCAGCGGCATTACTCCAAGATCCTGCATTAAATCGACATCGCTTAATATTTCGCGTGCCGGACCCACCTTGACCAGTTTCCCGGCCTTGATCAACCCGATGCGGTCGGCAAATAAGGCTTCCTCAGTCTCGTGTTCGATGATCATCAAGGTCAGATCATCGCGTTTGCACAGGCGATGGGTAATCTCAAACACGCCCATTTTGCTGACCGGATCCAGGTCGGTTGTGGGTTCGTCCATGACCAGCACGGTGGGTTTCAGTGCCAAGACGGAAGCGATGGCGAGTTTCTGTTTTTGACCACCAGACAGGGTGGCGGGTGGGCGGTGCCGGACCGAGTCCAGGCCGACGTAATCCAGGTTCTCATTAATTCTTCGGGCGATCTCTTCCCGGTCAACAGCAAAGTTCTCGGGTCCAAATGCGACTTCCAGTTCAACATTGGTAGAAAACAACTGAGCTTCAAAATCCTGGAAAACCATGCCAACAATTTCAGACATTTGGGCAACCGTGTTTTCCTGCGTGTTCCGCCCCATCACAGTTACGGTGCCTTTCAGTTTGCCATTATGAAAATGGGGGATCAATCCATTGATGGTTGCAGCCAGGGTACTCTTTCCAGCTTCACTGGGTCCCATGATCAACAGGAACTCTCCACGGGCAATATCCAGATTAATTCCATCCAAGGCCTGCCCTTTTTGACCACGATAATGAAATTGGAGATCTCGTATGGAAACAATCGGTTCCTGCATTTATCCTCCAGAACAATTTAAATTTCTCAATAACAGCCCGTGGAGATTTGCTTGCGACAACACTCCCAATGGAAAAGCAACCGTCTGGGCCTTAATGTTAAGCCCAGACGGAAAAGAACCATTTATGTTTCTTGCAGCAACCATCGCATTGCACCGACCCACATGATCAGGCTCGAGCGAGTTATATAACCAATAAGTCTTTCTTTTAGAAAAGGCACTCGCCTCATGGTACGTTGAATGGTAGCGAAGACATTCCCGCCGGCCATTCCATCTCCCGGCGGAAATAATGATAATCGATTGGGGAAACCAACCCGGGCATTCCCGCCAACCTCAGCAATTTGCAATTGATCCATGTAAATGCACTTCCTTGAAGCAATTATGAGGTTGAAAATATTCGACTTGCTTATGGAATTTGGTTTTTACGGATAATTTATTCTAGTTAACTCCACCAATAAAGTCAAGCGCACCCTGCATAAGTTTATAACACAAAGATGTTCATTATGTGACGGCGATCTTCCAGTCCATTTTGATTTTTCGTGTTCTTGCGGCACCAAGTATCAGGAGTGGGCAAGAAGCGGAGCAACAGGATTTTAGGGTGTAAATCCAGAAAATCGGCAGGCATTTCACTACAGGTTACCGTAGGTCTTGAATTTTTTTATAACTTCCTTCATCTCGTCATCGGATAGGATGACCGGATCGCCAATTGCTTTGGTCTGATAATACAGCCGACTGACGAACTCGATCTCTTCTGCGACAGCAAAGGCGGCTGCAATCGTCGCTCCCACAGCCACCAGACCGTGGTTGGCCAACAGGCAGGCATTGTAATCTCCAATTGACTTGAGGAGATTGTCCGAGAGTTCCTTCGATCCGTACGTGGCATAAGGCGCCAGGGGGACTTTGTTCCCGGCCATACCGACCAGATAGTGCACGGCGGGCAGTTCCCAATTCAGGCAGGCGAGGGTTGTGGCATAAACCTGGTGAGTATGAACCACTGCGTTGATATTGGTGCGATATTTATAAAGGGCGAGATGGAATTTCATCTCACTTGAGGGCCTGAATTTCCCATCCACCATGTTCCCGTCGAGGTCAACCACTACTATATCCATGGGCGTCATATCAAAATAGGCCACCCCACTGGGTTTAATCGCCACCAAGCCCTCCTGGCGGTTATAGATACTCAAGTTCCCGCCCGTCCCGGTGGTTAGTTGGGCATTAATCAGGTTCCTTCCGTACTGTACGACGGATTCTCTTTCCTCTTCCAACAGCATTGAGGTCTCCTTGATCACGAAAAGAATGGTGAAATGCGCTTAAGCATTTGGCGTGAGGCGCGGAATAATTAATCAGAGGCATTATTTATCGCAATTTTAAGGGTAACGTGCCTGCTTATCCAGTAAATCCTTCCGGCATGCGGGTCTGGTTGCCATTTACACTCAGGCGAAGAATATCCCTGGCACGAACGGGGTATTGGGCAATCAAGGTCTCGGCAAGTGCGGCTTCAAAGCCCGAAACACTAAAGCCCGGCGCCATCGTACATCCGAACAAGGCATACCGTCCCCCAGCGATCAACGAACCCGCCTGCCAGGTATTTGCAGGCACGACAAATTGAACTTTTTCGCCTCGAATTAGGTCGCAACCCATCAGGATGTTCTCATTCGATCCATCTTGATTGAGCAGAATCAACTCGAATGGGTCACCTCCATACACGTGCCAAATTTCATCATAAGGCAGGCGATGGAAACAAGAAACGCTCAATGGATCATTGCAATACATCCCAATCATGGCGGTGCCGATCGGGGTCCCGGCGCTTATTTCCCGATCAGACCGATAGGTGTTCTTAAAAAAAGTGCCTTCAACCGGCAATCGTTCAAACTCGAAATGTTTAAAAATCGCCAAAGCCTCCGGAGGCATTTCCTGTTCCTGAGACTTTGACAGCGGGTTTTTCCATTTCTTCATACACGCAGTACCTCATTGCTCCAAGCCGTGGCAAGATCATAAACCCCAATCGGGGTGCATTGTATCCTTGAAATTCGTGCCAGGCATGCTCATCCGGCATTCATTCCACCGATCACTGACCATATTCAATCCTGACCCAGGCAGAATTATTGATGGCACTATTATAGATCGCATCGCAAACTAAAGAATTAATATAGCCAGTCATAGAATGTCGGATAAGCTGGATTTTGAGACGGACGATCCGATCCAATATCCTGATACACCTGGTTGAAAAAGGACTTAAATGTATCCGGAAAGCCACCACCAAAGGCATTGGTTTGAACACGAACCCCAGACAATTTTTGACTCGTGCAAAGACGGTAGAGATCTTCCGAATTCCACCAAATCGATTGGCTCTGTGCCGGTAACTTCAATGGAAAGAAGATTGTTCCTTCCGTGCGAGACTTCCGAGAGAAGCAGGTTTCCGATGGCACCGTTCGAAAAACGGATTGAAATGGAGGCAGCATCCTCCGACTCGACCCGAAGATGCTTCGATTTTCCAATCGGTTCCGCAATCATCAACCCATCTTCGATAAAACGATCCGGGGCGAATTTCCCAAAATCCGCAGAGACTTCGGCGATCTCCAGTCCGGTCCAGTAACGTGCCAGGTCTATCCAATGCGATCCGATCTCAGTAGTGGCGCGCATCTGACCTGCAAATTCCGGCTTGTATCGCCACGAATATTCGCCGGGAAGAGCGTGAAACTCCTGGAGATACGAACCATGAATCAGGCAAATTTTTCCGAAATCGGGAGAGGATATATAATCCCTGGCCGGCCGGCAAGCGTCATGGAAACGAACATTAAAATTTACCGCATTGACGAGATGGTTTTCCTGTGCAATTTTCAGTAACTCTTTCCCCTCTTCAGGATTTAGACAAAGTGGCTTTTCACAGATGACATGTTTTCCGGCAAGCAGGGCATCTTTCGCCATGGAATAATGGAGCGCCGGAGGTGTACATATGTGGATGCATTGGATTTCATCGTCAAGAGCCCGTGAAAAATCAACCCCGTAATGATCCACTTTCCAATGCCCGGCAAAATCCCTGGCTTTCTGTTCTGATGAATCAACGACCAGGGCAAGCGTGTGACCCAATTCCCTGACTGCCTGAGCATGGACATTGCCGATGAAACCACAACCTACAATAGCTGTCCGCATATTCAGCATCCTTGATCGGTATTTTTTCTTGTTTACGCAACCGGATTGCCCCACTTTTTAAACGTATCGCCCAATTCGCAGCAACCATTTCCAATAATCTTCAAATATATTATATCCCAAGCAATGAAACACCAATTCCCTGTCTTAATGCTCAAGGGAAGAACAAACAACTGCCAGGAATCAAAAAAACAGGAAAAGATAAACAAATTTTGTAACATCTCAATAAAAAAGCGCCGCTCGATACGGCGTCTGTAATGCCCTTGAGGAGACTCGAATAGCATCCCCCGACGAGGGCAGCCCTTTTTAAACCAAAACATGACCTTGAACTGGTCATGCTGGTTGTGCCCCTGGGGAGACTCGAACTCCCCTTTTTAGCTCCGGAGGCTAACGCTCTGTCCACTGAGCTACAGGGGCGGGTAGCAGGATTTTACCATCATATGGAGCACCGGGAGAAGAAATAACGTAAATTTCTTTTTCAACCCAATTTCCAATATTCACCATCTTCACGCAATTCCACAGAGATCACCTTGCGCGTGGATGAGGATAATTGCTTGAAAAAGCCTTCGAAAAGACCAACCACGTAATAACCACCTGATTGCAGGCTCTGCAGCCCGAGTTCGGATAATTCAATCTTTACCTTGTTGTCCTTCACCAAAAGGAGATCAGGAGCAAGTAATTTCATTTCCCTGATAAAACCCAATTCACTCAACAAGAGTCCAGCACGAAGCGATGCTTCCTCTTCCGGCAGGGTAAGCGGTAGCATTTCGATCAGATTGACGGCGGCGCGCTGTCCAGCGGTTCTTAAGACAGCTTTGGCTCCGTTGGTTCCGATCAACTGCTCCAGACTCTCGGTGACAAATAACAAGGATTTAAAACTGGTGTCTCCATCTATCATGACAAATGCCTGCCTTGTTCTTTTTTGAAATTGTCGTGAGGAGCGAATAATAATATTCCGGGAACGAGTAGATAATTTGCAGAGGGGGAAAGCAAGCTATCGGTTAAAAAAACCAAGATTTTCCCAATTAGACAACAATTTCCGGTTCAATAGACCAACACGTTGGTGGCCAAAACCGCCTCGTTGACGAAAACCGCGGCATTCACGACGGAAGCACCGGGCACAAAATCATTAACCGGATCGATCTGACGGGCCTTTACACATGGACCACAGACGAACATCTTTCCACCCGCTTCCACGTAAGCATCCATCAACAGGGCCAGAGGTGGAAATGCAGGCGCAGCAACCCCTTCCGCAACACCTTTTTTTGCTAATAGGGATCCTGGCCCCTGAAGACCAATCACCACCTCAACGTCGGAGGCCAGGGCAGTTGTCGCCATAACAAAGGGGAGGGTGGCAAGTTCGGGGTCCTCTGGTCCATGCGTGCACATGATGAGTAACTTAGGCATTTTTCATCTCTCTTTTCTTTAGACGGATTGTCCGGGATGAAGTTATAGAAGGCGTCTTCCAAACGTGAATTGGCTTATTTGTGCTGGATGTAGAAGATGAATTTCTCACCTTCTTGTTCGTGTGTGACCAATGTGTGCCCGGTCCGGGTGGTCCACGCCTGCATATCTGCCACGGAATTTGGGTCCGTGGCAATAATCTTGAGCACCTGACCGGTCTGAAGTTCATCAATCGCCTTTTTGGTTTTCAGTATCGGCAAGGGGCATGGCAGGCCGCTGCAATCTATTTGTTGATCGAATGGATTTGATGATTTAGGTTCAGATAATTCGCCTTCCACTCCCCCACTTTCCTCAGCTTGAGAATGTTGAAATTCCGGTAATGCCTGCTCGGCTGTGCTGGCCTGTTTCGCCTCCAACTCCGCCCTGAAGGTGACCAGCCATTTTTTGGCAACCTGGAAGTCGGGGTTATGTTGCAAGCACTCGTCCAATATCCTTATGCGGTTGGTCGCATCCGGATAGGTATCCGCATACCACAACCAGGCGATATCATTCTGAGGGTTCACCTTCAGGATGGCGTCGAGGATGCTCCTGGCTTCCAATTTCTTTCCATTGCGTGACAATGTAATGGCGCGATCGAGAGATTCATTTGACATGGTTTACTCCATTTTTCCGTCCATCAATAAATCAGGAAAAAATGATCAGAAGAAAGTTCTCAAACGAACATCGGGCAATTTTTTGGATGACTGGAAATCTGGGATGAGCTCCGTGCGCTGACATTCTGTCGTCTGAGCTACCTGGAAGGTTTTAAGATTCTACCACGAGAAGGTTAACCCTGCACATTCGGCCCCAAGCGGGCCAGATCCAGGCGTAACTTTTCAATCGCCGCAAGATTGCCGCCCTCGTCACCCACGGCGGCATACTCACGCCGTTTATTGGCATACTCCCCACACAGCTGGTAAAAGCGGTAGGTTTGCCGATAGCGACCCGTGAAGATGGCAATTGTACGGGCACGCATTTGCCGCCAGGCGGAAACAGCCGTATTGTACTGGTCCGCACTGATCGTGCCAGCCTGGACCTCGGCCGCCAGGTATTTCTTCAGGTTTTTCTGCTCGCGCGAGATGGCAAAAAGGATGACGCAAAACATGAACAGCCAGCCGGTCCAATCGAACGCAGCTCCAACTAACAGGCCCTCAAAACCGCTCATGAATGAAGCGATGGTGTTGTGGATGGCGTGTGTGAACATGGCCAGCCCCAGTCCAATCAACGGGGCGCCAATTTTAATCAGCCAATTGCGGTTCAAGCGGGCCAGCGCCAGGCCGATCCCGAAGAAAGCAGTGTAGAAGGGATGCTGCCAGCCAACCAGGATGACCCGGACAATGCTGAGGGTAAGCAGGCCGCCCCAACCACCCTGTTGGAAACCATAGGTATAAATATAGTAGGTGTTCTCGGTGGCGGCAAAACCCAGCGCGGCAACCCCGGCGTAAATGATCCCATCCAGAACGGAATCGAATTCACTGCGGAAAACCAGGAAGACCCCAAATACCGCCAACCCCTTGAGCGTCTCCTCCACCAGCGGAGCCACCAGGGAACCGGTAGCCAGGTCCGTGGCGAAGTTCGAGCCGGTGAAGACGTATATCCCCAATCCCAGGGTGGTATTGATAAGGAACGCACTGCCGGCAGCCACCACGGCGCCCCAGAGGAAAACGCCTCCCAGGAGCAGAATGGGCTCCTTCTCGTAGCGATCGAGCCAATAAAGGATGCTGGCGAAAAGCAGCGCGGCTGCAAAACTGATCAATCCAGAAACGATCAACCCCATGAAATGTCTCCTCCAACCTTGCTCAAATCGGGAAAGGCGTACGACCCGAGCCCCCCAACTCTCGTCCTGGAACGGTGAGTAGAGAGAAATGAAGAATCCAACTTAAAAATGATAATACGATTTTCCCAAAATACAATGGTCAACGCAAAAATATCAGAAGTCAACTGACAGGGATAATATTTTTTAGACAGCTGTCTCTGCCTGTGAGTAACATCCTGGCATATTCGCGAGAGCGCCAGGCCCAAACACTGAAGAACCACCCGGACAGGCAAGCAGCCTTCGCAATGATATTCCATTTGGGATGTTAAAGTGGGGGGTAGTTGTGCTTTGAATACCCAATTGACAAGGACAGGTAGAACTATTCCACTTCCGTTATTAGAATCAGGCGGGTGCGTTCGATGCGCGTGGATTCGAACGGAATCCCAAGCACCGCCAGGACTTCCTCGGGACGACCGGTGGCGCCGGCACGCGCAGCCAGGCGCATGAAGAGCAGCGTGCCCGGCTCTCCCACACCTGAACCATCTCCGGAACCAGGCGGAGAAATGGAGAGCGATTCGATCAACGGGCGCAAATCGTAGGGTTTGCCACGGCGTTCACGCGGAAGGGATTTGGCGGCCAGCAAATCCTCGACAGCCTGCTCGAGTGCAACAGCATTGAAAGGGTCCAGCAGGGTAACGCTGTACTCGGTCGAGACCACCTGGGTCTGCAGAGCCGGGCCGCGTTCGTCCACGAGCTCCAGCCCGAGGATCGTCAACCCGGGAGGGCAGGCTGGCTGCAAACGTTTGCGAACTTCCAGCAAGTCGCCCGGATCGGAATCCAGCCAGACATCCACGATTTCGGCATGCCCGGCATAGCCAAGCGGCAGCGCTGCGGCAATCTGGATCCTGGGACCGGGGTGAAAGCCCTGGGTGTAGGCCAGCGAGAGGGCAGGCGCGACGGGCGGTGCGCTCCCAGACCGTCTGCAGGTCGAGATGGCCGGTGTAGCGCAGGCTGCCGGTCTTCGAGAAGGTTATGCGCAGTCTGGTTGGCATTTCAGGGCTCCGGTGAAAAACACATCATCAAGAGAAACGGGATCGCTATCGACGAAACGCCTGCAAGGTCTCGAGGTATTCATCCGGGCGGCCGATGTCGAAGCGGCTGCCATCCATGACCAGCCCAAGGAAACCGTCCTCCTGGCGCAAGCGATCGAGGGTGGAGGTCAACTGGAACTCCCCATGCTCGCGCACGTTATTGTCGATGTGCTCCTTCAAAAAGTCAAAGATCTTCGGCTTAAGGATATATTGTCCGAAGAGGGTCAGATATTGCCCCTCCGGCATCCCGGGGATGCGCAAATTGAGGCGGGCGTAGTCGGGGGTGGGCTTTTCGGCAAACTCACTGACGCTGAGCAGGCTTTCATCTTCCAACCAGACGCCGGTAACGGTGCCAAAGCTGCCAATCTCTGCCTCGGGCGTAAGGCGCAAGCCCACCAGGCTCTTGCCATTGCGGCGGTAAGCCTCCAGCAACTGGCGGGCGCAAGTCTGGTCGCTGCCGGACCTGTAAATGTGGTCACCCAGCATCAGCAGGAAGGGTTCGTCTCCCACGGCTTCGCGGGCGCTATAAACGGCATGACCAAAGCCCTCCTGGGCATTTTGAACGACAAAGGTGACATGCCGGCCCATCTCGAGCAAGCGGCGTGAATATTCCTGGAACTGGGGCGGCAATTTATTGTAATTCTCGATGGAAATTTGCTCCCCGAACAGGAAGCGGAATTCATCCAGGTCGCTCTGCTGAACGATGATGATCACTTCCTCGATCCCGGCCTCCAGAGCCTCTTCGACGATAATGAGGATGGCCGGCTTGGCAATCCCGTCACGATCGATGACAGGGAATAATTCCTTTTTGGTGGCCTTGGTGGCCGGGAAGAGACGCGTCCCGAAACCGGCGGCCGGGATGACGGCCTTGCGAACTTTTTGTTGCGGTGTGATGGTCATCTTGAGGGCCGGGAGATGCAGGTCGCGTTCGAGGATCTGGATGACCGCCTGCTGATCCGTCTGGGTGGGGCAGATGAACTGGGCGGTCCCGTCGCCCTGAGAGCCGACGCCTTTGCCGCCCAGAATATAAGGTTTGAGGGGTTCATACCCGAGGACCCGGTGCAGCACGGGCGAAGTCAACTCCTCGGGACAAGCCGGGGTGGCGTAACGGTCGAAGAAGGCCTGGGCTTCGGACATCAGCGCGCCGAGACGGGAGGCATCCGACTCCCGCAATGCATCCATGGCCTGATTAACCAGGCGTTTGTTGATCGGCCCGAGCAACTCCTGCACACCCCGTTCCACTTCGTTTTCGGCATACGGGTAGCAGCGGTTCAGCCGGTTCAGGATCTCCATCGTATCCTTTTCGGCCTTCAAATCCACGATGACGAAATAGAGGGGCTGGTTTACCTGCAACGGGGTGGTATCCAGGCGATCTCCGTCGAAGGTCATCAGAACGGGGCGATTGCCAAAGGCGCAGCCCTGGTCCATGCGGCCGCAGCGCGAGGGAGTGGTGATCTCGCCAAGATAAGCCAGTTCCATCTCGCCGCGTGTGGTCATCTTGAGGTCGTAGGTGCGGTTGAAGGCACGCGCCGCCAGCACACTGATGGCTGCGCTGGACGAGAGGCCTTTCTTGATGGGCAGGTCGGTTTTGTAGTTGTCGATCACCAGGCCGCGCACGTGGTAGTTGGTCAGGACCTGGTAAGCCACCCCGGCGATGTAACTCCAGTAGCCGCCTTTCCGGGCCTCTTCGAGCAGCGCCCGGGGTTCCATGGGGATCTCGATCGGACCCAGACGATCGCCCTGCGGGGAGGTGGAGCTGAGCACCAGCGAGGTGGGATGCGGGGAGACCTCGGCGTAAATGCCCTGGTCCGTCCCGGTGATGAGGGTATAGCCCATCTCAATCTGGGCGTTGATGCGGCGGTATCCCCCAGCCCAGTCAGAATGTTCACCGATCAGGCAAATACGACCTGGAACGAAGATCTTCATAAACCCTCCCGCAAGAAATCAGAACAAGCATTGGATGTTTGATAAAAGAAAGAATTCACCACGATCCCGCGGGAGAGCGCCGCGGGACAAGCTGGACACGACGGACACGTACGAAAAAGCTTTAACACAAAGGCCACAAAGGGGGCACCAAGGGAAACTCGGTATCCGTAAAACCGTTAACGGCCTGACAGGCGATAGGGCCCGGCTTATTCACTCATAGCCGGGTTTTTAAGGGGCCGGCTGACTTCAGGGCATTTCCAATAGAGGCCCGGATAATCGCGGCGCGTGGCAGCGAAAGTTGGCAGGATGCCGCAGGCGTCGCAGTCGTCGCGACAGTCCGGGCGGGTCTCCCCTTCCAAGGAGCGCTGGTAATCCCGATAGAGGTACTTCTTGCGAACGGCATCCGAGATATGCTCCCAGGGGAAGCGCTCATCCGGGCGGCGCGTGCGGTGCGTGTAGAAGGCCGGGTCCAGGTTTTGGGAGGCGAAGGCGGAACTCCAGGCCTGCAAATTGCGCTGGTCCTGCCAGGCATCGAAGCGGGTGCCATTCTTCCAGGCAGCGTAGACCACCTCGGACATGCGCCGGTCGCCGCGGCTGAGCCAGGCTTCCAGCAAGGTATCTTCGGGCGGCGTCCAGGAAACTTTGAAAGAAGCGCCACGCAGTTCGCGCTTAAGCAGGTCGAGCTTGGCATTGACCTGTTCCAACGAATCGACCGCCACCCACTGGAAAGGGGTATGCGGTTTGGGGATAAAGGTGCTCACGCCGGCATGGACTTTGGCCCGGCCGCCGAGGCTCTTGCGGCCTTCGGCCAGGACGCGCTTGCAAAGGTCAGCAATGGCCTGCACGTCTTCGAGGGTCTCGGAGGGGTGGCCGATCATGAAGTAGAGCTTGATGTTCGTCCAGCCGCGCGCATAGACTTCCCGGGCAGTCTCGAGCAGTTGTTCGTCGGGAATGAACTTGTTGATGATCCGGCGCATGCGCTCGGTGGCGGCTTCGGGCGCCAGGGTAAAGCCTCCGGAACGACGCTCCTTGAGCTTTTCCATCAAATCCACGGAAACCGACTCGATGCGCAGAGAGGGCAGCGAAACGGTGAGATGTCGTCCGGCAAAAGTGTCACCAATCCGATTGACCAGCTCAAGGATATGGGTGTAATCGGAAGAGGAAAGAGAGAGAAGCGCCAGTTCTTCGGCGCCGGTGGAATTCACGGCGTCCAAAGCAGCCTGGACGATCTCATCGACGCTGCGTTCGCGCACCGGGCGCGTGATCATACCGGCCTGGCAGAAGCGACAGCCGTGCGTGCAACCGCGCATGATCTCGACCGAGACGCGGTTGTGAACCACGTCAATGTTCGGGACAATGAAGCGGGTGGGAGGTGGAGGAAGCTTAGCGACCATGCGTTTGAGGACGGTGGTGGGAACGCCCGGGGCGTTGGGCGTGATGGAGGCAATGGTGCCGTCCTCAAGATAGGTCACATCATAAAAGCTCGGCACGTAAACGCCTGGAATGTGCGCCAGGGCGAGCAGCAAATCCCGACGGTCGAAGGGCAAAAGTTCCGGGGCGGCGGGGGAGGATGAGTGGTGTTTGAATTTGGCGACCGCGTCGATGATCTCAAGGATGACTTCCTCGCCCTCGCCGATGACGAAGGCATCCATGAAGGCGTGCATCGGTTCGGGGTTGAAGCAGGCATGCCCGCCGGCAATGACAAGCGGGTCGGCGGGTCGTCTGTCGGTGCTGCGGAGGGGGATCCCGCTCAGATCGAGCAAATTCAAAGTATTGGTGTAGAGCGTCTCGTAGGGCAGGGAAAAACCGAGAATATCGAAATCAGCCAGGGCATGCCGGAGACTCGAGCGAGTAGAGTGGAATGGCATTGGCGCGCATCTGTTCTTCCATATCCACCCAGGGGGCATAGGCGCGTTCCGCCAGGGCATCCGGCCGGCGATTGACCAGGTCAACCAAGATTTGCAGGCCCAGGTTCGATACCCCAATATCGTAAATATCCGGGAAAACGAAGGCCACCCGGGTGGCAGCAGCCTGCCAGTCTTTAACCACGCTATTCAATTCCCCACCCACATAACGGCCGGGTTTTTGTACCTTTAAGAGAATTCGTTCAAGACGGGATTCGATTTGTCCGGGATTAAGCATGGGCAGAATTATAACCGAGGTGGTTTGATAAACTGCGCCAGGCGGGGGCATAACACAAGGAAGCGGGGGCAGAGGGCGGAGGCGGCGGAGGGCTTCGGCGGTGATGAATTTTTGATCCCGTTCGATCTTGCGGTATTTTTTCCAGGCGAGGCTTGGTTGCGGGGAAAGAAACCCCACCCCCAGACATGGGGGCAAGACCCGCATGTCTGGGGGCAAGACCCCCATGTCTGGGGGCAAGACCCCCATTTCTGGGGGCAAGACCCCGACCCCTCCCCAAATGCAAGTACGCATTTACCGAAAGAACCGGTACGGGTGGAGAGGGGAGTAGGTGATGGCGGAAGTAATGAAGCATATCCTGACCCTGGAATGGACAGGTTGGATTTACCGAAAGAACCGGTGCGGGTGGAGAGGGGAGTAGAGGATGGCGGGAGCAGGGAAGCATATTCAGAGGATTCAGAGATGGAAGTTTGAGCCGGGTCAAGCCGGGAGGCTTTTAGCGCCTTAACCTGGGACTGGGATTTATAGGCCGGTTGACCGGGGAGGCGGCCGGTCGAGAGGGCGGAGACGCCACGAAAGTCGGGCAGGATGATATAGCCGGGATGGGTCTGTTTGTACAGGCGCTGCAAGCGGGCGCGGGCTGAACGAGCAAGTTGCAAGAATAACAGGGCGGTGTAGTTCTCAGAAGTGGCCGGGGCGGAGGGAATGAGGGCAATCTTCTGGGCGGAGGTGGTGGTGAAGAGGCCAAATTCAACGAGGGAGAGCAGATCGGTGTGGTTTTCGATGCGCATATGGTTGTAAAGGGCCAGTAAAAGGGTGTATAAGCGGCCGCTGCGGTAGAGACGGCTGTAAACCCTGCGGCAAACAGGCATGGCAGGAAAGCCCTGGGGGAGAGAAGCCCATTTCTGACCGGTGGCAAGCTTCCAAAGGATGGCATCGAGCAGGGCACGCGGGGAGGTGGGGGGTCGGCCGCATATTTTTTTACCACGATCCCGCGGAAAAGCAGCGCGGGACAGGCGGACACGAAGGACACTAAGGTAAAAGGCAAGGTCTTTTTGAAAAGAATATGCGTCTTCAGATGGGTTTGCAATTTCAGGACAAGAAAGAAACCCTTCCCCCATGCTGGGGGCTTCCCCCATGCTGGGGGCTTCCCCCATGCTGGGGGCTTCCCCCATGCTGGGGGCTTCCCCCATTCTGGGGGCTTCGACACACAGGGCAGGGTAGCGGGCAAGGGTCTTGTGGTAGGCTTGCATGATCTGTTCGTCCTGGAACGGGCCGGTGTATTCGTACTGAGTAAAGCCCCAGCGGTTGGCGGCGATGAGGACGGGGGGTTCTCCGGTGAGATTCTCCAGGCAGGGGTCGGGTGGAATGAGCGGAGCGAGTACGGCCCATTGGCGATCGGTGAGGTTGGTGGCAAGATGGGGATGATGAGGGGGAAGCGGGGAATAAAATGCACTTTTTTTTGCGATTTTGAAAAACAAATCGGCATCCCGGGCAATATGGGCAGCCCGGTATCCGCGTTCGAACCAGCCAAAGGGATCACGGGCGAGGATTTTGAGGGCGACCCTATGGCGACGGGTGGGGACGCAATATGAAAAGGCGTTGACAATCACCCTGGTCAGCCTGGAATTCATAATGGAAAGAGGGACAAGGAGGCGAGGGTTGGCGGAGAACAAGTAGGGCCAAAGCTGTTGCCGGGCAGCACGGGCTTGCCGCACGATCTGGACGAGCGGGGGATGCGAATCGGCCAGGCTTTGATGGAGAGATTGGATGAGCAGATAGGTGGGGCGGAAGGGACCGGGACGATAGGCGGAAAAAGTGCCGAATTTGCGAGCATTCTGGTTGGCGGACTGGCCGCCGCGTTTGCGCAAGGGCATCGCCCCAGAAGGAAGTGGCGGGGAAATGGAGGTGAAGGGACGAGAGGAAGTGGTTGGGAAGGCCATGATTAGGGGCTTATTAATGAGATGGTGGTTTTTTGTGCAAGAGGTTTTTAACACAAAGGAAACAAAGGAACTCCAAGGGACACGAAGGAAATCTTTGGGAAATGCGTGGCACAGGTACCACTGCGTGGCACAGGTACCACTGCGTGGCACAGGTACCACTGCGTGGCACAGGTACCACTGCGTGGCACAGGTACCACTGCGTGGCACAGGTACCACTGCGTGGCACGCCGCTCACCTTTAACCTAACCCCTGCCCCTTCCCTGGGAGGGAAGGGGAACGCTCCCAGGGAAGGGGGAACCATTAGGATTGCGCATTGCTGGCGCTTACCGACAACTCTTGTCGTCGGTATTAGCCGATGCAGCTTGAAGCTGCTCGGCTGCAGGATCCAATGCCTTGTCGACCTTATCAACAGCGGTTGCTCCCGCGGGGGTGATATGCGGCTGTGAGGCGGGCTTTAATGGCCGTTTGCGCATGGTGGGGACATCGGCGGTGGGCTGTACTTCCCCGGCCATGCGGTAGACGATACGGAGTAACTCCTGCTCATCGATGCCATCCCGGTCAAATAATTCCGAGAAGGCGGGATAAATGCGGGCAACAGCCAACGAAAGCGTAGCGTTATCCCGCTCTGTGATGTCGGGGCCAATGGCTTTGATATGGCTATCCGGTTTGACCTGATGAGAAAACTTGCAGCGGCACTTTACGGCAATCTGCGCGATCTCGGTGAGGATGGACAGGAAGATGGTTTGTGTTTGCTCCAACCCACGGAAGGTGGGCGTTCCGGCAGCGTCGGCGGTGGTGCTGGTGCTGCTCTCCGGCTCGGCCAGATAATGAATGGGAAAGCCGGCACCGATGGCGATGAACTTCTTGATCGATAAACCATCCTCCGCAGCTTCCCCCGCTGAAAGCTGGGGATCGATAACCGACCAGACTTCGGTCTTGTTGGCGACCAGAACCGACCCCGGAGGAGGCGGGTTGGCATTGAGCTCGTTCTGCTTGGCCACTCGTTCGGCTTCGGTCTTGTAGTCGCCGGTGACCACGTACATGAACGCCTGGCGAAAGCGATTCAATCGGGCTCGATCCTCCAACCAACTGCAGTACCTGCCCAACCATGGAAGCATGGGCGCCAAATCCGGTTCCCCCCAGGGCACACCGACCGGCTGGTTGTAGGAATAATGGAGCATAAACATGGGTTGATCAGCAGCAGGGTTGTAGGCGGGCCAGGGTGGGCGGGACAGGCCGTCCGCCCCTGCCATTGGCTTATAAGCAAGCTCCTGGTCGACATCGTTGGAGGCGGTGACGATCTCCTCGATTTGATCCGCAGGCACGCCACGGACAAACAGCATGCCGGTGGCCTGGTCAACCGTGCAAAGGAAAAACAGATTGCCGGAGCGGGTGGCCTCGTCACAAAAGTTTATGACCTTACGGCCCAGGTGGTTGAGCGGATGGTCCCACCATTCCTGCAGGAAGGCATTCGTTTCGGCATGATCGCTCTGCACCTGGATGCCCTCGCCGACCACAAACATACTAATCAGTTTGACGATCCGGCGGGCAAGGGGGTTAACCCGCCAGGCGCGCAAGCACTCGGAGAAAATCACCTGGCGGTCGTAGTCGTAACGATCGCGGTAATTCGAACTCATATTCGAACCGGGGAAGAAAGTATTGTCGGTTTCGACAAATCCGGTGGTCAGGCGGGCTTCCTGTGGCTGTCCGCTGGGTGTGGCTGGAAGAGCAGCAGGGGCGGGGACAGGCACGAGTGCGGGCGGTCGGAAGACACGAGAGAACAAATCACTTAAAGTTGGCATAGCACTCCTTTCAGATCGAAGAAAAAAATTCACCACGATCCTGTAAAAAAGCATTACAGGACAGGCGTACACCAAGGAACTCAAAGGAACACGAAGGAAAACCTTTGTGATAAAAACCAGTGGGCCGAGGGAAGGGGGCGACCCAGCGGGTCGCCCCTACAGGGTGGCACTCGTTCCACTGCTTAGAAATTACGATCCATATCCAAAAGCGGATCACGGCCGGGCACAATGCCGGTGGAGAGGTTAGGGATCCATTCCATGCGGTCGAGGATGGTACACAGAGAGGCGGTAATCAGGTCGTCGTCGTGGACCTGTTCGCCGCTGGCCGGATCTCTGGTCCCATCCGGGACACCCCAGCGCATCAGCTTGCCCGGGCCGGGGAGGATCTCGGCCCGGCATTTATTCAACTGCAGGGTGAATTCATCCGGGAAGGGATGATATTCCAGGTAGCGGCCGGACTCGATAATGCCGATCAGCCCATAGCCAAGGTCGCTCTTGGATTGCGGCGTGAACTTGACGGGTGAAACGACATCTGCGCCGAAGGCATTATCCAGGAGAGACCAGAGGCCTTCGCCGACACCGGTGGCGTCGATCACGATCTTGACCGGATGCCAGAGGTTTGCGAGGGACTGAATTGCGCCAAAGACAGCCACATGTTTGGCGCCGATCCATGCCCGGCGGTGCTGCACCAGGTAGGTGGGTTTTCCCAGCACAGGGACAGTGCCCTGGTCGAGCTCAACGATCTTGAGGCAGGTGGCATCCCGCCCGGGGTTCTTGAGAATGGGCGAACTACCATTCGCCCCGACCACAAAGGCTTCATCCTGGCCGGCTACGTCAATAAGAAAGGCATACACCTTAGCGGGTTGCGGTTCGGTGCGCCGGGTATGCGCTCCGCGCATGAGCACCTGCCTTCCGGGAGGGAACATGCCGATCTGCGCATCGACGGTCTCACAAAAATACTGTGTTTTAACAAGGGGATGTTGACGTCCCAAACGCGCGATGGCGTTATCCACGAACACCCCGTAGGCCGGAACATATTTGCGGACATGCTCGGCGGTATAGAAGAATACACGGCGGAGGCCGTCCTGCGCCTCAGCAGCCTGGGCGCGCTGCAATTCCCGCTCGAGCAGGGTATCGCTGGTCCAGCGGGTACCACTGAAAAGCCGGGTGGCATTCGTGCTGGCGGCCATCGGGTCGATCTCTTTATCGAATTTAAAGGCGTCGACATCCTGGGCCTCGTTGACCAAGAGCAAGCGATTGGCAGTGGCACTGACAATATGGGCGGATGGATCGGCACTCATGAAGGTGCAATAGGAATTGCCGATAGTGTAGATATAGCCCGCGATCCTTTTCCAATGGGTATTTACAATGCCATTGCCCTTCAACCGGGCTTCGAGGCGGCGCATACTCGTTTCGGTCTGCGGGGTAAAAGTGGGATTGATGAAAACATACTCCCCGCCGACTTTGCTGGTGAGCATGAGAAGGTAAACCAACATTTGGGCGAGCGTTTCATCCTTGCCGGACTGACGGGGGAAAATCCAGACAAATGTGAGACCCAGATGTTGGCGGACGCTGTTTATGACCGCCCGAGCCGCCACGTTCTGGTATGGGCGCAATTTAATATGACTGCCGCGAAGCATATAATGGTACGGATGGCGAAACAGCCAGGCATAACGCTTGCGCCTTTGACTATAATTCATCGGTCAGCTCCCCAGGGGTATCGAATGGGACATCATCGAGGGCATCCAATAAAGCTTCATCCATCTCTTTATCTTTGCCATTGATAAATGCGTGGGCGCGGGCGCTGGTGGTGGTAGAAATGGTATTCAGGTGGAGCGCATATAAAAGGGAAGAAAGTTGCTTAAAATCGGGTTGATCCATCTGGGTGAGGGCGTCGAAAAACTTCAAGAGACGACCCGCGATAGAGCGATGCGCAAATTCTTCATAGGTTAAATCGGACCAATCCATCTTCTTCAAGGCTTTGATCTCTTCGGGTTTGAAATATTGGGCAAACAATCCTTTTGTAAAGGCGTTGTTCTTTTCTTTGCGTCTTGACATGGCTCATTGCCTCCCGGTACCAAGAAATATAAACGTAACCGTCAAGGTCAAAATAGACAATCCGCCTACCCCAAGCGACAGGCTGATCAGAAGCTTGACTTGACCGATCACAAGGTGAATCGCTTTCAGAACAAGCGCGGTGCTGCGCTGCCAGGCTGCGAGAGCGGCAGCCTTTGCGGGGATCAGGATGAGCCCTTCGGATGGAGGGGTGGATTGGGTTTCACGCATGGCGGCCTCCTTTCAGGCAAATAAGAGGGCACAGAAGGCCGCCTGTATTTAAACAGGAACACGGGAAGTATTTCGGCCTTCCCGTGCCCGAGGTTATTATAGAACTAATGTTCGGTTAAGTCAAGGGTGTTGGGGACGATCAGTTTTTAGTTCAACCGGAGAGTAAAAAGAATTAAACACGACGGACACGAAGTACACGATCCTGTAGGAAAGCACTACAGGACAAGCCCTGCAAAATGCGCAGGACAGGCCCTGCAAAATGCGCAGGACAGGCGGACACGATGGAAGAGGAGAATGAACAAAAACCATTATTGTCGTGCCTTTTAGTTTTACCCCTAGAAAAAAATAATCTAACATTGTCGAGCTAATCACACACTTAATTCAGAAAATTATTTTTGCATTAGGTTGCTTGTGCTGGGCGCCATCCCTACGCCCAAACATCACAAGTCAACCGCCCACCCCTGATCAAAACGCGGGCGGTCGTTCCTTATTCGTGTATGAAGGGATAACAGGACCAAGTTCGTTATATATTTGAATTATCAGCCTCATAACACCCACCTAAACCGCTAGACGTTTCTTGTTGTATAATGACAAAGGGAAAACCATTAAGTAACGTACTGAATTCCTTATACTAAAAAAATAATCATCCCGTTTATCGGATAATTTATGCCAAACAGTAATCTCACCGAAGCCCAAAGGGCAAAAAACGACGAGTTCTACACCCAGTATGCCGATATTGAAAAAGAAATTTCCGCCTATTTGGAATTCAACCCGGATGTGTTTCGGGGCAAGACGATGTTGTTGCCCTGTGATGACCCGGAATGGAGCAACTTTACAAAATATTTTGCCCAAAACTTCGAGAGGTTTGGGCTGAAAAAACTCATCAGCACCAGTTACGCTGTGGAGAGCAAAACCTATAAAGGTGGTTACCAGCCAACGCTCTTTGAAACAAGCGCGCCATATTTGACCAAATTAAAACCGTTCAAAATGGAAAGATATTCACCTTGACCCATGACAAGACGGGTGACCATAAAATAAATGTGGATGACTTGGAATGGCATTACCTGGCAGGCGATGGTGATTTTAGAAGTGATGAGATAAAAAAATTACGCGATGAAGCCGACATCATCATTACTAACCCGCCCTTCTCGCTGTTTCGTGATTTTTTAGCGTGGATTGTTGAGGCTAGAAAAGCAGTTTGTGATTATCGGCAATATGAATGCCATTACCTACAAAGAATCTTTCCATTGATTAAAGAAAATAAAATTGGCTGGGCGAACGAGTTTTCATGCTGGAATGTGATTTCAAACCTTTTGCCAAGAATACGTAGATAGAGTTTATAATCCGAACTGGCTGGTAAAGTATGAGGAATGGGCATCGTTGGTTTACCAATCTTGACCATGGAAGGCGCCATCAACCATTACCATTAATGACAATGGCGGATAACTTGAAATACAGCAAACATAAAGAGATTAAAGGTAAAAAATCGTATGACCGCTACGACAATTATGATGCCATCGAAGTGCCGTTTACCGATGCCATTCCGAGTGACTATGATGGCGTGATGGGCGTGCCAATTAGTTTTCTTGATAAATATTACCCTGAGCAGTTTGAGATTGTTGGAATAACAGATAGAGATGACTAATTCAGGATTAAAGAATTAAGGAATATACCGAACAAGATGCATGCCAAACTATGGAGATTTGAACAGGCGATGGTGTAATGCACAGATTGGTAAATGAGTATAAAGCCACTCTATCAGCGCGTCTTATTAAACACAGGAAAAGTACAAAATGAAAACAACCCTAAAAACCGATATCACAGTCAAAGATATTTGTGATGGTTTTGTCTATAACGAACTGGAAGGCAAGGGGTTGTTTGGCTTGTCTGGCAAATTAACCATCCAGCCAGAGTACCAACGCAACTATATCTATGCGGACGGCAAAAAAGATGTGGCGGTCATCGAATCGATCCTTAAGGGCTATCCGCTGGGCTTGATCTATTTCAATAAAGTGAGTGATGATGATCTGGAAGTTTTAGACGGGCAACAGCGCATCACCAGTTTTGGGCGGTTTGTAACCAACAAATTTGCCATCCAAGATGAAAACGGTATGGAGCAATATTTTAGATGGTATTGCGGCTGACAAGCAAGCTAAAATCCTGGAAACGAAACTGCTGATTTACGAATGTGAAGGCGCTGAAAGCGAAATAAAAGAGTGGTTCAAAACCATCAATATTGTATGGTGTCCCCGTCAATCATCAGGAAATATTGAATGCCGTGTATTCAGGGCCATTTGTGACGCTTGGCAAAGCGGAGTTTAGCAATAGCCAGAATGCCAATATCCAAAAATGGAGCGCGTATATATCAGGCAGTGCCAATCGGCAGGATTTTTTGGAATGCGCTCTTGATTGGGTGAGCAAAGGCAACATTGACGATTATATGAGCCGCCATCGCTACGATAAAAACATCACAGAGTTAAAAACATATTTCAACAGTGTGATTGATTGGGTTTCCAGCGTATTTGTCGATGTAGAAAGTGAAATGCGCGGATTGGAGTGGGGACGATTGTATGAAGAGTATCACAATACATCTTATAACCCGACTAAGGTTTCAAAAGAAGTGAAAAAACTTTACGGTGACCCATATATCAAAAACCGTAAGGGTATTTTTGAGTACATTCTTGGCGGTTCAGTTGATACAAAATTATTAAATGTCCGAGTCTTTGATGATGCGACTAAGAAAAATGTTTATTCAACACAAACTGCCAAAGCCGAAGCTAACGGTGAATCAAACTGTCCGCTTTGCGCCATTGGACATGATGCCAACAAGAGTAAAATCTGGAAATTGAACGAAATGGATGCCGACCATGTAGCAGCATGGAGCAAAGGTGGCGCAACCGATATCAAATAACTGTCAATTGTTATGCAAGACACACAATCGGGCAAAAGGAAATCGGTGAAAAAATCGGAATTCCTTGGAACCCCTGTTACCATCCCATCCCGATTTTCTACCGATTGAAGAAGCAATCCGGAATAAGTATGGGTTGCATGAAATCAGCCCAGGTGATGAAAAGATCGAAGAAATATTTTTAGGGGAAAAAAGAATAACACTAATAAGAAAGTTGTTGAAGGTATTGTCCAGGTTTCATCCGTTGACGGATTGATTCCATCAATCCTCGGAATGAATAGCGCCATCTCCGGCGCTTTTCCCGGGAGCGACCTTAGGAAGCGCGGCGCGCCCTTGCCAACCCCTTAGGCCCTCTTTGACGTAATCAACTCCGCCAACGATACAGCGTGGCACGTGAAACTCGCAATAATTGGCTGATCTGTCGATCCTTGATCCCCTTCTGCTTCAGCACTTCCCACAACTTCAGCTTCTGCATCTTTTGATCGGCCACAGCTGATAGTTCCACCATCCTATGCTTGGAAAAGTAGTAGAATGGATGTGGTAACCCCACCAGGCGCATCTGGGTCTCTCCTTCCTCCGGGCTTCGACACCCTTAAGGATGACATCGATGTGCTTTATTGTTTAGGGTCTCCGTCTCATATGTATCTGAACTAACACAATGGAAGACGTAGATGTGAACGAAAAGGAAATGCGCCTTCAATGAGGGCACATTCCTAAACAAAAAACTTCCCGTGTTGAAGAGATATTAGAAAAAATGAGGTAGTCTGTCAAGCGGGGATTCCTGATTGGAGGGATCAAGCCAGGGTGATCTGCAGGCGGCGGCCGAGGGCAGAAGCAGCGCGCTCCATGGTCTGGAGGGTGACGGACTGGTTAGTGGGATCAAGCAGGCGCTCGAGGGCCGCGCGGCTGGTCTTCATCCGGCGGGACATCTCAGTCTTGGAGAGATGCTGTTCCTGCATCATCCGCTCCACCTGGTAGGCAATGACGCGCTTGACCGCCACGGCGCCAGCCTGCGAAAGCAGACGCTCTTCTTCCAGAAAATCATCAAAATCCGAACCAACATGTGCATTGTTCATTGTTCACCTCGTAATTGTCCCAGGCGCCGGCGGGCGAGACGCAGGTCGTCCAGGGAAGTCTTCTGGGATTTCTTGATGAAACCGTGCAGGAGGATCAGGGCGTCTCCTTGAAGGGTGAAGAGGATCCGGGCGATTCCGGAGGGCAATGTAGAGCGGATCTCCCACAGCCCGGGCTCCAGCTTGCGGACCAGGGGCATACCCAGCGGCCAGCCGAACTGGACCGTTTTGACGTCTTCACCGATGGTGAGCTTGTCTGGCTGCGAAAGAGATCTGAGCCACTCCCGGACCGGTTCGCGAGCCTGGCTGGTGCGAAAGAAAAATACCTTCAAACGCAGGCTTTCATCGTCTTGGGACGATTGTACCATTTTTGATACACTCCTGTCAATGGTTTATAGGCAAGATGATTATACCTGGGGCACAATAAACGAAGGGCAGAAGTGAAATGGAAAAGGGGGATCCATCTTTAGGCGGCTCAAATGATGTCAGTAAGGTTTTGAAACACGTGAAAGCAAAATTCACTAAAACCGCCATATTTAGGAGAAGGATATGGTAAACCCCTACATATCCTCCGCATGAAGTGAGCGTCACTTGGGGGGTGTCATTGTTTGAACAAATATTCTATGATGCCGTCACCTCGTAACTTTTGAGGAGGGTGTGAGTAGATACATGCCGTCATGAAAACATCCATTGAACCCAAAACTGGATCTTTTATTTTACTGGCAGGACCTCGCAGCCTGAACGCCACCATGCTGGAGGCAATCGCCCGCCTGGGAGCGATCGGACCTGCGCGCGTCCTGGACGGCGGCAACCGCTTCAATGCCTACAAGGTGGCACGGGCTGCCTACGGCTGGCAAGATATCTTGAACCGGATCACGGTATCACGCGCATTCACCTGCTACCAGGTACCGTCTCTGCTCGAAAGCAACCCGGCAAGCGAGATTCCGTTTGTCGTGCCTTATCTGCTGGCGACTTATTACGACGATTCGGTCAATGCGGGGGAACGCAAGCGCTTGCTGCGGGGATGCCTGGCGCAACTGCAACGGCTTGAGGGCGCGGCGGGGGGAGTGGCGAGCGACAACCCATGGGAAATTCCGCCCGGCCCAACCCGGCTTCAACGAAAAACTGACTGCTTGCCTGCTGACTTGCTCACTTTTGCCATTTTCCCAGTTTTTTACTCGCAAAAAACCGGTAAATCAGGACACTAATGCTCGAATAGTTCATCACCCAACCCCTACCCGGCCTTCCCCATATCTGGGGACAAGTCCCCCAAATCCGACAAGAAAAAATAAGCTGAGCAACCAGAAATTAATATGTCGGATTTGGGGGGTAATGCTTCGCGAAGGTGCCCGACGGCACCACACGGTGGCGTAGGGCGGTGGGGGGTTAGGGAGGGGAATTGCCATGGGCTTTGCGCTGCGGGTTTAGGTGCGCCGGGCAGGGTGGAATATGCCATTCCAGGCAGCATAAAGGCAGTGCGAGCATCAAAATCAGGGGCGATGGCCCGGAGGTAAATCATAAAAAATCAATTCTGATATAATAAAATCGCGTGACCGAGGGAAGGCCGATTCCCGGTAAAAACAAGAAATGTATGGAGAAGATATGAAGCGCCCAATCAAAATGTCCTGGCTTGTCATGGCCCTGGCCCTGCTGGCCCTGCCGGCCTGCGGCGGCGGCGGAGCCCTGGGACCGACAGCCACGGTCGACACCGGCCCGATTTTCACTGAGATCGCCTCGACCGCACTGGCCCTGCAAACCCAAACCGTGCTGGCGATCCCCACCAATACCAACACACCACCGGCTTCCCCCACGCCGCAGGCGACCAATACGCCTGAATTTACGGAAACCCCACTACCCGGCAGCCCATCTGCAACCGCGTTGGCCGTGAATACCCCGCTGAGCAACACGCAGGATAGTTGCGATAACCTCCAGTACATCGCCGACGTGACCATACCGGACGGGTATTCGGCCAGCCCGGGCGAAGAAATGGACAAGACCTGGTCGGTCGAGAACCTGGGTCCGTGCACGTGGAATGAAAATTATGCGCTGGTTTACGCCTACGGCGGGGAAGGCACCAGCTGGAATAGCATAAAACCACAGCGGCTGGGGAAGGTGGTAGCGCCAGGCGAGAAGGTCAACATCACCATCACGCTCAGGGCTCCCAGCGATCACGGTGATTACGGGGCGTATTTCATTTTACAGAACGATAAAGGCGTCAATTTCCCGCCACTGCAATCCCTGACGATATTCATCACGGTGCAATAAGTCTGCGTGACCATTTCCCGGGCGATTAAAAAGGAAGCCCAGCGGCTCGGATTTGCCCTGGTGGGCATTACCAGCGCCGAAACCCCGCCCCACGTGTCTGCCTACGAAAACTGGCTGGCGCTGGGGCGGCATGCCAACATGGATTACCTGGCGACGGAACGCGGGCGAAACTGCCGGCGCGATCCGCAGCAGTTGTTGCCCGATTGCCAATCGATCCTGGTCCTGGGAATGGGCTATCCAAACCCCGAGAGCAGACAGGACGAAGAGGAGGACGGTCCCAAAGGAAACGTGGCGGCGTATGCCTGGGGACGGGATTACCATCTCATCCTTCCGGAACGAATGGAAGCGCTGGTTGCTTTTATCGAACAACAATGCGGCGGCCCGGTAGCGCAGCGGTGGTACACCGATACAGGCCCGATCCTGGAACGCGAGCTGGCGCAGCGGGCCGGCCTGGGCTGGATCGGCAAGAACACCTGCCTGATCAGCCCAACCGGAGGGTCCTATTTCCTGCTGGCCGAGATCCTGCTTGGGATTGCCCTGGAGCCCGACCTACCCTTTCCAACCGACCGCTGTGGAACATGCAGGCGCTGTATCGAAGCCTGTCCGACCGGATGCATCCTGCCGGATCGGACACTGGACGCCCGGCGCTGCATCTCTTACCTGACCATCGAAAACAAGGGTGAAATCCCGGCAGACCTGCGAGCGCAGATGGGCAATTGGGTCTTCGGCTGCGACGTGTGCCAGATGGTCTGTCCCTGGAACCGGTTCGCACCGGAAGGGTTCGACCAGGAGATGGCTCCGCGTGCGGGTGTGCCCACGCCCAACCTGGAAGCCGAACTTGAGCTCACGGCACAGGACTTCAACCGGAAGTTCAAAGACAGCCCGGTGCGGCGCGCCAAACGAGGCGGTTACCTGCGGAATGTGGCCGTGGCGCTGGGGAACCGGGGGAATCCGGATGTAACGCCGGCGCTGGAGAAAGCGCAGCAGGATGACGAGCCACTGGTCAGGCAGCACGCCGAATGGGCGCTGAAACAGATCCATAAAAACAAGGGATAAACCCAAGGATTGCCATGCCCAACCTGTTAATTGCCACCAACAACAAGGGAAAAGTCGCCGAGATCAAGGCCATCCTGGCAGATACCGGCATCAGGCTGGTGACACCCGCCGAGCTTGGGCTGAGGATCGAAGTAACTGAAGATGGTCAGACCTATGCTGAAAATGCGACCAAAAAGGCCAGTGCATTTTCTCAGGCGAGCGGGTTGGTAGCGTTAGCCGACGATTCCGGCCTGGAAGTGGAGGCCCTGGACGGCCAGCCGGGCCTGCATTCCCACCGCTTCTGTCCCATCCCGGATGCCACCGACGCGGACCGGAGAAAATACCTGCTCGAGAAACTAGAGGGTAAGGCGCATCCCTGGACGGCGCGCTTCCGCGCCACGGTGGCAGTCGCCCAGCCGTCCGGCAAGCTGCAAACGGTAACCGGCCGGTGCGAGGGGGAAATCATTCCTGAAGAACGCGGCTTGAATGGATTTGGATACGACCCGATCTTTTTGATCCCCGGACTTGGGCTCACAATGGCGGAGCTGGGAATGGAACAAAAAAACCGCCTGAGCCATCGCGGGCAAGCGGTCCAGAATGCCATTCCGCTGCTGAAGGCAATATTCGGACTGTAAATTTCCCCAATCCCGCACCCGGAAAGCAATGCTTGTGCGGCTTGAATTATCCAGGAATTTGTCGAATGACACCATTTGGGGGGAAAGGGTCGATCAATTTACGTTCCCGGATAGTAGCGGATGGTAAACAGGAAAATATTGATCAGTTTGGCGACATGGCTGGGATGCTCAAGCATGAGCATATGCCCGGCTCCATCAACGGTCTGCAGCGCAGCGCCAGGGATCTGGCAGGAAAGGATCTCGGAAAAACGCAGGGGGGTCAATTTATCATCCTTGCCACAGATAACCAGAGCAGGGGTGTGGATGGAAGCCAGGCAATCTTTCATGGTAAAGCGATCGCTGGCCACCAAGTCGTTCAACAGGAGAGCGGGCCGGTTTTCTGCCAGACGCTTGAAAACGAATTCCCGTAGTGCCAGGGGAGTATGTCGACCAAAGGACAAATCGCCCAAACTCTTAATGGCATGCGGGAGGGTGGATGGGCTGCCTGCATCTTCGAGGATGGAGGATGGGATCGGCAAACAAGGGCCGCTAGAGATCAATCCAACCCCGGCAACCCGATCGGGGTAATGACGGGCCAGGGAGAGGGCAATCGCACCGCCCAAAGCGTGACCCACGAAAACCGCCCTGGAAAACCCCAGGGCATTTATGAAAGCGATCGCATCGGCAGCATAATTTTCAACGAGTTGGCGTCCCGGGCCCTTCGATTTTCCATGCCCGGGCAGATCAAGCGAAAATACGCGATAGCCCGGCATGCGCCGGACTTCAGGAGGCCAGAATAAATGATCGCCTCCCGCCCCATGGATAAGCACCACGGGCGGTTTTAGTGTGCTGCCCCCCTCATGTAGGAAGTAATGGAAGCCGGCAGCAATTGGCATGGAGGTTGGATCAGGATTGGTGGACGCCGGTCGAGTGATGTAACCGGTCGGCGGCTTCTTCCGACAGAGGAATATAAACCTGTACCAGGGTTCCCTTGCCATCCGAGGATTGGATATTCAATACTCCATTGACCAGTTCCGTGCGTTCGCGCAAGTTGACCATCCCCAAACTGCCGCGCTGGTCGTAGGTGCGATTCACCGAAGCGACATCAAACCCGACACCATCGTCCCGCACTTCCAGCAGGGCCATTTCTTTTTCGAAGGGTCGCAGGTTCACCCAGATATGTTCGGCCTGGGCATGCTTGCGGGCGTTATTTACGGCTTCTTCCACAATAAAAAAGACCACGCCTTGTTTACCGACTTCAAGGTTCTGGAGGATATTTTCATCCACGGAAATGATGACATTTTGCGAGTAGGTCTCTTTCATTTTTTGTGCAATGGATTGCAGCGCGGCAACGAGCCCCTGTGATTCCAGGACCAGTGGTCGCAGGGTGAAGAGCATGTGCCGGATTTCCTTGGTGGTGCGACGAGCCAGCTCTTCGATGCGCACCAATTCCTCGCCGGCCGCTTTGGGGTCTTTCAACAGGATACGCTGGGCCATATTCACGCGCATAGCGATGGCTGAAACGGATTGGGTGGGACCGTCATGCAGGTCACGCGCCAATTTTTTACGAGCCTCTTCCTGGGCTTCGATCATGTGTTCGCGCTCATCCACAACGTCCTGGTAAAGGCGCGCATTTTGAATGGCGATGACGGCCTGTCCACCCAGAATTGTAAGGATCTCACGCCGATCCTGTGTGAAGAAACCCGGTTGAGGATGCCCAAAAAGCAGGACTCCATAGGCGCTAAAGCCGCTGCGCAATGGGAAGCAGAATACCTCTTTGCATCTTTGAAAAGCTGTGAAATGGGTCAATTCCGGGTCACCGGAAACTTCATCGAGCTGGATGGGTTTGTTTTGCTCAATCGCCTGAGCCACAATCCCTTCCTCGCCCAGTAGAACCACGCGCATGTCGGCGGTGGTAAGACGACGAGCCGAACCAACTTCCAGGGTCCCGGTTTTGGAGAAAAGAAGCACCGCACAGACGAGGCGGTCGTCCGCAGTTTCGCTGTCTTCGGAATTGATGGCGCTCAGGCTGAGGTCCAGGAGGGATTCGAGCACACGCTGGTAATTCAAGGTAGCCAGTAAAGTTGAAGTCAGGCTATAAACCGCCCGCAGACGCTCATTCTCCATGCCGAGTTTTTTCTGTTGGGCTTCCAGCACGACCTGGCGATTACGCCGGATGGTCCGGATGAGTTTAACTCCAAGATATCCGAACCCGCCGGCGATAAGAAAAGTTGCCAGGGCAGATATGACCAGGACTAATACGATTGCCGGGGACAAAGGTTGATATTCTGTGTAGACAACCTGAACGGCTGTCATCAAGACGGCGGAAATAAACGCACCGACCAATTCAAAATAGATGGCGGAACTGATCAGAGGCAGGAATACAATCCAGAAAGCCGAGCTGGAATACCCGCCGGCAACGATGAAGTAAGCGGACGACAGGATAATATCAATGGCCAGGCTAATCTGGCGGTGAAAAGCCAGGCGTCGATTGAGACCGGTCAGTAAAGTAAGGACGATATTCCAAAAGGCCAACCCAATTAAAATCAAATTCGGCAAGACCAGCAAGTTCTGTCCAAGGGATAATGAAATAACCAACCCCAACAGGAACAGCCAGCGGATGGATACTGCGAACCAGTCTGTGATAAAAGGCGAATCGGACGTTTGCATTATAAATCTATGCCATTCTACACTAATTTATCCATCTTAACGCCTAGAGCAGCCAAAAAAGCCACTGGAAATTGGTATTGGGTCAAATAAAGATTGGAAATCTGCAAATTACCCCGGAAGGCATGTCTGGGATAATTATCATTGGTCGGACGAATCACGAGAGACATCCCAGAGGCGTAGCGGAGAATTATTCTGCCACACATAGATCAACTCCAATTTCAGATTGTCTGGATCCTGGCCCTGCAGGACAACCAAGGCATTTTCCTGGCTGGTTAATTCGAGCATGTTTTGCTGAGGACTGGCAATCTGGACGTCCGTGTATCCCGCGTCTGTAAAGAGTGTAAAGGTCAGGATATCATTGGCATAATAAGGATAAAGGATGGTTCCATCGACGAAACTCGCTCCGGGAGGACCAAGGGCGGAAACACTTTGTTCCAACTTTACGTCGATGTGATTTCTGGCCGATTTGGTCATCAAGGGCAAAGCATAATTCGCAAGAGGGATCAGGCTGGCGAGAAAAACGATGCCTGCCAGCGAAAACCAAAATTTACGCCGATCGGAAAGGCCTGGATCGACGATCGGATCCGAGTGGATTGGTTGGGTTCGTATCTTTCCCGAAATAACTTTGTCGACGAATTGAATAATCGCAACTATTGCGAGTCCATAATAGAAATAGATGACCCAATTAATCGGGACGATGTATCGTCCGCCTGAATTTAATGCCACTGTCAATGAAAAAGTGTAGGCAACAAAAACAACCATTGGCAGCATGCCGGCCCAGCGGTGATGAACCCAAGCGAATCCCAGACCGATCACGACCAGGAGGATGTTCAGGAAAATCAGAATGGTTTGAACAACCGGTAAATTACCCTGCCATCCGTTATTATCGATCCAATAGGTTCGCTGACTGAGGTGGATTAAATCATCATAACGAAACGAATCCGGCAGGGACATGAATGTGGTGGTGAAGTTATGGATGAAATGATAAACAAGACGGGTAACTATTCCAGAATTGTCATCGATATATATCATCCCGGAGGGTAAGTTGAGGGTTTGGGCGGCAGACCGGTCGATAGCGTACGCAGAAACATTAACCCCGGCTGGTAGGGTGGCGTGCAGCGGATCCCACGGGAAATTTACAGCCGCCAATTCCCGCTGCGGTATGATTTAAATCGAAATTCCCCTGGATGGAGGGGCCAATATTCTCATAGCGAACGTTAAAGATCTGCTCAAATTTTAATAAGAGCCAGGGCGTCCCGGTATAGTCAATACTGGTAATGAACCATGGGACCAGAAGGAGCATAAAAGCCAGGAAATAGCCTGTCAACTGTACAAACAGGATTTTCTTTCTCATATCCCAAAAAGCAACAGAGATCAATACAGCCACTGCAAGTAAGATAGGGATGACATTGAACCTGATCAATGAAACTCCCCCAATGGCTCCCCCACAAAGAACGGCCTGCCAGATTTTTCGGTCCCGCATCCATAAGAAAACCAGGTACACAACCAGGATGACCCCCAACAGGGTCATTTCTTCAGTCATAAGGAGTTTTGGGTTGATCGAAGAGACCTGTTTGGAGAGAACAATGGCGTTCCTCTGTTGGATAATCAATCCCAAAGACAGAAATAACCCCAAGGATGTGTTGTGAAATTTCTCCCCCAAGAAGAACAGGATTACCGGAATCAATGCCAGAACGATGATTTGCAGCCAGACAACAAAATCGTAGTTTGAACCGGCAATTAAATGCAGACCAGCCAGGAAAATCTTATAAAGCGGCTTGTCGGCGTTTCCGAAGCGCTGCATGCCATAACCCTGAAGGACGGAAATCCCACCTTCATCATAAGTGCGGGCGTCCGAGGTTGGAAATGGCTGATAGTCTGGTTGCGATGGAGTGAGAGAAAAATAATGGCTTTGCATGGGGGTCAGCCCCCAAACCAGAATGGCAGCCAGAAAAACAAAGATGGGAATCAAATGATATTTCTTTATAAATCCCAAAACTTTTTCATGCGAACTTACAAATGTAATCCACAAAACAATCAGGAGCAGGACAGAGAAAAATTGAAGCCCGGTCAGCGGAATTCCTGGAACATTCGAATAGGTCAGGCTGGTTAATAATCCAAATTTCGTAGAGGCGACAAATAGTGCCACCAGGATCATGAAAGATGCAAAAAACAGTACCGGGCGATCATACTTTTTATAAGCCGAAGCTTAACGGGTTGCGGAATTCAAGGCGGCCTCGGACATATAGATAGAAGATCCAGAACTGGGCCAAACACAATCCCAGCGCAATGGAAAAAGGTTGCAGCCGTTCGAAGATGAAAATGCGTCTTCCAAACAGGTAGCCGGGGCAAAATAGTGAAAGCCATCCCCAAATAATTAATGCAAAAGAAATGAGATATATGAGACGGCGAACAATCCCCGATTTATTGACCAGCCAAACCGCATCCAAGGATATTTTTTTCTTTCTGGCCGTCACACCTGCCAGCAGAACAATAAACGCGGTGATACCAATCCCGGTAACGAGGAGTAAACGCAGGGCAGAATAACCGAATATCAGCGAGTTTTTGGGATCAGGAGCAATAAAAAGCGTAACGATTCCCGAAATAAGGATTTCAACAAAAGCAAGCATGGAAAGCAAAAACAAAGATTGCGGTTCTTTGTCTGGTCCAATTTTAGATTTCATAACGCCTCTTGCGGTTATTAATCAAGGGTAAGTAACAAGGGATTTTGGCCAGGTACCAAGGCCTGATTGAAACCAATGCCTGATTATTCTTCCATCCCAATCGTGCCGTAAATAAGAGCAACAAGGCTGTCTGCCTTATCCTTTAATCCCAATTACAATACCCAAAGGAAGCCAGATAAGAGGCATGGCCAGGGAATCCTGTGTAATGCCGAGCATTGCAATGGAAAGCCAGGCAAACAGGCTTGCCACGGCCAGAAAGACCAATTCTTTCCGATTCGACCGAAGCAAGCGTAATATTTTACCAAATATCAATAAATAAAAGGAAATGAACGACCAGAATCCGAGCAGGCCTGTTTCGGACAGGAGGCGAATATACAAGTTATTTACATTTGGAAAAGTTTGATTATCGGGGGAAAGGAGTTGCGCAATTTCAGAGATATTAAAATGCGCCCAATCCGGCAGGGCCTTGATCATATAAAAACCATCCGCACCCAGCCCAACGCCGGTCCAGGGATGTTGCTCGAAAATGGTCCAACCGGCCAATGAATAGGCCAACCTCGGCCCGGCATAGATACTGACAAAGTAATTTACCAGGGAAGTTTGCCGGGATTGCCATATACTGGCAAAATATTGATTGTGTGACAATATGACCATCCCGCCGGCCAAACCAGCCAGGATTGCCACAAGGACCACAATCCTCAGCACAATTTCCAGGGACCGCCCGGACAGGCCCCGCCTGGATTTCAATGGGGAAACGAACCATCTCCAGACCTGGCGGATTTGGTCCCAGCCCGCGAAGAGAAAAGTTAATAGGATCGTTGCCAGAGCGATCAGGATCCCGGCGCGAGAGAAAGTAAAGATCAAAAGGAAGGCACAGGCTGCCAGGACAACAACCGGCCACCAACGATGGCTGCCCCAGCGGTAGTTTTTCACCACCGAGGCGAAGGCCCAAGGCAGGTAGAGGGCCATCACCTGGGCCGCCAGCCAGGAGGGTTCCAGGGCCAAGCCTGAAATGCGCCGGTTGGGCGGTAAACCCGCCATCATGATGGTTTTTTGGAACGCATCCAGCCCGGGAATACGGAAGAAATAAATCGCAGAAAATTGCACCAGGGACCAAGCCACTTCAAAAACCAGCCCTACATACAGCCATTTTATTGTGAACTTTAAGTCCTCTTCGTCCCGATTCATGCTCATGGCGGTGACCAGGAAAATCAAGCCCACTCCAAGCGAGAGCCAGGCACGCAGGACACGGCCTGCAAACGTATAAGAATACAGATCAACGGGGGCGAAAAGCAAACCGACCACGCTGGAGACCAGCGCGATCAGGATGAACACCAGCAGCGGCGTGAAAAATCTACTCCATAAAAACAAGCGACGTTCACGAACGCAACGCAATGCAAGCACCAGCAGAAGCGGAACAGCCGGAACAAGCGAAAGCGGGCGGACCTGCGTACCGGAACCCATGAATGGCAAGTACCGGAAGCTGGTCACCGGCAGCAGCACCAAAACCGCTGCCCACAGAAAAAGCTCGATCCGCTTGAAACTCAGCCAGTTGGGCGAATGCATTTCAAGCATTTGTCCGATCGAAAAAGAGCAGGCCAAGCGCCAGTAAAACGATCCCCAGCAGCGCTCCGGCGAAGACATAAATTCCCAGCGAGGCAGTTCGTGTGACCGGTAAATCCTGCTGTTCGGTAAAATTAATTTCGAGCAATGGACTAATGCCGGCCGGCCTGGATTGGAGTTCGGCCACAAAGGCGCCGGCCCAGGCCGAGGCAATCCGGGAAGCAACCGCCCGGTCCGGTGCGCTGGCCAGGAAATGCCAGGCACCATCGGCAGGCTGGCTCAATTGCAGGCGACCGTCGCGCAATTGGGCGACCGATAATCCGGTTTGGGCGCTAACGCGGGCCAGGGTCTGGTCCGCCCAGGCGAATTCGATCAGTATGTCGGTCTCACGCTGAAGGTAGTTGAATTTTTGTAGATCGGATTGCTCCTGAGGTATCACCTGTTCAACATTCTGATCCACCAGCACGGTTGCCTGGGCACGATAATGAGGGGGAACGACCAGGTAGACGATACTTGCGACAGCCGCTCCCAGCACTGCCCCGGCGATCCAGAAGCGCCAGGCGGCCAGCAGGCGCAATAAGTCATCGTAGGCGGGCGGTCGCAGGAGAAACTTTTTCATTTACGTGCCTTTCGTGGAGTAAATATATCTCACTGCATTAATCGGATTTGGGTTCCTTGCGCCAAAAGAAAACCAGCAGGAGCAACCCAATCAGAATAACCGCGAAAAAGACCAGGGTCGCCTGAAGAGCAGGTAAAGATAAGCCGATGAAAGCCAGGAAGCCCAGCGCCAGGGTTGCCACTTGCATGAGAAATACCGCCCGGTTCTGTCCCAACCCCAACGCGACCAGTCGATGGTAAGTATGACCGAAGTCGGCCTGGAAAAGCGGCTTATGATGAATTAAGCGGGCGGTAAAAACCAGGGTGGTATCAAAAATCGGAACTCCCAACACCAGGATCGGCACAAACCAGGATGAAGCCTGAGGAAGTTCATGGGGGGTGTAGATCATGGCAACGCCTGCCAGAATAAATCCCAGCGTCTGCGCCCCGGAATCACCCAGAAATAGACGAGCCGGGGAAACATTAAAGACGTACATGCCAATACAGATGCCCATCAAACATGCGCTAAATAGCGCCAGGCTGGTCTGGCGCGAGATCAAAGCCATGATCATAAAAAATCCAAATGCAATTCCGGCTACGCCAAGCGCAATCCCATCCATGCTGTCAATTAAATTAAATGCATTCGTGATCCCGACAAACCAGATTATCGTTATCAGCCAATCCAGCACTAAAAGCACATTTCCGCTTAAAAAGGGAATGGATAATCCCTCCAGAAAATGTACGGAGACGTCTGACGCAATGAGAACGATCGATGCCAAGATCTGGCCGGCAAACTTGAGAGGCGCTCCCAGCCCCTTCATGTCATCCCATATGCCAAATAAGAAAATTATCAGAACAGCAACAGCCAGGGGAAATATTTCTCTGTCCAGCAAATGGAAGATCAATGTTAATACGATCAAACTCAGGATCAAGGCAATCCCGCCGGCCATTGGGGTTGGAAAAGCATGCTTCTTGTGAGCCGCCCGGCCTGGAACATCCACCAAACCCACCCGCCTGGCAATCCAAATCGCCAACACACTCATCACCAAAGCCGAGATCAAGCCCCCCAAACCAGCCGTGAATAAATTAACCATCTCCTGGAATGAAAATGTCATAATATCCCTCTAAAATTCGATTGATCGCTTTGGCAGGATTGATAGACTGAAAAGGTTTGCTGATTGATCAGGTGCATCGAAAACTCTTTCTCTGCGATTGCCCGGCTTGAGACACCCATTTCTCTGCGCTTACCCGGGTTTTTCAATAAAACCATGATCGCACCGGCCAATGCCCCGGCATCCCGGGGAGGTACCAATAAGCCGTTCAAGCCATCCCGGACAACTTCCCGGCAACCCGGTACATCACTTGCCACGATCGGGCGGCCGCAGGCGGCCGCTTCAATCAATGTCTTGGGAACTCCCTCACGATAAGATGGAAGACAAACAATAAATGCACGGGCATACACTTCACCCATATCCTGTTTCCACCCCCACCATTCTATCACAGCGTCTTTTTCCCATTCTTTCAGCTGGGAAGCTTGCACCGAGGCCGGGTTGTCCTCGTCGATATCACCGACCAGGGCAAAACGGACCTGAAATCCTGTAGCTCTAATTTTGCGGGCAGCTCCCACGAACTCCGCCACGCCTTTATCCCATAACATCCGGGCCGGCAGGACGACCAGGGGAATGCCATCCGGTTCGGGGCGTGGAGAAAAGTGCCGGAGGTCGACCCCCGAACCACGAATGAGCGCCACCTTTTGTGGATCCACCAGGAGATCCTGCAAGAAAACTGCGCGGTCATCCGGATTTTGAAAAATAACCCAGGTATGCTTCAATACCAGACGATAGAACGGCCGGATCAGGCCGCGCAACCCCCAGCGCACGCCTCCCCGACCGGTAAATGCATATCCCAAACCGGTGACCGAGTTGACGACAGAAGAGAAGCCAAGCAAACGACACGCCAGTGAACCATATAAAACGCATTTCACGGTGAACTGGTGGACCAGGTCGGGTTTTTCCTGCCGATACAGGCCAATCAAACGCGCCAATGTCATCATTTCGGTAAAAGGGTTCAGACCCCGGCGTGACAACGGGAAGGTTATCCAGCGATATCCCATAATCTGCAAACGAGGGCCATACGGACCGCTCGGGGAAACCAACACCACTTCATCACCACGGGCGCGCAGAGCCTGCGCCAGTCCCAGGCGAAAATTGTAAAGGTACCAGTCAGAATTCGCGAACAGGAGGATTTTCACGTCCGCTCAACCATTTTCTTGAAGCCAGGCCTGGAACATGAGAATATCCCATAGGTGATATTGCCAATTATGGGTCCCGGACAGATGCTCCCGCCATTTTTTTTGGATGGGGGCGGGGTTGAAAAACCCCTGCTGCTTCAGAGGCGCCTCCTCCAGCAAAGCCTGCGCCCAACTGCGTAAAGGCCCCCTGAGCCAGGCATCGATCGGGACCCCGAAACCTTTTTTCGGGCGCTGCAGCAGGTCCTTTGGCACATATTGATCCAGGACCTGTCGCAAGATCCATTTACCCTGCCCCTTGCGTAGTTTCATTTCAAGAGGCAGTCGCCAGGCAAATTCCACCACCCGGGTATCGTCCAGGAAGGGAACGCGCGCCTCCAGGCTGTTGCCCATGCTGGCCCGGTCCACCTTGGTCAGGATATCATCCGGTAAATACGTGACCAGGTCCATATACATCATCCATGCGGTGAAATCCGGCAGTTGTGGCCAAGCCTCCCGGCGAGTCAAGCGGGTGGGGGGCTCGACAGCTGCGAGCACGACAGAAGACGGATCCTTCCAGTGAGAGGCCAGTGACAGGTAGGCAGCTTCCGGGCTATCCATCGAGAGGATTTCGGCCAGTTTGGTCATTTTCTCGGCCGGTTCGGAGAACCGCCAGCGCGTTGGGATGAACCGGTTCGAGAGCAAATGTTCCCAGGCAGCCGGGGAAATCCGCAACAACGCCGCCGAGCTAAAATCCCGGAAAACTGCCGGGATCCAACCAGTGGCTTTCCAGGTCTGGCGCGCCCAGGAATAGCGGTTGTAACCGGCAAATAGTTCATCGCCGCCATCCCCGGAGAGGCTGACGGTGACATGTTTACGGGCAAGTTCAGAAATCAGGAAAGTGGGGATCTGGGATGAATTGGAGAAAGGCTCATCGAATAAGGTTGGCAGGCGTGGAATAACGGACTGCGCCTGCTTTGGAGAAACAACCAATTCGGTGTGATCGGTCCCCAGGTGGCGGGCGATTTCTTTGGCGTATTTCGCCTCATCGTAGCCACTCTCATGGAACCCGACAGTGAAGGTCTGGACAGGCCGGCTGGTTTGAACCTGCATGAGCGCCACCACGGCGGACGAATCAATCCCACCGGAGAGGAATGCCCCCAAAGGGACATCTGCAATCATGCGCTCACGGATCGATTCACGCAGGCAGGCGTCAAGGGCTTCAACCGCATCCCGATCCGAACCTTCAAAAGGATTGCGGCTGGAGGATTCGGCCATCTGGCGGGCCGACCAATATACCTCGGGGGCAGGCGATTCGCCCGGGCTGGACCCCGTCAGGGTCAGGAGCGTGCCCGGCATCAACTTATGAAAACCGGTATAAATCGTGTAGGGGGCGGGGATGCAGTTGTGGCGCAGGTAAAGCGCCAGGGCGTTCCGGTCGATCCCAGGCTGAAAAGCCGGATGCGCCTTGAGGGCTTTTAGTTCCGACCCAAACAGCAAAGTACTACCGCACCAACCATAATAGAGCGGTTTAATCCCGAGGCGGTCCCGCACCAGGCTGAGTTTGTGGTCACGACGGTCCCAAAGCGCGAAGGCGAACATTCCATTAAAACGACCAAGCGCCTGCGAGAGGCCCCACTGGCAAATGGAAGCCAGCATGATTTCAGTGTCAGAATGGCCGCGGAAATTATGCCCCAGCCCGGCAAGTTCCGTCCTTAAGGAGCTGAAATTGTATATTTCGCCGTTAAATACAATCACATAACGGCCATCGGCAGAGTGCATGGGCTGGTGACCGGTTGGCGAGAGATCCAAAATGGCCAATCGGCGAAATCCCAATGCAATCCCGTTTGGAGCATCCGTCCATGCGCCACTATCGTCAGGGCCGCGGTGACGGATGGGCTCCATCATGGAGTGTACGCGCGCGTCAGCATCACTGGTATTGCCTGTCGTTGAAATATCCCAAAAGCCAGTAATGCCACACATATTAAGAGATTATAACGGTTTCTCCTGGCTTTTCCATTGGAGCACCCCCGGTTTCATTGAAAGCTTCCTATCCGGTAGCAGCCAGGCAGATATCAGTTATTTTTTTTAATCACAATTTGGTTATAGACGTCTTCGTAACGGCGGGTGATCAGGCTGATCTCATAATTCTGCTGAATCCGCAGGCGGGCACGCTCCCCCAAGTTGCGACGTTGCTCGGGGCTCATTTGCAGGAGCTTTTCCCAACCCTGGGCCAATGCCTGCGGATCGCTTGCCGGAACAACAATGCCAGTGTCACCAACGATTTCTGCGGCATCTCCAACATCCGTGGTAACACAGGGTACGCCACACGCCATGGCTTCTCCCAAAACATTTGGAAAGGCCTCACCAACCGATGAAAGCGTATTTATATCCAGACCAGCCATCAGGTGGGGTATGTCGCTCCGGCGACCCAGGAGATGACAATTGGCGGAGATGCCGGCCGATTCTATCCAACCGGAAAGGGTTTCGTTCTGTTTTGAAACCCCTTGCCCACAGAGTACGAAATGAGTCTGCGGGTGTTGGAGAAAAAGGGACCCGGCAGCCTGGATAAAAGTGTGGTGATCCTTGAGAGGGTCAAAACGCGCCACCAGGCCGATCAGGTGCGTATCTGGAGATAACGATAATTCCTGTCGAAGCGAGAGGCGGGCGGCAGGGTCAGGCTGGAAAACCCCCAGGTCGAATCCATTGGGAATGACAACAAATTTTTTCCTGGAATAACCGATATCCTGGTGCACCTTCCGGGCAGCTTCAGAACAAGTGATGATACGGCGCGGGAGCCAACCAGAAAGGCGGGAATTCAGGTTAATCACCCAAAGGGTATTGGTCTTGACCAGCCTTGGATCGAGGGCGGTATTATGGATGCCCCATACGACCGGGGTATGAGTCAAAAAACCTGCCACGCCTCCCATCAAGTCAGAATGGTACATCCATGTTTGGAGGATGGACGGGCGTTCACGCCTGATAATGTTGGTTAATCTCGAAATAGCCGGGAAAGAAAGGCGTCCAGACTGCATATCGAGGGAATGGACGGGAACCCCCAGCAATCGGATCTGATCGCCCACCACACCGGCTGGAATTAGACTGATGACTTGATTATCAAAATGGGTCCGGTCAATATGCTCCAAGAGACGATAAAGCATCGTCTCTGCCCCGCCCATATCCAGTCCGGTGATAATGTGGATAAGTTTCATGAAACCTTAAGATATTGTACCATTTTCGTATATAAAAATAACTGCTTTTAATGAAGGAGCCTAAACTTGATTTACTTAACTGTCCTGTACGGGTGAAGTATACGAAGGATAGCGGGAACGAGCGAGATTCCCAGTAATGCATCCAAAATGCGAAGGTACATGCCAGGTCTCTGGAATGGGCTTTGAATCAGAGCTTTGCTTAACCACTTCCACCCATCTGCCTTTTTTCCTTCAAGATAATAATAAATGGAGACCTCAAGATATCTTTTCCCTTTGGCAATTCTCCCATAATACCCAAACTGCTGAAAATCCCGGGTGTGCTTTTGCAGGAATTGACGAGCCGCCTGCTCAACCACCTTTGCTTGAGGTAAAGGAGCTCGATAAATTACAGATAATGGCTCAGGTGTAACTGTTAGAGGGTATAACCTGGTGAAGCGCAGCAACCAATCCCAATCGGTATATCTGGGTAAAGAAGGATCAAAGTATCCAATTTTATCGAAAGCTTCTTTACTTACAACCAGATTTGTGGGTCCTGGGCCCAAACCCATTAAAAGAAATTTATACCATGAACCTGGTTTAGGCGGTATCTCCCTTCTTTGTACATTATATTCGTCATATAAGAAATATCCGCTAACATTGGCAATAATTCCTTCCGGCTTTGATTGGATCACCTGCATCTGCCTGGATAATTTTTCAGGCAGCCATTCATCATCTAAATCGAGAAAGGCAATATAGCGTCCCGAGGCAGATTTAACGGCAGTATTCCTTGCCTCGGCCTCGCCTAAATTCTTTGGATGGCGGATTACCTTGATCCTTGGATCTGGAATTGTTGAAACAGCCTCGATTGTCCCGTCTTGAGAGCCATCATCCACAATTATTAATTCAAAATCTGTAAAGGTCTGGTTTGTGACCGACTTAATCGCCCGACAAATGGTATCCTCACGATTGTAAGCGGGGATAAGAACGCTTATTTCCATAATGTTTCGGGCCTCCTCGCCCGGACCAAATCCTTATTGTCGGAACAGGAAAAGTCGAGAAATCCACACTTTCCTACTCAACAGATGGCCAAGCTAGCATGGCTGATTTTTTATGCAATAAATAAGTAACAATCCTGAAAGGAAAAACACCCAAGAAATAAACCGGCCACCACCAATACCGGCGACTGGCACGAAAAAAATATTTTTTTGCCAGATGGATATCTTTTTTTCGTAAGAAATGCCCAATAATCTCCAGGGTGTAAAATTTTTCCCATTTCATGCAGGCTTTCCTAATCGGGATATTATCATTTTGATTTGTGTAGAAGGCAGCCAACCGCAAGTTCTCATCAAGTATCAAAGGTTTCCAGACATCGTAAATCGTCAGAGAATCCGGATGGGATCGATATCGATAAACTTCCTCTGCGATCGAAACAATCGTTAAGCCTGCATACGAGATACGAATTAAGAAATCCCGGTCAGAAGCCAACCGGTATCCCAGATCGAAAAAACCGATCTTAGAAAATACTGCCTGGCGGAAAAAAAAACTATTAATAGATGGAATACCAATTGTAGAGCGGAAGAGCAAGTCTTCATTCGTGATTGGATGTGTATGAAGAATTATCTCTTCCCTTCCAGCCTTTTTTACAAAAACAGAAGTGCCTCCACAAACTGCCTCTGCATCGGGATATTGCAGAAAATCTTTGTGCAATTTTCGAAAAAACATTCGAAGCATAGCAATCATCCGTATTGAGCAGGCCGATGAATTCACCCTGCGCCATGCGAATACCCTTGTTAATTGCATCGTACAAGCCCCGATCGGGCTCGCTGATTATTCTCAGGTGCGGATAGCGTTTAAGGATGTCAAGGGTTCCATCGGTCGAGCCTCCATCGACAATGATATGCTCAACGGCAGGATAGCCCTGAGCAAGGACGCTTTCGATGGCCTCAACGATAAATTGCGCCCTGTTCAATGAGGGGGTGATGATGGAAATTAATGGATCAGTCATAAATTTTCTTGCTCACATCCAGATGGAAACATTGTACACTGACTTATGAAGCCAGTCCGACCCAACCATCCAGGAGAACCCATGTTTTCTCAAACAAAGGACCGATTGGGCAAGGTGACTCCATTAATTATACATTTCCTGGCCAATCCCGGATCAATTTGAAACGAATTCAACATGTTGTTTAAAAGTTGGTACTCCTTTCCCCGGGTCGTCAGATCAGCGCAATCCGGGACGATCCAGGAGGAACGTGCCCAAAACCCATAATCAGACGGGTTGGGACGGAATGCCGTGGATATTTGATTTATTTATGAAAGAGTGAGGAAAATTTTGGAAAATAAAAGGGCACAAGCCTGGTGGAGTGCCTGTGCCCTTCAATTTACTAGCCAGCCATTTTCTCTTTTCGAGGCCGCAGTCCAAAGTAGATCAGGACCAGACCACCCATAATCAAAGCGACAGTGAGGCCGAATTCGGTCAAAGACCCGATCACCAGCAGAATGACCGCCAGGACCAGGCAGACAATGGCCGGAATGCGTGCCCAGGTGGTGGGGGACTTTTCGCGCTGACGCCAAAGCCAGGCGAAGGTAGCCGCCCAACCCAGGAACATGATCCCGCTTGGAATGGAAGATTCGGCAAAGCGTCCCAGGACAGGCATGGTCAGCAAGACATTCAGGCTGATCGAGGCCATGATCCCGGCCGGGATAAGCGCCCACCAGTGCTGCTCATGCCTGAAATAAACGTAGAAGAATGGCAGGGAAATGACCAGCGTTACAAAGGCGCCTGCCCACTCGCTGAAGAAATTGCTCAAAAGGATCAGCACTCCGATGGCGGCAAAACAAAAGCCGGGGATGAGCGCCCACCAATTTTTGCGGTTGGCAAAATAGACCGCCAGGAAGGGGACGGCGAAGGCAAACATAAACGAAGCGCCGATGATCTCTCCCGAGACCCGTTCCGCAAAGACCACCACACCAGCCAATAAAACCATAATGAAAGCCGGGATAAGCGCCCACCAGTGGTTGCGATAATCGATGGCGAAGGCGACCAGGAACGGAATGGCAAGCGCCCCTAAGAGTAGTGCGGCGATCCAGGCTTCCTGGTAGCCGGAAGTTCCCAACCAGAGCATGCCTGTTATGGACAGGAATACACAGGTGGGAAAGAGCCAGCCCCAATTGCGCAATCCCGCCAATAGATAGCGGATGAAAAACACCAGGGCAAGACCCCCAAACGCCAACATCCAAAACTGCGCATTAAAAATCCCCACCCAACCCTGTTGCTGGGCCAGGGTCAAGCCGGCCGCCAGGATGAGCAGGATTCCCCAGAATATATTGTCGTATCTATTCTTCATCGTCCTCTCCTTCATTAAAATGATTATGATTGTTCCGCTAATTTAATTATACCTATTCACGGGCAAAAGGCCCCATGCAACCGGCGGGTTTTAACCTGTCCTTTTGGACAGGGGATAACTCGACCAGCGGCAGATGCATGCGGGCCAGCTTATGACTACCTCGACAATGTTACATTCGATTGGATGGGTAAAAACTCTCACCACAAAGGCCACAAAGGAACACAATGGCTGGATTAACTCGCCAGGAGGCAGGTATGGCTGAAGCGGTTGCCCATTCTGACCGGAATATTATGCGTGATCCTGGGGATCTCAATACAGGAGCAAACCGTCGCGCTGGAGAAGGGCAGATTGGTCGAATTCGAGGATGGGATGGTTATGTACACGCTGACGAAGTAACCCGCCGTGCTGGAACGGGTGATATCGAGACGCGCGGACGGGGAAACGTAGCCTTCATCCTGCAGGAAATCAGCCCGGAAGAGGTGCTCCAGGCGGGGGAATTTGGTCTCCACGATCAATTCATTTTTCACCTTTGGTTACGAGTTTATAGATCCCAAAGCCTGCCAGGGCAACAACGGCAATTCCGGCAGAAACACGTGGGTCCAGCATGCTACTGAACAGGACCAGCAAGACGGCGATTACCGCCGGAGGGCGAGGTTGTGCCTGTCCGAAAGGATGGTTTTGAACTTCATCTCAGCTTAATAATTTTTTATTACAATGGTATAAGGAGAGCAATTATGGGCAAAAACAATCCAAATACAATATCATCCCCTGATCCGGATAATCTGTCCATCAATACGATGCGCTTTTTATCCATCGACGCCATTCAGAATGCCAAAAGCGGCCATCCGGGATTGCCGATGGGTGCCTGCGCTTATGGGTATGTCCTATGGCCGCGCATCCTGCACTCCAACGGTCAATTCCATCAGGGCGGTCCCGATACAGGGCTATTCCTTCAAATTAGCGCGACGGATCCGCAGGACCTGTCCATCTCCGACGCTCCCTATAGCTTCGGCACCAAAAAGCGCGCGGACCCTGGGCGATCTGGAAGCGGTGAAGAAACATGGGCGGCGGGTGGGACGGGATGAGCTTGGGTCCGACCTGGACCTGGGGCTGACCGCGCTCAAGAAGGACCTGGAGTCGAGCTTGAAATAATTCGGAAATTAAGGAGATTGGAAAATGACACAACAAAAATACGCAATGGGGATGGTCGGTCTGGGTGTTATGGGACGCAACCTGGTGCTGAACATGGCGGAGCATGGCTTTTCGGTGAGTGGGTTCGACAAGGATTTGTCGAAAGTCCAGCAATTACGGGCTGAATCCGGGGATGGGGCAGTGCATGCCGCCGAGACTCTGGAAGATTTCATCGCCTGCCTGGCCAGCCCGCGGGCGGTCATGCTGCTGGTACCTGCCGGTCCGATCGTGGACAGCGTGATCCAGGAGTTGCTCCCCAACCTGGACAGGGGTGATTTGATCATCGACGCCGGAAATTCGCATTTCAAAGATACCGACCGGCGGGCCAAGTCCCTGGCGGAAAAAGGGATCCATTACATGGGGGTGGGCGTGTCAGGCGGTGAAGCCGGCGCACGCCATGGACCCAGCCTGATGCCGGGTGGTCCCAGGGAAGCTTACGCACAAGTCAAGCCCATCTTCGAGGCAGTTGCAGCCCACGTGGGCAAATCTGCCTGCGTAACCTACCTGGGTCCGGGTTCGGCCGGCCATTATGTGAAAATGGTCCATAACGGCATCGAATACGGCTTGATGCAGTTGATCGCCGAATCGTATGACCTGATGAAGCGCGGCCTGGGACTTTCGAATGAAGAGTTGTCGGAAGTATATGCGGATTGGAACGCAAGCGAGTTGAATGGTTTCCTGATGGAAATCACTGCGCATATTTTCAGGAAAATCGACGAACAAACCGGGAAGCATTTGATCGATCTGATCCTGGATGAAGCCAGGCAAAAAGGGACCGGCATGTGGACATCCCAGGACGCCATGGATATCCAGGTGCCTACTCCGGGCATCGACGCGGCCGTGGTGGCGCGCAATCTGTCCGCTATGAAAGCTGAAAGGGATGTGGCCAGCAAGAAACTATCCTTTCAATTGGTGCCTCTCAAAGTGGAGCGAGCGGCTTTTTTGAGCCAACTCAAGGGCGCCATGCACCTGTCGATGGTCATCACCTATGCCCAGGGAATGGCCCAATTATGGAGCGCCTCCAAAACCTATGGGTATGATCTCAACCTGGAAGATGTTGCCCGCATCTGGCGCGGCGGGTGCATTATCCGGGCGGGCCTGCTCGAGGATATCCGGGCTGCATTTCACACCCGGCCCGACCTGGCGAACCTGCTCATCGACGACCATTTCAGACAGGTAGTAAATGCCAGCCATACCGACCTGCGCGCAATTGCAGGGCAGGCAATCCAACTGGGTCTTCCCGTTCCCGGCTTGATGGCCTCACTGGCATATTTGGACGGCTATCGGAGTGCCTGGTCGCCTGCCAACCTGATCCAGGCTCAACGGGATGATTTCGGCGCTCACACATATCAACGCGTGGATGTCGAAGGTGTCTTCCACACGCACTGGGAATAAAGCCAAGCCTCAGAATGGAATGGGAGTATGACAAATCATAAGGAACCGACAATCCTGGTTATTTTCGGCTGCATGGGCGACCTGACCTGGCGAAAACTGGCCCCGGCCATATACAATCTTTTAGCCGGCAAGGAATTGGACGACCGTTTCGCCATGATCGGACTGGATATAAAAGAAGGCGGCACCAATGAATTTCGCCTGCGGGTGAAAAACGGCGTGGATGGATTCTGTGAATGCGGCGATATCGACCCGAAAGTCTGGGGGAAGATTGCCGACAACCTGACTTATCTCGTGGGCGATTTCGCCGACCAGGCTACCTATACAACCCTGGGCAAGCAACTCAAAGCGCTGGAAACGGAATGGGGAGCGCCAGCCAACCACGTCTTCTACCTGGCCACGCCGCCCTCCATCGTGGAAACCATTGTCGATGGGATTGGGAAAGGCAGGTTGGCGCATGACCGGCAGCGCGTCCGGATCGTGGTGGAAAAGCCGTTTGGACACGATCTGGTTTCAGCAGTTGCGCTGAATGCTGCATTGACGACAGTTTTCCACGAAACACAAATTTACCGGATCGATCATTACCTGGGCAAAGAAACCGTCCAGAATATCCTGGCATTTCGGTTTGCCAACGCTCTGTTCGAGCCGATCTGGAACCGCCGCTACATCGACCACGTGCAGATCACGGTGGCAGAGAAGGTGGGCGTGGAGCACCGGGGCGCTTATTATGAGCACGCCGGCGCATTACGCGATATGATCCAGAACCACCTGATGCAGATCCTTTCCCTGATCGCCATGGAACCCATGGTGTCCTTCGACGCGGATGAGATCCGCAACAAGAAGGTGGATGTATTGAAAGCCATCCGCCCGATCAAGAAGGAGCAGGTTCCCGACGTGGCAGTGCGGGGTCAGTATGGGATGGGCTGGATGGAAGGTCAACAAGTCCCCGCCTATCACAAGGAACCGGACGTCTCGATGGATTCGGCCACGGAAACCTTTGCGGCAATTAAATTGTCGGTCGATAATTGGCGCTGGCAGGATGTCCCCTTTTATTTGCGCACCGGCAAACGGCTTCAGGCAAAAACTTCCGAAGTGACCATCCAGTTCAAGCCCGTGCCGCACCAATCTTTTCCAAAAGCAGCCGCCCTGGCCTGGCAACCCAACCGGTTGACCCTGCATATCCAGCCCGAAGAAGGCATCGTTCTGCGCTTCCAGGCCAAGCAACCCGGTTCCATTCTGTTGTTAAGCCCCGTCGATATGCACTTTTCCTACCAGGAGACCTTTCGGGCCAGATCCCCACAAGCCTACGAGACTTTACTGGCAGACGTGATCGCCGGGGATGCAACCCTATTCATGCGGGCCGATCAGGTCGAAACATCCTGGTCAGTCTTGATGCCGATTTTGAACGCCTGGTCCGAATTGGAACCGGTGGATTTCCCCAATTATCAAGCCGGCACCTGGGGGCCGGAGGCTGCGGATGTGTTGATCGCCCAGGATGGACGCAGTTGGTTGCAGCCCATTCTCAAGCTGGAAAAGAGCCGGGAACTTTCCAAAGCCCCACTGAAAAACGCCGGGACAAGCGAGCAAACGCTGGAATAAAATATTTACCCGATCTTCATGATGATATCGCAAATGACGTTAGCCGCCCCGTCTTCGCGGTCGGCGGCATTGCTCAAGTGACGATAGATCTCGCGGATCTTGAAGATGGTCATTACATGCTGGATATCCTCAGGTTCCTTGAACAGGGCGCCCAGCGCCTCCCGGTAGATGCTTTCCACGCGGTTTTCCAGGTTTTTGGCACGCTGCGTGTGCGAATTCGCCACGTTGTAATGCCGGTCGTGCAGACGCTCCACCGCCAACTTGATTTCGACGGAGGCCTCATAGAGCAGTTTTGCCATCTGCTGCATCTGCCGGGTGGGCACAACGTCGAGGATTTCCATCTCGTCGACGGTGGTATTGGCATAATCGAGCACATCGTCGATTTCACGCGAGAGTGTGAAGATATCTTCGCGGTCGAAGGGGGTCTTCGAGGTTTTCATCAATTCCTCGATCAGGATCCGCCTGACTTCGTCGGCTGCCTCTTCGGTCTGGGAAATTTGCCGCGCCAGCTCCGGCTCACGTTTTTCCATGTAAGCTGTTAACACGTCCAGTCCGGAGACCATCAAATCGGCCTGTTCGAGCAACCTGCCCGTGAATTTATTGGGTTTTCGCTTGAATATGTCTTTTAATCCCATAAGAGTTGCCTTCCGGGGCGATCACGGATAGATCACCCACAAAATTCCGAACTTAGCGCTTCTGACAGAAGACCCGGTTAAAATGAAATTATACTAAAGAGGAGCCGGAAATTTCCCGGACTCCTCTTGTTATTCATATCGACGAATATCCTTGTCGTTTGGTCGATGAAATCCCCTAATTCCTCGCACGATCTACGAATATCGCCATAGGATTGATGGTCGGGACTGAATTACTGACCCGAAATCGTCGTCCAACCGGTCACAATATCGTTCATCGCCTTCTTGAAGGAGTCGAACCCGGTTGGGAAATGCAGATTACCATAGGCACTTTCAGGCAACAGCTTGGCGGCCACATCGGCAGGCAGCACGACATCGCTGCGGGAAGGATGGGCATAACCCTGAGCCAGCATGACCTGACCCTCGTCCGACAACAGGAAATCCTGTTCAAGCTTGGCTGCATTGGGGTGCGGGGCTACGGCACTGATGTACTCGGCAAACAGCATGCCAACCGTGGCATCCTGCGGGATGATCACCTGCAGCGGCAGACCCGTTGCGTCACGCTTGGCGAAACCGTCGAAATCGTAGACGATCGAGATTGGGCATTCGCCTTTCTGGACGGAAGCAACATTCAAAACCACGCCCTGGCGCCAGTTGCCGTTGTCACGCAGTTGTTTGAAGAAGTCCAAACCTGGCTGTACGTTGGCCTCACCACCGCCATGTGCATAGGCGGCTGCCAAGACGGCTCCGGTGGCATAGCTGGATTTATTCGGGTCACGACTGCAAACCTTATCAAGATATTCGGGTTTCAACAGGTCATCCCAGGTCTGGGGGGGATTGGCGACCAGGTCGGTATTAACCAGGAAACTGATGGCACCCCAATATGCAACTGCCCAACGACCCTGGGGATCTTTGAAGTCCACCGGGATCTTGTCCCAGGAGGTATTGTAGTAGGACATTGCCAGGTTGTTATCGACAAGCTGCCCGACGAAGTCGAATCCGATATCAGCTACATCCTCCACCGGGGCATTTTGCTCTGCCAGCAGCAGGGTGATCTGCTCAGCGCTGGTCATGTCGGTGTCGGTGTGAACGACGCCATAGCGTTGCTCGATCGTTTTCCAAATGGCACCCAGATTGACCCAGTCATCCGTCATGCCATAACTTACGATTTGTCCTTCAGCACGGGCACCGGCGATCTTGGCTGCCTCAGCGTCTGCCGTTGGTGCCTCGGTAGCTACTACAGCTGGAGCCTGGGTAGCTACGACTGCTGGGGCCTGGGTAGCTACAACCGCAGGGGCTTCTGTCATTACCGGCGCAGCCGTTGGGGCGGGTGCGCAGCTTGCCAGTTGGATCGCCAGCAAGGAAACAAAGACCATGGTCGTTATTAGTTTTTTCATCTCACTCATCTCCTTTAGTTTGGTCCTGATAATATTCGCGATAGCTTGGATAGATATAAATAGGGGTTCAATGTCCGGATATATGTGTGGTTTCCTGCCCTCCTTTGCTTGTCACCCAGATGATTAACAATGAGGTAACCCAGGCTACTACAAAACTAATCACCGCCAGCGCGCTTGCCTGGCGTCCGTCTTGCCGGGTATATTCAACCAGGTAGATTGGAAATGTTTTAAAACGCGTACCGACCAGCAGGCTGGTCAGGGTAAATTCGGAGAAAACGGTTGAAAATACCAACAGGCAGCCGTTGACAATTCCAGGCACGATATTGGGAACGATCACCCGCACCAGGATAAACCAGCCGTTTGCTCCCAGGCTCTCTCCGGCTTCGGTCAAGACCCGGAAATCGATCGCATCGAGGGCATTGGCAACCGGGCGGTACATGAAAGGCAATGACAGAACCATGCAGGCCGCGATCAGGATGGCTGGATGGTTGACGATGGGCAGCGGAATTTTGGAATAGAAACGGATCAAAGCCAGGGCCAGCACCACCCCGGGAACTCCGAACGAAAAGGTGGTTAGCAACTCAACCAACGGTTTCGCCCTGGGAACGCGCAACTTCATCCAATATGTGGTTGGTGTAACCAGGGCCAGCAGGCAAAACATGGTCGCAAAAGAGGCGATAAAGGAGTTCTTGAGGGTTAACAAGAAGGCTCCCCGGGATACGACTGCCTGCCACCAATCCAATGTGAAACCTTCCGGCCAGAGCGTTCGATCCCAGCGAGTGGAGATCGAAAACATGAATGTGGCGACAACCGGCACGATCATGAAAAGCAGGAACAGACTGATCACGATGGGGCGCCAAACGGCTTTGGTATTCACGCTTTTCCCACCCTGGCCCGGTTTGAAAGCCATGTATAACCCATCACACATATCATCATGATGAGCAATGAAATGACCGAAAGCGCGTCCGCCAGTTCAGGCGCCAATTGCACTTCGCCACGGATCAGGGCAGCAATGCGGATGGTGATAAGGTTCACATCTGAGCCAGTCAAAGTCCAGGCCGTGGCATAAGCCCCGAATGAGTTGGCAAACAGCAACAGAAATCCGCTAGCCAGGGCAGGGAAAAGGACCGGCAGCGCCACCCTGATCCAGTATTGGAATGTAGAGGCTCCCAGGTTCAATGCGGCTTCGTGCCATTCACGTTTCAGACCGTGAAGGGCCGGGATGATCAACAGAATCATGAGAGGCAACTGGAAATATAAATACGCGATCGTCAGTCCGGAGGCAGAATAGATTCGAAAATGAGGATAGAGCGGAATGCCGACATCTTTGAGCAGCAGGGTGATAATGCCGGTCGAACCCAGGATCACAATAAATGCAAAAGCCAGCGGAGCTCCCCCGAAATTAGTGGTCACATCAGATAAGGCCGTGAGCACGTTTTGCACGAACTTGTTTTTCGTGGTGATAATGGCATATGCAACGAGCGTGCCAAAGATCACACCCAGGCAGGCAGTCGTAATGGAAATCTGAAAAGTGGTTATGAAAGACTTCAGGAAGAGCGGATCCATGGCCTGGCGATAGAAATCAAATGTAAATTTGCCATGGCTGCTAAAACTGGACCGGAGGGTGTTAATGATCGGTAAGATCTCAAATGCCAGACCAAAAATAAAAAACGGTATCAAGCCAAACCAGGCAATCCAGGCGCGTTTAGGTTTGACCGAACTCCGAGGGTAGGGAACAGGCAGTGTCATTTCAAATGGTTCCAGCGAGAGTAAGGCGCAGGCCGTCAAAAGCCATTTGCACTTCCCCGGCATAATATTCCCGAATTTGCCCGACCAGATCAACCGCCAGGGCGGGTGGATAACAGTGTGTGACCAGCAGGGATTTCACGCCTGCCTGAGTGGCGAGTCTCCCCAGGCTTTCAGCATTCAGGTGATCTTCTGTTTCCCAACCCGCGGGGAAGGAACATTCACCGATCAACAGGTCTACCCCTGCAGCCAGATTAACCAGCTCGCCATTTTGGGAGGCATCGCCTGAATAAACCATTGAATGCCCTTCAAATTCAAGGCGGTAAGCCACGCTATTGGCTGTATGGCCTGTAGGCGCAGCTTGCAGCTTGATTTTCCCTATCTCAAAATTCTCGCGATGAACCGGATGAAGCTCCAATTTGTACCCTAGCGGGGGTAGATCTGGATAAAGTGCGTACATGCGGATGAGAAAATCTTCGATGCCCACAGGGCCCGTGATCGTGAAGGGCCTGGAGCGGCTGGCGTTTGGCGCGTAGTTAAAAATAAGCAACAGCGTGGCCAAATCCAAACTGTGATCGGGATGGAAATGTGTAAGCAGCAGCTCATCGATCTGATCGTAGCTTACCCCCGCTTGCTCCAACCGGCTTAATGTGCCCGGACCAATATCCAGCAATAGCCGTTTCCCGTCAGCATGCACGAGCATACTCGCAGGGGAATGTCGATTAACTGGTATGGCAGTGCCTGTGCCGATAAGACTGATTTCCAGCATTGGTAATAAATCCTTCGGGCTTAGCTTTCCTGAAAGAAGGGTACCGATATATTAAAAAATTATAACCAAATAAGATATTAAAGTCAATGATATGTATATAAAATACTAACATATAAGCATAATAATAATAACAAAACGAAACATAAAGTATTGTGTTATGTTTCGTTTTGCAGCTTAGAAGCCAAAATCCACGTCCTCCGGCTTTATGGAAAAGATAATCGTAGTACGCCAAACTTATCGCAGCCAGCCGACGAACCGGAAAATATATACGCTGTCCTGCTTGCTCCAGGAGGTATATTTATCTGCCACGCGTTGGAAGGCGGCTTGCGCAGTCGGGGTGTTCCATCCCAGGATGGCAACCGTTCCACCTGCGCCGCCCCCGGTAATTTTTGCCCCAAGAAGGTCATTGGCCTGCTCTTCCCGGACGAATTCGACGATTTTGTCCGTGGCATCCGAGCCCAGTCCGCATTCACTGTAACCGAGGTGCGCCTGATACATCAACTCGCCCAGCAGGGCGCCAGTGCTGGCAGCCAGTATTTTTTCCGGGCGGGAAATCAGACTGAAGAAATTTTGTACACGCCAGTTTTCCTCAACCGCATAGCGGGTGGCGGCGCGGACGGGGTAAACTACTTCCGGACGAACCGGGGTGAACGGGTCCAGGTGGGTGGCATATTTGCGGGTGAATGCAGCCCCCGACATGCTTTCGGGCAATTTCGCTTCGTAAAGGGAGCGAAACTGGGAAGGGGAGAGATTCGCCAGGTAACCATTCCATTTGGGTTCCACCCAGCGGGGCAGGGCTCCGCTTTCGTCCAAGACCGGTGCCAGGTTCTCCAAATCGCAAAGGAAACGGTAGCCCATGAAAGTCGCAGACCGGGCGGATTCATATTCAATCCCGGCGACCGAATGACGCACCCCCGAATCGATCGCCCATAGGCGTAAATTCTCGGGGAGTTTCGTCAGCGGACGGGGTTGGCAAGGCTGGCAAAGCATAGGGACAAAGAAACCTTCGTCACCCATGACAACAGCCAGCTGATCCATGATCCCACAGGCAGATTGGGTAAGGGCAATCTCAACCCACTGGGTCCATTCGGCCAACTCCACACCTTCAACGTGAACGCCATAGATTTCCGCCATGACCTTCATAGGTGCAACCTCGAGAGCGGCGGAAGAACTGACCCCTTTGCCAAGGGGCACATCCGACTCGAGATACAAACAAAAACCGTGAATTACTTTCTGGGTGAATTTATTCAGCAAGAAATATAAATCTCCCAGAATATAAGCACACCAGGAACGCCTGGGATCCTGATTGATCCACTCTCGCACAACTTCCATCGGCTTAACATTGCCGTTTTCCATCAAGTCATCCAGGGAAAACTCGATCTTCTCGCTCCACCCAATGGATTTCACTGCCGGGTTGTAGAATTGTATCCGGCGGTCGGTGCGGGGTTGAATAGCCACCAGTGTCGCCTCACTTATTGTGGTCTCAAAGACCAGGCCGCCCGTGTAATCATCATTGCCCCCCATCAGGTCCAGGCGCCCAGGCGTCCGGTTGATCAGGATATCCGGTCCCGTCTGGAAATATCCAATTTCAACCAATTTTCGTATGCCCTGCTCGAATTTAGCCAGGTCAGGATATTTTTTAATCTTCAAATTGAAGGCATCGTCCATTGTCAGGCTCCTGGAGGAGAATAATAGTCAGAGACTAATACAAAATAGTGCTTAATTCATATCGTTTTTTATTGTAACATTGTTAAAAATAATAGTCAAACATAACATAACTAAACAAATAATATTGACAAACGAAACATGCAGAGTATAATATTGAGGTAAAGAGGAGATTAATGGCAGCTTCAAAAAGGAAAACAGGCAGGATTTCCAACTGGTTAGGGTTTGCCCCCTTTCTGATATTTTGCCTGATATTCGAGATCGTGCCGATCATTTTCTTACTGAGGGGAAGTTTCATTGAAAAGTCAAGCCACCTTTTTACTCTTCAGAACTATATCGACCTGCAACAACCGATTTACATCAAATCGTTCATAAACAGTATCAAAATTTCAGGGTTGTCCGCCATCATTGGCGTGGTTCTCGGAACCTTTATCGGTTATGCCATTTATCTTTGGCCTTCCGAACGAGTACGTGAAGCATTGATTTCCCTGTCCGACGTGACAACGAACTTCGCAGGCGCTCCCCTGGCTTTCGCATTTGTGGTAATCCTGGGATTGAACGGGGTGATTACACAATTTCTTTTACAGTACTTCGATTACAAGCTCTATCCCAAATTCAGTATCTACTCTTTCTCCGGTTTGACCCTGGCGTATGTTTATTTCCAGTTGCCTTTAATGGTGTTGTTAATCCTCCCGGCTTTTGCCGGGATCAAGAAGGAATGGCAGGAATCTGCGCAGAGCCTGGGAGCAGGTACGTTCCAGTTTTGGCGGAGAATTGGCATCCCGGTCTTGATGCCCTCGCTGATTGCCGGTTTGACACTCTTATTCGCCAACGCCTTCGGCGCATATGCGACTGCATATACCCTGGTCCAGGCCAAATTGTCGCTGGTTACGTTGCAGATCGGCTACATGATTGCCGGGGAAGTCCGCCAGAACCAGTCGGTGGGCATGGCCATGGCAATCGTTTCCCTGCTGATCATGGGCCTGAGCATTTGGATTTACCAGGCTGCCACCCGGCGCGCCCGCCGATGGTCAAAACCTTAGGAATAATTTTCTCATAACAGGTAAAGAAAAGTGACCAAAAGTCGCTCCACTCGCATGCAAGCAAAGAATAAAAAAGCCCGACCGGCCGGTTGGCAGGTTGCCATGGTTGGCTTTTTCCTGTTTTATATGCTTGTTCCGATCATCTCCACTTATGTTTTTTCAGTAGCCACGCGCTGGGATCGGACGATCCTGCCCGAAGGATACACACTCGAGTTCTATCAAAATGCTTTCGAGGCCTCCTACTTTACGATCACATTGCGAAATTCATTGATCCTGTCCGTGTCGACGGTACTTGTGAGCTTGTTGATCATCGTCCCGACAGTGTACTGGATCCACACCCGCCTGGTTAAGGCCAAACCCCTATTGGACGTTTTGATGATCCTGCCTTTCGGGATTCCAACCGTTGTACTGGCGCTGGCCCTGGTACAGGTATATACCGTTCCTCCGCTGGCGCGCTCGCCCTACCTGTTGATCGGGGCAGTGGTTGTTTATTCCATGCCTTTCATGTACCGGCCGATATCGAATGCCATCCAGGCAATCGATGTACATGTTCTGACCGAAGCGGGGCAGAGTTTGGGAGCAAATATTTTCCAGGTCCTTTCAAAAATCATCATCCCCAATATCATGCCTGGAATTCTCAGCGGCAGCCTGCTGGTCTTCGCGACTGTTTTTGCAGAATATACGCTGACATCCCTGATTGTTGGCGCACGCTTTAAAACGTTCCCGGTTTTACTGGTCGAGTTCACCCGTAAAAATGGGAATACGGCGGCAGCCTTCTCCGTGATCTCCTTCACCATCGCCTGGCTGGTCTCGCTCTTGATACTGTGGGTGGGCAGCAAGGGCCTGGCAGCGAAAGCCAAAACAAATCAAGCACACTAGACAAGGAAAATGGTATGGCTTATCTGGAATTAAAAAATGTGTATAAAGCCTTCTCCGGGGTGACGGCAGTGCATGATTTCTGTCTGGATATTGAAAAGGGCTCGCTGGTTTCATTCCTGGGACCTTCCGGCTGCGGCAAAACCACCACCCTGCGGATGATCGCCGGTTTCGAGCAACTCGACAGCGGCAGCATCCGTCTGGATGGCGATGATATCGTCCCAGTACCGCCCAGCCGGCGTGATATTGGCATGGTCTTCCAAACTTACGCCCTCTTTCCGAACATGACCGTGCGAGAAAACATTGCTTTCGGTCTGCAAATGAAGAAAACGCCCAAGGTAGAGATCGAAAAGCGGGTCAGTACCGTCCTGGAAATGATCCGCCTGGGTGACACCGCCAAACGCTACCCCCACCAGCTTTCCGGTGGGCAGCAGCAGCGCATCGCCCTGGCGCGCGCCCTGGCGGTCCAGCCGCGCGTGCTTTTGTTGGACGAACCTCTCTCAGCATTGGATGCGGAAGTGCGCGTGGTGCTGCGGGGTGAGATTCGTCGCATCCAATCCGAATTGGCAATCACCACCGTCTACGTTACCCACGACCAGGAGGAGGCCCTGTCCATCTCCGATAAAGTGGTGGTGATGAATAAAGGTCTCATCGAACAGGTGGGCGTGCCCGAAGAGATCTACCGGGCCCCACAGACCGCGTTTCGTGGCCACCTTCATCGGGACTGCCAACCAATTTCACGGACAGGTGGCAGGGAAAGACCTGGTCGATTGTACGACCATCCAACTGAACGTCGATGACTTGAAGGAGTTCAACAACGGGCAGCCGGTGGTTGTCCTGGTCCGTCCCGAGAGTGTCCAGGTGCATTCCCAACAACCCGATCAAATTAATTTGAATGTTATCGATGGCATGATCGAGACGATTACGTTCCACGGTGCGGTCACCCGCCTGGGCGTGAACGTGCACGGCCAGGTGGTGGTAGCCGATATCACCGTGGCCAACACCGAACCGGTCTCCCTGAATCAGAAGATCTGGCTCTCATTTCCAGCGGATGCCTGCCAGGTCATGGCGGCTGCCGAATGATTTTTATCAACTCCCACGAGATCGTTTTGGACGAACAGGAGCGCCTGGAAGCCTGGACGTCTTACGGTGCCGTGGTACGCCTTGCCATGGATTTCATCCTGAATTGTCCGGTTGACCCGGCCAACCGCCTGCCATGGTACCTGCAGTATTCTTGTTTCTGGACCGATCCGATCCGTCCCGTAGAATGGCCCGACAACCCCGCCGGGAAATACGCCTGGGCGGTGACGACGCTGCTCAGATATTACCCATACAGCGGGGATGTTGCTCACATTGCGCTGGTGCGCGATATGCTGGACCGGTTGTGGGAATACCGCTCCCCGGCTTCCAGCGCCTGGCCGGATTTACCGTATGCCTGCGCCCATCCCGGTACGGGTGTTTACTTTGGCGCCCGCGCGGATGGCGAGTATGTCACCGAACCTGATAAAGCTGCACAGGTCGGACGGGCCTACGTGGATTTCTACGAGGTCACGGGAGAGAAAAAATACCTGCAAGCCGGACAGCGTATTGCCGAAGTTTTGGCACAAAAGATCCGCCCGGGAGACGAGGCTCATTCGCCCTGGCCCTTCCGGGTGGATGTGCGGGATGGAACGGTTGTGGAAGAATACAGTTCCCATACCATCCCGGCTGTCCGCCTGTTCGATGAACTGATCCGCCTGGGCGTGGGCAATTTTCAAGCCGTCCGGGACCAGACCTGGGCCTGGCTCGAAGCCTATCCGCTTGAAAACAATTTGTGGAAGGGCCATTTCGAAGACATCCGGCTCGATCCTGCCAATGAAAACCGGGATCAACTGGCTCCCCTGGAGACCGCCCGTTACATCCTGCAAAACAAAGATCGTTTCCCCAGCGGGGCAGGCATGGCGAAAGAGCTGATCGATTGGGTCCGCACGAGCCTGGGCGGGCACCCATTCTTCACCGCCGTTCCCATCCACGAGCAGAAGTTCTGTTATTTTCCGATGGGCAGCCATACCGCCCGGTACGCCAGCCTGTGCGCCTTGTATGCCGAAGAGAGCGGGGATCCATCCTACCGTGAGCAGGCCGTGCGCTCCTTCAACTGGGCCAGTTACATGGCAAACGCAGATGGGACCGTCACGGTGGGGATCGATCGTCCGGATTACTACAACCAGTGCTGGTTTACCGATGGCTACTTCGACTTCGTACCCCACTTCCTGGATGGCCTTGCGGCCATGCCGCAATATGCCCCGGCCGAAGAAGACCATATGCTGCGTTCATCCTCTCCGGTGCAGGAAATCAGCTACCAGCCCTATCAGATCGATTACCGAACCTTCGATGCAACCAGCACTCAGAAATTCCGCCTGTCGTTCAAGCCAACCCGGGTCATGGCAGCCGGGAAAGCGCTGCCGGAAGAGAGCAAGTCGAACGGGCAGGCTGGGTGGAGTTTCGACCCGTCTGTGCGGGTGTTGGAGGTCCGGAGCGGGGATCGGGAAGTGACGGTTTCCGGGCGGTAAGGATAAAAAATGGAGCGTATGAAAACCCTGGTCGTCGGGATCGCTCGTGAATAATTGACTAGCCCTTTTCGTCAACCCGTTCAGAATGGAGGTGCTGAAATATCGATCGAACAACTGTTGCAAACGAATCCGTAAAACCATCCTCGGATGGCCGACTAATAATTTTGAGAATAGGAGAGTGAGATGTCTAAGAAAATACCCTTGTTTGTTGGCTTGTTCATGGCGTTGGTCCTTGGGCTGTCGGCCTGTGCGCCGGCTGCCACCCCCGCGCCTGCCACAATGGCCCCTGCCACCCAGGCACCGGCAACACAGGCTCCCGCCACCATGGCGCCTGCCACCATGGCGCCCGCTACTGCAGCACCCACCGTCGATCCGATGGAGCAATTGATCACGGCTGCCAAGGCCGAAGGCACGATCGTGTCCTACGGTCTGCCGGCTGACTGGGTGAACTACGGTGGGCTGTTTGCAGGCTTTACCGCCGAATACGGCATCACCCAACAGGATACCGATATGGACAGCGGTACGATTATCTCCACCCTTCAGGCAGAGGCAAACGCACCTGTTGCAGATACCACCGACCTGGGCGAAGGTTTTGCCAAGTTGGTTGAAGATGATCATCTTTCCCAACCCTACAAGAACGCTCATTGGGATGAAATTCCAGACTATGCCAAGAATCCGGATGGTCTCTGGTCAGCCGCTTATTATGGCGTGATGGCATTCCTGGTCAATGCCGACATCGTCACCAATGTCCCGCAAACCTGGGCAGATCTTGCCAAACCCGAATATGCCGGCACCGTCTGCATTAAAGACCCACGTTCTTCCGGCACAGCCCAGAGTATGGTCCTGGCTTCCGCCTTTGCGAATGGCGGCAGCGAAACCAACGTCCAACCCGGCCTGGATTACTTCAAGACCCTGATTGACGGTGGCATTTTGAACGGGGTTTCTCCTTCTTCTTCCAATATTCAAAAAGGCGAATGCCCGATTTCAATCCAATGGGACTTTGATGCCTTGAGCAACATAGACAGCAACCCGAACATGAACCTGAAAGTGGTCATCCCCAGCGACGGATCCATGGCGGGCATGTACATTCAGTTCGTCACAGCCGGTGCACCTCACGCAGCCGCAGCCAAGCTGCTCCTGGAATATGAATATTCCGATGCAGGACAACTGGCATATGCACAAGGCTTCGTTCATCCGATCCGCACCGACGTCGTACTCCCGGCTGATCTGCTTGCCAAGTTCCCCCCGGCTGAAGCTTACGCCAATGTTAGCTTCCCCAAAGATTATGCTTCGCTCGACGCCGCCAGTATCGCAATTGCGGATGGCTGGGCAGTGATCGCTCCGTAACTCTCGTTTTCCAATCATTTTGCGGGATGGAGCAGGCCAGCCTGCTCCATCCCGGATCGGAAACCCGGAAATATTCTGCCGAAATCCTTTCGAGAATACAACAGGAATGCCTTTTTTCGACAGTAACGCAGTTAAATTTGAAATTATTCTATTTATAAAGGAGTAAGCCATGCCTGTTACAGGTGAATCAATTCGTCTTGCCAGATTGTTCTCGGAAGGGAAGAATGCGGTCGTTGTTGCTGTAGATCATGGGCTGTACTTTGGTCCGTTGCCGGGTATGCTCGATCTGCCCGGGGTGATCGACCGGGTTTCCAAGGCCGATGCCATCTTGATGGCGCCCGGATCGCCCGCGCATTGCCAGTCGGTTTTTTCGAAGCGCGGCGCGCCGGCCCTGATCGTCCGCCTGAACTGGGGATCCAACTATGCCGCCATGTGGAATTACAAGCACTCCCACAGTGTCCCGATGACTTTCGGCAGCCGAGGCGGTCGCCCAGGGGGCTGACCTGGTCATTGGCAGCCTGAGCTTGAAGAACCCGGATGAAGCCGAAGACGCCCATAATGTGGAAGTCTTTTCCAGCTTGCGTGGCCCAGGCACATGCCCTGGGAATCCCGCATTATTGGCGAAGTCTACCCGACCGGCGGGGATGACTTCCAGCCTGAGGACCTGCAGGATGAGATCTTCATCGGCTGCCGCATCATTGCCGAACTGGGCGCCGACCTGGTCAAAACCTTCTACACCGGTAAACGCTTCAATGAGATCTGCCGCGGCCACGCCCGTGCCGGTGCTGGCGCTGGGCGCCAAGAAGCTCCCCAAGGAATCGGACGCGCTCAAGCTTGCCGCAGTGTCCGTCGAAGCCGGCGCGCGCGGCATCGTCTATGGGCGTAATGTGATCCAATCCAAGGATCCGGGACGCCTGCTGGATGCGCTCAAAGAAGTCGTCAAGGACTTCCAGGCTCCGGATAAGGTCGCTGCCAAGTACAAGCTGGATTGATATGGATCTTTTGCTCGGAATCGACGCAGGCACCACTTCCGTCAAGGCGGGTTTGTTCAGCCCGGATGGAGGCTGCCTGGGCATCGGTCGCCAGGAGTACCAGCTTGAGAACCCCGCCCCGGATCGGGCCCAGCTCGATCCGGAAGTGTACTGGCAGGCCTGCCTGAAGTCCGTCCGCGAGGCCCTTTCCCAATCCCAGTCAAAACCGGAGCAAGTGCGCGCCCTGTCAGTCTCCAGCCAGGGCGAGACCCTGATCACCCTGGATGCAGATGGGAAGGCCATCTATCCTGCACTGGTCTGGCTGGATAACCGTGCCGTCGACCAGGCCGCTGCCCTGGCGGAGCGTTTTGGCAGCCAGGTATACGCCCGCACGGGCATTCCCGAGATCCTGCCGACCTGGTCGGCCTGCAAAATATTATGGATCCGCCAGAACGAACCGGAAGTTTTCTCCCGGGCCGACAAGTTCATGCTGGTGCAGGATTACCTGATCTTCCGGCTGACCGGACAAACTGTCACCGATGGGTCGATCGCCTGTACGACCCTGTACTACGATCTGACCCGCAATACCTGGTGGAAGGAAATGCTGGACGCCATTGGCATCCGCAGCAACCAACTCCCGGAGATCGTCCACCCAGGGAGCACGCGTCGGATGCTTCGACCGGAAGCAGCCGAAGAACTCGGTCTCGACCCACAAACCTATGTCGTTAACGGGGGATGGACCAGGCGGTTGGCGCAATCGGGGCAGGCAATATCGCACCCGGTACCATCTCGGAATCCACCGGCGCCGCCCTGGCCATCCAGGCCACCATTTTCGACCCGATGATCGACCGGTCGATGAATGTACCAGTTTACTGTCACAGCGTCCCCGGGAAATACCTGTTCGTCCCCGTGTGTCCCACCGCCGGGATGGCTTTTAAATGGCTTCGGGATACTTTTTTCCAGGATGAAATCGAGGCTGCCGGGCAGGAGCAGATGGACGCCTTCGACCGGTTGACCGGTCTTGCCAGCCAGGTGCCACCGGGAGCTGATGGCCTGGTCATGCTGCCCCACTTGATGGGCGCATTCAGCCCCGAGCCGAACACGCTTGCCGCGTGGTTCGTTCACCGGGTTTACGCTTAGCCACACGCGCGGACATTTCGTGCGCGCCCTGCTGGAAGGTGTGGCCTTCATGCTCAAGCAAAATCTGGAATTCATCGAAAGGACCGGGGTGGAGGTCAAGGAGATCCGCGCATGGGAGGCGGGGCGCGCAGCGCATTGTGGAACCGCATCAAGGCGGATGTATGCAACAAGCCGGTGGTAACCCTGGTCAATGAAGAAACCGGCCTGCTCGGCGATGCCATCATCGCCGGGGTCGCGGCGGGCATTTTCCAGTCCATCGAAGCCGGTTGCAAGGCGATGGTGGCCGTAAAAGAAGTCATTCAGCCTGACGAACAGGTGCAAGCGTATATTAATCCCTACCGGTTGTATTGCGCATTGGACAGCCGGTTGGCGGGTTACTTCAAGCAGGGCTTCGCCAAAGGAAAGCCGGAAGAAGCCAACGAAATTATCCAGGATTGAAAAAGGAGAAATAAGATGACGATTAAACCAAAAGTGGGTGTACTGGTAACCGCATTATTGGAAGATGACTACAATAAGACCGCCCACATCCGCCCCATGGCGCAAAAGGTTGCCGACAAGATCGGTGGGATCATCGGGAAATTCGCCGAAACCGTCTGCCCGCGGCTGGTGGAAGAAGAATCTCAGGCTGAAGCGGCTGCGCAACAATTCAATGCCGCCGGCGTGGATCTGATCGTCGCGGTTGAGGTCGCCTATACCAAGGGGCTGGTGCCGACACGCTGCTTTCTGAACACGACCGCCCCGGTGCTGGTATGGAACACCCAACAGATCGAGTACCTGCCCGAGGACGCCGACTTCGATTTGATCATGCTCAATTCCGGCATGGCCGGGGTGCCCGAAATGACCTCCGCCTTGTTACGCATTGGCAGACCTTTCTGGATGGTCACATCCATGATGGACGACGAACAGGGCCAGAAGGAAATTGCCGGCTACATCGCCGCGGCGGGTGTCATGCGCCGGCTGAAGAGCGCCCGCATCGCCATCTTTGGTCACGCCTTTGAAGGCATGACCGATCTGATGATCGACCAACTCAGCCTGCGCCAGTTCGTCGGTCCGGCTTGCTGGCCGGTGGAACCGGAGAAGGTTTCAGTTGCCATGGGTGAGATCACCGGCTGAGCAGTTAAACGCCCTGGTTGAGCAGGAAAGCCAGCGCTACAAGATCGACATGGACGCCGCCCAGTTCGAACGCTCCTGCCGCCTGGCGCTTGCCCTGGAAAAGGTCACCCGCGACGGCAATTTCGACGCGGTGGCCTCCTTCGACCAGGTCTGGCTGACGGATCCGCGCGTCGGCATCATCCCCGCCTACGCCACCGGGCGGTTGTGCGAACTTGGCCTGCCCTGCTCGACTGAAGCGGACATCACCACGGTCACCGCCATGCTCATATTGCAGGAGATCGCCGGCAAGTCCACCTTCCTCGAGAACTACGTGATCGACTTCAAAAGGGACGCCATCATCTTGTCCCACGACGGGCACGGCAACCCCGCCCTGGCCGCCAAGCCGTCGGACGTGACTCTCAAACACAGCATCTATTACCAGGGTGTCAACGGGTTTGGCGCCAGCTTTGAATATGCCTATGCTCCCGGACCGGTGACCAATCTTTCGCTCGTCAATGTGGCTGGACGCTGGCGCTTGAACATCTCTGAGGGAGAATCGATCGCCATTCAACCTCGCCCGGTGGCCGCCCCGCAAATGCTGTTCAAGCCTGCCAACCTGCACATCAAGGATTGGTGTGATGCCTGGTGCAAAGCCGGCTCTCCACATCACATGGCAGTTGCTTATGGGCATCTGTCCCGACAGATCAAGATCTACGCCGAGATGGCAGGACTGGAAGTCGTCGAGATTTAACCGCCTTGATTGCATAATATGACGTAAAATAATCCGGGGTTCGAAACCATGATTATGGAGTAATGTGCCATGGAAGATCTAAGTGCTGCCGAGAGAAGATCACAAATTGCCCAGATGGTGTTGGAAAACGGGAAAGTACTCGTTTGCGACCTGGTGGACCAATTCCAGGTGACCGAAACATCCATCCGTCGCGATCTGACCATTTTGGAAACCAGTGGTCGATTGAAGCGCGTTCACGGTGGAGGCATTCCAATGCCCGGGAACTCCCGCACCGATTCCTTTTCTGAGAAGAAAGAGATCCATATCAAAGCCAAGGAACGCATCGGCAAGGTAGCCGCGACGATGATAAAACCTGAGGACGTCTTGCTGCTTGACTCGGGCACGACCACGTTACAAATCATTCGGCACATCCCGTCGGCATTTCGAATGGGCAACCGGATCACCCTGGTCACCAACTCGCTGCCGATCGCACAGGAAGTACTCACCTGGCCATCTCCAAATCTGACCATCCTGGGAGGGTTATACCTGCCCGATTACCAGGCTACCGTTGGTCCTCAAACACTGGCACAGTTGGATGAACTAACCGCAGATAAAGTTTTCCTGGGAGTAGATGGCCTGACCCTGCACGGGGGCGCTACAACAGCCAACATTCTGATGGCAGAAGTGGACCGCAGGATGGTTGAACGTTCCCGGCACGTGATCCTTGCAACGGACAGCAGCAAACTTGGGCGGGTGGGTTTCGTCCCGGTAAAAGCGCTTAATATGTTTCATACACTTATCACCGACACGAATGCCCCGCCCGACATGATCCAGTCCATCCGCGAGGCAGGCGTGGAAGTCCTGCTGGTCTAGGCACCACCCAGGTCACAAGCCCGGTTGATATAAAATCATCCCTGCCTGAAGGAATTCCGGAGAATGTACGCTGGATTTGAATATTGCTCCCCCGTTTTTCGAGATAGGGCCGAAAGCTTTCCTGTACGACCAGGACGTGCTCGAGCTGGCCCGGCAAGCCGAAAAAGCCAGCCTCAAATACGATGTCCGGATCATATTTACGCCTCAAGCCGTCGATATCCGCCTGGTGGCGGAAGGGACCCGGCACCTTTTCGTTTTCGCCCAACATATGGATGCACTCCCGGTGGGCCGGGGGAATGGCTCGATCCTGCCGGAGGCAGTCAAAGCAGCCGGGGCGGTGGGCGTCCTGTTGAACCACGTCGAGAAACGTTTATCCATGGATGAGGTGGAGCGCAGCCTGCGCCGTGCTGACGAGGTTGGGCTCGCCTCGATGGTCTGCGCCGACGACCTGGACCAGGCCGTTTCCATCGCCCACCTGGCTCCCAATATCATCATTGTCGAGTCGCCCGAATTGATCGGGGGAGGCATACGCGCCGGAAACAACCGGGAAGCGGTTGCCCGCATCAACAACACCATCTGGAAGATCAACCCCGAGATCCGCGTCCTGCACGGGGCCGGGATCAATTGCGGGCAGGATGTTTTCGATATCATCGCGGCCGGTTCCCAGGCAGCCGGTTCGACCAGCGGGATCATCAAGGCACCCGACCCATATGGCATGCTCGATGAAATGATCCACGCCGCCCGAAGCGCCTGGGATCAAACACACTAATTTTGGAGGAATAAGAATGAGCGTTTACCACGAGGTTTTCCAGATCCAATCGGACCGCCGGCCCACCTTCCATGATGTGACCGAACAGGTCGAGGCTGCCCTGAAAAATTCGGGCGTTAAGGAAGGCATCCTGCTGGTCTTTTCACAGCACACCACCTGCAGCGTGATGGTCCAGGAAGCCTCCGACGATGTGAATTACTGGGGCACGGAACTTCTGATGCAGGACCTGGTGAACGTGTTGACGAAAATCATCCCGACCTGCCTGACCGAAGGCCAGTACCTGCACCCCGGTCCCAGGCACATCCAGGCGGCGGCCGGGCGGGAAGAATTGCCGTCCTGGTCGCTCAACACGGATGCCCACCTTCGATCGGTATTGATGGGTCGCTCGGTAACCATTCCGGTCAACGACGGAGGCATGATCCTGGGAGAATTCGGCCGCATTTATTTTGCGGATTTCGACCAGGTGCGCGCACGCGAGCGCAACGTGCGCGTCCAGATCGTCGGCGAGTGATCCAGCAAAGCCTGACTTTCTGATAAAGGAGTTGGCAGGCAGCTTTGCTGCCTGCCAACTCCTTTATATTATCCCCAAAAATCTTATTTCACGATGGGCTGGATCAACCGGGAAATGCCACATCCACGGGCATGCCGGGCTTGAGTTTCCCATCCGGGTTATCCACCGATAGTTCGATTGCATAGACCGTGGTCTGGCGGCCTTCGGTCGTCTGCACATTCTGCGGAGTGAACTCAGCCTGGTCGGCGATGCGCGTCACAATGGCGGGGAAGGACACGCCGGGGAAGGAGTCGGTCGTCAGGTTGGCCTGGCTGCCCAGCTTGACTTCGCCGTAGCGGTTTTCCGGGATATAAACGGTCACCTTCAATTTATCCAACTGACCGATCGTCAGGGCGGTCGCACCCGCCTGGAGCACTTCGCCCACTTCCACGCTGCTGGTCAACACCACGCCGTCCAAAGGCGCGTAAGTGGTCAGTTCCGCCATCTGCGCCTTCACCATATCCAGTTGCGCCTGGGCCTGTTCCACGCCCGCTTGTGCCTGCGCCTGGGCAGCCTTGGCCTGGTCGACCACCTTGGCAGCCGCAATCACATCCGGGGAATTGGCGCCGGTCTGCAAAGCCCGCAGGGCATCTGCAGCGCGGTCGTAATTTTCCTGCGCCACACTGACTTTTGCGCGCGCATCCAGTACATCCTGGGCCCCGCTGGTGGTTACGGCATCGTTGTAGGCTTGCTGGGCATGATCCAGCTCGATTTTTGCGTCATCGAATGTATTCTGGGCCGCGTCGGTCAACGGTTTTCCATCCGAACTCGCCTTCGCCTGGTCAAGCACTTCCTGGGCGATCTGGTACGCCACCCGGGCATTCGACAAACGTTGCTCGGCGGCAACAAATTGTGCATTTCCGGTCCGTTTTTCGACACTTTGAAGATTGGTTTGCGCATCCGTCAGCGCCTGGCTGGCTGCGTCTACGGCTGTTTGGGTGGATTGAAGCACCTCCCCGGTTGAAAAGTACCAGGAAGGTTGTGCAAAGTCGCCTGGCTTGGCCTGCGTCCAGGAATCCACACGGGTTGTCTGGGCCAAATCCAGTGCATTGAACAGGGTCAGGTCGTATTGCGCCTGGGCTGCCGCGACCCCGGCCTGGGCGGTTTGCACGCCTGCCTGGGCCGAACTCAGCGCGGCTGAAGCAGCCTGTTGCTGTGTCTTCAACAGCGTGTCATCCAGGCGAAACAGCATGTCGCCCTTCTTCATTGAATCTCCCGCTGCCACGGAAACAGCCACCACACGCCCGGGCTGGATGGAGGCTACACTGACCTGGGTGGCTTCGATCATGCCCGAAGCAGTCAGGGGCTGGTTGGTGCTCGTCCCCAGCGTTCCACATCCGGCCAATACGAATGCGCTAATGAGAAAAAGGGTGACCAATTTTGTTTTCATAACGTCCTCCAATATATGTTTTCGATCCCTGCGCCGCCCGGTTCGTGTGAGCCGGGTCGCCGGGGAATTAGCTTTTCATACATGCAATGAACACATCCTCGAGCGAGGGTTCGATGACCGCCATTTGCCCGGGTTTTACACCGGACTTGCGCAAGATGGATGTGATGGCCCGCTCCTGCCTGCGCACCTGCGGCGCCACCACGTGCACCAGCGAGCCATACAATTCGACCTCTTCGATCGACAAATCTCCGGCGATTTGGGCGGCCCGCAAAGCTTTGACCGCCTGCACCGCGTCGGAAGGAGAAATTTCGAGCACCTGGCCGCGCATCATCTGGGTCTTGATCTCAGCCGGTGATCCGTAGGCGATCAGCTTGCCATGCTGAATGAATGCCAGGCGGTGGCAATGCTCTGCTTCATCCATATAATGCGTGGTTACAAACACGGTTGCCTTCTTCTGGTCGGTTCCAATCCCTTGTGAAAAAGCGCCTGAGTTGGAGACCAGTTTGTACAGCAAATCCCAGAAGGCCCGCCGGGAAAGTGGGTCTACTCCGGCAGTCGGCTCGTCCAGAAAAAGGACTTCCGGGCGATGCAGCACCGCGGCGCTAAGCGCCAGGCGCTGCCGCCAGCCCCCGGATAACTCTTTCGTGCGGGCATTTTCGCGCCCTTCCAGCCCGGCCAACGCAAGCGCCTCCCGGATGCGCTGCGGTTGTTCCGCGCCGGGCACTCCGTAAGCCGCACTGTAAAACTGCAGGTTCTGCAGCACGGTCAGGTCGTTGTACAGGCTGAACCGTTGGGACATGTATCCAAGCCGTGGTCGCACCTTACCGGTATCGCCGTCCACTTTCATCCCGAGCACTTGCACTGACCCGGCGCTGGGTTTCATCAAGCCCAGCATCATGCGAATCGTGGTCGTCTTTCCCGATCCGTTCGGGCCGAGCAAGCCAAAGATCTCCCCGTGCTGCACCGCGAAATCCACGCCGTCCACGGCGGTGAAATCGCCGAAGCGCTTGGTAAGCTGGCTCACCAGGATTGCGGGTTGTGTTGAGTCCATTTATTCTCCAATATTCCGAGTAGTCCGGGTTTTCTGTCGATTTCCAATTGAATTAATCCAGCGCCTGCCTCACGAACCTTAATGAAAAAATACCGATCACCAACCCCAGGCCGAGCAGGGCCAGTACGTGCGGCCAGAGTACGTCCAGCCCGGTACCTTTGAGCAGTATGCCGCGTAAGATCTCCAGCCAGTGGTGTGCGGGGATGAAGTTCGCAAACCACTGCAGGACTTTCGGCATCCCTTCGACCGGGGCTGCGTAACCGGTGAACATGAAATCCACCATTCCTACCAACAAGACCAGCAGGAACGCCTGGTGCTGGGAGCGCGATATCACCGAGATCACCAGCCCCTTGCCGAGCTCGACCAGCAGGTAGATAAATACCAGGGCCAATAGCAGCGGTAACGAACCTCGCACCGGCACACCGAACGCGAAATGGACCATGCTGAGCATGATCAGGAAATCGGTGAAACCAACCAGGATGACCGGAATGGATTTACCGATGATGATCTCAAGCGAGGAGAAAGGCATGACCAGCAGTTGTTCCAGCGTGCCCAATTCCCTCTCACGCGAGAATGCCAGCGCGGCGAACAACAGGACCGTAAACTCCAGCATCAGACCCAACTCGGCGGGGGTGGTGTAGAGCGCCTCGGACAGGTTGGCGTTGTACCAGACCCTCAAGCTGGGGTTGAATCCGGCAAATTCATCCGGTCCCAGTCCCAGGCGTTGGATGACCAGGCGCTGGTCCAGCTCCTGCGCCAGCCCTTGTACGGCGCGTTGGGCCGCCAGCGCGGGCGTACTTTCGGCGCCATTCAGGATCACGAATAAGATCGGACGTCCGGTCGGCAACTCCATCTGTTGGTTGAAATCCGGGGGAATGAGCAGCGCTGCATTGATCTGGCCGCGCTGCATGGCCGACTGGATGGTGGTCATATCGCTGACCTGTTGGGGAATTTGGAACGTGCCGGTATTCTGCAGTTCGTTCACGATCAGTCGGCTTTCAGGACTCTTGCTTTGATCCCAGACCATCAATGGCAGGTTCGTGATCGGGCGGGAGGTGGCCCAACCCACCAGCAGTAGTTCACTTGCTCCTCCGATCAACATGAAGGCCGGCATCCACCAATCGTTGCGCAAGTGGATGAATTCTTTAATTACCAGGGAAAAGATCCGTCTCAGCATAGTTTCAGCCCAATTTCTTTCGGAAGAACAATGCCGCCACCCCGACGAAAGCGCACCCCAGGATTGTCATCATGACCACGTAAGGCCAAAGCACGTCCAGCCCGACCCCCGGCAGGAACAGGCCGCGCGTGATGATGGCATAGTGCGTTCCGGGAAGTGACAGGGCTTCCAGCCGCACTACCTCCGGCATGGAGGCCAGCGGGAAAAAGATTCCGGTCAGGAAAAAGCCCGGGAAGAAGATCACCAGGAACGAAAGCGCCAGGGCAGCCGCCTGCGTGCGCATGAAAACTCCCACCACTATCCCCATGCTCAAGATCGAGAACAGGAAGAGGGTTGAGAGGCCGATAAACAGCAGGAAATTGCCATTGAAAGCGATGTGGAACCAGGCGACCGATAGGAGTGGGATCAGGATCACATTCAAGAGGCCTACCAGGATATATGGCAGGATCTTGCCCAATAATAGATCGGTCCGGCGGATGGGCGTAGCCAGCAACTGTTCCAGGGTGCCATGCTCACGCTCATGCGCCAGGGCCAGCGCCACCGACAGCGCCGGAAATCCCAGCACCATGGAGATCAACCCGGGGATGAGGGCATTACGCATCTTCATTCCAGGGTTGAACCAGGTTTGGATACGCAAGTCGAGCGGTTGCAGTGCATCAATCGAGATCCCTGCAGCCTGCAGCTGTCCTGCCAGCGCAGTGGTCACATACTCTTCGGCCCGCTGCGAAATGTGTTCCACGGCAAATTGCCCGCTGTTTGGCTCTGTGCCATCGATGATGACCTGGATCGGCATGCCTTTAAGTGACTGCAGATCGCTTGCGAACCCGGGGGCAATGATGACCGCCGCTTTGATCTGCCCGTGCATCAGCATGGAATCTATCTCAGCCATGCTGCCGGCGTAGGCATATAGGTCCAAATCCTGTCCGGCGGTGATCTGCTGAATGAAAGCCTGCGAGCTCTGGGTGCGGTCAAGATCCAACACCGCCACCGGGACGTGTTTGATATCCACCGTCAGCGCATACGCCATCAGAAGCAGTACCAGCGTCGGCATGAATAGTACCAGGATCAACGTACCACGATCCCGCACGATATGGTCGAATTCCTTGCGTGTAACTGCCCAGATGTGGCGGAGGTTCATGCTTCCATCCTTTGGATCAACGAGACAAAAGCCTCTTCCATTCGGGCGGGAGCAATCCGGATGCTCCGGCAGTGGATCCCGGCTTTCTTCAAGGCTCTCTCGATCTCAGGCAGGCGTCGTCTGCCGGAATCTACGAGTATGTGCAGCGCCTCGCCATAGGTTTGCACTTCCCGCACTCCCTTCAAACCGGAAACCGACTACCGCGGGCTTTCTGCCAGTCTTCGGGCAGGATCTCGATAATATCCCCCTCCAGCCGACCCCGAATCGCCTGCGGCGAATCGCACTCGACCAGCTTGCCGGCGTACATCAAGCCCAACTCGTGAGCAGCGATCCGCCTCATCCATATAAGGCGTGCTGACCAGGATGGTGGTTCCCTGCATATGCAACTCGGTGAGGATGTTCCAGAACTCACGCCGCGAGACCGGATCCACGCCGGTGGTTGGCTCATCCAGCAGCAGAATTTCCGGCTGGTGGACCAGAGTGCAGGCCAGGGCCAGTTTCTTCTGCATCCCGCCCGAGAGCCGGTCGGCGCGCCGGTTTTTGAAATCGGTTAATCCGGCAAATTCGAGCAGCCCACTGGTGCGTTCTTTCAGGTCTTTCGACGAGACGTTGAACAATTCGGCGAAGAAGCGCAGGTTCTCCAGGACCGACAGCTCGGCGTACAGGCTGAATTGCTGGGCCATGTAACCGAGTTGGGGCTTGATTGCTTCCGCGTGTGTCTTCAGGTCGTGGCCCATGACGGTCGCTTCACCAGCGCTGATATCCAGTAAACCGGCCAGCAGCCGCAAAGTCGTGGTCTTGCCGGCACCATCCGGCCCCACCAGGCCGAACAGTTCGCCTGGAAGGATCGCCAGGTCCAGCCCGTCTACCGCCCGGGTCTTTTTGAAATCCCGGGTCAATCCCTGCGTCCGGATGATCGCTGATTCTTCCGCCATACCCTACTCTCTTCGGTTTTGCCTGGATTATTTCTTCGCCACGCGGACGATCCACAGCACGATCAGCGCCCCCAGGGCCGGTTCGATCGCCACGCCGAGGTACTTCAACGTGGCGCTGAAACCCATCGCCGGGATGACGAACCAGTCCATCAGGCCGATAACGATGGCGGCGATCAATGCCGCAATATAGTCGCCTCTGCACCCCAATCGGGCGTTTGTTCTTCCAGATCGGGCCAGCCAGCCAGCCGATGATCAAGCCGACCAGCACCATTGCAATTAACAGGATGACGATATCCATTTTTTCTCCTTTCAGATTTAACAGTTTGCCTTTGGTTATTGATAAGGTACTTAATTGTCCGATTTATTGCATGCCCGGGCGATGACCGGGTTCCTGGCAAAAAACTCGACCCGGATTTCGACCAGGCCGAAATAGCCCACAATCACGACCAACCAAGGGATCAGCCACCAGGCGCTCATCCGGAATATTCCGGCGCCTGCGATAAAAAAACCGGGCAGGAACACCAATAGGAAATGCAGCCAGGTGGCGCCCGTGGAAATGGCAGTGAACGTCCTGGCTTACCGGGCAGCCGGTGCAGCTTTGGGCGCTACAGGTGGTCAACGGTCGCTGTGGATCCAGGAATGGGGTGGACACGGGTACATTTTCCTCGATTTTTGTATTGAACTGACTTGTCAGTCATATAAACTTCTAAAAAATATAATGACCTTTATGACTGACTGGTCAGTTATATTATAAACAGGTTCATTTATTTGTCAAGCCCTTACGCCATTCAATTTGTCGGGATATACCTGCCCTTTCGAGCAGCATGGACTGCTTACAGCTTTGTCGAAGGGTGACGTGTTGGCAGTCTGTACGATCTTACGGCCCGCACCGGATTTGGAGATATAATAAAAAACTTCCGGGCCGGGAAGGTCGATTGGCTCGGAAGTTTTGTCTGATTTTCTATATTAGAGTATAAGGCGCGTTGTTTGCTTGATGAAGTGGCGCGAAAATTTTAATGATTGGTGTGATCTGAAATGACCCGAACACCCGCTACGCTGATCATGCTGGGGGTCACCTGGCTGATTTTCCTGGTTGCAGGCTTGAGCCTGATCTGGCAGGCAATCATGGTTAAGTCGTCACCCGCCAAATCCAAACTCCACGGTTTCGTGAATGAAGTTAAGTTCCGGTTGAGGTTTGCCACCGGCGTGGTACTGGTCCTCCTGGTTCTTTCGGGAGCCGTCTGGTTGCTCATGAATTGGTGAAGATTCCCCACGCATGATCATCTGGACCTGATCCTGGCTGGCCCTATTTATCCGTACGCTTAAATTGCGGGGATCGAAACGGTTTCGCATCCATGCAGCTCAAGGAAGGTCTGGCGCATCGCCGCGTCACTGATGTTGGCAGCGCGTTCACGCACCACAGCCTGGCCCATTGCCCTGATCGAGGTTGCCCTTCCATCCCCGTGAGCAGACAGGATTTGAGCCGCCAGCACGAAGGGTCGCCAGGGGTCGTCCGTCCCGTCAACGGCTGAAGGCCCGGACAAAAGTTCCAGGACGGGGGTCAGACGCTCGAGCGCCTTCACGCCCTCGGAACGCATGTGAGCGAGCATGGCAAGTTCCACCTGGAGCTCGACCAGCCGCCCCGGGTGAGGCACCTCCCGCCGCAGTTCGAGAGCTCGTTGGTATGCCATCTCAGCCGCCTCACAATTTCCGGCCGCCAATTGGTTGCGCCCCAGGTAATAATAGGCATTGGCAAGATTGATCTTGTCGCCGGCTTTATCGGCCAGCGTAATTGCCTGTGTGGCATTTTGGATACCACTGGACAGGTGGCCTTCGACGCAATCCAACAGGCTCAGGTTGGCCAGGGTTTCGGCTTCGGCCTGTGCATTGCCGCTCTGACGATGGAATGCCAGCGCCTGTTGGTAACTCTTCCGCGAGGATGCGTATTGTCCCAGGCTGAAATAGGTGGCACCCAAATTATTAAGCACCGCACTCTGCCCGCGCGGGTTGCCCATGGCGCGATGCAGGCGCAGCGCCTGTTCGCTGTAGGCCAGCGCTGCGCTCAAGTCGCCCTGGTCGGCAACCACATTCGATAAATTATTGAGCGCCTTGGCTTCGCCCAACAGGTTGCCAAGCTCACGATAGAGCACCAGCGCTTCCAGGTAGTGTTTCTGGGCCGCGCCCAAATCGCCCAGGTCCCATTCCACCGACCCCCAGTTATTCAGCGTGGCGCTTTCGCCGCGTTTGTCACCCAATTCACGCGAAGCAGCCAGGGAGCGTGCATACAGAGAAACGGCCCGATCATATTCCACCAACCGGTTGGCAGCATTGCCAAGTTCGCGCAGGCTGTCTGCCTCGATCTGTTTATCGCCCTGGTCCTGCGCCAGGGACAATGCGCGTTCCAACACCGGTTGGGCTGCCTCGCACTCGCCCTGTGCATCCAGCGCCTGGCCCCATGTCAGATACGCTTTGGCCTGGTTCGGGGGCACGCCGGTGACAGATTGTGCCAGTATGATCGCCTCGTCGTAGCGGGCCTGGCTGTTGTATATCCGCGCCAGTTCGATCGATATCCTGGCAGCCAGGTCGGGATTGGGATTGTTATCGAGAACTCTCCAGTGCTTCCTTGAAAAGTTCTTCGCCTTCAGAAAGCGGTCCGCGCTGGGAAAACAGCAGCGACAAGCCCATCAGAAGGTCGAACGACAAAGTGCTGGCGTGCAGGTACGACCATTTCCACGCCTGCCGCAAGTTGGCACGCTCGTGCTGGAGTAGATCCATTTCCGTTATGGAGGTTGCGATGCCACATTTTACCGCCAGGTCGGCATAACAGGCTGCATGTCGGGAAAAAACCGTTTCCGCATCTTCCAGTTTTTCGGCGGCAAACTGGCGGATACTCGCGTGCAGACCAAAGCGTCCATCCGGATCGTGCTGCACAAGCGATTTTGCAACCAGGGCGGTCATGATGTCCGGTGCAGCCCCGGCCACATTTTCAGCCGCTTTGGCGCTGAAGCCCCCGTCGAAAACGGTAAGTTTTGCAAGGTGGGTTTGCTCCTCGACCGGCAAGATATTCCAGGAATTTTCGAATACTGCCCGCAGGGAACGATGGCGGTCCGGGAAATTCCGCAGCGCAGGGGAGAGTGCATCGTAGCTTTGGAGCAGGGAGGCCGCAATCTCGGCACAGGAGCGTTCCCCCGCCAGGCTGGCTGCCAGTTCGACCGCCAGGGGTTGCCCCTCCACCAGCCGACAAATGGCTGCAACCTGTGAGAGGCAATCGCCCGTCATGCAGAATTTGGAATCAATTTGCCTGGCCCGGCTTTCGAATAAAGCCAGGGCATCCCAGGTCTGGGAAGCGGGGTCATCCTTTTCGCCGGGATACGGCAACCCCTTGAGCGGGTAGACCCATTCCTCGCGCAAGCGCAGACGCTCACGCGAGGTGACAATGATCTGCACACCCGCAGCGGCATTTATCAGGTCGCTTAATATCTCACTGGAATCCACCAGGTGTTCGAAGTTATCCAGCACGAGCAGGAGTTGCTTGTCTCGCAGCAAATCCGCCAAACGGGCGGCGGCGTCGGGGGCCACAAAGCCCAGCGCAGCCGCGATGGCAGATAAGATCTCGCTGGCCACCGCCATGGGCACAAAGAAAATCCCATCACGATAAAGTCCGCTGAGTGCCCGGGCAACTTCCAGGGCCATGCGGCTCTTGCCCATCCCGCCCATCCCAAGGATGCTGAGAAGCTGGCAGTCGGGGCTGGCCAGCTTTTCCGTAATTTCTTCCAACTCATGCGTCCGGCCTATAAAAGGCGTTAAGGGAGAAGACGGTTTCGGCAGCGTCTGCGCGCGTGGAATGGCGTCCCGCTTGATCGCCTCGTAAAGGGAGACGGTTTCCTGGGTTGGCCCGACAGCCAATTCATGCATGAGTTGCTGCTGGCAGGCCTGGTATTGGGAAAGCGCCCGGCTGCGTTCGCCAAGCATGGCGTAGGCGCGCATCGCCTGTCGATGGGCTTCTTCACGCCAGGGTTCGAGGCGGATCTGTTCGCGCAGGTGCTGGAGGGCCAGCGGCAGGTCGCCCGCCTGTTCCGCCTTGTTTGCCAGGGCTATCCGGGCGCGCATGGCGTACTGGTGCAGGCGTTCCCGGGTCAGGGTGACCCACTCTTCGAAATTTTCACTATTCTGGTAAGGAAAACCCTTCAAAAAATCCCCGTTGTAAAGCGGCACCATTTTTTGCAGGCGCTGCAGGCAAGGCAGGCAGCCTTCCAGGCTGCGGTGGTGGTGCTGGTCGCAGGCACGCATGAGCGCTTCCACCTCACCCACATCAGTCCAGACCACGGCCTGGGGGTGAAGCTGGATATCCTGCGGGGTGATCAGCAGGAAATCCTCGCCGCCCAGCGCCTGTTTGAGGTGGGAAAGCGCCTGGCGCAAACTCTGGCGTGCCCGCTCGTCATTCTGGTCAGGCCAGAGCATGACAGAAAGACTCTCACGATGGTGCGGCCGGTCACGTTCCACGGCCAGATACGCCAACAATGCCCGCGCTTTATTTGTGGCAAACCCGTTCAGCGTTTGGCCATGACATTCCACCTGAAAAGCGCCGAGCAACCGAAGCGAAAGTGTAAGCATGATAATCTAATAAATATCGTATCTGCTCAATAATTGGGGGAAGGTTGGGGTGTGCGGGCGGTGGCCGCCCGCACACCCCCCGTTCTCCATATTATTGAGAGGCAGCTTAATTTCTTAACATTATATACATGAATTGTTCGGATTTGACACTCTTTTGACGGACATTTGTTACAAAAAGCACATGACGACAGTTTACCGCTCGTATCTCCTGCGCCTGTGGCTCGAATTGAACAACCCACCTGCCTGGCGGGCCATTTTGGAAAGCCCCGTCAATGGAGAGCGGCGCGGCTTTTCCGACCTGCAGGCACTCTTCTTATTCCTCCAGCAGGAAACCCAGCGGCTGGTGGAGGCAGATCTGGCAGCCCGGGACTTGCATCCGGAAGAGGATAGGGTATGAATTTATATGTCCATTCTGCATATTTTTTCCACCCGCAAGTATTGCGGTTGGAAGGTTGCCGGCAGCGCAATTTCCTATATCAGGCGAACGGCAGTCCGGATTGTGTGGTGGGTAAAGCTGCAGGCTGCGTCAAAATAAAGAACGCCAATCAACACCAGGGAGAACAATGAATGCGTGACACCGGAAGTCTCTTTTCCGCAGGTATCAGGCGCGGTTTGTTCATCGGGTGCATCAGTACGCTGGTAGCCATCCCAATCATCGGCGGCTGCCTGGTGCTTCTCCCTACCGTGATCTTCCCAGGCCTCGACCAGCTGGCAGCCGGTGGAAATGGGAATACCGCCATGCTTGTCGTTTTGGCCCTGGTGCTGGTGGCAATGGTTGGATTGATAGCCCTGCCGCTGGCGGTGGTGCTGGTGCTGACATTGCGGCGTGCCCACTACCTGGACTCCATCTTCCTCCCGCTGGGATTGACTGGCAGCTTTTATATGCTGATCGGCCGGCATTACCAGGGCCAATTGGCCGGCCGCGAGGCGGATGTTTACATCTATCGCGGACCCAGCGTGGAAATCCGGCTCAAGGCTGCCTCGCAGACTCGCCTGATCGTCACACCGCAAGGTTCGTTGCCGGCCTCCCTGGCGCAGCTCTTTGACCGCCAGCCGGTGGAAACGGGCAATCCAGTCTTAAAAGCCTATTCCATATTTCCATCGGACAAAGCCTGGGCAGGCGCCCTGCTGGCTGAGGCGCGTACTGCCGCTTCTATCCAGACTCTTATGACCAGAGGAGCAAATTGGGCCATTTTGCGGCGGGTGGAAATCCAGCCAGGCGAAGTGGGCTTATACCTGAACCGCTCCCACAGTATTTTCGGGAATTCGATTAACTTGGATTCTGCGCGCGCCTGGCTGAAAGCCCTGGAGTCGCTGGCACAGGCTGTCGAAGACCAACCCGCTCCCGCAATCCCTGAACGGCTGGTTGGCGAACCAGCCCGCCCGGCACGGCAGAAGAAGAGCACGTTCCTGGTGTATGCAGTGATCGCCCTGATTTTCATCATGCCGCTCTGTTTCGTCGCAATCGGCGGAATTGCATATCTGGTGGTCAGCATGATCGGATAACACTTCAAGGAGGCAGCTTGCCAAACGATATCCCAATGTCATCATTAAGGTATTCCTGGGAGGCTCGTTTCACCCAGACAATCCACCCTATTCAAAAGGAGAAAATCATGAAAAAAAGTAAGTCCAAAATCCTGTTCGCCGCCATCCTGGCCGTATTAGTCCTTTTGCTGACTGCCTGTCAGGTGAACTTTAAAACCGACCTTAAAGGTGACGGGTCCGGCGTTTATACGCAGGAGATCGGTTTCCAGGGCGACGAAGCCTCAATGTCAGGCCTGAGCGACGGCAGCGAAGATTTCTGTGCCAGTCAAAATGAAGGTCTCCCCCCCGGCACCACCATCCGCCAGGAAACCCGCAATGAAGATGAAACCTGGTGCATCTACGAGACTGCCTTTGAGTTGCTGGATGATTTGAAAGCCATTTATGGGACCACTGACACGCTCGTCAACGACATCTCCAGCAGCGATGGCTTTATGACCTACGATATCACCCTGGATCTGGGCAGCGACAGCAGCAGCGCTCCCATGGGGGCGGATATCTACTGGTTCGTCAGCATGCCTGGTACGGTGACCGATCACAACGCCGACGAAGTGGATGGCACGACTCTCAAGTGGACCCTGAAAGCCGGAGAGACCAATGATATCTGGGCCGTGAGCGAAATCAGCCAACCCGGCATTAGCGTTGGCAATGTGAACTGGTACGTCATCGGCGGAGCGGCTGTGTGCCTGTGCCTCATTGTAGTGGTTATCATCGCTGGCGTGGTCATCTTCCTCCTGGTGCGGCGTAAAAAGAACGCCGACAAGGCAGGAACCCCGACCGACACTCCCACCGCCTGACCTGCATACCGGCAACTCCCAGACCCCATGAACGATATTACGCTCAACTTGATCGTCCTGGCAATCCTCGTCCTGGTCGGAGGGGGTATATTCCTTTTCTTCCGGAGTAGACAGGCCGACAACACACGGGACCTGGCCCAATTAGCCGCCCATTATGGCTGGACGTATGAATCCATTCGCGAACCACTGGCCTGGGGGTTACGCCTGAAAACTTCTCAATGGACTCTCGAAGCGCTCTCGCGTTCCAGCGGGAGGGAAGTTGGGCCTGGTTCATCAGACATCAGCATGTCAACCACCTGGCAGGCTGACGCCCCGGGCAGCACCCTGTTGATCGGTCCACGCACGACCCAGGCCAACCTCGGGAATTTTGGGGACATGCTCACCCGCCAGGTTCTGCAGCTGGCGCTGGGGACAGACGCAGATGGCTTGAAGGAAGTCCAAGCTGGCAGCAGCACCTTCCGCCAGAAATACATGCTTTGGGCGCAAGACAACACCGCAGCGGAAAGACTACTCACCCCCGCGCTGGAGTTGGCCCTGCTGGCCTGGAAAGACAAGAAAATATTGATCAAGCGCAACTCGGCCGGCCTGAACATCGAACTGCGCGGCGTGCGCCTGAAAAAATTCGAAGACCTGCGCGCCCTGGTCCAGCTTGGAGAGAACTTCCTTTAAATGGAGAATGCAATATGAAACAAACCATTAAACTTCAGTTCTACCCGGCCATCCTGGTGCTTCTAATAGGAAGCCTGGGCTGCGGGTTGATCCAACTAAAAACGCCTGCCACGCCAACAGCCAGGGCACATCCCACCAGAACGCCACGGAATACTGCGGTGCCCACCCCTGAGATGCCCAACCCCTCGGTGAATGGCGGCGATTTGATCCGCATGTGGGCTTCGACCGGGGAGGCGACCTCCGAATATGGCAGTAATTCCTGGTCCGCCATGCAGGTCGGTGGCGCGCCGGATACAACAGGCTGCGGCGATGCCAGCACTGCCTGGGCTGCGGCACAATCGGACACCCTGGAAAGCGTCACGGCCTACTTTATGGAAGAACCGCTCATCCCGACCGAGATCAACATTGTCCAGAGCTACAATCCCTCCCAGGTGGTCAAGGTGGAGCTGATCGATGTTTATGCGGAACACACCGACGCGGTTATTTACGAAGGCGAACCCATGACGGTAGATGAATGCCCGTATACATTATCCATCCCGGTCAGCGGCGTCGATTATCCGATCATGGGCGTTCGGGTCACGATCGATCAATCTGCGTTGGGTTTGGGCTGGAATGAGATCGACGCCGTGGAGATGGTGGGGTATGCCGAAGGCGGCTATCAGTCCCCTCCACGAATTCCGGACCGCCGGAAACCGTATGGGAGGACGTATACGCCTTGCCGGTTTTTCCTTCGGCCGACTATGCCGAATATCCGAGCGAGAATACGCTGATGTTTGGCGTCACCAGCAACAGCCGGCTGGATGTCCTTGGCTATGTATTGACTGAGCTGGAGGGGATGGGCTGGTTGTTGGATGTGGATGAGAATGGCAACTGCCGGGATGAGGCCCGCTGCACATCGGTAATGGATGGAGTGGATTACACAGATCCGGAAAACGATCTGTGGTTTTTTGTTCCTCCCGATTCGTCGGACGTCTACCTGATGCTCATCCTGACCGAGGACAATGGGAATGTGTATGTAACGATGAATTTGGAATAATGATCTATTGTCTTGGCGTGGAGGCCAGCATGCCCAGGAAAGCCTGTACAATGGTCGGGTCGAAATGCGTGCCGGATTGCCCACGGATATATTCAACCGCTTTCTCGGCCGTCCAGGCCCGGCGATAGGGGCGATCGTTGGTCAGGGCATCGTATACATCCACGATGGCAAAGATACGCGCATAGCGTGGAATTTGTTCACCCTTCAATCCTTCCGGATAACCGGATCCATCCCATTTTTCGTGATGATAATGCGGAATATCCAGCGCGGGTCGCAGGTAGGCAATGGAAGAAAGCATTTCATACGCGAATACAGGATGCCGGCGCATGATTTCCCATTCCTCTTCGGTGAGTTTACCCGGTTTGAGCAGGATCGCATCCGGGATACCCATTTTACCGATATCGTGCAGGAGCGTGCCTCTCCGCACGTGTTCCAACTCGACATCCGGCACACCTACTACCCGTGCCAATTGGACCGTTTCTTCAGTCACGCGCTGCGCATGACCTTCGGTTTCCTTGTCACGCAATTCCAGCGCCTGCGACCAACCCTGGATGGTGGCATCGTAGGCCATGATGATATTCGTGTTCGAGCGTTGCAGGTTGTCGAAAAGGTTGGTGTTGTCGATGGCGATGGCTGCCTGGCGGGATAGCGTTTCCAGGAAGGTAAACCACTCGTCATCCGGCTGGAATTGGGAGCGATGCAGGACTTCCAGAACCCCCTGGATGTGCCCCTTGGCGACCAACGGGATGGCGTGATGGGTGAGAAAGCCTTCCCCCTCATAGATATTGATGGATGATTTCCGAAATTCCCCGCCCGTCAATGCCTCCTCAAGGTCAGATGAGCCCTGGATCTGCCTGTGCAGCGCCGCCTGTCCGACCAACCCCACTCCCAATGGGACATGCGCACCAACCACCTGGTGATTGCGGAAACCCATGCCGGCAACGTAATCCAACGTTCGTGCGAGCGGGTTGAACAGGAGCACAGCCGCAGCATCAACATTCAGCTCAGCTATGGTTTGCTCGAGCAGGATATTCAGGGTGACGTGGATATCCACGCTGGCACTGATGGCGGTCTCAATGGCATGCAACGCAGCCAGATTATGCAACTGCTTTTGAGTCTCGGAAAATAGACGGGCATTTTCGATTGCAACCGCGGCAGTATTCGCAACCAGGGACAGCCGGTCTGCGTCCGATTGGTTGAAGCGGTTCAAGCTGCAACTCTGCGCCTGCATGACGCCGATGACCCGGCCATGCACCAGCATCGGGACGTACAACCCCGACCGGGTTACGCGACCGTCATCCGTCCCAACGTCCACAACCATGCTGACCTTTTTCAGTCGTTGGCGTAAATCCCCAATAATGACCGGCAGGCGCGTATGCACGGCTTCGCTCTGTGAGCCAAAGCCGGGTGGTTCCAACGGCACGGGTGGCAAGCTGGCGGCGTCCTGCTTTTCATCGTCGGTTTTTAACCAGGCGCACAAGATCAGTTGCTTTTCAGCATCGTAATGAGCGATCGCAACCAGGGAAATATCCTCGAATAATTGGCGGACGATCTCATCCAATTTTTCGTAGATCTGATCGAGATCCAAAGTTTCTGCCAGGACACGCCCCAGTGTGTTGATGGTCAATAATTCTTCGGCGTTCCGAACGATTTGATCGTGAAGGGTCGTCCGGTGCAGGGCATTGGCAGTCATGTCGGCAATTGAGTCGAATAACTGCAGATCGTCTGGCGTAAAGGGCTGCGGGCTTTCAGACTTCTTCTTACCCAATCGACCAATCCACAGGGAACCCGCATACTCCGCCCGGATCAACAATGGTACTCCAGCCACTGCTTCCGGATGCCCTGATATCTCTCCATCCGGCCAGCGCTCTTCAGAGCGGATGTCATTGTTCCTGTAGGGTTGATGCTGCCCATCCATCAGGCTGCTAAACCCTTCACCCGCTTTCAGATGCAATCCGACCCTTGTCTCCCATCTTCCTCGGGCCGCTTCGACAATGCTGCCAGAAGAGCCGGGATCATAAATTTCCAGGCAGGCGTCGTCCGCCATGAAGACTTCCGCAATCAATTGATCGAGTATGGCTGAGATGATATCCGAGCGGGTATTGGCGTTCCGCAAAGCGGATGAGACCTCCGCCAACGTACCCAATTCCTGGACCTGGTGGCGGGTTTCTTCCAACAGGCGCCCATTTTCGATGGCAATGCCGGCCTGAGTTGCCAGGGTTTTCAACAGGCGCTCGTCCGCTTCGGAAAATGCGTCCGCCTGTTCGCTTTCCACACCGATAACACCGGTGATGTGTTCCCCCACCAGCATGGGAACGTACAGGCCGGATTGGATGCTCCTAAAAGTTTGTATAAAGCGCGGGTCATTTTTTACATCGCCGCAGCGGATCGATTCGCCATGCTCGATGACCCAACCGCTGAAACCGTCACCGGGTTTGGAAATGGTCTTATTCAGCCGGCGTGTTTCTGCCCGCAATTCCCGGTGCTTAACCCCGGGCGATTGAATGCCAGTAATTCGAGACTTTGTGATTCCACGTGATACAAACGAACGGAGGCATGCCTCCAGGATAATTTTTCTGCCAGGGTTTCGATGACTTTCCGGCCGATCTCCTTCGGTTCGAGCAACCTGCTCAGGCTTAATCCGGTATCATACAGGACTTCCAGTTCGGCAACTCGCTGGCGGATATTTTCCTCCGCCCGCTTACGTTGGGTGATATCCATCAGAATACCCAGGGAGCCGGTCGGATTCCCTGGCATATCTTGTAATTGGACAGCATGGTCGGCCAGCCAGACCAGCGAACCATCTTTTCGCTCGAACAGGTAATCCTCGCGCCACTCCTTGAGGATCTGACCGTGCCGGGCGAGCTGGACGCGTTCTTCGTGCGGCAAGTCGATTTTTCTCTCCGAACGATTCTACCTGCCGCAATCGCCCGGCGAACACCACTCCGGTCAACTCTTCCCGCCCGTAACCGGTCAGGGATTCAATGCCCTCGCCCAGGAAATCATATTTCCCGGAATCATAATTCAGTTGATACGGCACGCCTCCAGTACGTGTGATCGCCTGGCGGTAGATGCGCTCGGTCGTGATCAAGGCTTCTTCAGCCTGCTTCCTTTCAGTGATGTCATGCATATTGACGACGATGGCATGGACTGCCGGGTCACCCAGCAGGTTGGTGGCAGTCATTTCGAGCCAGCGCCAGGATCCGTCCGAGTGCCGATTGCGCAGTGTCGTGGAATTTATTCCCCCGGGGGTTTGGATGAGCTCGCGCGAAGATTTTTGACATGCGCTTTTGGTCATCCGGGTGGATGAACTCGAAGCTGCTCCGTCCGACACGCTGCCCGGTATCCCGGCCCATCATCCTTGCATAAGCCGGGCTTTCATACAGGATCAAGCCGCGCGGGTCCGCCAGGACGATGGCATCCGTATTATTCTCGGTCAGTGCTCGGAAGCGTTTCTCGCTTAAGACGAGGGCTTCCTGGGCTTGTTTGCTTTCGGTAATATCACGCCCCGAGCCCAGGATGGCCAGCGGTTGCCCCTGGGCATTCCGAATTAGCGTGAAGGTGTTCTCGCTCCAGAAGGTGCTGCCGTCTTTTTTATAAAGCTCCAGTTCCAGCGTGGTGGAGATGGGCAGGTCGACCTGGGACAGGCGCTCTTGACCGAAATCTATTTTGTAGAGCTTTACCACGCGCGCAAAGGATGCACCCGTCATCTGCTGGTCCAGCGGAAGGTCGTTGAGTTCTTCCAGCGTATATCCGCGCAATTTGGTCACCGACGGGCTGATGTAAGTGGTCTTCAGGTTCAAATCCATCAGCCAGATGGTATCGGTCATGTTGTCGGCCAGCATGCGATAACGTTCCTCGCTGGTACGCAAATCCCTTTCGGCTCGTTTTACGGAAATAAGGTGCCCCACTGCAGATGCATACAGGCGGATCAATTCGGTATCGCTGTCGGAGAATGGCCGCTGGCGCAACAAATTATCCAGGCTGATGTAGCCGATGACTGTCTTTCCATCCCAGAGGCCGGCGGAGATGTGCATGCCCTGCCCGACCAGCTTGCCTTTCAGCGCCAACGGAACATTTTCCCGGCGCAGCAAGGGCACCTGATCTTTAAATACAGACCAATTGGGAAAATCCGGCCCAATGATGAATTGCTCCTGGCGCTCATCCGTGATCCGGCCTTCGGTATCCACCCCAAATGAACCTAGCATGGTGGTGTGGTCCTCACCAATAAACCAGATGGCGAGACGGTCGAAGTCGAGCCGTTCCCGGCCTAATTCGACCGCCCGACGGCAAAGGGCATCCAGGCTGTCTGCCTTGGAAAGCTCGGTTGTGACTTCCGATAACCTGGTCAGATGTTCCGCAAATGCGCGTGCAGTTTCCTGATTAGCCAGTAATTGCATTTCCGCCTGTTTGCGTTCGGAAACGTCCTCGACCGTGCCGTCATAGTACAGGATTTGCCCTTGCGCATCCCGGATGGCGCGGGCGCTTTCCCTGACGTAGACAGTCCCACCATCCTGCCTGTGCCAGGCCGATTCCAACCCATTCACCTGTCCGTCTTTTTCCATCCTGGCAATGAATTGTGAGCGTGGGTAATCTGGTTCGTAACCCCTCTCCATCAGATTGCGATTCGCCAGTTGTTCGAAGGTATCAAACCCCAGCAGATGCACCAGTACGGGGTTAGCCATCAGGATGTTTCCATCCGGGGTGGTCCGGTACATGCCCACCGTGGCATTCTCATACAAGCTGCGGAAGCGTTCTTCGCTCTCCCGCAGCGCCTCTTCCGTCCGCTTGCGTTCGGTGATGTCCACCGACGTGCCTTCGAAATACAGCACCCGACCGTCTTCATCGCACACGCTATGTGCGTTCTCCGAGAGCCAGGCGGTGCTGCCGTCCTTCCGGTAGACCTCGGATTCGAATCGCGTGACGGCCGCATGGGTTTCCATCAACCGCTTGAACTCTTCCCGCCGTCCGGGCTGAACGTAGAAATGGTCGTCGAGCAGGTCAGCCTTGGCGAGCAACTCCTCGGGCAAATCATACCCAAGGATGTGCGCGCCGGCAGGATTGACGCTGAGGATCTTCCCATCCGGGGTAGTCTGGTGGATGCCTTCCATCGCATTTTCAAAGATACTGCGGTATTTTTGTTCGGCAGACTTTAATTGCTCTTCGGCCTGTTTACGTTGGGTGATATCGTGGAACGACCAGACCCGGCCTTGAATGCCGGCATCCTGCGAGAGCGGGCGCGAGATGCGCTCGAATATTCTTCCGTCCTTAAAATGGATACTATCGAAACTCTCTTCATCCGATTGGTATAGCTCTTGAACCTTCCGAAGGAATTCTTCCGGTTCCACCAGTTGATCCAGTATGTATTGAAGAAGGATGGCATCTTCATGGCTTTCCATAACTTCCGGTGGAACACGCCAGAGTTCTGTGAACCGGGTGTTGGCATACAGCACTTTGCTATCCCGGCTGACCGCCAGGATACCCTCCGCGCTGGATTGTAGGACCGCCTGCAAAGAGGCTTCACTCTCCCGCAATGCCATCTGGGCGACTTTCTTTTCTGCGGCGCGCTGGATGGAAAGGACCAGTTGGTCGATATCACAGGGTTTTTGAAAATAGGAATAGGCCCCGGCATTGATGGCGTCGATCGCGGAACTCTGCGAAGCGTGTCCGGTCAGCAGAATGCACTCGATGCCCGGGTTTTGTTCTTTAAGCAAATGGATCAATTCCATCCCCGGCATGTCTTCCAAATGCAGGTCGATCAGAGCCACATCCACAACGTGCGCGGCAACGATCTCCAGCGCCGAGCTTCCCGTATCGGCCTGTAGGGCAACGAAACCTTTGTGCTTTAAAATGTCGCCCATGGTTGCCCGCAAATTGGGGTCGTCATCTACGAGCAGGATTTGAAAAGTTTTTAGGGCCATCCTGGATTTACTTCCCAAAATTGAATTCATCCACCGGAATCGTGCGCCTGTCGGCAGGTACTGCCCGGTTATCATCGAACCTGAAAAGGCCGGTGAATAATATGCGCGGGAACCGCTCTGCCTCGTTGTCGGGTGGGATCGGTCTATTCTCCATTGTCCTTTTCCAATTTCGTTGGCAGTGGAGGCAAGCTGCGGGTCGTAACGGTGGAGGCGTTGGCGATCCTGCGGTTGTTATTCACGTACATGAATTGCACTTTGGCGAGTGCAATCAAATCACCCGAATTTAACACGCAGGTGTCTACAAGGCGGCTATTGACGTAGGTTCCGGAGGTGGAATTGAGATCGATCAGGCTATAAACACCATTTTCGGAGCGGATCTCTGCGTGATTCCGCGAGACAAATTCATCCTGGAAGACAACGTCATTATCCAACTGTCTTCCCAAACGGGTCACCTCTTTTAACATTGGGATGATCTGCTGGTTAAAGACCAGGAAAACGTTTTTCGGGTTGGAATCTTGGCCACTATTTTGATTAATCATCCAGGACCTCGCTTCCCTATGGTAATGCCGGTAGGGTATGCCGTACCTATTTATAAACCATTACCCGGGCAATAATTATTTCTTTTTCATAATTTTTCTTAATCGATCCAATTGGAGACCAGACAATGTTTGGAGAAGCGCCGGGATTTCCAGCGGCTTATACAGGCAGGCGAAGGCGTGGATCTCCAGTGCAGCCTGGATGGCAGCCGTCATTTCCTGGCGGTAGCCGGTTACCATTAAAACCGGTAAGTCGGGATTGCGTTGCCGGATTTCCTTGAGCAGATCCAGGCCGGTGATGCCATCCAGCTTCATATCCAGCAGGATCACCTGGGCTCCATCGGTTATTTGTCTCACTTCGGTTTTTGGATCGGAAACCTGCACGATGCTGAAGCCGCGTTGCCGCAATATGTCGCCGAGCGTTTTACAAAATTCCGGATCATCATCGACGATCACGATGGAACGGCTTTTTGCCAGCGAGGTAAAGAATCCCAGCAGGTTGTTCATGTCCAGGGGTTTATCGAACACGCCCACAACGCCTTCATCCAACCCCTTACGGATGATCTCATCCGAAGCGTAAGCGCTCATCAACACCACCGGCAGACCGGGCTGGATCTGCCTCAATTTGCGGTGTAATTCCACACCGTCCATGCCGGGCATGCGCACATCCGTCAGGACACAATCGAAAGGCTGCGACCGCGCCTGATTCGAGCGCCTCCGCACCCGATTCGGCTTCCACCGTCGAATGGCCCGATACCGCTAGAATGTCAGCCAGTGTGCGCGTCATCCGGCGATCATCGTCAACGATAAGAATGCGAAGTTTTTGGTCCATCACTGACTCTCCAATAAGGGTTTCACATGATACGTCGCTGATTAATATTAACCCGTGTTCTCACAAGAAAACAATTCAATCGGACTCGGCGCCAACGTTCGAGCGCTCCTGGGGTCGAACCCCGGGCAAATATATGGTAAATATACTGCCCTTTCCCATTTCGCTTTGAACCTCGATGGAACCGCCATTGGCTTCGATCAGCTTCTGGCTGACGGCCAGCCCCAGTCCAATCCCTTTGAGCTTGGTGGTATAAAGCGGCTCGAAGACCTTGCTCAAATTTTCTGCTGGGATGCCTGTTCCGGTGTCCTTCACCCTGATCGCTATCATATCACCTTGTTTGCGGGCGGAGAGGGTTAACTTCCCCGCGTGCGGCTGCGCCGGTACGCCTTCGTTTGGCCCGGCCTGGTCGGTCGAACGGTGCTTAATTTCGACCAAAGTCGTCGAACGCGGGTTTGGTTTGACCAAAGTGGTCGAACGGTGCTTAATTTCGACCATTGCCTGGCAGGCATTCGTCACCAGGTTGCCCAACACCTGGACCACATGCCGAGGATCGGCATAAGCGGGGGGCAACCGGTCTGGCAGGTCAAGTTCCACTTCTATCGAAGACGGCACCGGGTAACGTTCAAGGGTCTGGTGCACCAGATCAGCCACATCCAAAGGTTCCATCTGGGCGGAATTGATCGCGGGTGAAATCCAGCAGATCGGAGACGATCTTATCCGAATTGCGCGTCTCGTTCGCGATGATGTCCAGGTATTCCTGGATGGTGGGGTTGGCGTCCGGCTGGGTCATTTTAAGGAAATACGCCGCATTCGAGATGACGCCCAGGGGATTGCGTAATTCATGCGCGACGCTACCGGCAAACTGTCCCAGCGTAGCCAGGCGCTCCTGCCGGATCAGTTTTTCTTGCGCATCATGAAATTCGCGGGTACGTTCATCAACCATTTCTTCCAGATGGTCGGAATAGGCTTCCAATTCCTGCTCGGCCCGTTTGCGCACGGCAATCTCCCAGGCCACGTCTGCAAAATAGGTAACCACCCCTACGTCTTTTTCAGTGTAATCCTGTGCCCGGTTGCCGATACCCAGAATGGCAACGACGCGTTCTTTCCGGAAAATCGGTACCACCAGTTCACGCACAAGACTGGCGTGTCCTTCGGGTAATCCTTTTCGATTGGGGAGGTTGGCATAGTTGTTATGGATGACTGGTGCTCTTAGCCGGAGGGAATCCGCCCAAACACCCGCATCTTGCAAATCATAGTGGGATCCCGTTCCTTCGGCCTGGCAATACTCCTGTAGTGTCCGAGTTGACCAGGCTTGCAAGGAAAGCGTATTCTGGTCTGGTTCCACAAAATGATAAAAACCGATCGGACTGTCACAAATGGCGCACACCTCGTCCAGGGTCTGCTGGAGCAACTCTGCCAGCGAGTGATCGACGGAAAATTCCACCAGCCGCAGGCGCGCCCGGATGATATTTTCTGCTTGTTTGCTGCGTGAGATATCGCGAGTGATGTCCGAAGCCCCAATGATCTTCCCGGAGGCGTCCTTGACCGGAGACACAGATATGGAAACATCTACGCGTGAGCCGTCTTTTTTCACCCGCACCGTTTCGTATTGCTGGATGGCTTCCCCATGCCGGATGCGCCTAAGAATATCTGTTAATTCGTCCGACCGGTCACCCGGGAAGAGCCTCGCCATTGAGTTTCCAATTGATTCCCAGGCCATGTACCCGTATAACCGCTCCGCGCCTCCATTCCAACTGGTGACCATTCCTTCCAGCGTTTTACCGATGATGGCATCTTCGGAGGAATCCACGATGGAAGCAAGTTGAATAATTCTCTCTTCGCCCCTTTTACAACTCGTGATATCCTGGACGGTCCCAACCAGGCTTACTGGTTGGTTGTTTTGGTCAAATTTTAATTCCCCCAAACCATGCACCCAGCGTTCGATCTTATCGGCGTTCCGGATGATCCGGTATTCCTTGTCAAAGCGCATGTGTTTGCCAACAACTTCGTTTGTGAAATAATCACTCATTTGCTGGCGGTCAACCGGGGAGATCAGCGCAGCCCAGCCAGAAAAAGTCCGCTGGAACGATTCGTCAATGCCAAAAATCGTATCCAGTATTTCCGAACTCGTCCATTTGCCGTTAGAAAAATCAAACCGGTAGTCGCCCAATCCGGCAACGGATTGTGCCTCTTTGAGTTGACGTGAGCTGTTGCGCAGGGCTTCCATCGATTCCAGCCGGGATCGGTAATACCGCACACCCTGCTGCCGCCAAACCAGGAGCAAGCCCGTACCGGATGCCAGGATCAATGCCCCATAGAAAAGGATCATCTCCCAAAGACGCGCCCGCAGCGGGGCGTAGACTTCGGAGGTGTCTATTTTGGATACCAGGAACCAGGGTGAATCCGGGACACTGCGAATATCGGCCACAACCGGTATGCCGCGGTAATCCAGGCCTTCCACGACACCCTGATGGCCCAGGATGGCAAGCGCCGCAGGAAGCCGGGTGTCGCTCAGTGGAAAACGCAGGTTCAGCGCAGCGTCTGGCTGGAAACGCAATTGATTCAGGAAGAGCGCCTGCTGCCCGTCCTGGCGAACCAGCAGGGTCTCGGCTGTGCTGCCGGGGGTGGGCCACTCCTGAATGAAAGGATATAAATATGCCTGCGGGTCTACCCGCAACACCACCACACCCAGCGGGCGGACCGAGGCGTCTTGTGTAAATATTGGCGCCACAATTGCCAGGTGAATGGCGCCCTGCGGAGAATCTCGGTGGAAATCCATAAATGTGACATGGCCCTGTTTCATCGCAAGGGCAGCCTGCTCGGCCGTGAACACACTGACGGGTTCCAATCCGGCGGGTGAGGCGGCTCGTTCCACTGTCTGGGTATCCAGCAGGAAGACGCGCGCATAGCCATAAGATTTACGGACCGCATCCAACCAGGCCTGTAAATCCTTTTGCAACTGCGGGTCCTGCGGATTCTCCTGGAAATGTTGCACCAGGTTGGAGAATGAAGGCGTATTAGCCAGCACCTCAGCGTCTGCTTCCCGTTCCATGCGCCAGGTTTCCAGTTGGTTCACCTTCAATTGACCGATGGCGGTTAATTGCTGCTCCACCTGCGTGCGGAATTGCCTTTGATATCTTTGATAGGAAACATAGCCAATCGCAAGGATGCCGGCGGCAAAAAGAGTAAAAATAAAAATAAATGCCATCAGGGAGCGGGTTTCCCGAGGATCCCGATTGGGCTTCCGCTGGGCGCCCTCCGGGACAGGTGCACGCTTCAAGAAATGGAAACGGAAAATCGCCAGGGCGTACAAAAGCGCACTGATCCCGATTCCGGGGATGAACGGGTTGAAGGCATCTGACGGGAGCAGGTTGAAAACCGGGATGAGCGCGGCCACCAATGCGACCAGCCCTCCGGCGACCAGCAGGTAGGATTGGGGGCGTTGCTCCCGTCGAATCCCCCAGGCAGTCCACAGGATCACAATGATGCCGGCTAACAACAGGGCCAGGCTGTAAAACGAATGCAGCATAAACCACAGGCCCGGGATGCGCACGCTCACATCCGCAATCCAGAAAAGACCGGCTTTATGAAAAGCAACTTCCTGAGTAACCCACCAACCCTGCAGGCCGGGAGTCCAGATTACGATTTGTGTGATGAGCGGGATGACCAGGAAGCCTGCCAGGACTTTTTTCGAAAACCACCCGGAATAACCCTGGTAAGCCAGGGCAAAAAACAGCCAGATAACCGGGAGAAGGGCCGAAAAAACATAGCGCAGGTTGAACCAGACCAGTGCCTGCGCCTGTGTGCCGCTCAGCATCGAAATTACTTCCGATAGTGCCAGCAAGCATTCAATGAGCGCCAGGATGGCATAGGCCCGCACACCCGCTAAAGCTGGTTGCCTCCAGGCGTACCAGGCCAATCCCCCGGTCAGGAGGCTGGTAAGCAGGATGGATGAGAAATAAAAGGTGGTCTGTAGGTACATAATAATGTCGACGCCGTAATTACCGGCGAGAAGGTTTAACCGTCCAGGTCAATCAACCGCTTGTCTGATTTTAAATGGCGAATTTGAGTAAAGCCACCTTCACTATAATATAAATCTTGTTCAACCAAATAACAGCTTCATGACATTATCGGTAAGAATAATGTGAATATGCTGCCTTTTCCGGGCTGGCTCTCCACCTCGATCCGTCCTCCGTTTGCCTCGACCAGTTTCTTGCTCACCACCAACCCCAGACCGATGCCGCGTGATTTGGTGCTAAACAGCGGCTCGAAGAGTTTCTGCATATTTTCGGGTGAAATTCCCACCCCGGTATCTTCCACGGCGATGGCTGCCATGCCAGCCTGTCTTCGCCCGGAGATGACCAGGTTGCAGGCAGGATCCAAGGCGACTGGGTCGGTGGAGGCCGTCCCGCCATGCGGAAGCATGGCCTGGCAGGCATTCATGATCAGGTTACCCAGCACCTGTTGCATCTGGCGCGGGTCGGCATAGATCATCGGCAGGTCCGTCGAAATATCCAGTTTAAGAGAAACCTGCCCAGGTACGGGGAAACGCTCCAGGGTCTGGCGCACCATTCCGGCAACGTTCACCGGCTCCCGCTCGGCAGATTTGGCGCGCGCAAAGTCCAGCAGGTCGTTAATGATCTTTTCGGCGTTACGTACCTCTTGTTCGATCATGTGGTGATACTTGACGATCTTTTCATCCGCCTGCGGCTGGATCAGTTTCAGGTAGTAGATGGCATTATTGATGACCCCCAGCGGGTTGCGCAGTTCGTGTCCCACCCCGCCTGCCAGTTGTCCCAGCACCGCCAGCTTTTCCTGCCGGACCAATTTTTCCTGGGCCAGCGTTAATTCGCGCGTTCGCTCGGCAACCTCGGCAGCCAGGCGTACATTGTAATTGCGCAGGTTCTCCTCAGCCTGCTTGCGCTCGCTGATGTCGATCGCCGATCTGCTCATCCCGATGACTGCACCATTGGCGTCCTTGAGAGCTACCAGGGAAAGATGCACCGGAAGCTCCTGGCCGGATTTGCTGCACAAGCGCGCCTCGGTTTCATGCCAGCCATTCTGTCTGACCTTTGGCCGGATCTCTTTTTCAAGGAACGGGAGTTGGTCCTGCGGATAGAGCATTTCTACTGGTTTACCGAGTGCTTCCTCGGCAGAATAGCCCAGCATCCTTCCTGCACCCGGGTTCCACGTGTCGATGATACCGTCCAGGTCGGTGACGATGATCGCCTCGTGGACTTGATCCATAATCTGGGCCTGCTTGAGCAGGGTTTCTTCCGCCTTTTTACGTTCGGTAATATCAATGATGGATGTGATGAAGTACAGTGGTTTGCCATCCGGGTCGCGGCGGATGGCCACGCCCACATCCGCCCATACTGCCGAGCCGTTCTTGTGGATATATCTTTTCGTAAGGCGCAGCATCTCTTTTTCGCCGGACAGCAGCGTATCGACCGCTTTTTGGGTCAGATCCATATCGTCAGGGTGGGTTAGTTCCTGCCACTTGCGGTGGATGAGTTCCTCCCGGGAATACCCCAACATCTCGCAAAAAGCCTGGTTTACGTCCATTTCGCCGGACGGTAGCGTGATGGATTCCCCGACCACCGCTGAGCCGAAAACGTACTTGAATTTATCTTCACTTGTCCGTAATGCTCTTTCGTCTCGCTTGCGAAGATTTTCCTCACTTTTTAGGGCCAGGTAAAGCAGGCTCGCCGTAACGACAACAAAAAGCCAACCTTTGTACGTATTCGCCATAAGCAGGCTCTCAGGGTTGGTAAATATGCTGGCTGCCAGCCGGTCGGTAAGGATGATCCAAAGACCCCCGATTAAAAGATAGAGCAGTGTCAGGCGGAGCGGATAACCAATGCGAATTTTCATGAGCAGATCTCCTGCACGTTTAAATCGGAAAATGGGTTTCGTTTAACTCGTCTTCGCATGGTGGATGAATTTCACTGTTACGGTGTTGACGTATAAACCCCATTCAACTGGCAGACCCGGTATGCCTTTCCTTACGGGCCCAAATTAAAAAACCTGACAAGTCTCACAGTCAAAGGGCACAGCCTTTCCGGTGTGATCCATTGACGTGCCTGTATCATTATATAACCCTTTACCGACCCCAACGCCTCCCCCGATTAAAAATCTTTTCGGTAACCGGCAACGAGCTCCAATAAAAACTTCCTTCAAATCCCCGGGTGATCCCCTACTCGTCGTTCAATCCGGAGATCCCTTCCCGCAGTGCATACAACGCTGCCTGGGTACGATTGGCGAGTTGGAGTTTATCCAGGATGCTGCTGACATACTTGGCAACCGTCCGTTCATTGACGAAGAGTTTATCGGCAATTTCCTGGTTGCTCAGGCCGCGCGCGATCAGGCGGATCGTCTCCAATTCACGCCGGGTCAGCGGGTCGGCCGTATAGACCAGTTCGGTCGGGTGGTTGATCTCCTGGATCAGCTTGACGGCAATGGAGGGCTGCAGCGAGGCGCGTCCCTGGGCCACATCCCTGACCGCCTGCAACAATTGGTCGCGTGTGGCGTCTTTCAGGATATAACCCAATGCTCCGGCCTTGATGGCCTGGTAGACCAGGTCGTTTTCGGCAAATGCCGTCACCACCAGGATCTTTGTGTTCGGCGCGCTTTCCTTGATCTTAGGGATGGTGGTCAAGCCGTCCTGGTTGGGCATCATCATGTCCAACAGCACCACGTCCGGTTTTTCGGCCCGGATGATATCCATCGCCTGGATCCCATCCGCAGCCTGACCGATCACTTCGACATCTGCATAATTTGCCAGGATTGCCACAAGTCCTTCACGGACAACTGTCTGATCATCTACCACGAGGGTTCGGATTTTTTTCATGTCTCTCTCTTTTTTAAGCTGCATCTGGAATATTATTGTCAGAAATCGTTGCGATAATCCTGGTGCCCTTTCCCGGAGCCGACCGGATTACCAGTTTGCCATCCACCTTGCTGATCCTTTCGTGCATATATCTTAAACCCATGCCACCATTCCCGGAATTTTGAGTATCGAAGCCGCGCCCGTTATCTGCCACTTCCAGGATGACCGAGCGTTTCCGTTTCTTCAGGAAGATGGTCACGGTGCTGGCATTGGCGTGCTTCAGGATGTTGTTGAGCGCCTCCAGGGCGATATTATAAAAAATGCTCTCTTTTTCCAGTGCCAGGACAATATCCTCATCCGCCAGAACCCGGGCCTTGATATTCGCCCGCCCTTCCACCGCCGCCAGCCGTTCATTCAAGGCGCCCACCAACCCCTTGGTCTCGAGGTCGACCGGCTTCATCTGGAACAGGAACAGGCGCATCTCCTTCAAAGCCTGGCGTGCGCTTTCCCCAATCCTGGATAGATCGGCCGCCTTCACGCTCGATCCGGTTTCCAGTGCTGCCTGGACGGCTTCCGTCTGGGCCACCAGTCCGTACAATTTTTGAGTGATCGAATCGTGCAGGTCCCTGACCAGGCTTTGACGCTCCTCCTGGGCAATCGCCTGTTGTCGCTTGCGGTCGCTGCGAATAAAGGAGGCCAGTTCCTCGCCCACAACCCCCAAACGGGTGATCTCCGCATTTCCAAATGCCGGGGCCTCCGCCATTCGGGTCAATCCGATCACCCCCAGGATCTGCTCCCCGGTCAGCAGGGGTAGCATTAGCAGAGATTGGATGCCTAATTGTTGCATCGAAGCCGGCAGGTTGGGGTCTGTATGCATGTCGGGGATATAAAAGGCTTCCTTTTGTTCCAGCGTTTGCAGCAGGATCCTGGCGACTTCCGGAGAAGTGGACAGGGTAGCCAGGTCATTGCGGGCGATCCCGTGGTGCGCCGCCAGGTAAAGCTTGGGGATGTCGACCTCCGAACGGACGTCCTCCAGCAGGAAGATCAGGCCGGCCTGGCCGTGGAAGGAATAGACGATTTGGGAGATCGCCTCGGTCAGGAAATCGTTCAGGTTCAAGGTTCGAAAGGCTGTGTCGGAAATGGTATGCAATAAGACGAACATTTCATCCCGCACACGTTGCCGGGCGTCATCCGCCTTTCTACGTTCGGAAATATCCCGCCACAGGATGACCTTGCCGACGTGTTGGTCTTGCGGATGGATCAATGGCAGAATGCGCACACTGAGATAACGCAGCTCCCCCTGCAGTCTTACACTGCCCTTGGTCTCCAATTCCCGCAAGGAAGATTCCCGGTCCAGTTTGGGCCAGTTCTGGAGGATATTTTCGGCCGGTTGTCCAAAGGTTTGCTCGCGTGAAACACCCAGCAGGGTCTCAGCAGCCGGGTTGAGGTCTACGATGCGGTTGTGCACATCCAGCACCATCCAGCCGTCGTTCATACTTTCGATGACCATATCCCGTGCAATCGGTGCCACATCCAATAACTTGAAACGATGGATGCTGTAAATAAGCAGGCCGCCCGTGAGGATGAACGAGATCAAGGGGGGCTCCAAATTGAGGATGAAAGCAAAGGCTGCCAGGCTTAATATCTTGGTCAGGATCGGGATAAACACCGCGATGACGATCGTGAGGGATTGAATCAGGTACTGCCTGGGTTTATTGAGGAAGGTTTGGGTCAGCATGATCAGCGCCAGGATCATCAATCCATCGGAATACGAAGCGTTTATCCAATACCAGGGGCTGGGGTTCAGGAAAATGCCCATATTGGTGAGCAGGTAAGAGCTGGAAAAATATCCCCGACCGATCCAGAATAATACCTGCGTGGTGGCGGGTTCAAGGCATAATAACAGGAGGCCCCATTTGCTTAACCACTCCTCGTGGGAGGTGTAAGCGATGATAAATGTCAGTAATGAAGTTGCCGTAACGGTGGAGGAAAGCGTAATTACTGCCAGCCAAAATCGCCCATCCGAATGAGGTTGATAAACTGCCTGGTAGAGCAGGATAGCGTAGGCGCACGCCCAGGCGATCAACGCAAACGAAAAGACGTTCAGGCTGACCGCCCCTCTGACATTGCGCTTTTGCAGACTCAAAATGGCAACCCCTACTGCAATCCCTACCACTGATAACGCGAACCCAATTGGCATTTGCAGGTCTCTTTCTGGAGTCAGGTCCGGATGGAAAACTTGCGCCTTATCCCAAATTGCCTTTTCGATACCATTTCAAACAACCAAATTTCCAACGCTGGCGACTTTTCCCGGTTTTCAAGCTTCCGGATTTAGCTTGAGGCATTTTTGGATGCTGTCAATTTTATAAAACGAGCCGTCTCCCGAATGGAATCGAAATTTGGCTCACTGTGTACCTGACTCAAGTCTGCTGGGTCTTTTTTCAGGGCGTTCTCCAGAAAATCCAGGGCTTTCCCGGTGTTCCCGCAGGCGGCTTCGAAGATTGCCCGCTGATACTCAGGCACGTTTTGCAGGAATGGCTGGGCGACCTGTTTTTGCTGCTCAGCCAGGACATGCTTTCCCGCCAATCGGTAACATGCCACCAGGGAAGAATGCAGCGCAATATCCTTTTTATCCAGCCGAATGGCGTGTTTATACGCAATTATAGCATCTGGGAAGCGCTTCATGACATGGTAAAAATGCCCAAGTCGGCTCCAGCTCCTGCCGTCATCCGGAGAATACCGAATGGCCTTTCGATAGGCTCGCACCGCCCGGGCAGATTGCCCCTGTTCCAGGAAAATATCTCCCAGCATTCCCCAGAATTTTGCCAGCCACTCCGCATCGGATAACTCCCGGCTGATGGCGAGGCCCTGCCTGGATCGATGTTCGGATTGAAGCAGTGCTCCCTTTTGCATGTTCGTCCCGGCCAGTTCGAAGAGCAGTTCCAGGCGACGCCTGCGCGTATCGATCCTTTGCGGCAGATCCGCCAGTTGGGCCTCCAGCATGGCAATCCGTTGCTCCGGATCTTGACGCCCAGGAGTTTGAGCCGCACTGGGTCGCTTTGATCTTAGTTTTACAGGGCCTTCTGGGCCGGTGGAGTCCCGGAATTCCACCTCCCGGTGACGGAAGGCCCAGAAATCCGGGGCATGCACGGATAGATCCCTCGCTTCATCCATGTTCAGCCAGACGACCACCCGTAGGGCATGCTCCACGAAGTATTCCCGGCGGATGTTGAGGGCGCGGTATGCATTTGCGCCCGCTTTCCCGCCTCCGTTCGATAGGCCAGTGACGAAGAAAACCGAACTGTCCGGCTCCGGCAGTTGCGAAAGTAATAGGGGGATGTCATAATGGTTTTCGTCCACGGTAAACCGCAGCGCCTTTTGTCCGATATCCCCCAGGCGTTTTTTCAGCGCTGATTCCGCCCGGGCGCGCAGCCCTTCCGAGGCACACGCCGCCAGTAATATGGATGGCCGCTTCCATTCGACTGCAAAAGACAGCTCCTGGAAGAGAATATCGATCTGCTCATCGAAGGTTTCGATTTCGTCTGGCATCTTGGTGTTGGCTTTGCCTGGCCCGCTCATGGATGGATTTTTATGTGCAACACTCAGCTTGCCCCTGGATCTGCTCTAACGACCATATTGCGATGTTTCCATTATACACTGGTTAAATTGTGCGCGTTTTTGGGGTAACCCCCCTAAAAATCAGCCCCATTGCGTGGTCTGCGTGTTCCGTTTTCCTCGATTTTAAGGAAATATAATTTTGAGAAAGGGATGCCCCCCGCGCCCATTTTTTCCGTCCCGGGCGGGAGCATATAATAAATTACAATAAGCGGGTGAAGAACTATTCCCGCCCGTCCGGACTCCTGGGTTTGCTCGGAATGATCTGCCTGCTGATCCCGGCGGCTGCCTGCGTTTCTTCCCCCGTTTTACCCCGCCTCAATCCGGCCTGGTCGTTTTCCGACCTGCGCCTGCTCGACCCGCCGGATGCCCCCACTCCGTCCACCGACATCCTGGCAGTCTACACCCGCACCAATCTGTGGAGCGTGGAGATCCGGGTGGACCTGCTGGACATTAACCCGGGAGACCAATACGTTCTCAAACTTGCCGTGTGGGATGAGCGGGATTTCTCCCAACAACCCCTCAGCATCGATATTTCATCCAGCGGTCAGGCACGTACCGGCGGGCAGCCCGCCGGAGGGCCAGTCATTTGGCCGCGCGTGGTCCAGGACTTCAGTTTGGATACCATCACGGTCAGCATAAACCGTTCCTTCATCAGCGAAAAATTCCGGGTGGACGTTGCCACCTACACCACCGGTCCGGAAATGCTGGCAGATGAAGCGCACAACCTTCGCTCGGACGCCCGACTTTCGGGAGAACCCGCCCCGCTCCTGTTGGCTTTCTGGAACACCTACCCTGCCACCACCCCCACCCTGGCTTTGCGACGCTGGGCTGGGGCGCACACCGGGCCGCTGGGTGGCCGGCATGGCTTGAAGTACATCCTGGACGGAGCCGGAACCTACCAAGTCCCGGTTGCCCTGCTCGATCTCAAAAATCCCGCCAGCCTGGCCGCCCTGGACTTCATGGGCATGATCCCCAGGATAAAAAATATGCTTGCGCAAGGTCTGCTCATCCTGCCGGACGAGGCTTATAGCCAGCCGGCTGGCGTCGCTTTGGATACCAGCCGCCGGGCCGTTGCCGGGTTCGGTCTGTCCTCCAGCCAGTTTGTTTATGCACCTTCATCAGACCCTTCGTCTTTTACAACAATCCCCGGTTACCATCTCAGTTTCGCCCGGCTGGCAGACTCTACCCACATGGGGATTACCGGCGGGAGGCGTCTCATCCCACTCCCCAGCGGGGAAGCCCTCGAGGCTACGGCCGGCGGCCCTTCACTGGATGTCCGCCGGAGCCTGGTGGCAACGGCCCTCTCGCCCGACCCGGCCGACCTGGTCGTCCTGGGTGGGGACCTGCCCAATTCCACCTGGGGCGATACGGAAATGGCCGGCCCCACCTTCGCCTGGATTGCCGCCCATCCGTGGATAAAACCGCTGGCAGGCCGGGATTTATTGAATTTCCCGGCCCAGGCGCTTCCGCTGCCGCCTGCTCCAACAACTGCAAATCCGGCCTGGTTGGATGAATTGCGCGCCGCCCCGGATAATGCCGCCACCCGCTCGGCCTGGGAAACAACCCTGACCCTATCGGCGCCTACCCAGGATGCGAAGTTGGCAGCTTTGCAGACTGCCTATCTCGGCCAGGTGGGCGAACTCCTGGCTGCCGCCCATTGGGCTAATTCTCCCGCGCCTCGGATCGATTGCCGGGAAGACCTGAATGCCGATGGTCAGCCCGAATGCATCCTGGCGGACCGGCAGTATTTCGCCGTTTTGGAGACGGCCGGGGCCCGGTTGACGCAATTCTTTTTTTTGGATGCAAACGGGCCGCATCAGTGGATCGGGCCCAGTTCCCAGTTCGCGGTCGGGTTAAGCGACTCGTCGGAATGGAACCCCGGGTTGGGCGAGGCTGCCGATCCGGGTGTGATCCCGGGTGCCTTCACGGATGACAGCCAAACCTGGGCGGAATATGCCTCCAGCCTGCTCCCGGATGGGATCAGCTTCACCAGCCCGGATGGCAGCCGGGTGAAAACGTATCGCCTGAACGGGAATGGCATCAGCTGTAGCGTATCAGACCCGGGCATCGGTCAGCACCCGCATCCCGATAGCCGTGGATCCCCAGGCTTTCTACGCCGGCCCAACCGATTACCGGGCCAGCCTGGCAGCGGGTGCGTGGACGTGGAGTCTGGTGGGAGGCAGCGCCGTGCAGGTGCGCACCGATGCAAGCCTGTCTGCCCAGGGCTTTATTTCAGCGCGGCCGTTTCTAGCCCTTCTCGAAGATCCCAACTTTGGCTACCCCCGAGGAGATTATCTGCCTTTCCCGATCTCCCTGGTAACCATTAATAGCGCCGGGGGGTTTAGCGTGCAGATAAACAACTTTAAATAAGATACAATATCTTCGAGAACTGGTCGCCTGGACAATCGTCCGGTACATTCATTCGTCGATTTGGCAGGAGAGGGCGCAGTGAACCCGCACGTTTGGCAAAGATACGGTCAACCCGGCTGCATTCGTTGCACAGGAGCAGCACTTTGAACGACGGGATGTATCGACTCTTCATGAGTGGAATGGATCTGCTCCTTTGGGACGGAGACATCATCGGCCGGGAGAACCTGCCCCAACGCGGTCCCGCAATTTTTATCTCCAACCATCTGGACGCAACCGGCCCGATCGCAGCCTTCTGTGCCCTGCCTTTCCGCCTGCACCCCTGGACCATTGCGAACATGATGGACAGGGAACTGGCCCCCGCCTATTTGCAGATGGATTTCGTCGAGCGCCAGTTGCATTTCAAAGCGCCACTCAGTGGCTGGATTGCCAGGTTTTTCTGCAAGATCACCATACCGCTATTTAATTCTCTGGGCTGCATCCCTGTCTACCGTGGGGATTATGCCCGTCTTCTGACGACCTACAACATAAGTATGGATTACCTGCGCCAGGAGAAATTCCTGGTGATTTTCCCGGAGGACAACTCCCTGCCGATGGACCCGCTGACCAGGATGCAACCATTCCAGCATAGTTTTGTCCGCCTGGCAGAAATGTATTATGCAGAAACTGGAAAATGCCTGGAGTTCTTCCCGGTGGCCGTCCATGCCTCAAAATACCTGGCGGTGGGCCGGCCGGCGGTTTTTAATCCGCACAACCATGCCGGCATGGAACGCTGGCGGATCAAGAAGAGAATGGAAGACAGCATCCAGGCAATGTACTTGCAATTGGAAGGCGGGAACACCTCCGGTCTGCTTGTGCCTGAATTCAATGAGGACACTACCCGAGATACGACATGACTAAAATCAGCGCACGCGGCCTTATTCTGGCAGCGATCATTCTCATCAGCATCTTTGGGGGCTTGATCGCCGTCTATACCACCGCCAACGGGCCGTGGGGGTATAGCGATCCGGTCGTGTATATTTCCACCGCGCGCAGTCTCGATCGAGGTCAGGGGCTGGTTTACTATGAAGCCGACGCGGCTTTCCGGTCGATCACCATCGAACCTCCTTTTTACCCGATCGTGTTAAGTGCCATCGGCCTGTTTCCGGTTAACCTGGTGGCGGCGGCCCGCTGGTTGAATATTTTTGCTTTTATTGCCTGCATATTTATCGCCGGGTGGATGTTTTACCGGTACAGTCGCGCCCCGGCCCTGGGAATCATTGCCAGCGCAATGTTGTGCGCTTTTCCCTACATGCTCTGGATGTTCAGCTCGGCCTATTCCGAGCCTTTGTTCATCCTGATGTTTCTATGCGCAGGTTGGGGCCTGCTGGCTTATTTGCAGCGTGAAAAGACCTGCCTGTTCGTGCTGAGCGCGCTCCTGCTGGGCCTGGTTCCCATCACCCGCTACGCCGGCGTGGCCATGGTTCTGGCCGGGGGAGGCAGCCTGCTGCTGTTTGCCTCCGGGAAGTTTTGGCCGCGCCTGAAAAAAACCTTGTTATTCAGCATTATCGCCAGCCTGCCGATTGGAGCCTGGCTGGCCTGGATCTATTTTGCCACCGCCCACAGCGTAGGAGGACGCAGCCTGGGGTTGGATTTGCATAGCTTAGCGGCCCAATTCCAGTCCTTTCGCGGCATCTTTATGGATACCATCTGGAAGTGGGTGCCCTTCCAGTCGCATGACATGCTCCTGCGCTACCGCTTACGCTTCACATTGTTGGGCGTCGGACTGGTGGTCGTGCTGGCGCTGATCGTTTTAGCCTACCGGCGACTGCGCAAGCAAATGCAGGACAGGCGCGACTCGGGATTGGAGATCTTCGTTTTCTTCGGCTTGTCCGCCTTGTTATTTGTGGCCGTGCTGGTCGGCACCTACCTGTTTACGCACCCGACCATTGACGTGGACAACCGGATGCTGCTGCCCTTATACGTTGGCAGCGTGATGGCCGTTTACGCCGCCTTCGCCTTTTGGCAGGCTGCCTGGTTCAAGGGCAAATTGCGCATCCTGCAGGCGATCCCCTGGCTGATCGCCGTCCTGTGTGTGGTCTGGTATACCCCCATGACGCGCCAGCAGGCGGATTTCTATCATGCCGGGGATGGGCTGACCGCCTACCACTGGAACCACTCCGCCGTCATCCAGGCCGTCCGGGATTTACCGGCGCAGCAAGCGGTCATCTCCAATGACTGGGAATTGCTCCAGCTTTGGACGGGGCGGCCGATCTACGGTTTCTGGAACACCTTCCCGCTCGAGCCTTCCATCCAGACCAGCCCCTATGGCAGCCTGCCGGGCGACCCCGTTCAATCGGTATTCTGCCAGCAATCGGCGGCCCTGGTGGTGTTCACCGATTTCACCTCACAGTTCCAATCGAAGCTCAGCACTGTCTCGAACGCCCAGATCCAAAATTTGTTCGCCGGGTTGAAGGTTTATGGGAGCTACCCGGACGGGAGCATTTATCTCTGCCCGTGAGGGGCACTTATTTATCAAGATGAGCGGAGCCCGGTTGACCGGACTCCGCTCTTTTATGATTCCCTTTTTTTGATCACGCGCTGGCGCTAATCCGTTTCCTTCCAGACCGGGTCGCGCAGGATCAGCAGCACCACCAGCGCGCACAGCACCAGCGCCGGAAGGCCGATCCCGAAGGACATGACGAGGCTGACCGGCGCCACCACCGCCCCCATGAAAAAGGACAGGGTCTGGTTGTTGAGCGCGTGCAGGTAAGCCGCCGTCCAGACGCCCTTCGATTTGAACACGGCGTAGGCCAGGAAGTACGCCAGCACCACCGTGTAACCCGTCATCAGCAGCGGACCCAGCACCGGTTGGCCGGGATAGTTGTAGCCCATCAGGATGATCGGCCAGTGCCAGATTCCCCAGATGACGCCCAACAGTCCGACCCCGCGGATGCGACCCAGGTGGACCAGCTCGCCCTGCAGGTAACCGCGCCAGCCGTATTCTTCGCCAAACGTGATGATCAGCCCCAGGATCGGACCAATGATGATCACATTGAAAATGGTCGAGGCCATCAGGACCGCCGGTGAGATGCCAGCCGTCGCCCCGGCCGGATACAACTTGGTGACATCCGTCAGGGTGCCCAACTTGAAGACATAGTTCAGCAGCGCCTCCAGGCCATAGAACAGGACCATTGCCAGTCCAAACAACAGCCAGACACGGATCTTCCCAAAGGCCATGCCCGCCCCGGCGAATGATTGCGGTCCGCCGCGCCAGCGCAGCACCCCCAGCAAGATCAGACCCAGCACGCTCAGGATCAGCAGGGATCCGCTCAGCGTGGTAATCAATGACGGCTGGATCAACCCGACCACCACTGCGACCAGGTAAACGAAGGTCATCAAAAAATAATAATAGATGAACCAGCGCGAGGCGGTCCGGTTGGTCTTGTAATAGATCGGGCTCTGTTTAAAGAAAAACATACCCAGAAGAAGCGCCGAAAAGGCCGGCATGAGCATCTGGAAGGGAAGTATCAACGCGGCTGACGGGTGGGTCAGGCCGCCCTTCAGGTACAGCACCAGGTCGACCAGCCAGGCAAGCCCGAATGACAACCCGATGTAAGCCCAGACGTGCGGCCAGTTGACCCCCCGATGCGCAGTCGCTTCGGAGACGGACGCCGGCGCAAGTATGCCCTGCCCCGGTTGTGAAGAAAGCGTTTCTGTCATGGTGTACTCCACAAGGTGAAATTGTTGCCGTTTTCACGGCGTATGCATATATCTACGTGGATATCCGCTTCCGGTTTCCACCCGGCATTTCGTTTGGACCAGCCCCTCCTCCAGGTTCCGGTCGCTGCCTGCTCCCGGCGATCTTTTGGCCGGGTTACTGCTTTCGAAAATTGCTGATGACCATACCCCTAATGGTGATGATGTTGCTGGCCGTGCACGTGACCGTGTTCGCGTTCCTCCTCTGTGGCGGGCCGGATGCCGGCGATCTGGATGGCAAAATGCAGTTCCTTGCCTGCCATGGGATGGTTGAAATCCAGCCGGACGGTCTCCACACCGATTTGATCGATACGGGCATGCATCGGATGATCATCTTCGTCGTGCAGTTCCAGCATGGTGCCGATTTCGAGGGGTACATCCTGCGGGAACTGCTCGCGCGGCACATCCATGTAGGCATCATTGTCCGTTTCGCCGTAGCCATCCGCGGCGCCACTACCACGTCTTTGCCCTCTCCGATGGACATGCCATACCAATTCCCGCTCCAGGCCCGGGATGATGTTGCCGTTGCCCTGCAGGAATTCGATCGGGCCGTGCTCGGCTCGAGTCGTCGACTATTTCGCCGTCAACCTTGAGGGTGTATTCCATCGAAACCACCTGTCCATCCGCAACCGTTAAATTTTCGCTCACGCTTTCTCCTTATTTACTGGCCGGGGATTTTGGGGCTGCCAGCAAGAGCACCATTTTACCCGAATATAAAAATCTCATCCGCCGGCCAATTTCCGCAATGCGGCCTCGTCGAGGATCTTCACGCCCAGGCTTTGCGCTTTCTGGTACTTCGAGCCGGGTGCCTCGCCCAGCACCAGGTAGCTGGTCTTCTTGCTGACGCTGTCGGTCACTTTGCCGCCGTGCCCCTCGATGAACTCCTTCACATCGTCACGACTGAGCGTCGGCAGCGTGCCGGTCACCACGAAGGTCATGCCGGTGAAAGGACCCGGCGCCTGGGGGGCATTGCTGGCTGTCTGGGTGTTGACCGGCCATACGCCGGCCGCCTTGAGCTTCTCGAGCACTTTCTGGTTGCGCGGGCGCCCGAACCAGTCCACGATCGCTTCGGCGATGTTCGGACCGATGCCTTCCAGCATTTGCAACTGGGCCTCGTCGGCGCTGCGCCAGCAGGTCCAGCGATGGGAACGCCCGGCTCAGGTCGCCCGCCGAGACTTCCCCGACGCCGTGCAAACCCAGCGCCGTCAACAGCCGGCTGAATGGCTGTCCCCTCGAAACCCTGATCGCCTCCAGCAGGTTGTCGGCAATCTTGCCGGGTGGGTCCTTTTCGGTCTTGCGGTCCTTCTTCGTCACGGCTTCCAGGATGTCCGCCCGGGAGAGCGTGTAGATGTCTGCCACGTCCTTGACCGCCCCGCTCTCGATCAATTTTTCGACGATCTTGATGCCCATGCCGTTAATGTCCATGGCGCCGCGTGAGACGAAGTGCTCCACGTTGCGCACCAATTGGGCCGGGCAGGCCGCGTTGACGCAGTACCAGGCCACTTCACCGGCGATGTGCTCGACCGGCTGCCCGCAGGCCGGGCAGGTCGTGGGCGGAACGTAGGGCTTTTCCGCGCCCGTCCGCAGGTCCACCACCGGTCCGATCACGTACGGGATGACCTCGCCGGCGCGCTTGACCAGCACCCGGTCGCCCGGGCGGATGTCTTTTTCGGCCACGTAGTCGAAATTGTGCAGGGTGGCGTTGCGGACGATGACCCCGTTGATCTCGACCGGCTTCCAGGACGGCCTTGGGCGTCAGTACGCCCGTGCGACCGACCTCCACCTCAATCCCCAGCAATTGCGTGGTGACCTCACGGGCCGGGAACTTGAAAGCCACCGCGCCGCGTGGGTCCTTGCCGACGAAGCCCAGGTCTTCTTGAAGGTTCAGGTCGTCGATCTTGATGACCATGCCATCCGCCTCGTAGGGCAGTTCGTCGCGGCGTTTGTCCCAGGTGAGCGTGTAATCGATGGCAGCAGCGATGCTACCGAAGCGTTGGGCGGTATCGGTGACCGGAAAGCCGAGTGATTTCAGGTACCCCAGCAGTTCCCATTGCGAGCGTGGATCCTGCAGGTCGGGTGGGTCCTGGGGTCCATTCTGCCAGGCGACGATCTGGTAAACCAGCAGGGTCAGCGGACGGGTAGCCGTGATGGATGGGTCGAGCTGGCGCAATGAACCGGCGGCAGTGTTGCGCGGGTTGAGGTAGGTCTTCTCGCCGGCTTCGGCCAGTTTCTCGTTCAGCTGTTCAAATTCTCTGACCGGCAGGAAGACTTCCCCGCGTACCACCAGGGTTGCCGGCACCCGGGCTGGTTGGGATTCAGCGCGTGTTTGGCTGCCTTCCACCGGGATGCGCAGCGGAATGGCCTTGACCGTGCGCAGGTTGGCGGTGATGTCTTCCCCGATCTCACCGTCGCCGCGCGTGGCGCCCTGCACGAACAGGCCGTCCCGGTAGTGCAGCACCACGCTCAGCCCGTCGATCTTGGGCTCGACCACGAAGCTGGCCTGTTCGACCCGGTCGTCCAGCCGGGAAACGCGTTCGTACCAGGCACGGGCGTCCTCGGCGCCGAAAGCATTCGCCAGGCTGAGGATCGGAGCCGGGTGGCGGACCTTCTCGAACTTCTCGGATACGAGCGCCCCGGCGCGTTGGGTGGGCGAATCGGGCGTGACCCAGTCCGGGTGCTCGGCTTCGATCTGGCGCAGCGCCACCAGCAGGCGGTCGTATTCCACGTCGCTGACCAGCGGATCGTCGAGGACGTGATAGCGGTAGTTGTGGAAGGAGATTTGCTTTTTCAGCTCTTCGTAAGGTTGTTTTTCGGAAGAAGTGTTCATGGCGGCTCCAGTTTGGAAAGAGGAGGAAAACCGAAAATCCAATTATAAGCGGGATGAGGAATTAGGAATTAGGAATTAGGGATTAGGGATTAGGGATTGGTGATTGGGGATCAGGTGATCAGAGATTAGGAATTAGGGATCAGGGAGGCGGTGTGCGTAAGCGGGTGAAGCACCCCTCCCGGGACTAACCCGACCACACGTTGCGGAGGTTTCCCCCGGGCCAAGCCATCGGACATCCCCACGGAGACAAGTAGCTGCGCAATCCGGGACTCGACCTCACCCCCATGTCTGGGGGCGAGACCCCGGCCCCTCTCCAAATGCAAGTACGCATTTACCGAAAGAACCGGTACAGGTGGAGAGGGGAGAAGTTAATAGAATGAAAAAGAAGGAATGAGGAGATTGCAGTGGATTCGTTCCTCAAAAAAAACGAATAATTCGCTATAAGGTCCTTTCATACGTTAATTGGTCGCCAGAGGCTTTAAACACAAAACGAATATCCGGGTACCCTGCGAAAGAGAATCTGGTTGCGGAGAAGAGAGAAGGTTTCAGCATGCGCTGATTTTAGCACGTATGTTCTGTTTTGACAAGGGGTTTATTTGACCCCCCATTGCGCCGGGCATTCCCTTGCACTATACTTTCCCTATGAAGATGACCCAAACCTTCTATGCCCCCGACCGAGCCGCCTGGCGCCATTGGCTAAGCGAACACGTCAGCCGCGCGAGCAATGTCTGGCTGGCGTATTAAAAACCCGGTAGCCACTGGTCGGAAGTCAACCAGCACCTGGTGGTCAAAATGGTGAAAGAGGGGCGGCTGACCGAAACTTTTCCTTCAAGTGTCGGGAATATATTATCAATCTGCCCATGAAGCGTGAACCTGGTTTCCTTATTTACATTTTCGGTTCTAAATGATAATATAGATCGGGCGTATTATCATTTATGAAAATAAGGGAAACGATATGGATCCTGCCAAATTCAAAACTACATCTGCGGGAAAGGTTGTACACTTGCCTCAAGGGTACTGGGCGTTTTTACCGGCTCCCCTGCCGCCCCGGTTAGATTATTCTCCTGCCTTGATCACCGCCCTCTCAGCCGCCGACCGCGCCCTGGGCGAATTGAAAGGCCTGGGCGGTACCTTGACGAACCCACATTTGCTCATCCGTCCCCTGACTCACCAGGAAGCTGTCCTTTCCTCCCGCATCGAAGGCACACGCGCCTCGTTGGATGATTTGTTCGCCTTTGAAGCCAACCAGCTTTCTTTTTTTGAACCGGACTCGGATGTGCGCGAAGTTCACAATTATGTGCGCGCGCTGGAGTATGGTCTGGAGCGAGTTAACACATTACCCGTCAGCCTGCGCCTGATCCGAGAGGTACATGCCAGGCTGATGGAAGGAGTGCGCGGCGAAACCTGGACCCCCGGGGAATTTCGCCGCACGCAGAACTGGATTGGCCCGACTGGCAGCACACTCGAAACCGCCGCGTACGTACCACCTCCCGTGGATGAAATGCTGGCTGCGCTTGGCGCTTTTGAAAATTTCATCCATGCGCCTTCTAGCTTGCCCTCCCTTCTCCGCCTGGGATTGATCCATTATCAGTTCGAAGCCATTCACCCGTTCCTGGATGGCAACGGTCGGGTCGGACGATTGTTGATGGCGCTGCTTCTTTCAGCCTGGGAATTGCTGCCACAACCAATCCTGTACTTGAGCGCCTATTTTGAGAGCAATCGCCTGGCCTACTACGATCTGCTCCTGGCGGTCAGCCAGCGGCATGCCTGGGAGGAATGGTTGGTGTTTTTCCTGGAAGGCGTGAGACAGCAGTCACAAGATACCGTCAAGAAGATCGGTCAAATCCAGTCACTGCGGGCGCAGTATCAGGCGCAAATTCAATCCAGGCGCGCCCCGGCCAAACTCCTGCGGCTGGTCGACTTACTCTTTGCCGGCCCGGTTCTGACGTCGCGCCAGGTTGAGAAGGAACTGGGTATCACCTTCGCAGGCGCGCAGCGTCTGGTTGACCAACTTGTAGACCTTCAAATCCTGCGTGAAGTCACGGGGGGCCGGCGTAATCGTATCTATCGATCGGACCAAATCTTTGCGATCCTGGAAAGTACCAAGCCTCGGTAATCCAGGATTTCAATCAGCCACAAACCAGTTGCTGTACAATTTCCTGGCTGGAAAGAGCCTCCGAACGGTGAGAAGTATGGTGATGAGGCATCACGCTACGATAATAAAGAATTCCCATAGAGGAAGACCAAGTTTTTCGTTATGGCAAGCAACAGCCGCTCCATTGCATGAGCTGCCTGCCTGTACTATACTTTCTGCATGAAGATGACCCAGACCTTCTATGCCCCCGACCGAGATACCTGGCGCGAGTGGCTGGAAGAACACGGCAACCGCGAGAGCGAGGTCTGGCTGGTGTATTACAAGGCTAAAACCGGACATCCGACCATCTCGTATAACGATTCTCTCGAAGAAGCACTGTGCTTTGGCTGGGTGGACAGTATCATTCAGCGGATCGATGAGGAGAAATACGCCCGCAAGTTCACCCCGCGCAAACCCGGCAGCCACTGGTCGGAAGTCAACCAGCACCTGGCGGCCAGGTTGGTCAAAGAAGGCCGCATGACCGAGGCCGGATTGGCAAAAGTGGACTTTCCCCTGGAAGAAGTTCCAGCCGCCCGCCCCAAACGCCCGACCACTGCCCACGCCGGACTGGATGGAAGTTGGCCTGAAGGACAGCCCCAAGGCCTGGGAAAATTACTGCAAGCTGCCGCCCTCCCAACAACGCAATTACATCCTGTGGCTCTCGGACGCCAAGCGGGAGGAGACGCGCCAGCGCCGCATCCGGGAAGCCATCGGCAAATTGGAAAGGAACGAGAGGCTTGGGTTGTAGGTGGGTGGTCGAATGTAACTATACTTTTTACCCCTGCTTCCGGCGGTGTCATCGCCGCCGAGGACGGCGGCTTGAGCAATATTAAAGCTTGAGCAATAATATAAGAAAGAGAGGTCGGCAGTCATAACGGGAGATTTGTACTTTTTACCCCTGCTTCCGGCGGTGTCACGCCGCCGAGGACGGCGGCTTGAGCAATAGAGGCGAGTACGCCGCCGAGGACGGCGGCTTGAGCAATATTAAAGCTTGAGCAATATACTAGGAAATGTACTTTCGACGATTTCCTTGGATGAATGGAAAAGTAACGACTGAAGTCGTTACTACGAGGCGATACCGAGCAAGCAGGAGGAGCAGATGACACCATCCAATCACTACGATGACTATATGTCGATCGCAGAGCTGTACGACTACGTGGTCCCGTACCGGGAGCGGCAGGACGTGGGCTTCTTTGTGGAAGCCGCACAGGACTCAGACGGGCCGGTGCTGGAAGTGGGCTGCGGGACGGGGCGGGTGTTGATCCCAACCGCCCGCCAGGGTCTCGAGATCACCGGGTTGGACCTCTCACCCAACATGCTGGCGATCTGCCGCCAGCGCCTGCAGGCCGAGCCGCACGCCCTCCAGTCCAGGGTGAAACTGGTGCAAGCCGACATGCGGTCTTTCGAGTTTTCCCGGGCATTCAAGCTGGTCACCCTGCCGTTCCGGCCCTTCCAGCACCTGACCACGGTCGCCGACCAGTTGGCCTGCCTGGACTGCATCCGCCGGGCCCTGGAGCCGGGCGGCCGGGTCATCCTGGACGTTTTCAACCCCAGGCTCGAGGCGCTCGTCGCCGATAACGTCGGGCAGGAGCTGGCGGAGGAGCCCGAGTTCAGCATGCCGGATGGCCGGCGGGTGATCCGCAAGCACAAGATCGCCTGGCGGGATGTGCCCAACCAGATCAACTACGTGGAACTCATCTATTACGTCACCTACCCGGACGGGCACGAAGAACGCCTGGTGCAGGCCTTCCCGATGCGCTATTTATTCCGGTTCGAAGCCGAGCACCTGCTGGCGCGCGCCGGGTTCGAGGTGGAGCAACTCTACGGAGACTACGATAAAAGCCCCTACGGCTCGAAGAGCCCGGGAGAACTGATCTTCGTGGCGCGCAAAGTCGGGCGATGAATGTTCGGAACCAAAAAGTTACATCCTTTTACAAAAAACAAGAAAATTTACCACAAAGGCCTCAAAGTAACACTAAGGAAGCGCTTTAAGATTCCACTTTGTGCCCTTTCGTGACCACTTGCCCCGCGAAGCACTCCGGCGGGACGCCTGTCCCACGGCGCATTCCCGAGGACGGTGAATGGTTTTTTCCACGCCAACATATCCGGGTTAGGATTAGCGCCTAATTGGCTCTATGCAACAGCCCGATTCTTCCCTAGAATAGGGGCATGCCCAACACTGCCACCCACACATCCCAGCTGACACGCGGCTATACAGCCGCGTTTTTAAGTGCGGTGATCCTCTCGACCACTGCCATCCTGATCCGTTATCTCACGCAGACCTACCAGCTGCCTGCGCTGGTGCTGGCTTTCTGGCGGGAGGTGGTGGTGGCTTTGACCATGCTAGGCGCGTTGGCAATCCTTCGACCCAGCTTGTTACGGGTGAACCTCAAGGCGCTGCGTTACCTTTTGCTGTATGGCGTGGCGCTGGCGGTATTCAATGCCCTCTGGACTCTCTCGGTGGCGCTGAACGGCGCGGCCGTCTCGACCGTGCTGGCCTACAGCTCGGCCGGCTTTACCGCCCTGCTGGGCTGGTGGATCCTGAAGGAGGGACTGGGCTGGGCCAAGCTGCTGGCGGTGGCACTCTGCCTGGGCGGCTGCGTGCTGGTTTCCAACGCCCTCGACCCGGCTGCCTGGCGCCTCAACCTGCTTGGGATCATCACCGGCGTCCTCTCCGGGTTGTTCTACGCCATTTACAGCCTGATGGGTCGCTCGGCCTCCCAGCGCGGCATCAATCCATGGACCACACTGGCCTATACGTTTGCCTTCGCGGCGGTGTTCATGCTGGCTTTCAACCTGCTCGGGATGGGCTTTATTCCCGGGGCCATCACCCGCCCGGCGGACTTTCTGTGGCTGGGGCAGTCCCTGGCCGGCTGGGGGATTTTGGTCCTGCTGGCGGTCGGACCGACCCTGGCTGGTTACGGGGCCTACAACGTCAGCCTGACCTACCTGCCCTCCAGCGTTGCCAACCTGATCGTCACGATGGAACCGGCCTTCACGGCGGTGATCGCCTATTTCTTCCTGGGCGAACGGCTGACCTGGGTCCAGGTGGGCGGCAGCCTGATGATCCTGGGCGGGGTGGTCTTCCTGCGCATTTATGAGGGCTGGCTGGCCGGGCAGGCGCTGCCCGAACCGTCCATCCTGTAGGTAGTATCGAATTTATCGGGAATTACAATGTTGGGGGTAGTAACGACTTAAGTCGTTACTACAAGTTTTGTTAAAGGAGGACCATCAAATGGCAAAAGTATTGGGCATTGGCGGTGTTTTCTTCAAATCAGACGATCCAGAGCGACTGCAGCAGTGGTATGCAAAGTGGCTCGGGTTTCCGGTCGATCCGCAATCCGGGGTCATGTTCCGCCCGGAGCAGATGCCGGAGAACGCCGTCACGGTCTGGAACGCCTTTCCGTCCGGGACGGATTATTTCGCCCCCTCCGATCAGGATTACATGTTCAACCTGGTGGTGGATGACCTGGACGGGGCCCTGCGCCAGGTGGAAGAGGGCGGCGCAAAATTGGTTGGGACGGTCGAAGATTATGATTATGGCCGCTTTGGCTGGTTCATGGACCCGGACGGGAACAAAGTGGAGCTGTGGGAACCGGCTAAAAATAACCCTCAAAAATGAATAACGGTATGCGCCCGGAATCCATCCCCAACCTGTTGGAAAAAGCCCTGGCGCGGCGTGCGCTTCAGCTGGCTGGCGACCACACGAACGCCGTGCGCCTGTTCAACGGATTCCTGGAAGGCTGCCCGGACCTGGTGGTCGACCTGTACGCCGCCACGCTGGTGCTCTACAACCACGCCAACCCGCCCGAGGCCGGCCAGCCGTTGGTCGACCAGGCCCAGGCCTGGCTGATGGAGCGCCTGCCCTGGTTGCGAGCCGGCCTGCTCAAGACCCGCAACAGCCCGGCGCTGGAGCAGAAACGCGGCGTGCTCCTGTTTGGCGACGAACCCGACCGCAAGGTGCAGGAAAACGAGGTCTGGTACGCCCTCGACCTGGCTTTGCACCAGGATGCCAGCCTTTACCTGGACACGCGCGGCTTGCGCCAGTGGGCCAGCCAGAACCTGGCAGGTCAGACCGTGCTGAACACGTTCGCCTATACCGGCAGCCTGGGGGTGGCCGCCCTGGCGGGCGGAGCCCAACGCGTCGTCCAGACCGATCTCAACCGGCAGTTCCTCAACCTGGCGAAGAGGTCTTATACGTTAAATGGCTTCCCGATCCACAAGCAGGATTTCATCAGCGGGGATTTCTGGCAGGTGGTCGGCCGCCTCAAGCGGGCAGGCGAGCGCTTCGACTGCGTCTTCCTGGACCCACCCTTCTTTTCGACCACGCCGGCCGGCCGGCTGGACCTGAACAGCGACAGCGCCCGCCTGATCAACAAGCTGCGCCCGTTGGTCAACGACGGCGGAAGGCTGGTCGCCATCAATAACGCCCTGTATGTGAGCGGGAAAGAATATATGCAAACGCTGGAGAACCTGTGTGCGGACGGTTATCTGAAAATCGCCGGCTTGATCCGCGTGCCCGAGGATTGCAGCGGTTATCCCGAGACACGTGGTTGGCCGCTCCGTCAGCGACCCGGCCCCTTTCAACCATTCCACCAAGATCGCCGTGCTGGAAGTGCGCCGGAAATGAAAGCCGAGTTTATTCGCCTGGCGCGACCAGCGTCGACCGCACATCCCGGCGCCGGGATAAGTTGATCAGCACCACCGAACCGACGATGATCAGGGCCGAGACCAGCACGTGCAAGCTCAAGCTTTCCCCGGCGATCAAACCACCCAGCAGCACCGCCAGGATCGGGTTGACGTAGGCATAGGTTGCCACCAGTGAGATCGGCGCGTTGCGCAGCAGCCAGGCGTAGCACGTGAAACCCACCAGCGCTCCAAAAATTACCAGGTAAAGCAATCCCAACCACGAGGAGGCGCTAATCTGACTCAGCGAGAGCTGCTGCCATTCGCCTTTCAGCGTACCCGCCAGGTAGAGACCCAACCCGCCGGTCAGCATTTCCATGCTGGTGGAAAGCAGGCTGGAGGAGGGCAGGTCGGCGTGCCGGCCGAAGATGGAACCCAGCGACCAGAACAAGGCTGCAAACAACAAAATGATCACCCCGGCCTGAGGCGCGCCCGCCACGCTCACCCCGGAGAGCGAGGGACCCACCAGTAAAACAATGCCGGCGAACCCAATCACTAACCCAAGAATGCCCAACCAGTTGGGTTTTACCCCAGCCGGATGCAGCGCCTCCATCCCGGTCATCCAGAGCGGCGCGGATCCCACCACCAGGGCGGCGATGCCCGAAGCCACTTTTTGTTCCGCCAGTGAGACCAGCCCGTTGCCTCCCAGCAGGAGCAGCAGTCCCACAACTGCCGCCTGGGACCACTGCCGGCGGGTTGGGGCCGGGTCGCCGGCCGAGCGTCTCCAGACATACAGGATGACCCCGGCGATCAGGAAACGCGTCCCGGCCATCAGGAAGGGCGGCACGCTTTCCACTGCGTAGCGGATTGCCAGGTAAGTGCCGCTCCAGACGATGTAGACCGTGATGAGGGCCAACCAGATTTTGAGTTTCTTTGACATGAATGCTGACTTTCCTTTGGCAAGAATTGCCCCATTATAACGGCCTTCCTTTTTCCGGCAACCCGATTCTTGCGACCAATCCGGCAGATTGTCCGCCCACGACCAGCCTGTCAGGCAGGTGGGTAGACCCCCGGACTGGACAGGCAAAATGGACGGGCAACCAGTGCATTTCCGGTAAAATAAGACTGAGCCGGCAGTGGACAGCCAGACCAGAAGAGGATCGGAGTCGCATGGATTGGTTCGAGAAATTGACCGGTTTTCCAGAAGAGTTCTCCCGGGCAAGTCCGGGAAAATATCCGGCTGGGCGAGCGTGAAATGACCTGCCGCGTGAACGGCAGGTCGTGGGTGTATGGCAAACTGGAAACCCCGTCCCTGAAGGAGCTGCGCGAACGCCTTAATGCCGCCCGGCTTCCGTCCGGTAAGCTGACCGTCCGCGAAATAGTGGCAGGTGCCCAGGAGCTGCATGCGGACCCTTCGAATGCGGGTGCGCTGTTCCAGGTGGCTTCCCAGTTCAACCTGCTCGAGATGGTAGACCAGCATATCATTCCCGAAGATGGCATTGGCAGGTATGAAATGGATCCCACCCAGGGACCCGCCTGCGCCATCGCAGCCGGCGCAGGCACCATCTACCGCAACTACTTTGCACCCGTAAATGGATCCACCGGTCAATCGAAATCGAACCAGATCGACTGTCTCGCCGATCTCGGTGCCGCCCTGGGGAATGCCGGCGGGAGGCTGTGGAGCATGCAAAACGGTTATGCACTGGCATCCCAAGCGGGCTTGACGGAAATCTCCGCTCGCCTGCGCGCTTCCAGTCCGGGCGAATTGGAGGTTTTAAGACAGTTGCTGAGGATCGGGCTTCAATGGAATACACAGGTCACCCTGGGTACCTGCGACCACCTGGTTTCACAGGCCTTTTGTTCGGCTCTGCCAGTCACATATAGTGGGCTCGATTTTAACCTTTGGGCGGATTTCGCACAGCTCGTCCTGGAGGCTGCCTACGAAGCCACCCTGACCGCCGCCGGCTTGAATCGGATCGGCAATGGAAATAAAAAAGTATTCCTCACCCTGGTCGGCGCCGGCGCCTTTGGGAATGAACCCGATTGGATCATCAAGGCGCTCCGGCGCGCCCTGTACCTGTTCAAAGGGGTTGACCTGGACATTGCCATCGTCAGTTATGGTTCATCCAAACCTCAGGTGCGCGGTTTATTAGATCAATTTTATCGTCAGTGATCATCCTGGCTGCTCAGCCATCCCAAATGGTGCGATAATTGCCACGTGGTTTCAGGCTGGCTTCCGGTCTGGCTGAAACTGGCGGACAGGCATGGGAGCCATTATTAAATCGTCGCTGGCGAGGTTACTGGTATGTCCGAGAAGATCGATGTGCTCTCAAATTTTGGTCTCCGAACTGGAGAAATCCTTTCCCGCCTTGAAGTTCACCGGTTGGGGAAGGTTCATCGTGCCATCCATCTGTATTTGTTCAATTCCAACAACGAGATCCTGCTGCAGAAACGTGCCCTGACCGTCGATAGTTATCCCGGAGTTTATACCATCTCGGTTCTGGGGCACGTGCATGCCGGGGAAACCAGTTTGGCCGCAGTTCGACGCGAGTTGCAGGAGGAGTTGGGACTGGATCCCAGCCGGCTGGAAATTGAATTCCTGTTCTCGTTTTACCAGGAAGGAGTTTTGAGCGATACTTTTATCGACCGGCAGTTCAGTGATGTCTATCTGGCGTATACCAATGTCGATCCGGCTTTCATTCGTTTTGACCCTCAGGAAGTATCCGAGATTAAATTCTTTCCATTGGCAGAATTCCGTGCAATGGTGTTGAATCCATCTTCAGGTCTCGCGCCGGTCTATCAAGAAGAATGCCGGGACTTGATTTATTTCCTGGGTGGGTCAGTAAAAGGCCTGGAAGGTGGCTGAACCGATGGGTGAGGAGCATTCTGATAACCTTCCGTCCCGATTACAAGAGGAGAAAAAGATGGACACTTCAAATTCCAAACCGACATCCGTTCAACCCGATCCAACCGGAATCCAGCCCGGAGGCTGGGGATGGTTGCGCACCGTCGCGCTGGTCACGACCGGGATCGGAGCGCTCGGCTCACTGGCTTTGACGCTGTTCTCCGGCCGTGGCAGTCCACCTGTGCTGCAGGTAGGCTTTGCGCTCTGGGTGCTGGCACCTTTCGCAGCCCTGGCGTGGGCCAACCTGGTCTCACTGCGCTGGTCCACCCCTGTCCGGATCTCGCTTGCCAGCGTGACATTCGTCATTACGCTGGTATCTTGGGCCCTTTACGGGAAGCTCATTCCAGCCCCCCCAGGGACCGCTCACGCTTTTGTGTTTGTCGCCACTCCCCCGGCCGCCTGGTTGACAGCGGGCATCCTGGTTCCGCTGGTCGCCTTCTTCTCTCGCGGCAGCTCGAAAAAATGACTGGTCATGCGGGGTAAACAAAAAGGGAAACCAACCAAATTTTATCCTTGCAACATAAAGGACTTTACCAGGTTTTTCCAGGCATCCGATTGAAGACCCAAATCGTCGCGTAAAATCCCCTGCCGGCAGATTTCCGGAGCCGCCAGGCAGCCAAAGCGCCGGAAATGTGCGATAATCAATCCATTGCTACAGCTTTCTCAACGGTGAGGAAAAGTCAGCCCGGAAATATCATTTCATTCGATAGTCAATTCATGAAAAATCTTTGGATGACCCTCGTAAGCACCGGCCTGTCACGCCCGGGTTACGTGCGCGCAACCAGGAATGTAACCTTCCTGAACACGATCGTCTTAATCGTGTTGATCCTGGTCATCCAGAATTCGCTCGTGGCGGCCTTCTATTATCCAGCCGTGTCATTGATGGGCGTAATTTTTGCGGCGCATTTCCTGTTCATCGCCCTGACGCTGGCCTGGAACCGCACCGGGCACTTCCTGGTCGGGCGTGTGTGGTTTGGGCTGAGCGCCACGCTGTTCCTGACCAGCTACAGCGTATTGATGGGACCGGCCTCTTATTGGGAATTATTCCTGGCAGTGTGCGTTTTCCTGCAGTTCTACATCTTCCCCGAATCTGAACGCCCGTGGATGGTTTTTCTGGTGCTGGTCACCAGCCTGAGCTTCCTGGGCACACATTTCCTGGTCCCGGCGCACGGGATCCTGCCGGACCTGCCGGGTGGAATTCGTGCGTCTCGAGACCATCTTCAACCTGACCGGCTTTTTGCTGTGTGCGGTCAGTATGGGCGGGGTGGGTTATGTCGTCGTCAACCGGGCCGAACGAAACCTGGTGGTGGAGCGCGAATTGTCCGAACGCCTGTTGCACAATATCCTGCCCGTGCCGATCGCGGATCGTTTGAAGGACGGCGAGGAGACGATCGCCGATAGTTTCGAATCGGCCACCATCCTGTTCTTCGACCTGGTCAATTTCACGCCTCTTTCGGCCGCTTCCACACCCAGGGAGATCGTCACGTTGTTGAGCGGCATCTTTGCCCACCTGGACGAACTGGTCGAACAATATCACGCCGAGAAGATCGACACAATGGGCGATGGCTACATGGCCGCCGCCGGGTTACCGGTCAGGAATGCCGAGCACGCCCATATCATCGCCGATCTGGCCCTGGCCATCCAGGCCTATTTTGCAAAGGGCGTCCTATTGCACGATCAACCGATCGACTTCCGCATCGGCATCAATTCCGGACCCTTGATGGCCGGTGTGATCGGGAAAAAGATGATCTCTTATACCGTCTGGGGCGACACAGTCAATACCGCCAGCCGGATGGAATCCCACGGCCTGCCCGGGCAAATCCAACTATCCGAGACGACCCTGGCTTTGATCCAGGAGCATTTTGTGTGTGAACCGCGCGGGATGATCGAAGTAAAGGGCAAAGGCTTGATGCAAACCTACCTGTTGAAAAATAGGCGCTAGCTGCTGCGACCCCCGCAACCCCGCCTCCTGGAAGCTGCTCGAAAGGGATTGGTTTGTTCCCGCGCCAAATGTGGAGCGAGCCTGCCAGTGGAGGCGGTAGCCTGCCTGGTAATTGGCGCATCCAATCAAAACACTGAGACCGAAAAACAAATTCTTATAAATATATTATGAAAAAAATCCGTGATTACATTAAGCTGGCAAGTTTTTCTTTTGCAGCCTTATTGATTTTCGCCGCTTTATTATTTCTGGTCGTGGGGATAATGATAGACAGGTTAAAGCCGCCCTTCAGTGCCACCCTGCTTCCGGCGGTTACGCCAAGCGTGGGGCCCTACAGCGGAGGATTGACCAGCACGTTGAACAATCCCCAATTCACCCCTTCAATCAGCCCTCCTACTCAAACCAGTCCGGCTGGAATAGCTCCAACCAACCCGACTGTAACACCTCAAACCAGCCCGGATGCAACTTTTCAAACGCAGTCGTGGAAACAGGGCATGCTGGTCTACCTTGCCAGGCTGCCGTCCGGGTTCAACGCCATGTATATGCTGAACCTGGAAACAGGCGCTGCACCCCGCCTGCTTCTACAACCCACCTCCAACCAACATTATTACGGCCCGTGGCTTTCCCCCGACGCAAGCCGCGTGGTTTTCTATGATATCAACGGCTCAGATGGGATATTGGATCTGCAAGATCTGTCCGTAAAACCATTTGAGGCGTGTAATTCGCCGACCTATTCTCCGGATGGGACCCAGATCATTTGTGGAGAAACAGGCCATTTCCGCATCCTGGATGCAGCCACCGGGACCCTCATCCGCACCCTGGAGGCGGGCGTCAACGGCTGGTTGCCGGTTTTTTCGCCGGATGGGACGCAGGTCGTTTTTGCGGTTTTTGGAAATGGAAATTCGACCAGCATCTGGAAAATCGACGCGGCGGGTGGGCAAGCGGTAGCCCTGGCATCCGAGGCTTTCGAAAACTATTGCCCAACCTGGTCGCCGGATGGAAATTGGATTGCCTATCAAGCCGGTGCCGTTAATAAAGGCTCGGAAATCTGGATCATGGATCGGAATGGGGGCAACAAACGCCAAATAACTTCGACACAGGGCGGCTGGTCGCGCGGCCCGGTCTGGTCTCCGGACGGGAAATGGCTGGCGTTTGTATCCACTCCTTCCTTAAGTTCTGGCGTTGAATATGGGGAGATCAATGTGATTTCTATGGATACGGGGGAAATTCACCAGGTTACCGACAGCGCTGGGGGCATCGACAATTGGCGCGTAACCTGGGGACCCATAAAGTGAAATAATATCCGTATTGAAATTGGTTAATTGTACTTATTGCCCGGCCGTGATCAGGCTGGCAGCATTCGAATATGAGGAGGCGGTAACAGTCTGGTCGCGGCGCGTGAGGGTACCCTGATAGAACGCGTTGCCGGTATGGGCGATCCAGCCTTCCAGGTTAAAGGGGATCACGCTGTCGACCGGCATCCACTCACCATTGTATTTGCGGGCGATGTGGACGTGTGTGCCTGTGGCATTGCCGCCCTCACAGGAGGGGAAACCCAGCGGGTCACCCCTCTTCAGCACCTGGCCAAGCCGTGCCTCTCCCGCAGAAGCGATATGTAGATAGAGGATATTCCAGCCGGTCCGTTCGTTCCCATCCCCATCCAGATCCTCCACCACTACACCCGCCTCCGAACGGGCCACGACCCCATCTGCCATGGCCACCACCGGAACACTTGAGGTATCACAGTCGTGTACCGGCGGGGCAAAATCGAGTGCCGCCCAGGGCCGGAGTGCTGCCGCTCCCCAGGCGGAGTGCGGGCCGCCAGTGAAGGACCAGGCGTAGCCCACCGGGAAAGGCAGGACCAGCGCCGGCTGACGCAAATCGGCAGGAATGTGCGAAAGATCCATGTTTGCTGTCCATGGATCACCAAACAGGCTTAGGGTGACACGCCTCAGGCCATCCGGCCCGGTGGCATGCGCGTACACGGTCGGGGAGCCCAGGGAAAAATAATATTGGAATGCCAGCGTGGCGGCGTTCTGCCAGGGATCCGGGCGTTCGGTGGTGTAATCGGGGTGTACAAGCTGGGTCAGTCCGCCGGTCCGCCAGCCGTAGTAACCGGCATTCAACATGTTCGCCGCCCAGACGAGCTGCCGGTAAAGCCCGGCTGCGTTTTCGTCCACATGTCCAAGCGGATAGGGGCCAGAAGGAGCGATGGGTTGGGAAAGCGCCCCGGTTTGATATTCGAGCAGGACCAGCAGGGCGCGCGGGCTGATGCTGAAATTGGTGGCCACGATATCGATGAGGTCGCCCGCCTGGAAGCTGGTTCCCCCGATATCTTCGCGGTAATCCTTCAGCCAACCTGGCTGGCTGGAAACAAAGGCCTGTGTATCGAATCCGCTGGCCAAAGGCCCATTGACGAACAGGCTGTCGGGCATGATCTGGAGCCGGGGTCCCCAGTCAGGCGAATAGGGCATTGTGATCTTCAGGGTGATTCCGGGCTGCAGGGTGGTGATGTCCGTGGGGATCTGCGGGTTGGCCGTCCGGATCCCGGCAACGGTAGTGTCGAAATGGGCGGCCAGCGCCGGGAGGCTATCGCCGGTTTGGACCACATAATCCACCAGGTCGCCGGGGGTCCCCTCAGGGCGTTCCAATAGTGCCGGGGCAGTCGCCGTAGCCTGAGCGGCCGGGATAGCCGGTGTGGCCGCGGGGGGCGTGGGAAGATCGAAAAGCCAGGTGTTGCGAAGATGGTCAAACGTCAGCGTGTATGGATAGATGGAGGTGTCGAACTGCCCGTTCTTGTAATCCAACCGCATGGTGACATTGACGGCGCACACGTCAGCCTGGCACGTTTGGGTAACCTCCGAGACAGTTGCCTGGTTGACACTATCCCAAAAGTCCACATATAGCTGGTAGCCGTCCTGCGCAGATTCATTGAGGCTGTTCTGGAAACGAACGCTCAGGAGCGTCCAGGTAAGCGCATAATTCCTGGAATTGAGGTTATAAAAATAATAAAAGATGAAATCCTGGGGCGTCTGGACTGGCAAAGCGGCCGTCTGCGTTGCGGAATAAGGAAAGGCAGTCAAAGTTTGCGCAACGATCGTTCCGACGAAGTGGCTGTATGGGTCCGTGGGAGTGGCCGGGATGGAGGGGGTAGACCGGCCACAGGCCGAGAAGAGCAGGAGTACCAGGAGGAAGGAAAGGGAAAATAGCTTGAAGCATTTCATGAGAAATCCGTGTTTATCCCTACCATTTGTTCATTTACTTTCCCTTAAATATGGAGGGTGCAGCGTGTCACCTTTTCCAGGTGACCGAACCAGGGCATATCATACCCGATTGGGTGCGAAAATGGAAAAAAAGTCCTTATTTCAGAGGACTTTTATGACCAACCCGCTTATCCCCTATGCCGCCCATCTGCCCGACCTGGAGAAACCCAAAATTTCCAACCTGGCGGTGTCGGGGTTCTTTAAAGGAGCATTGAGGGAAATGAGGGGAAATTAATGTCTGGAATAACCGCACGCTCATGGATATTGTGTGTATACTAATTATTAAAACTACGCTGATCAATAACAAACCGAAAATAACATATTAATATAATGCCGTATAAAACCCTAAGTGATCAGGCGTTTATCCCTTCAAAGGGACTTTCCCTTATCGGGCACATTGCAATCTGCTTAACGCGTAGTCAGCCCGCATACCAGATTCTCAGCGAGTATCAAGAAATCATCCTATTGAAGGAGCGACATGAAAACACTTGTTGTTGGCATTGGTATCATCGGCACAACCTGGGGATGGGCTTTGTCAAATGCTGGTATTGATGTTACCTACCTGGTCAGACCAGGTTACAAAGACAAATTTAAGGATGGCGTTACGTTGGACGTGCTTGATGGAAGAAAGAACCACAAAAAAGAAAATGTTGTGAAATATGACTTGAAATGCGTCGAAACCATCACAGCATCTGATCACTATGAGCTCATCATCGTGTCCGTCAATTTCAATAAAATCGATGCGGTTCTCGATCAGCTTGTACCCATGTCAGGGGATGCCATTTTCCTGATTTTTGGAGCGAATTGGTTTGGTGTGGAGGCCATTGAAAAACGTATCCCCAAAGAACGCTATCTGATGGGATTCCCACGTGGCGGAGGTACACGGCAGGATGGCACGTATTATTCAGTGTCTTTGGAATCCAATGTGTTTCTAGGTGAAGCAGACGGCAGTCGTACGGAGAAGTTACAGGGTGTGGAGTTGCTCTTTGCTCAAGCCGATATACATGCTGACATTTCGGATAATATCCTCCATCTGATTTGGACCGCCCATGCCATCGCGGTTGGGTTTGGAGCAGGCCTCGCCCAATCACAAGACGTGGATATGTTTCTGCGTGATCGGGCTTCGGTCCTCCGGTCGTACCATGTCACCAAGGAAATCTTTGAGCTTTGTAAATTGCGCGGCGCCGACCCATACAAAGCCTTATCTCAATCGGCCCTCTATAAATTACCAGCGTGGCTTTTCATTCTTGCAATACGATTATTATCCACCTACACTCTCGGCTTAAAGCGTGTCTTAGCCCGTCTCACTCAAACGGGCAATGAGAAAGAACTTCGTGCGGCCATGCTCAACACTGCGGAAGAACTGAAATTTGACATGCCACTTTTGACGGCAGCCGGAGTGGAGCTGCTAAACGTATAGCGGTCGGACAATTCGTGCACCCGACGCCGGGGATTCGGTGGCATTTTTAACCTTTTCCTTCGCCTCAGCAGAATCTTGCTCTTACACTGAATCCACTTCCGCGCATGCGCCAGACGAGCCCGAAGGCGTCCGAGACCCAGGCGGAGGTCATAAATGTAACCGGTTTCATAGCCAAAACGCATTTTAATTTTTGTAAGAGTATGAAATCCATCTTCATGTGGAGTTTTAGCCCAAAAAGAACCGTCTTCCTGGATGTCATCCAGGGCATCCTGATCGGTGCCGGACTGGCGTTCATCACGATATTCTTTTTCCCGAAAGCGTTGTTTTCCGGCTACGTCACGAAGGTCAACGGCTGGACGAGCATGTACGGATGCGGCGAGCCTGGCAATGGGATCCTATTGCGCGGCGCGGGCGCGATCACATTTGCAGGCCCCATCAACGTAACGCAAGAAGCGATGTACTGGACGACGAAAGTGCGATGAGCGCCGGCCAAAAGCTCTCCGGTGGGCACAACTACACCATGAATTTTGCACGCAGGTCAGCTCCCACCCAACAACGCCTTCTGGTCGCTGACGATGGGGGATGCGAAAAATCACTTTGTGGCAAATCCGCTCAATCGGTACAGCCTGAGCGATCGCTCCGGGCTGGCGCAAAACGCCGACGGTTCGGTCGACCTATACATTCAGAACGCGGCTCCGACGGGGCACGAGTCCAACTGGCTGCCCGCGCCAACCGGGGACTTCATCCTTTGGCTGCGTGTCTATCTGCCCGCTCAAACTGTGCTGAACGGCGAGTACCAGGTGCCGCCGGTGGTCGAGGTGAAATGACATCGCAAATGAAGCGATCCTCAATCAAGGAGGAGGCGCAGGTCCCATCCCGATCAATATGCTCGATACGGAGTCCCGGACACTTTTTGCGGATCCGCTCCACCCGCCCGCTTCGGCCTCAAAATTATTGACCACCGGGGTGAACCACGACACGCTCCTGACGGTCGGCTGGCTGGACCTCTCCAAAGGGCCGCTTAGTCCTGCATGTGCCGGACTTCTCCGGGCGCTACTACAGCGTTCAGTTCACTGACCCGTTTGACGTCGACTTTGCCTTCGTCGGCACGCGCACCACCGGTACGCAAGCGGGTGACTATCTCATCACAGGCCCAGGCTGGCAGGGAATAGTGCCGAGTGGTATGAAGCAGATATCCTCTCCGAATAATTCAGTGCTCGTGCTCGGTCGCATCCTTGTGTACAATGACAGTGATCTGACAAGCGCCTATGACCTTGCAAAGCAGATACAGTTAATTTTATATTAAGACAATAGTGATAGGATTAATCCACGAGCAAAGGAAACCAAAATGAAGCTGATGAGATTATCTGTGAGAATCCCACTGGGGCTGACCATTGCAGTTGTCGCTATCGGTGTTGTCGTTTTCGCAAAAATCGGTTCGAACGGGGCGCTCCCGATGACCCCCTTCATTCTCTGGATTATCGCCTCCGTAATCCTCATCGCAATAACCGTCTGGTCCTGGTCTGGGGTTTAAAGGAATTCGCAAGCGAAAATAAAGGGCTCACTGCCTGCCGAAACCGTGATCCTGGCATTGCGTTACAACCTCATCGGCTCCCCCAAGTGGCGGGGGCGAATAACCGCCAAAGGATGGATGTGAACAAGAAAACTTCATTTTATAATGCATCCAAGGAGTCCGAAACCTCCAGACATCGGGCACTCCGCGGATGCGACCTAAGTCCCTATCTGAGAAATAAAGAAGTACTGCATTTTGAGTGTGTGCGGCTCCGACGGACACACTCAAAATGCGAACTCCTGCTCAATTTTCGGATAGAAACTAAACAAAATTGGGCTTTAACCCAATCCCGGGTAAATGGAGATTAAGCGAATGGCAAATATCACGGCAATGGATTGGAAATAATATGAGCAGAAAAATCACTTACCTGGCGGCGCTCGTCGGACTGGTATGCGTCTATTTCATCGTCCGGGTTGTCTTCTTTCCCCAGCCAAGAACTTTGAGTAGTGACCTGATCCAGGGTGCGCTGATCGGCTTCGGGCTGGCGTTTGCCTCGGCCCAAATTTACGCGCGCATCAAATCCAAAAAAGTCAACGGCTGGATCACCACGTTCGGATTGGGCGAGCCCCGCAACGGCATGTTCCTGCGCGCCGCGCACGCCCAGTTATTTCCCGGCCCGGTGAACACGTCAGAAGAGGCGATGTACTGGTGGACGAATTCAGACGGCGACGGGCATGCGCTCTCCGGAGCGCACGACTACAGCATGCATTTTCCGGCAGGAGGACTTCCGCCGAACAAGGCCTTCTGGTCGATCACGATGGGCGACGCGGAAAATCACTTTGTGGACAATCCGCTCAACCGGTATAGTGTCACCGATCGGACCGGCCTGGTCCAAAACCCCGATGGTTCGGTCGATATTTATATCCAGAAGGCTGCTCCGGCTGGACACGAGTTCCAACTGGCTGCCCGCGCCTGCGGGCAATTTCATCCTGTGGCTACGCGTGTACATCCCCGGCGAGGCAATTCTCCAGGGCAAATACACGGTGCCGCCGGTTGTCGAAGGGAAGTGATGGATATGCAATACTCCCAGCATTTGCTAATAATCGCTGTAGTCATGGTCGTAGTATGGAGCCTTTTCATCTACTTCTGGCCGAGCTTGTTGTTGTCCGTCTACAAGCGGGCGCTGCTCGTTAAAGGCTTCGGTGACGGCCCCATCCCGATCAATACGCTCTACACGGAGGCCCAAGCGCTTTTTGCGGATCCGCTCCACGCGCCCGCCTCCGCCCCGAGAGTGGCGACTTCTGGCGTGAACCACGACACGCTTCTTTCGGTCGGCTGGTTGGACCTGCGCCAAGGGCCGCTGGTCTTGCACGTGCCCGCCATGGACGAGCGCTACTACAGTGTGCAGTTCACAGATCCGCTTAAAAACACCAATTTCGCCTATGTCGGCAAACGCGCCACGGGTACGCAGGCGGGCGACTACCTCATTACGGGACGGGGTTGGAAGGGACAGGCGCCGGGCGGAATGAAGCAGATTTCCTCGCCGAACAACTCTGTTTTGGTTATCGGAAGGGTACTTGTGGAAAACGACAGTGACGTGGCCACGGCCTATGATCTTTCGAAACAGATCCAGCTCACGCCACTCAGTCACTGGCAGCCCGGCCAGCCTGTGTCACCCGTGCCCCCTGTGCCCCCTGTGCCCCCTGTGCCCCCTGTGCCCTGAAAGGGTATGAAAGGGTATGAAAGGGTATGAAAGAATATCGCACTGAATTCCTGACATACTTATAATATTGACAAATCTAGGACATCTTTCCCGGGTCTGTCGACTGGCGCAGGCAGGCTTCTCCTGTGAAGAACGCAAAGGGACTTATGCATAATAGGGACTGTGCCAATGCGAGATAAACTACAAGCCTTTCAAAACCAGGTTAATCTCACCAGGTTTCATGATCAGACAAATGGTTTTTACGAGAGTTTCTTCCTGCGGGCCAATCATCCTGTTCGCCCTCTGGCGTTTTGGATTCGCTACACACTTTTTAGCCCGAAAGCTCACCCCGAGGATAGCCTCGGAGAACTTTGGGGAACCTTCTTCAATGGGGAAACCAATCGACATACGGTCGTGAAACTGGAATACCCGCTTGCCGCTTGTCATTTTGATCCCACGGAATTCAAGATCCAAATTGGCGCTGCCAAACTTTCACATCGCCTCTTTCAAGGATCGCTGGAAAACCACGGCAGTTCATTGGCATGGGAAATGAAATATCAGGGAGATTCGCTGCCGCTTCTTCTATTGCCGTTGCAATTATATGAAGGCAAGTTTCCCGCTGCAAAAAGTTTGGTAAGTCTTCCCTGCGCGCATTTCAACGGAACTTTGAGGGTCAACGACGAGAAAATTAACATAACGGACTGGGTCGGCAGTCAAAATCACAACTGGGGTTTGAAACATACAGATTTATACGCATGGGGGCAGGTGGCTGGTTTTGATTCTCATCCGGAAAGTTTTTTAGAGGTTGCCACCGCCCAATTAAAATTGGGACCTTTGTGGACGCCGCCGATAACCTTGCTTGTTCTTCGTCATAATCAGAAAGAATATGCGCTTACGGATCTCGTTCCAGGAATAAAAGCGCATGGCAAGTTCCGATATTTTTCCTGGGAATTTAAATCAATTTCCAAAGAAGTCGAGATTGAAGGGGAAATATCTGCCCCAGCTCTAGCCTTTGTCGGTTTGAATTACCACAATCCGCCCGGCGGAAACAAATATTGCTTGAATAGCAAAATCGCAGCTTGCCGGCTGCATTTCAAAGATAAAACGACTGGAGCAACCGATACCCTGGAAACGAAAAATCGGGCAGCCTTCGAGATTTTGACCAGCGCTCGAAATCATGGGATTTCGATCTCGGCCTGAGCCAGACAGTGCCTGCCGAAAGAGCGCCGGTTCTGCCGCCCAACCTCAAAACTCAAAAATATTCAGGAGAATGAAGCATGCCAACCAACCCGCCTGACCCCTGGGTCGACGAAAAAACAGTTCATGGTCTGCCGGCCGATGAAGTCATCTCGGCCCTGCAGAAGGAGATCCGCCGCGGCAAGGCCGAGAATGCCGTCCTGTTGGCCTACGAGATGTTGCTCACCAGCCCCGCCCTGGAGGACTTTCTCTGGCAACGCCTGCTAATCATCGCCGTTGAGGATATTGGCTTCGGCCAACCGGACGCGCCTGTTTTGCTGAATGCCCTGCACCAGGCGGTGGAAACCTTCGACCGCAGCCTGGGGGAGCGCCAGCTGTTTGCCGTCCATGCCGTCCGCTACCTGTGCCGTTGTCAGAAGGACCGCTCCAGTGACGAAATGCTCACCTGGATCAAGGCCGCCGTCCGGAGCGGGGAAGCCAATCCCAGCCTGCCGGATTACGCCATCGACATGCACACCCGGCGCGGGCAGGCTATCGGGCGTGGGAAACGCCACTTTTTGGAAGAAGGGGCACAAATCGACCCGGAGTCCCCTGGTCGGGACCTGACTTACCGTCACCGGATCATGCAGTTGCTCGACGGGGGAAAGCTGGAGTAGATACCCGCTGTCCACGATTTACGGGAACGAGGCGGCGGTCGGGACAATGGGGAATCGCGATATAATACGACAAATTAGATTTTAATATGGATATATATCAAGGAGAGCCTCATGGCAACTAACCAGATGAATGGGGACGGCACGTTCGAACACCCCTGGCAGCTTAAAACTCCCAGTGGGTCATCCGCATACCAGATGTATCGGGATGAAACCGCCAATCCCCCTGCACTGGTTTGCGTGGTCGGGAAGACTCAATTGCGCTACCAGTGGCGCTGCGTAGACGACCTGCATGCCATGTTGAAGGAATTCGGCGACTGGATGCCGCTCGGCAGCGCGGATGAGCAAAAACCGGCCTCCGATGGCACGGTGGAAGCCTGGGGCCGCTCGCCGGATAATCCTGTCGGTGGCTGGTACGGGTTGAAGAAAGGCCTGCGCGGCCGCTTCGGCATGTATGTGCCGCCCCTTTTGGAAGCGCTGGGTCTTGCCGAAGTGGAGCATAATCCAAGAAATAATCGCATGCGGGCAAAATAAGGTGTGATTACTATATGGACAGCAGTCCAGTGAAAGCCTAAGGTCATTCTTGAAGCGGCAAGTAAAGCCGGATCCCTCCTAAATAAAAAACAGCCCCATCCTTTGCAAGCGGATGGGGCTGAACTTTTGCCTTTTCTATATTCTCTCCCTAAAACAACTTCAACACCGCCCCGCTCGCCCAGGTGAACAGCACCACCGGCAGGAACGACAGCACCACCGTCGCCAGGGCGGTTACGCCCCAGGTGAAATCCAGCCAGGGTTCGGAGGTCGTGCTGGGGTCGCCGTCCTTCATATACATCGTTACCACCACCCGCAGGTAGTAGTATGCCGAGATCAGGGAAGTCAGCACGCCGATCACCGCCAGGCCGACGAAACCGCCCTGGATGGCCGTGCGGAACACGTAAAACTTGCCCACCAGCCCAAGCGTGGGTGGGATGCCCGTCAGCGAGAGCATGAAGATCGCCATGGCGGCTGCCAGCACCGGTCGCTTGCGGGATAGCCCGGCGTAATCCGCGATCTCCAGGCCTGTGGCGGCCTGACCCGCGCCGGCCGAAGGATCCCTTTTCTCCAGCGCGATCACGACCGCCCATGTACCGAAGGAGGTGATGGCGTAGGTCACCAGGTAAAAGAGCGCCGAAGCCACCGCGTCCCCCGACACGAGCGGGTTGCCGAAGGCCACCAGCGCCATCAGGATATACCCGGCGTGGGCGATGCTCGAGTAAGCCAGCATGCGCTTGATATTGGTCTGGGAGATGGCCAGCAGGTTGCCGACCAGCATGGTCAGCGCTGCCAGGCCCCATAGCACCGGCAGCATGTCCAATTCCAGCGAAGGCAGCGCCGTCACAAAGATGCGTATCAGCGCCGCAAATCCCGCCACCTTTGCGCCGACCGCCATGAACCCGGTCACGGGTGTAGGCGCGCCCTGGTAAACGTCCGGGGTCCACATGTGGAACGGCACAGCCGCCACCTTGAACCCAAACCCGACCAGGATCAAAGCCGCCCCGATCGACAACAGCGGCACGCTCAATGCCGGACCGCTGCCTGCGCCGGCTGCAGCCGAAACGATCGCCGCCAGGTTGGTCGTGCCGGTCGCACCAAAGACCAGCGCAATGCCGTAGACGACAAAACCGGTCGAGAAGGCCCCCAGCAGGAAGTACTTCAGCCCGGCTTCCTCGGATTCGAGCCGCGGGCGGGCAAAAGCCGAAAGCACGTATAGCGGGATGGACAGCAGCTCCAGCGCCAGGAAAATGACGATCAGGTCGGCTGCCTGCGCCATCAGCAGCATGCCCGTCACGCTGAACAGCAACAGGGCGTAATATTCCCCGCGCTCGATGTTCATGCGCCGCAGGTAGCCGTAAGCCAGGCTGATCCCAAGTAGTCCACCCGCCAGGAACAGCACGCTCAGGAACGAGGAAAAACCATCCAGCACAACCATCCCGCTGAAGGCCACGCTTTCCTGTCCGGCGTACATGATGGTCAATCCCATGGCTGCCGCCAACCCAACCGCGGCCAGCAAAGCCGTCCAGCCTTTGTGATCCTTCGGGATGAACAGGTCCACCAGCAGGAGCGCGCACGCCCAGACGGTCAGGAAGATCAGCGGGAGCAGTGTAATCAAATCATTTTGCGTCATAATCGCGCTTTCGAAAGTCAGCTTTTATTAATGGACATTGCCAGGTCGCTATCCGACTGCCTCACTAGTGCGGGAATGCAATCAGCAGTTTCTCGACCGCCGGGGCCATCAGGTCGAAGAATGGCTTTGGGTACAGGCCGATCCAGAAGATGAAGACCAGCAGCGGGGCCGCCGTAACGATCTCGCGCCAGCTCATATCGCGCAAGGCATGTCCGTGCTTTTTGACTTCTTCTACAATGGAGCCTTCCGGTCCCAGGAACATTTTCTGGAACATGTACAGGATATACACGGCCGCCATGATCACGCCCAAAGCCGCCACCCCGGCGAACCAGGGCGAGCCGATCGCCTGCGAGCCGAACGCGCCCAGCAGAATGGTAAATTCGCCCACGAAGCCGTTCAGGCCGGGCAGGCCCATCGATGAGAGTGACACGATCAGCACAAATGCACCGTAAATCGGCATGATCTTCCACAGGCCGCCGTATACGCTGAATTCACGCGTATGCGTCTGCTCGTAAACCATCCCGACCAACAGGAACAACGCACCCGTGCTCAGACCGTGGTTGACCATCTGCAGGATGCCGCCTTCCACCCCCTGGGCGTTCAGTGCGAACAGGCCCAGCATGACGAATCCCAGGTGACTGACGGACGAGTAAGCAACCAGTTTCTTGATATCCTTTTGGGCGTAGGAAACCGCCGCCCCGTAAATGATCCCGATCACTGCCAGCAGGGCCATCCAGGGCGCTGCCTTGAGGGTTGCATCCGGGAAGAGCGTCAGGTTGAAGCGCAGGAAACCGTACGTACCCATCTTTAGCAGGACACCTGCCAGGATGATCGAACCGGCCGTAGGCGCTTCCACATGCGCATCCGGCAGCCAGGAGTGCAGCGGCCACATCGGCACCTTGATGGCGAAAGCCATCCCGAAGGCGATGAACAGCCACAACTGGATGTTGGCCGGGATGCCGCCCTTGGCCAGCAGGTCCGGCACCGAGAAGGTCCCCTGGTGGATGCCCAGCCACAGGATCGCCAGCAGCATCAGGATCGACCCGGCCATGGTGTACAGGAAGAACTTGATGGCTGCATAGATCCGGCGCGGGCCGCCCCAGATGCCGATCAGGAAGTACATCGGGACCAGGGTGAATTCCCAGAAAATATAGAAAAGGAACAGGTCTTGCGCCAGGAAGACGCCCAACATGCCTGTCTCCAACAGCAGGAAGAACAGCATGAAGTCCTTGACTCGCTCCTCCACCGCAGTCCAGGTCGACAGGATGGAGATTGGGGTCAGGAAGGCGGTCAGCAGGACCAGCAGGATGGACAGCCCATCCACACCCAGCGCATAGGTGATATTCCAGCCCGCCACCTGGATCCAGGGCAGGCTGAGGGTCAGGTGCAGGTCGCCCGGCGTGACCAGTTCGGCAGACTTGAACTGGACCAACACCCAGATTGACAAAACAAAGGTCAGCAGGGTGGTGATCAGCGCCGTCCAGCGCAACAGGTTCTTCTTCCCGGAGGGCTCGAAGAGCAGCACCAGCACGCCCAGTAACGGGAAGAAGATCACGATGTTCAGAGGATTGGTGATAAAGTCCATATTTACTCCTGGTTCGTCAAACGCCGGATCAGCATGGCTGACGCCTGACTTTACTTAAGCAAAAGATAGCCGAGAATAACAACCACGCCGAACAGGACCGCCAGCGCATACGAGCGCACGAAGCCGTTCTCCACGCGCCGCAGGCTTGCCGAAGCCCGCCGGGTCAGGTTGCCCAGCCCGTTGGCAATGGCATCGATGAATTGCTGGTCCACCCGCAGGTCCAGCACCGTCTTCGAAAGGAAGTTATACGTCCCGAAAATAACCTTCTCGTGGAACCAATCGTGCCAGAAGCGCCAGTCGATCACGTCGGCCAGGAAGGCTGCGATGGCCACATAGGGTCTGAGGATCACTGCCGCGTAGAACTCATCCACGTACCACTTGTTTTCCATGCCGGTGAAGAACCAGCCCAGCGGCTTCTTGAGCGGGTCCTTCTGTCCGGTTTCGAGCGGCTTGCGCCCGTAGATCAGCCAGGAGATGTAGATCGCCAGGATGGCCAGCAGGAGCGTCAGCCCGGCCATGACCGGGTTGAAACCGCCCCACGATATTGCCAGCCAGGGTGCCACCGCCGCCTGGTGTTCGGCTGCTTCGATCGTGTGCCCCAGCCACTTCGTCAGGCTGTCCACGCCCGGGAAGTTGAGCGCGCCGCCCAGCACCGAGAGCCCCGCCAGCACCATCAGGGGCACGGTGATCACCTTCGTGCTTTCCACGGCATGTTCGGCCACCGGATGGCGCCCCTTGCCGAAAAAGACCATGAAGATCTGGCGACCCATGTAGTAGGCCGTCAGGAAGGCTGCCAGGACCAGCAACACGCACACCACCGGGTAGTTCCTGGCCGCATCCAGGATGATCTCATCCTTCGACCAGAAACCCGCCAGTGGGAAAATACCCGAAAGCGCCAGGGCGCCGATCAGGTAAACCCAGAAGGTCACCGGCATCTGCTTGCGCAACCCGCCCATGTTGCGCATATCGCCCGGGTCAAATACCTCTTCGTCGTTTCCTGCGTGTCCGGCGTGCTCGGATAAGTGGTGGTGGCCCCTTTCCATGCCCAGGATGACCGAACCAGCCGCCAGGAAGAGCAGCGCCTTGAAGAAGGCGTGCGTGATCAGGTGGAACATACCCGCCACGTAGGCGCCCATGCCGACCGCCGCCACCATGTAGCCCAACTGCGAGATGGTCGAATAGGCCAGCACCTTCTTGATGTCATATTGCCCGGCCGCGATCGTTGCCGCAAACAGCGCCGTCACCGCGCCCACCATCGCCACCACGTACTGGGCGTTTGGCACCAGCGAATACAGCGGCCAGGAGCGCGCCACCAGGTAGACGCCCGCCGTCACCATCGTGGCGGCATGGATCAAGGCCGAAACCGGGGTTGGGCCCGCCATGGCATCCGGTAGCCAGACGTACAACGGGATCTGGGCCGATTTGCCCGCCACGCCGAGCAGCATGAACAGGGTCACCGCCAGGATCACCCCCGGGTGCATGGCCGCCACCTGGCTGGCCTGTCCAAAGACATCCCCGAACTGCAGGCTTCCAAAGGCCCAGAACAAGGTGAAGGCAGCCAGCAGGAAGCCGAAATCGCCCACGCGGTTGGCGATGAAAGCCTTCTTGGCGGCATTCGAATTGGCCCAGGATGGCCGTCCGAGCGTATCCATTTCGTACCAAAAGCCGATCAGCAGGAACGAGCACAGGCCCACACCCTCCCACCCGACGAACAGCATCAGGTACGAGTCGCCGCTGACCAGGATCATCATCATGGCGATGAACAGGTTCATGAAGACGAAGAAGCGCCGGTAGCGCCCCAGGTCGTTCTTGAAGCGTACGTCCTCGTGCATGTAGCCGATGGCGTAGACGTGGATGAGCGTTCCAACCCCCGAGACGACCAGCATCATCGTCACCGAGAGCGTATCCACGCGGAATTGCCAGGGGATGTCCAGCCCGCCGATCTGGATCCAATCCGCGAACGGGCACCACGTGCAGTTCGCCGCCGTTGCTCCCAAGCGCAACCGCCAGCAGCACCGAGACGACGAAAGCCAGCCCGGTTGCCGCGCTCGCCAGCGCGCCGATGGCTTTCTCGCTCATTTTCCCGCCAAAGATGAGGTTGATCAGCAAGCCCAAAACCGGCAGGAAGACGATCAGGGGGACCAGGGAGAACAGGTTTTGCATGGCTTATCCTTTCAGGCTGCTCATTTGGTCCACGTCGATGCTGTGCTTGGAGCGGAAAATCGCCACGATCAGTGCCAGGCCGACCGCCACTTCCGCCGCAGAGACCGTCATGACGAAGAAGACGAATAATTGCCCGCTCAGCAGGTTGTATGAGCTGGCAAAAGCCACGAAGGCCAGGTTGGCCGCGTTCAGCATCAACTCGATCGACATGAAGATGATGATGGCATTGCGGCGGATCAGGACGCCCAACGCACCCATGACGAACAAAAACGCCGAAACGACCAGATAACCGGAGAGAGGCACTCCACCAAATTCACCCATCAGGCTGGCTCTCCTTTCACCTGTTTGGTCAGCACGATTGCGCCCACCATCGCCACCAGCAGAAGGATGGAGGTGACTTCGAAAGGCAGCAGGTACTGGCTAAACAAAGCCTTCCCGAGCGTCTGCAAGGTTGCGGTCGTATTCAAGTCCGCCGCCGGTGCGGCGATGATCGCCGTTGTCTGCAAACGCTGGAAAAGCAGCACCCCGGCCTCCACCAGCAGGATGGCTGCCAGGCCGATCGCCAGCGGACGCTGCCAGGGCAACACCTGCCCTTTGGGGAGTTGCTCGGCGCCCAGCAGCATGATCACGAACAGGAACAGCACCATAATGGCTCCGGCGTAAATCGTTACCTGTACCAGGGCGATGAAAGGCGCTCCCAACATCAAATAGAAAACTGCCACCGTGGCGAAGTTCAGCACCAGGAACAGGGCTGCATATACCGAGTTGCGGCTCAGCAACAATCCGGCCGCCGTACCCACCGCGGTAACTGCCAGCACATAAAAGAGGATCAACGTCAAATTCATAAGCACCATTTCCAATCAGCGGTTGTTAATCATTTTTGGATCGATCGATCCACAATCCTCAATCCGTCGGATCCTGCATGGCGGGAACCGACCTGGTGAAGACACCCGGCTCGGTGACTTGCGGAGTGGGCTGCCCGCCGGCCGGCACGGGTTCGATCAGCATCTCCTTCGGATAGATCGCCTGGTGGCGATCGGTGAAAGACAACTCGTACTGGTCGCCCAGGGTGATCGCTTCGGTCGGGCAGGCGTCTTCGCAAAAACCGCAGTAGATGCACCGCAGCATGTTGATCTCATAGGTGCTGGCGTAGCGATCGCCCGGCGAGAAGCGTTTCTCATCCGTATTTTCGGACGATTCGACGAAAATGGCATCCGCCGGGCAGGCGGCCGCGCACAACGAACACCCGATGCACTTCTCCAGGCCGTTCTCGTAGCGGTGCAGCACGTGCCGCCCGCGGAAACGCGTCTTGACCGGTTTCTTGTGCTCCGGGTATTGGATGGTGACGGGCTTCTCGAACATCATCCGCAGCGTGGTCCACAGGCCGCGCACCAGTTCGACCAAAGGCTCAAGCACGCGCATATTCTTTTCTCCTTAACGAGCGGTCCACCAGCACGACCGCCGCCAACCCTACCACTAAAGAAACCACCGGGATGCCCCACATGAAAAGCGGGACACCTAAAAACAGGCTGCTTTTGATCGTATCCGCCAGCAGGATAAATGTGGCGGTGATAAAGATCAGCGCCAGCGAAAGCGGCAGCAGTACTTTCCAGCCAAAAGCCATCAGCCGGTCATAGCGAATGCGCGGGAAGGTGGCCCGCACCCAGATCATCCCGAATAACAGGATAAAGATCTTTAGGAAAATGTAGATCGGGCCCAGCCATGGCGTCCGGTCCACGCTCAAAATGGTATTCGACAGGAACCAGAACTCGCGATACCCACCGAAGAACAGGGTCGCCCCGATCGAACAGATGGCGATCATTTTGTCGTACTCGGCCATGAACAGCAGGGCGAATTTCATGCCCGAGTATTCGGTGTGATAGCCGGCAGTGAGTTCCTGTTCGGCTTCGGGCATATCGAAGGGCGCCCGGTTGACTTCAGCCAGTGTGGCGATCAGGAAGATCACTGTCCCGACCGGCTGCAGCATCACAAACCACATGGATCTTTGCGCCGTGACGATTTCGGTCATGCGGGCGGAACCCGCCAGCAGGATCACGCCCACAAACGACATCCCCAGCGCGATCTCGTAACTGATCATCTGGGCTGTCGACCGCAGCCCGCCCATCATGGAGTATTTGTTGTTGGAACTCCAACCTGCCAGGACGATCCCATACACCGCGATCGAGGCCACCGACATGATATACAGAACGCCCACGTTGATATCGGCAATGTAGAGATTGATCTCTTGACCGAACACGTGCAGGGTTGGTCCCCAGGGCACCACCGCGGTAATGACCAACGCCGGCACCAGCGTGATTACCGGAGCCAGGAAAAAGAGCAGTTTATCTGCCCTGGCGGGGACCAGTTCTTCCTTGAAGATCAATTTGACCGCGTCGGCGATTGGCTGCAAAATACCCCACGGGCCGGCGCGATCGGGGCCAACCCGCATTTGGATGCGCGCCAGTGCCTTGCGCTCGTACAGCGTGAGGTAGGCGAAGCCGCCCAGCAAGATCATCAGCAGCACGAAGCCTTTGATTATCCACTCTATGCCCAGAGCAAAAGTCATTGAGGACCTTCCTTAACCCTTCTTCAATTTCGCCACTACCGGCATTCCCACCGGCAGCCCCATCGAGCGCGGCACCAGCACCACGCCGGTTGGCACGTTCTCGTCCAGGATGGCCCGGGCTTCCCAGTCGTTAACCTTCAATAGGTCACCGGATTGGATCGCCAGGGATTTGGCCGCCTCCGGGTGCAGGATGACGGAAGCCTCCCCGATGTGCGACCGCAGCAATTCAGAAGTGCGCACGGTGACGCCCAGGTCGTACAGGCGCGTCATTGGGACGGCCAGCCACTGGTTTTCTTCCGGCCGCAATCGCTTTGCCCCTTCGCCGTTGTTCCCATCCGGCTGGAGCGGTCCTGTCAGGGACAGGTGCACGCCCAACCCTTGTTTGTTCTCATAGGTATCGCCGCCGTAATACAGGTCGCCGCGTCCCACGATCGGCCACTGCGGGGTCACTTCCGCCAGCTTCAGGTAGGAAGCGCCCGTAAAGCTCTCCACCGCGGCAACCAGCTTGTTCATGACGTGCAATGCCGAGCGTCCTTCGAGCTGCAGGCCCAGCCCAGCCCCTATCTGGGCGGTGATGGCGAAATCGGGCCGTGCCTCTCGCGCGCGGCGGGGTTGCCGGATAATAACGCTGCACCCGCCGTTCCCCTGAGGTGAGCGACCCATCCCGCTCGGTGAAAGTCTGGGCGGGCAGGACTACGTCTGCCAGCTTGGCGGTCTCGGTCAGGAACAGTTCCTGCACGATGACGGCCCGGGCAGCCTTGAGCGCCTGCGCCAGTTCAGGGTCGTCGCCAGCCGGATCCGCCGCCGCCACGTAAACAAGCTTGTCTTTCAACGCCTCGGTCAGGTTGGCCAGCGCGTGAAAGCCCAATTCCCAGGCGCCCTGGTCGTTGGCATGCGGCCAGACGCCCACCAGGCCGTTGTTCGGCTTGCCGGCCCGCCCCTTGACCAATTCGGCGCAGGCTCCCGCCACTGCCGTGGAACCTTCCACCCCCAGACCGTCCGAACCGAACAGCACCACCAGGTTTTCGGCGCCTTGGAGGGCCTCGCCGATCTTATCCTTGCCGGGCAGTCCCTTGACCGTTTCGAGCTCGTCGCCGTAGACGTACCGGACCACGAAGTTGGCATATTTTTCCAGTTTCGTCGTGCGCGCGTTGACCACCACCAGGGTCGCGCCACGTTTGGCCGCCTGCTTGATGCGCAGATGCCAGACCGGGGCCTCGTTGTAGAGGTCGCTCGCCACCACCAGGATGGTCGTTCCCGCACCCATGTCGGCGAAGTTCGAGCCAGCCGACAGGCCGTAGGCAGTCGTATAAGCACCGCCGCCCATGCTGGTGTACAGCAAGGCCTGCCCACCCAACCCATCCGCCAGCTGCTTCAGGTTGAACAGGTCTTCGTTCGAAAGACGTCCCCCCGCCAGGATGACCGTATCCTGCTTCGCCTCGGCCAGCTTGGCCGTTGCCACTGCAATCGCCCTTTCCCAGCTGGCTTCCTGCAATGACCCGCCCGCGGTTGCCCTGACCATCGGCTTGACCAGCCGGTTTGCGTCTTCAGTGAAATGATAGGCAAAGCGGCCCTTGTCGCAGATCCAGATCTCATTGACCTGTTCGTTCTGCCGCGGCATGACCCGCTTGATGGCCACTTTCCCGTCCGACATGGCTTCCCGGCGAGTGTTAAAGGTAATGTTGCAGCCCACCGGGCATTGTGTGCAGATCGAAGCCGCCGCCTTCATTTCCCATGGGCGTGCCCCAAAGCGGAAGTCGGAGGTGGTCAACGCGCCTACCGGACAAATGTCGCTGGTGTTGCCTGAAAAGACTGAGTTGAATCCCGGCTCGGAATTGGTGAAGATATCCGTGGCCCGGCCGCGCTGGTAGAAACCCAGCACCGATTCCCCCACCACTTCGTCCTGGAAACGGATGCAGCGTGCGCACTGGATGCAGCGTTCCCGGTCCAACCAGATCAGGTCGCCCAGCGGGAAGTGTTTGGCTGCGTGGTTCTTCTCGGAGTACAGGAAACGGCTTTCCGGTGAAGCGTGCTCCATGGTCAGGTTCTGGAGCGGGCACTCGCCGCCTTTGTCGCAGACCGGGCAATCCAATGGGTGCGAGGTCAGCAGGAACTCGAGGATTTCCTTCTGAGATTCCTTCGCCTTCTCAGACTTGCTCAGCACCTGCATGCCTTCGGAAACCGTCGTGGAGCAAGCCGTCTCGAGCTTGGCTCCGAACTGGATTTTTTGTTGGCCGTTTTCCATCACCGCCTGGCCGGTGGCGCGGTCGAACATCGGGCGTCCCACCTCCACCAGGCACTGGCGGCACATGCCCACCGGTTCCATCTTCGGGTGGAAGCAGAATACCGGTATGTCGATGCCGATTTGTTTGGCGGCGTTCACGATCAGCGTGCCTTCAGGCACCGTGACCGCGACACCATCTATACTCAATGTGACTTGTTTTGCCATAAATACTCCGTCGCAAAACGCAATCCAGGCTGCGCTTTACGCTTGCTGTTTACTTCCAAAATCGTCCGGGAAAAGGTCAATCGCCGATACCACCGCCATGGTGGAGAATTCACCCAGCGGGCACAGGTTTTTGTTCTGGATCTGTTTCGCTACGATGCGCAACAGGCGTGTGTTTGCTTCCACGTCCTGGCCCTGCTCGATATTCTCGATCAGGTGCTGCATCCAGTAAGTGCCTTCCCGGCAGGGCGTGCATTTCCCGCAGGATTCGTGTTTGAAAAAGTGGATCGTCTTGTTGATCACCCAATCCGCGCTGACGCTGTCGTTGATGACGATCACCGAAGCGGACCCCAGGTCGGCCCCAAGCTTGCGCACCGATCCGTAATCCATGGGTGTGTCCAGCGCGTTGTCGTCGGCCAGTATCATGGTCGAAGAAGCCCCGGCTGACATGATCACCTTGACCGGACGGTCGTCCGTGATTCCGCCGCCGTAATTATAGATAAGCTCGCGATAGGTGGTGCCGAAGGGCAGTTCGTAATTGCCGGGCTTTTTAACGTGCCCGGAAAGCGAGAAGATCTTGATCCCGGCCGTATCCGGCGTGCCCAGGCCTTTGTACCACTCCGCGCCCTTCTCCACGATCAGCGGCACGTTGGTCAACGTCTCGACGTTGTTTACCACCGTCGGCTTGCCGTACAGGCCGTACACCGCCGGGAAGGGCGGGCGGATGCGCGGCTGGCCGCGTTTCCCTTCGATCGATTCGAGCAGCGCGGTTTCCTCGCCGCAGATGTAGGCCCCCGCCCCAAGGTGTGTGTAGATGTGCAGGTGAATAATCCGTGCCGAAGAGCTTCTCGCCCAGCAGCCCGGCCTTTTCCATCTCGGCGATCTTCTCATCCAGGAGGCTGGCGATCTGCCAGAATTCGCCCCGCAGGTACACGTAGGCCGCGTTCGCCCCGGTTGCGTAGCAGGCGATCGCCACCCCTTCCAGGAACTGCAGCGGGTTGCCCTCCATGATTTCGCGGTCTTTGAAGGTGCCCGGCTCGGATTCGTCTGCGTTCGCCACCACGTAATGCGGCCAGATGTTGTTGGGGATGAACGACCACTTGACTCCGGTCGGGAAGCCCGCCCCACCCCGGCCGCGCAGCCCGGAAGCCTTGACCGCGTCGATCACTTCCTGGGGTTTCATCCCGGTGACGGCCTTTTTAAACGCCTCGAATCCGCCGTTCTTCCGGTATACCTCCAGTTCGGCAATCTCGGGGATCTCACGATGTCGCAACAGCAGGTGGGCCATCATTGCACCTCCTGGCCCGGTTTGCGGACGCTCTCGATGAATTCCATCGTCTTGTCCACCGTCATGTTCTCGTGATAGGCGATCCCCTCCGGCGTCTGCGCCTGGAACATGGGTGCCTTGTCGCAGGCCGCCAGGCACATCACCGCTTCCACCGTCACCATCCCGTCGGCGGTCGTTTCGCCGGGCTGGATGCCCAGCCGTTCGCATAGTTTCGTCAGGAACTCGTCCGCCCCGCGCAGCGCGCACGCCACGTCGTTGCAGACCTGGATGCGCAGTTTTCCGCCCGGCGCGTCGTGATAAAGCGTGTAGAACCCCACCAGTTCCGCCACGTCCGTCTCGGTGACGCCGGTGATCTCGGCGATCTCCAGCAGCATGTGCCGGTCCACGTAGCCGGCTTCGCGTTGGGCCAGGTAGAGCAGCGGCATGACCGCCGAGCGTTTGTGCTCTGGCGGATATTTCGCCAGGATTCGCTTGATTTCCTCGGGATATTTTTCAGAAAGCATAAATCCTCACACGTGTCGGGACGCTTACCGGTCCACGTCACCCAGGACGATATCGATACTGCCGATAATGGCGATCAAGTCGGCCACCAGTACGCCCTTTGCCATGACCGAGATGGAGCCCAGGTTATCGAAGGAAGGCGTGCGCCAGTGGATCCGGTAGGGTTTTGGGCCCCCGTCGGACTCGAGATAAACGCCCAATTCGCCGCGCGGGCTTTCGACCGCATTGTAGATCGAACCCTTCGGCGCCTCGAACCCCTCCGTCCATAGTTTGAAGTGGTGGATCAGCGCTTCCATGCTGACCCCGATCTCCGAACGCGGCGGCGGGACGAACTTGTGGTTGTTCGAGCGCACCGGACCCATCGGCAGTTTGTCCAGCGCCTGCTGGATGATTCGCAGCGACTGGCGCATTTCCTCCAGCCGCACCAGGAAGCGCGCATAAACGTCCCCTTCGCTGCGGGTCGGCACCTCGAAATCGTACAGGTCGTAGCCGGAATACGGCTGGCTTTTGCGCAGGTCCCACTTGATCCCGCTGGCTCGCAGCATTGGACCGGTCACGCCGTAGGTCAGGCATTCCTCGCCGGTCAGTTTGCCGATGCCCAGCGTCCGGTCGAGCATGAGCGGATTGCGCGTGAGCAGCGCCTCGTATTGGTCGATCCGCTTGGGAAAAGTCTTCAGGATGTCCCGGACCGCTTCTTCGAAACCCACCGGCACGTCCCGCCAGATCCCGCCGGGACGGATGTAGGTGGTCATCATGCGCTGGCCCGAGCACATTTCCATCACGTCCAGAATGTACTCGCGTTCGCGGAAGCAGTACAGAAACATCGACATGGCTGCCAGATCCAGCGCGGCCGTGCCCAGCCAAACCAGGTGGGACTGGAAGCGGGTCAGTTCTGCCAGGATGACGCGAATGGCCTGGGCGCGCGGCGGCACGTCCAGGTCCAGCAGCTTCTCGACCGCCATCGAATAGGCCAGGTTATTGCCGACCGGGTTCATATAATCCAGCCGGTCTGACATGACTTCGGCCTTCTGGTAGGTCTTGGCTTCCATATTCTTCTCGACGCCGGTATGCAGGAACCCGATGTCGGGGATGCAGTTGATCACCGTTTCGCCGTCCAATTCGATCAACAGGCGCAGCACGCCGTGCGTGGATGGGTGCTGCGGGCCCATGTTCAACAACATGGTTTCGCCCTGGATGGCCCGATCGGAGACCAGGTGCTTCAGGTCATCTACGGTAACTTCCTGGATATCACTCATGGTTGCACCTTGCTGGGACGGCGCGGCTTGAGGCGTAAAAGCCCCTTTGGGAATTCGTAGCTGGGTTACCCGGTTTTTCCATTAGGCTGCGTCCATAATAATGAGATTGCTTCTTCATTAAACTCCCCTAAACTACCCTTGATTTCGACCGGCTGATCCGGTTGAAGCTGAAACCCGACCGGCTTTCCCGGCCTGCCCGGTGGAAAGCTCGCCCTGTGCGACCAGCCTGGTCGCATTTATGACCGGCACAGGCGCCCCCTACTCTTTTGCATACGGCTTTCTCAAATTGATTTCATCGAAGTTGAATGTGAACTGCGGTTCCTCGTAACCCAGCGGATAATCCTTGCGCAGCGGGTGGCCTTCCCAGTCGAACGGCATCAGGATGCGCCGCAGGTCGGGATGGCCCTCGGCCTTGATGCCGAACATGTCCCATAGTTCGCGCTCCCGCCAGTTGGCGCTCTGGTAGACCTGGCTGACGGACGGCAAAACCGGGTTGATCCCCGCGACGGGCACGCGCACTTCCATGCGCAAGTTTTTGGATATCGAGGTGAACTCGTACACAACGTGGAAGCGCGGCTCTTCCTGCGGCCAATAATCCACCGCCGTCAACGCCGAGAGCAATTCGAAGCCCCGTTCCCGCATCTTGCGGCAGGCCGACTCGATCTTCTCCTTCGGCAGCACCAGGCTGGCATCTCCCCGGTATTCCGTGGCGCTCGCCCCGAATTCTTTTTCCATTTCCTCGACGATCGCTTGCAAATTCTTATCCATAGGGTTTCTTCGCATCCAATAACATGGTTTCGTTCTTTATTGCTTGAAGGCTTTCGGGGTCCTGTTTGCCCTGCGCGATCAGGCCTTTTTTTCTTCGGCGAACTTCATATCCTTCACCTTTTCGAACAATAACAGCACGCCATGGATCAACGCTTCGGGCCGCGGTGGGCAGCCGGCCACGTATACATCCACCGGCACCACTTCGTCCACGCCCTGCACGACCGCATAGTTATTGAAAACGCCGCCACAGGAGGCGCAATCTCCCATCGAGATCACCCACTTGGGATCCGGCATCTGGTCGTACAGGCGCCGTACCACCGGCGCCATCTTGCGGGTAACCCGCCCGGCTACGATCATCAGGTCGGATTGGCGCGGCGAAGCCCGCATCAGTTCCATCCCGAAGCGCGACATGTCATAATGGGAAGCCTGGGCCGACATCATCTCGATGGCGCAACAGGCCAACCCGAATAGCATCGGCCACATGGCGTTCGTGCGGCTCCAGGCCACGGCCTGTTCCAGCGAGGTGGTGACCACGCCCATGTTGCCAAGTTTTTGCTCTACTCCCATTCGAGAGCTCCTTTCTTCCACGCGTAGAAATAGCCTACCAGTAAGATCACGATAAAGACAGCCATTTCTCCAAGGCCAAATAGCCCCAGTTGGCGGAAGACGATTGCCCAGGGCAGTAAAAAGATCGTTTCGATGTCGAACAGGATGAACAAGACTGCCACCATGTAAAACCGCACCGGGATCCGGCGTGTGCCAGGACCGATGGGATTCATACCCAATTCATAGGGCATGGCCTTTTTAATGGTGGAGTTTTTGGGGCCGAATAACACGCCCAGACCAATAGCAATAAACCCGATCAGGGCGGTGACGATTACAAACGTGGCAATCGCAGCGTACTGGAGAAGCATAGCGACTCCTGTGGAGGTTTTTGGTTGTCTTTCCGACCGAAAAGTATAACATAAGTAGGGATAAAATCGGGGAAAGGTGACAACCCTTATGAAGTTTTAAGGGTTGTCTTCCATACAATATCCATAAAACAAATTGACCATTTTCAGGTAAACTCGGGAGCATGCGTCTCCAATTCGTGCTCCCGCTCCTGCTCCTTTTACTGATTTTGCCGGCCTGCCAGTTGGTTCCGGTGACCGCCACACCAGCTTCCTCGGGGATTGACACGCTCGTGGTCGGCACGCTGACCGCATTGGCATCCACGCCGACACCTTCCGGAACGACCTTGCCCACCGGCACGCCCGTTCCCACATCCACTCCCACCCCGACCCCCACGTTGAATCCCACCGATGCGCCGCTGGGCGATCTGCCTGCCCAGGCCGCCCCCATCCAGCAACCCGCCGGCGAGGTGACCATCCTGCTGATGGGCTCGGACCAGCGTCCGGGCGCGGGCGATTTCCGCACCGACACGCTGGTGCTGTTGGTGCTCAAGCCGGACGGCACGCTCAACCTGGTGTCTTTCCCGCGCGACCTGTGGGTTTACCTGCCCGGCCGCTTCATGCAGCGCATCAACACCGCCCAGGAATTCGGCGGGTTCGAACTGGTCCAGTCCACTTTCCAGTACAATTTTGGCTTCACCCCGCAGTCCTACGTGTTGACCAATTTCACCGGCTTCCAATCCGTCATCGACACGCTCGGGGGCATCGACGTCCAGGTCGGCCGGACCTTCACCGACGCGCGTGACGGCTATCCAAGGGGCTACACAGTCCAGCCCGGGCTGGTCCACATGGATGGGACGACGGCCCTCTGGTACATCCGGGCCCGCAAAACCACCAGCGACCTGGACCGCCTGCGGCGCGCCCAGGAAGTCATCCTTGCCATGGGACATAAACTATTATCCCTGGATGCGCTGACCCGTATCCCCCAGCTATACACCGATTTCAGAGCGCCTTCGTGACCGACCTGGGCCTGCAAAATGTCCTGGCGCTCCTGCCGATCCTCCAGAAAATCGACCCGAACCAGATCCAGCGCTATTCCATCAGCACCGGCCAGGTGACGGGGTTCATCACCTCCGGCGGCGCGGACGTCCTGCTGCCCAACCCGGACGCCATCCGTGAGGTGCTGTTGCAGGCGTTAAAATAATTGTACGGGCGGGTCACCGACCCGCCCGTTTTTCATGCTAATAAATATCAAAAAGAGTTACCTTTGTGTACCTTTCGTGATAAGCCTCTCCCCTTTGTGCCCTTCGTGTTAAAGCTTTTTTGCTAATCAAAGCAAGTGATATCTACCCCAAATAATCCCGCAACAACCTGCTCCGGGTCGGATGTCGCAGCTTGCGCAGCGCCTTCGCCTCGATCTGGCGGATGCGCTCGCGCGTCACCTTGAAATAGCGGCTGACCTCTTCCAGCGTGTGGTCCTTGCCGTCGATTAAACCAAAGCGCAGTTCCAGCACCTGCCGTTCCCGCTCGGAAAGCGCCGCCAGGGCGTGCTGGACCTGCTCGCGCAGCATCTCGCGGCTGGCTGCGTCCAGCGGCTCGAGCGCATCCACGTCCTCGATGAAATCACCCAGTTGGCTGGCATCCTCACCGCTGCCGGCCGGCCCATCCAGCGAGACCGGTTCTTCGGCCGACCGCAGCGTATTTTCCACCTTGGTGACCGCCGTTTCCCAGCGCCGCTCCAGGTCTGGTTCGAGCGGCGCTTCTTCGGCGCGCGCCCGCAATACCGCCTGGACGTCCGCCTCGGACAGATAGCCTGCTTCGATCGCCAGTTCCTCGTTCGTCGGGTCGCGCCCCAACTGTTGGACCAGGGCGCGCTGCACCCGCAGCAGGCGCGTGATCGCCTCGAACAGATGCACCGGGATGCGGATGGTGCGCGCCTGCTCGGCGATCGAGCGGTTGATCGACTGGCGGATCCACCAGGTGGCGTAGGTGCTGAATTTAAAGCCCCGCCGCGGGTCGAACTTGTTGACCGCCCGCAGCAGCCCCAGGTTGCCCTCCTGGATCAGGTCCAGCAGCGAAATTCCCCGCCCCAGATAGCGCTTGGCCACGCTCACCACCAGCCGCAGGTTGGCCCGGATGATGGCTGCATTCGCCTCGTCCGCCCGGCTGCGGATCAGCTCCACCTCCCTCAGCAGTTCGGCTTCCTCCGGCAGGTTCTTGATCAGTGTGCGCAGAGTCGGCAGCGCGTGGTGCCCCTGGATGTGCGCCAGCAGCCAATCCGCATACCCCTCCGGCAGAATGTAGAAAATGACGAAGGCATTATAGGCGTGCGCCACCAGGCTGTCCCAAACCGGGTCCGATCCCCATAACTCGTGTTCCATGTAGCTTTGCAGGTAAGACGGAGAGATGCTCTCCCAGCCGCGGTGCATGCTTTGCGCTTCGGCCAGCAGCAACCCGGCATCCGGGATGGGGTGCCCCAGCCGCCCGGCGTCTTCGCCCAGGCGCGTCCAGTCCGTCAGCAGGTCGCTCACCAGTGACTGGTACGCCGCCCGGTTGGGCGATTCTTCCTCCTGCTTGCCCGTCCGGCGGTGCCGCAAGGTCATCAACGTCACCCGCCGGCCTTCCAGAATGGCCGCCAGGCGGAATTCCTTCGGGGCGTCCAGCAGCTTTACCCGCCCGATCTCGCTCAGGTACAGCCGCACCGGGTCTTCGGACAATTCGGCCGCCAGCTCGAGCCGGTCCAGCTCGAAGGGTTCGTCGACTTCCAACTCGTTCAAACCTTCCGGCATCACCTGGCTCTCGTCCGGGCCATTCATGGATTCGGATTCTTCTTCATTCTCGGGATCGACTTGCTTTGGCTCCATCCCCTGTTCTGGCTTGGGAGGGCGTTTTTTGGCGGTGGGGGTGACCGGGTTACGCGGGCTGCGCGCCGCCGGCTTGGGTTTCGTACTCATTTATCCACCTTTGCGGCGTCCGTTCTGCTTCAACTGGGCCTGGTCCAGGATGCGCAGGAGCATGGTGTACTGCTGGACCATCTCGCGATATGAGACCGCCTGCAGTTCCAGGTCGTCGGACTGTTGGGCTTCTTCCTGTAAGAATCGCAACTGGTTGATACTCTCGTTCATTGCCATATGACGGATTTTGATCACGCCTCGAAAGAGGTCCTCCACCAGGCGGTCGTCCACCGGGTCGAGTTCACCAACCTGAGCTGCCAGCTCCTCCGGCAGGCTTTCGAGCGAAACCGGAAGGTTCTGGCGCAGGTATTGGTCGGCATCCTGGTCATCCTGCTCGAGCGACTGGCGTACCAGCCTGAACAGCACCTGGTAATCAGTATACCCGAAATCGTCCGGGGTCATGCGGCCCAGGGCAGCCTCCTGAAGCAGCCGGTCCAACAGGTTAAGCAGGTCGGGCCGCACCACCAGCAGGCTCAAAATGTGCGCCTCGATGCGCTGGGAGGGCGAAATGACCGGCGTTTCGACGCGCGGGAGCACTTCCTGCTCGCGCGCCCGGGTCGCCAGCCGGGGACGCGGCCGCCGGGCTCCGCTGGGGGACCGGGCCGCCCCCGCGCCGACCATCGCACGCTCGTCCACCTTCAGGAAGCGCGCCAACCGCTGGCGGTACGAGTCCCGCTCGACCGGGTTGGTCAGGTCTTCGATCAACGGCAGCACCTGCCCGGCGATTTCGGATTTGACGCGTGCGTCTTCCAGGTCCCGTCCAGTCGCCAGCGTCTCCATCACGTGCACCACGATCGGCTGGGCGTTCTCGATCAGGTTTTTCCACTCCTCCGGATCACGTTCCACCACTTCGTCCGGGTCCAACCCGTCCGGCAGGGAGGCCACCCGCAGGTCGGCCTGCAAACGAGCTTCGTGGCGCAGTAAGCCGTGCGCGTCGAAGCGCAACTCTTCCGCGTGGTCCAGGCTCTGCCGGGCTGCTTCCAGCCCGCTCAACACGGCCTTCTGCCCGGCCGCATCCGGGTCCAGCGCCAGCACGATGCGGCGTGAGAAGCGCTTCAGCAGGCGCAACTGCTCGTCCGTCAGGGCGGTGCCCATCGGCGAGACCACGTTTTCGTAGCCCGCCTGGTGCACGGCGATCACGTCCAGGTAGCCTTCCACGATCACCGCCTGGTCGGCCGAGCGGATCGGCTTGCGTGCCCGGTCCAGCCCATACAGCAGCCGGCTCTTGCTGAACAGCGGCGTGTCGGGCGAATTCATGAACTTGGGAAAGTCTTCCGGATCGAGGATGCGCGCCCCAAAGCCCGTCATGCGCCCGTTCTCGTCGCGGATCGGAATCATCAGCCGGTTGCGGAAGCGGTCGAATACCCTGCGGCGTTGCGGCGTGCCCTGCTCGTCCTCATCTTCCTTGACGATGATCAAACCCACGTCCAGCAATTCCTGTTCGCTGTAGCCCTTGGAGCGGAACTGCTCCAGCGTGGCATCCCAGGCGGGCGGTGCGTAGCCCAGGCCGAAGGTTTCGATGGTGGCGTCGGTCAGGTGACGCTGTTCGTGGATGTAATCCAGGCAAAATTTCCCGGCCGGCGTAGACAGGTGGTAACGGTAGAAGGTCAGCGCCTCCTCCAGCAGCCCGTGCAGGCGCTCGTGGGCTTCCTTCTCCTCCGGTTTGGCGGCGTGGTAGGCTTCCAGCTTGACCCCGGCCCGGTCCGCCATGGCCTGCAGGGCCTCCTTGAAATCCCAGCCTTCCTTCTTCATCACGAAGCGGAAGATATCCCCGCCCTCATTGCACTGCCCGAAGCAGTGCCAGGTCTGCCGGTCGGGCGAGACGATGAAGGAGGGCGTCTTTTCATTGTGGAACGGGCACAGCCCGGAGTAATTTTTCCCGGCGCGGCGCAGTTTGACCGATTCCCCGATCAGGTCCACGATGTCGATGCGGGATTTGATTTCGTCGATTTGCGACATATTGTAAAAGAATTATAGACGCAGCCGGGATGCGACGCAAGGTGACCCCATCCCCAATAGGGGATTGCGCCTTTTCCGTGGAACCGCGTTATACTTGATTTATTGTATAATATTTATCCGTATCCGCAAGCCGTCTCATGAACCCAGACCTCCCCACCGGAACCGTCACCTTCCTTTTTAGCGATATCCAGGATTCGACCAGGCTATGGGAGCAATTTCCCCAGGCCATGCAGCCCGCCCTGGCCAGCCACGATGCGCTGCTAAAGGATGCCATCACCTCCAACCTCGGACACGTCGTCAAGACCACCGGCGATGGCGCCATGGCGGTCTTTACCACCGCGCAGGACGGACTTAACGCTGCCATCGCCGCCCAGCGCGGCCTGCAGGCGGTCACCCAAGAGCCGCACATCCACGTCCGCATGAGCCTGCACACTGCCGAGGCCGAACTGCGCGCAGGCGACTATTATGGGCAGGCCGTCAACCGGGCCGCCCGCCTTATGTCGGTCGGGCATGGCGGGCAGGTGCTGCTTTCCGGGACGACCGCCCAGGTGTTGCGCGACCAACTGCCGGAAGGCGCCTCGCTGCTTGATCTGGGTGAACACGCCCTCAAGGGCCTGTCCCGGCCCGAGCAGATCTTCCAACTGGTCCTGCCCGACCTTCCTGGCGAATTTCCACCCCTCGCCTCGTCCCAGACCACCAGCAACAACCTGCCCGTCCAACTGACCTCGTTCATCGGGCGCGAAAAAGAGATCACCGAGACGAAAGCATTGCTTAATTCGGCCCGCCTGGTCACCCTGACCGGCACCGGCGGCACCGGCAAGACCCGCCTCTCGATTGAGGTCGGCACCCAGGAACTCGAGCGTTTTCCAGACGGCGTCTGGATGGTCGAACTCGCCACGCTGAGCGACCCGGCCCAGATCCTGCCCACGCTCGCCCACGTCCTGGGATTGCGGGAAAGCTCCTTCAGCCCACTGGCAACCCTGGTCACTCAAAACCTGCACAGCAAGACCCTGCTCCTGATCCTGGATAACTGTGAACACCTGGTGGCAGCCTGTGCCCGCCTGGCAGACGACCTGCTGCGCACCTGCACCCGATTGAAACTGCTCACCAACAGCCGCGAAGCCCTCGGCATCGCCGGGGAAATGGTCTACCGCATCCCTTCGCTGGCCGAGACGGAATCCACCCGCCTGTTCGTCGAGCGCGCCCGCGCGGCCAATGCGCACTTCAAACTGACGGATGCGAACGCCGCCGCCATCGCCCAGGTCTGCTCGCACCTGGACGGGATTCCGCTGGCGATCGAATTGGCCGCCGCCCGCACACGCCTGCTCTCGCCCGACCAGATTGCCGCCCACCTGGATGACCGCTTCAAGCTGCTGACCGGCGGCTCGCGCACCGCCCTGCCCCGCCAGCAAACCCTGCGCGCATTGATCGATTGGGGCTACGACCTGCTTAGCCCAGAGGAGTGCGCCCTGCTGCGACGGCTGTCGGTCTTCTCCGGCGGCTGGACCTATCCGGCAGCCGAGTTCATCTGTCCCGACCAGGATGTGCTTGATCTGCTCGAACAGCTCGTCAACAAATCTCTGGTGGTCGTGGACGAGCTGGAAGACGGCAGCATGCGCTATCACCTGCTCGAAACCATCCGGCAGTACGCCCTGCAAAAGCTGCAGGAAACCGGCGAACAGGACGAGGCGCACGAGCGGCATGCCTCCTATTTCTTGCAACTGTCCAAAGAAGTGGAACCGCGCTTATACACACAGGTGACCGGCGAATTGGTGAATTCCCTGGAACGCGAACTGGACAACTTCCAGGCGGCGCTGGAGTGGTTAATGGACCATGACATCGATTCGGCGTTGCAAATAATGTACTCCCTGCAACTGCTCTGGATCATGAACACCAACCAGAGTCGCGGCAAGACCCTGGCCCAAATGGTGATCGAGCGCGCCGAGGAGAAACCCTTACGAGAAGGCGAAACCCCCCGGCAGCGCAAATTGATGATCGCCAGGGCCATGAGCAGCTTGATCGCGGGTCAATTGAGTTTGGGGGAAACCCACCACATCCCCGAGTTAGCCGCCAAATGCGCCGGGTACGCACTGGAAGGGGGCGATATGGGCCTGGCGGCGCGCGCCCTGGCCTATCAGTGTATCGGCAGCCTGTCGGTCGGGGAGACGCGTGGCATCGATGAGGTCGCCAGGCAGGCGTTGGCATACGCACGGGAAAGCGGAGACCAGTTCGTGCTGGGGTTGAGCCTGGGCGTGACAGGTGAGTACATGCTGACTACCGGCGAGGACCCCGAACAGGCGCACGCCTATGCCAGGGAGGGCATCGCGATCCTGGAAAAAGCCGGCTTTAAATGGTACCTGGCGCTGATTATGTTGGGGATCGGCATTGCCGCCAAATACCGGGGCGATTACCAGACCGCCCGGGAAAACCTGCAAAAAGTCCTGCCGCTCTTCCAGGAGATGGGTGACAGCCAGCCGGTGGCGATGATCCGCAGCGAATTTGCCCACATGGATCGCTATGAAGGCCGGCTCGATCAGGCTGAGGCGGCCTACCGTCAGACCCTCCCGGCCTGGCAGAAACTGGGGCAGCAGGCCGCCGTGGCCAACCAGTTGGAGACGCTGGCGTTTATCGCCATCGCCCACTCCCAAAACGAGCGGGCCGCCCGCCTGTTGGGGGCCGCTGAAGCCCTGCGCGAAAAGATCGACATCCCCATGAGCCATTTCGAACAGGTCGAGTACGACCGGCAGGTGCAGACCCTGCGCCAGTCCATGGAGGCAGGCGCCTTTTCAGAGTTGTGGTCGCAGGGGCGCCACCTGGGCATTGACCGGGCCGTCCAGGCCGCGCTGGAGCAGGGCTGATCCTGGTCATCCTCCGCGCGCAGCTCCGGTTGAATTAGCCGGTCTTCCGCTCGCTTTGCGCCGCCCGGAGCACTGGTCACGCATGATTTTCCCCAAAATGTACCAGACAATTTTCGTCCATTTTATGTCATAATGGGCTCGGTGGTGATCGTTCCGCGCCGCCAGGGAGTAGAGCATGAAATTACAACGCGGGAGGATGTTCTTCTGGATCATCTTTTCCATGGGCATTTTAGGGGTTGTTTTATTCGCCTCAACCGGAGCAGGCAATGAGCGGGCATCCGGTGGCAGTGGTCTTTCCAACCTGCTCAACGGGGATAACTCGCAATGGATTACCATCCTGTTCGTGGTGGGGATCGCAGCCGTGACGATGATCCCCTTCTTCCGGGTCCTCTTCCCCGCCAAAATCAAGAATGGCGTTGCCACACAAGCGAAAGTGCTCAAGGTCTGGGATACCGGCACAACCGTCAACAACAACCCCCAGGTGGGACTGTTGCTGGAATACGCCTTGCTGGGCAGCAGCACCGTCCAGGCCGAAGCCAGGACGCTCGTCTCGCGCATCCAGGTAGCCCTGGTCCAACCTGGGATCACTGCAGAGATCCTCTACGACCCCAACAAACCCAGTCGCGTCCAGATCAAAACCCTGCATATTCCTGAGACCCCCGTCGCGCCAGCCCAGGCCGCCGCCCCTGCACCCCAGGACCTCTCCGACCGCCTGGAAGAACTGAACGACATGCACACCAAGAACCTGATCACCGAGGAAGAATACCAGCAAAAACGCCAGGAGATCCTGAAAAGCCTCTAGCTCTTGTCCAGCCTCGCAACTGCGCAGCCAGCCGCGCCTGCTTTGAACTCTCCGCGCAGACCCGTTGCATCCGCCCTATCCGCCTGTCGCCTGCCCTGACGATTTTTGTCAGGGTGATGTATTTTATCAAGGCGTTTTATTCCTCCCCTGCGCCTGTGCCCTGCCTCTGCCTCGCGGATCCCTCACTCGTCCCGAAGGTTTCCCACCCCGGTCTTCGGCGCATCGAAAAACCCTTCGGGAAGTTTCAGACCAACCTGTCCTGCTTCGCCCGCGCCAATTTTACGTTATTAGTAGCTCGACAATGTTAGATTAGGATTTTTCACCACGACGGGCACAACGGACACAACGGAAAAACGGTTTTTGTTGCCCCTAGTTGCTCTTAGAGGACATTGAATGGGGATTTACCTTTATCCCTATTGGAAAGTAACATTGTCGATGTAGTTGCGGGGGATGATTCTCCCGTCCCTTTTCGGGGAAACTACCGCCTGAAAACGAAAGACGCCCTTGCAGGCGTCTTTTGTTTTAGTTGCGGGGGGAGATTCGCCTGTCCCCTTTTGGGGAAACTACCGCCTGAAAACGAAAAACGCCCTTGCAGGCGTCTTTCGTTTTAGTTGCGGGGGAAAGATTCGAACTTCCGACCTCCAGGTTATGGGCCTGACGAGCTACCGCTGCTCTACCCCGCGCCGCATTCTATCACCCGTCCACCCACAGGTCAAGGTGGGAGGAGGCAGTTTCTGATTCCGCACCCTTTATATAAAATACTCCTGCCAAATCCTCCAGCGGGAAATGTTGGATTATATTTTCGCGGAAAACCCTATTGATCATTATCCGTCCCCTCAACTTGACAAGGCATTCGAACCATTATAGGATATTAACGCCTCAACGGCACCCCGATCGGCAAGATCAGAACTGCCCTGCGATCCGGTATCCCGGCTTTCTTAGGAGTTTCAACATGGCCGACCAGATGGAATCCCCTCAAGACAGTTCGCAGCGCCTGGATTGGTACCGGCAGGCCAGGTTCGGGTTGTTCATTCACTGGGGGGCTTATTCCGTGGCAGGGGCGGAGGCCTCCTGGCCGGTCATGGCCCCGGCCTTATCAGCCACCATGTTCGGGACGCAGATCTCGATCACCGAACGTGAGTACGTAGCACTCCCCTCCCAATTCAACCCGGTGGACTTCGATCCGGATGAATGGGTGCGCATCGCCAGGGGAGCCGGGATGCGCTACATGCTGCTGACCTCGAAACACCACGACGGTTTCTGCATGTTCGACGCCCCCGGTACGGACTACAAGATCACCAACACGCCTTATGGCAAGGACATCTGTCTCGAGCTGGCACAAGCCTGTGCCCGTGCCGGCATGCCGCTCGGATTCTATTATTCGCCGCCGGACATGCACCATCCCGGTTACCGCGACATCCGCAAACCCATCCGCAAAAACTGGACCGGCGAGCCGAAACGCCAGGAATGGGCCGGATACTTAGACTACATGGAAAGCCACCTCCGCAAACTGTTGAGCGATTACGGTGAGGTGGCCATGATCTGGTTCGACGGGCTGTCCAACCACGGCAAGTATGACCCGCAACGCTTCCACAGGCTGATCCACGAACTCAGCCCGAGCACGCTGATCAACGACCGCTTGGGCGATGACTACGACTTCATCACCCCCGAACAGTTCATCCCAAAAAAGGGCATCCCGGCGCGGACCGGCAAGCCCAACCCCAGTCTCGACCCGGCTGGAGACGGATTCTTCCGGCTGGTCAGCACGCTCTCCACCACTCCGCTCATCGGCGCCTGGCTACGCGGGCAGGTAAAAAAGTACGGCGAGGGAGGGCTGGAACTGACACCGGTCCATCAAGAACCCTATCCTTCGCCCGAACATTTCCAGCCCTGGGAAACCTGCATGACCATGGGTGGGTCCTGGGCCTACAACCCGAAAGAGACGAACTGGAAGTTGCCCGGGCAGTTGGTGCGCAACCTGGTCAATGTGGTCAGCCGCGGCGGTAACTACCTGCTCAACGTTGGGCCGACCCCGCGCGGGTCCTTCCCGCCCGAAGCGATCGAGCGCCTGCAGCACATCGGGCGGTGGATGAAGACCTATGACAGGTCCATCTATGGAGCCACCTACACGCCCCTGCAGGGCCAGCCATGGGGGCAGGCGACCCGCAACGGCGACAGGCTCTACCTGCACGTCTTCGACTGGCCCGCAGATGGTAAACTGGTGGTGGAAAATTTCCCCGCCCGGGCAGAGGCTGTCTGCACCTATGCGGGGGAGGCGCAGGGGTTCGTCCAAAAAGGCCCGCGGCTCGAGATCACACTGCCGGCCGCGGCTCCCGATCCGGACGTGTCGGTACTGGCTGTGCAGATAGATCCTGACGAAAGCGGCTGGAGTGCATACAACGCGCGGGTGCCTGCAACAATCGAACCGAAAAAGTACATCCAGGATCAAGCCTTCGCAAGCTTCGTCATCAATGCCGTCCTGAACGGCGCCATCGCCTTCTGCGCCTATAGTTTTTACAAAAGTTTTTCTTACCGGCAGGTGACCATCGATATCCTGGAGGCGGTTTTCGTCATCGCCTTCCTGACCTCCTGGATCATGGTCGGCTCGGCGCGCAATGAATTCATCAAGGGCAATCTGGCCCGCCACCCAACCCGGCGCCCGGGATTGCGGCTGCCCAAAATCCCGGTCTTGCGGGCGCTGCTCATCGGGGCGGCCTGTACGATCGTTTTGGGCGGGTTGCTGAGTGGATTAATTTCCCTGGTCAGCCCGGAAGGCATGAACAACTGGGCCTATGCAGCCTTCAAGACGCTCTACACCGGACTGAGCGGCGCGTCTGGCCTCGGCGCTGACGGTGCAGAGCGTGGTCAGCGATGAGAACAGGAGCGAAGCATGCAACGCTACGGAAGCCTGATCAAACTCAAACCGGAAAAACTGGAAGAATACAAGGCGCTCCACGCCCATCCCTGGCCGGAAGTGTTGCAGATGATCCATGCCTGCAACATCCGCAATTACACCATCTATTACAGGGACGGCTATCTGTTCAGCCATTTCGAGTACGTCGGGGAAGATTACGCGGCCGACATGCAGAAGATGGCCGCCGACCCGAAAACGCAGGCATGGTGGAAGCTGACCGATCCCTGCCAGGAGCCGTTGGAAACCCGCAAGCCCGGCGAATGGTGGGCCGGCATGGAAGAATTCTTCCACGCGGATTAGATTTGCGATGAACTCACGTGAACGCGTCCTGGCCGCCATAAACCATACCGAGCCGGAAGGCCTCCCGGTCGACCTGGGCGCCACGCCCAGCTCGGGCATCTCCGCCATCGCCTACGATAACCTGCTGAGGGTCCTGCCGCTAAAGGACAAACGCAACTGGGTCTACGACGTGGTCCAGCAGGTGACGCAGCCCTCCGGCGAACTGCTGGACTATTTGCGCATCGATACGGTCGATCTGGGCCGCACGTTCAACAGGCGCGACCAGGACTGGTACGACTACAGCTTGTCCAACGCGGGCACTGCCCAGCAGCCGCTCTGGTTCCGACCGCGCAAGCAGGAAAACGGGTCATACCTGGCATATGTAAATGACGAACCGATTGCAGTCATGCCGGCGACGGCTTTCTCCTATGACCAGACCGTTTACCCTTTCCTGGACGGCTACCCGGAGCAATACGGGCCGAACCTGGACAAAGCCATGGGGCGCATCCATTGGGCCGCGCTGGCACACAGTCCCTGGGACCACGCCAGCGAGCCGGATTTCTGGGAGCAGTTACGCACCAACGCCCTGCACCTGCGGGAAACCAGCGACCGGGCCATCCTGCTTTCGGCCGGCTGCAACCTCTTCGAATGGGGCACCTTCCTGCGCCGTCTGGACTACTTCATCATGGACCTGAAACGGGCGCCCGTTGAGGTGGAGCGCTTCCTGGACGCGCTGATGCTGCGCCACCTGGCCTCGCTCGAAAAGATCTGCGAGGCGGTCGGTGATGTGGTGGACATCATTGCGCCTGGGCGACGACCTGGGCATGAACACCGGGCCGCTGATGGGACCGGAAACTTACCGCCGCCTGTTCAAGCCGCGCCATACCCGGCTGTGCGACTACATCAAGACCCACAGCCGCATGCACACCTTCCTGCATTCTTGCGGCTCGATCTACAAACTGATCCCCGACCTGATCGAAGCCGGCTTTCGAGATCCTCAACCCGGTCCAGACCAGCGCCCGCGAGATGGAACCGGAGCGGCTGAAAAAGGAATTTGGCCACCAGGTGACCTTCTGGGGCGGGGGCGCGGATACACGCTCGGTTTTGAACCGCGGCACGCCGGAGCAGGTCAGGGACCATGTGCGCCGCAACATCGAGATCCTGTCACCCGGCGGCGGTTTCGTCTTCAACACCATCCACAACATCCTGCCGGACGTCCCACCGGAAAACGTGCTGGCCATGTTCGAAGCGATCGATGAGTACCGGTAAAGGAACCCAGATGGAAATAAAGCCAAAAAAAGCCTTCGTCAGCGGGTGCTACGACCTGCTGCATAGCGGACACGTCGAATTCTTCCGGGAGGCAGCCGCCTACGGCGACCTGTACGTGGCGCTTGGATCGGATAAAACGGTTTACGACCTGAAGGGCCGGCTTCCGGTCAATAATGAAGTCGAACGGCTCTTCATGGTAAAGTCGGTCTCCTACGTTAAAGAAGCTTTCATCTCCAAAGGTTCCGGACTGCTGGATTTCGAGGCCGAGCTGCGCTCCATCCGGCCGGATTTTCTGGTCGTCAACGAGGACGGCCATCTCGAAGAAAAACGGCGGCTGTGCGCGGAGCTGGGGATCGAATACGTCATCCTGAAGCGGGCGCCATTTGGGTCGCTGCCGCCGCGTTCCTCCACGGCGCTGCGCGAGCAGACGCACATCCCCTTCCGCATCGACCTGGCCGGCGGGTGGCTCGACCAACCCTGGGTTTCCAAATTTCATCCCGGCCCGGTCCTGACCATCTCGCTCGAGCCCACGCTCGAGTTCAACGAACGCAGCGGCATGGCCTCCAGCACCCGCCGGGCGGCGATCGATTTGTGGGGTTCGCAGATCCCACCGGGCAATTACGAAAAACTCGCCAAAATGCTGTTCTGCTACGACAATCCGCCTGGAACGGAGATCATCTCGGGCTCTCAGGATTCCATCGGCATCGTCTTCCCCGGGCTGGCCAACGCCTATTACGAAGGGGAATATTGGCCCAGCCGGATCCAGCACGTCCAGGATGCGGCTACTTTGCAGTTCGTGGAAAACGCCATGTACCTGGTCTCGCTCGGCCCGCGCCAGGCCGACTTTGACGTGCTGGCGGACACGGATATCACCCCGATAAAAGCACATGCGCTGGCAGATGCGGCCGAAGGCTGCTGGCAAGCCATTCTGGACCACGACATCGTGCGTTTCGGACATTACTTCCGGGCCTCGTTCGAAGCGCAGGTCGCCATGTTCCCGCATATGCTGGATGGCGATGTCTTATCCTTGATCGACCAATACCGGGATTTAGCCCTGGGATGGAAGCTATCCGGCGCTGGCGGAGGAGGTTATCTTATCCTGGTGGCAGACCAGCCAGTTGAAAACGCCGTACGGGTGATTGCACGCAGGGAAGCAGAATAAGGGGAAATTAGCTTCTGCGTTTACGATATAACGGGAATCCGTAGCCGACCAGTGCAGCCGCGATCAGCAGCACGGCCAGCACGGATACGACCGTATTCAGCGATCCGGGACTGGCCAATCCCCCGATCAGGTTCAGCACGGCACCGATAATAAAGGTCCAGCCGACCCAAACAGGGAAGGCTGTGCCGCGTGTGGTTAACCATCCCACGATGACCGCACCGATCGCAGTATGCCAGCGCGCCGACCAGGCTCAAGACTCCTCCAGAGACCAGATTCCATTGGAAGAGCAGGCTGATGATCGCTCCGATCTCGAGCAGGAGGATGCCCACCAGCCCGGCAGTACCATCCTGCTGGGCGGCATGGACAGCCGGAATCCCCAGAATGAAAAGGATTGCACCTACCCAGACCAGCGCGTGACACCAGGTGGCGGATGGACCGAAATACCCCAGCAGTACCCCCACGGCGCTGATCAACAAACCAAATCCCTGTAATCGTTTGACTGTCATTGTCTATCCCTTTCAACCAGTAATGAATATTTCATTACATTATATCGGAATACATTTCTTCTCAATCAGGTGATGGAAGGCGCTGGATTAGAATTCCGTTAAAAAACCTCTTGAAAATAAAGACCATTATGATTATATTCAGTCAAATTTAGGAGTTTCTCTATGAAAAAGAATAACCTTAATATGCTCGCTGTTTGTGCCCTCGTCATTCCTTTGCTCGTTTCCGCCTGCGGTCCCGCGGCTGCTACTCCGACAGGAACTCCCACTTCTGTTGCCGTCGTAAACGCAGGGGTGGATACACCGCAGCAGACCCCCTTGCAAACTCCGCAGCAAACCCCACAGTCAACCCAACTCGACCCCTGCCAGTTGATCGATAGCCAGGCAGCCTCTGCGCTTACCGGTACAACCTTTGGAACTGGCCAGGGCGGCTCCACCGGCTATGGTCTGAAATTCTGCCGGTATGTCGGTGCTGCGAGCATTCTCACGGTGGAGCTTGCGCAGGAAAAGGATGCCGCCACGGCCCAATCGGATCAGGCAAAATTTCTGGCGGACATGCAATCCAACCTGGGATCGCCGGATTCACAATTGAACGTCACCCAGTTGCCCAACCTCGCGGATGGCGCCGTCATGCTGGATACGGGCAATGACGGCAGTGGGTCCGCGGTCAACGGCATGGCGATCGGTTTCGTGAAAGGCACGATCTTTTTCGATTTTAGCGCTGTCACCACGGACGGCAGCCCAGCCCCCACCAGCGAGGCGATGCAATCCGAGGCGCAGGCAGTGCTCGGACGTTTGCCATAACCAATGTAATCGCACCTCTCGGCGCCGGCAACCCCGGCAGGCTCACGCGGTTTCAGTTGTCGCTGTAGCGGGTCGGCTTAAGCCGGCTTCCATGGACTGAGGCCAGACCTCAATCTGCCTCACCGGACAGACCGTCAAAGCCGGGAATGGTTTCGAAAGACTTGCGGACCTTCCCCCTCCACTGCGCTGCCACCGTCTGTCTCGGCCGCCTAATCGACGCAGCCATAGTCCCTGCGGCGGTGGCACTGGTGGCGCAAAAAAATTGGTCGGCAAAGCAAGCATCCACACGCCCGGGAATTTCAAAAACGTATTTAGCCCGGACCTTCCCCAATCGCAAGCGCCAGGTTTTTAACCCCATAGATGCGGGTGTCGTCTGCCCACAAATTGGCATCAGCCTTTAACAGGATGGTTTTCCCGACCGGCTGGACTTTTTGGAAATGAAGCTCGAGCTGCATCTGGCGATGACTCTGCAGGACCTGGCCGCGGTAGGTCCAATTCATTTTCTGCCCGGTAGCCAGGGCTGGGAATGCGACCTGCTCTGACGTCTGCCCGGCAAAGAGCTTCATTGCCTGAATGATGGCCTCTATCCCCAATGAGCCCGGCATGACCGGGTCTTGATGGAAATGGCAGGCGTAAAACCAATCCCCGGGCCGGTTTATCCGGCTGGCATAGGCATAGCCCTGCCGGTACTGGCCCCCGGCGCGATCGACCAGCAGTTTGTCCAGCAGGCGGAGCCGGCCTTTGGGCAGGTTCTCTTCCAGAAAGACTGGATCGATGGGGACAATCTTATGTTCCAGCCCAGCCTGACCCAGCCAGGGTGGGACATTTTTCCCGCCGTCCAATCCGGCCTGACCTGCCAGGGCCTCGGCCGAGAAATAGCCGAAGGAAGACTTGCCAGAGAAGAAAACTTCGCCCGCGCAGCTCAATTCAAAGGAGAAATATTGGATGATGATGGCGCCATAAAAAACCGTCTTGAGAAGCTCAGCCCGGATCTGGATGGTCTTGCCGCGCGCATCCACCAGGTGGTGGAAGAAGGTTTCACCATCCAGGTTCCGGAAGTAATAATCAAACTCAGGATAACGGAGGGGTGTGCCCAGATAGGCGGTGAGGACACCGCAGGGCTGCAAGGCAATTTCGAGGCAGATGGAATAAGGTAACCGACCGGATGTTTCTCCATCCAGGTACCAGGCAGCCTCAGGCACATCGTATTCTGCCAATATGCCGGAGGTCTGGTCGAATTCGCCCTTGCTCCCCCGGATGGAAAGAACCCGGCTGATCAAGAGAAAATCGCCGTTCGGGATGCGCGGAATGCGGCGGTCAGCATAAACCGCATACTCCTGACCAAGACATTTGACAACAGAACCAAGGGCGAATTCGTTCAAGTCAGCCAGGGTAAATAAAGGCCGCGCGGACACGGCAGGAATGGGACGAGAGCGGGCCAACTGATTTTCAATGCTGCCGGCGACCTGCTGCAAACCTGCCTGGCGCAGTTCCAGAAACTGACCGTGGAGCTGTCCCAGCCGGTGCGTGTGCGCCTGCCACCACTGCAGGTAATTTTCAAGGATGTCACTGGATGGATTGGTTGACATGCGGCTAATCCTGATAAAGCACGTTCAAATTGACGGGGACGTGTTGCGCGACCAGGTGGGCGAGCAGACGGAGAATGGAAAGGTGGTCGTCGACACCCTTGCGGTTGATCGAATAGGAGGCATGCGGCTGGCCCTGCAAGGTCTCATTAATCCAGCGGGCACAATTACTGCCCGGGCCGAGTTCGATAAATATGCGGGCGCCGTCTTCATAGGCCAGCTGGATCAAACGGGGGAAATCCAGGGTGGTGCAGATAGCCAGGGCAATTTGCCGGGCGATCGTCTGCCTCTCGATCGGCATGGGGCGGTAGGTGGCAGCCGAGTAGAGTGTCATGTCAGGATGCCCCATAATGGGATTGGAATGCAATTCCGTCAGCATTTCCAGCTCGGAACGAATCGGTTCGGAATGAATGGCATAATCAAAAGGCGCCTGGATGGATTTACATTTCAGCCTGTCAATGATGCGACGGCAGGCAGCCGGATCTCCACCGATCACGACCTGACGGGGCGTATTGATATGGGTCAGATAGACGTGCGGTTCTTCCGGAAGAACTTCCCTGACTTTCTCCGGTCCAACCATCAGCAGGTAATTCGCCCAGAGCGGCTGGTCTGGAGAGCTTTCTGCCAGCCTGGGTAAATTCCAGAACTCGCGCACGGCGTTTTGAGGTCCGGAAAGGCGGGTGTGGAAAAGCGGGGACTCTCTCAGGGCTTCGGAGGCGTTGTCGGCGGTCGTCCAGACCCGGCTGGCATACATCATGCTGATCTCACCCAGGCTGTAGCCGAACGCACTGGCAGGATGAATCTCGAAAACATTGCGAAGGAGGTCGGTAAAGAGGACCGCCAGGCAGCTGCCTGAAATGACCATCGCAATCGGGTCGGCAGTCAATTGGGCTTCGATGGCTGCCAAATCAACCGGGGTGAGAGGGACCAGGCTGCGCGGGTACAACCGCCGTTCGTTGAGCAAGCCGCCGAGATCCCCGGTCAACGCGGAGAGGTGATTGAACAGATTAGGATAGAGATAGAAAAGGTCTCGCCCAACACCGGGGAAGGAATTGAATGCTCCCGGATAGACAAAGGAGATCTGCCCGTCTTTTCCGACCGGCGAGGGGCTAAAGGAACTCCCCAGCGGAGTTTGCCAATCCACCTGGCGGTCGACCGCATCCGCTATCCCCTTCAAGGCGAACTCAAGTTCGCGCAAGAATTCCTGCGGAGTGTGCCCGACCAGGCAAGCCACGCATCGGGCGGCAGGCCGGTCCAAAAGATATTGCCGGTAAGAAGCCTGTGCGATGGCAGGCAGGCTGGCGGAGGCGCCAAGATCGGAGCGCAAGGCTGAAACCTTTTCAAGCAACTGATCGACGGAACCCGCCGCCAGGGGGAGCAGACGGTAGGCCTCGCGTGCGGGCGCTTCAGCAGGCAGGCAGACCGGCAGGGGGACATCCCTCAAAAAAAGTTGGGTGAAACTGCCGCTGGCGGAACGCAGGTCCAATCCGGCGTACCGGCTAACCTGGAGAGCCGGCATAAACCAGGTGCGCGACTCGGCCGGCACGTAGAAGGGCGAAGACTGCCAGCGCTCGGGCTGGGCGGGTCCGGTCCAGTCAGGAGTACCGGGAATGACATGCCGGGACAGGCACCAGGCAGTCTCCACCAGCCCCAGCAGACCGGGGTGGGCGCGCGCGATGGCGCAGGTTAGCGAATCCCGGAGTTCAAAGGCCTCCAGGTACCCGTTTAATTGCTCCGGCGGGGAAGCCGTCAACTCCAATAAGGTTGTCAAGAGCAGACCGATCGATTCAGATCCAATTCCGGCCTCCCGGAGCGCCTCTTGCAAACCGCCGGAGACAGCCGAGGACGTAAAAGGAGCCTCTGCCTGGGCCGCGCCGATGAGATGCGCAACAACCGGCCGGAAATTATCCAGGGCTGACCGGTATTCTGCCAATAAAAGGGTACAAACCAACTGGGGCGCGCGGCTGGCTTCGAACAAGAGGACGAATTCTTCGCCGCTGCTCTCCAACCAGTCTGAAGCCACCAGCAGGGCAGTGCAGATATCGGAGACATCCCGGGTGTGCGAGATGGTTTCGCTGTGCTGGAAGGGTTTTGCAAAACCGGGTGAAAGGTTTACCAGAGGAACCTGTCGATCAGCCAGACGCGCCTGCTCGAAGACCTGCTGGACCGATCGAGCAGCCGCCGCTTCCAATGTCAGTTCCTGATCGAATTGATCCTGATCGTCCCGGGGCAGGCTGCGATAGACGCGCCGGCCAAATTCCGCCAGGTCACCTCCGCCCGGTAGAACGACGGACATGCCCACAATTGCCAGGTGCGATAGCGAGGCCAGGCGGCGGATCAATTTTCGCCCGTTTGCACAGACATGGCATCTGCCTTAATGAAGCGCTTCAGAGCCGGGCTGATGGTCCCTTGAAGGCTGGTAAATTTGGCCAGCACCACACCGTCTGCATCCGTAACGATCAGGTCCGCAACCACGGAGGTCTCATTATGGGAGACGATCAGCATATCCACGAGAATTAGGACTCCAAACGGGATGGCCTGAAACTGCTCCAACCTGACCAGGTGGGAGGGCAGGCAGGGCGCCTGATAATAGCGCTGCGCCCAAATAAGCATGGATTGCACGATTGCATCATAGATGAATGGATTGTAGGTCTGCAAGGGGAACTGGCCCTGCCGGTCCGCAGGGATGGGCTGCAGCAGACACTCCAGGACCAGGCGCTCTTCACCCAGGCTGATGACGCGCTGGACGCCCTGGAAGGACGGGCCATGGAAAAGCGTGCCGTCCGTATAAAGCGGTTTGCCAGGAAAGCCTGTGTTGGATTCGAGCCCGGCGGGGAGTTCGAGTTCGTGCCGGGTGGTCGCAGGCACTTCACGCAGGAGCGTGACATTCAAACTGTAATGGTAGAGCGGCCGCCCATTTTTGTTCCTGCTCCAAATTGAGGCCGCCAACATCACCTTCTCGCCCGGCACCTTCTCAATCTCAGTCAGGTCAAGGATATGTTCGCTCGCCAGGTTTTCGTCGAAGACAATTCCCTTGAGGACTTTGAAATCTTCAATTTGAAAACAGGTGTATCCCGGAAATAATTGTTCGGTGACGCTGGCGATCCAGGAAGCGGCGCAGGTGGCGGGCAGCACCGGATGCAAGCCGATCTGATGGTCGAACAAGAATGGATTGGCGTCCAGGCTGAGCCGCCGGTGGATCTCGAATTTAACCAGGGCGCCCGAGATGTCTGTGGGCTGCCGGGTGGGAAGTTGGCCCACCACGATCTGGACGGGTTGGTCATCCAATGTGTGTGCGGAAGTGATCTCCTGCACCAACATTTCAACCCCAGCCTCGACCGAAATGACGGTCATGTTCCGTTCGGCAAAGGCGCGCTTGAGTTCAGGCGATACCATGCCAGAATCCCATGGCCCCCAGTTGATCGACACCACATGGCAGGCGGGATTTTCCCGCTTGATCTGGTAGGCAGCCTTGTTCAGCACTTCGTTGGCCATGGCATAATCCGCCTGACCAACATTCCCGAAAAAACCGACCACCGACGAGAACAGCACCAGAAAATCGAGCTGTCCGGGGGGAACCAGCTCCAGGAGGTTGCGCAGTCCACCGACCTTGGGGTCGAAGACGGCCTCGAAATCCTGCAGGGTTTTCTTCTCGATCCGGCGGTCCGCCAGAGTGCCGGCGCCGTGCAGGAGACCGTTGATTTTTCCGAGGCGTTGGACCGGCCCGGCCAGCTTCTTTTGCAAGGTTTTGGCAGAAGCGGTAACATCCATGTTGATATATTCCACAATGGAACCGACCTGGCGGATGGTCTGGAGGTTGGATTCAACTTCCTGCTGAGCACGGATCTGGCGAAAACAGGCTTCGACAGCCTGAGGGGTGGCTTTTTGGCCGGCCTGCCTGAGCTGGGTCATGGCGCGCCGTTTTAATTCGGCGTCATCCGGACAGTCCCGGGCCCAGTCCGGGATCCGGTCAGCGATGGAAGTGCGCCCGACCAGGATGAATTTACACGGAACATGACGGGCCAATCCAATCACGCAGCGGGCAGTTATCCCCCTGGCCCCACCGCTGGCCAGGATGACCGAAGCGGGGGTGAGCAAGGTTTTTCCAATCATAGCGTCAATCACCTGCCGCGGCTTGTTCCACCACCAGGGTAAACCGGCCCTTGCGGCTGTACCCGACTTCACTGATCAAACGGTTGGGGTCATGCAGTTCCGCCAGAATGTTTTCAACGGCCGTCTCCACATCTATTTCAGGCGAAATATCGATGGCCCGGCAAAAGACCTTATCCCATTCGAGATTGAGGGTTTTTACCAGTCCGAACAGGCTGCCATTGACCGGTCCGAAACCGCCGGAACTGGACAGCCCAAACGCTCCATCCATATGGGTTACGGCGACAAATGCGCCGTAATTCAGCTCAGCCGCTTCGGTCAGATCCTTCATGAGATACTTTGCCGCTAAAAAGGCTGTCCGGGCAATGATTGTCTCGTTCTCCGAAAATGCTTCTTCCGGTGGGCAGGGGGGATCTAAATGGATATACATGCCTGCCCGGCCGTATTCCTGTTGGAGCTCGGTCAGGGTATTCAAAATTCCGCTTTCGGTCAGATCACCCATGAGCACGCTGCGCATATTTTCAGGAAGCGGCACCTGATCGCAAAGCAGGTGGTCTGCCACCCTTAATACGACCAGCTTTAATCCTTGATCGGAAAGTGCTTTTGCGAGAGCCGGGGTAAGTTCAGTGCCGTCGTCCATCAAGATGCAGAGACGGTCTTTCGGGAAATCCAAATCCAGCCGGTCCGGGACCGGCAGGTATTTTAAAGCCACCACGCCGCGCGACAATTCGTCCGCTCCTTGCGGGAACGGGGATGCCTGCGGGTATTGAACCGGCGAGGCGGGCGGCCTCGTCCCAGTCACAACCGTTCCGAGCTGTTCCCTGATCTGGTTCAATGAGCGAAATTCAGCCAGCGAAGAAATGTCTGCCGTGGGGAATTCAGGGAAACGAGCCTGCAGGGCCAGCAGGATATCCGCCCACTCGACCGGGTCAATTCCAAGCTCAGTTTCCAGATCCAGGTCCGGGTCCAGCATATCGCTGGAAAATCCGCTTTTCTCAGCAATTATTTCCCGCAATGCATGGAGGACCGGTTCAAGCGCATTCCCGCTTGGGGCAGGAGGTAGGAATCGGCTTTGACGAAACTGGCGCTTCCCTCGCTTCAGGACCCGGGTTGGAGAGTTGGGAAGACGGAGCGGAAGCCATCATCTGTTCGACAACCTGTCCGATGGTACGCAAGTCGGCCAGGACAGTCGTGTTCGCCTTGGGCAATTCCGGGTAGCGCGCTTGCATGGCACCCAGGATCTCAACCCGCTTGATGGAATCGATCCCTAAATCAGATTCCATGTCCATGCCCATCTCCAGCATTTCGGTGGGATACCCGGTTTTGTCGCTGATGATCTCAAGTAATGCTTCCGTCAGGCTTGCGAGATCGATTCGTGGAGGGGTGGCAGCCGAAATTGAGGCTCCTGAAGTCACGGCTGGGGCAGCTTGAGAATGGCCATTCCCGCCTGGTTGGATCGGATTATGCCCGTTCCCGCCCGGGTCGACCGGGACATGTCCGTTCCCATTCCCTTTCGGTTTGACTGCAGTATGTCCGTTCCCGTTACTCTTGGGAGCGACTGGTTCTGGCAGGCTGAAACTGACGGGTCGGGGCTCGGACGGACGGGTGACAGGCCGGGCTGCGGAAATGTTCTGGAACTGGGCCAGGTTGTTGATCAATTCTGCCTGGCTCTGCAGGTACTGCTCGTGGACGCGCAGGGTTTCGGCCTGGTGTTGGTGGAATTGTGTCATACTGCGGTCCAGGGTAACCAGGGCCGCATTGATCTGCTCCAGGTTTTGTTGCGAAGGATTGCCAGCCAGCAAGTCGAGTTCCTGTTTGGTAATCTGACCGTAAAGGCGAATATATTCCCCATCATTCGACAGGAACTGTGTGTGGGCTTTCAATGACGCTTCCTGCCAATCCTGGAGCCGACCGGTCGTCTGCAGGGGGTCTGTGTCTGGATGGGCAGGCACGACCGGCTGCATGCTTTGAGGCTGTGCGGAAGTTTCGGGGGCGGCTGCAGCCGGTTCCGGACGGGCAGGCTCGCGGACAAGCTCGAGAGTCTCCTATATGCGCAATGGCTTCCTCAAAAGCACTGCGGGTCTTCTCCGTCAGGAAGAGGCCCCCATTCAACATAACGCTGATGGAGGTTTTATCCGGCTCTCGATAAGGTTTGGAGGGCAAAGCATACGGATCATAGCGACGCAGGTCCAATCCGAGAACGCACAGCTGCGCGACGGCTTCACGGAACTGCCGGTCGCTGTCCTTCCTGGCACTGGGATTCAACGCGATCGCAAAATGGGGTTTGCCTTCCAGGATATTTTTAACCAGGTTGGTCAGGATGTTCTTCGGACCGAACTCGATAAATACCCGCCCGCCCTGGGAGTAAATGGCTTCGATTTCGTCCTGGAAACGGACCGGATTCAAGATGTGGTCAGCCAGCATTTGGCAAATCTTTTCCGGGACGCCTGGATAAGCCTGACCGGTGGTGTTCGAATAAACGGGAATGCGGGGCGGCTTGATTTTGGCTCGATCGACGACTGCGGCGAACGGCTGTTGAGCATGAGAAACCAGACGGGTATGGAACGCAGCCGATACCGGCAGCGCCATGACAGAATAGCCTTTTTCAACCAGGTGCTTCTGCACGGCTGCAACGGATGGATGGGTCCCGGCCAACACCACCTGGGTGGGGGAATTCCAGTTCGCCAGGGTGATTTCGGGAAAGGCCTTTAATTCTGCTTAAATCAGGACCACATCCCCCTTAACGGCCAACATGCTCCCGGCGTCGAAATCCGGGTCAGTGGGCGGGGCCATGGCCTGGCCGCGCGCTTTTGCGAGCGTGAAAAAGCTGTCTTGATCAAAAACACCCGCGGCCCATAAGGCGGTTAATTCACCGAAACTATGACCGGCGGTGAAATCCACCTTCAACCCGGCCTGTTGCAGCAAGGAATACATCCCGAGGCTGAGTGCCCCAATGGCAGGTTGGGCGTTCCCGGTGCTCGTCAGGTCGTCGGATTGTGATTCTTTTCGTGCGTTATCGAATGCCGGAGGTGGAAAAATCACCCTTGAAAGCGGGGGCAACTGATCCGATTCGAAGTGGGCATCCATGTCTGCAAAAGCCTGCCGGACGGGTGGGTAGTTGACCGAAAGTTCCCGGCCCATCTCGACGTATTGTGAACCCTGACCGGGAAACAACGCCACCAATTGGCCCTGCGGATCGATCCCGGTCTGCCGGAAATACACTCCTGAAGGATGTTCAGCGCTTGCCTGGGCGGGATTGGCCTGGACAAGTTCCATTGCGGTTGCCAACCGGCTGATGGCTTCGGCAGGATCGGCAGCCACAAAACCCAGGCGCGCTGCCTGCGGGGGGATGGCTTCAGCGGTCCAGGCACGCGCCAGGGCTACAAATTCCTGCTTGGCATCATCACTTTGAAGTTTATCCAACCATTCCCGGCAATTTGTCACCAATTCCTGGCGGGTCGGCGCGGAAAGCAGGATGACTTGCGGGGTGGAATTGAGGCGGTATGGACCGTTTTGCTCACCCGTATGTTCTTCCAGAACGACATGGAAATTCGTTCCCCCAAAGCCAAACGAACTGACGCCCGCCCGACGGGCATGGCCGGCCGGTTTTATCCACGGGCGGATCTCCGTATTCAGATAAAAGGGGGATCTCTCGATTTCGAGTTTGGGATTGGGCAGATTGACATGGATCGTGGCCGGTAACACCTTGTGATGCAAAGCCAGGGAAACCTTGATCAAGCTGGCGATCCCGGCAGCCGCCTTGGTGTGGCCGATTTGGGACTTTACAGTGCCCAGGGCAATGCTTTGCACATCCGGGTTATTTTCGGAAAAGACTTCATTGAGGCCCTGGAATTCCGCCGGATCACCGGCCATCGTGCCGGTGCCGTGTGCTTCGATCAATCCAACCGTCGCCGGGCTGTACCCGGCTTCGGCATAGGCACGCCGGAGGGCCAAGGACTGGCCAGCCGGACGGGGAGCATAGATGGATTTGAACCGTCCATCGCTGGAAGTGCCAATCCCTTTGATGACTGCATAGATTCGATCGTTGTCACGTTCGGCGTCAGCCAATCGTTTCAGCATGACCATACCGATGCCTTCACCGACCATCATGCCGTCCGAATCCTGATCGAAAGGACTGGGGTGCTGGCTTTTGGAAAAAGCCGGGGTCTTGCTGAAACAAAGGTACGCGCCGATCGAGTTATCCAGGTCTACACCGCCGGTAAGCATCATGTCGGCCCGGCCTTCGATCAGTTCACTCGCAGCCATATGGATGGCCGCCAGTGAGCTCGCACAGGCTGCGTCCACCACACAGTTCGTTCCACCCAGGTCAAAGCGGTTGGCGATGCGACCGGAAACCACATTCCCAATCGAACCCGGAAACGAGTTTTCTTCCCATTTTGGATACGCCAACTTTATTTTTTCGATGATCTTCTGGGAATCTTCCGGCGATATTCCGTAACTGCGCAATACCTTATCCCAGACCGGATACTGAATTCGGGACATCAACGGGATTACCAACTTGCTGCCGATGCCGACAAATCCGAGGATCACCCCCACGTTTTCGCGCGCAAATGGGTGTCCCTCGCCGTAGCCGGCATCTTCCAGGCATTCCCTGGCGACGACCAACGACAATAATTGGGTCACATCCGTCACTTCGAGGATATTGGGCGGCAGACCAAATTCGGCCGGATCGAATTGAATGTCTGGGATGAAAGCGCCGCGTTTGCTGTACGTTTTATCGGGAGCGGCCGGGTTCGGGTCGTAATAATCCGCGATGTTCCAACGCGAAGGCGGGATGTCAACCATCGAGTTCGACTTTGTTGAGAATATTATCCCAATACTCTTGAACGTTATGCGCTTGAGGGAAGATGCCCGATATTCCAATTACGGCAAGCGGAGTGGTCTGAAGTTTTTGTTCCAGACTCGATTTTTTGTTTTTGGAATTTGATTTCATACTTTTAACTCTAGTCACCTGACAAATTTGATTTTGAAAGTTGAAAAAACACGCAACACAGATTGAACCAGCGATTTCTCGATCTTGTTTACCCGGTAAAACCGGACCGGGCCGGGTAGCTTGCGATAAGACGACCATCGCGAAGGATTAGCAATCAAATAACGGCAGGGACCATGGAGAGGTTCCGCCAACCTGACCTGCGTTACATATAGAAACAACCTGAGAAAACGAGATAATTAGAAAAAAATAGAATAATAGCGGACTTTCCAAAGCGTATCTAAATCTTTATAATAAAAATTCAAACACCTGCTTGATATCGGAAACCGGGCCAGGTTGGTCAGCCCAGTGAATTAGATAAATAATATACGTATTATATGATTATAACGCACCCGCAAGGGTTTAGTTGCGGGTATGCGTTCACATATGCAAAGCTTTCAACGCCTCGTACACCGGCATAATCCCCGTCAGGACCCCCAGCGCGCCGACCCAGAACGTCGTGGCATGCGAAATAAAATACACCCACGCTCCGATCATCCCAAACCCATAGACCGCCTCGGAGGCTCCGCCGCGGTAGGCTGCCTTCGATTGTTGGGTTTTCTGCGTACCTGCATTCTGTTCCGTCGTCATGGCATGCTCCTTTGATTTTACCTGCGCCGAGGACAGTTCCGGGTTGCAAAAATTGCGCTCAAATGGTTTTTTTTCGAAGCTTGCTCAAAATCCGCGGAATGCCCATAAATACCCCAAATGGGTAAGAAAGATCAGGCGGCCTGGCTTGATTCCCAAGTTTTCTACCCAAAAGATGCCCCTCGCCATACCCCATATGGGGAATTCCTTTTCTGAACCCCATCCCTATAATGGAGCCTAATTCAAGTGGGTATGCGCTGATAATTTTTCCTGATAGCCCACCCAAATTCCAATCAATTGAGGTGAACTATGAAAAAGTTGATCCGCCGTTTCGGTATCCCAATCATTGCGCTGTTGATCCTGAGTTTCTTCACTCGCTCTGCGCATGCACAGGGCGCCGCACAGGCTGCGGACAAGACGGTCTTCAGCGCAGTGGACACGATCTGGGTGTTGATCTCGGGCTTCCTGGTCTTCTTCATGCAATGCGGCTTTGGGTTCCTGGAAGCCGGCTTCGTTCGCTCCAAGAACGTGGTCAACATCATGGCTGAGAACATCATGGATACTACGGCCACAACGGTGGGATTCATCATGGCCGGTTTTGGGCTGATGTTCAGCCAGGGGAACGCCTTTTTCGGAACAAAGTGGTTCTTCCTGCAGGGAATGCCAGACGCTTACCCCGGCCTGTCCATTCCCATCCTGGCCTTCTTCTTCTTTGAATTTGCCTTTTCGGCGGCTGCCGCGACCATTGCCTCCGGCTTGATGGCAGAGCGAACCGATTTTCGAGCCGATCTGATCTACAGTTTCTTCTCCGGCCTGCTGATCTACCCGATCTTCGGACACTGGGTTTGGGGCGGCGGTTGGCTGGCAAAGCTTGGTTATCTCGATTTTGCCGGTTCCTCGGTCGTCCATATGACTGGCGCCATGATCGGCCTGGCGGGCACCCTGGTGCTGGGCAAGCGCAAGGATAAGGTCTTCGGGAAGACGATCAAAGGTCACAACATGCCCCTGGCTGCACTGGGTACATTCATTCTCTGGTTGGGGTGGTTTGGGTTCAACCCCGGCAGCACACTGGCTGCCGATCCAAAATCGATCTCGCTGATCGTGGTCACAACGGACTTCGCCGCCACGATGGGCGCAATCGTTGCGATGTTCGTCTCCTATCACCACACGAGTAAATGGGATGCCGGCATGGCCATGAACGGCTGCCTGGGTGGATTGGTTGCCATCACCGCCTCCTGCGCCTTCGTGACTCCCATGGGTGCGTTGGCCATCGGTGCGATTGCAGGCGCGATCACCTATTATGGCGCAGTCCTGACAGAGAAAATCCGCATTGACGATCCGGTCGGGGCTTTGGCTGTGCATGGGATGAACGGCGCTTTCGGTATCCTGGCGGTGGGTATCTGGGGCGTCGACGGCCTGGGACTCCTGAATGGAGGCGGGTTTACGCAACTGGGCATCCAATCTTTGGGCATCCTTGCGAATGTTGCCTTTGTCTTTCCCATGGCCTATCTGATCTTCGTGATCATCAAAAAGACGGTTGGTTTGCGGGTATCCCCCAGGGTGGAAGCGGAAGGGATCGATCTCGAATATCACGGGATCGCCTCTTATCCCGAATTCGTTGCCTCGCAAATCTTTCCACCAGAAGAGTCAAGGGAGATCAGCCCCAAAATGCCAAGGCTGGAGCCCTGCCCAGATTTTTCGGGTGACTGATCGAAGACCACGCCAGGCTCAGAATATTTTAGTGTCGACCAGCCCGGTTAATTTCCTACTCCCCGCATTTGCGGGGAGTAGCCATTCAACGGTTATTCTATTGAGTTCTGACGTTTAGGTAAGGTAATGCAAATCAGATCATCTCATAAGCATTTTCGCCGTGCTGGGAAGAATCCAACCCAATCTCCTCGTCGTGTTTCGTTACTTTGACGGGCGTGATTTTATTGATCAGCCACAACATGGCGTATGAAACCACAAAGGCATAGACTGAACTGGCAACGACCGCCACCAATTCCTTCAGGAAGAATCCCGGGTTGCCCAACAAAAGCCCATTCACCCCTGCGGGGTTTACACTTGCGTCAGCCAACAACCCCAGGCAGAGAATTCCAAGGAATCCGCCCACTCCGTGCACGCCCCACACATCCAGGGCATCGTCCAGTTTCATCTTTGTTTTCAGCGAAATGGCAAAATAACATACGATGCCTGCCAGGATTCCAATGATCGCTGCGCTCGTCGGGGTGATGTAGCCGGCGGCCGGTGTGATGGTCGCCAGTCCCGCAACTGAGCCGGTCAGTAGCCCCAGGAATTTCGGTTTTTTCTCGAATATCCAGGCCATGATCAACCAGACTACGCCTGCAAAGGAAGCCGCGATGTCCGTGTTGAGGAATGCCGTTGCCGTAATGGCATTCACCTGCAGCTCGCTGCCGGCGTTGAAACCGTACCATCCGAACCACAACAAGCCCGTCCCCAGAGCGACCAGCGGAATGCTGTGCGGGCCTTTATCCGGGAACATGCGTTTGCCGACAAAAATGATCGAGGCCAGCGCCGCCATGCCCGCAATGTTGTGGACCACGATGCCGCCTGCAAAGTCTTGCACTCCCCATTGTTGCAGAATGCCCCCACCCCAGACCATGTGTACCATCGGGAAATACACCAGCACCAGCCAGGCTACCAGGAACATCAGGTAGGCGCTGAATCGAACCCGGTTGGCGAATGCACCCGTGATCAATGCCGGGGTGATGATCGCGAACATCATCTGGTAGGCGATGAAAACAAACAGCGGGATCCCGGCATTGGCAAAGGGAGTCGTGACATTCACGCCGTGCAGGAAGGCCATGTTCAGGTTCCCGATGATGCCTCCCACGTCGCCGCTGAAGCACAATGAATATCCCACCATGAACCACACGATGGTGGTTACCCCCATGGAGACAAACGACTGGAGCATGATCGTCAGCACATTCTTGCGGCCGACCAGTCCACCGTAGAAAAATGCCAGGCCCGGTGTCATTAGCATGACCAGGCTGGTTGCAACTAACATGAAGCCGGTATTACCCGTGTCGAACATGCATGACCTCCTGATTGGAACGATTTAAGCGAAAGGAATGCCATCATCATACCCAACCCGAAAGCCGCTGGAATATCAATATCTCAACAAATCGATTGCAATTGGGAAAAATTATTCGGGAGAAAAGATGTAGCCCGAGCCGCGTACCGTCTGTAAAATTTCTGGACTATCAGAGAGTTGCTCCAATTTTCGCCGGAGTCGCAGGATGTGCGGGCGGACGATCCCCCGGGCCTGGATTTCATCCAGTTTCCCGTATCTGAGTGCAGCTTCGGCGATCTCCTGGTTGCTGAGGGCGCGATAAGGGTGGCAGATCATATACAACAGGATGGACGACTGGTCGACGGTCAGCAGCACCTTCCGGGTCGCGACCCGATCCTCTCGATCCAGGATCAGGCAGTGCTGCTCGGCATCGAATTCGAGCTGTGAACGAATGAAGAAAGGGGAAGGCGGTTTGGTTATGACTGGCGTCGACTTTGCTGGTTGGGCAGAGTCCGTTCGCAGCGTATGCAGGGCCGAATCAAGCGCGTTGATCATGCGCCGCCGTTCCTGGCCTTCCATTTTGCGTTTCAGCTGACGGATCATCCTTTCGGTTTGGCGTGCTTTGAGTAACAGGCGCACTCGTTGGCGCAGGATCAGCGGGTGGATCGGGCGCATCAGGATATCCGTGATCCCCAGCCGGAAGCATGGTTCGACCCAGCCCGCCCCGTCCTGGTCGACGATCAACAGCACCGGCAGGGGCTCGGACTGGCCCAATGCCTGGATGGCGCGGATCAGCTTCTCGAACTCCGGCAGCGCTTCAGGGGCCGAATAAGGGAACCAGGCGATGCCCAGCTCTGGCTCCACCTCCGGGACAGGCAAAGGTAAGGCAAGCGACGAAACGATTTCGATGCGGTAATCTTCCCCTTGCAAGGCCGGGGTCAGGCGCCTGGCTCTCAATGCGTCATCTACCACCAGCAAGACAACCGGGATACTGTCACTGTCAGGCGAATTCCGAGCTTGCATTCGATCACCCTTCCAATAAAAACCTAGTAAAAAACACGACCCAATTTATTGTATGGCTGAGTATAGTTCATTTAGGGGTGGCTTTCATCCCTTTTGTGCTCGTATTTCATCCTCCCCCGCATTCCCCTCGCGCTCCACGCGGCCTCCTCGCCGCCGGTCCTTCCGCATTCCCCTTGCTCCAGGCGGCCTCCTCGCCGCCGGTCCTTCCGCATTCCCCTTGCTCCAGGCGGCCTCCTCGCCGCCGATCCTTCCGCATTCCCCTTGCTCCAGGCGGCGTCCTCGCCGCCGGTCCTTCCGCATTCCCCTCCGCTCCAGGCGGCCTCCTCGCCGCCGGTCCTTTCCGCATTCCCCTCGCGCTCCAGGCGGCCTCCTCGCCGCCGGTCCTTCCGCATTCCCCTTGCTCCAGGCGGCGTCCTCGCCGCCGGTCCTTTCCGCATTCCCCTCGCGCTCCGGGCGGCGTCCTCGCCGCCGGTCTTTTCCGCTCACGACCGCCTCCCGCCTCATCCTCCCCGCATTCCCCTCACGCTCCAGGCGGCCTCCTCGCCGCCGGTCCTTCCGCATTCCCCTTGCTACAGGCGGCCTCCTCGCCGCCGATCCTTTCCGCTCACGACCGCAACCTCCGGCAGTTGCTTCGACTCATTCCTGTATTTTCCCGCGCACATGTCCGGCAATAGGACAACACCTGAGCCTGGTGACTCCGATAAAAATGATGCCCTTTTTACCGACAATATGTTGATATTTCACCGATAAAGGAATGGCAGTAACCCTTAGCATATAAAAAAACTCCCACAAAATCATTTGGGAGTTGATCGAGTGCAGGAGTTTGACCTCAGGCTGAAATGTGCCCGATTTGTTTCAATAAATCCGGCAAATCCCGCGTGGCGGTTTCCCAGACTTCATCCCAATCCACCAGGTCATAGGCATGGACAAGATGGTCGCGCATCCCTGCAATTGGTGCCCAGGGAACTTGTGTCTGAGCAATGCGGAATTCCGGAGAAAGTCTTTTGACGGCTTCGCCGATTACCGTCAGCTGGTATAAAACAGCCGAACGGGTTTTCAAATCGTCGATGAAGTCATCTTTCCCGAACCCATCGACGAACGCGGCGATGAGCTGCGCCGCGTTGATGATATCTTTCAGGATGATGTCATCCCGATGTTTAGGCATTGGTTTGTTGTTGTTTTGAATACAATATTTTGGCGGAGCCCAGGATTTCTGAACGCAGTAAATTATTGCGGCTTTGCTCCAGCGCCCGGCGAGTAATTAGATCCACTTCTCGCCCAAAGATATTTTGAAGTTCCTGCTTCATCTGAACATGGTCAAAGAGACTCCAATGGCTGTCCGGAGCGAAGGAAACCAGGGCATCGATGTCGCTTTGGGGGGAAAAATCCTCCCGAACCGCCGATCCGAACAACGCAAATTCCACCACCTTCCAGCGTTTACAGAAAGCCGCGATTTTTTTGGGAGCGACAAGTGTTTGGAGTGCGACCATGTTTAAATTATACTCTCCTTTTAACAGGTCAGTCTTTTGACCATTCAGGTGCCTTTGATTCCCTTTTCGTAGTGGAGTCCATTCCCGCCTCCGCAAGTGTGGACTTTTGGTTATGGTCGCAGGCAGGATCGTCAAGATTTCCTCTGCCCGAGGTTGCTCGCCGGCGCATCCGCACCTACCCCACCCCGTCGCCTCTGCCTCCGCTGCCCATCGCCTCCCGCCCCTGCCGTCACGTCCTCCCCGCATTCCCCTCGCGCTCCAGGCGGCCTCCTCGCCGCCGGTCCTTCCGCATTCCCCTCGCGCTCCAGGCGGCGTCCTCGCCGCCGGTCCTTCCGCATTCCCCTCGCTCCAGGCGGCCTCCTCGCCGCCGGTCCTTCCGCATTCCCCTTGCTCCAGGCGGCCTCCTCGCCGCCGGTCTTTTCCGCTCACGACCGCCTCCCCCAGCTTGGCCTGCTCGATCATACCACCCGACCGCTCCAACTGACCCGGCTGAGCCGCTGGCAGCCCGGGCAATGCATCTCCACAATATTCGTAGTAACGACTTTAGTCGTTCCTACCCTGCCATCAGAAGTTAAGGGATTGGAACTATCGGGTGAGGTCTCACTTCACGGTCCACCCGGCTCCCCAGACTATCCCGGGCGACATCCAAATCATATTCGGTCTGGAGGCCGAGCCAGAATTGCGGAGAGACGCCAAAATAACGCCCTAGACACAATGCCGTATCTGCAGTGACGCTACGTGTGCCGAGGGTGATTTCATTAATGCGGCGAGCGTCAACTCCTATTTCAATAGCGAGCCGATTTTGACTCAATTTCATCGGCTTGATGAATTCCTCAAGCAGCACCTCCCCCGGGTGTACGGGATGCAATTTTTTAGCCATAGGTTACCCTACCTTTAGTGATAATCTGCGATCTCAACAATATAAGCGTCAGGATGAGACAAAAAAAAGACCCTTACCCAACAACCTTCAGGACGCTTGAAAATTTGGCAGCCTTTGTTACTCCGGCAAGCCCCGCCGCTGCCAGGCGAGCCCCTTCAAGGTCTCCGGCGCGCCAGTCCAGAACGTCGTGGCATGCGAGAGAGATTACGCCCACGCACCGATCATCCCAAACCCAGTCCCCGGCCTCCTCCGCCTCCTCGCCGCCTCTTGCCTCGGCTGCGCCTTCCAGCCTGCCGGAAGCAGGTCAAGAATCTTTGCGATATAAAAGTAGTACAATCTCTTTGCCGCCTTCCCAATCAACCTTCCCCTGCGCATTCGGCATTGGGAAATTTTATCGATTGACTGAAGCGGAGCTTTATATTTCTTATTGGTGCTACCGCATTGACATCCAGTTACTACAATGAGAGCTGATAAATACAATCCGCAGTATCTTAATAAGTACAACCCGCGCAACGTATATTCTGACTTTTGGGATTGGCTGCGCCAGCATCCGTACTGGATCATCGCCTTGCCCTTTGGATACGCCTACTACCTTTCCAGCACAGAAGAGCTCTAGGCGCATAGGTCCTGGCGCTCGCAGAACTTCCTCTCCCGCTCCCCGTGGCCTGCCTGGCGCAGCCCGTGTACCCGGGAGGGTATCCCGTAAAAGCGCCGCCGGTAAAAAAAGACTCCGCCTATCCGGAGTCTTCTCTCCCAATCCTTCATTCACATATGCAAAGCCTTCAATGCCTCGTACACCGGCATAATCCCCTTCAGGGTCCCCAGCGCGCCAGCCCGGAACGTCGTGGCATGCCAGAGGGAATACACCCGCACCCCGCTCATCCCACCCCGCAGACCGCCTCCTCTGCCTCGCCGCGCCGATAGCCGTTCAAGAACCGGCCGGGTTTCCCCCCTGTTTCGGCTCGAAGCGTTTCCAATGCCCTTCCGAGACGACCTCGACCGTTCCATCCACCACCCGGATGGCGGTCTGATCGTCGATCGCGTACGCCGGCACGTCCATCCCTGCCGCCCATCTTTCGGCGCCTGCCATGGAATTGTCCGGCAGGTCCTTGTTATCCAGGTGCGGGAAGATGGCGAAATCCACCAGCCCGAGCGTTTCATCGCCGCCTTCGGGCGGCTTCCAGCCGACGAAGTCCTCCCCGATGTGCGGAGTCATCACCATGCTCCCGGCGCTCATCCCCACGTAGACCGAGGGCAGCGATGGCAGCAGCTCCGCCAGCCCGGACTGGCGCATCCAGTAACTGAGATACAGCGGATCCCCGCCGTTTACCAGCAGGACCTCCGTCTCCTGCAGCATGGGGACCCAGCTCCCCTTGTCGATACTGGGCAGGGCGCTCAGCTCCAGCACTCCCAGCGATTTCCAACCCAGTTCACACATCGGGCTTCTGGGCTCCTGTCCGCTGATAAACCGCCAGGCCGCGGCAGCCCCCCCGGGATTGGCGTACGACGCGGTGGGAATGCACAAGGCGCTGGAACTCGGCGACCGGTTTGCCCAGCAGGTCGACCAGTGCGTCGTGGATGCTGGCGTTCTTGATCCCGGCGGAAGTCAGCAGAAGTTTCATGATCTTTCTCCTTTAAGAAGTGCATTCCCATAAAAAAGCGCCTCTCGCCTCCCGCCTCATCCTCCCCCCGCATTCCCCTCGCGCTCCAGGCGGCGTCCTCGCCGCCGGGTTACCTTTCATCCCGCCTCCCGCCTCATCCTCCCCGATTTCCCCTCGCGCTCCAGGCGGCGTCCTCGCCGCCGGATTACCTTCCTCCCGTCTCCCGGCCTCGTCCTCCGGCGCAGGTTCACGCTCGCTCCAATCGGGCCGGTTCCGATTACCTTCCTCCCGCCTCCCGCCTCATCCTCCCCCGCATTCCCTCGCGCTCCAGGCGGCGTCCTCGCCGCCGGGTTACCTTTTCCCCCGCCCCCACACGCGGTCGCGATCGATCACACCGTCCAAACTCTTCAAATTACCGTGCAACCAGCATTCCTCGCCTATCCCGGCCTGTTCCGGCGCAGGTTAAAGTTCGCCCGATCGGGTGGGTTCCGGCGCTCTGGAAGGCACGCCAGCCGGCCGGGGGAAGCCAGAAGGGCTGCAAACGAAAGGGACTGTCTCAAGAGTTCCGTTTTTGCTCTTGAGACAGCCCCAAAATGCCGGGTGGGAAAAGACGAAAAGATTTCGCCTGATTACGGATACACGTTGAAGAGAAAGGCTGGGGATCCGGTCACGCGCTGGCTGTTCCCGTAATAATCCGTGTAATGCCCGCGTACATAAACTCTCAGATAAGCATAGCCGCTTTTCTGGGGGGTAAATTGCCAGGTAAACGTACAATTGCTCCCGGCGCCCAGGCGATTCGGGCAGTTATTGGTACTGGCATTCAAAACCCAACCGGAGGGAAAATCCAGGCTGGCAGTAAGTTGCAAAGGGGTGTTGCCGTTATTATAAACAGTCACCTGGTAGGCCAGTTGTGTTCCGACATAGGAGGTTGACGAGTAATAGTTGTTGCCAACATGCGGCGTTGCCAGCAAATTTGGACGAGCAAACGTCGAAGCAACTTGATAGGTGGGTGGATAGACGATTCCAGGCGGCTGCGGGACGACATATCCGTTCCCGCCGGGGATATTCAGCGCCTGACCCGGGTAAATATAACGCTGGTAAACCACGCCGGGATTGGCGTCGTACAGCGCCGCCAGGCTGACCCCGCAGTAGTCGGCGATCTTTACCAGCCAGTCGCCCGGTTGGACGATATAGACGTTCCCGCAGGGACCGCCGGCCGCGGCGCGGCCCGGGATCAGTACGCTTGCAGCCAGCACAGCCACGATCAATACCATTTGAAGAGTGCGTTTTGCCGCCATTTTCTTTTTCTCCTGCTTATACGAAAAGGTGCGATACCATTTTCATTATAGTGCGGGGGCAGCCGGCCAGGCAATACGCAAAAATCCCCCAATTTCCCCGCATTTCCATCCCGAATTAAGGCTGACTGAACGCTGAGGAAAACTCCGTCTACGCGTTTCGTGGATTCGGTTTTATTAATACATTCTTACTTCACTTTTTGGGGTTTTTGTTGTGCTCAAGAAGAATTTGTTCCAACAACGAAATCAGCGGGGGTATTTCTTCTTGAGTGGCTCTCCATAAAATTTCTTCATCGATGCGGAAATATTCATGCACTAATATATTTCGGATCGCTTGCATTTTCTCCCAGGGAAGATTCGGGTATTGGTCTCTAATTTCGGTGGGCACAGCCCGAGCAGCTTCCCCCATTGTTGTGAACTCAAATGCGACTGCACGAGCTGTGCGTGGGTCCTCCTGGAAATCGTCGAGGCTCATTCCCGAAGAGAACCCCTGGATATTACGAGCACAATTTAGAATATCTTCGACACGTTCCAGCCAGTCTCTAGGTGACAAGGATTGCCTCCCGAAGAATGCTGTCTTTCAGGCGGGGTTTTAGAGACCTTGGAGTGCCGAGGTCCACCCTGCAAGATAAAAGAAATTCAAGATACTGCTGTAACCCTATGAAGGCAAACAGGCCTACCGGACGGCTGAACTCGACCAGCAAATCTACATCACTATTTTCACGAGCTTCGTCCCGGGCGACTGATCCGAATAGGGACATTGATTTGACACCATACTGCTGGCGGAGTTCACCCAGGTGCTGTGTCAAAATCCTGATTACCTCATCCCGTTTCATATGCTGGGTACCTCAGCCTTATTTTACCTGTCATCTGGAAACGAATCAAACCAGATCGCTCGTGGAAAATGATAATTTCCGCCTGGCTCCCTGCCTCCCGCCCCTGCCAGCACGTCCTCCCCGCATTCCCCTTGCTCCAGGCGGCGTCCTCGCCGACCGAGTTACCTATTCCCCCACCCCCACACGCTGTCGCAATCGATCATACCACCCGGGCGCTCCCACTGACCGCACAACAAGGGTGCAGCTCTGTTACCTGCCTGTTCAAGGTTATGATTAAAATTACAACCGGGCAAGGGTGTTCAGGTATTATAGATTGTGCTCCGGTTAGCGAAATCAAAAAAGGAGGGCTGCAATAGCTGAGAATGGGTTCAGATAACGGACTTTTTACCCTTTGCATCGCAGATAAGAACAGAATGAATTGTAATTATCAGGGAGAAAAAATGCTTAGGTTTTCAGAATTGTTATTGTAACGGTACCTATTAAGTCGTATATTATATATGTGAAGTACTAAGGTGTTTATCAAGCAAATGAAAACCAATAAGGGTAGGGAAATGGTTTTTATTCCATACAATTTTTTATACATGATGCAAAAAAATAGTAGGTATACGACAAGGGTGAAATAAAACACGTAAAAAATTAAACCTCCAATGTATATATTTTGCTAATTCAACAAATCTTCCATCATCTACAATATATATTTTGTCGAAGGGATGCAAACATGTCTGAAATTAATTTAACTTGTCCTAATTGTGGGAAACAATTTCCTCTATCAGATGTCTAAACTCACCCAATTGAAGAAGAAATCCAAGATCGTCTGCAAATCGGATTTGCCGAAGAAAAAGTTGAAAAAAGAATAAAGGAAGAAACTGAAAAAGTTGAAAAACAATTGAGAAACGAACAAGAATCGAGCTAAGGAGGAAATTGGAGCAGGAATATACTTTTGGATTTGAAGATCTCAGAAATCAAATAGTTGAAAAGGATGACAAACTTAAAGTTTCGGCAAGAAGGAATTGGAACTCCGAAAACAGAAAAGAGAACTTGAAGATCAACGCCAGAAACAGGAATTAGAATTAAACCGCAAACTTGATGAGAAAACTAAAGAGCTTGAGAAAAACATTTATGAAAAAGTATCTGCAGATCACGTACTAAAGGATGCAGAAAAAGATGAGAAACTTAAAGGCCAGACCGAAGAAATTAATCAATTTTAAAGCGAAAAGCCGAACAAGGTTCGCAACAAACTCAAGGAGAAGTTGCTGAGCTTGAACTTGAAAACTTACTGACCTTAGAATTTCCCGACGATCAAATAGAGCCGGTTGGTAAAGGAATCAAAGGTGCGGATGTTCTTCAAAAAGTGTATTCAAAAAATGGAAATTATTGTGGAATGATTATTTGGGAATCCAAAAACACTAAAAATTGGAGCAACGGTTGGCCCACAAAATTACGGGATGATATGAGAGTTGCTAAATCAGATGTCGCAATTCTCGTAACAGCTGTGATGCCAAAAGGGTTAAATCATTTTGGTTTTCAAGATGGAATATGGGTAACAGAATTTCCTTATGCGATAGGACTAGCTTGTGCTTTACGACCTGGCTTGGTAGAAGTTTCGAATACGAAACAGGCTTCAATTGGGAAAAATGAAAAGGTTGAAATTTTATATCAGTATTTATCTGGAATCGAATTTCGCCAAAAGAATCGAGGCAATAGTTAAATCATTTATTGAATTAAAAGGCGATTTAGATCAAGAGAAGCGAGCAACAGAACAGCTTTGGGCAAAACGTGAACAACAAATGTACCGAGCAGTCCGCGGATTAGCTGGTATGTATGGAGATATGAGAGGAATTATCGGAATCGCATTACCAAAAATTGATCAGCTTGAACTACCTCCAACAACCGGAAAATAGTTCATTACTCTAATACTATATATTCCCATAATAGCTTTTTATCCGATGAAGTTGTTTATGCAATAATAAGGGCATTGGTTAATAATAAGGAATAGCTAATATGAAACTAATATACTTACAGGTTTGCAATTATCGCTCAATTCAAGACAGTGGGGAATTCTACGTAAAACCATTCTTCACATTTGTTGGCGAAAATAATTCCGGAAAATCGAATTTGCTTCATGCTATAGAAATTCTATTGTCGGCGGGGGCAGGAGGGGTGACACAGACAGATTTTAAAGATCCGTCCTTGCAAATAATTATTAAGGGACTTTCGGAGATCTGTCACCTTACAAAACGAATGGATGGAAACCTTATCTCGTTGGTGATGTATTCACCCTAGAGAAGCATATCGCGCTTGATTCCGACCAGGCTACTGGAAAAGTTAAAGTCGGAGCAGAATTTCATGGGTATCGTGCTGAACCTCGGGCATGGTTTCTATCTTTGGAGAAAATCCAGGCCGAACGAGGAGATAGACCCAATTGGATCGAGATTGCGAGAGATAATGGACTTCCAGAATATTTTTTGGAAAATGAGAGATCTAATAAATCTATATATGCAAAGGCATTGGAACGTTATATGAATGAAAATGAAGTCGCATATGACAATCCAAACCTAGGCCAAACACAAGCTCTGGGGTTTCAATCAAATGTGATAGCCTCTTTGCCGAAGGTATATCTGCTACCGGCAATCACAGATTATTCAAACGAAATAGATCGCCGATCTACTTCGACAACCTTTCGTCGGTTAATGGCTACTTTGTCAGAGGATTTCTTGGCACAAGATCCACGCTATGTTGAGCTGAATACTGCTATTGAAATAGTTCGCGGATTACTTAACCGTCCAATTATTGAAGGTGGCCCAACGCGGATAGAAAGTCTTTCAACAGCCGAAGCACAAATAACTGAGCATCTTCAGAGAATCAGTGCCATCGGTAACTGGGGTTTCATTTGGAGTAAAGATTGATGAATTGAAGGATATATTTTCATCAGGCGTATATTTGACAATTGATGATGGAGTGGAAACAGATGTTCTCTCAAAAGGGCACGGTCTGCAACGTTGCATGGTATTCGCGTCATTGCAGTCTCTGATCCTTATTGAAAGAGGGAGCGCACGATCTGCAAAATGGTGTTTCTGTTGAATCTCGTGATTCTATCTTGCTTTTGATTGAAGAACCCGAATTATATATTCACCCCCAATTGTCAAAACTCTTTTACGATGTGTTAGTCTCTTTTCCCAAGATGTTGACCAAGTGTTAATCAGTAGCCATTCTCCAATATTTGTTGATGCGTTTGAAGCAGAGCGTGTAGCAATTGTGAAAAAACCTAGTGTGGCTATTGGGACGAAAGCATGCAACTGCAACATGAGTGCATTTGAGGGAATGGCTGACCGCCAATTATTTAAGGGGTTTTCTCTCCTAAATCCGACAATAAATGAACTTTTTTTTGCAAAAAGGGTTTTATTAGTTGAAGGCTCTGAAGACGCAGTTGCTGTATCGGCGACATTAAAAACTTGGGATGCTCTGTGGCAAAATAGATCAGCGCCTTCTTTGGAGCGAAAACAACCGGATATTTTTTGTTTCACTTTCATCATGCGGATATCGCGTTCTGCCTGATTGTTATCAAACGGAACCTTAAAATCGTACATAAAAGCCAGCACAGAACTCTTTGTGATCCTGGAACTCATCCAGAAGGTTCTTAGCCGGGCTCTGTTTGATCCGTCCCCGCTTTTTCGGCTGATCCTCTGGCCGCTCTGGTGGGGCATTGGCCTGCAACCCCTGTTTCACCAAACGATCGTAGCGGTTATCGAAGGCGATCAACTGCTCGGAGGTCAGGCAAGTCAAGGAGGCCTGCCGGGCTGTATCCACTGCTGCTTTCATTTCCACCAGCAGATCGGCCAGCTCGGTCACCCAGGCCTGCGGGTAGCGCTCTTCCAGGAATTTCAACCTGCGTAAGTGATGGGCATTGCACAGCCCATGTAAGACAGGATACTTGAAGTAGGACTTCCAGCCATCATGAATAGCACGGCCTTTCAGATCCGGCAAGATGCCCATCGCATCCATCGCGGGTTGCCCCCGCCGGGTATGCATCGCATAGTAGGTCAATAATGCCGTGCTCGCCGAATGCAACCAATGCAGCTTGCCTTCCACCCGTGCTCCGGTTTCATCAAAATGCACCGTCTCTTCCTTCTCGGTCAGATGCTTCTTGATGGCTGCGTTGCCCGGTTCGACCTGTTCGGCAACTTCCTGGCAGGCTTCCAGGATGGTCCCTTCAGACAGCGCCTGCCCATATAATGCTTCAAAAACCTCACCGGTCCGTTCCAGGGGCAGCAACTGATACTGGTTGAAGTAGACCGCCTGCGCTTTGATCTCCGGCCCATATTGCACCGGCTGGGTGACACCTTCAGGAAAATCCGCCTTGCAGATTGCACCACAGTCCGGACAGCGCTTGATCTCGGCTTGATGCTCTGTCACTTCTATGTGGGGTGTGGGCACATCAAACACCTGTCGCTTTTCCATCCCAATGGCTTCCACATCTTCCAACGACCTCTGACAGTGATGACAATGGCTCACGCAATGCACTTCTTCCCGGTCAGGATGCTCAACTGCTTTGAGGGTATACCCGGCATGACCCGGCTGCCCTCCACTTTTCCTGCCATGGCGTTTCCGCAAACTCTTCGGTGCAGGTTTGTTATATCCATCACTCGATGGCGGCTTGCCACTATTGCTGCTGTTCTTGGCCAGCCGATCTTCTAAAGCTTGCATTCTAGCCGCCAGGAGTTTGAAATTGTCGGTCAGTTTGCGAACCAACTCTACCACTGCCTCTTCTCCCTGCTGAAAGGCGTGTCTCACATCTTCGTCGTTCGGGAGCTGATATGGTTCCATAACATTCATTATCCATATTTATTCCCGGTTATACTAAAATCATTCGGGAATAATAATAAGTCGCCCCGAAGAAATAGGTTGGTCCGTGATAGTTTGTGGGGGAAAAGACATTATTCCCTATTTTCAGCGCATACTTAACACGTTCGATATACCGTATGCAGTCTTGCATGATGAGGACATTTTTCCAGAAATGAATACAGACACTAGAGAAATTCAGAATAGGAAGAATAATGCAATTCTTGCCTTAGAGGTAATAATCCAATTTTTACTTTTCCGGACAAACTAGAAACTTCCCTTGGTTTACCAAACCATTTCTCTGATCAATATACTGCGCATACGTTTTTTGCCGATTCTTCCCATATTACTCCCGAGGTAGAGCGCATTATTACAACAATTTTTACCTAGAACACACATTATTTCGTTATTAAGGTTTTTTTTAATGCGGGGACAATAATTTTGTATGAGGAAGATTTATATAGAGGAATCGTTAGAAAATATCAATATGACGAATATTGTGAGGAGAAATTCACCAAAATCCAAGGCATTCTCTCAAAAGATTAATATTTCCAAAACAACTCTGCTTCAGTTTTCCTAAAAATAATCGGTTTATATTTGCATAAACTCTCCTATCCCACACAGTGGATCACGTCCTACCTCTCTTCCTCCCCCACCCTCTTCCCCCACCTCGAACCCCGCCTTCACCGCCTTCCCGGTCGTATGCATCGCCAGGTAGCTGATCGAAAAGCGCCTCCGCCTCCCTGACCCCGCCTCTGCACCTCACGATATCCCCACCAACCCTCCCACTTGACTTTGCCTTCAAGAAGTGCTATTCTAACTATAGAACAATTTGTTCAAATGTTTAATTCCTGCCTGCCTTCTTCATCATGCAGGCAATCCAGCCGCCAAACACGCCCATGGGAAACCAGACCAAACTCAACCAGATTTTCGACGTCGCCCTGCAGGTCTTCGCCTATTACGGCTTCCGCCAGGCCACCATGCAGCAGATCGCCGGTAAGCTGGGCATGACCAAAGGCAGTCTCTATTTTTACATCTCCAACAAGGAAGATCTGTACAACCAGGCCGTTGCCCACGCGCTCCTGCAATGGCAGCTCAGTGTACGCCAGGCGGTGGAGGCCGAGCCGGATGTCGTCCAAAAGCTGATCACCCTCGCAATCAAATCCAACCAGTATCTGTCCGAGAACGACGACCTGCGCCGGATCATCATCAACGATCCCCAGATCCAATCCATCAGCCCTGCGGAGGACCGCTATCCCAACATCGGCATTGCCTCTTACGGCATGCTCAGGCAAATCCTGGAGCAGGGCGTGACGGAGAAGCGGTTCAAGCCGGTGGATTTGGAGACCGTGGCGGGCTTCCTGTATTCGATCCACTGCATGTTTGTGGTCAAGACCTATGTCAAGGCGGAAGGGCAGTCGGCCCAGGAGATGTACCGCGCCGGCATCCAGGTCATTCTGGAGGGCTTGCAGGCAGACGGAGTCGCTGACCCGCTCCACGGAAATTAAACCCAGTCGAAATAGCTGACAAAAGGAGAAAACTATGCCCATCAACCCATCCAACCGGCCGGGGAGTTTCGACGAAAATCTCCCCATCGGCGCGGAAGCCGACATCGTTGTGGCAGGCAGCGGACCGGCCGGGATCGCCGCCAGCCTGGCCGCCGCCCGCAAGGGCCTCAAGGTGGTCCTGATCGAGCGCTTCTCCTTCCTGGGCGGCATGTCCACCCAGGTTCCGATTGCCACATGGCCGTTAAACACTGCCGTCGAAGAGGGCGAGCTGGACATGCCCTATGACGGTCTGCTCGGCGAGATCCTGCACAGGCTGGACGAACAAGGTTGCCTGGAATTAAAGACCAACCTGAACGACAGCCTGGAGGACTATAACCCCCTCAAGGACGGGCACGAGAAAGTCGCCACCAGCAAGTGGTACCTGTTCGACCCCGAGGAGCTCAAATTCCTGTATTTCACCCTGCTGCGCGCAGCCGGGGTCATTCTGCGGGTCAACTCGTTGATTGTCGGGTACCGTGACCCAGGCCGGGCGGGTGGAAGCCGTGGTGGTGGAAACGCTGACCCGCCGCGAGCTGATCAAGGGCAAGATTTTTATCGACGCCACCGGCAGCGCCGAGCTTGTGACCCGCTCCGGCAGCCTGGCGGTTTTGGGCTCGGGCGAAAACGACGGCATCCCGGCCGGGATGCAGATCCCGCTCAGCACCACCTTCCGCATGGCAGGCGTCGAGACCGGCGGGTTGAACATGCTCGAAGTGGAGCGCACCTACGAGCAACATCGCCTGACGGGTGATCCGGATATCCCGGTGAAAGGCTTGATGCATCAAATCGTGTGCAACGGCGTGGTGCAGGTTTTTGGCACGCGCGTCTTCAACACCAACCCGCTCGACCCGCAGCAGGCGGCGGAAGGCGAGTACGAGCAGCGCCGCCAGATCCGTGAGACCATGCGCTTCCTCAAGCGCGAGATCCCGGCCTTCCGGGATTGCCAGCTCATCAGCACCGGCGTGACCATGGGGGTGATCGGCACCCGCCGGATCCGCGGCGAGTACTTCATCACCTACGAAGATATGTTCGCCGGCCGGAAATTCGAGGATGCCATCGCCGCTGGCACCTACCGCCTGGAATACTGGGAACCGGATGGCAGTAGTTACCGCTTCCACCACCTGGCGAATACCTTCTACACCCTCCCCTACCGGGCGCTGCTGCCGCTGGGATTGGCCAACGTCATCGTCGCCGGCTCCTGCATTTCAGGTCAGCTGCTCGCAATGGGCACCTGGGCAATCCAGCCGGTCTGTTTCAAGACCGGGCAGGCGGCCGGGACTGCCGCGGCGTTGTGTTTCAAACAGGAAACCGACCCGCGGGAGGTTTGCGTGCCGGAATTGCAGGACCAACTGCGTCAAGACGGAATGTTCCTGGGCTGAGGAGATTATGGACACCATCGAAGGAAAAAAACAGAACGTATTCGAATACTCCCGGCGGATCATGCTGAGCTACGGCTCGCGCGAGCTGTTCACCCAGTGGATCTCCGCCGCGTTCGGTTTCACGGTTTTCTTTTACTATGAGTTGGTCATCGGCCTGGACGTGCGCCTGGCCGCCGCGGCCTATATCATCTACCAGATCTGGAATTCGGTCAACGATCCGTTGACCGGCTACCTGATGGAACGGGTGGTATTTCCCTGGGAAAAAAAGAGCGGTTTCCGCCGGCTCCCGATCATGCTTGGGGGGGCGGTCCTATGGCTGGCCTCCTACCTGGCCATATTCATGGGGCCAATCTATGCCGACCCGGTCGCCAGTAAATGGTTGATCTTCGCCTGGTACGTGGTCTCACTGTGCCTTTTCGACACGTTCGGCACGCTCTTTGACGTCAACGTCGTCAGCCTGTACCCGGATAAGTTCAAGGGCTTGAACGAGCGCCGAACGGTCCAGGGCATGGGCACCATCCTGGGCATCGTCGGGCTGGTGCTGGCGGCCGTGATCCCGCCCATGTTCATCACCACCGGCGTGGCGCTCAGCTACCGCACCTCGGCCCTGGTCACCTTTGGAGCGGGTTTCTTTTTCCTGGCATTGATGATCCCCGGCATCTTCGAGACCCGCCAGGTGCGCGAGGTCTATCGTCTGCGCCGCGAGAACCTGGCGCGTTTGGAAAAGCTGCCCGGCTTTTTCGCCACCGCCCGTACTGTGTTCTCTAACAAGCGTTTCGTTGGAAAGGTGAGCCTGTTTTTCGGCTACCAGGTCGGCGTGGTGATGCTGCAAACCAGCGCCCTGTACATCGTCACCTACCTGCTGGATGCCCCGGCCTCGACCATCTCGCTCTTGCTGGGCAGCATGCTGGGCGGCGCGCTCATCTCGGTTCCGGTCTGGTTGGTCATCTCGCGCAAGACCAACAACAACCGCCTGATGAGCCTGGCAGGCGGCTTCCTGCTCGTGCTAACCTTTATCCCGATGATCTTCGTTCACAGCCTGCTCGGCTGGATCTTTTCCCTGCTCTTTTTCGGGATGGCGCTGGGCAACCAGTGGTTCATGGACCCGCCCACCCTGGGGGACATCCTGGATGACGTGGCGGTGAAGACCGGACGGCGCGACCCGTCGGTGTATGTCAGCTACCAGTCGCTGGTTTTCAAGCTCGGACAGACCAGCATCGCGGTGGTGATCGCCTACGTCCATACCCACACCGGATTTCCCTCTGGAGTAACCAGCCTGGCCGAACTGGTGCAGCGCAGCCCCACCCCGCAACTGGCGCTCTTCGGCATCCGCATCCATTCCGCCATTGTCCCGGCTGCCGTGGCGCTGGTGGCCACGCTCCTGTTCTGGCTGCTCTATGACCTGACACCTGAAATTGTGAACGCCAACAAGAAGAAACTGGAAGAGATGGGACTGTAACCTAGCTCTGCTCCTGCTTCACCTTCTCCGCCGCCTCGAACCCCGCCTCCAGCGCCTTGCGGTTCATCTCCTGCGTCCCTTGACCGCCTGCTCGATCGCCTGCTTGCTGACCACTTTGGTCAGACCGACCAGGATGCCGAGCGTGACCGTGTTGGCCGTGATGTTCCTTCCGGTACTGGATAACGCCAGTGTGCTGATCTGCATCTTATTCACAGCCGGAGTCTTCGAGATTGGGTAACTTTTTTCCATCAATGGAATTTTATTCATTGCGTATGTATTTAGTTTTATTGAGCAATTCAAGAGTCTGGAAATAATAATAAAAAGCTTCAATCGATGATTTCTTTAATCTCTCCAAGCGCTGCAAATCATCTCGGATATTAATATGTAAGGAAGCAAGGTCTATGTTTCTATCGAATTGGCTAATTGTTGCTATATGGGTGAGAGTTAGTGCCGCAAGATAAGCAACTTTTGAGCCTGCCACAATTGCATCTTCTGTAGAAAAAGTTCCTTCATAAATATGGTTACGTAGATTCCGTATACCTTTGCTTAATTCGTCATATTCACTTTGGTCATATTTATAACCCCGCATTCCTAACATTAAAGCCGTACCCAGGGTGTCTCGAAGAACATTCTCGGTTGTATTAGGAGCCAACTTTCGGAACTCCAATTCTCTGGTAGCAACCCTTTCATAAGTTTCAAAGAACAACTCTAATTTTGCTATGTGGTCGAACAATATACCAATATCAAATAGCTGTTTTGCCATTTCAAGGGCTTTATCGTTGTTATAACGAATTCCTGTGGTGTGCGGCGCAAACGCTGTCAGTTTATCTCCTAGTAGGCACTCAGGGCTAGGACACCTTATCAGTATGGGTGGCCCATCGAGATCTAGGATTTTTGATTTTAATTCAATGTTGTAAACCTTTGTGTAAAGGACTTTATCGAATAAAAGATCCAACAAGGTGTACTTTTCATCACCATTAATATCTGTAAAGAAAAATTTAAAGTGATTAAGCGATATTTCGTTCTCCCGTTTGTCCTCTTCTACCCTAATGAACTTCCCCCAGGTGATTACTTTCCGGAAAAATGGAATTGGGTCTAGTCCAGGTGGAACGATAATATCTATATCGATTGAAAAACGCTTCACGGACCCTGTTATCAAGGTTAGAGATGTGCCTCCCTTAAAATATGAATGGCAATCCACTCTGTTGTAGATCTTCGACCAGCATGAAAGCCATAATCATTCGCTCAGCTAAACCAGCGTCATATTTACCCTCGAGGTTCTCAATCCATTTCCTGGTGCGGGTTCGAGGTGTAATCATAGAGAATTCTCTGAGTAAACTCTTAGCTTCAAATTGGTCTTGTTCAGGATGAACCACTTTAGTTTATCTTGTGCAGTTCGCCTGCCCGCGTATCGCAACATTGAATCCTGATTTATGATAAAGGTGTTAAACGTGTTCATAAAAATGGAGCTTAATTCTCGCCCCTGGTACACGTAATACTTATTCTCATCCACCAGTATATCCACAAGGATTTTTTCGAGTTTAGCATAGCTTAGTAGATTTCCTTTCTGCCTTTTGGGGGACTGTGAGATTAAACTTTGACACAATAATGGTTTCATCTTGAACCCCAACATATCTATCTATCGTCTTGCTATCTGGGTCAAGGAATGTTGGTCTGATACCAAGGCTGATAAAGTGGTTAAACACTGCACTCTCTGAGTCTTTCTCAGTTTCAATGATGATCATATTTGTTCGGGGTTGATGCGTCATCAGGTTATGGAGTATCCTGGTTTCCCAGTAGATGCATTTCGAATAAGGAAACTGATCTTTGAACTCTTCGGTGATTTTTTGGGTAATGAGAGAGGGGATCGGTGTGAATTTTCTTTTTGGCTTTACGGGGAGAGATGATGCTGGCTGGATCGAGTAAACGGCACTTCCGGAAGAATAAATAACCCCTTGGTTTTCCAATCTGTAGAGAATTCTGCGAAAACCCTGGATTGTTAGATCTGGATTCTCTGCAGTAAAGTATTGCTTTAAATCATTTTTTGTGACTGACTTGGTGTTTGCAAATTTTTGATAGAAGTCGTCGATATTGAGGGTGTCATTATAATTTTTCATCTCTGCTCCACTTCGTTTTCGTAACGGGTCAGTTTTTTCTTAAAAATGACGGGTTACGAAACGTATTAATAGTATAGCAGGGAAATTTAGAATAATGATATCCTTCTTCTTTTTGTGAATAAATTAGTCCACATTCGAGAGGATATCGATATGTTCTGCTTTTTCTTACACCCTCCTAACATTTTTACCACTTTCAAATGAACAGTAATTTATTAATATTTTACAGCTTTTTGTGAATGCTTTATTTAGATATTTTTCATCATTCGATTAACATTTAAATTGCAATTCCGATATTGATTTGTTTGTATAAAATACAAAAATCTCCCGCCCTCCGGCGGAAGATTCCATTATTCCCTCACCTTCTCCGCCGCCTCGAACCCGGCCTCCAGCGCCTTGCGGTTCATCTCCTCCGTCCCGCGCGGCGCACGCGCTGCTGACGGCCTGCTCGATCGCCTGGCGGCTCACCACCCCGGTCAACCCCACCAATATCCCCAGCGCGACTGTGTTGGTCACGATGCTCTTCCCGGTGGTATGCATCGCCAGCCAGCTGATCGGGATCTTGATCGCCTCCGGCTTGCGGATGGAATGCACGTTGTCGTCGTCCACGATCAGCAGCCCGCCCGGCTTGACAGAATTCGGCGTACTTGTCGAACGCCTCCTGGCTCAGCGCCACCACCACGTCCGCCGAGAGCACCTCCGGATGGTCGATCTCGCCGTCCGCGATCACCACCTCGGCTTTGCTGGCCCCGCCGCGCGCTTCCGGCCCGTAGCTCTGCGTCTGCACCGCCATCTTCCCGTCGAAGATCGCCGCCGCCTCCGCCAGGATGATCCCCGCCAGGATCATGCCCTGCCCGCCTTCGCCCGCCAGCCTTATCTCGGTCCGCTTTGCCATCCTCCCGCTCATGCCGCACCTGCCTGGGCGCGCTCAACCAGCGCCGCATAGTTCTCCAGGTAGGGCGGCCGGTCGTGCTCCGCGAAGACCCCCCGCACGATCTTGCTATTTGCCGCCTGTTCTTCCGGGCTCAACCGCCCGAAGGCCGTCTGCGAAATGCTGTTGTCCTTCAGCGCCAGCATCATGTCCGCCGCCGTGCCCAGCTTGTTCAGCCGCCCGTAGGTGGTGTGGCAGTAGCTGACCGCCTCCACCAGGCTGAAGCCCGGTCTGGCGATCGCCTCCGAAAAGAACTTGTCCAGTTCCAGGGCGTGGTAGACCGTGCTGCGCGCCACGTAGTTCGCCCCGGCCGCCATGGCCAGCTCGCAGATCGGGAAAGGCGCCTCGATGTTGCCGTAGGGCGCCGTGGTGGCGCGTCCATTAACCGGCGTGGTCGGGCTGTACTGTCCGCCCGTCATCCCGTAGATGGCATTGTTCACCACGATCGCCGTAATGTCTATGTTGCGCCGGGCCGCGTGGATGAAGTGGTTCCCGCCGATTGCCAGCGCGTCCCCATCCCCCATGATCGCGATCACTTTCATGTCCGGGCGCGCCAGCTTCAGTCCGGTCGCGAAAGCCAGCGCACGCCCGTGCGTGGTGTGCAGCGTATTGAAGTCCAGGTAGATCGGCATGCGTGCCGTGCAGCCGATTCCCGCCACCAGCGCCACCTGGTCGTTCTCCAGCCCAAGTTTGTCTATCGCCCTGATCAGCGCCCCCATCACCACCCCGATCCCGCATCCCGCGCACCAGATCGTCGGGAATTTCTTGTCCTTGCGCAGTTTCTGCAGGGTGTCGCTGCCTTTCAACCAGTTCTCCATCGGCATTTCCGCTTCGCCTGTTTCCAGTCCGTGCGCTGCCAGCCCGTGAGTTTCGATAATGCTTTCGCTCATGTCTCAACCTTCCATCGCGTCCAGGATCATCTGCGGGGTCACCATTTCCCCGTTGGCCCGGTTCACGCGCCGCACCTTCTTGCGTCCCGCCATCCGTTCCACTTCCAGCGCCAGCTGCCCCAGGTTCATCTCGGGCACGATGATCCGCTCCATCCGCTCGCCCAGCGCTTCCACCTGCGCCTCCGGGAACGGCCAGATCGTCTGCAGCGTCACCAGGTCCACCTTGCGCCCCGCCCGCGTGTGCCAGCTTGACCGCGTGCCGGGCCGTGCGGGCCGAGGCCCCGTACGACAGCACCGCCGTGCGCGCCCCCTCTTCGCAGTCCTCTTCCACCAGGCTGATCTCGTCCATGTGCCGGGTAAGCTTGTTATTGAAGCGCTCCAGCCACGGGTCGATATGGTCCAGGCGCTGGGTCGAGTAGCCCAGTTCGTTGTGGACCAACCCGGTGATGTGGTAGCGGTAGCCCATCCCGAAGCTCGCCAGCGGCGGCACGTCCCCCGCAGCGTTGCCGTAAGGTTTGTATTCCCCATCCTTCCCGTCCCTGGCTGGAACCCGGTAATCCGCCATCTTCACGCTCGCCAAGTCCGGCAGGTCCACCGGCTCGCGCATGTGCCCGATGATCGCGTCCGCCAGCAGGATCACCGGCGTGCGGAACTTCTCGGCCAGGTCGAAGGCTTTCAGGGTCAGGTCGAAGGCTTCCCGCACCGACCCCGGCGCCAGCACGATGATCGGGTGGTCGCCGTGCGTACCCCAGCGCGCCTGCATCACGTCCCCCTGCGAAGGCTGCGTCGGCAGGCCGGTCGAAGGTCCGCCGCGCTGCACGTTCACCACCACGCACGGGATCTCGGTCATGGCCGCGTAACCGATGTTCTCCTGCATCAGCGAGAAACCCGGCCCGCTCGTCGCCGTCATGGCGCGCAGCCCGCCCACCGAGGCGCCGATGATCGCCGCCATGCTGGAGATCTCGTCCTCCATCTGGATGAACTTGCCGCCCAGCTTGGGCAGTTCGCGGCTCATCAACTCGGCCACTTCCGTCGAGGGCGTGATCGGGTACCCGGCGAAGAACCGGCAGCCCGCCGCCAGCGCCCCCCACCCGATCGCCTCATTCCCTTGCATCAATTGGATTGCCAATTAACCTCCTTGGTGACGACTAAGTCGTCCCCCCATCCGTACTCATCCGTTCTCAATCGTTCCCAACTGTTCTCAACCGTTCCCATCCGTTCTCATTCGTTCCCAATCCAATTCATCCGTTCCCAATCGTTCCATCCGTTCTCAATCGTTCTCAATCGTTCTCAACCGTAGTAACGACTTTAGTCGTTACTACCTCAATCCACCTTCCGCACCACGATCGCCAGGTCCGGACAGTGCGTATCGCAAAAATGACAGCCCGTGCACTTCTCAGGCTGGACTACCCGTGGATGGTTCTCGTCCGGCTCCATCGCCAGCACCTGGGTCGGGCACAGCTCCACGCAGATGCGGCAGCCCTTGCACCAGGTCGCATAGATCAGCACTTCCGCCCGCAGTTTTTTGACCGGCGCGCCGGCTGCGTCGGGGGAAATGGGGGTTACCGCTTGGGCTTGCGAAGTTGTCTCAGGCATGGGATTCCTTCCGGAGGTTCGTCATCAAATGGGTAAAATGAAACACAGTTAATCCGTCCACTGTCTGGCGATTGCAAAAAATGAAACCAGCCCGTATTCTACACCCGCGAAGTATTCTTATAAGGGTGAAGAATGTCCTCATTCTCATATTACGTCTGGTGCCTCTTTTAACGCGAGTGAGACTTGAAGTCTCACTCGCTAACATCCGGCCACTCATGTCGCCGATCTGACGCCAGACCCTGACGCTGGGCGGCGTTCCGCGAAGATCCCGGAGGGACCTGCTGCAAAGTCCTGTGGTTTTTCAAGACCAGCTATCGCGAAGCATTCCGTAGGTAATCCCGACGACCGCGTAGCACCCTGTAAGGGTATGAATCGTCGGGATCTCCTCCTCCCCTATCACCCAAATGGTCTAGTTACATACTTTTGTTTTATGCTATACTTTTTATTAATCATTAATCGATTTAGATGAGGAGAAGAAATGGACACTCGTAAGAAGTTCTGGCTGGTTTTGATCGGGTCCATCCTTGGGATGGCTGTCATCGCCTGTTCGTGCAATTCGCTCGTCCCCACCGCAACCGTGCAGCCTGTCACAGTGCCACCTGCGCAGCCCGTCCAGAGCTCTGGCTCCAGCATGGCGGGGAAATGGCTCGACCCGGATACAACCGGCACCATTACCACCATCGTAGCCCAGGGCAGCGGCTTTGCCGTCCAGTCAGTCATCAACCCGGACCGGGGCGCTAACGAACTGACCGATACCTCCTGGTCGAACGGCGTGCTCACCTGGACCTATTGCATTTCCGGCGGGAACTGCATCACCTCCGTCACGACCGGGGTGGACGGCGACAGTCTTTATACCACCTGGTCGGACGACCGGGGTTACTCCGGCACCACCACCTTCCAGCGCCAGCCCTGATCCTCACCCAGTCCGCACTGTTTGCCCCGGGAAGCTCCCCCTTCCCGGGGTATTTTTATTTCCTCCTTGTTTTACCAGAACGTATGTGCTAAAATACCCTCATGCCGCCATCTTTACTCGTTTCCCTGATCACTATATTACTTGTTTCCTGCTCCCTTTCCCTGCTCTCTGTTCTCCTTTCTGGACCCTATTCGGCCCTCATTCGAGTTTTTTTGAGGGTCGAATATCTTCCGAGTCCCCGCGGGACTTGGGCCCCGCGGGACCCACCCCCGGGGCCTGTCCCGCGGTGCTCTCCCGCGGGAATCAGAATTGTTTCGAATTGAATGGGTCTCCGAATATTCCATCACGCCATTCAGGCACTTGGTTTGCACTGAGGGAAAAATGGGTCTTGCAAAAATCCCCTCGGGACGTTTTCCCCCCGCCTTACCGATTACGAATACCAGATTACAAATCCCCCACGTTCCTTTCGGTGTTATCCCTATAACAATGTGGCTCACATATGAATGGTCTTCACAGAGAAATTTCTCCCTACCTCCTGCCCATGCTCCCACCGTCGTTCTTTCAGATTTTTTTACCCGTCGTGTCCACCTGTCCCACAGTGCTTTCCGGTGGGACCTGTCCCACAGTGCTTTCCGGTGGGATCCTGTCCGCCTGCCCCACGAAGTGGGGTCGGGGTAAATATTTTTCCCTGGCTGCCTTTGCGTTACCTTGGAGACCTTGGTGTTAAAATATCACCTGGTAAATAACATGCTCACCTTACCTCGAACCGGAAGAGTTGCAACCCTGAAATCCGCTCTTCAGCATGTCTTCGGACAGGGTATTTTTTATACCGGCCGCAGGAACGCCCTGCTCAGCCTGCTCCTGGCCGTCGCGGTTGCCTTGATGAGCCAGGTCTACAACCTGCTCAACCACGGCCCGGCCGTGCTCGACCTGCATACCCCGCTCAATTCTCTCTTGCCGCTGGTGCCGGTCTTCGTCGTCCCGTACATTTCCCTGCAACCCTATCTCCTGGTCACCTTGATCCTCTTCCTGCTGCTGCGCACCCGTTACTTCCAATCCGCCTGCCTGGCCATGCTGAGCGTATGGTTCGTCAGCTATGCCTTCTACGCCTTCCTGCAGAGCCAGGTGGTCCGCCCGGTTTTGACCGGGACGGACCTCTTCTCCCGGCTCATCCTGCGCGTCTACGCCCTCGACAATCCCTTCAACGACTTCCCCAGCCTGCACACCAGCCTTTCCAGCCTCATCGCTTTGCATTGGGTCAGGCTGAACAAGCCCCTCGGGGTCCTCTTGAGCCTCTGGACGGGTTTGATCGTGCTCTCCACCCTGCTGGTCAAGCAGCATTACCTCCCGGACGTGCTCTTTGGCCTGGCGCTGGGAGCCGCAGCCGCCTGGATTTGGATGAAGGTTATTGGTTTTAAAGCCTGCGGACCGAAACTCCGCCTAAAGGCGCTCGAATTTACCGGTTGATTTATTAATGAAAGGAGAATTTATGGCTGCCTCACACAAAAAGGTCTTTCGTCTTCACTCTCTGGAAAAGCTGGAGATGCACAACCTGCAGGCCGATCTGGTCAGTTACCGCTCCAAACCGGCCCTGCGCCTGCAGGACGAGCCGGTCGAGACAGCCGGCCAGCACTGTCTGGCGGTCCTGCCGGGCAGTTGGTTCCAGGACGGCATTATTACGACCAGCCTCGCCGGTGCCCCTCGGGCCGGCGCGCCCGCCGACATGCGCGGCTTTGTCGGCATCGCCTTTCACATCCAGGACGACCCCGGCCAGTTCGAGTGTTTCTACCTCCGCCCCACCAACGGCCGGGCCGACGACCAGTTGCGCCGCAACCACGCCACCCAGTACATTTCCGTCCCGGATTACCCCTGGTACCGCCTGCGCGAGCAGCACCCGGGCGTTTACGAATCCTACGCCGATTGCGTGCCCGGCCTCTGGACCCGGCTGAAAATCGTGGTCTCGGGCATGCGTGCGCTGCTCTACCTGAACGGAGCGAGCAGCCCTGCCTGGTGGTCAACGACCTGAAGCTGGGTGCGCGTGGCGGACGGATCGGTCTGTGGCTCGGCGGCTGGACCGAAGCGTATTTCAGCACGCTCGTGCTCGATTCTGCCGCGCGGCCGGGTAAAATGGATCTGACCACCCGCGCTTAGCCATGTCTGTGCCCGGCGCCGGGAAGATCGTGCCGGTCCTGGTTCCGGAAAGAGGTCTGCTATGCAAGAATTGAGCGTCATGCAACTGCAGGAAAAGATGGAAACGGGTGAACTGACCGCCGTGACCATCCTGGAAGGCTATCTCGAGCGGATCGAGGCGCTGAACCGCAAGGGGCCGGCCATCAACGCCGTGATCGAGCTCAACCCGGATGCGCCCGCCATCGCCGAAGCGCGCCACCAGGAACGCCTGGCGGGTAAAGTGCGCGGCCCGTTGCATGGCATCCCGGTCTTGCTCAAAGATAATATCGATACCCACGACCACATGCAGACCAGCTCCGGTTCGTTGGCACTGGAAGGCTCGATCGCCGCCCGGGATGCCTTCCTGGTGAAACAACTGCGCCTCGCCGGCGCCGTGATCCTGGGCAAGGCCAACCTGAGCGAGTGGGCCAATTTCCGCAGCAAGAACTCCACCAGCGGCTGGTCGAGCCGGGGCGGGCTGACGCGCAATCCCTACGCCCTGGACCGCTCCGCCTGTGGTTCTTCTTCCGGTTCGGCCGCAGCCGTGGCAGCCAACCTGTGCAGCCTGGCGGTTGGGACCGAGACGGATGGCTCGATCATCTGCCCCGCCCAGACCAACGGCATCGTCGGCCTCAAGCCCACGCTTGGGCTGGTCAGCCGCAGCGGCATCATCCCGGTGGCCCACAGCCAGGATACCGCCGGGCCTATGGCGCGCAGCGTGGCCGAAGCCGCCCTCCTGCTGGGTGCCATGACCGGCGTGGACGGGCGCGATCGCGCCACCCGCTCAAGTGAGAAACACGTCCTGAAGGATTACCGCCCGTACCTGGACCCAAACGGCTTGAAAGGCGCCCGCATCGGGGTGGCCCGCCGCATGGCTGGCACCGACGCGCGCATTCTGAAGATCTACGAGTTCTGCCTGGACGTGCTGAAGCAGCTGGGCGCCATCCTGATCGATCCGGCGGACGTGCCCAACTTTGACAAGTTCGGCAAGTCGGAAATGGAAGTGCTGCATTATGAGTTTAAGGCTGACCTGGATCGTTACCTGGCGGGTTGCGGTCCAAAGACACACGTGCACAGCATGCAAGAACTGGTCAGGTTCAATGAGGAGAATAAATCCCAAGTGATGCCGTATTTCGGCCAGGAGCACATGACCACCGCGCTGAAGAAGGGTCCGCTGACGAGCAAGAGCTATCTGCGGGCATTGGAAAAGAACCACCGTTTGACCCGCCAGGAGGGCATCCTGGCAGTCATGCGCGCCCATCGACTGGACGCCCTGGTCGTCCCTTCCGGCGGGCCTGCCTGGATGATCGACCTGGTCAACGGCGACGCCATCAACTGGGACATGGAAAGCACCTCCCCCGCGGCGGTGGCGGGCTACCCGCACATCACCGTGCCGGCCGGCTACATCTTCGGCTTGCCGGTCGGCTTATCCTTCTTTTCGAAAGCCTGGCAGGAAGCCACCCTGATCAAACTGGCCTACGCCTTCGAGCAGGCCACCCGAATCCGCCGGCCGCCCGGCTTTCCGGCCAGCGCAAATTTGGAGCTCCCCGCCTGAAGCCGGGATAACCTGGAATAGCCCCATGAAACTGCTCAAGGAGATCCATCGCAAGGAAGGTCTGAACCTGGGCGGCCGGGCCTTCAACCGGAAAGCGGTCAGGGCCATTATCTTGGATGCGCCCAAATTGCTGATGGTTTTTTCCGTCCTAAATGGCGATTATAAATTTCCCGGCGGAGGCATGCACCGCGACGAATCCCCCGCACAGGCCTTGCGCAGGGAAGTCCTGGAAGAATGCGGTGCCAGGCTATTCGGGATCGCCCGGCCCTTTGGCAAGGTGATCGAATATGACAAATCGGTTCAGCGCGGCTACGATCTGTTCATGCTGACGTCCTATTATTATTGGTGCCAGATCGAAGGCCTGCTCGGGCAGCAAAACCTGGACGACTACGAACGCGAGCTGGGCTTTACACCGCGCTGGGTGGAGGTAGACGAAGCCATCCAAACCAATTCTGTGGTCCTGCAAAATGACACCCAGCCGGCGCCTTTCTGGGCAGTCCGGGAATTGTTCGTCCTCGGGCAGGTGAAAACCGCGCTGGAAGGTGGCGGAGTATGAGCGACGAAAGCCTTAATGGACCGTCTCCCCTGGCATTCTCCCGCTTCAACCTGCCGGACGGGCAGTCCGCCTGGGTCCCCGACGACCTCGAATTATGCCTGCCGGCTTCGACCAGCCTGGATCCCGCCGATTGGCACTATCTCATCTACATCCCCTGGCACGACCGCTTCCTGGACCGGATCGATCCGGCCTACCGGGACTTCTTTACACTGGCGCTGCCCTACCTGCATGCGCGCACGACCGACGTGCACGTGGCAACCTGCCTGCCCTTCATCCAGGAACTTGCCCGGGCCGAATCCGGACCGGTGGACGTGCAGGTCGTCACCCTCGCCTTCATCCTGCACAACTCGGGCTGGAGCCAGATGAGCGAACGGGAGATCGCCCAGAGTCTGGGCATACAGGGGCTGCATTTGTACGGGGAATCCATTCTGCCCAAGCTGCGGCACGCCCAGCTCGGACAGCAGGTGGCTAAAAAGCTCCTGGGCAACTTCCCCTTCCAACCGCCCTTCTCTCCCGACCAGAAAGAGCAGATCTATCAGGCCGTCCTCTTCCACGACCGTCCGCAGGAATTGGCAGCCACAGGCGAAATCCCCACCAACCTGAAGGTCGTCTGCAACGTCGACCACCTGTGGTCGTTCACCCATCCCAATTTCTGGCAGGATACGCTTCGCAAGGCCGTCAGGGCGGATATTTACCTGGAAAATCTGGGGAAAGACCTGGAGCAGTACTTTGTCTCTGAGCCCGGCAGGCGCAAGGCCAGGCAATTGCTGGCGCTGCGCGGCCGGGAAGTGCAGGCCTGGAAAAATTGGCTGGAAAGCCATCCCGCCTAGGGCATGCCGGTCGGTTTACCCGCACGCAAAGCGGTAATCCTCCAGCACCAGATCGATCCGGTCGAGGATCAGCGCCTGCGGGGTAAGCGCCAGCCCTATTTCACGCAGCCGCCGGTATTGTTCCGGCATGAACTGGCTGAGCAGCGTCACCGGAAGCGCTTTTTCCTGCAGGTTTTGCAGCAGGCGCTCCAGCGCCGACTGCACGGATGGATCGGTCCAGTAATAGCGGATGCGGTCGCTCAAGCTGAACTTGCGGCTCAGGCGTTGGGCGGTCTCGTCACCGGGATAGTATTTTTGCCAGTGTTCCGGTCGGCGGGTCATGACCCCTTCCAACACGGCCATCAAGTTGGAGCGCACCTGCCCGGGAAACAGTTCGTTTTCGAGCATTGCCAATGCAAAGACCGCCTCGCGAAAGGCAAAGGTCAGGCCCGGGCCGACCTTCAGGATGGCGAAATGGTCCCGCACCATCGCCCGCAGGCTCTCTCGATTCTGGTAATCGGTCGAGTGCGCTTCGAAGACGAACGGCGTGGATTCGGAAAATTGGCTCAATTGCCTGGCGGCAGCAGGGTCGTACTCCAGCACGAAATCGTCGCCAAACTCGACCCCCGGCTGGACCACCAGGCCAACAACGCGCTCCCAGGCCGAGGCCAGCCCCAGCGCTTCGAAGGCCGCCTGCGTGACCTCGAGCGTCCGGCGGGCCGCCTGCACCTCCGTCACCTGGACAGCCTCTTCGTGCACTGTGGCTCCCCCCGGGATGGGCACTTCGCTGCCGATGATGTAGCGCAACGGGCATTCCCGGCCGGCCTCCGCACAGGCCTGTTCCGCCGCCTGCGCCAGCCGGGCCGTTCGCCGGGCAGCCACTTCCAGCTCGAGCGGGACGGACGGGTCGTCGTCGCCCAGTCGCATGCTGGCATCCAGGTGGATCTTGGTATACCCGGCCTGGACGTACGAACGCAGCATGTCGGCAGCCTTCTGCATGGCGACCGAGGCGGGCTCATTTTGCCAGACGTTTGGTCCCAGGTGGTCGCCGCCCAGCACCAGGCGCTCGACCGGAAAGCCAGCTTCGCCTGCCAGGTTGCGCAGATAAGCCACGAAATCGGCCGGGGTCATGCCGGTGTAGCCCCCGAACTGGTTGACCTGGTTGCAGGTGGATTCGATCAGCACCGGCGCATCCCCGCGTAAGGCCGCCTTCAGCACCCAGGGGTGGCTGGAACAAACCGAAGGGATGCCGAGCCCCTGGCCCTGCTTTTGGGCCCGGACGACCTCATCGATAATTCCCGGCTTCATCAGCTCACCCGACCGAGGCGACATATCCCATGGCCTCCTCCAGGTCAGGTTGGGCGGAGGTGCCGCCCGCAGCTCTCACGGAGAGCGACCCGCAGGCGGCCGCCAATGAAAGGCTTTTCTCCAGGTCCCAGCCTTTCATGAACCCGTAAACGAACCCGGCATCGAAGCTGTCGCCTGCCCCGACGGTATCCACGACCTGCACCGGCAGCGCCCCCGCCCGAACAACCTGCCGGCCGTCGCAAGCCAGGGCGCCGCGTTCGCCCAGCTTGATGGCAACCTGGCCGCATTTTTGGCCGAGCACTTTTGCGGCTGCCTCGACCGTGGCGGCGTGCGAGAGCGCCAGGGCTTCCTTCTCGTTGGGCAGGAAGAGGTCCACCCGAGCAAGCAGGTCGTCAAAGCCACGCCACTGGCCGGAGGGATCCCAATTGGTATCCAGCGAGGTGGTCAGACCGGCCGCATGGGCGCGCTGGAACAGGTCCGCCAGACCTGGCTGAAGGGCGCTCTGCAGGAAGTAACTGGCCACATGCAGGTGATGGGCACGCTGCAGGCGCGCCTGGGTCACCTGCCCGGCCTGCAGCCGGTCCATCGTACCGAGGTGGGTCAGGATGGCCCGCCCGCTCATTTTTTGGTCGGAGCTGGGATTGAGGATGACGCTCAGCCCGGTGGTGAGGTGCGGGTCGATGCTCACGCCGGAAATATCCACCCCGCGCAGCGACAACTCGTCCAGCATGAAGCGCCCGAAAATATCCGCGCCGCAGATTCCCACGAAGGCCACTTTCAAGCCCAGCCGGGCGGCCCCACAGGCAAAAATGGCGGACGAGGAACCGATCGTCAGAACGGCCAAATCGACCAGCTTCTCCACCTGGCCGAATTCGGGAACGACATTCCCCGAAAGGATCAGGTCGGGGTTTAGCTCGCCGGCGACCAGGATATCGAAAGTGGGAACCATGGGCTAGTAAGACATATACCAATCCGGCGTGATGGGAACGGAGGCGTAGAAATCCGTCCAGGGTCGGCCGGCCTGGTTGCACAGTTGGGTCAGGGTTTCCAGGCGTGGTCGGGCGACATCTTTCAGGAATGTCTGGCGCGCCAATCCGGTCAACGATATGGCCTCCTGCCAGACCGCCCGACCGACCGCAATCCCGGAAGCGCCTGCCTGGCAGGCCACTTTGACCTGGCGCAGATAGATGGAGAAATCCACCGCAGCCGAGAGCAGGATCCAGGGCACCGGGCTGAGTGTAGAGATCTGACTGCAGGCGTCGGCCCACTCGGATTCGGACATATCCTCCCCCACAGCGAGCGGGAACTCGGACTTGAGCACATCCACTCCGGGAACGGTCAGGCGACGGGCCGTCTGCGTGACCACGTAGCGTTTTTCTGCAGAAGACAGTTTTTTATCGGCATCCAGCGAGTAGGAGAGCGGTTCCAGCATGAGACCGAGATCCTGGGTGGCGCACTCCTGGGCCACCTGCCGGACAAAAGTTTCGATTTCCGCGGCAGTGGGCGCATCCGGGTGATAGTAGACCAGCAGCTTGATCATGCTGGCGCCCATGCGTTTGGCTTTCTCCACGCTCCAACCCGGCAGTATCTGGCTTTGGCGGGCGGTCGGTTCGCCGCCATAGCCGGTCAATTCAACCGCCACCACGAAGGGCGTCCCGCCGGGAATAACCCCGGCAGCCACTGCCTGGGCGGCGCTGAACTGCGGGTCGAGCAGGACGGCAGTGGCCGCGCCCGCCAGGCTGGAGGTGACGTCCAGCTTGAATTGGGTCAGGTCCTGATCGCTGACAGACCCGGGATCAGCCGGGTTGAGGGCGCGCCTTAAATTCTGGCGATGGTCCAGCGCCAGGCAGGTGAAGGTGGCGCGCGCTGAAGTACATTGCTGCATGCCGCGCAGCTTGCCGATGGGAAGGGTTTTCATGCTATCGATTTAACCACAGTTATCATGCCAGTACAATGCGGGTTGAGGGAAATCCTTGGCTCTGGCAAAGGTTGAAAGGCATGGAAATGCCCTTGCCCGTCCCCGCATCGAGGTGGGTGAAAATACTTTTGGGGTGTCGGCTGTCTTATGGACAGGTTTCCAGGAAAGCCGTCAGGATGCGGTTCTTGAGGATGAAGCTGAAATTGTGCGCCCGGCCCCAGGCGCAGGCGGCCGCGAAATCCACGCCAGTATCGGTGTATTCCGCCGCAAAGACCGGTTTCCCGGCTGCGATAAACGGCAGCACCTGGTCACACCAGCCCTGGACGAAGCAATCCTCGGTGATGGCGAAATCAAAAATCGGCAGCACATCGGCCAGCATGTCGGCGGCGTTCTTCAGCCCAATCGCCAGGCCGCGGGCATGCGCTTCATCCGCCAGCCAACGGGCGTAGGTCAACTGGTCGGCGTAAGTGAGCGGGAAGCCGGTGTCGTTGGTATGGATCTCAATGTTATCCGGCTCGACGGCATCAAAGCCTTTCGATTTGATCAGGTCGAGACGGCCGCGCATGATCGGCGCCAGCAGGTCGAGCCGGCGAATATCCAGCCACTTTTCGCCCGGCCAGCCCTCATAATCCTTCCCCAGCAGTTCCGGAGGAAAATCGGCGGCATCCGGGCGCCAATCTTCGATCGAGCCGACCGATATGTAGCCGATGACCTTGCGCCCAGCCTGGTGCAGTTTTTCGACGACCGCGGCGTCGTTATCGAACAGGTCGATGTCGTAGACCTGGGCTGCCACACTCAGGTCAACCGGCGGTTCGGACAACTGCCACTGCCAGGTGAGACCGACGGCAGGCCGCCACCAGTTCCGAGACGGGGATAGGGGGGAAGGGTCAGCAGATAAGCGCATGGGGTTCCAGTTTCCAGGCCTGGACGGCAATCCCGCCGGCCAGGGCATTGCTCTTGCTCAGACCTTATGAACCTTGAACTGTGGCAGGAACTCCGCATTCTGGGCTAACATTTCGTTCACCATGGTGCGGATCTCTGCCAATGAAAGCACGGCAGCCGTCAGGGGATCGTTGCAGATGGCCCGATAGAGCATGACCGGATCGCCGGTCAGCGCGGCCGTGATGGCCATCTCTTCGATGCCGCTGGAGAGCTGGGTCAACAGGGCACATTCGGGCGGAAGCGCCCCGACGTGCAGAGGATGGAACCCGGCTTTATCGACGTACACCGGCACTTCGACACAGGCGCCCTGCGGGAGGTTGGTAATGAGCGCAGTGTTCGGTACGTTGCCATTGAACTTGAAGGGGTCACCCCCCTTAAGGGCATTGATGATGTAAGCCGCATATTCCAGCCCGCGTGCCAGGTCGCCGCGCGTGACTTCCTTGGCCAGTTCGACCCGCACGCCATCCTTCCAGGTGGCTTCCGTCTTCTGGTATTCCTTCAGGATGTAGGCATATTCGCCTGGATTCCAACCGGTGCCATGCGTGCAGTATTTCTCGATCAGGTCGGGCCGTTTGCGGAACCACCAGTTGTATTCCGAGTTGTGGCCACTCAACTCGGTCACGTAGTAGCCCAACGCCAGGTACATCTCGTTACGCACCGGCTCTTCATTGTAAATCCCGGGATTTTCGGTGATGGCCTTGTAGATCTGTGGATAGGCATCCTGCCCATTGACTTCATATTTCAAGTACCAGGCCTGGTGATTGATGCCGGCGCACAGGTAATTGACCTCGGGAAAGGAGGCACCAATCCAGCCTGCCAGCATCATGGCGCTTCCCTGGACCGAATGGCACAGTCCGGTCACGGGGATATGGGTCTGGCGCTGCAGGGCGCCACACAGCATCGCCATCGGGTTGGTGTAATTGAGCAGCACGGCCTCCGGGCAGTATTTCTCCATGTCGCGCAGGATATCCATCATCGGGGGAAGCGTGCGCAGGAAGCGGAAGATGCCGGACGGGCCGCGCGTATCCCCGACGTTGATGTCGACCCCGTATTTCTTGGGGATCTCAATATCGTACTTCCAGGTGTCCGTGGTCCCGGTCAGGATGGTGGTCAGGACCACATCGGCGTCTTTGAGCGCCTCGACACGGTCGAGCGTGGCGGTCACCCTGGCCGGGTATTTGCCGGCCTCGATCAACTTCTGCACAGTCTTGTAGGCGAAATCCAGCCGTTCAGCATCGATATCCATCAAGGCGATGTGGGCGTCCTCCAGCAAGGGGAAGGTCAGCACGTCGCGCACGAGCCCGGCGGTGAAGCCCAGGCTGCCGGCGCCGATAAAAGCGATCTTTGTCATGTTATGTTCCTCTCCAGGTCAGATATCTGCCTCTCAGCCTCACCGGGTTTCGAGGCGAAGGCGTGGATCCATATTCAGTCGACTTCATTCTTTGCGATCACCTGCGCGTACCACTTACCGCTATCCTTGAGGGTGCGCACCAGGGTGTCGTAATCGATCCGGACCAGTCCAAAGCGCTTGGAATAGCCCTGCGACCATTCAAAATTGTCCATCAGGGACCAGGCAAAATAACCCCGTACGTCCACTCCATCCTGCATGGCCAGGCGCAACTGGCGGAGGTGCTGGCGCAGATAGTCGGTGCGCCGGTCGTCATGGATGTTGCCATCCGGCGAGACCACGTCGTTGTAGGCTGCCCCGTTCTCGGTGATATAGATCGGCGGCAGGACATAATCGGTGTGGATGCGGTTCAACATGCGCCGGAAGGCGGGGGCACAAACCTCCCAGCCCATGTCGGTATATTCCGAGCCGGGGACGGGGTTGACGATCCCTTTTGCACTAGCTACCAGGCGCGAGTAGGAATTGATCCCCAGAAAATCCAATTTCTGGGTGATCAACGGCATGTCGCCGGCTTCAACCTGCGGGGATGAATCGCCCAGCATTTCGAGCACCTGTGGCTGGTATTCCCCACGGAAGATCGGATTGATGAAACCAGTCCCCTGGGTGTTCCAGGCCCGCTCGGCAGCGGCAACATCGGCAGGGTCGGGACTGGCCGGCTCCACGAACCACTGGCTCAGGACGATGCCCAGTTGCAGATCCGATCGGATCGCCCGGATGGCCTGGACCGCCAACCCATGCGAAACCATCAAATTGTGCGATACCTGGGCGGCCGATTTCCGATCCCCCTTTATCCCGGGCGCGTGCTCCCCTTCCTGGTAACCTGCCCAGGCGATCACCTCCGGCTCGTTGAAGGTAGCCCAGTACCTTACCCGGTCACCCAGATGTTTTACCAGCAAGGCGCCGTAATCGGCAAAGCAGGCCAGATTGTCACGATTCAGCCAGCCGCCTTTTTCATACAACGCCTGGGGTAAATCCCAGTGATGCAGGGTGATGAAAGGTTGGATCCCGGCTGCGAGCAGGCCATCCACCAGACGGTCGTAGAAATCCAGCCCGGCGGGGTTGACTTTGCCGCAGCCGTCCGGCTGCACGCGCGGCCACGAGATGGAAAAGCGATAGGCTTTCAACCCGATCTGGCGCATCAAGGAAATATCTTCCTTATAGCGGTGATAATGGTCGCAGGCCACATCGCCGGTGGAAGCGTCGGCGATTTTGCCGGGAGTGTGGCTGAAACGGTCCCAGATCGAATTCGCCTTTGCCATCCGCGTCCCAGCCACCTTCGACCTGGTAGGCAGCCGTGGCGGCGCCCCAGGTAAAGCCGGTCGGAAATGCAAAGGGGGAGGGATCGGTCATGGAATATTCTTTCTTGTGGGGGAATAAGGTGTTTTCATGAGCTCTATTTTATCGCTTCAAGCCGCTCAGGGAAATTCCTTCGATGAACTGTTTCTGGGCAAAGAAGAATATGATCACGAGCGGGAGAATGCTGATCAACGCACCGGCCATCAAAACAGTGAAGCGCCCACCCAGGGTCAACTGGGTTTGGAAAAAAGCCAACCCGACCGTCAGGGTGGTGTTGGGTACGGTCGGCATGTATACCAGTGGATGCAACAGGTCATTCCAGGCGCCTTGAAAAGTGAAGATCGCCACTGCAGCCAGGGCGGGTTTCCCGAGCGGCAGGTATATTCGCCAGAAGATATCCCACAGGGTGGCACCATCCACACGCGCCGCATCCACCAGCTCGCGCGGGATGGTCAGGAAATATTGACGCAGCAGGAAGGTGCCAAAGGCACCCCCCCAAAAGGCCGGCAACCAAAGGGGAACGCTCGTGCCGATCAAGTGCAGCCATTTGAAGATGATGAAGTTCGGGATCAGGGTTACCTGGTCCGGGATCATCAGGGTGACAAGCAGTAGTGTGAACAGGAACCCTCGCCCGCGGAATTTCACCACTGCAAAGCAGAAAGCGGCCATGGCGCAGGTAAGCATTTGACCGATCACGATCATGGCCGAAATGAATGTACTGTTCAGGAACAGCTTCGGGAAATTCAGGTCGAAAGAGAACAGGTTTTCAAAGTTTTGCAAGGTGGCCGGGTTGGGAATCAAGGAGTGGCTGAACTGGTCCGCCGGGAGCTTGAATGAAGTTGCCACCATCCAAAGGAACGGCCCCAGCATGCTCACGGCACCCACGCTCAGCAGGCTGTAGGTTACCAGGTCAAGGATGAATTTCTGGCTGGATTTATGCATGGCGCGCTCCTACTCGTAAACAACGTAGCGTTTTTCGAGCCAAAAGTAAAATCCCATCAGGAGGACGACGAGCACAGCCAACTCGATCGCCTGGGCGCTTGCGCCGCCATAGTTGAAAAAGTTCCAGGCGTTGCGATAGATGGAAAAGACCACCACCGGTACGGAACTATCACCCTGACCCTGGCGCGTCATCATGTAGATGTAATCGTAAGCCTGGAAGGCATTGATGGTGGATATGAGTGTCTGGAAGAAAATGCTCGGGGTGACCAGCGGCAGGGTAATGTTGAAAAACTTATTCAATTCATTGGCCCCATCCACGGTGGCGGCTTCATAATATTCTCGCGGGATGGCGGTCAGGCCGGCCAGGAAGATGATCATACCCTCCCCGATCGCCCCCCAGATATTTACGATCACCACCGACATCAAGGCGTTTTTTGTACATAACCAGCAGACGGATTGCAAGCCGAGATTGTTGAGAAAAAAATTCAAAATGCCGGTGTCTCTGCCGTAAATCATATTCCAGATCAAGGCGGTCGCCACCGCCGAAGTAACACCCGGAAGGAAATAAATGGTACGGAAGAGTGAAACACCGCGGATCTTTCGATTCAGCAACACCGCCACGAATAATGAGGCGATCACCACACCCGGAACGTACATGGCACTGAATTTGAAGGTGTTCAACAGCGACTTAAAGTAAGCCGGATTATCGAACAAGGCGGCATAATTGCTCAATCCGGCCCAGGTGGGGGGCGTCAACAAGTCCCAGTGCGTGAAACTCAGACCGAGCGTTGCCAGGATGGAACCAAACGCGCCAAAAAGCAGCCCAATCAGCGTGGGGGTAAGCATTGCCCACAGCCAGAGCTTTTCACGCCCGAGCGGTTTTATCCCATAGTCCATGGTTGTATTCCTCCCGGTTCCTTTCCTCCTGGTTGAACCAGGAGGAAAGGGGGGCAACTCTAAATCAGGCTACTTGTTTTTCGCCAGCACCGCGTCCGCATCGCTGACGATTTGATCCAGGGTCGGATTCAGCTCTGCTTCGCCGTTCCACATGGGGGTGAGACCGTCTCCAATCGTCGAAGACCATTCGTCGTAGCCTTTGAAGACTGGCTTCATGTGGGCAAAGGCGAGTGAGTCGATGAAGATCTGCTGGTTGATGGAGGTGCTTTGTTTCAGGAAGGCATCGCTCTTTGCAACGGATTCCAGAACCGGGCAAGCAAATCCCATTTCTGCCAGGCGGGTCTGGCCAGCTGCGCTCTCGACAAACTTGATGAACTCAAAGGCTGCTTCGGGGTTCTTGCTGTCCTTTGAGACCACGAACCCGGCGCTATTTACGCTGGTAGCCTGTCCGGCAGGTCCGCTGGGCATTTCCACCACGTCCCATTTGAAGCTGGCTTCGGAATAACTGGGCACTGCCCAGTGCCCCATTGCCATCATGGCGGCGTTCCCGGAAAGGAACAGGTCACCGCCATATTGCTCGGAGGTGTTGGGGTCCGGGATGGAATGATCGATGAACATCATGTCGTGGAGGAACTGGAATGCCGTGCGGGCATTCGGCTCCCCAATCAGTGTCTGGGTGTGATCGGCATTGATCAAGTCGCCACCATAAGCCCAAATGATCTCGCTCATCCCGGGTTCAAAATCCCACGGATCGATTACGTAACCAAACTGGTTGATATGGCCGTCACCGGTGGTGTCTTTTGTGAGCGCCTTGGCAGTGGCACGCAGGTCGTCGTAGGTCCAGTTGGAGGTCGGGTAAGCCACACCGGCTGCATCGAACATATCCTTGTTATAGAAGATGACGATGGTCTGGAAATCACGCGGCAGCCCAAAGTAACCGTCCGGAGTCTGGTAGGCCGTCAATGTGTTTGGGAACAGGCCGTCAAGCATTCCGGCATTCTTATCAATGTAGGGCTGAAGATTCATCAGCACGCCGCGCGACTGGTAGTCCAGATACAACGGTGCATCCATTGCAAAGACGTCGGGTGCATTATTGGCAGCCATGAGGGTCTTAAGCTTGGTCCAATACGAGTCCCAATCCGAGACGTCCACGTTTACCTGGATGTTTGGGTTGGCAGCTTCGAAATCTGCGACGATGGCCTTCCAGACACTCAGCTCAGCCGGATCGCCCCACTCCATATAGGTGATCTGCACGGGAGCGTTACTGCTGGAACTGGTCACAGCCGGTTTTGCGCCGCAAGCTGAAAGCAACAGCACGGCAACCATGACGAGAGAAAACAGAACCTTTTTCATTTCTTCCTCCTCTTGGAAGTTTGAACGATCATCTCAATAATTGGGAGCAAGAGGCTGGTCGGTGCCCTCTGACCCCGGTCTATTGAGGCATTAAAGTTTGACCACGGCATCCAGGTTGGTCGGGAGATCCGGGTTCAACCCCTTGGATAATGAACGTTCCAGGGCAATCAGTTGACCAACCGGCAGGTAGAGCACATTGCGGATGGCCTCATCTAGGCCCGATCCAAACCGGACCGCCTGGTCGGATCCTTGCAGGAATTCCTCTGAACCACCTTCAGCCAGATCGAGCAGGCGACCTCCCAGGGCCTGGACATCTTCCAACACGGCGCGCTCGGAGGCGCCATTGCAGCTGGAGCGCAATCCGACCACCAGCGTCTGCGGCGTCACCATCGACTTGGGACCGTGCCGGAATTCCATAAAATGGAATGGCTCGCTGTGAGTAAGGGACATTTCCTTCATTTTCAAGCTGAGTTCACACGCCAACCCCTGGCGGGGACCGGAGCCCAACCAGTAGAAGCGCTCGAGGGCCGGGTCACCGCCGAGATCCACGGCCAGGGCGGCGTAATCCTGCATCAGGCGCGCTCCCAGTTCCGGCAGGTGCCCAAGCGCCTCGAACAGTTCCGGACGACCAGCCGATAGGCAAGCCAGCGCCACGGTTCCCAGGTAAAGGGTGGAGAAGGCGCGCGTCTGCGCCACGGAGCGCTCCTGACCGGATGGCAGGACCAGGTTGAGCGAGCCCATTTTCGCCAGCGGCATATCAGCATAACAGGAGAGCGTCAGCAGCTCACCATAGCGGTCCGCAAGGAAGGCCTGACATGCCTGCAGAGTCTCGGTGGTTTCGCCTGAACGACTGACCGCCACCAGCAGGGTGTCTCCGGTACTGTAGGAGGAGTGGGGGTAAAGCCAGAGTTCCGAAGCCGGGAAGGCGCGACAGGACAGGCCGCTCAATTCCTGGGTCAGCGCCGCGGCTGCCAGCGCCAGGTAATAGGTCGAACCACAGCCGGTATAGATAATCTGGTTGAAATCCCGCCCTTGAATCAGGGAAAGGATGGACCGGCGTTCCGCAGTCAGCACTTCCAGCGCCTGAGTCCAGGCCTGGGGTTGGGAAAGGATTTCCTGGCGGGTGTATAGTCCTTCAGCGACATTGGTCATTGTTCATCCTTTTCGTTCAAGCATGCTTGGTCAAGATCCGTTGGGCATTGCGGAAGTAAATCTGCTCCAGCACTGTTTCCGGCAGGTACAACCCGTGGACATGCCAGCGTCCCTGCTGCGGGATGGAAGCATCCGAATAATTGAAATATTCGTCATCCGTTTCCAGGAAGCGAACCATGATCCGGTAGGTTTCGAGCGAGGGACCCATATCCGATCCGAACAGGATTCGGTCGGGGTATTCCAGGAAAAAGCGCCGGGCGCTATAGGGTTGGCGACCCAGTTCGCCTATGCGGGCAGAGATGTCTACGAAAAAGTTTGGGCAGCGATCGAGCAGCGCTCCCACCCAGGCCAGGTTCTCGGCATAACAGCCGACATGAGCACCGATGAAGGTGGTGGCGGGATGACGACCGACCAGGTTAGCCAACCCGTTCAAAATGTGCAGGAAGGGCGGGAAGGGCGGACTGGTGAACGCCCAATCCGGGTGGGTTCCCAGTTCCTCCCAGCGCTCGTTCTGCTCGTCAACCGGATCGAAAAATGCCAGCGGATCGGCCACGTGGATGAGCACCGGCAGTCCAAGTTCCCCGGCGGTTTCCCAGATCGGATCCAGTCGGGGATCGTCCACATCCACCAGACGATCCTGGTGATCCCGGACGGTCAGGCCAAGTCCCTTCCAGATCTTCAGCCCTTCGGCGCCGCGATCCTTCTGGACGTGCAAGCGGGCAGCCGCCCATTGTGGGAAACCGTCGCCGTGCTCGCGCCATTTTGACCAGTCCACTCCACCGAAGACCATGAAGCGCTCCGGGGCAGGCTGCTTGAAATGTTCGAGGTGCGCATTTAGGAGGTCTTCACCCCAGCCCCCGTCCAGATCAACGTAGCGCTGGATGCCAGCCTGGTCAAGCAGGTCGAGTAACTGGGAGAGCGGTTTTTGGTCCCAGCCGCCACCAAAATCCTGACCCAGATGGTTATGGGCGTCAATGACCGGGAAGCGCGGCTTTATCCACCGGGGTGATTTTGGTAACCAGTTTGGATTGGGGATGATACGATTCAAGTTCCATTTATTTCAGGGGGACGATCACGAAAGGACAACCCGGATGCCACGTTGCTGAACCGCTTCGATGAATTCCTGGGAGGTTTGTTTGTCGGTGACAAGGGTGTGGATGCGTTCCAGCGGAGCAAGAAGGACAGTGGCGGCCCGGCCGAACTTGGTATGGTCGGCCAGGACGATAATTTCCTTCCCGGCTTTCAGGATAAGCCGGTCGGTCATGGTCTCGGGCAGGTATTCATGGGTTAGGCCGTATTCCAGACTGATGGCACGCGTGCCCATGAAAACCTTGTCGGCGCGCACTTCGGCAATAGCCTGTTCGGTGATATGCCCGATAAAGGAAAACTCGCTTTCGCGCAGCATGCCTCCCAGGCATATGATGGTAAGGCCCTGCGCGCCAGCCAGCGCATTGATCACGGGCAGGGAGTTGGTCAGCACCGTCAGATTCCGGCAACCGCGCAATGCCCGGGCGGCTTCGAGCACGGTCGTCCCAGAACCGAGGTAGATCGTCTCTCCGGGCTGCACGAGGGTGGCAGCCGCCTGGCCAATGCGGACCTTTTCCTCGGACTGTTCACCCTGGCGCTGCAGGATCGGCAGTTCGGGCGGAGCCTGGGTATTAGGGATGGCGCCACCGTGCACGCGCTGAATCTTGCCCTCGCCGGCGAGGGTTTCCAGGTCGCGCCGGGCGGTGGCTTCACTGATCTCGAAAGTGTCACAGATATCGGCCACGCTGATGCGCCGTTGGCGTTCCACCAACTGCAGGATCTGGTTCTGCCGATCAGCGCCTGAGACGAAATTATTTTCCATGATGCCTTGTTTCAATCAATATCATTCATAAACAGTCATTATCAATCACATATTATGATTTATTATGGCTGTTTTCAAGTGACAAATGTCATAATCCCCCGGAATATGAAAGGTATAATACCGGTGAATTCCGAAAGCTAACATTTCTCTTTAGGCCCTGTGTTGTAACAGTCACGTCCATGCCACCCAAACCTTCCATTTTGCTGGTTGATGACGAAATCGCAATCACGGAAAACCTGGCGCCATTTCTCAGCCGCTCGGGCTTTACAGTCTCAACTGCTTCAGACGGGGAGGAGGCCTTGCAGATGATCGCCAGTGAATCCCCCAGCCTGGTGGTCCTGGACGTGTTGATGCCGCGACTGGATGGACGTGAGGTGCTGCGCCAACTACGCCAGCAGGGCAACTGGATCCCCATCCTGCTCCTGACCCAGGTCGGGGAGGCCAGTGAGCGTGCCATGGCACTGGAGGAAGGTGCCGACGATTACCTGAACAAACCCTTCGACCCGCACGAACTGGTGGCGCGCATCCGGGCCGTCTTGCGTCGGGCCCGACCGGGCCAGCCGCCGCTCTCGGCTGCCGCCCGCCTGGCATGCGGAGAATTGGTCCTGGACAGAGTCTCGCACCGCCTCAGGCTGGAGGGGGTCGAACTGACCCTGACGCCCAAGTCGGTCATGCTGTTGGAATACATGATGACCCACCCTGACGAACTGGTCACGCGCGAGCGCCTGCTGGACGTGGTATGGGGTTGGGATTACCCGGTGGGCACGCGTGCCGTGGATACACGCGTGGCGGAACTGCGGCGGGTTTTGGACGACGACCCGGCTCAGCCCCGTTATATCGAGACCATCCCCGGGCAGGGTTACCGCTTTGTTGGTACAGTGGAAACGCAGTCATGAAATTCTGGCGCTGGCTGATCATTGCGGCTCCGGCCTGCCTGGGTGTTGGCCTGGGGCTGTATTTTTTTCTGTCGTACGACCTGGGGCACGACCACATTGCCTACCTTCGGGCCGACCTGGGCACTTTGTCGCTCCTGCTCGGGCTTGCCCTGACGGTCATCGCGGCAGTAATCTTTTGGCTGATCACCTGGGCGGGCCGCGTGCGCCGGCAAGCCGACCTCACAGCAGCGGAGGAGCGCCGGAGGTTCCTGCGACGCCTTGACCACGAACTGAAGAATCCGCTGACCGCCATGCGGGCCGGACTGGCCAATTTGGCGGAATTACCAGCCGGTGAAGCACGGAGCGAGGCGCAGGCCAGCGTTGAAGCGCAGACCCTGCGATTGAGCCGCCTCTCGGCCGACCTGCGCAAGCTGGCCGAGTTGGAAGTGCGCCTGGTGGAACATTCGCCGGTCAACGTCACGGCGTTGTTGCAGGAGGCTTTCGGCATGGCACAAGAGCAGCCGGGCGCGACGGAACGACACCTGAGCCTGAGCATTCCGCAGGCGCCCTGGCCCCTGCCAAATATCCGCGGGGACCCCGACCTGCTGTACCTGGCCGTCCACAACCTGCTGGATAACGCCCTCAAATTCAGCCGCCCGGGAGACACCCTGGAACTGCGCGCCTTCGAGGATAGCGCTGAAATCGTCATCGAAGTCGCCGACACAGGTCCGGGCATCCCCGACCAGGAGCAACCGCACGTATGGGAGGAGCTTTATCGCGGCGAATCCGGGAGCGGCATCCCGGGCAGCGGGCTGGGGCTGGCGTTGGTACGGGCCATCGCCGACCGGCATAACGGGCGGGTCAGCCTGCGCAGCCGGGTCGGCCAGGGAACCGTTTTTTCAATACGTCTCCCAATCGGGTAGCAGGAGGTGTTACAGATCGGTCACAGCGCGTTTCGAAAACGCAACCTGCCTGCCATACCACCGGCATACGGTCGGCTTACAATATAAGGCAGACCAACCCAATCCAGGAGGCGCCATGAAAACCCGAATTCTTTCGGCAATGCTTATTCTACTGTTCATCACGGCCTGTAACGCCACGATCGAAATCGGTCTCGAACATTCCCCGACCGCTACTATCCTTCCAGGAAGCACAACCAGCCTGCCGGCCACTCCCACCACAGCCGCGGTTCCGACCGACACGCACATCCCGCCCAGCCCGACCAATCTCCCGCCTTCAGCAACCCTGCCACTGCCGACAATAACTCCCCAACCGACCGACCTGCCGACTGCACACACTGTGCAAATATTCCTGATCGCAATCGAAGACAACGGGCAAACCGGCCTTTCGATTGGCTGCGGTGACAGTGCCATCCCGGTACAGGTGGAGATCCCACCGACTCAGGGAGTATTAAATGCGGCGCTGACTGCATTGCTTTCGGTCAAGAGCCAATACTACGGACAATCCGGCCTCTATAACGCGCTATACCAATCGAATCTACAGGTGGAAAGCCTCAGTATCGACAACGGCAAGGCAAGTGTATACCTGACCGGGACTCTAAGCATGGGGGGCGAATGCGATACGCCGCGCGTCCAGGCACAACTCGAGCAAACCGTCCTGCAGTTCCCCACCGTCACGCAGGCGGCCATCTATATCAACGGGAAAATTCTTGAAGACGTTTTGTCTCTTTAAAGGGTAGGCCCATTAAGCCGGGGGCGCAGACTCTCTGCCCAGGCACGGATGGCATTCCAATCCCGGTGATCGCCTTCCGACCAGACACCCAAGAGCACGCTTAACCTAAATTTGAAGCGGTCACCGGCCGAGGGCACTTTGCGGACGTCCAGCGCCCCGGCGAAATGGCCTTCACTGACCGGTTTGACGATTGCCCGCACGGGGGCCAGGAATTCCGCAACGAATGGGCGGTACTTCTCTCCATTGCGCATGGCCAGGGTCATGCATACCAGGAAGGCTGCAAAGGGTCTGTGCCCCAATTCTTCCCGATGGTCGCGCATAAATTGCATGGCTTCCGGCAGCCATTGCTTGTTTTGAATGGCGCTGCCGGCCACCACCGCCCGGTAGGGAGCCAGGTCCTTGACCGCCTGCATGGGCAGCACTTCCACTTCTGCGCCAGCTTCGGCCAGCGTCTTCCCGATCGCTTCAGCCACGCCGGCTGTGGAACCGGTGCATGTGGCGTAGGTTACCAGGATCTTCTCATTCATCGTTTACATCCTGCATACAAGAATTTGCTTAAACAGCTTCGGAAGCTGTGTAATCAGATCCGATGACCGTCCTGCCCAGGTGGACCACGATTGCTATTACGGATCCAACAATTCCAAGGATCGTCACCATTCTAGCCAGGAGGTTGAGCCAGTTACCCACCACCTGGGAAAAATCGATTGGAAAGACCCGATAAAACACGACCACAGACACCAACCCTGCGATTGCCATGAGCGCCTGGATAAAGGAATACAAGCGCGCCGGTCGGTAGAACGCCAGGAAAGTGTTCCCGATTATTTGCATGATCATCGAAAGGTTGGCTGCCCAAAGGATATTGACCCAGCTTTCCAGGATCACGCCATGTGACAGGGAGCGCCAGGCGGGCAGGCTGTTCACGACAACCAACCCAATCATGGCGCCGATGACCGCACCGACAAACTCCGAAGTTCGTTTTTCTCTCATGTCCACTCTCCTATCGCATACTTATTGTATTCCCGGTTAAGCCACACCGCTTGCACACGCGCATGCCAGCCCCAACTGCACCCGAGACGGATACCTTTATTTACGAAGGTGGGATTGGGAGGTGTCAAGAGGAGTCCGGCCTTCCCAAGATCCATCCCATTTTAGCATGGGGTTCTTATGCATACGACTTTTTTTCACAGGATGCCGGAATAGAAGCTCCAAGACTTGTTATATGCACATATTTTGTATATATATTGTAACTGTTTTGTCTTGACTTTTATGCGAAAAGGGACTATTATTGTCCCATAATATCCGAATGATTTTGAAAAGAATTGGTCATTTGAAAGGAACATATTAATGAAAGATCGCGAGATTGTTGTTGAAAATCTAATCAAATCCTATCCCGGCCAGATTACCGCAGTGGATGGGGTTAACTTCCGGGTGGAAGAAGGCAAGATCTTTGGCTTCCTCGGACCAAACGGCGCCGGGAAGAGCACCACCATCAAGATCCTGACCACCCTGGCCCTGCCCACCTCCGGGCATGCAACGGTTGGAGGCTACGATGTGGTCAGCCAGGCGGCCGAAGTTCGGCGGGTGGCCGGCGTGGCTTTGCAGGATGTGGGGATCGACCCATTGATGAAATCGATGGAACTGCTGGTTCTGCAGGGTCGCCTTTTCGGGGCTTCCAAATCTGAAGCGACGGCCCGGGCGAAGGAGTTGTTGGAGTTGGTCCAGCTTTCTCAGGCAGCCAACCGCCGTGCGGGAACTTACAGTGGCGGAATGCGCCGCCGGTTGGACCTGGCGATGGCGTTGGTGCACCAACCCAAGGTGCTCTTCCTGGACGAACCCACCACCGGGCTTGACCCTGCCAGCCGCCGGGATGTCTGGCGCGAAGTTCGCAGGTTGAACCGTGAACTTGGCATCACTATCTTCCTGACGACCCAATATCTCGAGGAAGCCGATGAACTCGCCGACACGGTTGCGATCATCGTTTCAGGCAAAATCGTTGCCGAAGGCTCGCCTGCCAAGCTAAAAGCCGCCATGGGGGAAGAGTTGATCAACCTGGCCTTCGAGAACCCGGAACTGGCCGAAAAAGGTCGCTCCACTCTCGAGAATATGGGCGACCGGATCCAACTTGACCGGGACACGGTCAGATTGTATTTGAGTAAGGCAGCCGGATCCATCCCAGTGGTGATCAGCCAGCTCCAAAATGCAGGGCTGGCCCCGGTTTCCCTGACGCTCACCCAACCAACCCTCGATGACGTTTTCCTGCAGGTAACCGGGCAACGCCTGATCGCCAGCGAGGCGAACATTTCCAAAAACTCCCGTTCCAAACAACGGGAAGAGGTAAATTACCAATGAACATAAAAACCATGTCAATGACTACCCCCCGCCAGGTTGAGAATAAACCACTTTCCCTGCCGGTACAGATTTTCCTTTTAGCGATGCGCTCCCTGACAACGCTCTTGCGTACCCCGGAGGCGCTCCTACCCCCTATCGCGATCAGTATCTTCTTTCTGGTGATCTACCAGTCCACCCTGGGCACGGCGGCCGGGTTTATCCCCGGGATCGGTGGCAGTTACCTGGGCTTTATCCTGCCGCTCTCCATCGTGAGCGGATCCTTGTCCGGTTCGGGCGTTGCGGCCCAGAACCTGGTCCGTGACATCGAACGCGGCTATTTTGACAAGCTGTTGCTCACACCCGTTCGGCGGGCGGCTTTGCTGCTGGCGCCCATCCTGGCCGGCGCGGTCATCCTGGGGATCCAGGCAACCATCGTGGTATCGGTGGGGCTGGTCATGGGTCTCAAACCGGCAACCGGGTTCGCGGGTCTGCTGGCAGTGATCGGCCTGGGGGTTCTACTGGGAATCGGTTTTGCCGGTTTCACGGTTTCGGCCGCCCTGGGGAGCGGCAGCGCAGCCGCCACCCAGGGAGCCAGCTTCCTGTTCTTCCCGCTGACCTTCCTTGCGCCGACCTTCGTCCCCATGGCACTGCTCTCGGGATGGCTGGAAGTGGCCGCGAAGATCAATCCAATCACCTATGTGATGGAGGCCATGCGGGCACTGCTCAATACCGGCTGGGATGGGCAGGCCATGATGAATGCTCTTTTGGCATGCCTGGCATTGGCCGTGGCCATGTACGCATTGGCAGCCTTTGCATTGAGAGTACGCACCCGGCGTTTATAATTGCAGATGGGCAGGAAAAGGGTTATTCATTGAGGAATTCAGCGCTACCGGGTATCTGCTGGAATAAGGGAGCGAAAAGCAGTTTGGCGCATTTTTTGATGAGATACGGGTGTAAAATTGGTCTCAGAGAACGATCATCACAAGGAGGTGCTTCCATGGACGATCAGGAATTGCGTAAACTTATCGAGCAATTGCACACTGAAATCCAGAACACCCAAAGCGTCGACGAAACAGGACATGAACTGCTGCAACACCTCGACTCGGACATCCACGAGTTGCTCGACCGTAACGGAGGCAACACCTCCCCGGCCCTATCAACCACCATCCGGCGCCTTGAAGAGGGGCTGGACCATTTCGAAGTGACCCATCCTGCCTTGACCAAGCAGTTTGCCCAGTTGCTTGAATTGCTCAGCAACGCCGGTATTTAATCGATCCTTTTGGATCCTGCAGGATCTTGCGTCACGAACCGGTGCTCAAAAATCAATTCAGGGCGGGTTTGCCGGACAGCGTGGAAAAGACCTGCGGGTATCCAATCGATCTTGATGGATTTCCCCGCACTCGCCAGCATCTTCCGGAATATGATCATCCATGCGCTGCCTGGAAGCACGTTTTTTCGAGGCAGAGTCGGTTGTTGTAAACCCGCGCAACCAGGGTCAAAGGCCTGTGTTACCTATTTATGACCCAATCGACCGTCGGGAATTATCGGATCGAAAGATATTTATTGATTGTATATTGATTTATTGGATTTGGAGGTAAACATACTATGAAAATCGTAGTATTGGGATCAACGGGGGTACTGGGAAGGAACGTCCTGCCGCGTCTAATGGAACGGGGACACCAGGTGCGGGCAGTAGCACGGCGAGCCGAACGGGTCCAATCGCTCAACAACATCGGAATGGAAGCCGTACTGGGAGACATCCTGCGGCCCGATACACTGCCAGCCGCGACGGCCGATTGTGACGTGGTGGTGGACCTTGCCACGGCCATCCCGCGCGCCGGCCACCCGCAGGATTTCACGACCAACGATCGCATCCGGCGTGAAGGCACCCGCAACCTGCTGGATGCCTGCCACACCAGTGGAGTCCGCCGGTATATTCAGCAAAGCGTCACCCTGCTGTATGGGGATTGCGGCAATAAGATTGTGGATGAAACCCAAAAATTACATCCGACCCCGTTCGTCCAATCAGCCTACGACATGGAAGTGATGGTGCGCGAGTCCGCCCTGGACTGGTGCATATTGCGCAGCGGCCTGCTCTACGGTCCGGGGACCTGGCGTGAAGAGACCTGGCGGCAGGAGGCGCGCGAGGGCCGGCTGGGCTGGTTCGAGAATGGCGAAACCTACCTGTCCCTCATCCACGTTGTTGATCTGGCCAGGGCAGTGGTGCAAGCGGTCGAATCAGCCCCACCCCACAGCGTTTACAACGTGGTGGACGACCGGCCGGTCACCATGCGGGACCTGTATTGCTATATCGCCGCCTCGGTCGGAGGGCTCGACCCGGTCAGCCGCAGCGACCCCAGCCTGCTTTCGCTGGGGTGCAGCAACCGTAAGATCCGTTCGGAGTTAGGCTGGGAGGCCACTTTCCCCACCTTCCAATCCGGCCTGGCCATGTAATGAACCCGTCACTGCGCAAGCGCCCCCGCTGTCTTATGGATCCTGATCGGAGTGGCGGTTGCGTTCAACCTGCTGGCCTATTTCCAGCCCGAAATGACCGGAAATGACCAGCTCAATGGTCTGGGGGGCGTCTTTCTGGGCTTGTTCATCGCAGCTTTCCCGGCTGCCAATTTCCTCGATATGCTATTTTCCGAACTGGGATCCTTGCGCTGGCGGTCGGTCCGCCGTGCTGACCTGCCCTGGGTGGGATTGAACCTGCTTACCCTTCTCTGCGGCCTGATCGTGGTGGTGCTGGGGACGAAGCTGTTCTTTAATCATTGGCAGCCGGGCTGAAGAGATATAAATAAAATTCTTCCTGTACCATTGTAAAAAATCACCTGGCGTACCAATAGGAAATGGTAGAACTTACTGAAGCTTATTGTTATCCAGGAAATGTCGGCAATCAAGCGTGACGAAAAAATCCGTCCCAGCCTGCCAGCCGTCCGCCAGCACACGCGCATCCCCCGAATGAACCACTCTCCTCCGATCTTCCCGGTGCTAGAATAAAGCCTTATCAGATAGAAATAGTTGGGAATTTTCTTCCGAAGGAGAAAAAAGATGGATGACAGATCATCCCACCATTCCGAGGACCACGCACCGGATCCCACTTCGATCAAAAGTGACATACTCCTTCCAGTCGTCCGGCGCCTGGCTGGGAGGCAGATCAGCGGGATCAGGGACTGGACCTGCACACCGATCGGCGGTGGGATTGGCGGAGGCTCCATCTATTGTTTCTCCGGAGCCGCAGATGGGATGGCAGAGCGCTGGTCGGTGATCCTTAAGGTGTTGAGTCCGGGAACCAAGGGCGGGGATGACACGCATGTCTCTGACTGGAATTACTATTTACGGGAAGCAGAAGCATACAGATCGAGCTGGCTGGGAGAACTGCCGGGTGGGATTGCCGCGCCTCGCCAGTTTGGTACGATTTACTTCGCCGAAGGTGTCTGCTGGTTGTGGCTGGAGGACATCCACGCCAGCCGCGAGCAGTGGACGATGGAGGATTACCGGCTGGCTGCCCGCGATATCGGCACATTCAACGGTGCTTACCTGGCTGGCACCCGGATGCCCGCTTATGGTTGGTTCAGCTCGAACTGGATCAAGAAGTACGTCTCCATCTCAGCCCCGGCAATGGATCCGTTGCGCAATTCGCTCGACCACCCACTGATCCGGCGCTGGTTTCCCGGCAATACGGGTGAGGCTTTCTTTCAGATTTGGGACCGCCGTGAAGCACATTTCACACTTATGGAGCGTCTGCCCCAGACGATTTGCCATTTCGACCTGTTTCGCCGCAACCTGTTTCGAATGGATAACGCCGCGGCCGGTAAGGAGACCGTGGCGATCGACTGGGCATTTACCGGCCCCGGCTGTATCGGCGCGGACATCAACCCGCTGGTAATCGCCAGCCTGGCTTTTTTCGAAGTGGGGCTGGAAAGGACGGGCGAACTCGATGGGAATGTCTTCGAGGGCTACCAGGAAGGGCTACGCCAGGCCGGCTGGCAAGGGGACATACGCCTAGCCCGCCTGGGCTACCTGCTCGCTACAATCCGGTATCTGTTTTCAGAGATCGGCGGCTGGTTCAGCGCCGTATCGGACGAGCGAGCGCGCAGCAGTATCGAACAGGCTTTCGGTCACCCGCTGGGAGAAATCTTTGAATACATTGCAGCAATGCGCAATGCGATCGCTTATATGGATGAAGAAAAGAGCCGCCTGATCGAGCAGCTAGGCTTGGGCTGAGCCTGCCGGGCCGCAGGCAAGGATGTCCGTCGTGGGAAAAGTCCTTACCCTCTACACATCCAAATTCCTGACCGCCTTGGCGTGCGTCTGGATGAAGCGCTTGCGCGGATCGACTGCATCGCCCATCAGCATGTCGAAGGTGCGGTCGGCTTCGGCGGCGTCCTCCACCGCCACCAGCAGCAGGGTGCGGTGTTCCGGGTCCATCGTGGTATCCCACAGTTGCTGGGGATTCATTTCACCCAACCCTTTGTAGCGGCTCAGGCTAACCTTGTCCTGGCTGACCCCCAGGCCCTTGATCAACTTATCCTTGTCTTCCTCGGTGTACGAATAATGCACCTGGTTTTTATACGCCACGCGGTAGAGTGGTGGCTGGGCGATGAAAAGATGTCCCTCGTCGATCAACGCCGGCATGTAGCGGAAGAAGAAGGTCAACAGCAGCGTACGAATATGGCTGCCGTCCACGTCGGCATCGGTCATGATGATGATGCGACCGTAGCGCAGCCCGTCCAGGTCGAAGTTATCACCCACCCCGGTGCCCAGGGCTGAGATGAGCGCCCGGACCTCGTTGTTGCCGAGGATTTTGTCCAGGCGAGCCCGCTCGGTATTCAGGATCTTGCCACGCAACGGCAGGATGGCCTGGAAGTGCCGGTCGCGACCCTGCTTGGCCGAGCCGCCAGCCGAATCGCCTTCCACGATGTACAGCTCGGTTTTGGTGGAGTCGCGGCCCGAACAGTCAGCCAGTTTCCCGGGCAGGGTCAGGCTCTCCAGGGCCGATTTGCGGATGACCAGTTCGCGCGCCTTTTTGGCTGCATCCCGTGCGCGCGCCGAAGTGAGACATTTGGCGATGATCGCCTTGGCTGCCTGGGGATTTTCCTCCAGGAAAGTGCCAAAGGCCTCGCCCACCACCTGTGTGACGTAAGTCTGGACTTCGGGGTTCATCAACTTCACTTTGGTCTGGCTCTCGAACTGCGGATCGGGGTGCTTGATGCTGATGATGGCGGTCAGCCCCTCGCGTGTATCGTCGCCCGAGAAGTTTGGGTCGGCTTCCTTTAGCAGGCCGCTCTTGCGGGCGTAGTCGTTAACCACGCGCGTCAGGGCCGAGCGCATGCCGGTCAGGTGCGTGCCGCCGTCCACCGTGTTGATGGTGTTGGCGAAGGCGTAAACCGATTCGGTATAGGCATCCGTGTATTGCACAGCGCATTCGATGCCGATGCCCTCGATATCCTTTTCAACGTAAACCACCGGATGCAAAAGCTCTCGGTTGCGGTTTAAATAACGCACGAAGGAGGTGATGCCGCCTTCGAAGAAGAAGGTCATTTCTCGGTTGGTGCGTTCGTCCAGGAAGTAGATCGTGATCCCGCGCGTGACGAAGGCCATTTCGCGGAAGCGTTGCACCAGAGTGTCAAAACGATATTCCATCGGCTCGGTGAATATGGTCGGATCGTACTTGAAGGTGGTGCGGGTGCCGGTTTCCCCGGCTTTCTTGACCTTGCCGATCACCTTGACCGGCTCTTCCGGGTGACCACGCACGTAGCGCTGGTAGTAGACCTGGCCATCCAGCCGCACTTCCACCTCGCACCATTCCGAGAGGGCATTGACCGCGCTGACACCCACCCCGTGCAAGCCGCCCGAAACCTTGTAAGCGCCGCCTCCGAATTTACCCCCGGCGTGCAGCTTGGTCATGACCACTTCCAGGGCCGATTTCTTCTCGACCGGATGCATATCCACCGGGATGCCGCGCCCGTTGTCGGTTACTGTGACGGACATATCCGGGTGAATGATGATTTCTATCCGGTCGCATACCCCTGCCAGGGCCTCGTCGATCGAGTTGTCCACTACTTCGTGGACGAGTTGGTGTAAGGCTCGCAGATCTGTGCCACCCACGTACATTCCCGGGCGTCGCCGGACGGCTTCCAATCCTTCGAGTACCTGGATGTTTTTTGCGCTATAACTTGCATCGATTGCCATATGTCTATTTATTCCTCAATAATTTCATTCAATGTATTTCTTCTACACCAGGTTTCAGATCACCTTTGACGAAGTGGCCTGTTTCTGTAGCTGTGCGAAGACCGCCGTCAACCAGGCGTTGATATCACGATAATAAATGAAGCTGGCCGCCAGCAGCGCGCTCGAAACGAACGCATGCCCGGCGATGCCCACCAGCATCCACCAGGAATTTTGCGAAGGCGTATTCCAAAGCAGGTTCAAGCCCGAGTTGATGATCACGAATACCAGCAGGAACAGGCCGGTATTGGGCAGAGTGAAGCGCACCATGCGCAGGCTGCCCAGGATCGAGCGGAAGGCGTCCAGTTGCAGGGTAAAGATGCCATGCACCGAGAAGAAGACCGGCATCAGCAGCCAGATCACCACCAACGCGCCGGCGAAAAACATAATCTGGCCCAGGGTCGGGCTAAAAAATGTGATCATGGAAATCAGCATCAACGCCGGCACCCCCAAGATAAACAGGATGCCCAGCCAGATCAGGGAAAGGTAGATGGACTGTTTGACGGAATTCCCAAGCGAGCGGCTTTCCGGATTGATCGCCACGCCTGCGATCCAGAAGTAGTAGACCGCGCCGACCAACCAACCCAGCAGCACCAGGATCACCGCCCAGACGACCACGCCGAAGAACGATCCAGCGTCCATAAGCACCGGGGTCCCCAGCGGCGATTGCATGGGCATCTCCAGGCTTAACAGGCTGGTCGCACCGACCGGGAAGGTCCGCAGGATGATAAAGAGGTTGAACTGGTTTATCGCGCTGGTCCAACTTTGCTGGACCGCAGTCAGGTCGGGCAGGTTGCCAGGGAAGGCTTTCGCCATGGCCGGCAATTGGTCGATGAACGGCTGGAAAAAATCCTTCAAGCGCATATGCGGACCCAGCCACAGGAAGATATCGAGCAGCAGCGGAGGCAGGATCACCAGCACGTTGTTTGCAACAGAATCGAACCCCCGCACCAGGGAGGAGATCAAGCCCGGAGGCGGAGGCAGTTTATTTTGTTCGGTTTCCATATGGTTTGATTCTACCACACGGGCATGTTCGCACACATGTTCGCTAATAAACTAAGGGACTTTTATGATCCGAACCAAATCAGTCCGGAAGGTTTCCAGGTTGCCCCACTTCCTCCGGGGCGGTCCCGGGAATCAACCAACTGCAGGTCTCCAATGGTCGGGAGACCTGCAGTTTTTAATCAACCGCTGCGCGCTTCCGGTCACGCAGCCGGCACCTTCACTTCGGGCAGGTCTTGCATAGCCGCCTCGATCGCGGCGGCAGGATATTCGTAATTTTGCAACTTGCCGCCCAGGTAAGCCTGGTAGGCGCTCAGATCGAAATGCCCGTGACCGGATAAGTTGAACAGGATCACGCGCTTCTCGCCTTTGGCCTTGGCCTCCAGGGCCTGGTCGATGGCCACGCGGATGGCATGGGCCGTCTCAGGAGCCGGGATGATGCCCTCAGCCCGGGCGAACTGGATGGCGGCTTCGAAGGTCGACAGCTGCGGCACGGAAACCGCTTCGATCAACCCGGCGTCACAGAAAGCCGACAGGCTGGGGGCCATGCCGTGATAGCGCAATCCTCCGGCATGGATGGCAGGTGGCACGAACGAGTGCCCGAGGGTGTACATCTTGACGACCGGGGCCATCTTGGCAGTGTCCCCGTAATCGAAGGCGTAGGCACCCCTGGTGATGGAAGGGGTCGCCGTAGGTTCGACCGCCAGCAGGCGGGCCCGCTGGCCTTCTTTCAGGTTCTGGCGCAGGAACGGGTAAGCCAACCCGGCGAAGTTCGATCCGCCGCCCACGCAGCCGATCACCACGTCCGGGTATTCCCCGGCCATGTCCATCTGCTTGAGGGCTTCTTCGCCGATGACGGTCTGGTGCATCAGCACGTGGTTCAGCACCGAGCCAAGGCTGTATTTCTTGGTCCCACCTGAGGTGGCGGCCACCTCCACCGCTTCGGAAATGGCGATCCCCAGCGAACCCGGGCAGTCCGGATCCTGCGCCAGCACGGAGCGGCCGTATTGGGTGCGATCGGTCGGGCTGGCATAGACCTGCCCGCCGTAGGTTTCCATCATGATGCGGCGGTAAGGTTTTTGATCGTACGACACGCGCACCATGTACACTTCCACGCTAATGTCAAAGAAATTCCCAGCCAGCGACAGGGCGGACCCCCACTGGCCCGCGCCGGTCTCGGTGGTGAGCGCCTTGGTTCCGGCAGCTTTATTGTAGAAAGCCTGGGCAATGGCCGTGTTAGGCTTGTGGCTGCCGGCAGGCGAAACACTTTCGTTTTTATAGTAAATGTGAGCCGGCGTCCCCAGCGCCAGTTCCAGGCGGCGCGCCCGGTGGAGCGGGGTGGGCCGGTACAGGCGATAGATTTCCTGCACGGGTTCGGGGATGTCGATGTAGCGGTCGGTCGAGATTTCCTGCAAGATCAGTTCCATCGGGAAAAGCACGGACAGGAAGTCGGGCGTGACCGGTTCCAGCGTGGCCGGGTGCAGCACGGGCGTGGGCGGCAGGGGGCTATCGGCCATGACGTTGTACCAGGCTTTCGGCAGGTCGGTCTCGCTGAGTAAGAATCGGGTTTGGTCAGACATGATATTTCTCCTTTTTGTTTGGATGGTGGTTAATAATCAGTTTTTTATGCCCTGTAGTTTCGGCGGGCTGTTGGAACTGGCGCCTCCGAGCTGGGACGGACAAAGCGTTATGGGCAAACCGGCGTCCTTCAAGGTGGATGGAAGGTGATGCGAAACATTTGCACCTGCGATTTCAGGGAATGAAGGCAGCCGGGAGGCTGTTCGGGTCTGATTCGGCCAGGCGCTCCCTGAAAAGCTCGGCAGCCGGGCGCTCGTTCCGCTCCGGCAGCCTCCCGGTGAAATACTCCTGCAGGCGGGCGGCCGGCACGGGCTCAGGCTGTGGCAGCGCGGCAGGTCGGGTCTCGATTGAAAATCGGGGTTCGGTTTGGGTCGGTACGGTCATCCTGTGACTCCTTTTCATCCAAGGTTCTTTTCTGCGTGCTTGTGCGCTGTGCGGTGGGAACCTTCCGGTCATCCGGCCGCAACAGGAATTAAAATACGCGTTCATCCGCAAACGGGACGAACGCGTAGTCCGTGGTGCCACCCGAATTAGGCCGTTTTAACAAAAAAACCTGCGATGATGCGCAGGATAAAAAGCCAGCCTCACTCGTTTCAGGTACGCTTTGGCGTGGGAACGCCAGAGGAATACCCTAACCCTGTAACGGGAGTATCCCGGCCCGGGCTAATCCGTTCTCCGTTTCGCCCGGCAACTCCGAGGTCCATTCCGCTCCGTCGTGCAGACGGGATTCTCACCAATTCCATCCCGTTCTCTGACCGCCGTACGAGGCGTACTCGTCCTCATCGCAGTTTTTGATATGTTGGGCGGTATTATACGCCGTATGGGGGAAATGTCAATGGTGGCATGCGGTCCAATTAAGGCCTGGCTGACGGGCCGGAGAATGATCGAGTGTTTGCCTGGGTTTAGTCTGTTCGGCTAGCCGGCCTGGGTAGGCTAAAGATACTGTGCACCATTGGCGACGGATCCGGGGTTTGTGCCTGGGAAATAATTAGCCCCACCACCATTGGTGTAAATCAGTGCAAGAGAGTCACCCGAATAGCGGACACTGAACCAATAAGAACCGGTGAAAGTAGCACCGGCATGGATCAGGATGGCTCCACGAGTGACGAGTACGCAATAATAAAATGTGCTCCCGGTCAGCAAAGTAACCGTCATGCCGATAAACTTCGCAAATCCGCCGTCTTCCAATTGCATGTGTGCACCGGATGTACCTGAGATCGTGTAATTTGAAAGGCAAATGGCACGTCCGCCCGTGACGATATAAATCTGGGGTGTGTTGGATGTACTATATTCCATGACCCCTAATGTGACCGTGGCCACCTGTTGGACGATCAGATCACTGGCATAGGTGGAAGTGAGTTTGAAGCCTTCGATGACACACACGCAATAATTTTCCACAGTAATCGCGTAAGAAGTGCCGGAAATATAACAATAAGAAGGCGTGCTGGTGTTGCCCCTGAGAGTGACGGTGCCTGTGCCGACGAACGGACCGGATAAAACAACGTCCTCGTAATAAGTACCATCCCCAACCTGGATCACCACATCATAAATAGACAGGTCGAGCTTATACACCTGGTCGATGGCATATTGGATGGTAAGCCACGCACCGGCTGCGTTATTCACCAACCCGGTATGGAGATTTGCCCCATCCTTGCGGACATAATAAGTGCGATTGGCGGTCAGGATCTCACGCGCATCCAACCCGGCGTGTGTATGCTCGTCCAGGGTCTCCAATGCGGCTTGAATATTATTGTCACGGTAAGAGAGAAGATTATCAAATCTGGACGTGTTGAGCGGGGTGTAGGGTGTGGCCTGCTCGATGGTAGATGGCAAGGGTCCACCGGCTGTATTGTTCAGCCACTTGGTATTGGACAGAAGCATCCTCCACGGCATGGATCGCTTTGACAGGTCGAGCACTTCCGAGACCTGGGCACAGGTCAGGTCATAAGTGGGCGGGACACCCGGGTCGATCTTCATATCCGGCAAATTCACCCGGATAAAGTCAGAAGATTGATATTTGAGATGGACCGGGAAAGGATCGAAAGTGGGCGGGGGAAGTTGGAAATAAACCGAAGGCTCAACCGCATCCGAAGGCAGGAACCCGAGATTGTGAACCGTATCCAGGTCGGCGGCGCAATTCAAGTGACTTGTAGATATAAGCGTGCTGACCTGTGCCGGCGAGCGTGGATCCATTGCCAAGGGCGATAAAGGAGCGCACTTCCGTTTCAGCACCCAGCTGCTGCAGCGGTGCCCACGTCTCTCCATAGTCCACCGAGCGGTGAATGTAACCGGTGGGAGAAACGCCGGCCAGTACCAGGCCGCGCCCGAGTGTGTTGAGCGTGAAGGTGGAATAACCGGCACCACTGCCACCCCTGAAATTCTTCTTTTCCGTCCATGTAGCGCCGGCGTCGATGCTCTTATAAACTTTTCCATAAGGAAAAGTGCCGGCCAGCACCTGGTCTTCTTCGATGGCAACCAGCGAGAGGATGGCTGTCTCTGCTCCCAGTTGGCCGATAAGTGTCCACGTGTCGCCGTAATCGGTGGAGCGATAGATGCGCCCATTCGGGCGAGTGCCGGCGATCACAATGCCGGCACCGATATAAGCCAGTGCCTCGGTGTTGGTTTCGGCTCCCAGGGATTGCACCAAAGACCAGGTGAGACCATAGTCAATGCTCTTGTAGATCTGCGTGCCGGGTGTACCAGAGGAATTGGAATGTGCCACCAGCATAATGCCATTGCCACAATCTGCCATGGCCAGATTGGCGTCATTGCCCAAATTCTGGACGATAGTCCACGTCTCACCATAATCGACGGATCTGGCGATGTATCCGGACAATCCACCGGCAGCCAGTACGATGCCGGGGGCGGGTGTGACCAGACAATAAACACTGGAGTGCGTGGTATCGAAGACCGTTTCCCACGTGGCACCATAGTCAATGGACTTATAAATATAGCCATGGTTGGACTGATAGGATCCACACAAAACACGCCCATGGCCAAGGTCGAGCAGGCTCATGATGTATGACACGCCGGCGTCTGGTTGCCCCGTGGAAGTGAACAAAGGAGAAGTTTGGTGGACTGTCTGAAACTCGTCCCGCCAGAGATATTGCCGGCGTTGGTCCACGTTGTAGTCAATCGCGAAGTGATAGCCACTGATCTCATACAGCGGATCATCCACATGGGTGAAGGGCGTGTAAAACAAAACCTCGTTACCGCCGTTGTCGCATGCAAAGATAAAGTACTTCTGCTTGAGCATGGTAAAGAACTGCTGTGAAAAGTTCAACGTCAACGTCTTCCCATCTGGCAGGAATTGCCAGTCCAACCAGGCTGCAGCCGGCTCAAGGAAGGCGGCTGTCTTGCCGAAACTCTCACAGTAGGCGGTGATCACCTGGCTATAGGTCAAGTCACCGGGCGCGGTGTAGTAGGACCTGGGGAACAAATGGCAATTGAAGGTTTGAAAATTCCCATCCCAGGTGGAATTGATGATAAAAAAGTCGGAGGTCGAGATGGTGTAATTCAGGGACCCTATGGTAATGCCGCGTGTCAACTTGATCACCGTCCGATAGAAAGGCAGGTCGAGGAAATCGGGCACCTGCACCGTGGCAACCAGTTCCAAATCATCCAGCTTGTAGCCGATGGGCTGGGCGGTGTGGATGACTGCGCCGGTGATCTTGTCGCGGATCTCGAGGGAGAAATAGGGGGAGTAATTGACCGCATCCATGGCAGCCAGGAGAGTAGCGTCTAATGTTCGCAGAAGTTAAAACCTTTCAACGAGGAGGGAAAAGAGATTTACCACGACGGACACTAAGGACACGAAGGAAAAATACAAGGGAAAGGATCAAGGGTCAAGGGTCAAGATTGTAGGACAGGACTGCTCACCTTCACACTTTCCAGCCTTCCAGCCGGGGCAGGTCGGGGACGGGGTGGCGGCCAGCCATGAGCAGGCCATTCTCGAAGGCGTTGTAGTACATCTGAGCTATTTGCAGCCAGAACTTCTGCACGTCCATATTCAGGTTGATAGGTTCGATGCGGCCGGCCGCGCGGTGCGAGTGCGCACCGGTAGCAGGCACCATCCACCAAAATAGGATCAAAGACAGCCGGGAGAGTGCTTTCTACTGCACTATCCAGCCCATCGATGGTATGGGGAATGGTGTACCTGCAGATAAGATATCCGCTGGCCTGGGCGACATGCAGGCGAAAGAACGGGCGTTCGTCTTCGAAGTAAGCGTTGTAGCCAAGTTTCTTGTGGATCTCGGCAAGCGCATCATCGCCCTGCCTGAGCACGTCCAGGATGAGCATGGCGGTAGTGTCGGTGAGCTCATATTCATACTGGCCACTGACGGCAGTAATGACCTCGGCGGCCTGCCTGGGAGAAGCAGAGTTGAAATCCTTCAATGCCTGGCTGATGGCAGCTGTACACAGGGCGTCGGTGAAGCGGGTGCCATCATCGACAAACAGCGCCTGCACCTGGTCAATCAGTTCACTTATGCTTTTTGACACGGAGTTGCTCCTTTCGGAATGAATAGCGGGTAAGGATTTGCATATCAGGGGTGACCTGATCGGTGGGAACCCACATCACGGCGAGAGAGAAACCAAATTTTGCGGCGATCCAAATAGGCATGGGCCGGCGAGCGACAACCAGCTTTTCGAGATATTCAGGAGTGATCGCAAATTCATCGGCGACCACTGGCAGCGTGTATCGATGGACGTAGGCACGCAGTGCCTGGACTACCGGGGGGAATATATCGTCTGGATGTCTCATCAGAATTATTTCCCCTTTTTGAGATTGCGTTGGATCTGGCGTTTTTGATTTATTTCCTGCTTGTGCCTTTGATAATATGATCGATACCATCCATGGCATTTATCCGGATGCAATTCTCGGTAAGCACGCAGATAAGAAGCCTGATCGTGATATTCAGTTGCAGGAACCTGGGGGGATGTATGAACAGCATTCTTTGGAATTTCAGCACAATCGGGACAGATAAAAATCCCCGGGAGAGCCAAAAAATTCAGTCCACAACTGCAGCGACGATTGACATAAATTGGAGCAGGGACCAACTTGATATCCGTCATGGGGCAATCCTCCTCTTAGACGACTTTCTCCACAAAACAATGAGGAACAATTAAAAGATGGACCGGCATAGCGCCGGTCCATTCAAGCCGGCTGGAGAGCTTTTACTTTGGCAAACGGGTGATATCAGTGGTGCGCTTGTCGATGAAGTCATAAAACCCGGATGCGATCAGTCCCAGTGCCAGGCCAAAAACGGTCACAAGAAACCAGCCGGCGAAGCCGGCTGGATAGCCGCTTCTGCGATCTTGAAGGCGAAAGCCGAAGGCGATACCCAAAAGCATGGAGAAAACAGTCAGCCATTTGCCGGAAAGACCCAGGGACTTGGAGAACTCGACCAGGCCAAAGATAACCGGGAGGATGAGAACTCCTCCAGACATGAGAGTGGTAAAGTCGATGCCCATCATTTACCGCCTTTCCTTTGATGGCTTCTTGCTTGTCAGGATCTAGCCGATGCGGCCTTCGGGATACTTGCCTGGATCTCGGCTTTACTTTCTTTTTTTGTGGAGGGACAATTCTGTCCTCGATATCGTAGGGTCCCCTGGGTTTATGGGTTGGCTTGGGGCATGTCGATATCGACCAGGCGAGCAGGACGATATTTCTGACCGGTCTTCATAATGACCACCAGGTCACCGGTTTCACGCATGCGCCACATTTGAACCTCGCCATTATTCTGGTGGGCAACTTCAAGAGCAGCCGCTTTATAGCGTGGATCATTTAATTCAAGTTCCATATATTCCTTTCTCCGGAGGAGGATCTGGATCCCGCTCCGGATTTTGTTCTAATTTGTTCTAATAACCTATCCCCTGCCCCTTCCCCACGGGGGAAGGGGTAAGAGACAGGAAATAAATTATAGGCGTGCGGTGTAATTCACCACGGCACCGAGGAAGTCTGACGTATTGCCACCGGCGCCGGCAACCATGGAGGCTTGCAAGAGCAAGTATTCATTGTTCGTCAGATAGACCGGCGTGGTGAGTGTGATGGTGATCTTGTGTTGATCCACCGCTTTAGCAGCGGCAGCCGCAAGGCTGTCCGTCTTGGTGACTGCAGCCACCACCGCTACAGCGGTATCTGCACCGCGTGTGACCTTGTTGAGCGTCCACGTGATGGAAGTGGGTTCGGCTACCAGGATCTCATAATCCACCTCGATGGATTTGATGAGTGAACCCTTCAGGGCAACCGAGTTCGAAGGCACCATCACCGGAACGGTGATGAGTGTCGTTTGATCTGCAGCCGCGCGGTGTGCCACGATGGTACCTGCCACCTGGCCGGCGACATAAGTGATTGTGCCGGTGGAGAAGTGGAACGCCGTAGGCGGGATGATTTGGGAACAAGCTGTATCGTTGACGTATCCCATGAAAAAACTCCTTTCTTAACACAAAGGGCACAAAGGATCTCTAAGGTAAAGAACACGAAGGAAAACCTTTGTGATAAAAATCAGCGGGCCGGGCTTACGGAGGGCATCCGGTTAACCGACTATCCGTGACTTTCGCCACTTACGCCCGACTTAGACCTGTAATCATGAGGCTGCGTTTGCACGTCCTTCACTGCCAGGCTTCTCGCCGCCGCTGATTTGAAATTAGATGCGCTCCGTGAAGTTGACCACGGCGCCGAGCATTTCGATTACTGCAGTGCTGGCAACGATAGTAAGGACCAACAAGAGATATTCGTCATTGTCGATCCATACGGGTGTGGTGAGCGTGACGGTGAGCTTATGCTGATCCAGCGTCTTTGCAGCTGCATTGGCAACCAGATCCTGGCTTACCGGGACGTCTGCAACCGTGGCCACGGAAGTATCTGCACCGCGCGTGACCTTGTTCATGCTGGCGGTCACGCTGGTTGCGGCTGCACCGGTGAACTCATAGTCCACTTCGACGGACTTGACATAGCTGCCTTTGAGGGCAACCGAGTTCGAAGGGACCATGATGGGGATATTCACCACGGTGGTTTCGGAATTGGATGCCTTATGTTTGCTGATCGTGCCGGCGACGACGCCGGCAGTCAGTGTCCACGTGCCAGTGACGCAGTGGAAAAGAGTAGGCGGGATGTACTGGCTCATCCCTGTATCGTGTACGTAACCCATTGGCTTGGTCTCCTTAGGTTAGGCTCAAGCTAGACAAGAGCTCAATGCTCAGAAGATTAGGGAGGAAAAGATAAGCTCATCTATTTCCGCACCCTGCGGGTGCGGGGGTGGATAAGATTAGCCTCCGACATTTTCCTTGTGGAGCGGTCGGAAGTCCTGGACGAGGACGGCCGAGAACATGCGCACTTTGATGCGGGTCTCGTCGTTCATGAACACGGCTGGATCGGTTTCACGGCCGGCAGTGAAGATCTCCGGCTTGAGGCCGAAGCGTTCGCCGACGATGATGGCCGGTGCAATGACCGGATCGATCACTGCGGCGTAGTCGGTGGCGTCGGTCCAATCGGGGACCGTGACCACTTCGACCTGACCGCCCCACGTGGCTGCGCCCAATGTGGTGGCCGGGCTGGTGAGTTGAGAAGCCCAACGCGGGACAAACAGGGCTTCTGCAGCTGCACGCAGAGCACCCGGGACCAGGCAGTACTTGGGCCATACGGCCATTTTGGGACCGGTGCCGTAGTAACCCGTGTCTTGCTTGACCAACATGGGTTGGTTATACATGGCCAGCCCGATGGCATTCCAGGCGGTGTAATCCGTGCCGATGGCCGTGGTGAGCAAGTTCGCATGTCCGCCTTTGGTGGTGACAGCGGTGGCATTGAACAATGCGCCGGTGTCTGCCATGGTGGGGCCGACCGCGCTATTGCTGGTGAAGATGGCAGCCACCAGGCTGGACAGCTTACGCCGGGCGGCGTAACCGAGTTCGGCGGCATAGGCACGCAAGTGCCTGGTATCGTCCCGGTCGATCAGTTCAAGGGTGAGCGGGATGTATCCGCCGTACTTGGTGAAGGAAGCCGTTTCGGGGCAATCACCCACGGCCAGTTCGGTGTACTCTCCGCCTTCTGCCACAGATGGCAGGGACCCTACGGTACCGACCAGCACGCCGGTGATATCGTTCAGGCTGTTGAAATGCTCGACCTTGACGATCTTCTCCCACCAGCCATAGCCGGCCGCTCCCAGGGCTTCCCATTGCTGCTGGACGACCTTATTGAGGGCATTCTTGACCAGACCGGTGAAATCGGCGGTGGTGGCCAGCTGGATGCGCTCGCCGTAATAACCGCCGTGGAGATCATAATCCCCGGTGAGCATCAGATAGAGTTCACGGATGCCGGTCAACCGGGCGGGTTTGACCGCCGCAAGGCGGGCGTCGTGCGGGACGTTGAAAAGATTGTCAACGGCAGCTTCGAGCGAGTCAGCCGCTATTGACCATGCCGGTGACCCGGCCGGGTCCCTGGATGGCACCCGCGGCAGTCAGCGCCGACAGCAGCTGCTGCTCGTCGCGGATGGCAGCTTCAAGCGCCTGGGGTTCGAAGGGTTCACCCTGATCGAGCTGCGCGGTGAAGCGGGTCTCCACGCGCTGCGCCGAAGGCGCAGGCAGCTTCGAAGCCTCCAACGAGACCTTGAGCAGGTTGCGGCAGGTGGTGAGACGGACCTGACGCAAGCTCTCTGCGGCGGTCCGGTTGGTGTTTTCAGCCTGGCGGGTGGCCGCCTGGGTCTGGAGTAATGCGGCTGTCTCGCGGTCGGCTTCGGATTGGGAAACCGGAGCCGAAGGCGCCGGGTTGGTGGCAAGACCCTCATATCTGGGGCAAGACGTGCATCCGTGTCGAGGACTTCATCCTCGTCCACTTCGATGGTCTTACCGTCACGTTTGACTTTCACTTTCATGAGGTGCATCTCCTTGTTGAAGGAATTTCCCGCCTCGAGCGGGATTGAGAACGCAGTCTACCGAAGTAAGGCTGGTGATGCGTTCGACGACACCGCCCGACTCTGCTGGTAACGTGGAGGACCGCCGAGAACCCCACGTTGGCCATGATGGCCGGGTCGGATTTTGCAGCTGCTTGCAGCTGGCGTAATGTCTCTGCTGCAGGACCATTTGGAACGAGATTGGCCGTGATGCCCTGTTGGTCCTGATCCCATGCCGGCTGGTGTAGAGCGCCGGCAAGATCCTTGACGGACTGGGTCCCTCGAAGAAGCCTGGGTGATCCAGCATGCAAGGCACGTTATCCCACAGGGACAGGCTTTCTTTGAGCACTGCAGCCGGGAACTCAAGATTGTGACCTTTGGCTACACCGGCATTGATGGCGAGGATCTGGAAACCTGTCATCGGTAGCTTTGGCCTTGAGTTTGAGTAAGATATCTTTCATGTGCTCCTTTCTTGATCCCGACAATCCTTACCGTCGGGATTAGTCGATGCGGCGGGACGCCGCTCGACTTCACTGCTGCGCTTGAATAGCAGACTACCGACGACCCGTGTCGTCGGTACTAGCCGGTACGGCTTGAAGCCGTCCGGCGTCGGGGTCCAACGCCTTGTCGACCTTGTCTACTGCAGTCCCTCCCTGGGGAGTGGTTTTAGAGTTGACAGGTTTCAAAGGCCGTTTCTGCATGCTGGGGACGTCGGCGGTTGGTTGAACTTCCCCGGCCATGCGATACACGATACGGAGTAACTCCTTCTCATCGATGCCATCACGGTCAAAGAATTCAGAGAAGGCGGGATAAATGCGGGCGACTGCCAGCGAAAGCGTGGCATTGTCGCGCTCGGTGATGTCGGGTCCTACAGCCTGGATGTGGCTGTGGGTATCGACCCGGGGATCGAATTTGTGGCGAAACCGGACGGCAATCTGTGCGATCTCTGATAGGATGTTGAGGAAAATGGTCTGGGTCTGCTCGAGACCCCGGAAGGTGGGCGTACCGGCTGCATCGGCAGTTGTTGTGGTGGACGATTCAGGTTCGGCGAGGTAATGGATCGGAAAACCGGCCCCGAGTGCGATCATCTTTTTGAGCGAAAGTCCATCCTCCCCGGCTTGCTGCGCATCCAGCTTTGGAGAAATGACTTCCCATTTTTCACCTCCATCGGTGACCATGACTGAACCCGGGGGAGGCGGATTGGCATTGATCTGGTTCTGCCTGGCAATGCGTTCGTCTTCGGTTTTGAAGTCACCGGTGACAACATACATGAAAGCCGAGCGATACCTGTTCAGGCGGGCACGATCCTCGAGCCAGTTTGAATATCTTCCAAACCAGATCAACATGGGCGCCAGGTCCGGTTCGCCCCAGGGAACGCCGACCGGTTGGTTGTATGTGTAGTGAAGCATGAATGATGGCTGATCGACCGTACGTCTGGTCGTAAGCGGTCCATGCCGGTTTCCCTTGCTCGATGGGCTTGTAAGCGAGCTCCTGATCGACGTCATTCTCAGCCGTGACGATCTCTGCAACCTGGTCAGCCGGGACGCCGCGAACGTAGATGTAGCCGGTGGCCTGGTCGACGGTGCACAGGAAAAACAAGTTTCCCGACCTGGTGGCCTCGTCGCAGAAGTTGATCACCTTGCCGGGAAGCTTGTTGAGGGGATGGTTCCACCAATCCTGGAGGAAAGCATTGGTGTAGGCGTCGTCGCTCTGGACCTGGATCCCCTCCCCGACCACGAACATGGAAATCAACTTAACGATCCGGCGGGCGAGCGGATTGATCCTCCATGCGCGCAAGCACTCGGCGAAAATCACCTGCCGGTCATAGTCATAGCGATCCCGGTAATTGGAACTCATATTCGAACCGGGGAAGAAAGTGCTGTCGGTCTCAATCCCTTGCGCTTGCAGCGCGAGTACAGGCAGGCCGGTGGTGAGGCTGGCTTCCATATCTGAGGAAGGACGGGGGGAAGCAGGGCGGAAGAGGCGGTTCAAAAACGAAGGCAGGAGAGGCATGAGGGTCCTTTCGGGAAATCAGGGATCAGGGAAGAGAGAGTAGAGAACAGGGGATAGGGAGGGGAATATTGTGAGACCCATTCCCCCTCAGTGCCATCCAATAACCAGGACAGGCAAATGAAATATTGTGAGACCCATTCAATTCAAAACAATTCTTCGATTCGGGGGCAGGCCTTGCGGGAAAACACCGCAAGACAGGCCTTGCGGGAGAACGCCGCAAGACAGGCATTTCAAACCAATTCTTCGATTTCGGGGGCAGGCCTTGCGGGAGAACACCGCAAGACAGGCCTTGCGGGAGAACGCCGCAAGACAGGCATTTCAAAACAATTCCTGGATGGAAGAGGGTTAGTAGGCATGGTCCATGTCCAGGAGGGGATCGCGGCCGGGGATGATGAAGGTTGGGAAACGGATGGACCATTTCAGGCGATCCAGAACGGCGCAAAGGGAACTGGCGATGAGATCGTCGTCATGGACGAATTCGCCGGAGGCAGTGCGGGCAGAGGCAGGGACGCCCCAGCGCATGAGCCTGGAAGGACCCGGGAGGATCTCGGAGCGGCAGTGATCCAACTGCTCCTGGAGGAGCGGGTCGAAGGGGTGGTATTCGTGGAAGCGACCGCTTTCGATAATGGCGAGAAAACGATAGCCCAACTCGCTTTTCAAGGAGGCAGTAAACTTGACTGGCAGGACGGTGGAAGCACCATAGGAATGATCGAGCAGCGACCAGAGGCCCTCGCCGACGCCGGTGGCATCGATGACGATGTAACGGGGGGCCCAGGTTTTGACGAGGGCACGCAGAGCGCCAAAAACAGTGACGTGGGAGGCAGCGGTCCAGGCACGCCGGAAGACGACCTGGTAGGAAGGGTTCCCCAAATCGGCAAGCGAGGTCAGGTCGATCTCGACGATCTTGAGGATGGTGGAGTCATGCGAGGAATCAGGGAGCAGGTCCCCTTGCGAGGACAAGGGATCGGGGGAGAGAGCATGTCCCGAGTCAGGGCGACCGGTCGTTTCCACAGCCGCTCCGCCTACATCAATCAGGAAGGCGTAGGTGCGGCCGGGGAGGGGTTCAAGCAGGGCGGGATGGGAGCCGCGCATGAGGGCCTGACGACCGGGCGGGAACATACCGGCCTGGGCATCGATCTCCTGGCAAAAATACTGGGAACGGATGAGGGGATGGTCGCGGCCGAAGCGGGCCAGCTCGGCGGCGAGATAGGCTGCGTAATAGGGAACGAAGTGACCGACCTGTTCGCCATCGACGATGAAAACGCGCTGGCGTCCGTCGGCTTTTTCGGCCAGGCGGGCGAGCTTTAATTCGCGGGAGAGCAGGGTGTCGCTGGTCCAACTGGTGCCGCTGAAAATACGGGTGGCGTTGCCGCTGGCGGCCATGGGGGCGAACTTGTGGTCGTAGACCTGCGGGTCGATATCCTGGGCCTCGTTGAGGACCATCAAGGTGCGTGCGGTGGTGCCGACGACATTGGCGGAAGAGTTGGCGCTGAGGTAGGTGCAGCGCGCCTGACCGATCATAAAAATCCGACCGGCAATACGGCGATAGCTCTGCTTCATCCATGGACGATCGAGATGGACCTGCAGGCGGGTCATGGCTATGAGAGTTTGGGGGTCGAAGGTGGGCTGGGCACAGACGAGGCTGGCCGGCTGGTCGTGAAGGCGGACAAGCAGATAGTGAATGAGATTGGCGATGAGTTCGTCCTTGCCCGACTGGCGCGAGAAGATGATGACGAAGGTAAGACCGCGATGCTGGTAGATGCTATCCAGAACCAGGCGGAATGGTTCGAGCTGGTAGGGGCGCATCTGGATGGCGTTGAAGGTCTGGGTGAAGAGGTCGGGGTTGCGGATGTGGCGGATCAACTGGCGGAATTTAGAGGTCATGATCCAACCCATCCATTCGATTGGCAGCCTCGACGGCACTCCAGAGATCCTGAAAGCCAGCGTCAGTGCCCTGGAGGTTCTTGCGGCGGGTAAGCAGGCGGCTGGTGGTATCGACGCCCTTCATGGCGAGGGCGATGGCTTCGGCACGTTGGTCAAAGGGAGCCTGAAGAGAATACAGGTCGAGGGCGTTGTAGGTGAGCAGACGGCTGGCGGCGACTTCCATATCCGGATCATCGGTGGGCATGCGTTTGAATTCCCGGCGAATTTCTTCGGGGATGAAGCGGGCGTAGAGGCCGTGTTTGAGGGCGTTGTGATTTCTTTTAGGGGCAGCCATGGGTCAACCCCTTCCGTTGACGAGCAAGATGAGGGCGATGGTCAGGGTGAGGATGGAGAGTTCGCCGCCGCCGATGGAAAGGCTCATCAGCAGCTTGACCTGGCTGATGACGTCGTGGATCTCCTTGAGGTCGATCTCGGTGCTGCGCTTCCAGGCTTCGAGAGCGGCGACCTTTTCGCGGATGAGGACCAGTTCTTCGGATGAATGGGTGGAATGGGTTTCACGCATGACGGCCTCCTTTTCGGAAAATAAGAAGGGCACAGAAGGCCGCCTGTCTTTAAACAGGAACACGGGAAGTTTTTCGGCCTTCCCGTGCCCGAGATTATTATAGAACTAATGTTCGTTTAAGTCAAGGGGGAAAAAGAAAATGCGCCCTGTGCGATGGCGCATTTTGAAAATAAAAAACTTCCCGTGTCAAAGTGATTATAGAACAATTGGGCTAGTTTGTCAAGGTATTTATCTCGAAAATGCACCATTTCAACCAGAGAGTAAAAAGAACTCACCACTACGGACACGAAGTACACGACGGAAGAAGAGAATGAAGAAAGAACATTATTTTTGTGCCTCCTTAGTTTTACCACGAGTAAAAAAGCCCATTCTCACATTGTCGAGGTAGATACTTGTCAAGGGTTGTCAGATTGGGTAGGTGGAAGGCAGGAGAGTTATGGCAGATGTGTTGCGGGGGGAAGAGAGGTGGTATATACTCATTTTAATTAAAAGTGCTGTGGTCACGGATTTGGGCCGTAAATTCAAAATAAATCGGGATAACCAATGAGCATTACCCCTCAGGATTTTGTAAGCAAGTGGAAACGAGCCGCCGGTGGTGAAAAACAAACCGTGCAGGAACATTTCCTGGACCTGTGCCAATTGGTCGGGCATCCAACGCCGGTGGAAAGCGACCCATCCGGCAAGCGGTTCTCTTTTGAAATGGGAGCTTCGAAGAGCAGTGGCGGGCAAGGGTATGCGGATGTGGCCAAGCTGGGGTATTTTGGGTGGGAATATAAAGGGAAAGATAACCGGGACCTTGACCTGAACAAGGCGTACACACAACTGCTGCGCTACCGGGATGCACTCCGGAACCCACCTCTATTGATCGTTTCGGATATCAACACGATCATCATTCGAACCAATTACACCAACCTGCCAACGCGGACCCTCTCGCTGAGCCTGGACGACCTGCTGACCGCGGATGGTTTGAAAACACTTAAAGCGGTTTTTTTCAACCCGGAGTGAATTAAAACCCAGGCAAACCGTGCAGGGAGTAACCGAAGAAGCCGCCCGGCATTTCTCCAGGTTGGCCGGCATCTTGCGCAAGTATGGGGAAGACAACCAACAGGTGGCACACTTCCTGATCCGGCTGCTCTTCTGTTTATTCGCCGAAGATGTGGGGTTGTTGCCGGAGCGGATCTTCCCGCACCTGCTGGAACAGACCCGCAATCGCTCGAAAGATTTCATGGAAGTGTTACGGCAATTATTCAAGGCGATGAATAAGGGTGGATATTTCGGGGCGGACCGGATCCTGTATTTCAACGGGGGATTATTCGACAGCGATTACGTGCTGGAACTGGACAGCGAAGGGATGGATATCATCGCTGGAATTGACGCACTGGACTGGGGGGCGATCGAACCGTCCATCTTCGGGACGTTGTTCGAGCGCGGGCTGGACCCATCCAAACGGTCGCAACTGGGGGCACATTACACCAGCAAGGAAGACATCCTGCTGATCGTGGAGCCGGTGTTAATGGCACCCCTGCGACGGGAATGGGAGGACTTGAAAGCCGAAGTAGAGAAGATGAAGTTGGAAACGGAGCAGTCAGGCGAGAAGAAAAAAGCCGGGGTTGTCAAACTGATCGGGGTGAAACTGCGCAGTTTTGCGGACAAGATCGCGGCAGTGCGGGTGCTGGACCCGGCCTGCGGGAGCGGCAACTTTTTGTATGTGGCGCTGCGGCTGCTGCTGGACCTGCAAAACGAGGTGATCAGCCTATCAGATGAGTTGGGGGCGGGGCGATTTTTTATTTCGGTTGCGCCAGGCCAACTGCACGGGATCGAGATCAACGAGTACGCCCACGAACTGGCACAGATCACGATCTGGATCGGGTACATCCAATGGCTGGTGGACAACGGGTATGGATTGCCGGCGGAACCGATCCTGAAGCCGATGGAGGGGATTTTGCAGATGGATGCCATTTTGGGGCATGACGAGGCGGGGAAGGTGGTGGAGCCGCAGTGGCCGGAAGCGGATGTGATCATCGGCAATCCGCCATTTTTGGGAGGTAAGAAGATGCGGGCTGAATTGGGTGATCAATATGTGAATGACCTTTTCAAACTTTACGAAGGTAGAGTGCCGGCGTTTGCCGATTTGGTATGTTACTGGTTTGAAAAAGCACGCAGAATGATCGAAACAGGAGGCGTGGAACGTGCTGGTCTGCTGGCGACAAACTCTATCCGCGGTGGTGTCAATCGCAAAGTGTTGGAAAGCATAAAAAAAGCGGGAATATTTTCTGGGCACAATCTGACCGAGATTGGGTATTGGATGGCGCAGCTGTGCATGTTTCTATGATAGGTTTTGACAATGGATTTGAAGCACGAAATATTATTGGATAACGTGAGTGTAGAAACAATAAACTCTGATTTGACAGCTCTTACAAATATTACTGAAGCGATAATACTTATTGAAAATAAAAACATTTCATTTCTATGGACCATCACCAAAAGCTCCCTTTGATATTGACTCTCATATAGCTCAAAAATGTCTATTGGCTCAGAAAATCTTAATGATCAGTCCAAATTCAGATGTTGTTAAGCCAGTTGCAAGTGCGATTGATTTAGTCCGAGGTTCACTGCGGAAGAATGGACTATATATTTTGAACATGATGTCTATTGAACAAGCATGCTCTTTACGAAGTACCTTTTGAATATGTTAAAAACACGATTTTACCCGTTCGAAAAAACCGTAGGGAATGATTATCGGGGCCAATGGTGGCTATATGCTCGGCCACGACCTGAGATGAGTATTGCTTTGATCGATAAAAAACGATATATAGCTACACCTCGAATTTCCAAACACCGAATTTTTGTTTGGCTTACTCCAGATATATTAGCCAATGATGGAACCATAGTTTTTGCACGGGATGATGATTATTTTTTTGGTATTCTTCATTCCAAAATCCATGAAATTTGGCTCCCGCACTGGAAACAATGGCACATCAGCTAGAAGACCGGCCCTCGCTATACTCCATCATCATCCTTTGAAACCTTCCCGTTCCCGTGGGCGCCGGGGAAAGAGCCGGTGGATGACGTGCGCGTGCAGGCCATCGCAGCCGCGGCGAAGGAGCTGGTGGAGATGCGCGAGCGCTGGCTGAAAGCGGACCTCACTCCCATATCTGGGGGCAAGACCCCCGGCCCCTCCCCTAATAGGGGAGGGGAGAAAAGAGAAAAGGCACGAACCCTTACAAATTTATACAACCAGCGGCCGACCTGGCTGGAGCTGGCGCACAAGAAGCTGGATGCGGCGGTGTGTGCGGCGTATGGGTGGGAGCAGGATCTTTCGGATGAAGAGATATTGGAGAAGTTGCTGGCACTGAATTTGGAGAGGGCGGTGGCAGCAAAGCAGTGACCATTATTTCCCTGAAGGGTTGACTAAAGAACAATTGTTCTATATAATATGGGGGTGAAAAAAAGATTCGGAGAACTGCTTAACGAAATGAGATTTTCGAATACCGGGAACAGGCGCAATATTTCCCTCAAGGAGCAGCTTTACTCTGCCGTGCTGGAACAGGCCAGCCTGGAAGAAGTGCCACCGGAGGACCTGGCAGCGGAGTTGCTCTGGAGCGGGCTGGCGAAGCGGCGAAAACAGGCGGAGCTGTGGGAGCGCTGGCAGAAGCTGTCAGGGCGCGAGCAAGACGTGGCGGCGCTTAGCTGCCTGGGATATACCAACCGGCAGATCGCTGCCAAGCTGGATATCGCAGCGGATACGGTGAGCTGGTACAGCCGGAATGTACAAATAAGATTGGCGATACACTCAAAATCCGAGCTCAAGCTGTTATTCAAAGGTTGGGATTTCAGCAAGTGGGGACCGCAAGCCATCGAGTGATCGGGGGAAGGAAATTTGCGCCAGATGTGGGGGAGATAAACGGTTTGACCCACAGATATTCTCCGCATGAAGTGTGCGTGCAAAGGGGGCTATTATTATCAGAACAAATATTCTATAATTGGGGTATAAAAACAACCGAAGGAGGCGGCGGAGAGGCAACCTGCAATCCCTTGATGACCGGTATCGCACGCAACTATCCTATTCGAAAACGAACCAAACTTGATCAATTCTGGAGGAAAAACATGGACGAAACCTTATTAACCCCTGCCGAGGTGGCAGAGCGATTAAAAGTAAGCAAGCCACGTGTCTATCAAATGGTCAAAGAGGGAGATATCCCGGCTGTGCGCTTTGGAAAAAGCGTACGGGTGCGACCCGAAGACCTGGACCGGTTTATCAACGAAAAGGCCGGGGTGGACCGCCACGGCAGGGTGGAAGATGGCGAGGATGCCGGAGAATAAACGCAACCCCTACCCGCTCTTCCCCAAATCCGAAAACATAAATCCTGGTTGGCATGCAAACTCCCACTGATCGGATTTGGGGGAGGTGCCTGACTGCACCACGTAGTGGCGTAGACGGTGGGGGTTAAATTTGGGAGAGGATTGCTGTCCATGGGGAAAAGTTCCGACTCGGATTCTGCCGTTCAGGAGAAATCCCGGGATGGCGGGATTGGTGGTTGGATTGGCAGGGGGCGTTGGGCTTGGGCGCAACAGATGGGACAAGACTAGCGGGTCCCGGCATGCGCAGAAGACCCTCGTCGAGGGGCAGGCTATGGAAACTTGAGGACCGTGCAATCGTTTATAATTTCGAAGCAGGAGGAACGAGAATGGCCGAAACCACCCTTATTCGCAATGCCAGCGCCATCGTGAGCTGCGATGCAAACGACAGCATCCATTACGAGGCGGATATGCTCATCTCGGGGCCGGAGATCCTTTCCATCGGGAAAAACCTCCAGGGTAACGCCGATACGATCATCGACGGGCGCGGGAAATTCGTCTACCCCGGGCTGGTCAATACCCACCATCACTTCTTCCAGACATTTTTCCGGAACCTGGCAGCCATCGATTATCCCAACATGTCGGTGCTGGACTGGATCGGGGAGATCTACCAGCTCTTCAAGTACGTCGACGAGCAGGTCATTTATTATTCCTCATTGGTGGCCATGGCGGACCTGCTCAAGCACGGGGCCACGACGGTTTTTGACCACCAGTACTGCTATCCCAGGGCGGCGGGTAAGAATCTGGTCGACCGGCAAATGCAGGCAGCCGCGCAGCTGGGGCTGCGCTACCATGCCGGGCGGGGCGCCAATACGTTGCCTGCCAGCGCCGGAGGCAACGTGCCGGACGAGATGGTCGAAAGCACGGATGAATTTATCAGGGACTGCGAACGGCTGATCGACAAATACCACGACCCACGCCCGTTCAGCACCCGGCAGATCGTGATTGCGCCCTGCCAGCCGATCAACTGCAGGAAAGAGACATTTATTGAGTCCATAAGACTTGCGCGCGAAAAGGGAGTCTATTTGCATACCCACCTGGGGGAGGGCGAAAACGAGCCGATGCTTGGGCGCTGGGGGAAGAGGACGCTGGCCTGGTGCGAGGAAATCGGGTTCACCGGCGAGGATGTTTGGGTGGCGCACGGATGGGAACTCACGCCGGAGGAATATGAACGTCATGGCGCAAACGAAAACCGGGCTGAGCCACTGCCCCGCTCCGGCAGTGCTGGGCGGATTCCCGATCATCGACATTCCAAGGATGAAAAAGGCGGGAATGCGATTGAGCCTGGGATGCGACGGGTCGGCCACCAACGACGGATCGAATTTGCTGGATTCACTGCGCATGGCGTACCTGCTGCAAGCCAATCACAGCAAGAGTTGGGGCGGCTCGCCTTCAGCCTACGAGATGCTGAAAATCGCCACGGCAGGCGGCGCGGACATGCTGGGCAGAAGCGACCTGGGGAGGTTGGAACCCCGGAAAGCCGCGGACCTATTCATGATCGATGTCGAGAATCTGGAATTTTCAGGGGCGCGGCACGATCCGGCCAACCTGATCGCCAGAGTGGGTGCGACGGGGCCGGTCTGGCTGACGATGGTGAACGGGGTGGTGCGCTACCGTGAGGGAGTTTTCCCGGGGGTGGATGAACAGGAACTGGCGCGGGAAGCGGAGGCCACGTGGAAGAGGGTGGTAAGCGGGCATTTTCCGAAATAAGCAATATTAAGCGGTTGTGGCTTAATATGGGTTGGTGATTGACCGGACGTCCCTGAGAAGGCGTCGGGGATGCCGCATGGTGGGCGATCATCGGGAAATATCTGCAACCCCTACCCGGTCGATAGAACGATAGGGGTTGGATTTAGGAGCGGTTGCCCTGTATGGGGAGAGGTCCGACTGGATTCTGCACGATCAGACTAAATCGCCGGATAGCTGGCGGGGTCTTTGGGAGGCAGTCGCCGGGGCTGGTGGCTTTAAGGCGGGTGCAGGTGCGACCGGATCCGGAAGGCGGAAGCATTATTCGGCGATTTTGTGAGTCACAGCTGCATCTTTATGGGGTACGGCTGCGTAAACTTGCACTTCCCGATCGAGACGATTTCGAAGTTGGTCTTTTTCCATTTCAAGATCGTAGCGGGTTTGCAGGTTGATCCAAAAGCGTTCAGATAACCCGAAAAAGCGGGAGAGCCTGAGGGCAGTGTCTGGAGTGATGGCGCGCGATCCGTGAACGATTTCGTTAATGCGCCGGGCCGGAACGCTGATATCTTTCGCCAGTTTGTATTGACTGATGTTCATTGGCTTGAGAAATTCCTGCAGGAGGATTTCTCCGGGATGTATGGGGGCAAGTTTTTTGACCATGTTGTAGCTCCTATGCATATTGCATATTGATATTGAAGAAACTAGTGATAATCCACAATTTCGACGTCGTAGGCGTTTTCCTGTCGCCAAACAAAACAAATTCGCCATTGGTCGTTAATGCGAATACTATACTGACCTTCTCTGTTGCCAGATAGTTTTTCAAGGTGATTCCCAGGAGGAATGCGCAAATCATTTAAAACTACGGCGGCATCCAGGATTTCCAATTTCATTCTTGCAGCGAGTTGAACATTTTGAGGCAGTTTCCGTGAAGCCACACGCCTGAATAATATTTCTGTCTCTTTGTCTGCGAAGGTCTTGATCATCCAGAGTATAATAACGCCAAACAATAATAACGTCAAGCGTTATGGTTTGTGAATTCCCGGATTTTCAAGAATGTGCGGAAAAAAGAAGGGCCAAAATCGACAACTGCACAAGAAGGGCTCTTCCAGAGTGCTGATTGAGGCATGCTCCAAACAAGGACAGGCAGGCGGCGGCGTCAACCGCCTGCGCGCCGGGGTGTACCTGGCGGAAAAATTTGGAAAAGCGGCAGGAGAATTTAAAGCTTCAATCAAAATCATTATTTCTGATATATAATTTAATCAACATGGCTCACGATATTTTCGTAAGCTATTCATCCGAGGACAAAGTTGTCGCAGATGCGGTGGTCACCGCTTGTGAGACCAGCGGTCTGCGTTGTTGGGTGGCGCCGCGCGATATCAAGCCGGGTACCGATTGGGGGGATGCGATCTGCAGCGCCATCGACGCAAGCAAGATCGTGCTGTTGATCTTTTCGGGGAATTCCAACCGCTCCAAGCGTGTGCTGGATGAGATCTACTACGCCATCTCTGAAGAAAAGATCCTGCTGCCCTTCCGAATTGAAAACCTGGATCCCACCGGAGCGATGCGCCTGCATCTCTCCTCGCGGCACTGGCTGGACGCCTTTCAACCCTCCTGGCGGCAACATATCGACCAACTGGTGACCAGCGCGGCCGACATCCTGGGGCGTGCACCGCTCGTTCCAGCGATCATTCCACCCATCCTTCCACCCATCCTTCCAGCCGAACAAGCCAAAGCCCCGGCGCCCAAAATCAAACCCGTGAAGGAGAAAGCCAAAAAGAAACCCTGGCTGTGGATCGGGCTGGGGGTAACCCTGGCGGCTGTTTTAATCTGGGCGGGTTATGGTTGGTTCAGCAGTCAAAAGGCTTTAGCAGGCAGGCAGCCTACTTCGCAGCCCGCCCTGGCGATGAACAGTACCGCAACGCCAACTCAGGTACCGGATAATACCAGCACTCCCACAACGACAAAGACGACCATTGTGGTTACCAGCGCCGAGGATTTTGGGACGGGTAGCCTGCGCCAGGCCCTGCTGGATGCTCAGACTGGCGATACCATCCTATTCGATCCAACTGTTTTCCCTCCTATGCAGCCATCGACAATCGCAATAAAAAGCGCCTTGCCGGTAATAAACCAGGGGGTCCTGACGCTGGATGCCAGCAATGCCGGTGTAATCCTGGATGGCAGTCAAGCCAGTGGAGAATTTACGCCGGGAATCGAGATCAATTCGGAACGCAATATCATTAAGGGGTTGCAGGTGGTTCATTTCTCTGGACCGGGAATCATTATCGGGGGATCAGCCAATTTCAATCGGATTGGCGGAGACAGGAGCAAAGGAACTGGCCCGCTGGGAGAGGGGAATTTATTCAGCGACAACAGTGATGGAATGTTCCTGAATGGCTCTGATAACGTAATTGCCGGCAACCTGATCGGTACGGATGGGAGTGGTTCGGGGAAAATGGGTAACCGGTCTCCAGGCATCGCACTCGATGATATTGCCAACCGGAACGTGATTGGCCCGGATAATATTATCGCCTATAACGGCACTGACTATGGTTGTGGGGTAGAGATCCGCAATTTGCGGGTGCAGAGCAATACCATAACGGCCAATTCCATCCATGAAAATTCGGGGCCGGGGGTTTGTTACAACATCAACGATGCAGCCCCTTACACCTATTCCACCCCGCCACTGATCCTATATTTTGACCTTGAAGCCGGCACAGCCTACGGGCAGGCATGTAAAGCCTGTATGGTCGAGATCTTCAGCACCGGAACCCAGGATGGAGAAATTTATGAGGGGAAAGTTACGACAGACGATCTCGGGAATTTCGCTTTTAGCAAGGGCCAGGCGCTTTCCGGTCCGTTCCTGACTGGCACTGCGCGTGTTCCCGAAGACAATACCAGCGAGTTTTCCGCGGCGACGCCAGCGCGCTCAGACATCCAGATTGCGCTGGAGGCGATCCAGAACCAGGCGCCACTTTATCAGACCGGCTTTGACAGCTGGGATTTCGGGGACCTGGGTGAGAGTGCCAGGATAGAGGCTGGCAAGCTGGTCGTCACCAGTGATTATGAGCACGTGGGCGTATCGCTGCAAAACCAGGCCTCTGACAGGTTTGCGATCGAATTTGAGCTGCGCATTTTGGAGTCAAGTCAGGATGGCCACTGCATCTTTTATACCAACAATCAAGGTGTTGGCGGATTTAGAACGATTGCAAATGGATTCTTTTATTCGTCCGGAAATTCAAGTTTGGATCTTTCCAAACTGGAAGGTAGCGGGAAAGATTTTGCAACCGCCAAATTTGACCCATCAAAATCGAACACGATCGTTTTGATCGTTCTTGGAGATCAAATTGGGGCTTTCTTGAATGGGCAACCCGCCTACAGCGTGCTTGCCCCAGGTATGGCTTCCATGTATTCAGATGCCATTTTCGCAGCCAGTTATTCGATCGTGTGCGAGTACGACAACTACAAGTTTTGGGATTTAAGTGGGACGGAGTTCAACCCTGGGACAGGTTGAATGATGGCGATCAATTGACCTTTGGGTATCCCGGCAGGTATTTCAAGCGTAATTCATTCACCGACTTCCCAAGCCAGCCTTGAACAGGGATTGGATCCGTACCCTGGCGATTTTAGTCCGATCCCTGATTTGATTAACTTGTGAATGCGCAAAGTGACAGAGCCTCTATTCAGGGGCAGGGTTGGGCGGTGGGTATACCTGGCAAAAATCATTTGGATCAAGAGCGCCACAGGCAATATCCAGGCGAAACGCATGGATCCTTCCTGCCAGAATGGATATGCAATAAACCATAAATAGGATAATGGCACAATCCACCAGGTTTTGCGGACAAAAACCAAAAAGATGATATAGGAATAAACGCCAACAAATGGGGTGGCGATTGCTGAAATCAGAATACTGGCTTCGAAACGCGCTCTGCGCTCGTCGAACAAAAACGGCAACCATACCAGGGCCAGCCCTATGGGCCATATATCTATGGATGCCAGGCGCCAGACATGCGGGGGGAGGTGATCCATGGCATTCGTAATCCAATCCAGCGGCCAGCTGATCCCAAAAATCACCAAACTTAAGCCAGCCACAAGGATTGGAATAACCAATACTTTGATAAGCTGACGTTCTCGACTGAGCAAGTAGAAAATGGCAATGAAGGAAAACTGGGGTTTGATCAGCGCAAGTGCGATGCCGGCTCCACGAAGGTAAGGATTCTTTCCAAACAATGCCAGCATAAGGCCGGCACAGATAAGTACATCAATTTGACCAAGCCAAATTTGACCGAAAGCCGGAAATGCCAGTAATACGATTGCCGGGTTTGTTTTCAAATACCAACACAGGCCGAGCCATCCAGTTAAACTGACCAAGGTCCAGATGGGCCAGGCAAAGTTGGTTGGGAAGTGCGCCAAAGGCCATAATATCCACTGAGCGAAATAGGGGATAAAACCGCAATCGAAACATCCATGCGAAAAGGGGATATAGTAACGATATAAATCATCCCCCCCGGGCAGGAAAAAGAAGCAGCCACCATTAATACCGCTGCTTCAATGGCGATACTCCAACTTATTCTATTCCAGTTTTTGTTCCTGGCCCAAAACAACCACCTGGTAATTATTGACATGAGAGTTTTTGGTTAAGGAAACGACGAGTTCGAACCGATCCTGAATCAGAGCGTGATAATGGCAATCGCCAATCCGTCACTCGGGACAAATCTATGCTTCCACGGGAGAGGATTTATCCCGGTAGCTCGATTGGCTAACGCTTGTGCGGCTATATCCCAATCAGGCAGCAAAACCATTTAAAGAGATTGATCGACACTGGCGAGTTTGTCCGGTCCGCCCTTCCAGGAAAGCTTTCTTGAGGGGGTTGAGGATATTCGCAGGATTTATCGGTTCTATTTTATGACACTTATTTTAATTATGGTAGACATTAAGATCAAACATTGTTTCCAGCGGCTTTCTCTGACAATTTTATACAAGGATTTTCCACCATAAATCATTCCTTATGGTTTTATTACCCGGCGTATGAGTGGGATGACATGGACGGCTTTGGGAAGATGAACGATATATTTTTTGGGGGGAGGGGCTGGATAGAGGGAAAAGGCCTCCCCCAAGTGACGGAGGCGAATACTACCCGATAGGCGGATGTAAGTGGGGAAAAATTGTTGTAGGGTTATTTATGACCCGTGTATATATTGCCGATGCCCGGCCCGATGAACGCTCCGCCCTGCGGTTGGTATTACTTGACCTGAAGATGGAAGTAGTTGGTGAAGCCGGGGACTGGTCGAAAACATTGACCCAGGCCCCGTCCACCCGGCTGGATATGCTGCTGACGGATTGGGACCTGCTCCCTGCCGGATTGGGAATACAATCCCTGGCCGAACTGCGCCTGGCCTGTCCCAATGCAGTTGTCATCATCCTGATCAGCCAACTGGATGCCCGCCGTCAGGCGGCCATTTCCGCCGGAGCGGATATATTTATCAGCAAGGGGGAACCACCCGATCGGGTTGCCGAACGCTTGCGGGCTGCGGCCGCCAGTATCCTTTCGCCTCTTCAGGATGGAGAAGATGCATGAACGATCCACTCGAAAAATCCAATCTCACCCAGGCTGAATATTTCAAAGATATCGTCGCAACCCTCCGTGAACCCTTGCTGGTGCTGGATGCCGACCTGCGCGTGCTGGCGGCCAACCGCAGCTTCTATAAATTCTTCAAGGTGAAGAAGGAAGAAACGATCGGGCTCTTGATCTATGACCTGGGCAACCGGCAATGGGATATCCCGGCACTGCGAGACTTGCTGGAAACCATCCTGCCCCAGATGGCAATCTTCAATAATTACACTGTGGAACACGATTTTCCCCGCCTCGGCAAACGCATCCTGCTGCTGAACGCGCGGCGCATCCCCGCGCCCCCGAAAACCGCCCAATGGATCCTGCTGGCATTTGAAGACGTCACCGAACGCATGGGACTGGAACGCTCCCTGCAAGCATCCGAAGAGCGTTTTCGTCTGGTTTTCGAGACTGCCAATGACGGCATGCTGTTGATCGAAAAAACCGCTGGGCTGGTGGTTAATTCGAACCGTTCTGCCGAGAAAATGCTGGGTTATTCCAACCGGTCCCTGCAGAAAAAGAACCTGTGGGGGCTTGGCATCTTGAAAGACGAACGTCAATTCCATCAGGTCGCTTTAGAACTGGAGGAGCAGGGCATGCTCGGGTTGCTCGACCTGACGATTCCAATCAAACGCGGCGGGCATTTTTCCGCGGACGTATATTTGATGGACAGGGCCGCCGTGATCCAATGCAACATCCGTGAGATCAGCGGGCGCAAGCAGATCGAAGACGAAGTTACCAATCTGGCCAGGTTCCCTTCCGAAAATCCAAATCCTATTTTGCGATTGGGTCGGGATGGTACCATTTTGTTTGCCAACTCTTCCAGCCATTCACTCCTGCAAGAATGGGGTTGCACGATAGGCGAGCGCGCCCCCTTTTTCTGGCAGCAGGCGGTTTCCGAAATTCTCGACAGCCAGACTAGTAAAACAATCAACATCGCCTTTGGTGACAGGACGATTTCATTCTTTGCTGCCCCAATTTTAGCCGCCGACTATGTGAACCTGTACGGGCTCGACATCACCGATCGGATGAAGGCCGAAGAGGAAATCCGAAAGAACAATGAAGACCTCTCCCTGATAAATGCCATCAATTTGGCGACCAACCGCGGGGACAGCCTGGATGCCATCATCAATCTGATATCCGAAAGCTTCAAGGAGCACTTCGACAGTCTTGGAGCCACAATATATCTGCTCAATCCCGAGCACAGCAAGCTGGTGGCACGGAACCTGACCCTGCCGAGCGCGCTGATTAAAGGGATTGAAAAAACAATCGGGCGATCCATGCCTCGCATCGAACACGATCTTAATTTGGCACATCCATACCGGCAAGTTATCGAAAGCGGCAAAGGCCAATTAATTAACGATCCTGAAGGAATCCAGGAATTTACGGCTGCATTTCTCGTATCACAGCCATGGACGGAAAAGGCACGTGCCCGGGTAAAACGGTTGGTCCCTGCGATCGTAAAAATAATCGGTCGAAACTCTGTTATGGTCGTTCCTTTGATCCATGACAATGAGATTATCGGTGCGATGGATGTTGGTGGCCGGAAATTATTCGCCCAGGACGACCTGCGGCGGCTGGAAACCATGGCCGGGCAGTTGACTGAAGTCATCAAGCGCAAGCAGGCGGAAGAGGAGATCCGCCACCTCAATGCAACCCTCGAAAAGCGCGTTGAAGGAACGCACACGCCAGTTGCACCAGGCGCAGGAGCAACTGGTGCGCAAGGAAAAACTGGCCGTGCTGGGGCAACTGGCCGGCAGTGTGGGTCACGAACTGCGCAACCCGCTGGGGGTGATCAGCAACTCGGTCTATTACCTGAATCTGGTCCAGCCGCAGGCGGACGAAAAGATCAAGAAGCATCATGCCATGATTGAACGGGAAGTTCATAACGCCGCACAGATCGTCAGCGACCTGCTGGACTATGCCCGCGAAATATCCTCCAACCCGGGGCCGGGATCCGTCCGCGAGCTGGTGGAGCACACGTTCAGCCGCTTCCCGGTGCCGGCTTCCATCCAGGTCAGCCTCAAAATCCCGGCCGATCTGCCGCAGGTATACGCCGATCCGCTGCAGGTGGAGCAGATACTCGGCAACCTGATCACAAACGCCTGCCAGTCTATCAGGGATGGTGGCAAGCTGACCGTTTCTGCCAGCCAGCATAAGCAGATGATAACCATTGCGGTGAAAGATACCGGCACCGGCATCACCGCGGAGAACATGCCGAAGCTCTTCGAACCGCTCTTTTCCACCAAGATCACCGGCATCGGGCTGGGACTGTCAGTCAGCAAGAAAATGGCCGAAGCGAATGGCGGGCGGATCGAGGTGGAGAGCCAGGTGGGCAAGGGCAGCACCTTCACACTTTATTTGCCGCTCAACTATAATCATGAAAAGAAATGATCCGGTCTGTTTTTGGGATAGATTGATTGGATTTTTGAAATAAGGATGTGGATGAATGCTGGAAAAAGAGGCGTTGGCTGGAAAATTAGAGAATGAAGAAGACCGGCAACTGGCAGGCGTCCTTTCGACGTTGATATGGGCCAGTTGGAGCGTTTTCCTGGTTGTGATTTTCATTGGCATAATTTATACCGACGTGCGCTTGATTATCGGAACGCTGCTGGGCTGTGCCGCACTGATTGTGCCCATGGTCTTACTCAGGCGCAGGCATTTACATGCCAGCAGCCTATTTTCCACGCTGATCATGGTGGTTACCATGACCTTCATTGCAACAATCGGCCAGGGCATTCGCGATGCTGCGCTCGTATCTTTCCCGATCATCTTTATTTTTGCAGGCCTGATGTTGGACCGAAAATATTTTAGACTATGTGTGGGGTTGGTCCTGGTGGCAGTTAGCTGGCTGGCTTTGGGGGAAATATATGGCTGGTATACCTACGTCCCCTTCATTTATGGCAAAACCGCAAACTTATTATCCCTGATTGAAATCGCGGTAGTTTTGCTGGCTTCAGCCTTGGCAGTGGATCTTCTGGCAGCGAACATGCGCAAGAACCTGGAACGAGCAGGTGCACGGAAGTGGCCCTGCGCAAGAATATGGAGAAGGAGATCCTTCAACTCAATGCTGAACTGGAACAACGCGTGGAACACCGAACGAAGGAGCTGCATGATGCCCAGGAGAAACTCCTGCGGCAGGAGAAACTGAGCATTCTGGGGCAGCTGGCCGGTAGCGTGGGGCATGAACTGCGCAACCCGCTGGGGATGATCAACACCTCCATTTATTACTTAAAAATGGTTCAACCGGATGTGAATGAGAAGATCAAGAAACATCTGGATATGATCGAGCATCAAGTGCAAGTCTCGGATAAGATCATCACCGACCTGCTGGATTTCTCCCGGGGAGTATCTGCCGATAGAGAGCAGATATCAGTCGCCAGCCTGGTGAAGAAAACGCTTGAACGTTTCCCGATTCCTGCAGGAGTGGAATTGATGCTCGATCTGCCGGAAGACCTTCCGAATGTCTTCGCCGATCCGCGCCAGATGGAGCAGGTATTGGGCAACCTGGTGACGAACGGATGCCAGGCGATCACGGAGGGTGGAAAGCTGACCGTTTCTGCCAGTCAGCAAAAGGAAATGATGGCTATTGCGGTGAATGATACCGGTAACGGCATCCCACCAGAGAATATGAATAAACTATTCGAGCCGCTCTTTTCCACCAAGATCACCGGCATCGGGCTGGGACTGGCAGTCAGCAAGAAACTGGCCGAATCAAATGGCGGGCGGATCGAGGTGGAGAGCCAGGTGGGCAAGGGCAGCACATTCACACTATATTTACCTGTCGGGACAGACAAGGCATGAGTAAAACGTTAAGTATCCTGGTGGTGGATGATAATCCAGCCATGGCTGACAGCCTGGCGGATATCCTGGATGCGAAGGGTTTTATCGTCCACGCGGCAGCTTCCGGGGCGGAAGCGTTGGGGATCCTGGCGAAACAACCGGTGGATATCCTGCTGACGGATGTAAAAATGCCGGAAATGAATGGATTGGAGCTCTACCGGAAGACCCGCAAGACGCATCCCAGGCTCATCACCATGTTCATGACGGGGTATTCGACGGATGAGCTGATCCAGCAGGGTATGGCGGAAGGGGTCAAAACAGTATTCGACAAGCCGGTGGATATCAATTTCCTGCTTTTGCTGTTTTCAACTGAAAAGCGGATCATTGAGCAGGCCGGCCGAATCAACGACTGAGGTTTTATCGGAATATAAGCCACGCCTTTCACAAAGTAGGTTGACAGAATGGGGTTTGGGTGTGGTTGGTCGGCTGCGCCGACCAACCACACCCAGAAAATTCCTTTTCCGCCGCTCGCGGCGGAGTCGGGCCGAGGTTTTCACAAAGCTAGCGACTTTGTGAAAGCCGTGGAATATAAGCGGCGGGGGGTGTGCGGAATGGCAAAACAATGCTAGACTTAACCAAATTCCGTCAAATTTTGACCTGATTTGGCGAAAAAGATGACAAATATATTTCCACCTTGAAATTCGGTCTTCTGCTCATTCCTTGGAAAGGAGACGATATGGCACCCAAAAAGGCCCCTTTTTTTGTCGGTACCGTCCTCATCCTGAGCATGCTGGCTTGCAGCCTGCAAACAGCCGCCCCGTCGATGCCAACGGCACCGCCAGAGACGAATACCCCGCTGGATCTTTCGGCGGCCCTGGCAGCTTCCCTGACCGCCATCGCCAGCCAGGCCACTTCCACGGAGACCCCCACCAATACCTTCACCAGTACATACACTCCTGTCACACCCACAGAAACGTCAACAGCCACATTTACCCAGACTTTTACACCAACGACAACCTCGACACCGACACGAACTCCCACCTCAACCAATACGACAGTTCCAGGGGGCACTATAATTAAGTTTCCCATCAATCCCATTATTAAAAGTGACCCTGTTTCCTATTATCTCGCAGAAACTGGACTATAGCGCCAGCGCCAATTACGGCGAGGCGAACCTGAGCGCAGGGTTTTCCCCGGACCCGTACTCGGTGGGAATGACGACCGGCGGACCGGTGGATGTGTCTTATCTGGGCTCGTCCTGCACAGGCTTTGCCAGCGTTCATCCGGACCTGCGGATAAACTTTAGCGGTGGCGGCTCTCCCTTGCTGCGGATCTACTTCACAGGTTCCAGTGGGGATGCGGCCATGGTAGTGAACGACCCGTATGGGAATTTCTATTGTGTGGACGATTCATTCGGGACCGTCAATCCGACCATCGATTTCAATAATCCGGCTGGAGGATCCTACGAGGTCTGGACCGTCAGTTATGCTGCCAATACGCTCATTTCCGGAACCCTGCGCATTACGGAAAATTCCGGCAACCATCCGTAAGAAAACTTCCAGGGTTTAAGGATCGATTATTACGTATCAGCCTCGCAGGCGCGGCTCGCCGCCGCCCTCCGGCAGCAAGCTCTGGTGCTCCGCCGCCACCCAGATAAAGATCGGTTTTGAATCGCCCTGCTGATAAGCCTTGGCCCGATAACGCCGCAGCTTGAATCCACAACTGGTCAGGAGCTGCTCGAAATCCTTGCTCGGCTCGGATGACCAGATCGCCAGGCAGCCCTGTTTGCGTAAGGCGTGCCGGCAGGCCTGCATCCCAACCGGACTGTACAAGCGTTGGTTGCCCGCATCCGTGATGGCACTGGGACCGTTATCAACATCCAACAAAATCGCATCGAACCTGCGGCTGGATTGAGAGATAAGCTGGAAGATATCTCCCGGGATGAGGCTGCTACGCTTATCTTCCAACGGCGCTCCGTTGAGCTCTCGCAAATAGGTACGATTCCAGTCCACAACGTCTGTCAACAGCTCACTGACGAGCACCTGCGCGCCAGGACCGAGCATGTCCAGGGTTTGGCGCAGGGTGTAGCCCATGCCCAGGCCGCCGATCAGTACGCGCGGCGTTTTGCGAGCAGATAAATTAGCGCAACCCAGCCGGGCCAACTCCTGTTCCGACTCGTGGTGGCGGCTGTTCATTAATTCCAGGCCGTTGACCCTGATCAAAAAATCGCCGTCGTGCTGGTAAAGCGCCATTTCCCCGCCGTCCGGGGTCCGGGTGGTTGCCAATTTAATTTGTGGTTTCATAGGTTATTCCTGCTGGATTGAGTCCGCCTGCCGCCTGGACAGGCGCTTCTGCTGGTCCATCCTAGCACGAAATTAGTCCAATGACCGCCCAGGTTGCATAATTACCCGGACTTGTTTCGCCCTACGGGGGGTTTATGCCTCCATATAGCCGTCCTCCTGCATGAATAACCCAAACCCAATTGCAAATAAAGCTCCCATAAACCATTTTCTGCCTCTTATCCCCGGCCTTGAATCTCGCTATAATGTCTTCAGAAACTTGAATTTCCATTTCCGGTTAACCTCAGCAGATTGGGAGGCAGGAACAAGATGCAATGTCCGCATTGTCAGCAGCAGCATCCGGACGGCAGCCGCTTCTGCCCGGTTACCGGCAAAGCCCTCCCATTATCTATTCCCCAACCCGGAAATTCCTCCCGGGTGAGCCGCTGGTTGATTTGGCTGTTCATCATACTGGCAGGTTTTGCCGGAGTGGCCATCCTGGCCGTCCTGGGATTCCTGGTGCTCTGGAACGTTCCAGCCCAACCCAATCTCGTTTCCACCTCCATCCCGCAGCAGATTTCCGGCTCCTTCCCGGGCGGCTGGAGTACCCTGGGTCCCGAAGGCGGGGAAATCCTGTGCCTGGTTTTCGACCCGGCCAATTCCGCCACCCTGTATGCCGGGACAAACGGCCAGGGGGTTTTTATAAGTGAAGATGGCGGATTCAGCTGGAACTCCGCCAATACTGGTTTTGCAGATAGTGACTCTTTGACCATCCGGGTGCTGGCCATCGATCCGGACAACCCAGCCATATTGTATGCAGGGACTAACGCCGGTTTATTCAAAAGCCGCGACGGCGGCGCAAGCTGGGTGGCCGTCAATAATGGGCTGGGTGGGGATTATGCCAATTCGATTACACAACTGCTGATCGACCCGGCCAACCCATCCACCCTGTACGCCGCCAGTGGGATGACGGGATTAAACAAAAGCAGCGATGGCGGAGAAAGCTGGCAAGCGCTCAACCTGGGCGAAAAAGGCAAATATATCTCGGCGCTGGCGATCGACCCAATCTCACCCACCACCCTGTATGCGGGGACCTATGAGAACTCTCCTCAAGAGCACGGATGGCGGCGCCAGTTGGAGCGAACCCCGCTCTGACGGGAATACCGCCAGTTACATAACCCTGGCGATTGACCCCGGCACCCCGGCCAGCCTGTATGCCGGCACCGGCAATGGGGTGATCAAAAGCACGGATGGCGGGCAGACCTGGCAACCGGATGCGAGCTTGTTGGAAAACAGCAGTGTTCACAACCTGGCAATCGATCCGGGCTCTCCAGCCAGCCTATATGCCCTGGTGCCTGAGGAAGACCCGCGCTACATCGCTTTCTCCGACCTGCCCCCCTCTGGCCTATTCAAAAGTAACAACGGCGGCCTCGCCTGGAAAAAAACCGCCAGCGAGCCGGAATTCGGGCACACCAACTGCCTGGCGTTTGATCCACACAATCCGGAGACCGTGTTCGCGGGGACGCGCCAGGGTCTCTTCAAAAGCACGGATGGCGGTGGGAGTTGGCAGCCGGCCAACCGTGGCCTGACCGCGATGACGATTTTCGCACTGGAGGCAAACCCGCTCTCCCCCACCACCCTCTACGCCGCTGCCGGCGAGGCCGGAGTGTACAAGAGCACCGCTGGGGCTGAGCAGTGGCAGGCGGTCAATGCTGGCCTCCCGCATGGCAGCCTCACCAACCTGGTGATCGACCCGTTATCACCCGATACGCTCTATGCAGTCGAAGGACAGGCTGGTTCTTTCAGCCACTACTCCTCGGAAGACAATTACGGCATTTTCAAGAGCAACGATGCCGGGGAAACCTGGCAGGCGCTCAGCAACGGCCTGCCCGATTACCTGACTGTCACCTCGCTGGTAATCGACCCCGGCAACCCATCCACCCTGTATGCCGGGACATTTTCTGATGGCGTTTTCAAGACCAGCGATGGGGGCGGAAGTTGGCGGGCCATCAATGCCGGCATGGTCGCAGGCACGGTCAATTGCCTGGCAATCGATCCGCTTAACCCTGCCAACTTATTTGCCGGCAGCTATGAAGGATTCTACCAGACCACGGATGGGGGCGAAAACTGGGTCGAAATCATCTCCGGCCCCGACCATACCACCGTACACACGCTGACCCTGGACCCGAACGCCCCCGCGACGATTTATGCCGGAACCTGGCCGGGCGGACTGTATAAAAGTACGGATGGAGGGGCAAGCTGGCTTGCGCTCGGCACCGGCCTGGGCAACGACACGTTTGCCAGCCTGGTGGTCAGCCCGCAGGATTCACAAACACTCTATGGGGTCGGGCGCAACACCGGGATGGACGGGAACAGCCTGGAGGCGGACCTGACCGTCTACGTCAGCCATGACGGAGGAGAGACCTGGAGCCGGGTGGAGACCGGTCTGACCGATGTCATCGCCTACAGCCTGCTGGCCGACCCGGACAACCCCGGCGGGCTCTACCTGGGCACATCGCAGGGGGTCTATCGGGGCACTTACCTTCCGAATCGTTAACCCGGGATGCAAACACCGGATAGAAGCTAGGGGGTGGGACTGGGCAGCAATGTATAGGTGGGCCGGGGAGTGTAAGTCGGCAGAGGCGTATAGGTGGGGCGCGGCGTGAAGGTGGGATAGAGCGTATAGGTCGGCTGGAGGGTTGCGGTGGGCCCGAGATTGAGGTCGACCTGGCGTGAACCCAGCAATACCCGGGTATCGCACCCGCTTGTCCCGAGCAGCAACGCCAGTAGCAAAACCAGCAGACTCACGCGTACCATCCAATCTTTGTGTTTCATCCGGCCGCCTCGCTGGCTCATACTCAATGCCCCAGTTGGGGAAAATCATCCGGGTAAATGCCGACCGATTCGGACCCGGAACCTTCGGGATAGTTGAGCGTCACTTCCAGGATCCTGGAAACTGCCCCCGTAAACCGCACTCGAACAGGTTGAGAACTCGGTCAGGTCCTTGAAGCGGAAATAGCTGGCATAGTTCAGGAACCTGCCTGCCGGGGTTCCCAATCCAGCCCGAGGGTCACGAAGATATCATACGTTCCGGTTTGGATTCCCGGATAGTCGGCGCTATCGTTGGCGCGCACGTATAGCGCCTTGACGACCTGCCAGGCTGTCATGTTCGGTCAGCACAACCACCCCATCCAGATCGGGAAACTGGTTGGTGACGGAAAGAGTAGCAGGAGCTCCTAGTTAACATACCGATACCGGGAACAGTGATGGTTACCGTGCGCCTGGGAAGGTACCGGTGTAGCCATACGGCCGGTGGTGGGATAGGGCAGGTTGGTCGGGTAAGGCGTGGAGGTCTTGTAAGGGAGGGCGGTCGAATAAGGCCGGCGGGTCGGATAGGGCGTGGAGGTTCCCACCGCCTGGATCGCCACGACCGGGCTGGACGGGACGGATGGATTGCCGCCCATCCTCAACAGGAAAAAAACCACTGCCAACCCGATTGCCAGCAGCAGGAAAACGCCCGCGCCGATTGCGCAGCCGGTCAGCAAGCCGCCTGGTTTTTTTGACGTTGGAACCGCCTGGCTGGGTGCTACGGGCACCTCCGGGGGAGGTGTCTCCACGCCAATCAATGCGGCTCCGCAATTCCCGCAATAACGGTCGTCCGGCTCTGACTTTGTGCCGCACCGGGTACAAAATTGATCTGGCAAGCCCCACGCTCCCTTCACCGGCTGTTCGGGCGGCGAGCACAAATGTTCCCAAACTAAGTTGAGTATAGCACTGTCGGGGAGTGGATTCAATCTCCTATTTCCGGATAAGACATGGGTAAGCTGCAAGCGGGGTGATGAATTGCGGCACCATTCAGGCTGAATTTATGCAGGACTAATTTACCCGCAGGGTATACCCGTTTTCCCGAGCGCTGGCCCACCTAAAGGAAAATCACTCCATTTTGAAGCTTTTGGCAACCTGTTGCTCGAGGGCCTGCCCGGCAAACTTGACCCGGGCAGTCGCCTTGAAAGAGATTTTTTGGGGTTTTTAATTGGGGAATTTCCGGTTGGCAGGTGCCAGTGGGCAAGCTTAATATCCGTTCACGAGCTTAACCCCATTCAGAATCATGCGCTCCGTTTGGACATTTTCCACAACATTGGACGAGGAAGTGAGGATGCCCCTGTCATTTCCCTCAGAGGAATAGTACAGGCCAGTCTCATTTGCCATGCCCATGCCACGCAGTGTGTTGCCGGTGACGCTGACCGAACTTGAATCGTGGAATATCAACCCTATGTAACGGTACGTGGAAGCAGGATTCCTTGGACCTTTATAATCGTTACCATTATTTAAAATCCGGTTGCCGATCATGGTTGAACCGGCGTATGCCTGAACGGTCGCGTAAATGCCGTACCATTCGCCTCCTCATCTGTCTCACCAAAACCTTCAATATAGTTATCGGAAATCGAAGTGGCATACATGTGGTCGGCATAGATGGCGGTGTGGGGAACCCCATAAATATGATTGCGTTCGATGACCCAGCCGCTGACGTCTTCCATGTGCAAGCCATCCACGCCTGAATAAGCGATCCAGTTGTCGATCAGATTCCAATCGGTGACATGGAATTCCACAAATATGCCGTATCGACCAGACCGGTCGATCAGGTTCCCGGAGATCCTGCCGTTCACCTGGCCGCCTTTTAAGTCTGTCCCATTGGCACTCTTGTAAGCCAGCTTGATCCCATCCTGGCTCATATCCGTAATTTCCACATATTCCACTACGCTCAACCAGGACCGCAGAATAATGCCGTCCGTTTGCGCCTGTGGGTTCATCTGGCTGTTCCCATCCAGTAGCATTTGGCGGATGGAAACCGGTGTGCCTGTCCATTCTTGATTTTCCGCGTACGAGTCCGAGACCAGCAGCGCTTCCAGGTTCGCACCATCCGCCTGTTTCAGGACCGTGCCGGTTGTACTGGTCCCCCGATAAGAGCGATCGCCCAGCAGCACGATCGACTGGTTGATCAGGCATTGCCCGCTGATGATGATTTCGTCGCCGTACGCGCTGGCTTGTATTGCATCATTAATGGCGGCTGCGTCGGACAGGTTGTTGCGGCAAGACACGTGGATTTCCCCATTCTTGGCCTCTTGCGGTGGGAGGACGGTCGGGGTCGGAAGCAGGACGGGAGCTTGCATGGGCATCGCCGAGGGCGTTTGTGCAGGAATATTCGCTCCGTCCGTTTCGGATGAGGAATCTTTCGCCTGGTTGCAGGCGGTCAGGGTGAATACTGCGATTATGATGATGGTTGCGATTTTTTGCATACTGTTCTCCATGGCGTCATAATTTTGCGCCTGTGGGGAACGCCTCAGGCGGTTTCGTTCTTCCGGCGACTATAATACCATTTATATAACATGCTTCAGGAGGATGTTTGAATGAACAACCCAACGCCTGCTTCTGCCTTGCCGCAATTCGAGAACTTGCGCTGGCAGGCTCTAACTAAAAAAGACCTTCCCGATCTGACCGCCCTGGCCCAGGCCTGCCTGCGGACGGACGGCGGCCTGCACTTTTTGTTCGAGCCGGAAGAGCTGGCCAGCCTGTTTTTCCCGGACGCACCGGGCACTGCCTGTGGCGCCTGGAATTCTGAGCGCAGACTGGTCGCCTGCGCAGCGGTCAACCTGGCTGGCGAGGCGCAGGCACGACGCAGCGTGATCCTGGGCCATGTCCATCCGGAGTGGCGCAGGCGCGGATTGGGGACGGCCCTGCTGGATTGGAGCAAGTCGCAAGCCGAGGCACTGCTCGCCGCTGAACCGGCCGGTCACAGGCTTCTGCAGGTCCGCACCGAAGCGCTGACGGAACCGGCTGCCCAACTCTATCGAAAATCCGGTTTCCAACAATCCTTCGAAGAGTGGGTCATGCGCCGGGAGCTGGCCCGGCCACAGGCGGAGCCCGTCCTGCCGGAGGGCGTAACGCTGACCAACTGGCAGCCAGACCTGGCCGAGGCCTTCTTCCAGGCCTACCAGGAGGCTTTCCGTACACGACCCGGTTTCCCCAATTGGACCCTGGACGAGTGGTTGGACGACGATATCCAGGCCGGGTGGTCGTTGCTGGCACGCAGGGAGGCCCAACCACTCGGCTTTCTGACCGCCATGGAGGCGCATCCGGGTGCCTACATCATCCAGTTGGGAGTGATCCCCTCCGAGCGGCACAGCGGCCTGGCTTCGGCCCTGATGTTCGCTTCGATGCGCTGCATGCAAGCCGATGGCATCCTTTCGGCTCAGCTGGCGGTCAACGCCAACAACCCTGCGGCTCAGGGCCTCTTTGCCCGGCTAGGCTTCGAATCCATTGGCCGGCGCGCCCGCTTTGTACAGACCTTATAAGCATCTACGGGAACAATTATCGGCATTGGAAAAAAGGAAACCTCATTTATCACCTTGACATCAGAACAAATGTTCTGTATAATAGTTCAATCGATCTTACTTGCATACCCGGAACTCCCGTGTACCCCATCTCTACCCCCGCCTGCTTCTCCCTCCCCTGTTACCCGATCTTAAATTCCGGTTATCGGTTCACGGATATCGTCTTCCTCAGCATTCGTTCCGCGAATTTCTCAAAAAACACGACCTTAATTCCGCACGTCACTTCCAACAATTCAAGAATATCGGCTGACGGAGATTTTTTCTTCGATTCGTTTTTCCAAACGAATCCTTTTTTTCACCCCTTTTTTACCTGTTTTTTCGGAATATCTGGCCATTCGATCGTCGTCACCCCGCATATATTGTGCTTTTTCCTATTCGTTTCTTTATTCGTTCCTCGCAAAATTGACCATTTCCTCAATTCCAAATCAACAATTTTACTCGCCTCTTGCCCATTCCTCCGGCTGCCTGTAAAATCATCCCAAGGGCCATCCCATGACCACGCCTGACCAGCCCACCCCCGGCTTGTTCGAAAAACTGACCGCCTTCCTGCCGCTCTTCTGGCTATCCCTGGCCTTCCTGAGCGGGATCGTGCTGGCGCACGCCTTCCGGCTCAGTCCGCCCACCTGGCTGCTGCTGGCCGGGCTGGCCTTGCTGGTCGCGCTGCTCGGTGCGCTTGTTGCGCAAGCGCCTGTCCGCGCCGGTGCTCTTCCTGGCCGCGCTGGCTCTGGCGGCGCTGTTCCTGGGCGCCGCCCGTTACCAGGTCTCCCTGCCCCGGCTGGATGAACACAACGTGGCCTGGTATGCCGACCGGAATTACGAATTGCTCATCACCGGCAGCCTGGTCGATCCTCCCGACGAACGCGACACCTACACCAACCTGCGCCTGCAGGCCTCGAGCGTGGACACCGGCGAGGCCGTCCTCCCGGTCAGCGGGCTGATCCTGGCGCGCATCCCACCGGGTGGGGACTGGGCCTACGGGCAGGTCGTACGCATGCGCGGCCGCCTCAAGACCCCGCCCGCCGGTGAGACTTTTTCCTACCAGGACTACCTGGCGCATCAGGGCATCCTGGCGTACATGCCGGATGCGGAAGCCACCCGGCTGCCCTTCACAGCAGGCAACCCGGTCTTGCGGTTGGTCTACGCCTTCAAGGCCCACGCCGTGGAGGTGGTCTACCGTATCTTCCCCGAGCCCGAAGCCTCGCTCCTGGCCGGGATCCTGCTCGGTGACGATAACGGCCTGCCGGCTTCCCTGCAGCTGGCCTACAAGAACACCGGCACCGCCCACATCATCGCCATCTCCGGCTTCAACATCGCCATCCTGGCCGGCCTGTTCGTCAGCCTCTTCAGCCGCCTGCTCGGCCGCCGCAAGGGCGCCCTGGTGGCCGTCATCGGCATCGCCGTCTACACCCTGCTGGTCGGTGCCAGCGCCTCGGTTTTGCGCGCCGCCATCATGGGATCCCTGGCCCTCTTCGCCCGCCAGGTCGGACGCCGCCAGAACGGTCTCAACACCCTGGCCTTCACCGGCGGGGTGATGGCCGCCATCAACCCGCATGTGCTCTGGGAGGTCGGCTTCCAGCTTTCCTTCGCCGCCACCCTCGGATTGGTCCTTTACGCCACACCCTTCGAAGACTGGTTCGCCAGCCTGCTCTCCCGCCGCCTGCCGCTCGAAACCGCCCGCCGGGTTGCCGCGCCGGTCGGGGAGTTCCTGCTCTTTACCCTGGCCGCCCAGCTCACCACGTTGCCCATCATGGCCTACCAATTCGGGCGCATCTCCCTGGTGTCGTTGATCGCCAACCCCTTCATCCTGCCGGTCCAGCCGCCCGTGATGGTCCTGGGCGGGTTGGCCCTGCTGCTTGGACTGGTCTATCTGCCGCTCGGGAAGCTGGCCGGCTGGATCGCCTGGCCCTTCGCCGCCTATACCGACCGGGCCGTGCAGTTCTTCAACAGCCTGCCGCATGGCGTTATCGTGCTGGGCGAATTTTCGCTCGTATTCGTCGTCCTTTTCTACGCCTTGCTGCTCGCCCTGACCCTGGCAGGGAACCGCTACAAAAAAGGCCTGCGCCTGGTCCTGGCGCCCTCCGTGCTCGTCGCCGCCCTGGCAATCGCCACCTACCTGGTTTGGACGGCCGCCTTCGCCGCCCCGGATGGGAACCTGCACCTGACCTTTTTCAACGTGGGCACTGCCGACGCCGTCTTCATCCAAACTCCCGGCGGGCGCACCCTGCTGGTGGATGGCGGATCCAGTCCATCCAGCCTGGCGGACGCCCTCGGGAATCGTCTTTCGCCCTTCGACCGCCGCCTGGATTGGTTGGTGGTGGCCTCGCCCCAGGAGACCCAGATGGCCGCCCTGCCGCCATTGCTAGACCGCTTCCCGGTCTCGGAGGTGCTCTGGTCCGGCAACCCGGCGGCTTCCTATTCCGCCGGGCAGGTCCAGCGCTGGCTCAGCGAGCATGCCACCCCGGTCACGCTCGCCACACCTGCCACCGTCATGGACCTGGGCCAGGGCGCCCGTCTGGAGGTGCTGGGCGTGTCGCCGCGCGGCGCAGTCCTGCTGGTCGAATGGCAGGGCTTTCGCGCCCTCCTGCCGGTCGGGATGAATTTCGACAGCCTGGCCGAACTGAAGGACGGGCAGAAGATCGGCCCGGTCAGCCTGCTGCTGCTGGCCGACTCGGGCCTGTCCCAGCTCAACCCGCCGGATTGGCTCGCCAACCTGCGCCCGCAGGTGGTCGTGCTGTCGGTGGCAGCAGGCGACCTAAATGGCCGGCCTGCCCAATCCGTTCTGGATGGTCTCGCCGGCACCAGCCTTTTACGCACCGACCGCAACGGTTGGGTGGAAGTTACGACCGACGGAAGCGGTATGTGGCTGGACGTGGAGCGACTTGCCACAAAATCGGCGGATATCGAAGAAAAATAGTTGTGCCGGTCGGATATTCGTTGTATACTAGAAACCGTCAAGGTGGAATAAAAAAAATCGGGTTGTTACAGCCCATTCAAATCGGAATGAGTCTGAATTAGGAACAGGTACCTTTATCGGTCTATGGCGATCAATAAGATTCCAAATGGCGGGAAACCCATCCCTGATCCCATTGAAGCCGCCAAGCGCAAACTTTACCTTTATGCCACGCCGGCCGGCATCCTGGTCATGCTGGTTGTCTGGGCGATTGGCGTTGTGCAAACGCACCTGCCCGTCCCGGCCCTAATCGCCCTGCCGCTGCTGGCGGCCCTGTTCCTGATACTGGTCTTGCTGTTCTGGCGCCGGGTCATCTCCCTGCGTAATTTCGAGCTGGTCATTTACGCCCTGGTCCTGGCTTACGGGCTGCTCGAATTCTTGATCATCATGGCCTCCATCCTGCGCAAGGATGGCGCCTTCGCTCCCGACTTTATCATCTGGCTGCCCTTCGTCTACATCCTGGGCTTTCTGACCCTCAAAGTCCGCCGCGCCCTGGTGATTTCCCTGGTCTTTTACCTGACCACGCTCCTGCTCGGGCTGTTGGGGTGGGCTTATTTCAGCTTGAACGGTCTCACCTTCCCGAATGCTTTCCTGTTGGTGCAGGTTTATCTGGCTGGCGCTTTCTATATGGCGCTTTCGTATCTGATCGCCCTGATAAAAGATCGCTACGTCTCGGAACGCGCCGTCGCCTACGACATGTCGAAGCTGGCCATGACCGACGCGCTCACGCAACTGGATAACCGGCGCGTGCTCACCCGGTGCCTTCAGGATGAGGTCAGGCGCACCGAGCGCTATAAGCAACCGCTCTCCGTATTGCTGTTCGACCTGGATAAATTCAAGAAGATCAACGATAACTACGGCCACAACGCCGGCGATGAAGTCTTGCAGGAAGTCTCCCGGCAGCTCAAACAGAACATCCGCACCTCCGATCCGTTCGGGCGCTGGGGCGGCGACGAATTCCTTTGCCTGGCCACCAACACGGACAGAGATGCGGCTGTCGAACTGGCCGAACGCCTGCGTGAGGTGATCCAGGGTTGCCACTTCGAAACCGTCGGCCAGCTTTCCGCCAGTTTTGGGGTGACCGCCTACCAGACCGGCGACACTCCCGAGACCCTGATCCGGCGCGCCGACCTGGGTCTCTACAAGGCCAAGGCCTCCGGCCGCAACCGGGTCGAGCTGGTCCGGCCCGGCGTCACCCTGCCCATCTTCGAAGGCGAGCGCCCGGTCCCGGCTCGCGAAGACGAAGGCGACTGACCCCTTCGTAGTGACGACTTCAGTCGTCATCGTCCTTTTCCCATCTCTTATAACGACTAAAGTCGTTACTACCCTTCCATTCGCTCCCCAAAAGCAACTCCTTTTCCTCTATGGGGTTTTTTCAATGTATATTGTTTCCAAAAACCTCATCCCATTGCCGCCAGGAGGCCTGCCGAAATGAAAGAAGACAACTTCAAAGTCTACGGATATCGCTGGATTGTGCTGGTCATGTTCATGCTGATCGTTGCCGCCACCCAGCTGCTCTGGATCACCTTTGCCGCCATCACCAGCGACTCGACCAAATTCTTCGGCGTCTCCGATCTCAGCATCGGCCTGCTTTCCATGAGCTTTATGATCGTCTATATCGTCGTTTCCATCCCGGCCTCCTGGGTCATCGACACCTACGGCATCCGGGTCGGCGTCGGGATTGGGGCGGTCCTGACGGCCATCTTCGGCTTGTTGCGCGGCATCTGGGGCGCCAACCCCGCCAACTATACCCTGGTGCTGGTTGCGCAAATTGGCATCGCCATCGGGCAACCCTTCGTCCTCAACGCAGTCACCACCGTGGCGGCGCGCTGGTTCCCGGTGCGTGAACGCGCCACCGCTTCCGGGCTTGGTTCGCTGGCCATGTACCTGGGCATCTTCCTGGGCCTGGCGGTGACCCCCTTCCTGACCAACCGCTTCCAGATCGGCGGCATGTTGATGATCTACGGCGTCACCGCCCTGGTGACTGCCCTGGCCTTTCTCATCTTTGCCAGGGAACGCCCCGCCACCCCACCCTGCGCCCCCGGCATGGAAGTCCGCTCCCTGGTGTTCGACGGTTTCAAGCAGATGTTCCGCCAGAAGCAATTCATCCTGTTGCTGGTCATCTTCTTCATCGGCCTGGGCACTTTCAACGCCGTCACCACCTGGATCGAAGACATCGTCCGCCCGAATGGCTTTACCAGCACCCAGGCCGGGACCATCGGCGGGCTGATGATCGTGGGCGGCATCCTGGGCGCCCTGGTCATCCCGACCCTATCCGACCGCTATCGCAAACGTGTGCCTTTCATCATCCTCGCCCTGGGCGGCGCCACCCTGGGGCTGGTTGGGATCGCCTTTGCCAGCTCTTACTGGCTGCTGCTGGTTTCCTCTTTCATCATGGGCTTCTTCCTGCTCAGCGCCGGGCCGATCGGATTCCAATATGGGGCCGAGATCACCTATCCCACCCCTGAAGGCACCTCCAACGGTCTGCTCATCCTGATGGGGCAGATCTCCGGGATCCTGTTCATTTTCGGGATGGACATCTTCAAATCGCCCCAGACCGGCTCGATGACCCTCTCCCTGGTCGTGATGATCGTCCTGATGGTGCTCGGCCTGCTGCTCAGCTTCTTTATCACTGAACCAAAGACGCTCCTGACAGAAAGCACCAGTCCGGCCGATGCCGCCTGATCGCTGAAATCCTTCCAATCCTTCTTTATAGGGCTCTTCGCTCACCCCGGAGAGCCTTTCGTTTTACTGGTCGTCTCATCCCAATGAGTTTGATATAATCTCCTCGCTTTACAGGTAGAATTTTCAGGTACAATCCGCCGCACATGAAGTCCCCATTTCGGTTCTCCCAAAAAACACCTTTTTCGCAATCCGGCCTGGCACGCGGACTGTTTATCGTCACCCTGATGGGGATGCTGTTCCTGGTCGGTTGGTGGTCGTATGGGCTCGTCAAGACCTCCGTGCTCCCGCAGCCCACTCCCATGCCCCCGACCCCCACGGCTTCCACCAACGCCGAGCGGTTGGCACGGCCGCTCCTGGCTTCCCCCCAGAACCCCACCCAGCTTGACCGGGGTGCGCTGGTCTATTGGGGAATTTGCATGGCCTGCCACGGCGACCGCGGCGAAGGCCTCACCACCGAATGGCGGGCCGTCTTCGGCGAGGACATGAATTGCTGGACTTCCAAGTGCCACGCCTCCAACCACCCGCCGGATGGTTTTACCATCCCGCGCGACAACCTGCCCCCGGCGGTGATCGGGCCCAGCGCCCTGTCCCGGTTCAACAACGCCCAGGAACTCTACGATTACGTTTACGCCACCATGCCCTGGTGGAAACCCGGCTCGCTCTCGTCCGACCAGGCCTGGTCCGTGACCGCCTACCTGCTCCAGATGAACGGGACCCTGCCGCAGGGGGTCGTGCTGAGTGCTTCCGACGCCTCCGCCATCCAGGTGCACCAATTGGTCTCCGCCGCTCCGAACGAACAGACCGGTGAGCTTGTGCTGGTGGGGTTGCTCGGGCTGGCGGCGATCGTCATGATCCTGCAGATGTTGGGCAAACGGAAGACTGCCGCCGCCATGACCGGCGAGGCGGCCCTGCCCAAAGCGTCCGCGCCTGGCCGGTCCCGCCCGAATTTCCTGCTGCACCTGCACCCTCCCACCATCCCGGCCGCGCAGGCGCGTTGGAGTTATACACTCGGCACCGGAGGTTTGGCGGTCTTCCTGGTATTGGAACTGCTGGTGACCGGCATCCTGGAGATGTTCTATTACATCCCATCGCCGGACCAGGCCACCGTCTCGATCCAGACGATTGCCCAGTTGGTGCCTTACGGCGGGTTGATCCGCAACCTGCATTACTGGGGTGCCCAGGCGCTGGTGCTGGTGCTCTTCGTGCATCTGCTGCGCATCGCCTTAACCGGCGCCTATAAAAAGCCCCGCCGCTTCAACTATTTCCTTGGCCTGAGCCTGCTGTTGCTGACGCTGGCGCTGGATTTCACCGGCTATATCCTGCGCTGGGATCAAGGCACCAGTTGGGCCCTGGTGGTGGGGACCAACCTGATCAAAACGATCCCAGTCGTCGGCACCCAGCTGTATGAATTTGTGATCGGCGGTGTACAAATCGGTTCGGCCGCTTTGATCCGCTTCTACTCCTGGCACACCTTTGGCTTGATGCTGGCCTTAATCGCCGTGCTCATCTGGCATCTCTTCCGCATCCGCCGGGATGGCGGCATTGCCGTGCCTCCCCCCACCCTCCGGCAGAGCGACGAACGCATCACCCGCTTCGAACTGGTCAAGCGCGAGTTATTGCTGATGACCATCGCCGCCATCGTCCTGGTAACGCTGTCCATCCTCCTGCCCGCATCGATCACCCCGCCTCTCAGCACGACCTCGGCCGCCCTGACAGATACGCGCGCACCCTGGTTCTTCCTGTGGGTCCAGGAATTGCTGAAATTTGGCGATCCCTTCCTCCTGGGGGTGCTGCTCCCGCTCTTCGTCCTGCTCATCCTGGTGCTCATCCCCTACCTGCCCCCCAAACCCGCCAACTCCGAGTTAGGTCGCTGGTTCCCCAAAGGCGGGCGGGTGGTACAGATATTGATCACCATCCTCTCCCTGCTTATTATTGGCCTGACCATCCTGGCCACTCTACCGGCATCCTGATGAACAAAAACCCTATTCAACGGCGTGACTTCCTGAAAATGACCCTCGACAGCCTGCTTGTATTTGGCGGGTTGGTTGGCCTGGGTGGCTTGATCCGCTATTTCAGCTACCAGTCCGAACCGCCCAAGCCGACCGAGTACGATCTCGGCCTGGCAGACAACTACAAGTCTGGCTCGAAAACCCTGCTTCCCCAGGTTCCTGCCGTGCTTATCCGAAATGACAACGGGTTCATCGCATTCAGCCTGGTGTGCACCCACCTGGGTTGCACCGTCGACGTGGAGACGGATGGTTTCGCCTGCCCGTGTCACGGTTCGCGCTTTAATCCCGCCGGGGTTCCGGTGAAAGGTCCGGCGGCCTCCCCCCTGAAAAAGTTGCGCCTCGAGCAAACCCCCGACGGAAAACTCATCCTGCACACCGACTGATGAAGGGACCGCCCTATTTTTGCCTGTCTTCTAATCCTAAATTAATGTAATTAAGACAAATTAGGTGTAATATATTTACAAGACATCTGTCTCCTTTTACTGGTACAACAACAGGTGTCGACCATCGAGGGTCTGCGTGTCCCCCCCATGCCGACCGAAATCGGTGGTGTCCCCTCCCCCTTAGATCACCAAGCCTTGTGCTTGGTGATCGCTTTTAACGGGGAGACTTGTGGTCTAATTGGCTGATGAGCCCTATTTCGAGGAAATTCCCCCTGCATGGCTGGCTTGGTCTGGCGCTGGTGGCCGTCTTCTGGAGTCTCAACTGGTCCCTGGGCAGATTGCGCACCCAGTGGGCCTTTTTCCCACTCTGGCTGGGTTACTGCCTGACCATCGACGGCCTGGTGGTCTGGCGCACCGGCACTTCCCTGCTCACCCGCAGCTGGCGCAAATATGTCGGCTTGTTCATAGCATTGAAAATAATAAATCTTCCGGTCAGCTATTCCTCTTATCAGGCACAAGATGTGTGAAAACCTGAAAAAGGTTTTAATTGGTTGTTAGGTAGCATCTCACTTTGAAGGGAGTTGTTGGGGGATTGACTTTAAAGAATTTTTCAAGTCGGTTCAGATGGTAATGGTTATCCAATTCATAATAAGGAATTGAATATTGATCCAATTCATTTTCAATGCCCTGATGGAATATCAGGCAGCTCCCCGGGATTGGATCTAAAGTTGTATTCAACTTAATAGGGATATTTTGGGGGTTTGTAACCAGGAACGAAAAAAAATCTATCGTTGCATAAACATTCTTATTGAGGTAGTCCACCTCTCGTGGATGTTCATCAATCGCGCTTTGTAGAGATTTTTTAAGATCATAACCATCCATCGCTGTTACACTTTTCGCGGGGTAAATAATAAAATAATGTATTTGGTATGCGGTGATCTCGAAGAACAAACTGGCCAAAATCACACCTAGGATTATCTCCCTGTAGCGATCATGCCTTAATTGGCATATTAACATGACACCATAGCATGAAAATATTAAAATGTAATAACCTAACAACATGCTTCGTAAAGCATGTGGTGTTCCTTCTGAGGTAAGGATTGCAGCCAGGGGTGAAACCAGCAGATTCAGAAAGAGAAAAAGAATATATCGATTAACCCGGAGTTTTTTATTCGCTAGAATATATGCTGTGCCCAATAAAAACATAAAAAAGGTCACAGCAAATATCACCCCGCCATAACCAATGGAATGGCGTAAATTGGCATCTCCATGTATGATCAAGTAACCTGGCGACCAATAGGTAATTGTGTTTGATATAAATGTGGTTATTTTTTCTGATAGATTAGTACTGGCATAAATGTATGAAATATTATCAAACCTTGCCGTTAGCGCATCCGGATTATGGATTGTGAATACCATCAAAGGGATTAATGAAATCAGGAACATCATGGTGATTGCGAATAATTTATGAATATTTTCCCGTTTGAAAAAGAATACCCACATAAATCCCATTGATAGAAATGATATTAGGCGGGCAGTGGAATAAGAATAGACAGATAAACCCAGAATAAGACCACAGGCAAGAACCTTTAAATTGATTGCCGGATTTTCTTCCTGGTCAACAAAGATTTGGTAAACCAGAAATAGCATAATTGAAGTAAGGGATAATTGTGAAATGACCTCAAACGAAATTCTGGAAATTGTAAAAAAATAGGGTAGAAAACCAAAAGATAGCAAAAAATATAAGAGGATGATCTTATTTTGTTTGAAAAGTTTATTGGCGAGAAGGAATGAGAAAATCAAAGCTGAGAAATAAAAAAGAAAGCTTGTGAACCTTAATTTAAACTCTGATACGCCAAAGAATTTAAATATTAACGAGGCTGTATAAATGTAAATAGGATTTTTATATTCCCCGAAGGCTTTAAAAAATAATGGGTAGCTTACGCCATATTCATCAACCCCGGATTTTGCTATCAGGGCGGCATTGTAACCAATGGAACCCTCATCCGAGTATAGACCGGCCGGTATTCTGTCAAGCCGAAAAAGATGAGCGAAAGCAATAAAGATTACCGCCACTAGGAGGATGCCTTTAAAAACCTTATTCCTATTAAAAATAAGAAACTGTTTAACTCTCATCATATTCTTTTCCCGGATTCCTGAATGATCAATCACTTTGGCCAATTGTATCCATAGTTAACATGGTAAGGCAATATCCAATTAACCTGAGAAGACGGGATTTTAAAAAATGAGAATAAGGGGAAAAGACTTGCGCGATCGAAGAAAACATCCATTATGCGGTTGTAGAAAAAGCCAAGCAGCAGCATAAACAGCCCGACAGCTTGTAGGTACTTGTGGTTTAATTGACCCATGCATTCGGAATCCCGGAAATTCCCCTGGTACGGCTGGCTTGGTCTGGCGCTGGTGGCCGTCTTCTGGAGCCTCAACTGGTCCCTGAGCGGATTGCGCACCCAGTGGGCCTTTTTCCCGCTCTGGCTGGGCTACTGCCTGACCATCGACGGCCTGGTGGTCTGGCGCACCGGCACTTCCCTGCTCACCCGCAGCTGGCGCAAATATATCGGCTTGTTCATTGCCTCGTCGCCGGTCTGGTGGCTGTTCGAACTGGTCAACTGGCGCCTGCAGAACTGGCATTACAACGGCGCCGAGTATTTTTCGGTGTTCATGTTCTGGGTCTGGGCCACGCTCAATTTTGCCACCGTCATCCCGGCCGTCTTCGGCGCCGCCGAACTGGCCCGCAGCTTCCTCAAGAAACCCATCCGCGGCCCGGTCGTCCGTCCGACCAGGGCGACCACGCTCGGTTTTTTCCTGGCTGGCTGGCTGATGCTGGGCGCTATGGTTGCCTGGCCAAAGATATTTTTCCCCTGTGTGTGGTTCTCATTCTATTTCATCCTGGAGCCGGTCAATATTTGGCTGGGCCACCGCTCGCTGGTCGAGTGGACAAAGGACGGCAACTGGCGCCCGGTGGTCGCACTCTGGCTGGGAGTGCTGATCACCGCTTTCTTCTGGGAAATGTGGAATTACCTCTCATATCCGAAGTGGGTCTACCAGGTCGCCTGGGGAAACTGGTGGCACGTTTTTGAAATGCCTATATTGGGCTACGGCGGCTACCTGCCCTTTGCCCTCGAGCTATTCGCCATGTACCATCTCATCGCCGGACTGGTAGGCCAAAAGAAAACGGATTACGTGATCAAGACCGAGGACTGATGCTCGAAACCATATTGCTGGATCAATGCGGGCTAGACCCGGCCCAACCCGTCCTGGCGGGTGTTTCCGGCGGACCGGACAGCCTGTGCCTGCTCGACATCCTCCATCAGGCCGGCTACCGGGTCATCGTGGCGCACTTCAACCACCGCCTGCGCCCCCAGGCGGACCGGGAAGCTGATTCCGTTAGCGGACTTGCCAGCCAGTTGGGCCTGCCCTTCGTCAGTGATGGCGCGGATGTGCAGGCTTACGCGGACGAGCACGCTCTCTCGCTGGAAGAGGCAGCCCGCCTGCTGCGCTACCAATTCCTGTTCGCGGCCGCCCGCAAGCATTCCGCCCAGGCCGTTGCGGTCGGGCATACGGCCGACGACCAGGTCGAGACCGTCCTGATGCACTTCCTGCGCGGCGCCGGGTTGTCCGGGCTGAAAGGCATGCAATACCGGACCCTGCTGCCGGTCTTCGACCCCAGCATTCCGCTCGTCCGGCCGCTGCTCTCGCTCTGGCGTTCCGAGATCGAAGCCTACTGCCGCGACCACGCCCTTCAACCGCATATCGACGCTTCCAACAGCGACCAGGCCTTTTTCCGCAACCGGCTGCGCCATGCGCTCATCCCGGAACTGGAAAAATACAACCCGCGCCTCAAAGAATCCCTGCTGCACACTGCCCAGGCTTTGCAAGGCGACCACGCCACCCTGCAGGAAGTCCTCGAGACAGCCTGGAAAAAGGTCGTCCTCGAGACAGACCCGGGTTGGGTGACCTTCGACCTGCCCGGTCTGGCTGCGCTCTCGATTGGATTACAGCGCAACCTGATCCGCCGCGCCGCCGAGTCCCTGCGGCCGGAAAGCCGCGACCTGGGGTTCGCCGCATTGCAGCGTGCGACCACATTCATCGAGTCAGCCACTCTGCGCCAACTGGATTTCATCAACGGATTGTACCTGTTCCGGGAAGGCGCCAGGCTCTACCTGGCCGCCTATGAGGCTGAACCGGGAGTTGCGGGCTGGCCTCAGATAGAAAACCCGTTGCTCCTGGACAAACAAGCCTTAGTCGAAGATCAAAATAGGGTAGATTTGGGGAACGGCTGGGGATTGACGGTGGAAGAATTTCTCCGCGCATCTGAACCCTGGAGGACAAATCCGGATACCTGGTCGGCCTGGCTGGACGCGGACCGGCTGCCTCCCTGCGACCTGCTCATCCGGCCCCGGCAACCCGGGGATGCCTTTACCCCGCTGGGGATGGGCAACCAAACGGTCAAATTGCAGGATTTCTTTATCAACGTCAAGCTGCCAAAACGGGCGCGCCTGCACTGGCCGGTCATCTGTGCCGGGGACCAAATCGTCTGGGTGGTGGGATACCGGATTGCGCATCCCTTCCGCATCACCGCAACCACGCGGCGCATCCTGCACCTGGAAATCAACAGGCTCCCGCAAGCTTGAACGCTGCGGGAGCCTGTGTTCGTCAGATCTGTTAAGGTTTATCCGCCCTCAGCCAGTTTTCGCAATTTCAAATGGATCTCCCGCCACTGGATTTTGGAGATGCCCAGTTTCTGGCGGATTTTCTCCGACTCGACGTTGTTCAAATAGTCTTGCAGCGCGCAAGTCCAGCGGCACATATCAAAGGAGAGGTGTTTCGTCAGCCCGGCGTCCTTGCCGATATCCTCCAGCAGGTATTCCAGCCGGCGCGGCGACCAGGGCAGTAGCCGGTCCACCGGGTTGTATTGGCTGAGATACTCCTGGTATGCCGGAATCCATTCTTCAGTCAGGGACAGGTTGCGCTCCTTGTAGCGGTTCGCCGGGCTGGCATAGCGGATGAAAATCACCGGGCCGTCAGGGGCCTCCAAATCGATGTGGTTGAGATGGATGCCCAGGCATTCAGACTTCTTGATCCCGGTCGCCAACAACAGTGCCAGCAGCGTGTATGGACGGGCATCCGGTTTGGGCTGGCGGCGGTAGCGGTCGGCAGCCAGCAGCAATGACTCGATTTCATCATCGCCAAGCACCTCGGGAAGCGGGCTGAGGACCGAGTGTTGGACCACCTTTTCGGCCGGGTCCACCGGAATTGCCCCACCCCTGTGCAGCCAACGGAAAAATGATTTGATGGCCGTGACGCGCCGGGCCAGACTCTTGGGCGAGCAGGCCACGCCGCGTTCGTATTCCAGCCAGTGCAGGAAGTTGTTCAGGTCGTTGGTGGTGATGGCTCCCAGCGTCTGGTCGGGTGGCAGTACCTGGGTTAGCAGGCGGACATCCGACAGGAACGCTTTGATCGTATTCAGGGAGCGGCCCTGATCATTGAGATACATCTCCCAGGCATTGAAGGCCGGGATGAGACCGGTTTTCGGGGAAAGGTGGGCTGTGGACGTTTCGGACATGGGAATCTCCTTACTGGGGGTTCTGGAAGCGCCCAGTGAACTTCGGACTGGCTGGATGACAACTTCACTGCGTATAGTTTAGCAAATGGAAAAGGAAAAGTCAAACGGATTTGCATGCAACCGCACGGTGATCACGTAGTCTGGCAGCCATGCAAATGCCGGCTCCACCTCCCCGCCTCAACATGTGAAAAAAGGAGGCTTTGAATTTAAGGAGAAAGCCCGTTGGGGTTGAAACAGGGCTGGTAATCTGCCCCAACAATAAGAACGTAATTTGTGTTGGTCTGGGTTGGGGCAGTCACGAATGCCGAAGCAGGTAACCCAAGGATGGTCAACAGGGAATTGGCCCGGGTGGGGTCGGGAGTTACCCCCAGATCGTATAGCAGAGAATTTGCATAATCGAGCCGGTCGGCCGGAGCCAGGCGTGTGTTATAGCCGGCGTAATTCAACCGCTCGGCAGCCAGGGAATCCCAGGCGGTATTGGTCGTACCGTTGCGGACTTCCACGGTCAGGGCAGACTGGTCTTCCACCCGCGGTGAGGGCGAGAGCGCCTGCTGCAGCATGGACTGGATGGCGGGGGCATTGGGTAATTGCACCGAGGCGCCGCCGGGGGTCATCCAGGCGGTGACGACATCGGTCCCGATGTAGTAACTGCGAATATCCGCATTGGTCAAATGCAGGGCCAGTGGAGCCAATTTCAGGATGCCATCCAATTTCAAGTCGGTAATGACCGAAGAGCTGAAATCGTTATAAAGCTGTGGGATCTTGCTGATGGCGTCGGTTTGCAGGGCGCGTTTAAAGAGCGCACGCAGCACCTCCTGCGACCTGCGGCCCCGGTCAAAATCGCTGGAACGGGCACGCGAACGGGCATACCATAGCGCCAGGTCGCCATCCATGTGGACCAGGCCCGGACCGACCGTGTATAGCGACCAGTTGTTTTCATTCGTAGGGTCATAGCTTGGATCGATCAAATGCCAGTCGGTATACGAGCAGTAAACCGGCACGTCCACGCCCCCCAAGGTGTTCACGATCCGGCTGAACCCGTCGAAATCAACGATGGCAAGGTGGTCGATCCGGACACCCAGGTTATAGAGGAGGGTGTCCTTGAGCAGGGCCATCCCGCCTCCCGGGTAATTGTACATTTCGCCGTATTCATAGGCGGTATTCACCCGGTCCATGCCAACGCTCGGGATATACACGTACAGGTCACGCGGAACGGAGATGAGCGTCACCTGCCCGGCTGCCGGGCGAATTGCAGCGATGACGATGGTGTCTGTCCGGAAATACTTTTGGCCAGGGCGCTTATCCGAGCCAAGAAGCAGGAAAGTAACCGTCTGGTCGTCCGTTAAAACAGGTACCGGGTCGGGAGCATAGGGTGGAGCATAGAACGATTGGGGCGTGGAGGCGGGTGGAAGGACTCCATTCAGGTCGAAGGTGGCAGTGGGGAGATTCGATAAAGGCGTCCCTAGCGGTTGAAAAACCGGGGTGAGCGTTTGCCCCAACGATAAAGGCTGGAACGGGGTCAGGGTGGGGGTTGCATCCGAGGGTACGGTAACCAGGAACAGCGTAGTTGGCGTCCCACCTGTCCCCGCGGCAGGAATACTTCCTGTTGGGACCGTACAACCCGTTATGAACAAAATGAGTACAACTACAAGAATAGTTCGTCTCATCTCATTCCCATGTATCGGCAGCCGTCCAGGCGGATGGATTCCATTCCAACCGGAAAGTGCGCAGTTCCGCTTCATTGATGAACGTACTGCATACGATCTTCGAAAAATCAGAAACCTGGTTGAGACAATCCATAACGATCAATTCCTGCAATTCAGTAAAGGGCTGGGGGCGACGACCCGAAAAGGATCGTTGCTCCAAACCGGGCGATTTTTCAAGGAGTTCCCGTGGTGGGCGGCGGAGAGGTTACGCTGGGCGTATCGGGAATGGGAACAGTAGTAGTAACAACGACCGGCGTATCGGTCTCAATGACGAAGGGTGTCGCTGAGGCAGTAAAGGTTGGCAAGAACGGCAGGGTGGGCAGTGCCGTTGGTTGAGGCGCCACAACTGCCCAGGGCGGGACGTATATTCTCCGGCCGGATTGCAGCAGGGTCGAGCTGCCCATGCAATTGGCTCGTTGGAGTTCGGCAACGCTAACTCCATAGGCAACGCTTAAGCCGGAGAGCGTATCCCCGGGCTGGACGATATAAACGATCCAGTTGTATGGCGGTCCGCACGGTACCGGGGTCGGGAAAATAACCGGGGCAACCGGCGCTGTGGGTGTTTCTGTAACGGTAACGAAAGGAGTATCCGTTGCCAGTGGAAATCCATCCCCGCCATTCGGCGTTAACGTGTATTCGTCGCCGAAGGCGTGGCAGTCAGGAAGGGGGTGCCTGTCAAAGTGGGAGTGGCACTCCCCGACCGGTCCGAAAAAAAGACATTATTTGCCAGTGCTCCACCGAATAACCAGAAGAGTCCAAGAATGCCGACCAGCAGCAAACAAACCAGCAAGATCCAGGTGAAGGTCCGCTTCGCGACCCGCTTCCCAAATAATGTCACGGTTGGCGTGTTCCAAATTTCGGGCGGGAGAGGCTCAAGGACGCTGTTGGTATAAACCGGGCACTTGATGTGCTTGCGCCCTTTGAGACAAAATGCCCTCTGGTGCTCCGCACTCGGGGAAGCCAGCGGTTTGGCGTGATAGCATAAATTAAACTTCGAGGCATATGCCAAAGAGGTCTGATAATCCTGCAACAAACCCAGGAATGGGCAAACTGCTCCCAGGTTGCCTGGATCGATAGGAGGCGTATTATCTACGGTATTCATCAGGCGCTTAGTTGGGTGTCGGCGAGGGTGTCAGCGTGGGGATTATGATCGATGGTTCGGACGGGCTGGGAACCAGGGTATTGGTGGGCATGCCTGTCGCAAGAAAGGGGAAGGTCGGTGCTGGGTCCAGGGGCGCCCAGGGGGGGATATACAGGTTTTTTCCGGCTTGTAACAGCGTGGAACTGCCCATGCAATTGGCACGTTGCAGATCGTACACACTGACTGCATAGATCTGGCTCAGGTGATAAAGCGTATCACCTGGTTGGACGATACGCACGATCCAGTTATAAGGCGGACCGCAAGTTATGCTGGTCTGCGTGGGTATGAGGGGAACGTAGATCAGCGCACCCGGTACCACCCCGGACCCCACCAGACAATTGCCCTGTTGAATGGCCAGGCTGCTCGTCCGGTAGTATGCTGCGAGCGTGGTAAGCGTGTCGGTTGGCTGGACAATATAAGGTACCCAACCAACCGGAGGAGCACAATAAACGGTCGGTTGCGGGAAGGTAGGCGTCCAGGTGGGGAAAGAAGTCGGGAAAGGAGTAAGTGAAGGAAGCAAGGAAGGAGTTAAGGAAGGAAGTAGAGGCGACACGGGAGCCAGCGTAGGCGAACCCGTGGGCGTGAGTGAAGCCGGGCGCGTTGGTGAGGCCGTGAAAACCGGTAAGGTGGCTGATGGAGAAAGCGTCGGTAAAGACGTTGGAGTCGACGTTGAGGCAGGAGAGCTGGCAATTTTTCCCTCAGCCAGTGAGAGCGATAGTGTTCCAATAAGCAAGATCAACGAAACCAGGGCAATCATGACCCCCTGGCCCGTTTTCAACAGACTCCTCATAATTGTTTCTCTTCGACTGCCTCAAGCTTAACCGGCATCAAGACACTGAATGTGGAACCGACGCCCGCTTCTGTTTCGACCCAGATCCGGCCATCCTGCGCCTCGACCAGACTCTTGGCAATGGATAACCCCACTCCAGTATCGCCCAATCCCTGGATGAGCGAATGTTCGGCCCGATAGCGGCGGGAAAAGACCCGCTCCAGATCTTCCGTGCCAATGCCACCACCATTATCGGTGACCTGGATGGAGAGGAAGTAATTTTCATCTTCAATCTGCATCTGGACGCGCAGGATGATGCTGCCCTCCGCATGGGTTGCCGCAGTGGCATTTTGTAGCAGGTGGATCAGGATTTGCTGGAGAGCATCGCGGTCTGTCAGGATATGCAAGTCGATTCCGGAAAGATCCAGCCTTAGCGTGATATTCTTCTCGCGGATCTGCGTGCTGGTGTAAGCCATCGCATTATCAATAATGAGATTCAGGTCGATTGGTTCCGGTTTGAATTGCATCTTACCGGTCTCAAGGTTGGTGACCTGGATTAAGTCGTCCACCAGGCCCCCGATTCGTTCCGTGGAGGCTTTGATGCGCTCGATGAATTTACGCTGGAGGGCACCCAGGATGCCGACAAATTCACCCAGCAGAAGGTCGGTGTATCCAACAATGGATGACATGGGTTGGCGTAGTTCCTGCGATATGGAAGCGATGACTTCGACTTGTTCCGATTTGATGGGTAAATCCCGACGTTTTTCAAAATCGAAGATTTTGATGTTCGCATCCGCCAGTGCATTTTGCATGTGCGCCATCTCTTCGAGAGTCTGGCGTAATTCACGAACCATCTGGACAGTGGTTTCATTTGGGACATTGCCGGAATTTCGCAGTTGCTCGTTCTCGGCTTTCAATTGGGTAACGGCCTTCTGCGATTCTTCCTGTGCTACCAGCAGGGCAGCCATATTCTCGGCCTGCAATTGCGACTGGGCCATTCGTTCCCGTTGACCTTCCAAATCTGTGGCCATTTTTTCGATTTTCTTATTGGCTTCGGCAGTCTGTTCGATCACATTCCTGGTATCTTGCACAGCCCGATCGCGTTCCTGTTCCAGGCCGGCAATATACTCCCCACGCGAGAGGATCGGAATGAAAAGAGACGAAACATTTGAAAGGAAAGTCTGGTCTTCAGCACTCCAAAGTCGATTGGAATATGGGGAAAGGATCAAAATACTGCCCAGCGTCCCACGCTCAGGCGAGTTGATCGGAACGCTGAGGAGATTACCCGGGCTGGAAAGGCTGAGAATCTTCCCCAGACCTTTGAGATCTGAGGATGTGCTGCTGGCCGGCAGACGCAATGGGCGGCCGCGCTGGATGGCATTTGCCAACAACGGAATGGAATCCTTATCCATTTCGGCGCCTTCCAGGTTTTCCTCCCGAATCAAATCATAACCACATGTAATGGAAAGGGCTTTGTCCTTGTCTACGGCGATCAGAAAACACAGATCAGCCAACATGGCCTGGGCGATCCCACGCGCCATGGCCAATCCGACTTTATCGGAATCAGTTTCAGCCGCCAAAGCGACGAGTGCGTGGAAAGTTTTGGGGTCCGTGCTATAGCGTCTGCGTTCCGGAATAGGCGCATCGGCATTTTTTGATACCACAACCGGCCTTCGCCTCTGTGCAGGAACCTGGAAGCGTTGGCTGAGTGTCAACAAAAGGGGGAACATGGCAAGTTGGGTGAGGCGAACGATGCCGGGGAAGCTACCTTCCACCGGGAAAACCAGGCTACCGAGATGCCCGATAAAAGCCAGGATAAGCATGGCCAATCCGTTGCTCCAGCCGTTGGGTTTTCTCAGCACCAGCATAAGCACGCCCAGCAATGCCACGGCAATGCTGAAAGCCTGCCAGGCGATTTCGTACACAGACAGATTGAAGGATTTCGCCGAATCCGGTGTCCCCAAAAACAATGTCAGGCCAAAAGCGGCGATGCATAGTAAGGTTAGCAGGAGCGTAGCGGCATCCGCCAGGCGGACCGGTTCGGGAAAGGCCCACAGCCAAATGATCCAGACCAGCATCAGGAGGGTCACGACCCGGTCAAGCGGCGGTAATATGGATTGAGAATTGAGAATTCCCTGCCAGGCCAGACCGCTGATGAGGAACATGACCAATTGCAAACCCAGCAGGATTCCAAGGCCGATTACCGTCCGGCGACTTTGTGGAAAATTATTGGATTGCAGGGATTGGATGGCGACTAGCAAAGCTCCAGCAATCGAAAATACCAGTACGATATGGTAAATAAGATTGCCCGGTTGCGTGGTTAGGAGCGTTACGATTTGTTCGAAAAACAAGCTCATAGTAGGCCGCCTGCGCTATTATAGTACTTCTTGTCACACAAAAATCATCCGGCAGTTCACCCCTGTTTCGTATCCATCCAATATTGAGAAACAGGTCGCAACTAGAGTGCGTGTGGATCGGCTGTAAACACTCAAACCTGCAGTGACTGTATATATTCCGGATAGATTCTCCTCTATATAATAGTACTACATATTAGTTTAACCGATTTTATAACAAGGGAATATGGTATTTTCACAATAAAGCCAGTTGTCATTTTTGACCAACGACTGATTTATAATCCATGTTGATATGGAATTGACCACAATACGGACGATCCTCCGCAACCTCGCCATAATGGTCCTCCTGATGGCGCTTATCCTGGTACCGAGACCAGTTGCCGGATTAATGGATTTTCACCAGGCTTCCAGCTTCGAGGCGACCGGGTTTCATTCCGCCAGCGCGGCCTATTATTTAGCCGCGGCACAACGATTGCCCTGGCGAGCCTCCCTTTGGGAAAAAGCCGGCATGGCGGCAGAACTTGACGGCAACCCGGTCGATGCAATCACTTACCTGAAGCATGCTGTCGATCGGAATGCTATCTCGCAGGATGGTTGGTTGTCCCTGGGATCAGCTTACCAGCAATTGGGCGACCTGTCTTCGGCAGTGAACGCCTGGACTTACGCGCTGCCTGCGGCAAAAGCTTACCAATCCCTGGCACAAGACCAGCGCGAGCTGGGAAATTTCTCCGGCGCGGCCGAAAGCTGGAGCAGCTATATTCTCCAGGTACCCGGGGATGCATCCGCTCATTTTCAGCTCGGCCTGCTGAAAGCTGCGCTGGCTCCCAACCAGGCTCTGCCGGATTTGATGCTTTCAGCGCAACAGGAGCCTTCCCTGGATAATTCCGTGCAAGCGTTACGCAGCGCCCTGAACACCGCCGCCCTTTCAGATGACGCCGCTTACCAGTTCCTTATCTCAGGACGGGCATTGGCAGCCTTGGGAGATTGGGACCTGGCAGCCCAGGCTTTCCGGAATGCCATCCAGGTGAACCCGGATTATGGCGAGGCGTGGGGCTGGCTGAGCGAGGCAAAACAGCAGCAGGGGCAAGATGGGTCTGCCGAGATGGAGCAGGCCCTGGCTTTGAACCCCAATTCGGCGATGCTCCAGAGCCTTTACGGGCTCACCCTCCAGCGCCGGAAGCAACCTGAACAGGCACTGGCAGCCTTCCAAAATGCCGCGGCTCTGGAACCGGATAACTCGGGTTGGCAGATGGCCCTGGGCGGAGCATACGAGCAAACCGGTGACCTGGTGGCAGCTCTCGAACACTACCAACGGGCCACCACGCTCTCGCCGGACGAGGCGGTGGTCTGGCAGGCCTTGGCGCAATTCAGTCTGCGCAACAGCGTCGACCTGATCGGCACGGGCCTGCCGGCCGCCCGCAGATTGGTGGAACTGGCAAAAAACGACTGGCAGGCAGACGACATCGCCGGGCAAATCCTTTTCGAAACAGGCGATCTGGTCGGCGCCGAAGCCGTGTTGAAAAAGGCCCTCGAACTGGATCCCACCCAGGCTGCTCCAGCTTTACACCTTGGACTGGTTTACCTGCAAAACGGAAACCGGACCACGGCATATTCCTACCTCAACCAGGCCAGGGTTTTCGATCCCGATGGTTCGTATGGATGGCAGGCCGAACGGCTGTTGGAGCAATTCTTCCCCTGAATCAGCCACCAAAGTTTTATTGTCATTTTATTGTCTGCGATAATGGAATGAATACACGAGAGAGCTTATGAAAATCTTCCTTGACACCATCGGTTGCCGGCTCAACCAGGCCGAGATCGAAACCCTGGCCCGCCAATTCCGGCAAGCCGGACACGAGATTGTCGCAACTGCAACGAATGCCGACCTGGCAGTAATTAACACCTGTTCGGTCACCGCACAGGCTGCCTCCGATTCCCGTTCCGCCATACGGCGCGCCCGGCGTATGGGCGCAGCCGGGTTGATTGCCACGGGTTGTTGGGCTACCCTGGAACCTGGCCGGGCTGCCGAAATCCCTGGTGTGCGCAAGATCGTCTCCAACCAGGACAAAGATCGCCTGGTTATCGATCTACTTGGTCTGTCCCAGGAATTTTTCGACCTGGAGCCGCTGGCCCGCAAACCCCTGCCAGGCCTGCACGCCCGAACGCGTGCTTTCATAAAAGTGCAGGATGGATGCGATAATGCCTGCACATTCTGCGTTACAACCGTGGCACGTGGGGCCAGCCGATCCCGCCGGGCTGCGGAGATCCTGTCGGACGTCCAGGCTGCAATCGATGGCGGGACACAGGAAATCGTGCTGACAGGTGTCCACCTGGGTTCGTGGGGACTCGATTTCCAGCCTCCCGAGCGGCTGGCGGACCTGATCGCCAGCCTGCTCGCCCAGACATCCGTCGCGCGTCTGCGACTATCCTCGCTCGAACCATGGGACCTGCAGGCTGATTTCTTTTCACTCTGGCAGGACGAAAGGTTATGCCGTCACCTGCACCTGCCCTTGCAATCCGGGAGCGAGAGTGTGTTGAAACGCATGCGACGCAAGATCACGCCCGATTTATTCACGGAATTGGTGCAGTCCGCACGCGCAGGCATACCGGAAGTGGCCATCACCACAGATGTGATCGCCGGCTTTCCCGGCGAAAGCGGGGCAGAGTTTTCGGAAACACTCGAGTTCGTCAAGTCCACGCATTTTGCAGGAGGGCACGTCTTCACCTATTCTGCCCGTCCCGGCACTCCGGCCGAGCGTATGAAAGGGCAGGTCCGTTATGAAATCCGCAAGGAGCGCAACGCCAGGTTGCGGGCTGCATTGGAAGAATTGGCTTTGGAGTACCAGGCGCGTTTCGTCGGCCGGACCCTGCCTGTCCTGTGGGAAGCTTCCAGCACCTTGACCGACGACGGCTGGACCATCGAAGGATTATCCGATAACTATCTGCGTGTCAGCGCCGTCTCTCCCGAGATGCGCTGGAATAAAGTCGACCGGGTTCGAATGATTTCGATGGATGCGCATGGGATGAAAGGGGAGATCATTGGTCCAAAACCATCCGGAAATTAACGACTTTTTTTTCAAGATGTAGTGTAAGATAAGGAAACAGGCTTTTTACAGCGGTTTAAATAATGTCCGGATAAAATGAAAGCAGATGGGTCTCAACCGGAAAATGGGTAAAGCACCGCACGCCAACTCACACACCTCACGTCCGACCATCGGATTACTGATTGGCCGTCTTGGAGACGTGGGCTATGCCGCACAAGTCTGGCCGGGTGTGGCCGACCTGGCAAAAGAACGCCATATCAACCTGATCTGTTTCGTTGGGGGAGCGCTGCGAGCCACCCACGAGTTCGATGCCCAACGCAACGTGGCGTATGACCTGGCCAGTCCTGAAAGAGTGGATGGGTTACTGGCCATGTCCGGATCAATCGGCCAGTTTATTGGGCCGGAGGAACTCAAGAAGTTCTATGCGCGCTTCCAGCCTCTGCCGATGGTCAGTATTGCAATGGCTGTGGAGGGTATTCCATCCATATTAACAGACAGCCAGACCGGCGTGCAGGCCTCGATCAACCACCTGATCAACATTCACCGCTGCCGCCATATCGCCTTCATTCGGGGGCCAGAAACCAATCCGGAGGCAGAACAAAGATATCAAACTTATCGCTCGGTATTATCCAGACATGGCATCCCCTATGATCCTCAACTGGTGGTGGCCGGTGATTATCTTGGCCCGGCCGGCGCGGAAGCGGTCCGTCTGCTGCTGGATGAACGGAAAGTCGCTTTTGACGCAATTGCCTCGGCCAATGACGAGATGGCCCTGGGCGCGATAAGTGCATTACAAGACCGGGGATTGCAGGTACCCAACAAGGTTCGCGTGGTGGGATTTGATGATTTGGAGGAAGCCAGGTTTGCCTCCCCGCCACTTACAACGGTTCATCAGCCGCTATACGAGCAGGGGAAACAGGCTGCCGAAATGCTTCTGGCTTTGATGGCGGGCGATCGGGTTCACGAGACTGTTATCCTGCCAACAGAACTGGTGACCCGCCAATCCTGCGGATGCCAACCTCAGGACGAATTCCTGGAAATCAGGTCGCCAACCTGGGCAACTGGCAAAACCATGGGTTCCGTGCTTTCATCACAACGGAAACATATCTTAGCTGAAATGGTTAGAACAGCCGGGCCTTCGGCTTCCAGCTTGAATCAGGGCTGGGCCGAACGGTTGCTGGCGGCGCTCTCAAATGCACCGAAAAGGAAGGGGGATAATGATTTCATCCAAATCCTGGATGAAATGCTCCGCCAGGTGGGTGCAAATAACGGGGACGTGATGCAATGGCGCCAGTTGATGTACGGGCTGCAGGTTAACCTGTGTGCACCCCTGGCGATGGGGGAAGAACGGACCCGGGTCGAAAGATTATTACAAACTGGCCAAATATTGGTGATGGAAAATGCCCGCTGGACGCAGGCGCACCGCAGGCTGCAGGCTGAGCGGCGCGCTTTTGATTTCACCACCGGGATCAGTGAACCTTTGATGACGGCCTTTGATGTGGCCGGAGTGATAGAAGTGGTTGCCAGCCAATTGCCTGGTTTGGGCATCCGGAGTTGCTATATTTCGCTATACGAGCAACCCGTCGAAGGCCAACCAGAATTTCCGACAGAATGGTCCCGCTTGATCCTGTCGGTCAATGGGAATGACCGCCTGGATCTGGAACCGGGTGGGGTCCGTTTCCCCTCGCGCCAATTGGTGCCACAAGCAATCCTGCCTGGCGAAAAACGCTTCTCCATCTTGCTTGAGCCGCTCCACTTCAGGGATGAAACACAATTAGGGTTTATCGTGATCGAGCCCCTGGAAACCATGCCGGGTTCCCTGCGCGAGGCGTTAAGCCGGGAAATCAGCACTGCCTTGAAGGGCGCCCTGCTGCTGGAGGAGCGCAAGAAAACCCGGGAAGCCTTGCAACAATCCGAGGAAAAGTACAAGACTCTTCTAGAGCTCAATAGGGGGATTCTGGAGAACGCTCCGATCGGCATCATCCGCCTGGATAAGGAAATGCGGATTGTTTATGAGAACCCCCAATTGGAAAAAATCATCGGGTTGCCGGCCGGAGATGCCAGGTCGCGAGCCATGGAAACGGACATCCGCAAGATCCCCGGAATCCAACAAGCCGGGTTAGTCCCTTATCTGGAACGGCTTCAAAACGGGAAAGATCTCCTGGTGGAAACTCCCTTCAACTCGATCTACGGGAAGGGTACTGTTCTCAGGGTCATTGGACGTCCAATTCGTGACCAAGACCAGGCGGTAGGAAGCATACTATTGGTCGAAGATATCACCGAGGAGAAACAAGCCGAAGAAGACCTGCTGGAAAGCGAGGAGAGATATCGCGCAGTCATCGAAACCACCGACACCGGGTTTGTTGTATTAAGCGAGCAGGGGCGGGTAATTAACGCCAACCTGATGTACGCCCACATGACCGGCCACGCCTCCGTTGGTGAGATTTTGGGAAGGCAGGTTTTCGAGTGGACTGCGCCTTACGATCGTGAGCGAAATCAAAAAGAAGTGTCCAATTGTTTCAAAAAGGGCTCAATCAGGAACCTGGATATTGATTACCAACATCCGGACGGTAGCATTTTCCCGGTGGAAATCAATGCCAACGTGGTAAAAACGAAACATGGCAAAGCGGTTGTCTCTCTTTGCAGGGACATCCTGCAGCGCAAACGGGCAGAGGAAGCCTTGGCCGCGAGCGAGGAACGTTACCGCATTCTTGCCGAGGCTTCTCACGACATGATTTTCATTATTGGGGAAGGTGGAAATATCGATTACGCCAACAAATTCGCCTCGCTTCAATTTGGATTTCAACCAGAAATGATCATTGGAATGAAGATCTCCAGCTTGTTTTCCAGCGATGTGGTCGAGCGCCAACTCCAATCCATCTCCGGGGTATGGACTTCCGGGATGCCTGTTTATATCGAAGCCCCAATGGGCTTTCCGGGTGGTGAGAAATGGCTGGGCACCTGGCTGGTGCCACTCAGAGGTAAGGATGGGGAAATCACCTCCGTAATGGGGGTATCCCGAGATATTACCGACCGCATCCGGGTGGACCAGGCTTTGAAGGAATATTCCGAACGCCTGGAAGAGATGGTTGGGGAACGTACGGCAGAACTCCAGGAAGCTTTACAAAAAGCCCAAACGACAGATGTGTTGAAGTCCGAATTCATTGCAAACATCAATCATGAATTACGCACCCCTCTGACCAACCTGGTCCTGTATCACCAGATGCTGCGGGCAAATCCCGAAGAGAAGACCGAGGAACGCCTGGACGTGATTGGACGGGAGATCCAGCGGTTGCGGATCCTGATTGAGGACATGCTTAAACTCTCCCGGCTGGACACCGGGCAGGTATCGTTCCGGCCCAAGCCACAAGATTTGAACCGGATCATCCAGACCCTGGTGAACGACCGCAAGGCCTTTGCAGAAGAGCGCGGTCTCTCTTTGACGCTCGAGTTACAGCCCGGCCTCCCGACCACCTGGTTGGATGAAGTCATGATCGTCCAGGCATTATCTAACTTGATGACCAATGCCCTGAACTACACGCCGGCTGGCGGACAGGTGCATATCTCCACGCGCAGGGCGGAAGACCATGTGGGGAAAGTCTGGGCGATCTTCAGCGTTGAGGATAACGGTCCGGGAATCGCCCAGGACGATCTGCCGCGCCTTTTCGAACGCTTTTACCGTGGCAATGCCGGTCATATTACCGGTGTACCCGGAACCGGGCTTGGCCTGGCAATTGTGAAACAAATGGTGGAGAAGCATCACGGTCGTATTGAGGTGGGCAATGTCCCGGAGGGCCATGGCGCGGTCTTTACCGTCTGGTTACCGGTTGATCAGGAGCAAGAGCGCGATTGACTTGACCAGGCCTAAGCGCCTGTCCAAAAATAGCAGCCAGGCCGATATTCTCATCGCTGCCGTCTCCAAATTGCAAGATGAAAAATACCCTGCGGGCGGCAAAGACCCTGGACCCGTTATAACGGTCTTGACCTCACTTGATCGAAAAGGACCAGATCCTATATCGGGACCTGGTCCTTTTCTTGCCATCGTCCTCACTCAATCTTGAAGCGCCAGATGCCCGCCCCAAAGAACAGGACCGCAAATCCAAGCAATATTCCAGCCTCCGGCAGGATCGCCATCAAACCCTGACCATGCAGGACGATATCCAGCAGCCCGCCAGCCGCACCATCTGAAGCAACGTGTTCAGCACCTGTCCAAAGATCGTACCGAGCAGGTAAGTGCCTTTACGGGTGGGAGTGGTCAACAACCGCCGCAAGGTGCCTTTCTGGCGTTCATAAGCGAACATATCCGAGATGGCATTCAACGGGATGAATACCCAGGTGATCCACTGCATCAGCAGCATAGCTTGCGTGTTTTTCCTGAACCAGTCCTGCAATTTGGAGGCTGTTCCTGCACTTGTTTTCGTCGTCTTGGTTATATTCCCAACGTCTTACGAGCGAGCGCAGCGGCTCTCTGCCAGCCTTACCAGCCTGGCGGCGATATTCTGTACGTAAACATCTGGCACCCCATCGGCAGCGTTCGACTGCAAGCGTAAATCCACCGGGTCGTTGACGTAGTCAACCACCAGGAAACGCCCCTCTTCCGTCAGGGCGATTTCTGTGGAGAACAGGTGCAAGCCACAGATCTGGGCGATCCGGGTCGAGATCTCCCGCAGGCTACGCAAGCCGAAACGGGCTTTTTCTTCTGCAGTGACGCGCGTGTAGATGTGGGTGTTCTGGTCCCACCAACTTGAATAGATTGCCCCATTGCAAAACAGGACCCGGAACCAGGCTGGACGATCGTTCAAGGTGCGCGTGGTTACGTGCGCCTGCAGCAAGTATTTCTCGTGGGCGTACTGTTGCCTCGCCTCCAGCACTTGTTCCCATGCGGTGGCTTCGAGGATTACGCCATCTCCACCGCCTTCACAGGCCGGTTTGATGGCGAAACTACCGCCCAGCGGCTCCAGGTCGGGCAGATTGAGCGTAGATTGCATATCAAATGGAGAAAGAATGATCGTATGTGGAATATACAGACCATGACTGAGGAACTCCAGGTGCATGGTGGCTTTATCCCTCGACCAGATGGCGTGCTTCTGCGGATTCAAGCAAAATGACCGATGCCGCCTGGCCCAATCCACCAATGTCTGGAAGTTTGGATCGGAGTTTGAGGCGCGGTCGAAAAAGATGCGAAAAGAAATTTCCTTGTTTTCCAATCCGGCCATCACCTGGCCCAACGAATCCGGTGTGACCTGCAACAGAGATACCCCGCGCGCGTTGCATGCGGCTTCGATCATATGGACGAAGTCGGCGTCATACTCCCAGTTCCAGGCCAGGCACAGGTCGTAACGCGACATCTGCAATCATTATAGAAGCGTTGCAGAGCAGAGTCAACGCAAAATTCAGCACCTGTGAGGTGTTTCTACCTAGTTTTTAAGCATTAAATTGAAGAGGCGGCCTTAACGATACTTGAAAGCGTAATACACCAGCTTGATGTATTCGTTGTTCAGGGTGATCAGCCCGTCTTCGTTCTTCCACCAGTTCGTCTGGTCAAAATCTGCATAGGGGACGGCCACCATCTGCAATCTGACCGGCAACCCGGCCAGCATCTTTTCGAAGATCCACCTGGCGCGGCGGGTGTGGAAGGCGGAGGTGACCAGCAGGATCTTGTAGGACTGGTGCGCCTGGATATATTGCCGTAGTGTGGTGGCTTCATCGAATGTGCTGGTCACGCCGCCGGGGAATGGCAGCACGGCAATCTTTTCGGACGGCACTCCCAGCTTCTCCATCACACCGACTGCAATATCGGTCCCATTGGGAATTAACCCCAGGTCAACCGCCGGGCCATTCTCCATACGGGCGATGGCGATCACAGGCGCCAATCCCTGCTGGTAGAGCTGGCTGGCCCGGAATGGCCGGGTGTTGTAATCGCCGTTGAGCAGGAAGATGACGTCCGCAGGTTGGGGCGTGTCGTTGACGATGAGATAATCTGCAACGCCGGTCAGGATCTGGGAGCGAAACGTAAAAGCCAGGATGACCAGCAAGAGCAACCCACCCGCCACGGCCAGAAGGCTCCGCAGGGCGTGGTGCTTAAGATGCAAATCAGCCCGGCTGTCTAACGGCCGGGTTTTCACTTCACGATCCAGATCCATCCAAGTACAGTCAAGGGGATAAAGAACAACAGCACTGCCACTGACCCCGCCAACGCTCCGTGCCCTTCGCGTTCATCGATCAATCGGATGGACGGGAAGAACCCTTCCATTTTCCAACGCGGGCCGCCAAACCAGGTGAAGAGGACCCCACCCAGTATGCCGCCCAAATGACCGAAATTATCGATGCCGGTGGCGCTGAAACCGATCAGCAGGTTGATACCGGCAATGTACAGCACGTTCATCAGGGCGCGATTGGCCCGGTCCCCAAGCAGTTTCCGGTTCTGGAGGATGAAAATGCCCTCCGCCGCCAACAGACCGAAGACGGCCGTCGAAGCCCCCAATGAAGGGTTAGGTGTGATCAGGAAGGAAAATGCGTTCCCGGCATAGGCTGACAGGAAGTACAGCAGGCTGAAGCGCCAGTGCCCAAAGCGCCCTTCCAGGCCACGCCCATACAGGTATAAGGCGTACATATTGAAACCGATGTGCAGCAATCCGTATGGCAGAACCGAATCGTGTAAAAAGACCGGCGTGAGCAGACGCCAGAGCTGTCCTGCCCGGATCAAGTAGTTGACTTTCTCCCCCAGGATGGCGGCGACATCCGTGCTGCCGAAATTGGCAACCGTTAAGCCGAACGAATTCAGGAAGGGAGCCACAATCGCGTTTGCCTGGCCGATAGAGAGCAGGTATTGGCCGGCAAGTTGCAACAGATAGATGAATACGGTAAACCCAATGATGGCATAAGTGACATACGGTTTTACGTGCGGCACCGCCACCTGGACGGTGCGGGGTTGCGGGGTCTGGGCTTGTGGAACCTGATTGGCGTTGGGGTCTTCATTCATATTCGCACCTTTAAAGGTTTACTTTACGTGGATTCACACGATGATGCTCTGCTCGAATAATGGCGGTAACCGTATCCACGGTCTCGTCCAGGCAACCGTCGGAATTGACGATGACGTAATCAAACTCCACCGCTCGCTTCAGTTCCTGCTGGGCAGTGGCAATTCGCAGGCTCAAATCATCTGAGCGATCTGTCTTTCTGTTTTTCAACCGCTCGACCAGTTCCTGCTCATTTTGGGTCGTCAGGAAAATCAACACCGCTTCAGGCGCCAGTTTGCGAACCGTGGCAGCTCCCTGCACATCCAGCCGCATCACCACGTCCTGGCCCATGGCCAGCGCCTCCCGCACCCGTTTCTTGGAGTTGCCCTTGTAATCCTTGTAGACGATGGCGTACTCGAACAATTCATCCTGGTCGATCATGTGAGCGAACTCATCCTTCGAGACAAAAAAATAGTCCCGGCCGTTAACCTCGTTGGGACGCGGCGGGCGGGTGGTTATCGTGATCACAAAATGGAAGGGCAGGCCACGCGTTTTCATGGTTTGGACGACGCTGTCCTTGCCAACTCCCGAGGGACCGGAGATGACGATCAGCAAAGGTTGGGGTTTGTGGAGATTGAACTCGGATTCTGTCATGGTTCTATTGTAACCGAAAGCCAGCCGTCGAAAAAAAAGCGTTAAAATAGGGGCATGCCTACCTATGACTATACCTGTCTTGACTGTAACCAGCGTTTTGACCTATTCATGACCTTCTCCGAATACGGCCATCGCAAGGTGGCCTGCCCGCATTGTAAGAGCCGGCATGTCCGCCGCGGGATCCCGCGCGTGCGCGTGGCGAAATCGGAGGACAGCCGCCTGGATGCCCTCTCCAGTGATTTTTCCGATCCATCCGCCCTGGCCGGGCTCGAAAATGATCCCCAGGCCATGGGACGGATGATGCGCAAGATGGGCAATGAAATGGGCGAAGAGATGCCCGCCGAATTTGGTGAGGTGGTGGACCGGCTGGAGAAAGGCCAGAGTCCGGAAGATATCGAAAAGGAAATGCCCGATCTGGGGGAAGCCGGAATGGGTGAGCCCGGGATGGGAGCGGGCGGAATGGGGGACGACGACCTTTAAAAGAAGAAGCTGCCTGGGAAGGAACACCCGGCAGCTTCTTCTTTTGGAGGGGTATCTTTATTCTTATTGCGCGGGCAGGATATCCAGCACCATCGTATCCTGGTTCCGCACCAGAGTGAATTGCATATTATTGACGGTGGTCTGTTGCTGGTCTGAAACCGCCATCCCGGCATAATATTGCGACGCCCAGCTTAAGAACTGGAATTGTACGTCGATCGGAAGCGCCCCTGTCAGTACGACCGTCATCAGGTTGGTGCCCTGATCGACGCTATCCTGCTGGTCTGTGCGCGGGATCGTCACCTTGATCTCGCTCAGGTTACAGACGTCTCCGATGAAATTTGCGGAAAAGCCGGTTGCCACAGCCGGGAAGGAGCTGGCCCCATCCGTGCTCAACGTGACGTCCACAGAGGGCTGCCCATTACTGGTCCCATCCGTCAGGGTGAATTGCTGCGACATTTGCAGGACCGCCCTGGCGGTATCCATGGTAATGCCCAGCCCGCCAGACTGGGGTGTTCCGGAACACGAACTGGTGGGAATCGCCGCAGCCGCCGTTTCCATGAAGCCTTGCGCGGTCGGGACGCTGGTCAACAGGCCTGGCAGTTGGGTGGACACGGCGTTCTGGATATCCGGCAGATTGGTGGAAACGGCGTTCTTGATATTTTGGACATCCTGGATGCCTGAGAACAGGCTGCATGCCATGATGGAAAGCATCAGGAATGGAATAACAAGCCAACGAAATCTACGCATGGGGTTTCTCCTTATATTTATCTCATTTATTACAATTATTCCCTTTTATTCCATGGAATGCAAGTACCCCCGTAGTACTGAGATGTGAAACAATGCGCAAACTAGCGCCAATTCTTAGGCGAAAATTTCTTTTCCCGGCTCGAGTGTCTCTTTCTCCTGCCCTTTTCGAAGGATCCAGGCCTCCCCACGAACCAGGCTCAGCTTCTTGCCTTCCACCTGGAGACCCGCCCCATCCGTCAGCATGAGGATGGGATTCTCATGAAAGACGTGGTATTCGCTCAGCCAGTCATCCTTCATCAAACGCGCAATTTCTTCGTGCGGATAATGGCAGTTAAAGTTGAAAGGCAGCAAATTCAGACCATTGAAATAGGGCGACTCGACCGTGTTCATATCGTTGCTGGTCAGGATGTTCGGCCCGCACAGCACCGTCCCGGCGCTGAAAGCCACCAGCGGCAATCCGGCGGTCACCTTCTTGCGCAGGTATTCCTTAAAATTACTGAGGTGCAGGCGGTGGTTGAGCAGGAAGGTATTCCCCCCGGGTATGTAGAGCAAGGCCGCCTGGCGGATGACCGCCTCCATTTCCGGCAGAGTCATCCTTTCCGGGCGAAGGGTCTCGACCCGCGCCAGCCCTTTGAAGGTTTTCTCCGTGAAAGCCTGGTAATTGTCTCCCAGCGCGGCGGCCGGAAGATACGCCACCACCGGATCGTCTTTCCCGTCCAGGATTGCACGGCTGGCATCCAGGATGTATCCGATATCGAGGTCAGACGTCCTGCCGGGGCTGGAGAAAAGATGGATCTTCATGTGCAGTACTCCTTTTATGGAACACAATCCGGGTAGGCCTCCACCGGCACAATGGTTTTATCGTCGACCCAGGTCTGGTCGGGCAGCAGCGGGTAGTTCCCGCCGAAATATTCGTTGAAGATCAGGCGGAACGCATTGACCGGGCTGATGGATGGATACAGTCCCCCGGGTCCGTCCGGCAGGTAAAACGCCATCAAGTTGGCGTTCTGGTTCTGATCCTCCAGTCCGTTATCGCCCATGAGCAGGATGATGGGCGGGTTCTTCGATTTGTGCAGGATATCCTGCAGAATCGGAAGCATGCGGCTGTTGATGTACTGGACCTGGTTGATATAGCCTTGATTTTGATGATTTTTATCGGTTGCATCGCCGCGCTCCCCGCCATAAAAACCGGGATCGCTCATGATCTGTCCGTCCGGGCCGAACACGTAGGGATAATGCGGAACGAAAAAGTCAACGTAGGTGAATTTGGGGCCGGCAATCGCCGGGATGTCTGTCAAATGGTCGAGGTTGTACAAGGTCAAAATAACGTGGCTGACCACCAGATCCCTGTTCGCACCCTGCAGACCAGACAGGTCGACCGTCCCCGGCGCGTTTCTGCCGGTCGTCAGACCCTGGAAGAATCCGGAAACCTTGCCTTTTGGATCCAGGGCGGTCAGGATGATGGCAGCCGTGCTTTGCCGGTACATCACTTCGAAAGGATGCAGGTAGTTGAAATGGATGGCGCTCTGATTGGCACCGATCAAGACGTCCGAATCGTCGAATTCGAGCAGCGGGTATTCTTCCTGGAAGGCGACTGTTTTATAACCGATGCTCTTTAACTGCTGGCGCACCTCGTCGTTTTGCAGGATACTCCAAAATCCCTGATTGGAGAACTGGCTCCATTCATTATTTGCATAAGCCCCCGGGATGTAACGCATGTTCAAGAGCGCGGAGGTGGAGGCATACGTAAAGGAATAATTGGCCGTCGAGCATTGCGCCACGTAAAAACCCATTTGGGTCAACTGGTTTATGAAAGGTGAATTATCGTAGCCCATATCCTGCTTGAGGGCGTCCGAACGCATGTATTCGTCCAGCACGATCACGTAAACATCCGGCATGTCCTTGAGACTTTTCGTAAGGCGGATTCCGGATTGCAGTTTGACCGGCTGGCGGTCGGCATAGGAACTGCGCAGGTAGGCATAACTTAATCCGGCCACCTGCATCCCGACCAGCAGCAAGCCGGCGGCGTTCAGATACAGCACGAAACTGTCGTATTTCTTGATCCGGAACACCCCCCAGACGCACGCAGCCAATGCAAGCGCGTAAATGGGGATCAAAACAGAGTGGTGATTGAAAATATGCAGGGCGGGAATACTGCGCGCTTCGTAATAGACGTGCCCATAGGAAAAAAACGCCACCAGCAGCAGCGTTCCCATCAGGGCCGCTTTTACCCAATGCCGGAACAGGAGCCAGAGGAAGGCAAAAAGGAGGGCGGATCCCAGCAGCGTGAACAGGAACGGACGGACGACTTCCGCCGCATGCATCTCGGAGATGTTACCCGCCCACAGAAACAGCAGCGGATAAAAAGTAAACAAAGCGTAGAACCAGGGGATATGTTTAAAAGATCTCATCACATAACCAATAAAATTGCGTGCGCGTATCGCAGGAGTGATCCGGACGAGGTCGAGAAAATACCGGGCACCTTAAGGAGCACAGTTAGGATAAGCGTCGGGTTCCACAGTCCGGTCGTCGACCCAGGTCTGGTCGGGCAGCAGCGGGTAATTCGCCCCGAAATATTCGTCGAAGATCAACCGGAAGGAATTTACCGGTGATATGGATGGGTACAACTTGGCACTACCGTCTCCCGGTAAATAATAGGCCAGCAGGTCGGTCCTGCGGTTGGCGTTTTCCAACCCATGGTCGCCCATCAGGATGATGATGGGAGGATTCTTCGATTGCTGGATGACATCCTGCAGGATCGGGAGGATGCGCTGGTCGATATACTGTACCTGGGCGACGTACCCATTGACCTGGTATTCCTCGTTGACGGCGCTGCCCCGGTCGCCGCTGTAGAAGCCCGGGTCCGTCATGATTTCACCATCCGGGCCGAACACGTACGGATAATGCGGGATGAACAGGTGGATGTAGGCGAATTTCGGTCCGGCGATGGGGATCACGTCCGTGATGTGATTGAGGATGTACTGGGTGGAAATGATGTGCGTGGCTACAAAATCCCGGTTGGGACCGCTCAGTCCGGACAGATCCAATCCGCTGGTATCCGGCTTGGCGATCAACTTGCGCATGGAATCGCCGATTTTCCCGCCCGGGTCCAGGGCATTCAGGATGATCGCAGCGGTACTCTGCTGGTACAGGACCTCGAACGGGTAGAGGTAAGCCGAGTTGGAAAAGGCGCTATTTTTCCCAATCAGGACATCCGCATCGTCGAATTCGAGCAGCGGATATTCCTCCTGGAAGGAGACCGTTTTATAGCCGATGCTTTTTAATTGCTGGCGCACTTCGTCGTTTTGCAGGATGCTCCAGAACCCGCTGTTGGAGAACTGTTCCCAAACGTCGTTGGCAAATGCATCCGGGATGTAGCGCATGTTCAACAACGCCGAGATGGAGCCGTATGTGAAGGTATAGTTGGGGTGACCGCAACTGGCCACGTAAAATCCCATCTGGGTCAACTGGTCGATGAAAGCCGAATTGTCGTATCCCAGGTCTTGTTTCAAGGCATCCGAGCGCATGTACGTATCCAGCACGATCACGTAGATATCCGGCATGTCGTTCAAGCTGGTGGTCAGGGTCAGCCCGGACTGGGTTTTGACCGGCTGGCTGGCAGCATAGGATTTGCGGATGTAGGCGTAGCTCAGCTCCACCACCTGTACGGCCACCAGCGCCAGGCTGATGACGTTCAAATACAGCACCCAGCGGTCGTATTTCTTGATACGCAAGACCGCCCAAATGCCCAGGCCGAAGACCAGCAGATACAGCGGCATCAGGATGGTATGGTGATTAAGGAACTGCAGGCCCGGGGTGTTACGGGCGGCGTAATAGACGTGCCCGTAGGAGAAGAATGCCACCAGCAGCAAGGTCCCAACCAAAGCCGCCTTGTTCCCCTTTCGAATGATCAGGTAGAGTATCCCGTACAGGATCGCCGAACCCACCAGGGTGACCAGGAATGGCCGGATCACCACGGCAGGATCCATCTGGGAAATGTTGACCGCCCACAGGAACAATAACGGATAGAAGGTAAAAAAGATGTAGAACCAGGGCACCCGGAAAAACTTGTTTTTCATTTCAACCTCTAAACAGCCGGCGCATCAGGGGTTCAAGGCACAAAACCTCGTGCACCGGCGGCATTTCATTCTTTTGGTCAAACCTTTCCATCTATCCTAAGGGAGCGCCGGACCCAGCCCCATCTTTTCCATCCTTGCCAGGATGGCCGCGCGCAGGGACTTCTTGTACCACCTCTTTGCTCTGGCTCGCATCCACCTTCACCCAGCGCCCCGGCTCCTGCCGCATCAGTTCGAGATAGCCCTCCCGGACGCGCCGGTGAAATTCGACATCGTAGGCGTCCAGACGATTCCATTCGCCGCCGCCCTTTTGACGCCGGCGCAAGGCCGTCTCAGCGTCGATATCCAGTAACAGCGTCAGGTCCGGGACCAGATCTCCGGTGGCGTAACGCACCAGCATGCGCACTTCCTGCAGGTTTTGCTGGTGACCGTAACCCTGGTAAGCCAGGGTCGAATCGGCATAGCGGTCACATAGCACGATCCAGCCCTCCGCCAGCCTGGGCCGCAGCACCTGTTCGACGATCTGCGCCCGGGCAGCCTGGTAGAGCAGGGTCTCGGTGTGCGGACACATTTCGGTGTTTTTCAAGTCGTGGATGATATTGCGGATTTCTTCGCTGATGGTCGTACCGCCCGGTTCGCGTGCCGGATGGACGCGCTGTCCCAAGGCCTGCAGCCATTCGACCAGGGGCTTCATATGGGTAGTCTTGCCGGAACCATCCGGGCCTTCCAGGGTGATGAACATGGCAATCAGCCTTTAGAAATTTGGTGTCCGTAACGTCGCGGCCGGGCTGTGGCGGGATTATTCGCGGAAAATCCGCACGTGCCGGCGCGGTTCTTTGCCGTAGGAATGCGAGACCAGTTCGGCATCCCGGGCCAGTTCGTGCTGCAGGCGCCGCTCGGTGGCCGGGCCGGGCGGCAGGTCCACCCAGCGCTCCCCGTTCAAAACCGCCGCAATGGCCGCCTGCGTCTGCTGTTTGACCGCGTCCAGCTCGGCTGTCCCCGGCATCATCTCCGACAGGTTGAACAGGTCGCTCAGGAATTGCTCCATCTGGCTGACGGTGTTGGCGCGCAACACGAAGATCGGCATGCCGCGGTGTTCCGCCTGCATGACCGCCTGCTGGCGATCACGGTAGTAGGAACGCAGCGTTACCATCACGTCCGCTTCCCCGGCATCCTTGGCGATCAAGGCTGGCACTCCCAACCGTTTGGCGGCCTGGATCAGGCGATCGTGCGTGCCACGCCGTAGGGATACACGCGCACGGACTGTATGGGGGTGCGGCGTGCTTCAGAAGGGGGTGGTGAAAAATCCGTCCGGTGCAGCGTCTCCATCACCGGTCCCGGCCCGCTTTGCGTGCTCGAACTGCGGTGCGGACCGGTGGTCTTGCCATTTTCGATGCGAAATTCCGAATCCGCCCTGGCTTTCGGATCGATTTTCGCCTTCTCGATCTGGATCCTGCCCTGCGAGTCGCGCGCCCGGATTTCGGGAGGGAACGGGAACCCGCGCAGCAGTGCATCCACCGAGGCGGCAATATCCATGTGGACGGCAAAGCGGTCGCGTTGCTGGATCTCCACCAGCACGTCGAAGGTCGGCGGAGCGCGCCGTTCGAGCACCGTCTTCTGGGTGCCGCGCCGGCGGGCTTCCTCGTCCGACAGGGTGACCGCTTCGATGCCGCCAATCAGGTCGGACAGGGTCGGGTTGAGCAGCAGGTTGTCGATGGTCTGACCGTGCGCCGTGCCGATCAGTTGGACGCCGCGCTCGGCAATCGTGCGGGCCGCGGCGGCTTCCAGTTCGCGCCCGATCTCATCGATCACGATGACTTCCGGGTTGTGGTTCTCCACCCCTTCGATCATCACCTCGTGCTGCAGCATGGGCTCGCGCACCTGCATGCGCCGGGCTTTGCCCACCGCCGGGTGCGGCACGTCGCCGTCGCCGCCGATTTCGTTGGAAGTATCCACGATGATGACGCGCTTGCTTTCCGCCAGGATGCGGGCAGCCTCGCGCAGCAGCGTGGTCTTGCCCACACCCGGACGCCCCAGGATGAGCAGGGATTTGCCCGATTCGACGATATCCTGGATGATATCCACCGTGCCGTAAACCGCCCGCCCGACCCGGCAGGTCAAACCCACGATGTGCCCGCGCCGGTTGCGCAGGCAGGAAATGCGGTGCAGGGTGCGTTCGAGGCCGGCGCGGTTATCCGCGTCAAACTCGCCGATGTGTTCCACCACGTGGTCGAGTTCGGCGCGTGTGATCTCGCTATTGATCAAGACCGTCTCGCCCTGGACGTAGCGCGCCGTCGGGACGCGCCCCAGGTCCAGGATGATCTCGAGCAGGTTGTCGTAGTCATTGGCTTTATGGACCGCCTCGACAATATTGCCGGGTAGCACACCCAGCAGGGCGTCCAGGTCGTCAGTAATTTTCAGTTGCGTCATGCTTAATTTATATCACTCTTTCGGCAGATTTTCCTGGTTGGTGGCAATCCGCGCCACCGGCGCAGCCGGTTTGACCAGGACTTTGTCCATGCTTGAGATTTTTTCCTCGACCCTCTGTACCTTGGCCAGGCGTCTCACCATCACCGCCTGGCGCGGCCCGGCCTCAGCCCCCAGGTCTTCCAACACGGCCTCCAGCCAGGCCTGATAGGAGCGCACGCACACGTAGATGGGTTTAGCATGCCCATTCGACATGGCTGCGCTCAGTTCGTTCAACTGCTCGGACACACAATCCGAATCGGGGTGAACGATGGGTTGGACCCAAACGCCTTTCGGACCGTTCCTGATCGTCACGTAGGCCTGCATGCTGCCCTCCGGGCGGCATACCAGGCCGATGACCTGCTTCGGGGGACCTTCCACCGGGCTGAGCATGGCCGGCACGATTTGCGAATACAGGGATTGGACCGCCGGCCAATCCGTCCCCAAAGCCGGTCGCCAGTATTCCTTCCGATCAGGCTGGTCGGTGGGCGGTAGTTTCCAGACACGCTGCCAGGCGTAGGTGGAGAAACCCGCCTGGCGCAATTCCCGGAAGGCGGGTGACTCTTCATCCACCTCAGCCAGCAGATGGAATGCCGCCCCAATCGCCCACCTGCACCGCCATGTGGTCCATCATCGACAGGGAGAGCTTGCCCAGGTTCTCGGCGGGCGCCAGGAAAGCCAGGCGTGCGGAGGTCTCTTCCTCCCGCAATGTGACCTGCCCCATCAGTGAATTGCCGTTAGCGGATGCCACCGCCGTATAGATGTGGCGGCGCGGATCCAGGTAGGCCAGCAGCGCCACCGCCCCCAACGGGTTGCCGCGCGTCAACAGCCGGGCGCTATCCAGGGGCAGCATGTCCCGGCGGTAACGGGAAAGCAGGGGCAGGTCGAGTACATCCAGGGATCGAACGATCATTTTTACCGTCTGGCAGCCTCAACCTGCCATGGAGAGGAAGTATTTGTGGAAACGTGAGTCATTGGTCAACTCGGGGTGGAAAGATGTGGCCAGCATTTTGCCCTGCTGCGCCGCCACGATCCTGCCATCCGCCAGGTTGCAAAGGACTTTCGCATCCGCCTGGACCGATTCGATGATCGGGGCGCGGATGAAGATGGCATGGTAGGGATGGTTGCCCTCCAGTTCGGGGATGGAAAGGTCGGCTTCGAACGAATCGACCTGCCGGCCAAAGGCGTTGCGCTGGACGGTAATGTCCATGATCCCCAGCAGGGGTTGGGTGCGGCGGGCGTCTTTCGAAAGAAAGATCGCACCTGCGCACGTGCCCCAGATGGCGTGGGTTTTGCCGAATACGCGCAAAGGTTCCAGCAGGGCATAGTCCACCGCCAGTTTCCCAATCGTGGTCGACTCGCCGCCCGGAATGATCAAGCCGTCCAATCCTTCCAGCTGCGCAGGCAGCCGTACTTCGGAGGTCTGCACCCCCAGCCCATTGAGCATGCAGATGTGTTCCGCAAAATCTCCCTGGATCGCAAGGACACCTATTTTCATAGAATATTTTGGCCCATGTCATCAGCCTTCAGGCGTCTGATGATCAGCGCAAGAAATTACCAGCCACGACCGGCGATCTTCTCGAGCTCGGGCATCTGGGAGATGTTGCGTCCCACCATCGGCTCGCCCAGGTTCTTGCTGACGTCCGCCAGGATGGAGGCATCCGTGTAGTGCGTGACGGCCTTGACGATGGCGGCGGCGCGTTTGGCCGGGTCACCCGATTTGAAGATGCCCGAACCGACAAAGACCCCATCCACGCCCAATTGCATCATCAGCGCAGCATCCGCGGGAGTGGCAACGCCGCCGGCGGCAAAGTTGACCACCGGCATGCGGCCCAATTCCTTGGTCTCCTTGACCAGGGCGTAGGGCGCGCCGATCTCCTTGGCATAATGCATCAGTTCTTCGTCCACCATGGTGGTCAGCCGGCGGATCTCTCCCAGCACGGTGCGGGCGTGCCGGACGGCTTCCACCACGTCGCCGGTGCCGGCCTCGCCTTTGGTGCGGATCATGGCGGCGCCTTCACCCACGCGCCGCAGCGCCTCACCCAGGTTGCGACAGCCGCACACGAAGGGCACCTTGAAGTTGTGCTTGAGGATGTGGTTTTCCTCGTCCGCCGGGGTCAACACCTCGGATTCGTCGATGTAGTCGATCCCGATGGCTTCCAGGATCTGGGCTTCCACGAAGTGCCCGATGCGGCACTTGGCCATGACCGGAATGGTAACCGTATCCATGATCTTCAGGATCAAGTCGGGGTCCGACATGCGTGCCACGCCGCCCTGGGCGCGGATATCGGCCGGGACGCGTTCCAACGCCATGACTGCGCAGGCGCCGGCTTCCTCTGCAATCCTGGCGTGTTCGGGTGTGACAACGTCCATGATGACGCCGCCCTTAAGCATTTGCGCCAGGCCTTTTTTAACGGCAAAAGTACCAGTTTGCTCTTCCATAATTATCTCCTGATCAATAGTGGTTCTGATTCTACCACGGCGGTCTCCCGCCGGGCGGCGCGGCCAGATCGTTATAAGCCAATCCTAAAGTTCGCCGCAGTCTAAAAAATTGGATGAACACGGACAGGAAACAGAGGGTCTTCCTGCAAGCTTGATTCTAGATGATTATTGGTATATGTTAAGAGCCAATAAATTAAAACCAACACCAGTCCAATTAAATGGATTGGCCTCGATAAAAGCGGATTGGCTCTATTATCGGAACGATTTGGATGATATATTTAACCACACCAATCCAAAGCGAGGTGGAACATGCGTATTCCGCTGGACCGTCAAAGTAACCAACCTTTATATCAACAGATCCGGACCCATTTGCGCCAGGGCATCCTTTCCGGCAGCCTGGTCCCCGATACCCGCCTGCCTGCCAGCCGGGAGCTTGCGCGTGACCTGGGGGTCAACCGCATCACGGTGGAGAACGCCTATTCCGAACTGGAGGCGGACGGGCTGGTCTTCGCGGGTCGGCAGCGGCACCTACGTCCTGCCGTCCAACCCACTGCCCCAGGTTCCCAAAACCAGCCCGCACGCCTGGCCCTTATGGCAACAGGATGTCCGGGCCCAGAACAGCGTCTCCCGGGCTGCCAATCCCGAGCAGATGCTTAAAAACGCCGGGCACGCGGACCCGATCAGTTTCGCCAGCGGCATCACCGATACGCGCCAGTTCCCGGCCGACGAATTCCGCAAGACCATCCAGGCCGTCATGCGCCGGGACGGGATCGAGAGCATGGATTACGGCGAGCGCAGCGGGTACGCGCCCCTGCGCGAGAGCATCGCCCACATCCTGGCCAGCCAGGGACTGCAGACGCGGGCCGACAATATCCTGATCACGGCCGGATCGCAGCAGGCCATTTCGTTGATCAGCCAGGTGCTGCTCAAGCCCGGGGACGTCATCCTGGTCGAGAGCCCGACCTATTCCACCGCGATGGAGTTGTTCCGCTCGCTGCGGCTTCCGGATCGTCGGCATTCCCATGGACGACCAGGGCATGCAGGTGGATAAACTGGAGCAGTTGCTGCAGCAGCACCACCCCAAATTGATCTACACCATCCCGAATTTCCATAATCCCACCGGCACCTGCCTGAGCAGCGCCCGCCGGCGCCAGTTGATCGTCCTGGCAGACCGCTACAACGTCCCGATCCTGGAAGACGATTTCGTCGGCGACCTGCGCTATGATGGGCGAACGCAACCTTCGCTCAAAGCGCTCGACCCGGGCGGGCGGGTACTGCACGTCAGCACCTTTTCCAAGATGTTGATGCCGGGCCTGCGGGTGGGCTTCCTGGTGGCGGACGGTCCGGTTTACGAAAGCCTGCTGGGATTCAAACGCCTGAGCGACCTGGCCACCTCCACTTTGATCCAAAGGGCGCTGGAGGCCTACGTAACCGTTGGGCGCTACCAGGCTTACCTGCGCCGCTCGTGCCAGATCTTCCGCAAGCGCCGGGAGGCCATGCTGGCGGCCATCCAGCGCAGCCTGCCCTCCGGGATTTCGGTGGACCCGCCCCAGGGCGGATTGTTCCTGTGGCTGCGCCTGCCGGAAGGACTTTCGTCCGATGAACTGCTGCCCCTGGCGTGTGAAGAAGGCGTGGCCTTTGCGCCGGGCAGCCTGTTTTTTACCGAAGGTAGCCAGGGTCGCGACCGGATGCGGCTCAATTTCGTGGCCCAGCCGGAGGGCGAGATCGAGACGGGAATTAAAAGGTTGGGGAAGGCGATCAGACGGCTGCAGGCGTAACTCATTAGGAAAAGAGTGGAGAACAGGGAAAAATCCGGGAAGGGGTATTAGTAATTCGTAATTTGAAGAGCCGGAGGAATAGCGACGCGAAAGGGTTCTGGCGATGGGCTGATTTTCGAGGACATTCCTTCGGGAAGGGCAGGTATTCGTTCCCCCAAAAAAAACGAATGATGAACGGATATTCTCCGAAGAATTTTTTGGGGGAGGGGAATTAAATACACTTTTTTTAGAAACGGAAAAAAACGAATACTTCGACCGTGGGATGAGGACTGCACGGTTTGCCAGGCGGGGGAAAGAAGGAAGAGGGGAGAGCGCGATGGATAGGTTCATTTTGTTAATCGGTTACATAATAAGAGGATGAGAGCCCATTAAAATAGTACATATGTTCTGGAATGTCAAGGGGTTCTTTTTTCGGGGAAGTCCGTTCGTCTGGCTGGGCCGAACGGATGCGCATTCATATGACTGCCGGGGGAATTCTATTCCAATCGGATAAAAAATCCCCGGGCATTGGAACCCGGGGCAGAAGAAATTAGGTATACTATAAAAAGGCTGGAACCAATTTTATCGCCGAGAGCGACAAGGAACTCCGCCGCGTCCTAACCTATGTGAAGAAAGAACGCCAGAACCAGTTAACTCTCGACCAGCCTGAAGACCTGGGCTTCAAGGTCTTCTAGCCGGCGACCACAAATTACAAGCAATGGATTGGAGCGGAATTCACTTCAGTCCATCGAAGCGGTAATCGGGCTGCTCAAATGCCAGGCTCGTGTCCCGGGAAGCATTGCTGACTAAAAACGAGCTAGAAATGCCCTATAACAATCCGCCAAATTTCTCCCGCCGCTCCCTTCGTTTGCCGGACTATGATTATTCCCGGCCCGGCGCATATTTCGTCACGATGGTCACATTCCAACGTGAGCACCTTTTTGGAGAGATTAAAGATGGCGAAATGCATAAAAATGTCGCTGGGAAGATTGTCTGGGAAATCTGGCAATCCCTCCCTTCACGCTATCCCAATATTTCTCTCGACGAGGCAGTGGTCATGCCCAATCATTTTCATGGGATTGTGGTAATCGAAGAGAATCCCGTGGATGAAGCGGGTGAAGCGGCAATTCATGAATTGCCGCCGCCCTGGGATGAATTGCCGCCGCCCTGGGATGAATTCCCGCCGCCTTGGGATGAATTGCCGCCGCCTTGGGATGAATTGCCGAAACAACCTGACAAAGAATCCTATCGCCTTGCCCGCCGCAAGATGCTACTCCCCCTCGTAATGGGTTATTTCAAGATGAATTCTGCCAAGCGCATCAACATTCTTCTAAATAGTTCCGGGGTTCCAATCTGGCAACGGAATTACTACGAACGTATCGTTCGCAATGGGCCGGCTTACAATTCCATCCGTCAATATATCCGTTCCAATCCAACTTCGTGGAACAAAGACAAAGAGAACCGGTAATCGTGCAATTCAAATTCGACGCAAACCCGTAGAAGCATTTCATGAAATGCTTCTACGGGCCAAAATGCTTCTACGGGCCAAAATGCGTCTACGGGCCAAAATGCGTTTACAACCCAAAATACGTCTACATCCCGAAATGCGTCTATGGACCAAATTGCGTTTACGATCTGAATTACGTCTACATGGTACGAGATTTGCCGACATCGCCAACCGCTTTGACTTGAAGTAAGTCAACCTCACACATAACCTGCGCGAGATAGAGAAATCAAGCGGCGAAGAGATTCTTTACCTGGTGCGCGAAACCAGGGATGCGACCAATCCGGAAGAGTTTCGTCTGGATGAGATGCGCCAATTTTGCTATGCGGAAAAACATTTTACCAAACCTTAGCAGGTCTCTTATAAGGTGATGACGAAAGCCGGCGAAATTTAGGATTGAACTCCTCAAATCCAGCCCGGAAAAAATGCGCTAAATTTGTCCCTACCTCTTGACAATCCCCCAATTCCGCATACAATTAGTACAATGATACAATGATACAATTTCTTATGAAACTTGAAATCGACTTCCGTTCCGGCCTCCCGATCTACCTCCAGGTGGTCGAGCAGATCAAAAGCCTGCTGGTCGCCGGGCAGTTGAAACCCGGCGACCAGCTTCCAACGGTCCGCTCCCTGGCGGCCGAACTGCGCGTCAATTTCAACACGATCGCGCGGGCTTACCGCATCCTGGATGAAATCCGGCATCATTTCCACCCAGCAAGGTCGGGGCACGTATATTCTGGAAATGCCGCCCCCCGAAGTGGACGGAACCCTGCGCCGGCAGGCGCTCGAAGAGCTTACCCGGCGTTACCTGGCAGATGCGGAACGACTGGGCGTCTCGGCGGAACTGTTGGATGAAGTTTTCACCGGGCAGGTGGAGCAATGGAAACGGCTTTACCTGCTTGAAACAGAAGAAAAATTGAATTGAGGAGACGATTGAAAATGGTTCACATGCGCAAACTTTCCATCTTGCTGGTGCTTTCATTGGTGCTGGCGATCAGCCTGAGCGGCTGTTCCGCCCCGCAACCGGCCGGACTTTCCGACCAACAGCTTGCCGCTCTGACGGAAAACGTCCTGAAATCCATCGACGCGAATGATTACGCGGCTTTCACGCGCGATTTCAGCGACCCAATGAAAGCAGCCTTCCCGCAGACCGGCTTCGATGAGATCCGCAGCATGCTTTCCGACGCCAGCGGCAGCTTCGTCTCGTTGGGGACGCCGACCCTCTCGAACAACCAGGGCTACGTGCTGTATCGCTTCCCCGCCCAATATACGGACGAGACCGTCTACGTCACGCTATCATTTTTGATCGGCGGACAGCAGGTCGAAGGACTTTGGTTCGAACTCGACCAACCTGCGCAAAGCCTCGCAATGACCGCTCGCTGTTATCGCTCGCTGATAATCGATCAAGGAACAATTAGGAGAATATCATGACCCCTGTCCGTAATTCCAAAGAACCAAATTCCCGTTCGCTTACGAACCTGAAACCTGACCTGCATATTTCCGGCATCGCCGGATTCCTGTTCGCCATCTGCATGCTGATCAGTGTCGGCGGCACGCTGGTCATTCCAAACATATATCCTGCCAACCAGAATTTGCCGACTTATTGGGCGATCCTTTGGATGTTGATCGGCGTCTACATCCTTTTTTCGTTGAAAGTCGCTTCCCAGTGGGAAAAAGGCGTTGTCCTGCGCCTGGGCCATTTCCGCAAACTGGCCGGGCCGGGCGCCTTCTGGCTGATCCCGATCGTGGATAACCTGGCCAACTGGATCGATCACCGCGTCATGGTGACGCCCTTTTCGGCCGAAAAGACCCTCACCAAGGATACCGTGCCGGTGGACGTGGATGCGGTTTTGTTTTGGGTGGTCTGGGACGCCGAAAAAGCCGCCCTGGAGGTGGCCGATTACAAGGCCGCCATCGCCTGGGCCGCCCAGACCGCCCTGCGCGAAATCATCGGGCAGAGCATGCTGGCCGATATCCTGGTCGGGCGCGACAAGATGGACGCCGAATTGCAGAAGGTCATCGACGAGCGCACTACCCCCTGGGGCGTCACCGTCCAGTCGGTCGAGATCCGGGATGTGATCATCCCGCCCGACCTGGAAGATGCCATGTCCCGACAGGCGCAGGCCGAGCGCGAACGCCAGGCGCGCGTGATCCTGGGCGAGTCCGAGCAGCAGATCGCGGCTTCCTTCTCGGAGGCTTCCAAGGCTTACATAGACAATCCGACCGCCCTGCACCTGCGCGCCATGAACATGCTGTTCGAGGGATTGAAGCAGAAAGGTGCCCTGGTGATCGTCCCCAGCAGCGCGGTTGATACCATGAACCTGGGCGGGTTGAGCGGCATGATTTCGCTGGCCCAGCAAAATTTACCAAAAAACGAAAAGAAATAGGCTGTGTAACGGCCCAGGTTAAAAATAAGACACGTTGTGTGCACATCTTCCAGAGGTAAAAATGACTGAAAGCGAACAATGGGAATATCGCGTCCTGACCATCGGCAGCATGTTTGGCACCCGGGATGAGCAGATCGAAGACACCTTGAACGAATGGGGCCTGGAAGGCTGGCAGGCCACCCAGGTCTATACCCCCAGCCAGAGCGGCAAAGTCACCCTGGTAGCCCGGCGCCCGCTCACGGATGCCAGACGCCGGCACGCCGACTGGCCCGGGTAGTTCTAGAAATTTTTAGGAGAAACGTCATGAATATCAATGGCATTGAGACCCTTAAACAATTCCTGCCCCTGTTGATCCCGGTCATTTTGATCGAACTCGGGCTGATGATCGTCGCCCTGGTGGACCTGGCCCGGCGCGCCCGCACGCGCGGTCCCAAGTGGTTGTGGGTGCTGGTGATCGTTTTTGTCAACTTGATCGGTCCAATCATCTACTTTGTGATCGGACGCGTGGAAGAGTAAATTCAGAATAGGAAAAATCCATGAGCACGGTTCAAATCGAATCCTTGAAGAAATATTACGGCGCCGTCCATGCCCTGGATGGGCTGGACATGCAGGTGGCGGCCGGCTCGGTGTACGGATTCCTGGGTCCCAACGGGGCCGGGAAAACCACCACTTTACGCATTCTGACCGGTTTGGCGCGCCCCACTTCCGGGAATGCCCGGGTGGCCGGGGTGGATATCCTGAAGGATGGAGGTACCCTCTCCCGCCGCATCAGCCACCTGCCCGAGGAACCCGCCTTTTATACCTGGATGTCGCCGCGCGAATTCCTGGATTACCTGGGTCGCCTGTACGGCCTGTCCGCGTCGCAACGGCGTGACCGGACGCGGGAATTGCTCGCCCTGGTGAAACTGGAGCCGGTTTCCAGGCGGCGCATCACCGGCTTTTCACGCGGCATGCGCCAGCGCCTTGGCATCGCGGCTGCGCTCTTCCACCACCCCGAAGTGCTCTTCCTGGACGAGCCCGCCAGCGCCCTCGATCCGGCTGGTCGCAAGGAAGTGCTCGACCTGATCGGGGATTTGCGCGGCCAATGCACCGTGGTCATGTCCACGCATATCCTGGCGGACGTGGAACGTGTTTGTGATGTGGTTGGCATTATTTCGCGCGGCCGCATGCTGGTCCAGGCGCCGCGCCAGGAACTGCTGGAGCGTTACGCCGTCCCTGCCCTGGAAGTGGAGGGCGAAGACCCCACCGCCCTGGCGCTGTGGGTCGAAAGCCTGCGCCGGTTGCCGTGGGTGAATGGTATCGCGGCGCGCAACGGCGCCTTCCGCATCCTGGTCAGGGACATCCGCCCGGCCAGGCGCGAGCTGTTGGCCCTGGCGCTGGGAGCCGGTGTATCCTTGACCCGCTATGAGGAAGTCCGCCCCTCCCTGGAGGACGTATTCCTGCAGCTGGTTGGAACGGAGAGTGCCGCATGAATTTCATAGCCGTCTTTCGCAAGGAATTAATGGAGCAGTGGCGTACCTATCGTTTCCTGATCGTGGTAGCAGTTCTGTTTGTTTTTGGACTGGCATCCCCCCTGCTGGCAAAATTTACGCCCGAAATGCTCAAGGCCATCCCGGGTGTACCGGCTGGATTGCTGTCCGCCATCCCTGCCCCGAGCGTGGCAGACGCCATCACCCAGTACGTCAAGAATATGAGCCAGTTTGGGATCCTGCTCGCATTGTTAGTGAGTATGGGCGTAGTGGTGCAGGAAAAGGAACGCGGTACGGCGGCCTTTTTCCTGACCCGTCCTGTTTCACGTGAAACATTTATTTTAGCCAAGTTTTCAGCGCTGGCAGTCACTTTTGCGATCGGCCTGGCGCTGGCTGCCCTGGGCTGCTGGTACTACACGTGGGTGCTTTTTGAACCCCTGGCCTGGGGACCCTTCCTGGCCTTGAACGGGTTGATGCTGGTGGTATTCCTGGTGTACATGGCCATGGCGGTGCTGGCCAGCACCCTGGCCCGAACGAATGGAACCGCCGTCGGCCTGGCCTTCCTGGCCCTGGTGCTGATCGGCGGGGTCGGCGCCCTGCCTTCCATCGGGGAATATTTCCCCGGACGGCTGTTCAGCTGGGGAGCAACCCAGCTGATGGGCGGGACTGGTACGGCCTGGCCGGCCCTGGAGATCAGCTTGGGTCTGATCGTCCTGGCTTTGCTGGTCGCCTGCCTCGTTTTCCGCCGCCAGGAAATATAATCTACCTGGCATCGTTCTTTATTGAGATGATAATCCAGTTTTTTGTTTCACGTGAAACGTGAGAAAGAGAATTCCAGCATGGAACCAAAACTTGAAACCCGCAGGATTGCTATCTTCCTGGCGTTTGCGTTCGGCATTGCCTGGATCGCCGGTCTGGTTATCTACCTGACCGGGGGATTAACCGGTAGTCCCCAGATCTTCTCGGGCGTCAGCCTGGCGGTCGTTCTCCTGGCGACTGTCTACATGGGTGCACCGGCTTTGGGCAACCTCCTGACCCGCCTGGTCACGCGTGAGGGCTGGAAGGACATGAGCCTGCGTCCGAACTTCAAGCAGGGCTGGGGTTACTGGCTGGCCGGCTGGATTCTGCCTGCCCTGCTGACTGTGTTTGGAGCCGCCCTGTTCTTCTTCCTGTTTCCACAGTATTTCGACGCGACGCTCGCGCCTCTACGCAAGTTGATGGGCGCCTCCACGCCAGCCGCCCTGACGCCCTGGACGCTGGCGATCCTCCAGATCGTCCAGGCCATCCTGCTTTCACCGCTGCTCAATTCGCTCGCCACGTTCGGCGAGGAGTTCGGCTGGCGAGCCTACCTGCTGCCGAAACTCATGCCGCTGGGCGGCCGCAAAGCCATGCTCTTGATTGGCTTGATCTGGGGTGTCTGGCACTGGCCGGTCATCTTCATGGGCTATGAATACGGCTTTTCTTACCCGGGCTATCCCTGGGTCGGCCCATTGCTGTTCATCCTGGTCACAATTGCCTTTGGGACTTTCCTGGGCTGGTTGGTCTTGCGCGCAAAGAGCGTCTGGCCGGCAGTCATCGGGCATGCCGCCATTAATGGGATTGCCGCCATCGCCGTTTTTGCAACCGTTGGCAATCCCAATCCATTGATTGGCCCGCTGCCGGTTGGCTTGATCGGCTTCGCCGGCTATGCCCTCCTGGCGATCTTGTTGTTCGTTTCCCGGCGTGCCTTGAAGGCCTGACAATAAACTGTAAAAAAAAGGGTTGCGCGTGAAATACAGCGTGCAACCCTTTTTTTGAATTCCTCGAAAAGTGCCTGAACTTATGTCCGAGGTCCTGCAGAATGCCTTGACAATCCAAGGGAGTCTAAATATAATTGTACTAGTTCAACTAGTACAATATAAGGACAGAGGATGGAAATTCGAATCGATCCCAACAGGCCAGAGCCAATTTATTTGCAAATCATTTCCGCCGTCAAACACCAGGTAGCAACCAGAGTGATGAAACCGGGGGAGCAATTGCCGACCGTGCGCATGCTTGCGACCGACCTACGAATCAACCCCAATACCGTCGCCAGGGCCTATGAGACACTGGATACCGAAGGCGTGATCACGACGCAGCGTGGGCGCGGGACGTATGTGCGCGAACACCCAGACGACGTGCATTTGACGCAAGTCCGCAAAGACCAATTGAAGGCAATGATTGACAACGTGATCAACAATGCGTTCAGTCTTGGATATCCGGCCGAAGAAATCCGGCTGGCCTTCGAAATAGAGCTGGCACGCTGGGAGGGCGCGAGACGCTCAACAACAGAACTCCAACGCCAGGCGTTTCGCGGATCCGGATGCGAAATTGATCCCTCAAAAAGCATGAATGGAAGCCGGTTCGTCCTTTGAACTGGATTGAGGCGCCGAATACCCGCATTCGTGGAGTAATTCACTCGAAAGGACTGGCTTGAAATGTCCGAGCCGATTATCCGTACCGAACATCTTTCCCGTAGCTTTGGCGAAGTAAAGGCCGTCGATGACCTTTCGCTGGAAGTACCGGCAGGGATCGTCTTCGGGTTTCTCGGACCGAATGGGGCCGGGAAGACCACCACGATCCAGCTTTTATTAGGCCTGCTCGAACCTTCCCGGGGCCGGGCACGCGTGCTGGGCTTCGACACGCGCACCCAGGCGGACGAAATTCGCGCCCGCACCGGCGCGCTGCTTGAGTTTTCAGGCCTGTACGAACGCATGACCGCCGAGGATAACCTGGATTTATACGGGCGCATCTACCAGATGCCGGCTCCAGACCGGAAGAGGCGCATCCAAGAGCTGCTTACGCACCTGGACCTGTGGGAGCGCCGCAAGGAGCAGGTGGGCAAATGGAGCCGGGGTATGAAGCAAAAACTGGCGGTGGCGCGCGCCCTTTTTCACCGCCCTGGATTGGTTTTCCTGGATGAACCGACCGCAGGATTCGATCCGGTGGCGGCTGCCGCCCTGCACAGCGACCTGGCAGGCATGGTGGCGCGTGAAGGCGTGACTGTTTTCCTCAATACCCACAACCTGAACGAGGCGGAAAAACTTTGTGAGCGTGTGGGTGTGATCCGCAACGGCAAACTTTTGATGGTCGCTAATCCCAACGAACTACGCATGCGCAAGGGCAGCCCGCATGTCGAGATCAAGGGTCGTGGATTTAATGAACAAATCCTGGCTTCGCTGCGAGGGCTCCCGGAGGTTGCCAGCCTGGAGCAGCAAAATGGGATTTTGCGGATCGAGCTGCGCGGGCAGGCCCAGACCGCTGCGCTGGTGCGCTTGATCGTCCAATCGGGAGGTGAGGTGGAGGAAGTCTGCCGAGAGGAGAGCAGCCTGGAGGACGTCTTCCTGACGCTGATGAAGGAGGATAAAAATGAGTGATATTGGGACGATGGTTTGGAAGGAATGGCGAGAGGTTATCTTTCCAAAAGGAAAGTTGACCAACATAAGCCCGCTGGTTTTCATCGCTTTCCTGGGAATTATTTTGCCATGGATCAATAGACAGGGATGGCTGACACTTTCAACTGCAATGGTTTTGGCGAGTGTGCTCTTCCCTTATTTCTATATTCTCATGTACATCGGGGATTCATTCGCCGGGGAGCGTGAACGGCACACCCTGGAAACCTTGTTAGCCAGCCGGATATCGAATCGGGGAATTTTGTGGGGAAAGCTTGTTGCCACTGTCGGCTACATCTGGGGGATGACGGTGATTGCCTCATTGCTGGGTCTGGTCGTTGTGAACCTGGCGAAAGGACCAGGGCCGTGGAGGTTCTATACTCCTGTCAGTGGTTGGTTGGCAGTACTGATTGCAAGCCTGTTGGCTTGTCTTCTAGCAGCCAGCGGCGGGATATTGGTTTCCCTGCACAGTCCTACGACCCGACAGGCGCAGCAAACCTTGCTCTTAGGTTCGGTGGCACTGTTTGTCGTGATCTACTTCGTGGTAAGGGCGTTGCCGACGCAACTGTTCCAGGGGATGAGTTCTTCCCAGATGTTTATGCTCTTCATGCTGGTTGTGGCTCTTCTGGACGTCCTATTGCTGGGGGTCTCGATTGCCAGCTTCCGCCGCTCGCGCCTGCTCTTGAGGTAATGAACCCTTTCCTCTCATCTTTTGTTCATTGGGATTCGCCGGGGTAGAGGGGAAGATATGGGGGTGTTGGGCGGGCAAAGCCCGCCCAACACCCCCTATTTATCCCATCATCCCGGCAATTCCCAGAGAGCCCATCTTTTCCAAACAGCCTGCCTGGTCAGGTGTGTTAGAATCCGGAGCGTGGAAAAACCTGTGCTGGTCCTGGCGTCTGGCTCCCCGCGGCGGCGTGAGTTGTTGGCGCTGGGAGGTTGGATGTTCCAGGCACGGCCTGCCGATGTGGACGAGAGTCCGCTGCACGGCGAAGAGCCCGGCGCATACGTGCTGCGCCTGGCCGGGAGCAAGGCACGTGCCTGCGCAGCCGTCTCCCCCCCGGACTCACTCGTCCTGGCCGCCGATACAGCTGTGGTCGACGGGAAGACCATTATGGGGAAGCCGAAGGATCCATCCGAAGCGGTGGAAATGTTGCGTCGTTTACGCGGACGCACCCATCAGGTCTATACCGGCCTGGCCGTCTTGAGAAAATCGGATGGAAAAATGGCGACCGACCTGTGTATCACGGATGTGCCCATGCGGGATTACCGCGACGACGAGATCGAGGCTTACGTCGCCAGCCGCGATCCACTGGATAAAGCCGGCGCCTATGCCATCCAGCACGCCGGGTTCCACCCGGTCGAAAGTCTGCATGGCTGCTATGCCAGTGTAATGGGACTCCCGCTTTGCCACCTGGCGCGCAACCTGGCCAAATTCGGTCTGCCCCTGGCGACCGGCCAGGCCGAGCAATGTCGCTCCGCCTTTGCGTACACCTGTCCCATTTCCTCCGCTGTCCTGCGCGGAGAACCGGTTGGTTGATCGAGAAAGAGATTTAGCATGAAATTCGTCCGATGGATGATCCTGCCATTGATGTTCATTTTCCTGGCGGCCTGCTCGGGGCCAGGGAGTATATTCGCACCCGTCCCCACGAAAACGACCTCCCTGCCGACTGCCCAGGTTACCGTCGTCGCCGTGCCGAGTGCTGAGCCGGTTATGCGCACTTTCCTGGATGCGCAGGTGTCGCAAGATTACGCCAGCATGTACGCCCAGTTGACCAGTGCCAGTCAGGCCGCCATCAGCCTGGATGATTTCAGCACGCGCTACTCCAACGCCCTCGACACCATGAGCGTCAGCCGGATGGACTACAACATCCTTTCGTCCCTGACCAACCCGCAATCCGCCCAGATGGCTTTCCACTTCATATATCACACCGTCCTCTTCGGCGACATCGGCCGCGACTTTACCACCAACCTTGTCCTGGAAAATGGCGCCTGGAAAATCGAGTGGAATGATGGCATGATCCTGCCCGAGCTGGCAGGTGGCAAGAAGTTGGCTGCCGCACACATCCCGCCTGCCCGTGGCGATATTTACGACATCAACGGCAATGCGATTGCCACCCAGACGGATGCAGATGCATTAGGCTTGATCGCCGGAAATGTCTCAGCGGATAGTGAAAATGCCGTGGTGAATACCCTTTTCAAGCTGACCGGGGTTCGCCCGAACGCAATCCGGGATATATACCAGAATTACCCGGATGGGAATTACGTTCCGATCGGTGAAGCCAGCGCGGAATCGGTCAACAACTCCCTCATCGCAGCCTTTTCCGGCGTATCGATCACTCCCTACACCTCCCGATTTTATGAACCCAACATTGCACCGCACGCGGTCGGTTATACCCTGTACATCTCGCCAGAAGATTTAAGTTATTACAAGCGGCTTGGTTACAATGGCACGGAACGCGTCGGCGTGGAAGGCATCGAGAAATGGGGTGAAGATTATTTGCACGGCAGGGATGCCGCTTCCCTTTACGTGGACGGCGACCCCAATAACGTGCTGGGCCAGTCGAACTCCCAGCCGGCCGATACGATCACCCTGACCATCGACAGCAATTTTCAGAAACAGGTCCAGGATGCCATGGACGGGCTGCCGGGCGCCATCGTCGTGATGGAAGTCAATACCGGACGGGTTCTTGCCATGGTGTCTTCGCCGGGGTACGACCCCAACCTGTATGACACCAATAACGTCAACCGCCAGTGGAGCCTGCAAGCCATGCTGGATGATCCAAACCAGCCGACCTTCAACCGGGCCACCCAGGGCCAGTATCCGCTCGGGTCGGTCTTCAAGATTGTCACAATGGCGGCCGCATTGGAGAGTGGCATCTTCACACCTGCCAGTACCCTGGATTGCGAATATACCTATACGGAAGTCCCCGGTTATACCCTCTACGACTGGACCTGGCAGGACTGTCAGGACGAAAAAGCCGCCAACGGCACCGATACCTGCACCGCCTCCAAGAGCCAGCCCAGTGGCATGCTGACCCTGCCCGAGGGGCTGATGCGTTCGTGCGACCCCTGGTTCTATCATATCGGGTATACGCTCTATACCCAGGACTGACGGCGTCCACAAGGACGATATCTCGAACATGGCCAGGGCTTTCGGCCTCGGCAAGGCTACCGGGATCGATCAGGTTGCCGAAGCCACCGGCTCCATCCCCAATCCCACCGATGGTCTGGATGCCACCAGCATTGCCATTGGCCAGGGCAAGGTGCTGGTCACGCCTCTGCAGGTGGCCGACTTCATCGCCGCGGTTGCCAATGGCGGCACGCTTTACCGCCCTCAGGTGGTTGAGAATGTCCAAACTGTTGGCGGCGATGCGGTGCTCTCTTTTAGCCCGCAGATCACCGGCACCCTGCCGGTTAAACCGGCCGATTTAAAGGTTATCCAGGATGCCATGCGACAGGTGGTGGTCAACCCGCGCGGCACGGCCTACTACGAGCTGGGCAACTATGCCGTTCCCGTCGCCGCCAAGACCGGCACCGCCGAAAGCGGCGCGACCGATCCACATGCCTGGTTTGCAGGCTACAGCATGTACGGCAGCGCTGAAAAACCGGATATTGCTGTGGCAGTGCTGGTCAACAACAAGGGCGAGGGCGCCATCTGGGCCGCACCCATTTTCCGGCGTGTCATGGAGATCTACTTCAACGGGAAGCCGCAGACGGTTTACCCGGGCTGGGAAACCAGCTTTGGTGTGATCAACCCGGATTACGGCCTCCCGGTCACGCCCACCCCCACACCCGTAATCCATTGGCAATGCCGACCGAACACATTCCTGGTCTCATCATCCGCTCCCAATCGGGCTTTTTCAGCGTCCAGACCGAGCGCGGCCTACTGACCTGTCATTTGCGCGGCCGCCTGAAACAGGGCAAACACGTCGGCGATATTGCCGCCATCGGAGACCGGGTGCAGGTCTCCTTACCAATCGGAGGGCTCGGGAAGCATCGAAGCCATTCAGGAGCGCTCCCATTCCCTGGTGCGCCTCGACCCGCGTCCCCAGGGCGTGTACCAGCAAGTTATCCTGGCCAATCCCGACCAGGCGGTTTTCGTCTTCGCCTGTGCCAGCCCGGAACCACACCTGCGCATGCTCGACCGCTACCTGGTCATCTCCGAACGCCAGAAATTACCCGCCATCATCGTTGCCAACAAGATCGACCTGGTGGGCCGCGCTCGGGCTGTCGAAATGTTTGGCTTTTACGTTCCGCTCGGTTACCCGGTCATTTACGCCTGTGCGAAGACCGGCGAAGGGGTGGACGAACTGCACCAGCAATTGAAAGGCAAGCTCTCGGCCCTGGCCGGGCCAAGCGGCGTGGGTAAATCCAGCCTGCTGAACGCCATCCAGCCCGGACTGGGGCTGGCGGTGCGCGAGATCAGCGCGGCATTCAAGAAAGGCCGGCATACCACCACGGTCCGACAGTTGTTCCCGCTCGAGGACGGAGGTTACGTCGCCGACACACCCGGGATGCGCTCCCTGGCGCTCTGGGATACCGAACCGGAAGAACTGGATGGTTATTTTCCCGAGCTGGCGCCGCTGGTGCAACACTGCCAGTTCAACGACTGCAACCACAAGACCGAGCCCGGCTGTGCGGTACGGGCCGCCGTCGATGCCGGTACGGTGAGTCCGGAACGCTATGATTCATATTTGCGGCTGAGAGCCGGGGAAGAATGAAGGACCAGGGATGCCGGAGATGACGGAAAACTGGGGCTTGATCGGGCATGAATGGGCCGTGCAGATGCTCCAACAGCACCTGGCGCACGATTCCCTGCGGAACGCCTATCTTTTGTGCGGGTCGCCCGGCCTGGGTCGCCGGACCCTGGCATTGCGCCTGACCCAGGCCTTGAACTGTTTGCAGCCGGTCGGACCGGCCGAACCCTGCGGCAATTGCAGATCCTGCCAGCAGATCGAACGGATGCAATATGCGGACCTGTCGATCGTCCAGGCTGATAAACCCGGCGGCACGCTTAAGGTGGAACAGGTCCGCAGTTTGCGCCAGAGCCTGGTGCTCAAGCCCTACCAGGGTTCCTACCGCGTGGCGCTCTTCCTGCGTTTTCAGGAAGCCAATGCCAACGCGGCCAACGCCCTGCTTAAGACCCTGGAAGAAGCCCCGCCGCACGTCCTTCTGCTCCTGACCGCCGATACTCCCGAACAACTCCTTCCGACCATCGTTTCCCGTTGCGAAGTGCTGCGCCTGCGCCCGTTGCCGGTCGGGAAGCTGGAAAGCGTCCTGAAAGCGCGCGGCGCAGATGAGCCGACCGCCCATCTCCTGGCGCACATTTCCGGTGGTCGCCCCGGTTTTGCCCTGAATCTTCTTAATGACAAGGCCGCCCTGAAATTCCGGGCACAGTGCCTGGACGACCTGCAGAACCTGCTCCGGTCCAGGCGTCGGGACCAATTCGCCTTTGCGGAGAAATTGACCGATCGCAAAGCCGAGACGCGTGAACGCCTGCGGGATACGCTGCTGCAGTGGCTTTCGTTTTGGCGGGATGTCTTTTTGAGCGTGTCTGACCCAGCCTCGCTGCTCGCCAACGTGGATCGTACTGCTGAGATCGAGGCGCTTGCCGGGCAACTCTCGCTGCCCCAGGCCCGCCGCCTGGTCGAAAGCGCCGAAGGCGCCCTCGACAAACTGGAACGCAACGTCAACCCGCGCCTGCTTATAGAAGTCTTATTGTTGGATTGGCCTAAGTCGTAGTAACGACCTCAGTCGTTGCTTGTGCCGGACGGAACGACTAAAGTCGTTACTACGAGTCAGGGTTGCACATGCCCTACGAATATCTCAAACTCACATTCAGCGAACGCGAAGAAATCGTTCATTACAGACGTGAACATGGTTATCCTCTGCACGCTCCACCACATCCATATCGGGAAGCAGGCTTTTACCTGATTACAGCGGCGAATTTTGAACATGCGCCCGTCATGGCATCTCCTAATAGGCGAACTGAATTCGAGCTACTACTTCTGGAAGCAATCCAAACTATCAAAGCAGATGTCATTGCCTGGGTCATACTCATGAATCATTATCACATATTGGTCGATGTCGAATCGCTTGATTTTGTATCATCTGCACTAAAATCACTTCATGGAAAGACTTCCCGTCTTTGGAACCTGGAAGATGACCTCACAAAAAAACGGCAAGATCATTGGAACTCCAATCCCCCACTTTCAGACCTCGGTCGAGGTTGGGATGATTAAGAATTTGTTTACCATTCGTAGTAACGACTTAAGTCGTTACTACACTCGTTTCTACGGCATAACACTCTTTTTCATTTTAATCCTTACCGCTTGCGGGGCCTCTACACATCCTTCACCTACATCCGTTCCCACATCTACTCCCACATCTGCTCCCACATCCACTCCCACGGCAAATCCCACCGCCACCCTCACCAGTACACCGACCCTCACGCCTACCCCCGAACCAGCCTGGTACCAGACCATCGATCCGGCTTTGGGAGTGCTGAAATATCATTACGCCGAAGTGACCAAACCCAAAGCCAGGGTGTATGCCAGTTTCCAGGATGCCCTCGCCAAGACCGGTAATTTCGGCTACCTGCCCGATTATCCCGCTTACGTAGCCTACACCACCACCCGGACCGGTGACGACGGAAAGGATTACTCCCTCACCACCTATGGCTGGATGGTCATGGAGGATCTGCAGCCGCTGACGCCCTCCAAATTCACCGGCATCCTGCTGACCCGCCAGGTTGATTTCCGCTTCGGGTGGGTCCTGTCCGAGATTGACAGCGTCAATATGAAGGATGCGCCGGTCCGGACCTACCAGCGCTACCAGGTGGTCCATGAGGTCCCGGTGGCAGCCCAAAAGCCCGGATACGTCGCCATCGGAGCAGACGAATGGCTTCCGGAGAGCGCACTTGCGCTGGTCAGCCCATCCGTGCCGGCCGAAGCCGGCCCGGACACCTGCCGGTTTATCTACGCCAACCTGAAAACCCAGACGCTGTCGGTGTATAACAACTGCAAACTGGTCTTCGCCACCTTGATCTCGTCCGGCAAGAACTCCTGGACGTTCGAGGGCCGTTTTGCCATTTTATATAAGGTGGAATACAGCTCCATCACGCCCCCATCCACGTCCACCAGCGATTACTACATCGAAGGTGTGCCGTACTTCATGACCTACGCTGGGGACTTCGGGTTTCACGGGGCGTATTGGCACGATGCCTTTGGCAGCCCCACCTCGCACGGCTGCATCAATCTATCCCCCGCGGATGCAAAGTGGCTTTTCGATTGGGCCGGGCTGGGGGAGCGCGTGATCATCAGCGCCGGCACTTAATTCCGACTGCTCAGTCCAGCCTTTATCGACCGCCCGTCTTGCCTGCGTTCCCTTCTCCTGCGGTATTGCTCGTGGATCTCGGCCACGTGCCCCACTTTTTCCTCGATCGCCGCTTTCAGCCAGTATTCCCCCTTTTCTGCCGTGCCAAGGCTGCCCGCTCCATACGCCCCGGTGCGGGTGTCGTCTTCCCAGGGCGGATTGGCAGTCAAAGCGCCCGCCTCGATCCAATCCATGTAATAGGATGGGGTGGTGATGAAATCTGTCTCGTCCACCGCCCTTTCAATGTGCACCAACTCCGGGCGCAAGTGCAGCACCAGCGAAGTCTCCAACTCGCAAGCGTGACCCATTCCCCCCAGGGCTGACTGGCGCCTGCCATCCAGTGCAGCCACCCCTTGTGGCCCTGAAAGGTACAAAAAGGCGGTCGCACAGAAGATGTGCGGATATTTCTCGCCGGCATATTTCACCACGTTGACCAGGAATGACGAATTACCGCCGTGCCCGCTCATCAGGTAAAAGCGGGTGAACCCGGCTGCCACCAGCGTGTCCACCAGCGCCAGCCAGAAATCCTCGAAGGCCCGCCCGCCAACATTGAAGGTGCCCGGGAAGGAACGCCGGTGTGTGCTGACTCCGTAGGGGAAGACTGGCAGGCAGGTTGCCTGATCCGGCACAGCCCGGGCCGTGCCTTCCCCGATGGCTTCGATGATCAGCGTGTCTGTGGACAAAGGGGAATGGTAGCCATGCTGCTCGGTGTGCCCGATCGGAGCGATCAGCACCTTTTCGACATCAGCAGGGGAAAAGGTAAGTTTTGCGGGGCTGTCCCCCACCCAGCTAATTTGCGGAATGTCGTCGTCCAGGTGCAAGTCCGGTGGTACCAGCACGTGAATATTGCCGAATCCGTCTTCCAGCAGGTTGGCAACCAGGTTGCGCAGCATCGCCTGGAATATTTTCTCCGGGACGGCCAATCCACTGCCAGGCCATCCAAAGGGAATGGCCGGCAAAATTCCGACCGGTTGGGACGTTCCAAGTTGGGATGAAAGCACAGCCTGCCCCTGTATGAGTCTCCATTCCTTTCCCGTCCGCAAGAAAAGTCTCGGGGTAACTTCCAACCGGCAGGACCAGCGGGATGGTCCGAGGCAGCCCGGCTATTTCAGGCCAGGTCAGTTCGTCGAAGCGGAAGATCGGCATGGTTTCCTCCACATATATATTTATTAGATGTATATATCAGTAGTCTTAGTAGGCCCTGTGGATAAGTGGATAACCGGTGTCTGGCCCCACAGGTGGGAGGCCGGTTGGTTTGGGGCCAAGGGGTGGGGTAATTTGCGCCAGTGGGGTTCCAACACCTGTGGAAAACTCTCGGAGAGAAAAGCGTGTTTTCGAGCGTGCATCTGAGCCCAGCCTAACGGACTTTTTTTCAATCAAGAGTCCATCCAGATTTTGGTTGGCGAAGAAATTGCACCCCATATATGGGGGTCCAAAATCGAACAATTGAGCGACTTTTCCACAGTTCGAGCCGCTTATCCACAGTTTATGGGCAGTTATCCACAGTTTGACAGCCTTTGGCCTGAAAAGTCACCCCATATATGGGGGATTAATCGGGAGAGTCGACTGCCATTCTTGCCTGGACCGCCTCGACCGCCAGGAGGAAATGTTCCAGGTCTTCCAGGCGGGTTCCGAACGGTTCCTTGTCCAGGCCCAGCTGGGCACAGGCCGAGAGCCAGCTGGCCTGTCCGCCAGCCGGTGCGCCTTCCACGGATTGCGTCCAGGTCAGCAGCAGGGGCCACAGGATGGCCTGCGGAGTTGCGCTGGCCAGCATGGCCTCGAAAGCCTGTTTGTAATATGCCAGCCTTGGGGTTGCGATGCGGGGGTCCACCCTTGGGCGGGCGGCTGCTTCGATAAAGGCTTTTTCCCATTCGGATACGTACCCGGCCAGGGTTTGGGTGTCCACCTGGTTAACTCCCAGCAGCGCAAATAATTCTCCGATCAGGTCGGCCTGTCCGGCTGCCTGGGCGCGCAGCGGGAATTGCAGCAGGAAACGCCGCTCCACCAGCAATTCGCCAACCAGCATGGCGAGTGCATTGGCGGCCAGCCGGATGGTTTTCAAGTATTCCAGGAATTGCCTTGGGCTGATGGATTGGTTGGGTGATATTCCGTTCAAAACCTGGCGGGCCTGCTCTTCCAAACGGCGGGAACGCGCCTGCACGTTGGAAGTTTCATGGTATCGATCGCGCACGCCGGCCTGGATGAATTCGAAAAAGTGCTTGCTGACGTAGAGCGGCATTGGATCGTATAATTCCGGTCCAAGCCAGGGGTGGATGCGCAGTTCCCTGGGCTTTTCGTAAAGCTTGCGCGAGTTATGGATGATATCCAGGTGGATTTCGGGAGTTAATGGGATTATTTCGCGGTGGATGGCGGGTTCTTCTGCATGGACGTAGACGAGGTCAATATCGGTGGTATTCCCCAGGAACGGGTTGTCCGAGCGCAGTGAACCGGTCAGGTAGGCCGCCACCAGGCCCGGGTCCGCCAGGAGGCTTTTCTCGGTGGTCTCTTTGGCAATTCGGATCAGGTCTGCTTGCGTAAGGTGCATGCGTTTCTCACTGGTCGAGCGGGAGTTCCGCCTGGTAAGGCGAAAGGTTGAGTGCTTCGCGGATGCGGTTTTCGATCAGGCTGAGGTGTTCCGGGAAATGCACGAAATCAAGTGGGTTTGTATCGATGGTCAAGACCGGCGTGTCGTCGTATGGCCTGGAAAAGAATTCTTCATAGGCCTGGTTGAGATCCTCGATGTAGCTGCGTTCGATGTTGCGTTCGTAGGAACGATCCCGCAAGGCAATGCGCTGCATCAGGACGTCGGTATCGGCGCTCAGGTAGATCAGCAGGTCCGGCATGGCGATTTTTTCGGCCAGCGCTTCATGAACACGCTTGTACATTTCCAGTTCGTCGCCTTGCAGGTTGATGCGCGCGAACAGGCTATCCTTGGCAAATGTGTAGTCGGAAATGAGTGACTTGCCGGCTTCCAGGAGCGCCATGACCCCGCGCCGCTGCTGGTGATACCGGCTTAATCAGGAAGAAGATTTGGGTCTGGAAGGCGTACCGTTCGCGATCGCCGTAAAAGTCAGACAGGAAAGGGTTTTCCTCGAAGACCTCGAGCAGAAGTTCGGATTGGAATGCCGGTTGGAGCAAGTGCGCCAGGGTGGTCTTGCCCACCCCGATGACACCTTCGATGGCAATGTACATGGTCTCTCCCACAAATGAAAGGATTGATTAAGGATACCATAAAAGAATACGGATGAGGGCTACAGAACCTCGGGAGCAGGCAGTTCGGGCAAATCCCGGCTTGACTCGCCTTGTACTGAAATGTATAATCGTTCCAACAACTCCTCCGGGAGTAGTAAACGGTTGGAACACTGGTAGAGAAGGATGGCCGTTGGCTGAAAGCCTCCACAGAATCCCACCGCCGAAGTCGTCCGGAGTACTGCCGAAGAAATCCTTGCGAGAGTAGACCGGCACGGGAGGCCCGTTACAGCCAGCCCCGATGATGGTCGGGGAAGAGCACCTGTCCTGGGTAATTTGCAGGCAGGTAAATCGAGGTGGTACCGCGGAAGACACGTCCTTTCGTCCTCATTTGGGCAAGGGCGTGTTTTGATTTTACGCAGGCTGCGTTGCTCTGCAGGAGGCTGGTATGGCTACAAGTCAGGAATTCTTCCAGGCTGCCGCCCCGTTCTTCCAATGCTACGAGGCCGGGGACTATCCAGCGGCGCTGGAATCGGCTGAAAAGCTCGCCGATAGCTATCCGGAACATGCCGTCCATACGATTTTATGGCGGGTCTGCCTGACCGGCCGGCTTGGGCGTGCCGATGAGGCGCTCAGGCTGTTTGAAATGGGTCAGAAAACTGGGTACTGGTGGTCGGAACGCGAATTGCGCCAGGATCCGGACCTGGAGGCGTTGCAGGGATTGCCGGAATTCGAAAAACTGCTGGATGCCAATGCTGCGCTCCATAAAGCCGCCCAGACCGGATCGAAACCCGACCTGCGGGTATTTGAGCCGGATTCAAGCGTCCCTTCTCCCCCGCCCTGGCTGATTGCCCTGCATGGACGCGGTTATACCCCCGATAATGATAACGCTCCTGATTGGAAACAGGCGTGTTCCCTGGGCTGGTTGGTGGCCCTGCCGCGCTCGTCCCAGTTTTGCTGGTCCAATGCCTATGGCTGGGACGATCGAGAATTAGCCGGCCAGGAAATCATTGCAACCTACGCTGCCCTACGCGCCCGCTATGCGATTGACCCTGAGCGTCTTGTGATTGCCGGCATGTCGCAAGGAGCTGCCCTGGCCATCCACATGGCCCTGGGAGGCAAGCTACCCGTGCCGCGGATTCATGGCAGTGGTTCCCGGGAATACGGTCCTGGATGGGCTGGATGCCCTGGTCCAATCTGCCCGGGGAAGCGGGATGAGAGGCTACCTGGTTGCCGGGGGCCGGGATCCGCATTATGAAACCTTCAAGAAGATCCAGGCGTTGTTTTTGGAGAACGCTATTCCCTGTGAGATGGAAGACCATCCGGAACTTGGGCACGAGTTCCCCGCCGATTTCGAGAAATCGCTTGCAAAAGGCTTAAAGTTTTTGCTGGCATGAGGAGCAGGAATGGAAATCAAACCAGTCATCCAATCCCAATATCTGGCCGCCCTTGAGATGTTGAAACAGGCGGTCGAGAAATGTCCGCAAAATCTATGGAATGCACCGGAAGACCGCAATAAATTCTGGCACGTGGCCTATCATGCCCTGTTTTATACCCACCTGTATTTACAGGCCACGGAAAAAGAGTTCCAGCCCTGGCAGCACCATCGTAAAGATGCCCAGTTTATGGACCCCAAGCCCCGGCCGCCGCATGAACCGCCCGGGATCGGCGAAGCATACACACCGCAAGAGGTGTTGGCTTACCTTGCCTTTGTACGGGAGCAAGTGCGGGCGTGCCTGCCGGTGCTCGACCTGGAAGCCGGCTCGGGGTTCGAGTGGTTGCCGTTCGGAAAGCTGGAATTGCAATTTTACAATATCCGCCACCTGCAGCAGCATGCCGGCGAATTGTACGAGCGCCTGGGAGCACGCGCTGGCATCGACATGGATTGGATCGGAACCGCTTCCTGACCATTATTTTATTAAGGAGTAAGAATGACTGAGTATCAAATCCCCAAAGCCTACGACTTCAAGTCCACCGAGCCGCGCATCTACGAAATGTGGGAGAAAGGTGGCTATTTCAAACCTTCGAACGACCCCAACAAGCCGGGCTTTGATCCCTCCAAAAAACCCTTCGTCATTTCCATCCCGCCGCCCAATGTAACCGGTGAGCTGCACCTTGGGCACGTCATGTTCGTGGCGATGGAAGACCTGATGATCCGCTACCACCGCATGAAGGGCATCCCGACCTTGTGGGTACCCGGAACGGATCACGCCGGCATTGCCACCCAGATGCAGGTGGAAAAAGATCTGCTGCGCACCGAAGAGGTGACGCGCGAGGAACTGGGGCGTGAGCAGTTCGTCGAACGGGTCTGGTCCTGGAAGGTCAAATATCACAGCATCATCACCAGCCAGATCCGCAAGATCGGCGCCTCCTGCGACTGGGAGCGCGAGCGCTTTACCCTGGACGATGGGTTGTCGAAGGCCGTCCGGGAGGCCTTCGTCCGCCTGTACGAGAAAGGCCTGATCTATCGTGGCCCGCGCCTGATCAACTGGTCGCCCGGTCTCAAAACCGCCGTGTCTGACCTGGAAGTGGAGTATTCCGAGGAACCCGGGAAATTGTATTATTTCAAATACATGCTGGCGGATTCAGAAACCGAATTCATCCCGGTTGCCACGACCCGTCCGGAGACCATCCTGGGCGACACGGCCGTTGCCGTCCATCCGCAGGACGAGCGCTACCAGAAATTCGTCGGCAGGAATGTGATCGTGCCGATGCTGGGGCGTGAAATTCCGGTAATTGCCGATGATTATGTCACGCGGGATTTCGGCACCGGCGCCCTCAAGATCACGCCCGGCCACGATCCCAACGATTATGAGATCGGACAACGACACGGGCTGCCGGTCCTCTCGATGCTGGATCGGGAGGCCAGGGTGACCGAGCTGGGCGGTCCGTACGCCGGCCTGGACCGCTTCGAGTGCCGGAATAAACTCTGGGCCGATATGCGCCTGGCAGGTCTGGTCATCAAGGAGGAACCCTACTTGCTCAACGTGCCGCGCTCGGAACGCGGCGGGGAGATCATCGAGCCGATGGTCTCGGAGCAGTGGTTTGTCAAGATTGCCCCGCTCGCCGTGGCTGCCGAGGCGGCCGTACGGGATGGGCGCATCCGCATCATCCCGGAACACTTTGAGAAGGTCTATTACAACTGGATGGAAAATATCCGCGATTGGTGCATTTCCCGCCAGTTGTGGTGGGGCCATCGCATCCCGGTCTGGTACTGCGAGGATTGCGGCGGCAAGACCTGCACCCGCACCGACCCGCTGGCCTGTGCCCATTGTGGCAGTGCCAACATTCACCAGGATCCGGACGTGCTGGATACCTGGTTCTCGTCGGGTTTGTGGCCGTTTTCGACACTGGGCTGGCCGGAAGAAACGCCCGACTACCGTTACTTCTACCCGACCAGCATGATGGAGACCGGCTACGACATCCTTTTCTTCTGGGTCGCCCGTATGATCATGGATGGGCTCGAGTTCACCGGTCAGGTTCCATTCAGTACGGTCTACCTGCATGGCCTGGTTCGCAATGAGGATGGGCAGAAAATGTCCAAGAGCAAAGGCACCGGCATCGACCCACTCCCGGTCATGGAGGAATTCGGTACGGATGCCCTGCGTTTCACCCTGCTGGTGGGTTCCACCCCCGGCAACGATACCAACCTCAGCATCAAGAAGGTGGAAGGCAACCGCAACTTCGCCAACAAGGTCTGGAATGCCGGTCGCTATGTAATCTCCGCCATAAATTCCTATGCCAGTGCTGCTCTTCCTGCAGCGGATATTGCCCCGTCCTGGTCCCTGGCTGATTCGTGGATCTGGGGGCGCCTTTATGCGCTCGTGCGGGATGTGGAACGCCTTTTCCAGGCCTACCAATACGGTGAAGCCGGCCGGCAGATCTACGAATTCTTTTGGAACGATTTTGCAGACTGGTACGTGGAAGTATCCAAGCTGCAAATGCAGAAGGATGAGTCAAGGCAGTCGACTGTGACCACGCTCGTGCGGGTCCTGGATACCTGCCTGCGGCTGCTGCACCCCCTTACGCCTTTTGTGACCGAGGAATTATGGGGGCATCTCCGCCAGGCAGTGTTGAATTCACCCCTCGCCGGCCTCGCCGCCGGATGGCCGGATGCGCTCATCGTGGCTGCCTGGCCCGAAGCCCACGCCGAAGAAGGCTGGGAAGCCGCCAATCTGGCCGATTTTGCCCTGGTGCAGGACGTCATTCGCTCCATCCGTAACTTGCGGGCTGAGAAGAAAGTCAGCCAGTCCCGCCGTCTTCCCGCCAGCCTGGTCGGAGGTGCAAAGACAGTCCTGCTTCGGGAACAAGCTGAAACCATCCTCGTCCTGGCTGGTCTTGACCGTTCCCAATTCAATGTCCTCGAATCCCTGGATGCAAAGCCTGAGAATGACGTGGTTTTGGTTGCCGGTCCGGTGGAGATCCATGTGCCGCTCTCGGGTATGCTGGATCCCGAGGAAGAGCGCAAACGCCTGGAAAAGGAACTGGCCGATACCCAAGCTCAGATCGACCGGCTGGAAAAACTGCTGGCCAGTGACTTTGCCAACAAAGCCCCGGCGCCGGTCGTCCAGAAAGAGCGCGAACGCCTGGAGGCTTTCCGGGATACGGCCGGAAAGTTGCGTGCGCAGTTGTAAGTTGGTATTCCAAAGAGCGGCAGCCCCAGGTTGCCGCTCTTTTTTGATTTTGCGAGACTATTGTAAGGATTAAGGGCTATTTTGCAGATGGCTTTCCATCTTCAAGTGGTATAGTAGATCGTTCCAATCAGACTTTCTGAATCAGCGCAGCCTTCCGAACATTATCGAGAATATGCATTCAAATTCCAGGAAATATCATGACAAATTCAGACATGTCTCATTCCAGCCAGGCCCGGTCCCGGGGAAGAACGAAAACCCACCCCGCCCAATCTGCCTCTCAAAAAATTGCCAGCCAGGCAGAGGTATCCCTGTACGAAAATGAAGCCAGGTATCGCAATGTCTTTGAAGGGGTGCAGGATGCCATTTTTGTCGAGACCCCTTCCGGTCAAATTCTGGATGTCAACCAGCGTGCCTGTGAGATGTTTGGTTACACCCGCCAGGAATTTCTTGGCAAGACAGTCAAAGACCTGGTCCCATCCGTCGAAAACATCGTGCTGGTCAACCCGGAAAATACCGGTTCCGCTCCTGACCGCCCGGTTGAGACGATCAATGTGCGCGCGGATGGAACCCAATTCCCGATTGAGATCAGTGTCCGTATTCAAAAAATTAACGGCGAATTCGTTTTTTTTGTTGTCGGTCGCGATATCACCGAGCGTAAGCGCTCGGAGGAAAAACTGGCGCGCCAGGCCAGCGAACTTGCCCAACGTAATGATGAACTCGACCGCCTGTATCGCGCCTCCGGGAGCCTGATGTCGCGCTCTTCATTTAATCTCCAGGAATTGGCTCAGAAGATCGTGGAGATCGTCCAGAAGGAATTTGGCCAGGCAAATTGCAGTCTCCTGATCCTCCATAGGGATTCGAATGAATTGCTGCGCCTGGCCGCCGCCGGCCCTTATAGCGACCAGATCAAGAACAAGAAGTTAACCCTGGATGGCCCGGGTCTGGTTCCCCAGGCAATTCGCACGGGGGAGAAAATCAATGTGGGAGATGTGCGCAGCATCCCCGGGTATTTATCCAATTGGGAGCCGGCCCGCTCGGAGTTGACCATTCCGCTTAAGATTGGGAATGTCGTGATTGGAGCGATTGACGTGCAAAGTTTGCAGGAAAATGCCTTCGGTCCGGATGATGAACGCTTAATGTCCATCTTCTCGGAACGGGCTGCCCTGGCGCTTGAACACAGTCGCTTGAACGTCCAGACGGAAGAGCGCATGCAGCAGCTGCTGGCCTTGCGCACGATTGACATGGCGATCAGCAGCAGTTTTGATCTGTCCCTGACTCTTGGCATCCTTTTGGACCAGGTAACCAGGTTGCTCGGGATTACACGCTGCCGACATCCTGGCTTTCAATGCCACCACGCAAACATTTACTTTTTCTTGCGAGCGGGGTTTCCGCTCACAGTTGTTGGGACACATGCAGATCAATTTTGGAGCCGGGCATGCCTGGCATATCGTCAGGAACAGGCAAATGGTGGTGGTCCCGGATATGCGTACCGAACCGGATGGTCTGCAGAGATCGCCCAACTTATCCGGGGAACAATTTGTCAGCTATGTGGGCATCCCCTTGCTTGCCAAGGGGCAGGTCAGGGGGGTTCTGGAAGTTTTCCAGCGTGAACCGCTCAGGCTGGATGCGGATGCCTACGCCTTCCTGGAAATGCTGGCCGGCCAGGCTGCCATTGCGATCGATAATTCAGACCTGTTCGAGCACCTGCAGAACTCGAATGCTGAGCTGAGTATGGCTTACGACAACACCCTGGAAGGCTGGGCCAGCGCATTGGAATTACGCGACAAGGAGACGGAAGGTCACACCCGCCGCGTGTCCGAACTGGCAACCCGCCTGGCCCAGGCCATGGGAGTACGTGAGAACGAAATATTGCATATGTACCGGGGGTCTCTCTTGCATGATATAGGGAAAATGGGCGTACCGGATAGCATTGTGCTAAAACCCGGCGCGTTGACGCAAGAGGAATGGGCGATCATGCGCAGGCACCCGCAATATGCGTACGACATGCTCTCACCGATCGCATATCTTCGCAAGGCGCTCGAAATTCCTTATTGTCATCACGAAAAATGGGATGGCACCGGCTACCCGCGTGGGTTGAAAAGCAGTCAAATTCCGTTGACGGCGCGGATATTTGCAGTGGTGGACGTTTGGGATGCGCTTACCTCTGACCGGCCTTATCGGGAAGCCTGGCAAAAAGATAAAGCCGCCCAATATATCCGCGAACAGGCTGGTTTACATTTTGATCCGCAGGCCGTAAGGGTCTTCCTGGATCCCGCTTTTAATAAAGAGTAACTGCCTTTTCACTTTCAGGTTCTCGGTATATACTTTATTAAGGTACCATTCACAGGAATATTAACGTTGCAACACGTTTTGGAGAGGACAGAGCCATGAAAGTAACCGTCTTACAGGAAAGCCTGGCGCATGGATTGAGCATTGTTTCACGCGCCGTTTCGCCGCGCAGCACCCTGCCGGTATTATCCAATGTGCTGGTGGCGAGCGATGAAGGGCGCCTGCGCCTGTCGGCCACCAACCTGGAGCTGGGCATTACCTGCTGGATCGGTGCCAAGATCGAGGAAGAAGGCTCGACCACCGTGCCGGCGCGCACATTCGTGGACCTGATTGGGACGTTACCGCAGGAACAGGTCAGCTTGAGCCTGGCCACCGCCACCCAGAGCTTGAATGTGCATTGCGGGGCTTCCAACACGGATATCAAATGCATCGACGCCCAGGAGTTCCCACCCCTGCCGGTTCCCGATATGGAGGGGGCGATCCAATTGAATGTGGCCGACTTCAAGGATATGATCTCCCAGGTGGTCTTTGCCGCATCCGCAGATGAGGCTCGTCCGGTCCTGATGGGAGTACTGGTTACCGTGGAGAACGATACCATCACCATGGCTGCTGCGGATGGGTTCCGTCTCTCCGTCCGCAAAGGCACTCTCTCTCAGACGGTTCCCCAACCTGTCACGGCCATCATCCCGGCACGCGCCCTGGGTGAGTTGGCGCGGGTTGCCTCGGATGGGAATGAAGTCCATCTCCATGGTCATGCCGAAAGGCCGCGGCCAGGTCATTTTCCGCATGAAGGAAGTTGAAGTGGTCTCTCAGTTGATTGATGGTACCTTCCCGGATTACCAGCAGATCATCCCGCGTTCCTACAAATCCCGAACCATCCTTTCCACCCCGGCGCTTCTCAAAGCCTGCAAGCAGGCCGAGATTTTTGCCCGGGAAGGTTCGAATGTGGCCCGGCTCGATATAAAGTCTGCCGGCGACCTGGAGCCGGGTGCGGTTGAGATTTCAGCCCAGTCTGAAGAGACCGGCTCCAATGAGACGGTGGTGTCCGCCACGATCGAAGGTGTGGGTTTGTTGATCGCCTTCAATGTCAAGTACATGCGGGAGGTGTTGGAAGTGGTCAAGACGCCGAATGTGGCGCTCGAGACGTCCGCATCCAATGCCCCGGGCGTCGTCCGGCCGGTCGGGGATGATAACTTCCTGCACGTCATCATGCCGATGCACCTTGGCTGACAGGATCCCTTGCGAGGGCAGGTCCCAGACCTGCCCTTTTTAGTTAGGAATAATGACTTCCTACAATCACCCCTCTGACCGCGTCCTGAGCATTTACCTGACGCTGACTGAATATCCCATCCTGAGTTCCCGCATTCGTCACATCATGCGGAAGCAACTCTTCGAGCGCGGCATCCTTTCGCACGAGGCGTTCGACGCAGAGGCCCGCCAGAAGGCCATCCAATCTCAAATTCGCGAGGGTTTGCAGGACCCTTATGGCGAGGAAGCCTCGGATACCTGGGAAGACCGCATCCGGATCGTACGCGACAATATGACCGATTTCTATTTTGCGTACAACCTGCCCTATGAGGATTTCGAGGATATTGTCCGGCTGGCGATTAATGAGCAAGGCGACAGCCCGGATTTGATCACATTCAACCCCGAACTTGCGCCACAAGACATGGTCTTCCGGCAAGCCGAGGATATCGAACGCATCCCTCCCGCCAAGCGGAAAGGCTATGAGGCTCGCTTGCAGGAGATCAAGGCGGTCCTGATCCGCACCATGATCAGCGACCAGCTGGCCTACCTGAACATTGCCAGGAAATGGTTCACGGTAGCCGACCTGAAGGATATCTACCTCCGCAAGATCGGCTACGGGAAGATTGGCGGGAAAGCGGCCGGGATGATGCTGGCATACCGCATCCTCAGGAATGCCGCCCCACAAGAAGTACGCCAGGCGGTCCGTATCCCAGAATCATATTTCCTGGCTTCCGACCTGTATTATGTATTCATTGCCAACAACGGTCTCGTACACTGGTCCGATCAAAAATACAAGCCTGAAGCGCAAATGCGCTCCGAGTATCCCCGGATTGTGCGTGATTTTGTCAACGGCAAATTTCCCGAAGACATTCTCGAACGTCTCAGGGATATCCTGGCTGAAGCCGGCAAACGCCCTCTTATTGTCCGTTCATCCAGCCTGTTGGAAGACAATTTTGGCACATCCTTTGCAGGCAAATACAACAGTTATTTCTGCCCCAACCAGGGAACCCCCGAAGAAAACCTTACCTACCTATCCGAAGCCATCGCCCGTGTTTACGCCTCGTGCGTAAACCCCAACGCGCTGCTCTATCGTCATTCCAAGGGATTGGTGGAGTACGATGAGCGCATCGCCGTGCTGCTCCAGTTCGTGGAGGGGCAACAATTTGGGAATTACTTCATGCCGCAGGCTTCCGGGGTGGCCTTCAGTCGCAATCTGTATCGATGGTCTCCACAGATCCGCCGGGAGGACGGTTTCGTTCGTCTGGTCTGGGGCCTGGGTACGCGTGCCGTGGAGTTTTTTGGGGACGAGCACCCGCGCCTGGTTGCGCTGAGTTATCCGTTGTTGCAACCTGCGGATTCTGTCAAAGAGATCCAGCAACATTCCCAGCAATGCGTGGATTTGATCGATCTCGAAAAAAATGCCTTGAGAACCTTCCCCGTCCGGGAGGTCATGTCGGCGCAGTACCCCTGCCTCCGTTACATTTCCCAGCTGGAAGCAGACGGCTACCTGAGTTCCCTGAATAGCAACATGGTCGACGTGAATCGCCTCGTTGTCACCTTTGATGGGCTGCTGCGCAGGACCTCTTTCGCAAAAAAAATGCGCGCTCTCCTTACCACCCTCGAGAAATATTACTCCTCCCCCGTGGATACCGAGTTCACGGCTGAAATTGTCGATCCGGCTTCCGCTCACCCGGATGTCCGCATTACGTTGCTGCAATGCCGTCCCCAGAGTCACCTGCGGGATGCGCATGAAGTGGAATTACCCACCAGGCTCGATCTTGCCGATACCATCTTCTCGTCTCATCGCATGGTCCCGCGTGGCACGGTTACGGACATCCGCTGGGTGCTGTTCGTCCCTCCGGAAGGCTATTTTTCCCTCACTTCGACTGCAGAACGAAACCGGCTTGAGCGCACCATCGGGACGCTTAATGCCCTATTGAAAGATGAGACTTTCATCTGCGTTGGACCGGGGCGTTGGGGCACCTCCACCCCTGACATGGGAGTTGGCATCGATTATGGGGATATTTACTGCACGCGCGCCCTGGTCGAATTGACCGGCAAGGGGGTTGGCCCTGACCTGGAGCCCTCCTTCGGCACGCATTTTTTCCAGGACCTGGTCGAATCCAATATCTACCCTCTCAATATTAATCTGGACGACCACGATACCGTTTTTAATCGCGGCTTTTTCTATAAAACCCCCAACCACCTGGCTGATTTCATCCGTTCCGACGAAGGATTATCGGATGCCCTGCGCCTGATCAAGGTGGAGGATTTCTGTCCGGGGTGTTCCATATCCTTGATAATGAATGATGAGGTTGGAAAAGCCCTGGCGTTCTTAAAGGAAAGCTAGAGGCTTCCCGCTGGTTGTGTAGACTCCCCCTTACGGACCCTGGCACACCAACAGTCCGATTTTGCACAATCCGGGCGCGCTAGGATCAACGCTGCAAAGCTCAGCAATTGCAGGCCGGGGATTCCCAGCATGCCGGTGCGCAACCAGCCCTTGGGGAGGCTTTCCACGCCGCCGGAATCAATGGCCCAGCGTTTCACTCTGAGCATCAGGGGTATCGTAGCAACGGCTGCGATGGGTGTGAAAACGAAGGCTGAAACGCTCGAGATCGGCAACCACCTGCCCGCGGAAGTGATCACCCAGAACATGATCAAGGTGTTTATCAGGATCAGCGAGGCCCAAAATGGGATTTGGAGCCAGGGTTTCCCGCGTTTCAGGATATTGATGAAGATCACTCCGGCCAGCGGTCCGGCAGCCAGGGGCGGAATGATTCCCAGGATCAGGTATACCAGCGCCAGCATAAATCCCGCACCCCGCCGGTACCCATCACCCTTTGCGGACCATCGACTGCAAAGAGCTGGTTCCGATGAATGGCAGTAAAACCTTGAAGGTGGATCCATTTCCCAGCCCGGGGCTTTCGGCCCATATCTTTCCCGCATGTGCCTCGATCAGTCCCTTGGCGATGCACAGGCCAATTCCCATCCCGCCATGTGTACGGGTGGTATGTGGCTCGATCTGGTAGAACTCGTTGAAGATTTTTTTCAACTCGGGTTGTGGGATTCCAATCCCATCATCCTGCACCCAGCATAATACGTCCCCCCCGGGACGCGAGGTTGCCCCGACAACGATCTTGCCATGTTCAGGAGTAAAACGCACCGCATTGTCGAGTAAATTGGCAAAGGCCGATTTTAACTTTTCCGGATCGCACTTAACTGGTAAAGGTGTCTCCGGCAGTTTCAGCGTAACCAGCTGGCTTTTCGCTTCGGCCAGGTTCTTGACACCATTGAATGCTCCCAACAGGATCTGTTGGATGGGCACGACCAACCGGTGCATGATCATTTCGCTCGATCGCAACATGTCCATGTTCGTCATCGCATCCACCAGGGCGCGCATTTGCATGGCGGCGTTCAACACCTGTTTGGCATGCTCCGAAAGCTCCCCGGGGCTTTCCTGCTGGAGGAAAGTTGCATACCCGATGATGACTCCCAGCGGTGTGCGCAATTCGTGCGAAGCCAACGCCAGGAAATTGGTTTTCAATTGGTCTGCATCCCGCAGGTTGTTGTAGGCTTCCTGCAACTCCTCCACCAGACGGGCGTTATGGAGGGCGACGGCTGCCTGGGAAGCGATGACCGCCAGGATATCCGCGTCGCTCTCGTCGAAGGCGCCATTACGTTTGTTCAACGCCTCCAGCACGCCGGTTGGCTTGTCCTTGATGCGCATCGGCACGCCCAGCAGATTCTTCACCTCGATATTGACGAGTTTTGAAACCAACAGATATTGGCGCGCATCTTTATGCACGTCCGACATGGAAATGACCTTGTTTTCGCGGAAGATCGTCCCGGCCAGGCTTTTCTCCAATGGGACCGGTGTTTCTGCCAGTTTCTTTGTATCCGTATTGCTGGCGGCGACGAAGTTCAAACGGGCCGTTTTCTCGTCATACAATAGAATGGATACCGACTCGCAATCCAGGATATCGGTTGCGCTGTGTATGATGAACTGGAGCAATTCCTCCAGATCCAGAGTCGAGTTAAGCCTGAGACTGACCTCGATCAAACGGGCCAATTGTTCTGCGACGGTACGGAGATCGGGTTTTTGGTTGGACATATCCACCTACCCTGATAGTGTAGCCCGAAACCGGTCGGCAGGCAATACCTATTCCCACGCACTTCACAATTCTTCCTCGTCCCGCAGGTTTTCTGGATAATATTCGCGCCTGCACCTGCGCGAAATCCGCAGGTTTGGTAAGATAGAGTTGATATGGCTTCGTCTTTGGATTCCCCCCCGCACGTATCCGTGATCCTGGTGGCCTGGAACAGCGCTGCCTGCCTGCCGCGCTCGTCTCGAAAGCCTGGCCGGACAGACTTACCCGGATTTTGAGGTGGTGGTCGTCGATAACGGTTCCACGGATGGCTGTGTGGATGGGTTGGAAAAAACTTGGTCTGCGCTGCGGTTGAAGCTGGAACGGCTGGGTGAAAACATTGGCTTTGCGGCGGCCAACAACCTGGGGGCGCGTCTGAGCGCGTGGCCAATGGCTGGCCATGCTCAACCCGGATGCCTTTCCGGAACCACGGTGGCTGGAGGCCCTGCTCCAGGCGGCGGCTGCTCATCCCGAATTTTCTTTTTTCGCCTCGCGCCAACTCCAGGCCAACGCCCCGCATCTGCTGGACGGCGCCGGGGATGCCCTTCATATCAGCGGACTGGCCTGGCGACGGTATGCCGGCTATCCGGCTGCCCAATTTGGATCCGAAACCGTTGAGGTGTTCGGTCCCTGCGGCGCAGCCGCTTTGTATTCCCGCCAGGCTTTTCTGAACGCAGGCGGCTTCGACGAAACATTTTTCAGTTATCACGAAGATGTGGATCTGGCCTTCCGGCTTCGTTTGCAGGCTGAGCGTTGTTTGTACGTACCCGAGGCGGTGGTGCACCATATCGGTTCTGCCTCGCTGGGACCAGACAGCGATTTTGCGCTGTACCACTGGCAACGGAATTTCGTCTGGTCGTTTGTAAAGAATATGCCCTCGGCCTTGTTGTGGGAGGCCCTGCCCGCACACCTCCTGGCGAATTTGATCTACCTGGTGAATTACCTCCTTCGAGGGAAAGGCAGGATTCTGCTGAAGGCAAAAATGCAGCTCTGCGCGGACTATCCGAAGCCCTCCACAAGCGCCGTGCAATTCAAAAAAACCGCCAGGCCGGTCGGCGCGAATTATTGAGCGTGCTGGAGCGCGGCTGGCTGCAGCCCTACCTGCTGGGTTATCGCATTCGCAGGGTTGGCAGCACCTCGCTGGCCCATCAAAAACGGCGATAACCCGGATTCTTCGGAAGCGTTCTAAGGTATACTTTCTGGTATAGACAAACGCTCGGACTTATTTCGGAGGTTTTTGTGCGTGAACTTATCGATCGGATCCGCCGGGATGGAATGAATCTCGGCAATGGCATATTAAAAGTCGACGGCTTTATCAACCATCAGGTCGATCCGGCCCTGATGGATGCGTGTGGTAAAGAGCTTGCCTTTCGTCTGGCAAGCCTGGGTGCCACGAAGGTGCTGACCGCTGAGATTTCGGGCATTGCCCCGGCGCTCATGACGGCGCGTTACCTGGGCCTGCCGGTGGTATATGCCCGCAAAACCAAGCCCATCACCATGCCAGACGAGGTCTTCCTGACGCTGGCGCCCTCCCACACCAAGGGCCGCATGGTCGAGTTGATCGTTTCGCCTGAGTACCTGACCGGTCAGGAGAAAGTTCTCATCATCGATGATTTCCTGGCTTCCGGCGCCACCATCATGGGTCTGGTCCGCCTGGCGCAAACGGCCGGTGCCAGCGTTGTTGGCATTGGCACCCTGATCGAAAAGACTTTTGAAGGCGGGCGGGAACTGCTCGAGTCGCTCGGCGTCCCTATCGAATCCCTGGCGTCCATTACCTCCCTGGAGGACGGAAAAATTGTCTTAGGCGATATGTAATGAACTTGCTTTTCCGGTTAGCGAATACGCCTGCCGGACGATTCCTGACCGGCTGGATTTTTGCCCACATGTCATTTGCCATCCCTGCCAGGCGCCTGCGTGAAACGGATACCTTGCTGGCTTTCCGACATCCGCAACCGCAGCATCTTTTTCATGTGTTGCTCGTTCCAAAAAAGGATATCCGCTCCGTTGCAGACCTGGAGCCGGGTGACCCTTTCCTGATGGACCTCATCGCCGCAACGCATAGCCTGGTAAGCGAATATCACCTGTCTGCTTATCGCCTGCTTGTAAACGGCGGGGAGTACCAGGAATTCCCGCATTTGCATTTTCATCTCATATCCGACGCTGTCCCTTCCAACTCATAAACTTCCCCAGGCTGTCCATGCATAAATCCATCGCCATCCTCGATTATGGTTCCCAGTACGCCCAACTGATCGCCCGGCGCGTGCGCGAGGCGCACGTCTATTGCGAACTCTTCCCCTGGGACGCCCCGGCTGAAAAGGTATTGGCGATCCGCCCGCAGGGCTTTATCCTCTCTGGAGGACCGATGTCGGTTTACGCCCCGGGTGCGCCCACGCTGCTGCCGTATGTGCTCTCCTCCGGCCTGCCGGTGCTGGGACTGTGTTACGGCATGCAGCTGCTCGCCCATATCCCTGGGAGGCGAAGTTGCCCATGCCAGCCAGCGTGAGTATGGACCTGCGACGATTGAGCCGCTCATTCCGGGCAGCATGTTGGACGCCTTATCCACGGTCTGGATGTCGCATGGGGACCGGATCACCCGCATGCCGGAGGGGTTCGTTGCATTGGCAAAAACCTCGAACAGTCCGATTGCCGCCATGGGCGATTTCACCCGCAAGTATTTCGCCGTTCAGTTCCATCCGGAGGTCAAACATACCCCCAATGGTGCTGCGCTGCTCGAACATTTTGCGGTCGATATCTGCGGCTGCATCCCCGACTGGACCCCGGCTTCCATTATTGAGCAGAGCGTGGCCCGCATCCAGGCCCAGGTGGGCGATGGACACGTCCTCGCCGCGGTATCCGGCGGCGTGGATTCGTCGGTCGCGGCCGCGCTGGTGCACAAAGCCATCGGAGATCATCAGGTGGCGGTCTTCGTGGACACCGGTTTGCTGCGCCAGGGCGAACCGGAGCAGGTCGTGAAAACCTTCCGCAGGCAGATGGGCGCCGAACTGGTGGTGGTGGATGCCGGAGCGGAATTCTTTGCCTGCCTGAAAGGGATGCTCGACCCGGAACAAAAACGCAAGACTGTCGGTGAAAAGTTCATCCGGATTTTCGAGCGCGAAGCTAAAAAACTGGCTTCACCGAAATTCCTGGTGCAGGGGACCATCTACCCGGATGTGGTTGAATCGGCCGCACCGGAGCGCAACAAGGCCGCCAGGATCAAGTCTCACCACAATGTGGGCGGCTTGCCGGAAAATATGCAAATGGCCCTGGTCGAGCCGCTGCGCTACCTCTTCAAGGATGAAGTGCGGGCGGTCGGGGAGGCCCTGGGGTTGCCGGAAGATATGGTCTGGCGCCAGCCCTTTCCCGGTCCCGGGCTAACCGTTCGCTGCCTGGGCGAGGTGACCCCGGAGCGCGTCGCCCGCCTGCGACAGGCGGATGCCATTTTTACTGGAGAGTTATCCGCGGCCGGTTTGTTGGGCAAAAATGCCGGCACCAGCCAGGCTTTTGCGGTCCTGTTGCCGGTTCGTTCCGTCGGAGTGATGGGGGACGAGCGTACTTACCAGGAGGTCTGTGCCATCCGGGCGGTGGTCACCGACGATTTCATGACTGCAGATTGGGCGCGCATCCCGGAGGATATCCTGGCCAGAGTGGCGAACCGGATCGTGAACGAAGTGCACGGAATCAATAGAGTGGTGTATGATATTACCAGCAAGCCGCCTGCCACGATCGAATGGGAGTGACAGACCCTGTGGTTTGGAGTGTGGTTTGGAATGAACGATTGGAGATTTGGAAATGCCCGATCCGGTAAACGCACATTTGCCCCTATTGCCCGAGCTTCGCCGGCCGATTCCACCCGCACCGGTGCACCCGCTGGCAGCTTTAACGACAATTGTGCTGGACAACCTTTTCACTTTGCCTGAGATTGCCGGCCCGGAGGTGTGGATATTCTCTGTGCCGATCATTGGGGGAATCTGTCTTCTGGCCACAACCCTGGTGCAGCACTACCTGGCAAAGGATGGCTGGGGGGAAGCCTTTGCAAAAGGACTGGTGATGGGAATTGTTGCCGGCGTGCCGATCTCGATCACAGGCACCGCGGTTGGTGGCATATTATTGGCCTGGTCCGGGCTGCACCAATGGATCAAACTTCCTGCGCTGGAGGATAAACCCGTTCCATCCGCCCCTCCAGAAGAAGAAACCGATGACGAAATCGTCGACGCAGAAGTCAAAGATATTTAGGATTGGCCCGCTTCACTTGATTGCATCGCAACGTACTTCTGAATATATTTCCGCAGATCATGCGTAAGCTCCTGCCCATTTCTTTACTTGTGTTTTTGCTTGCATTTGGAGGGTTGTTTTCGCTTGTCCGCGCTCAGAGTTCAGAACACGCCACAGATCAACCTCTACAACCTGCAAACGGGCAATTTCCCCACCATCACTGTGGGACTGGATGTTATGGATTCGGCGGGGAACGCCGTCACCGGTTTAAAACCGGGCGATGTTACATTGATGGAAGATAGCCAGTTGATTACGCCCAGCGCTCTCGAGCAAATCCAGGTGGGTGTGAAGTTCGCTTTGGCGCTTGACCCCGGCCCAACCTTTGCCTTTCGGGACGCCGACGCAGTCTCGCGTTACGATAAGGTCGTTCAAGTCCTGAAAGACTGGGCCACCAATCATCCCGATTCATTGGGCGACGATCTGAGCCTGATCCCCACTTATGGGGTCCTTTCCACGCACCTGGCGGACACGGCTGCATTTTTGGCTGCCCTGAATGCCTACCAGCCCAACCTGGGATCCATGACGCCGAGCCTGAATACACTGGCACGTGCCCTGGACGCGGTCACCGAACAGAGCTCCCAATCTGGCATGAAACGGTCTGTCCTGTTTATTACTTCTCCCACCAGCGTGGACGATATCCCGACCCTGCAGAATTTGACCGAACGCGCCGTGGGTCAGCAGGTGCGCGTTTTCGTCTGGATTGTAGCCTCCACAGATTTCTTCTCTTCCTCCGGTGCCACCGCACTCAAGGACCTTGCCATCCAATCCGGTGGACAATATGTCTTGTTTTCCGGGCTGGAGCCATTGCCTGGCCTTGAGACCTATCTGGCTCCCTTGCGTTCCACCTATCATCTGACTTATACATCTGCCGTTCTCACTCCCGGAGGCCATGCGCTCACCGCGCAGGTAAACCTGGAGGGTGCCTCGGTCACCTCGCCTGCACTGACATTTTAATTTGGATATCCAGCCCCCCAATCCGATACTGGTTTCCCCGCCGCAGCAGATTGTCCGCCAGGCGCCCGATTCACGGACGACTGACCGGGCGGCTTTCCTTCCGACCCAGCAGGGCCTTGATATCATCGTTGAATTCCCGGATGGTCGCACGCGCCCGCTCGTCAGCACCACGCTATACGTGGATGACCAAAAAGTGGCCGAGAACACTGCCGAGCCCTTCACCCACTTCACCTGGGATTTGAGCGGCTATACCACCAGCGGCCAGCACATGCTCAGTGTGCAGGCGGTGGACAGCCTCGGGTTGAGCAAAACCAGCCTGGCCATACCGGTCATGGTTACGGTAGTCCGTCCCCAGTTTGGACTGATCCCCTTCCTGTCGCGTAACAGCATCTGGGTTGTACTGATTGCAATCCTTTTTGCCGGGGTCGTCCTGGGGGGCATCCTGGCGGGTGATCGGATTCGCCGGCGTTCGGCTCCGGTGGATCGAAAGGCTTCCTATGACCCGCTTACGCAGCCGGTCGAAGGGCAGACCGGCCGGGGTAATCTGCGTGTCCCATGGAAACGTCCGGCCAAAGCCTCTGCTGCCTACCTGGAGCGGTTAAGGAAGATGGCGACCCCTTATTTTCCCCGGCCATCCCGGTTGTATCGCCTGAAATGACTTTCGGCTCTGACCCTCTGAAGGTGACGCGTATTTTGGATGACCCATCTGTTTCTCCTTTGCATGCCCGTCTCAGGGAACAGAACGGGGAATATATCCTTTCGGACGAAAAATCGGTTTCCGGTACCTGGGTCAACTATGAAATGCTGGAAGCGCCTCGCCGCTTGCAACATGGCGATATATTGCAGATCGGGCGGCTGTCTTATCGCTTCATGCTGCGAAAGCCTCCTGATCTGGCAGCTCCCACAGTCACTCCCACCCAAAAGGTATGATCCATTCAGTGCGTGCGCATCTTCAGGTTGCAGCCGTGACCCATCCTGGCATGTCTGGGAGGCAGAACGAGGATCGCCACGCCGTCTCGTCGTTCCGTGTCGGTGAAAACGACCCCACCCTGTCGATCTTTGCCATTGTGTCGGATGGGATCGGGGGGCACCGCGCCGGAGAAGTGGCCGCCGAAATGGCGGTGGAGACCATCAGCCACATGGTGGCCCAGTCAGATGCCCGCCGGCCCCTGGACACGCTCGACCATGCCATCCAGGTGACCAGTGACGCCATCGCAAATAAAGGCCGGGACGATACGCAGCGCCTGGGCATGGGCACCACCTGCGCCTGCGCCTGGATCATCGGGAAGCGCTTGTTCACTGCTTCGGTGGGCGATTCGCGCATTTATCTCTTGCGCAACGGTGGCCTGGTGCAATTGTCCGTTGATCATACCTGGGTGCAGGAGGCTGTGGAAAAAGGTCTCCTGGACCCGCAGGATGTTAAAGACAACCCCAACGCGCACGTCATCCGGCGTTATCTTGGTTCCACCCAGACGCCTGAAGCCGATAACCGCCTGCGTCTGGCGACGGATGAGAGCGATACTCAGTCCCGTTCCAACCAGGGATTGCGGCTGCTCCCGGGCGACTTGCTGCTGCTCTGTACGGATGGGTTGACGGATGTCGTTGAAGATGACGAAATTGAACCTGCGCTGCGCGGTCTGGACCTGCAGCCCGCCGCACAAAGACTGGTCGACCTGGCCTGCTCGCGCCAGGTGAAAGATAATGTCACGGTCGTTTTGCTGCTCGTCCCGTGGGATGATTCACCGCAGAAATCCAACACCCGTGGAAAAAAGAAACCCGGCAAACTCTGGCCGTGGATATTCTGGGGCCTGATTGGATTGTTGTGTTTGGCAATTCTGCTGATCGGGCTGCTCTGGCTGGTTTTCCATTACGTTCCCCCGATCATTCCCATTCCTTCCCTGACCCCATAAATTCAAGGAGGCGTCTATGCAATTCGGAATCATGGCAATGCAATTGGAAGCGCTTGTCCCATCGGGGATTCCGGCTGAACAGGTGCTGGCAGGCATTATGGGTTTTGAGCATGCGGGTTTGGCGAAAAGCTTGTTCGATAAAGGCTTTAATCCGATTGAGTTGGGCGGCGACCTGGGAATGTTCCTGCCGCAGGCTTACTCCCCGGAATCGGTCCAACGCCTCGCCGCGCTGAAAACGCAGGGCATTACCTACACGCTCCACCTGCCGCTGTGGTCTGTCGAACCCTCCACGCCGCTCAGCCCGGTTCGCGCCGGTTCCGTGGAAGCGCTGGTCCGGTCTATTCAGGCGACCCTGCCGGCGGACCCGGAAGTCTACGTGCTGCATGCCACCGGTGCCCTGGCAGCGGAATTCTACAACATGAAGATCTCCGAGATGGCGCGCCAGCTCATTCTGCGCCAGTTCCAGGCGGGAGCGCGTGCCAGCATAAAATCGATCCTGGAGCAGACCGGTATCCCTTCCCGCAAGCTGGCCATCGAGACGATCGAATTTCCCCTCGACCTGACCCTTGAACTGGCCGAAGAATTTGACCTTTCGATCTGCTTCGATGCGGGACATGTGCTGGCAGGGTTCCCCGGTTGGTTTGATTTCTTCGATGTCCTGGAGAAGGTCCTGCCGCGCCTGGCGGAAGTCCATTTGCATGATTCGAAGAAAATGCCGCAAGGCATGCGCGGGTATGGGGAAGATCACAAGCCACTTGGCCGGGGCGATCTGGATCTGGGCCGTTTTCTTGACCGCCTGGATGCGGCGCATTTTACCGGTCCGCTGGTTTTTGAGCTAAAGGTGGACGAGGCGGTTGAATCGCTTGGAGTAATAAGATCTGTCCGTCCGCAATCCTTCCAGGAGGCCTGCATGAAAAAAATATCCTTTTTCCGCATGTTGGTCATCAGCCTGCTTGGTTTTGCGCTGACCTTTTCATCCAATATTCAAGACCCACCCTTGATGACGTTCAAGGTGCGCCAATTAACCGACCTGCCCAATACGGCGCTGGGATTTCTGGGGTTCATCGGCCTGCTGGTGGCGATGGTCGTCCAACCGGTTATCGGCGTATTCTCCGACCGGGCCAAGACAAAGATGGGTCGTCGCCTGCCTTTCATTATTGGCGGGGCCGCCTTGATTGCCGTCTCGTTTTTCCTTTTGGCGGCAGCTCCGACCCTGTGGGTGCTTCTGATCGGCGTGATCCTGATCCAATTCTCCTCGAATATTCTCCAGGGACCCTGGCAGGCACTCATCCCCGACCTGGTGCCTGAATCCCAACACGGGCAGGCCTCCAGTCTCAAGGCGGTCATGGATATCATCGCCACCGTTGTGGCCGGCGCAGTGGCGGGCATCCTGCTTGGGAGCACGGGTCAGAAACTCTTTGGCGATTACGCCATCTACGGTACCGCGGCTGCCCCCCTGGTTGTTTTCATCCTTTTCATTATTTTGACGGCGATCTGGGCGCGCGAGCATCCCGAGGCCACCAACGCGGAGGTTGCCTCCCGTTCGATCACCGAGTCGTTAAAAAACGCCTTTTACATCAACTTCCGTGAGAATCGCATCTTCGGTTGGTGGTTTGCCAACCGCGTCTTGTTTTGGGGCGCTTTCATTGCCATTAACGCTTTCCTGATCAATTACCTGGTGGATGTCATCCGCATGACCCAGGCAGACGCGCAGAGTTTCTATGGCACCCTCAAGGTCATCCTGGGGGCGGCCTTGATCGTCATGGCCCTGGCATCCGGCTGGCTTTCGGATAAGTTCGGGCGCAAGCCGGTCATGATGGTCGCTGGTTTGGTGGCTTTTGCCGGGTCGCTCTTGTTACTGTTTGTCCGCGATCAAACTCCCATCATTATTGCAGGCGGAATAATCGGGATGGGCATCGGCGCGTTCCTTTCCGCCTCCTGGGCCTTGGCTACCGATATCGTCCCCCTGGCGGAAGCCGCCCGGTACCTGGGAATCGCCAATATTGCCACCTGCATCGGGTCGGGTGTGGCGCGCCTGCTGGGTGGGGTTTTGATCGATCCGATCAACCGGGCGCTCGGCTCCAGCTCGAGCGGATATTTATTGCTGTTCGGGCTGGCTACCCTGTGTTTCCTGGTCAGTGCGTTGGTCATCATCCCGCTGCCGAATAAGAGAAGGATGTAATTAGCATCGACTATAATAGCGGCTTGATAAAAAAAGGATGTGGGTTTTCAAAAGCATCCCGACCTTGAGATAAGCAGGAGAAAATGACTGTGAAGAAAACCGTTTTGATCGTTTCGATGGCGCTGGTTTTATCGACATTCTTGAATGCCTGCGCGGCTACACCGGCAACCCCCAATACGCAGAACGCATTGTTCTTTGACGATTTTTCCCAGACTGCCAGCGGTTGGACCCAGCTTTCGAACGACAGCGGTTCGATGAAATATGCCAACGATCAATACCTGATTACGGTGAGCAAACCCGCCACCTTGCTCCTGGCCACTCCCGGAAAAACCTTTCAGGGTGATGTCAGTATTGAAGTGGATGCGCGCAAGATCGAAGGTTCGGACGACAATTACATTGGCGTGCTCTGCCATTACCACGACCCGAATAACTACTACATGCTGCTGGTGACCAGCGACGGCTATTCGGGCATCGCCATGCGCAAGGACGGGGAAGACACCTTGATCTCTCCGGGCTTGAAATTCTTGAAAATGGATGGGATCAAAACCGGCAATAAGACCAACCACATCCGTGCGGATTGCATCGGAGAAAGCTTAACCCTCTACGCCAATGGCCAACAGGTTTCTCTGGCCTATAATAATGAACTGACGGGCGGCGATACCGGTCTGGCGGTGCGCTCCAGCGTGGTCGAAGGTACCATGGAAGTTCAGTTCGACAATTTCGTCGTCAACAAACCCCTCCAACCATAGTTCTCCCGGAAAAAAAACAAGGATAGATTCATTTGGAAAACGCGGGCAGGCAGGATAGCGGTGTGTCGGTGGTAATCCCCACCTTGAACGAGGCGGGCAATATCGCCAGTTTTATCCAGGCCACAGTGGAAGCCATTAAGCAGGCCGGGATCGAGGAAATCGAAATTATTGTCGTGGACGACGATTCCCCGGATCGAACCTGGGAGTTGGCTTCGCAGGTAACCTGTCCGCCCGCCAGGATCGAGGTTATCCGCCGGATGGAAGAGCATGGGCTGACTGCATCGCTTTCCGCCGGGATCGCGGCTGCCCGGCAGCCCGTGGTCGTCTGGCTGGATTGCGACTTCTCGCACCCACCCGAACGCATCCCGCAAATGCTTTACATGCTGGGGCAGGGTTTCGATCTGGTTGTGAATTCGCGCTACGTGGTGGGAGGCAGCGAGGACCGCAGCGGTGAGTGGGGCGCCATGCAGATGTTCCTGAGCCTGACGCTTAACTGGTTCACCCGCTTTTCCCTCGACGCTTCCTTCGCGGATTATACGAGCGGATTTGTGGCGGTGAGAAAAGAGCTCTTGCAGGCGATTCCGCTCAGGGGAGATTATGGCGAATATTTTGTGGATTTCATCTTTCGAGCACTGCGCAGGAAATACAAGGTATGTGAGTTGCCGTACAAAGCCATGCCGCGCAGGACCGGGGAGTCTAAAACCGGCACGAATTTGATCCACTACCTGCGGCGCGGCCGAAAATACATCGGCACCGTGGTCCGGTTGCGTTTGGCCGCGTTAACAGGAAAACTGTAGTCGCTTTGGATATGGGGCAGAGGGGGAAATGTGCCGGGGAGTTGGCATTCCTGCCGGCTCATGGAATGTTTAACGCCTGATTTTTTTCCTGCCGCCATGATAGGCCGGGACGGTAATGGCATAAATGGTGCAGATACGCGCATCCAGCATGCGTGAACGGATGCGCGCGTCCATTTCTTCCAAAGTTTCCGCAGTGGTTATGACGGTGGGCAGTTCGGCGCTGTAGCGATAATTGATCAATTGGTGAAGTTTTTCGCGCACCCAGGGGGTGATGGATTGCGAGCTCAGGTCGTCCAGGATCAGCACCGGGCTGGTGCGAAATTCGTCGAAACGCCGGTCGTAGGAAACCGGGCTGTTCTTATCGAAGGTGGCGCGTAAGTGGTCGAGCAGGTCAGAGCCGGTGACAAACAGCGGCGGATCGCCCAGATCGGTGCGGAAATTGGCGATGGCGGCGGCCAGATGGGTCTTGCCGCAACCGTACGGACCGGCCAACACCAGCCAGCCGCGCGGTTTTTCGGCAAAGGTGGTGGCGGCCTTGAGCGCCTTCTCCAGCGACTTGAGCGCGTCGGGCGGCAGACCTTCCGCCTCCCGGCCCTCGAAGTTCACGAATGTCCGGTTGGCGTGCAGGTCAAGCGAAGAGAGTTCGTGGTGGCCCTTGTCGTCCAACGGCTGCCGGTAATCGGGGGCAATGATAATGACCTTGCTGACCAATTCCGGATCCTGGAGGCGCGAGCGAATGCGTTCTTCAATATCATCCAGCTGGACGTTGGTGGTTACCACGAGTGGCAAACGGTTGATATAGCGGTAGTTCACGATTTGGAAGAGTTTTTCCTGCGCCCAGGGGGTGGCCGACTGCGTGCCGAAATCATCCAGCACCAACAAATCGGCCGTGCGGATCTGCTCGAAACGCTGCTCGAAGGTGATGTTCTCGGCATCGAAGGCGAAGCGCAGCAGGTCGAGTAGATCGGGGACGGTCAGGAAAAGGGTCGGCACGCCCATGTCAACCGCAAAGTTCGCAATGGCGGCGGCCAGGTGGGTTTTGCCACAACCGTAACTGCCCTGCAGGAGCAGCCAGCCCTTCAGGTTGGCGGCGTATTGACGGGAGCTATTGTAGGCGATCTCCAGTGAGCCCGCCTGCCGCTCTCCCAGGCCAATCTGGCCGCGCGGTTGAAACGAATCGAAGGTCAGACCGGTAAGTTCCTCCAGGTGGCTGAGCGAAAAGAGACGGTCGCGCACCTGGCGCATGACCGCACCCTGGCGGCAGGTGCAGATCTCCAGCCGGCCGAAGTCGGGCGAACCGGGCTCGGCGTCTCGCCGAACGTATCCCAGGCCATGGCAGTGCGGGCAGTCCGGGTCGCCGAGCGAATTAATGCTCGATGAAGTCGGCGTACTCGCCTTCGGCGTACCGGCGACCATCTGCTTGAGCGTCGCGTCTATCTTGCTTTTTGGCATGACCTTCTTCCTTCCAGCGCTTCAGGATTGCTTCCACGTATTTCCAGTTGCGCTTGTTTTTCAGTACGGCAATCTCCAATGCTTCGGCCACCCAGGCGGGTGGATAGGTACTCTCGGCGTCCTTCAGTGCGTCTGCAATCATCGGCGTCAGGGGACCCATGTTCTCTTCGTACAACTTGAAAATGTTGGGGCGTTCCGGCGGCGGGGTACCGGGTCCGGCGGCATCCGGCTGCCAGCGGCCCTGTGAGAAGGCTTCGGCGGCAGCCCGCCCGCGCGGGGAATTGAGAAAAAAGAGCACGGCAGAGTTATTTTCGACCCGGATCAGGCTGCCGCGTTCGACCGCCTTTTCCAGCCCTGCAGCGAGGCTTTGCCCGGGAAGCTCGCCCCGGGATGAACCGGAAAGCCCTCGGCAAAATCCTGTTCCCTGAGATAATGGACACCTCCCGGCATGTTCGCGATCCGCCAAAGGGCGTACAGCGTCACCCGCAACTCGTCCAGGTCATCCACTTCGGTCAGCAGGTGGCGGAAGAAATTGTTGGGGATTGGGGTGAAAGTCTCAGAGTCTGAGAAGCCTTGGAATTTGCTCATATTTTGTACGCCAGCCCCTTCAAAAGAAGCAACACGAGGTGCGCTAGGCCTGGCTCAGGTCGATGTTGCGTGTGGCGGCATCCACGAACTTGGCCAGATGGTTGATGAAGACCAGTTCGACGCTGCCGGTCGGCCCGTTGCGGTGTTTGGCAATGATGATCTCGGCCACGTTCTGCTTGACGGTGTCCTTCTCATACTGGTCGGGGCGATAGATGAACATGACGATATCGGCATCCTGCTCGATGGAGCCGGATTCACGCAAATCGGAGAGCACCGGGCGCTTGTCGGTGCGTTGCTCGACGGCGCGGCTGAGCTGCGCGGCTGCCAGCACCGGGACGTTCAACTCACGCGCCAGCACCTTCAGGTTGCGAGAAATATAGGAGACTTCCTGGACGCGGTTCTCGTTGCGGGTATCCCCGCCCATCAACTGGATATAGTCCAGAATGACCAGGTCGAGACCGTATTCCATGTGCAGGCGGCGGCACTTGGTGCGCAGGGCCAGGGGAGTGATGGCAGGCGTGTCGTCCAGGAAGATTTGCGTATCCCCCAGCACTTCGATGGAGTGGGTCAACAGCGGCCATTCGTTATCGTTGAGTTTGCCGTTGCGCAAGCGCTGCGAGTTGATGCCGGTCTCCTGTGAGAGCAGGCGTTGCACCACCTGCTCGTTGGACATTTCCAGGGAAAAGATGGCGACGTGCTTTTTATGCAGCAGGGCGGCGTTCTTGGCCACCGACAGCAGGAAACCGGATTTGCCCTGGCCAGGTCGCCCGGCAATGATCAACAGGTCGGAAGGTTGCAGGCCGGTCAGCATGCGGTCCAGGTCGACGAAGCCGGTCGGGACGCCGAAGATGTCCTCGGGACGTTTGGCGAGTTCGTCGATGCGGTCGTAATAATCGCTCAGGACGGACGAGATCGGCTGGAGGTCCTTCTTCAGACGCCGTTCGCTGACGTTGAAGATGGCCTTCTCGGACTCTTCGATAACGTTCTCGACCGTTTCGTGTTCGTTATACGCCAGGGTGGCGATGGTGTTGGCCGAGGTCAGCAGGCGCCGGCGAATGGAGGTGGCTTCGACCATGCGTCCGTAGGCTTCGGCGTGCAGCGAAGTGGGCACCTGGTTGAGCAGGGCCGTCAAATAGGCCGGGCCGCCGATTTCGGTCAATTGCCCGGCGGTTTGGAGTTCCTCGGTAACCGTCAAAAAATCCAGCGGGATGCGCTTTTCGTGCAGGCGGGTGAAGGCTTCCCAGATCCAGCGGTGGCGGATGATGTAAAAATCCTCAGCCTGAAGGAACTGGGCCAGGTCGTAATAGGCTTCGGGGTTAATCGAGCACTGCCCCCACAACGGCTTCTTCGGCTTCACGGTTGTGGGGGATGACAGAGGAGGAGGGTACGGACGGCCCTTCCAAAAGTTCGGGCGGGCGCTCTTCAGCAGGCGGCGAGACCATCAGGATTTCGGCTTCTCTTCTTCATCACCCGGGTCGTCGTTAAGTTTTTTCAGGAAATCCTCGAACACGTCCAGGCCTTTATCGGTTTCCACAGGGGGATGTTCGATGGGCTTGGTATCTTCGACAGACCTGGGTGGGTTATCGGTTTGCAGATCGCGTTCCGGGACAATCCCGGCGGCGTCCATTACATCCAGGCTGACCAGGACCGGGACATGCGTACGAACGGCCAGGGCGAGGGCGTCCGAGGGGCGAGAATCGATATCGATGATCCTTTCATCTGCCTTGGCGACAATGTTGCCGTAAAAGGTGTCATCCTTCAAGGCGACGATCTCGACGCGCAGGACCTTGGCGTTGAACAAACCGAAAAGGTTTTTCAGCAAATCGTGCGTCAACGGGCGGGCAGTTTCCACTTCCTGCAGCGCCACCGTGATGGCTTCCGCTTCGAACGGCCCGACCCAGATGGCCAGGTAACGTTCCACATCCGTCTGCCGCAAAACGACCACGCGTTGCGGGGACATCAGGCTGACGCGCACACTATCGATGACCACTTCAACCATATCAGACATAACAACTCCAGTAAGGTAGCGTTATTTTAGCACATCCGCAAAAGCTGGGGGTGAATCCGGCGCAGGGATTGCAAAGTCCGAAAACCCGGCAGCCCCGGCTGCGTGATCGGCCGGACAATTTGCTATCCATCGAACTCGAAGGTGGGCAGGCCGCGCAGGTTCGTGGAGAGGCGGAAAAGCCCGCCGGAGTGAGGGTATTGGGCGAGCGCTTCAGGCGACATGTCTTTGCGGGCGGTCGTCACGTACAGGTCGGTCAGTTCCGCGCCGCCAAAAATGCACGAGGAAACGTTCAAGGCGGGCAGGGGGATTTGCTCCAGCAATTGCCCGTCGAGCGGATCCCAACGCGTCAGCTTTGCGCCGCCCCACAGCGCGATCCACAGCCTCCCTTCGGAATCGCAGGTCATCCCATCCGGCCAGCCCATTTCGGGCGGGATGGAGATCACGGGCCGGGGGTTGGTAATCCAACCGGTGTCCAAATCGTAGTCGTAACGCATCACGGTGTGCGTGGGCGTGTCGATGTAATAAAAGGACTGGCTATCGGGGCTCCAGGTCAGGCCGTTGGAGATGCGGGTTCCCTTTACCAATGTCCTCAGGATCGCTTTGCGGGTCAGCGAATACAACGACCCGCTCGCCTGCTTCTCGGCGTTATCCATACTGCCCGCCAGGAATTGACCGGCCGGGTCGCACTTGCCATCGTTGAACCGGTTGCCGGGCAGGTTCGGTTCGGGGGCGAAAATGCCGTGGATGGCATTCTGATCCCCATCCAGAAATTCCGGGTCTGCGACCGCAAACCCGGTCTGCAAGCCGAGCACCCAGCCGCCCGTCCGGCGGGGAGCCGCGCAGCCGAGCATTTCCCCCAGCTCGACCGACCGGTCGGACCCATCCGCCGGGTTGAAAACGTGCAGGCGGCCGAGGCGGATATCCACCCAGTCCAGGCAATGGTTGCGCGCATCCCAGGAGGGACCTTCGCCCAGGTCGGCCTGGGCATCCAGCACGAGTTCGGGCGTGGTGAGGCTGGCTTTGGGCATCCTTATTCTCCGCCGGTTTCCATTTTCCCGCCCGCGACAATTTTTTGGTCATTGCGGAGCTTGGCAAAGGCCACTTCGCGCACGACCAGGGGAATCCTGGTCACCTTGCTGCCGGTGCAAAGCGCCAGGAGATATGCCAGGGAGCACTTCTCGAGGATCTCCACGTTGTGGACGGCTCGTTCCATGTCGTGGCCGAAAATCAGGGCGCCGTGGTTTTGCATCATGTAGGCGTTATTATGGTCCCGCACATTGCGACCAATGGTTTTCGCCAGGCTGCCGGTGCCGGAGGGGGCATAGGGAATGATGTTCACGCTGCGGCCCAGGAAGCGGGCCTGCTCGTCGAAGAGCGCCGGAATGGGCTTGCGGATGAGCGTCAGCGCGCTGGTATAGACCTGGTGGGTGTGGACGACGGCGTTCACGTCCTCACGGGCGCTGTAGATGGCGGCGTGCATGCCGCTCTCGACGGAGGGCTTGCGCTGCCCTTCGAGCACGTTCAACGCAAAATCGAGCACGCAAATATCCTCCGGCAGCATTTTCATGTAATCGTAGTTGGAGGGGGTGATGGCCAGGGCAGACTGTCCGGCGATCCGGACGGATACGTTCCCTCCGGTCGCCATGAGATAGCCCTTCTTCGCCAGGAATTGGGCGGTCTCCACAATTTGCTTTTTGGCAATATCATACTGTCCCACGATTGACTCCTTTAGCCGGAAAGTATTTCCTTTCAACCAGCAGGAAAAGCAGCAGCCCCACCAGAACCAGCGCCCCCGTAATGGCATACATGCCCTCCGGTGTAAAAAAGTCAAGCAGTATGCCGCCAAGCAGCCCTCCGGCGGCTGAGCCGAATCCCAAAAATACTCCCGAGAACATACCCTGGGTCACGGCTTTCAGCCCGGGTGGGGCAATCTGATCCGCGTAGTAAACCCCGGCGGTGTAGATGACGGCATAAGTCAGGCCGTGGAGCAGTTGGATCACCAGTATCATCCCGGGTTGTGCAGTTAACGAATAAAAGATCAAACGCAAACCGATGACGGTCATGGCAATGACCAGCATGCCGCTGCGCGCCGAAACGCCGGAGCAGGCGGTCGCTGAAGAACATGGCGGGGATCTCGGAGATTGTGGAAACTGTCAGGGCGATTCCCATCAAGGATTTACTGGCGCCCAAATAATTCATAAATACAAACAGATAATTGTTCACGGTGGACAATCCGAGGCCGGCGATGAACACCATTACCAGGAAAAGCATCCAGGCCTTATTGCGGAGCAGCACGCGCACACCCTGGCCAAAGCTTTGCATACTGCTGACGTGGCTCTGGTGAAAAGGGATCACCAGGACCACGAACAAACTGAGCAACATCAGGATGGCGAATCCCCAAAACGACCACTGTAGCCCCAATTTTCCAATCAAGCTGCCGGCGAAGGGTGCAAGAATGCCGTACCCAATGGTACCCCACAGCCGGATGCGCCCGTACTGAGGCTTGCGGTCCCCAAGCTGGACGAGTACGGCGCTATTCACCAGGGAGGAGATCGGTGAGTTCGTTAAAGAAAACAGACAGATCATCAACAGCAAGCCGCCAAAGCTGGCCACGCTGGGGAAGATAAAAGTGACGATCACCACACCCAGAGTGGAAACAACGGTGGCAAGCTTGTGACGACGGGTTGCATCCGCGGCCCCGGTCCAGAGCGGCGCGCCAAAGAAGGAAATGATTGGGGGTATGGCGGTCAGCAGACCCATCTGTCCGCCGGACATTCCCTGGGATTGATAGAAAAGCGCAAAGTAGGGGAGCAGGAAGGAGACGGCCCCGTAGGAAATAAAAAAGTAGATTGAAGGAAAGGTCATTAAATTGACTCCGCTAAAATCCCATTATAATGGGTCAATCTCGTTCCACGGAGAAGTGATATGAATAAATTCCTCGAACGCCTCCAATCCGGCGAAATATTGATCGCAGACGGCTCGACCGGTGCCAGTCTGCAAAAGATGGGGCTCAAGCCCGGCACCCCGCCGGAGGAGCTGGTGTTGGATGCGCCCGAGATGGTGCTAAAGCTCGAAAGCGCCTTCGTTGCGGCCGGCTCGGACATTATCCTGACCGACACCTTCGGCGGGACACGCCTGCGCATGAAAGAATTGAAATACGCAGAGCGGGTTCCGGAAGTGAACCAGCGGGCGGCCGAGCTGGCCCGCCAGGCTGCCCAGGCCGGAGACGGGGTGCTGGTGGCCGGATCGATCGGCCCGACCGGCCTGTTGCTGAAACCCTACGGACCGGTATCAGTGGAAGAGGCGACCGCCAGTTTTGCCGAACAGGCCAGGGCGCTGGCGCAGGGCGGTGTGGACCTGCTGGTGATCGAGACCATGTTTGATTTCAGCGAAGCGGATGCCGCCTTCAACGGCGCCCGTTCGGTGACCGACCTGCCCATCGTGGTTTCCTTCAGCTACGACCGGGGCGTGCGCAGCATGATGGGTGTGAAACCGGCGGATATGCTCAAGCATTACAGGGACCTGGGCGCGGTGATGATCGGCGCCAACTGCGGGACCACGCTGGAGAACATGGAGAAGATCCAGCAGGAATATGCCGCCAGCGAACCCGGATTCCCGCTGTGGGCCAAGCCGAACGCGGGCCTGCCGCACCTGGTGGATGGATTAACCACATACGACGTGACTCCCGAGCAGATGGGCGAATACGCACAGAAGTTCGTTGCGCTGGGGGCACGCGTGGTGGGCGGCTGCTGCGGCAGCATGCCCGGACACATCGCCGCCATCGCACAGGCGGTCAAGTAGCAAATGCAATTGGCGCCACCCCGGCGGGAACATCTGCTCCTGACGATAACTGCCTGCCTGGGCCTGCTCTGGTTAGTGCTGCTGGTGGGCTGCAGCCCGGGGGCCACTGCCTCCACCCCGGCAATTACTTCTGCGGTACAGGTTCCTACTGTCACGCCCATGCCCCTGGCTGTGACCCCGGTGGGCAGCCTCGAGACGTCCACGCCAACGGCCAGTGCGAGGCCTCGATTCCCACCAGCACTACCGGCGGCTCCATTGCCTCACCCAGCCCCTCGCCGACTGCGCAGCCGGCCAATTCCTGGCAGGACCTGCCGGTCATCCCAACCCAACTCAGTGAACGGTCGCGCGAAATCTATAAAAAAGGCCTGGCGATGGGCAGCCAGGCGCACGTCTTCTCCCGGATCGGGGACTGCGCCAGCGCGGCACCGGATTTCCTGGTGGGCTTCGACGGGGATTACAACCTGGGGGAATTCGGTTCGCTGCAGGCGACGATCGATTATTTCAAAGGATCCTTTGGGCGGTCCAGCCTGGCTGCCAAGGCCGGGCTGAACAGTGCCGGGCTGCTGACCACGCTGTGGACGGGACCGGAATGCAAGAAGAATGAAAGCCTGCTGGACTGCCAGTACCGGCTCGACCGGCCCAGTTTCGCCTTTATCTCGATCGGCACCAACGAAGCCTATTACGTGCACAAGAACCCGGGGTCATTCGAGCTAAACATGCGCGCCATCCTGGACGACACGATCGCCAGGGGCATCCTGCCGATCCTGGCAACCAAGGCAGATAACATCGAGGGCGACCAGTCGATCAATGCCACGATTGCCAAATTGGCGCTTGAATACCAGCTGCCGCTGTGGAACTTCTGGCGGGCGGCCCAGCCGCTGCCGGACAACGGTCTGGCGGACCCCGACCATCTCAGCTCGGTTTCCTACAAAAATTTCACCGATTTCACGCTCCCCAACAGTATGCAGTACGGGATGCAGGTTCACAACCTGACTGCGCTGGAAATGCTGGAATTCCTGCGGCAGAACCTGGCAGACATCCCCATTCCGACCGGCACGCCGGGCGCAAGCGCAACCCCTTAAATCGGCGCGGCTATTCCAGCCGACCCAAAGAGGCAGAACATGGACCCTGAAATCGCGGCCCGCTTCGACGACCAGACCCTTGCCAGGGCATGCGCGTTTTACGGCATCGCTGCGGAACGCACGCGCCGGTTGGATGGATTCGAGAGTTTCATCTACGAGTTCAGCCGTCCGGACGGGGATTTCATCCTGCGGATCGGGCACAGCCGCCGCCGGACCCCCGACCAGATCCGCGGCGAGGTGGATTGGATCAAAACCCTGGCGGAAGGTGGGACGGGCGTGGCGCGGGCGATCCTGTCTGAGCAGGGAAAGCTGGTCGAGGCGGTCGAGGATGGGCAGGGCGGGCAGTTCCTGTGCACGAGCTTCGTCAAGGCGCGCGGCGGGATCGCAGGAGAGGCGCAGATGAACGAGCGCCTGTTCCTGAATTACGGGCGGCTGCTGGGGCGCATGCATGCCCTGGCAAAAAGCTACCGGGTGGCGCAGGCGGCCTGGAAACGCCCGGAGTGGGACGATCCCAGCAATATGTACGCAGACCTGTGGATGCCCGACAAATACGCAGCCCTGCTGCCCAAGTACCGGGAATTGATGCGGCATTTGGGAGCCCTGCGGCGCGATCCGGACGGGTACGGCATGATCCACCAGGATGCCCACCTGGGCAACTTATTCGTGGACGAGGATTACAACCTGACCCTGTTCGATTTCGACGATTGCGTGTACGGACATTTTATCTACGACATTGCCATGGTGGTGTTCTACGGTATCGGGTGGAGCGGCGAAGACGCGCCGGGCTTTACCGGGCGCTTCATGCCGGTCTTCCTGCAGGGATACCGGGAACACAACCGGCTCGACCCGGGCTGGCTGGCGGAACTGCCGTACTTCCTGAAGCTGCGCGAGATCGACCTGTTCGCCGAGATCCTGTTCATGGACGGGGAGGACCCGGAACATCCCTGGTCGAAGCGTTTCATGCAGGGGCGGCGGGAAAGGATCGAGCAGGATAAAGCCGTTCATCGAATTTGACTGGGCATCCCTGGGGAAGTTTTTTTAATCAATCTCCGGAAGAATATCCGTTGCAATCATAGCGGGTCCCGGAGGGGGAGATAACCGTAACCGGCCAGGTGTCCGATTCAGTCTTGTAGTTTCGCCAGCCCGGACTGCACGCCTGCCAGGGCGCGCTCGGACAGGAAACGCGAGAAGGTGAAGGAGCGCCAGTCGGGATCGTTTCGATTTGGATCGAGAGCGGAGCGGCAGGCCAGGGCGGCCCCCGCCGCATCCCGGGTAACGGCAGGCAGGTCGGGGTCCTGAAAAGCCTGTGTCAGGGCGGGGACCGAGTCGGTCGAGAGAGCTGCCAGGGTGACCACGTCCAGGCCCTGGCTGGCCGCAGCCCGGGCGACGTTCTGGCGGACGATGCTGGCATCCACGTTGACCAGGGTCAGGGTGGCGGCAAAGCCGATCGCAGCCATCAAAGCGGCGAATGGGAAGAAGCGAGCCCTGCGCAACAGTTCGAGCAACACCACGGCGGCCAGCAGCAGACCCAGCCAGAGGATGAAGACGTGGGTGTACATGCGCAGGCGCGAGAAGCCATAGGCCGCCTCGTAGAGCAGCAGGCGTTGGAAGGCCGAGACCAGCATTACGCCGACCAGCGCGACCATGCCGATGCCCAGGCCGGAAAATGTGCGCTGCTGCAGGACGGAGGCGCGGCGGGTGATGGCGCTGAGTCCCAGGAAGAGCAGCAGGGCACACAAGGCGACCCCGACCAATTCGCCGAATCCACGCCGGGCGTATTCGGAATACGTGAAGCCCTGGACGCCGATGTTGGCGCCGCCCCCGAAGAAATACTGGAACTGGACGATGACGAAGAGCAGGAACAAGAGCACGACCGCTCCCAACACCACGGCCGCCTCGGTGAAACCCAGGAACTGCGGCAGGAGCGTTTTTTCGCTCAACAAATTCTCGTCGCGGCTCTTTTGGGCGGCATGCAGGAAGGCGCCCGCCAGGGCATACGCGCCGATGCAGATGTAGACCAGCCGGAAGATGTATTCGGGCAGGCGCTCCAGGCGGAACAGTTTGCCGAAGTCGCTGACGCGCTGGGCGAAGACCAGGTCGGCCGAGGCGAGCAGGGCGGTGAAGACCGCCAGGATGGGCAGGGCGATCAGCAGGCCGCGCAGGACGGCCCAGAAGCGTTTGCGGCCGGTCTGGTTGGGCTGGACCGCCTGGTCCGCATCGGCGGTAGCGGCAGCCGCGTTCTTCCGGTTTTCGGAGAGGAACATGAGCGGGCGCGCCAGCAGGCTGCCGGCCAGCCGGGCATAATTGGCCAGGTAGTCGGCCAGTCCGTACCAGGGCCAGCGTCCGCCCAAAAAGGTGACTGCCAGCAGGCCCATCAGCCCGAGCGTGAAGGCGAACGAAAGGAACAGGCTGAGAGGTTCCTGGCGGAACAGGCTGATGGCGGCGAAGAACACGAGCGGGATGAGCAGAATCAGCGATTTATAGGAAGGTCGAAAGCCATTGTAAAGCAGCACGACCAAGCCGCCGGTCAGGACGAGCAGGGCGTAAAGGGGAAAATTGAGCCCCTGGGGGTGTTTCCAGAACAGGAAATCGAACAGCCAGCCGAGAATGAGCGCCGTGATCCAGAGCAGCCTGGTTCGTTTCATAATGACCTCCACCATAGATAAGTTTTTGTGAATACCCCTCTACTATACCCTGCAAACCTGGCAGGAACTGACAGGAGACTCTCAAAAGGTGTCAGGGTGGAGGATTGGCTGATTGGTGATTTTCCTATTATATTGCTCAAGCCGCCGTGCCCTATCCGGGTACTTTCCTCGGCGGCGAGGACGCCGCCGGGAGCATGGTAAGTAAAGTATAATTAATCTTTCGTTGGCGCTTGAGGCATTCGCATGTTGCTCAAGCCGCCGTCCTCGGCGGCGAGGACGCCGGCAGGAGCACGGTAAAAAAGCATAATTAATATTTCGGTGGCGCTTGAGCTCATATTGCTCAAGCCGCCGTGCCCTATCCGGGTACTTTCCTCGGCGGCGAGGACACCGCCAGGAGCATGGTAAAAAAGCATAATTAATATTTCGGTGGCGCTTTAGCTAATATTGCTCAAGCCGCCGTCCTCGGCGGCGAGGACACTGGCAGGAGCACGGTAAAAAAGCATAATTAATCTTTCGTTGGCACTTGAGCTCATATTGCTCAAGCCGCCGTCCTCGGCGGCGAGGACGCCGCCAGGAGCATGGTAAAAAAGCATAATTAATCTTTCGTTGGCGCTTGAGGCATTCGCATGATTGCTCAAGCCGCCGTCCTCGGCGGCGAGGACACTGCCAGGAGCATGGTAAAAAAGCATAATTAATATTTCGGTGGCGCTTTAGCTAAGATTGCTCAAGCCGCCGTGCCCTATCCGGGTACTTTCCTCGGCGGCGAGGACGCCGCCAGGAGCATGGTAAAAAAGCATAATTAATCTTTCGGTGGCGCTTGAGCTAATATTGCTCAAGCCGCCGTGCCCTATCCGGGTACTTTCCTCGGCGGCGAGGACGCCGCCAGGAGCATGGTAAAAAAGCATAATTAATATTTCGGTGGCGCTTGAGCTAAGATTGCTCAAGCCGCCGTGCCCTATCCGGGTACTTTCCTCGGCGGCGAGGACGCCGCCAGGAGCATGGTAAAAAAGCATAATTAATATTTCGGTGGCGCTTTAGCTAATATTGCTCAAGCCGCCGTCCTCGGCGGCGAGGACGCCGCCAGGAGCACGGTAAAAAAGCATAATTAATCTTTCATTGGCGCTTGAGCTCATATTGCTCAAGCCGCCGTCCTCGGCGGCGAGGACGCCGCCAGGAGCATGGTAATAAAGTATAATTAATCTTTCGTTGGCGCTTGAGCCATTCGCATGGTTTTTTGAAGGAATTTGAATTACAGGTACTACTTATAAAAAAGGAGCTTCAGCATGGCTGACTTGATCTACCTGGCGAACACATCCCTCGATGGCTACACCGAGGACATGGACGGCAATTTTAACTGGACAACGCCAGACGATGAAGTGTTCAGTTATATTAGCCAGCTCATCCGTACGTCCGGCACTTACCTGTATGGACGTCGAATGTATCAGACCATGATGGTTTGGGAAACCGACCCCAACCTGGCCGCCGAGTCTCCACTCAGGCGCGTCTTCGCGGAGACCTGGCAGGCTGCCGACAAAATCGTCTACTCCCGGAGGTTGGAGGCCGTATCCACTCGCAAGACGCAGCTTGAGCGAAACTTCAATCCGGAGGACATTCGCCAATTAAAAGGGACTGTTTCACAAGATATCCTCATCGGTGGTCCTGAGCTGGCGGCCCAGGCCTTTCGATCCGGGCTGGTCGACGAAGTTCAACTGTTTCTCCTGCCGATCTTGGTGGGAGGCGGCAAACAATGCCTGCCTGACAGGGTTCGACTGGGGCTCGAGCTTTTGGAGCAGCGCCGCTTTGGAAATGGTGAAGTTTTCCTGCGTTATCGAGTAAAGTAGGCAAGCGCCAGCCAACAATGGTCGTTTCCGTTGGAGGGGTTCCTGTCAAGCGAAAATTAAAGAGGAGATTTTATCTATGAAGGACAAATCTAATACCCGCTTATTCAAAATGAAATTTGCAGTGGTATATCCACTATACATCCGGAAAGCGGAACGCAAAAATCGCACGAAAGAAGAAGTCGACCAAATCATTCTCTGGTTGACCGGCTATGACCAGGCCGGACTGCAACAGCAAATCCAGCAGGAAAATGATTTTGAAACATTTTTTGCCCAGGCGCCTGCCTATAATCCCAACAGTGCGCTTATCAAAGGGGTGGTATGCGGCATCCGGGTGGAAGAAATCGAAGATCCATTGATGCAAAAAATCCGCTTTTTAGACAAACTGATCGACGAACTCGCAAAAGGAAAAGCGCTGGAGAAGATCCTGCGGCAGTAAGCGCTGAAGGGTACCATGCAGAGAAAAAGTATTTCGAAACAAAATGAAGAACTTCAAAGCCTGGGGAAATGGGCGCAGATTGCGCGAAGCGCTACCGTCTTGAGCGTATCGAGAATGAAGATAAACGACCACGAAATGCAATCCAGAATAAAGCTTTTCAGAAAGCGGAAAACGAACCAACCAGTTGAGAAAACTGGCAATGCAGGCTTACAGGGCTTCCCTTGAAACCAAAGATGCGGCAGCCTCTCAGCCGCGCTCCGCCAGTCTTGCGGCGGCAGCGCTTACACCCATCCCTTCAAAGATATCAATCAAAGCAAGCACATCCTCGGACCGGCCGCATATTCCGCACTTGCCATGAACTAACCCATGCGCAGGATCCGAAATCGGAGAGCGAGAGATCGCACTGGCAATCGATAGCGCAACCCATGCAATCGCCGGGCTACTCAGTAAAATGCCGGCGCATGGAACTGGCACAAAGCGGATCGAGCAACTATTTTACGAGCTGGATAATGGGATCAGGAATAAGTTCAGGAAATTTTAATGATGCATTCAACACGTGAGCCTTTGAATATATAATTGCCCCAAACAGTGTGCGCCTGGCGGCGCTTAAGTTTTATTCGTATTTACAGGGAGAGCAAACAATGAACAAAGCAAATTCCCAACCGATCACTTTTCACACCACCATTTTACAGACCGGCAAGAATACCGCCGGAATTCAAGTTCCCGAAGAAGTAATCGAGAAACTGGGCGGTGGGAAACGCCCGCTTGTCCGGGTCACCATCAATCAATACACCTATCGAAGTGCGGTGGCGGTCATGGGCGGCAAGTACATGATCAGTTTCAATCCAGACCACCGAAAAGCCTCGGGCGTTCAGGGTGGCGATGCGGCAGACGTCACCCTGGAGCTTGACCTGGAACCACGCACTGTTGAAATTCCCGGGGACTTGAAAGAGGCGTTAGTCAAGGCGAATGCACTCGGCGCTTTCGAAAAATCAGCGCCCTCCATGAAGAAGGAATACGTGCGTCAAGTGGAGGAAGCCAAAGCACAGGAAACTCGCCAACGGCGAATTGCCAGGATTGTGGAAAAATTAGGTACAGGTTGATCATTTATCTCAATGCCTCCTGCCGTCAGAGCTGATAACAATGCGCCCCGGAAAAGTGCCGGGATAATGCAGTGGGTCCGAAAAACGAAATCACGATCGCCGCGGAATGAAGCCCCCAGAGCCTGATCCAAAGTTAAGAGGAGCCGGTCCATGAGAAAAATCAGCGTGCTCGAACATATCTCCCTGGACGGAGTCATCCAAGCCCCGGGCGGACCAGAAGAAGATACCAGCGGCGGCTTCGCGTACGGCGGGTGGATCGCGCCCTATTCCGACCCGATCCTTGGAAAATTGTTGAGAAGGCAAATGAACCTGCCCTTCGACCTGTTGTTAGGGCGCAAAACCTTCGATATTTGGGCGCCGTACTGGCCGCACCACGCAGCAGGCATGGCCCGGGGTCAACCAGGCGACCAAGTACGTTGCTTCGAATACGATAACGTCCAGCGAATGGCAGCCGTCTGTGTTTCTAAACGGAGATATCCCGGAAAAAGTCGCAAAAATCAAGCAACAGGAAGGGCCGGACCTGCACGTATGGGGCAGCGGGAATCTCATCCAGACGCTCATCAAGCATGATCTGGTGGATGCGTTCTGGCTGATGATCTATCCGATAACATTAGGCGGCGGGAAGCGCTTGTTTGCGGACGGCACGCTCCCGGCGGCGTTCAAGGTGACGGAGAGCAAGGTCAGCTCGAAGGGCGTCATTGTATTGAATTACGAGCGCGCCGGGTCAATCACAACCGGTCGTTGAGGAAAAAAACAGCCAGCCAGGCGCACAGCGTAGGGCGGGAATGCTCCTACTGAAACGTCGCTACAGCAACTGGCGTCGCAGACCGGCATCATCTTCTTATCTGTCAACACTAAAGCCGGGACGAGAAGACCACCTTTTGTTTTTGGGAGAGGGTAGTATGATGGTGATTAAGGAAATGATATGAAAGGAGGTTCCCCTTATGATACACACTCGTGAAGAGGTGATCGACCGCACCATCCAGGAGTTCGAAGCGCTGGAAGCCCTGGTCGCCCACCTTTCGAAGGAAGAATGGGACCGGCGGCTGGCCAGGTCGGAGAGCAAGGATCCGTGGACGGTGAAGGATGCGCTGGCCCACATCACCTACTGGAAGGCCGGGGTGGCCCGGACCATCCGGAGGGAACGCAGACCGGTCGAGGAGCGCGGGCTGAAATATAACCAGCAGAACCACCTGGTTTACATGCGCTGGCGCGATCGGTCGCCGCAAGAGGTGCTGGCCTGGCACCGGCAGGTGCAGGATGAGCTGCTGAAGCTGCTGCGGGAGGCGCCGGAAGCCTGGTTCAGCGGCAGGGAACGCGGACCGGATTGGCCGTCCGACCTGGACGGGCATGCCAGAACCCACAGGATCAAGGACATCCAACAGGCGCTGAAGGGGGACGGGAAGCAGGAGTAAACAGATCCACGCTCAGCCGGGAATCCCGGCGCAAACAAGTGCATGAAAACGCGCTTGAAAGACGCCCGGCAAAACGTGCGCTGCAGGGAGTGTCAGGCAGGCTGGTTTGCTCAATCAGGCCAGTACACGATTTTCAATGATCGAAGAGCACCTCAGGATAGGTGACTTCCAGTTCGCCCTTCTCATGGTGCAGGGTCCAGAGCAGGTCGGCGAGATGGTCGGGGTCGACGACAGGCATCTCCCAGACGGGTTGGCCGGCAGCTTTGGCCTTCTCCATTTCGGCATGGAAGGCGCTGTGCCGGATGGCTACCCCTACGTAGAGCGCGCCGACGCAAACGCCTTTCCCGGCCAGCTCGGCGTGCAGGGCTTGCAGGTAGTTACGCTGGGCAGCCTGGGCGGGACTCGGGCCGCTCATGTTTGGGAGGCCTTGCACGCTGCTGGCGCCCTGTGCGGTCAGGATGGCGCCGTCACCCTGCTCGAGCATGTGCGGCAGAAACTCCTGCACAAGTGCCAGAAAGGTGTAAAAGATGATCGGCATGAAGCCCCGGGCGAACTGCGGGGTCAGCTTGGCTGCGGAGACGAACCCGGTGTTTGGGGTGGGTGCGTAGTAGAATGCGTCCAGGTCGCCGACCCTGGCGCGAATCTGCTCGGCCAATGCGGGGACGGCTTGTGTGTCGGACAGGTCGGCGGTGATGACGTGTGCGGTTGCGCCGGCGCGGGCAAGTTCTTTGGCCAGCCGGTCGAGCGGTCCCCGGCGGCGGGCCACAAGGATGACGGTGTACCCCTCGCGTGCGTAACGGCGGGCGACTGCCTGGCCCAGGCCGGAGCCGGCTCCGAACACGGCGATGGATTTGACCGCCTGGGCGGCTTGCGTCTTGGCTTGGTTGATTTTATTCATTGTCAAAATCTTCTCCTTGGACAAGTTCGTGGTCTTGCCGCTTGTCCATTGCTTGAGATGATCGCATAATCGCTTATCGGCGATCCGGATAATATTTTATATCATTTCGGAGCCGGGAGCAGAAAAAGAGCAAAAATGGTAACTTTCTTAAAATCACTCACCAACATTTACTCGACCGATATCGGCAGGGCGGTGGATTTCTACGGACATATTCTTGGATTCGAAGAGACGTACCGCTTCCCGTACCAGGGCGACCCTGAACACGTCGAGTTCCGGGTGGGCGGCTCAACGATTGCGGTCAGTTCCCCGGCCGGCCTGAAGTCGCACGGCATGCCGCCCTCCAGCCCGGGGCACCCGTTCGAGATCGGGATCAAGACGGACGACGTGGAGGCAGCGGTGAAGATGCTGCGGGCGGCCGGGGTGACGATCCTGAAGGAGCCGGGCGTGAGTGCGGCGGGCAACCGCTATGCATACATTGCCGATCCGGATGGGAACTGGATCTCTCTGTACCAGAATATGGCATAGAGCGGCGCTGCGCCGCAAACAGTCATTGCTCCTCGGGCTCGGAATTGACCCGCGGAGGCTCGTTCATTATTCGGGGAGGAAAATAGATGCGCCTGCCCGACCAACGGGTCTTCCATACCAGGATTGGGCCTTTTGTGAAAATCGCAGCGGGGTAGCCTGCAATTGCCTTCACACCTTTTTTGGGGTATATTATTTTTATCTCCTATTTTTCTCCAATCCCATCAATGCCTGATGCGTGAGAATGAACCATGTCGCTGACCGTCGCCCAAGCGTTGCGTGAACTCCCGATCCTATCCAGTGCCCAGGTTGTCGCAGGCTCAAGCGGACTTGAGCGCGCCATCCGGTGGACGCATATCATCGACCACCCGGACGCGACGCCCTGGGTGCAGGAAGGGCATCTGCTGCTGACGACCGCCTTTGCATGGATGCTGCACCCGGAGGAGCAAGCCGGGTTGATCCACAGCCTGAACGAGAAACAACTGGCTGGTTTGGTGGTGAATATCGGGCGGTATATGAGCGAGATCCCGGCGGTGATGATTTCTGCGGCCGACAAGCTGGGTTTCCCGTTGATCAGCATACCCTGGGAAGTCAACCTGGCCGAAGTCACGCATGCCATTCACGAGCACATCCTGAAGGAACAATACGCGCTGGCCGAGCGGGCCGACCATATCCACCAGATCCTGATGCAAGTGGTGCTGGAAGGTGGCGACCTGGCCGGGTTGACCCGCCGGCTGGCAGAGACGTTGCATTGTTCGGTGACGATCGAGGATGAAGCGCTGCGCCTGCTGGCACACACCAGCATAGAGCCCACCGATGAGGCCCGCCGGCGGAGTATCCAGCTGGGCCGCACGCCGCCCGGGATGATCGCGTTCCTTAAGGAGCAGGGTGTTTTCGAAAAGTTGCGCAAGAACCCGGTGCCCTATCACCTGGCACCCAACCCGGCCATCGGGTTGACCCTGGAACGGGTCATTGCACCGATTTTGGTCGGATCGCGTCGATTTGGGTATATCTGGATCGCGGCCAGCCAGGCGCCATTAACGAGCCTGGATTTCCTGATGATCGAACGCGGCGCAGTGGTGGCCGCCCTGATCCTGAGCCGCCAGGAAACCATTTATGAGACCGAGCAGCGCCTGAAATCGCAATTGTTCGATAACATCAACGATCTCGACAGCCGGCTTTTCACTGGATTTTCCATATGAAACGGCCTGGCAGGAACAATTGAAGAAGGGCTATTGCCTGGTGGCGATCGACGCTGGCCAACAAGACCGCCAATCCACCCGCCAGCTGGCTTACCTGGCAGAAAATTACCTGCGGGAAGCCGATCTTTGGGCCTCGGCCATCGAGCGGGGAAAACACCTGGCCGTGTTGGTGGGCTCAATGGACCCGGCGGCGCTGCGGGAAGTGGTCGAAAAGTTCACGCAATATGCGGCGAAAAAAGGGTTTGAGGTCCGGGCGGGGATCAGCGCCGCCTCACAGGCAGCCGGAGGGCTGCGCCTGGAATACCAGCAGGCGCTGGACGCCCTGCAGGCTTTCAATTCCCAGGATCAAAGAACCCGTACGGTCTGGACGTATGACGAGCTGGGTTATCTGGGAGAAATGCTGGCCCGTCCGGCCGAAAGCCGACCACCCAATCTCTACACCCGCATGCTCGAAAAAATGGAAGCGTACGATAGTAAAAAAAATACGCGCTATCTGTCGACCCTGGAAACTTACCTGGATCACCAGACCCGGCCCAACCAGGCCGCCAAGAATTTATTCATCCACAGAAACACCCTATATCAACGCCTTCAAAAGATCAGCGACCTGTGGGGCATCGATTTCCAGGACCCGATGGTCGTATTGAATTATCACCTGGCCGTCAAGGACTGGCGCTTGAAACGACCTGATTGAATATCTTTGTGTGCAATTGCACATTAAAATGGGGGTATCTCCGGGCAAGTGTCCGTTAAAGGGGGCTTTCTTTCGGGCTATACTGATTTAAAAGATCAACCGTTCCTGGAGGAAAGCCATGATACAAGAAATGAACGCGCTTGAAGAAAAATATTGGAAACAAACCAAAGTATCCAAAAAAATCTCTGATTTTGCCGGAAAAGTGCTGCCAGGCGGTGTGGCCGGCAACGGCAAATACCTGCCGCCGTACCCGATCTACATGCTGGGGGGCCAGGGAGCCGAGATGGTGGATGTGGACGGGAACAAGTACATCGATTTTTTGATGGGGGGCGGTGTACACATCCTGGGACATTCGCCTGAACGCGTGCTGCGGGCGGTGCACCAGCAAATCGATATCGGCGTGCAGTACTACCTGCCGGCCGAGGCGGAGGTCAAACTGGCCGAGAAAGTCTGCCAGATCATGCCCTCGGTGGAAATGGTGCGCTTCCTGAACAGCGGCTCGGAATTGACCATGATGGCCATGCGGGCGGCGCGCGCCTATCGCAAGCGCTCGAAGATCGTCAAATTCGAAGGCAATTTCCACGGACAGCACGATACCGTGCTGGTCAGCACCCTGGGGGTGGAAGGCGACTGCCAGTCGCCGCAGCCGCACCTGGACAGCGCCGGCATCCCCGCCAATGTACGCGATAACATGATCATCCTGCCTTTCAACGACGCCGAGATTGCGGTCGAACAGATCCGCAAACATGCCGACGAGCTGGGCGGCGTGATCATCGAGCCGGTTTCCGCTTTCGGGCTGGGGGTCGTCCCGGCGAAGATGGAATTCCTGCAGGCGCTACGCCGGGTGACGGAAGAGACCGGCATCCCGTTGATCTTCGATGAAGTGGTGACGAATTTCCGGATTGCCCTGGGAGGGGCGATGGAATATTTTGGGGTCAGGCCAGACCTGGTTTGCCTGGGAAAGATCCTCGGAGGCGGTTTCGCGATCGGCGGGTTCGGCGGCAAACGCGAGATCATGGACAGGGTGGTCACCCCCAAGGTGGGCCTCTGGGATCTCTCGGAACAGATTTTCCAGTCGGGCTGCTTCTCAGGTAACCCCGTCTCCATGGTCGCCGGGTTGGCGGTGTTGGAAGAGCTCGAGATTGGCACAGCCTATCCCTACATCAATGGCCTGACAGAAGACCTGTGCAAGGGCATGGAAGAGCTTGGGAAAAGGCTGGAGGTGCCACTGATGGTCAACCGGGTCGGGTCGATCTTCCAGATCCACTTCGGGCTGGAAGAGATCGGCAACAAGCGGGATGCCATGAAAGCCAACAAACAGGCGGCAAACGTGTTCCACCTGGGATTACGGGCAAATGGGATCATGGCCAGCGCCCACCCGCTATTCATGTCGACAGCGCATACGAGCTCACACGTGGAGAAATTTATGGAAGTTTCAGGAAGCGTGCTAAAGCAGATGCTGCAAGAAAACTTGATCTAGCCGTTCTGTGGAGAAAAGGAGAATGCCGTGAAAGCCATTCCGATCGTGATGGTTTGTGTGTTGTTGCTGGCGGCACTGGCAGGTTGCAAGCCTGCCGAGCCGGTGCATGAAGACGTGCCGGTGCCGCAAGGGGATATCTTCTCGCTAAGAATCAGTGAAGACCCCGAGACGTTGGATAACGTCCGCACCACCTCGGGGGCTGCTGAGAGCGTGATGGCATTGACCTTCCTGGAAAGGTTGATCTACATCGACGAGCAGAACGTCATCCATGGCTGGCTGGCCAAAGATTGGAAGATCAGCGACGACCAGCGCGAGGTGACTTTCAATTTGCGAGACGGGATCAAGTTCACCGACGGCACCGATTTCAACGCGGAGGCCGTCAAGTTCCATTTCGACCGCATCCTGGATAAAGCCAACGCTTCACCGGCCAAAGCCTATTTTGGGACCCTGCAACAGGCAGTGGTCGTGGACAACCTGACGGTTAAATTGGCTTTAAAACCCCCTTTGCGGGACTATGGAACGTGCTTAATTACGCTTACTCGGGATTTAATTCACCCACTGCGGTCAAAAAATGGGCCGACGAATACGGGCGCCACCCGGTCGGCACAGGGCCGTTCATGCTTAAAGATTGGGAACCCGGATCCAGCCTGACCTTCGTCCGCAACCCGAACTACGTGCAGGTGCGCGAGGACGCCATCAACAAGGCACCGGCTTTGCTGGCCGGCTTCAAGTTCCTGGTGATTGCCGAGGACGGCACAGCCATGGCGGCTCTGCAGACCGGCGAACTGGACGCATCCATCCTGAACGCGGACACGCTGCCGCAGGTGGAGAACAGCCCGGACTTCAAGATCTTCACCATCAAGACCACCACGTCGATCCAGTTCATCGAGTTCAACAATGAGAAGGCGCCCTTCAACGATCCAAAATTCCGCACGGCCATCAGCTATGCGGTGGACCGGGATGCGATCATCCAGTCCTCGCGCGGCGGATACGCCACGTCTTCCTACAGCCCGTTGGCCCCGGGTTTGATGGGGTACGACGAGGCGTTATCACAGGAATACGCCACGCCCTATAACCCGGATACGGCCCGCCAGATGCTGACCGACCTGGGCTGGGTGGATACGGATGGAGACGGCATCCGTGAAAAGGATGGACAGAAGGCCAGCTTCGGGATGTGGAGCTATTCAGGCTATACTTATGTCATCCGTTCGTTGGAGATCCTGCAGCAGAACTTCCAGGACGTAGGCATACAGATCAATATCAAGCAAAGCGACTGGGGCGCATTCTATCCCAGCCTGAAGAAGGACAGCCTGGACATGGACTTGATGCGCTGGACGTGGGGCGACATGGACGTTCTGACGGTCCTGTTCCGCTCGCCGGGTCATCGTGGACACATGCCAGCCGATCCTGAAATGGACGCCTTGCTCGATTCGATCGAAACCACCATGAACTATGCTGAACGGGTCGATATTGCGCACCAGGCGCAGATCCTGTTGATGCAAAAGATGGTCGTCGTTCCCATCCAGGCGGATTGGACCCTGTACGCATTGAATGCGAAAGTGCGCGACTTTCACGGAGATCATTACGGCTATCTGCTCCCCGGAGATATCTGGTTCGAAAAATGAACTCCCAGTCGCTGACCCTGCACCCTCCGGAGTAAAGGTCTCTTGGTAAATTACATCATTCGTCGCATCCTTTACCTTTTGCCAGTGTGTTTTGGGATTCTGTTGGTCACATTCCTGATCAAAGCGGCCATCCCGACCGATGCAGTCAGCATGTTGTATGGCGGGCAATTGACCGAAGAGGAATCGGCCGAAGCTTCCGCGGTCATCCGGGCGGAATTCCACATGGACCAGCCGGTCTTGGTGCAGTTTTATTACTACGTATCAGACATCCTGCACGGCAACCTGGGCATCTCGGTGCGCACGCGCGAACCGGTGCTCGACCTGATCGGTTACCGCTACCTGAACACGCTCGAGCTCACCTTTGCCAGCCTGCTGATCGGGGTGGTCCTGGGCGTGGGCACCGGCATCATATCCGCGTATTACAAGGATACGGTGTTCGATGTATCCGCCATGACGGTCAGCCTGTTCGGCCTCTCCATGCCGGCCTTCTTCCTGGGGATCCTGCTGATCCTGTTTTTCTGCGTCAGGTTGCGCTGGCTTCCGGTCATCGGGGATGGCAGCCTGAAGGATTTGCTGCTGCCATCCCTCAACCTGGGATTGATCCTTTCGGCCAGCCTGGCGCGCATCACCCGCTCGAGCATGCTGGAAGTGTTGGACCTGGATTACATCCGCACGGCGCGTGCCAAGGGTCTATCTGAAAAATGGGTGGTGTTCAAGCACGCCCTCAAGAACGCCTTGCTGCCGGTGATCACCATTATCGGCTTGCAGATCGGCGGGTTGCTGGGTGGGGCTTTCATCATCGAGACCGTTTTCTCCTGGCACGGCATCGGAGAATTGGGCGTGAAAGCGATCCAGTGGCGTGACTTCACCATCACGCAGGGGATCATCCTAATCAGCGCGGGTACTTACGTTTTTCTGAACCTGATCGTCGATATCCTGTATCAAGTCATCGACCGGCGCGTCAAGCTGGCAAGTTGAGAACCCAATGACCCAAAGCCAGAAAGCCACCAGTCTCCTCCTGATCGAGAATCCGCCGCCCAAGCCGGCCAACCAGACCTGGCGGATGTTCCGCCACCTGTTCAGGAAACGCTCGGCGCAGATCGGCGGTGTGATCACGCTGTTGCTGATCATCCTGGCGCTTTTCGGGCAGTGGCTGATGCCGTACGACCCGTTCGACATCCAGGTGGACCAACGCCTGCACCCGCCCTCCGCCCAACACTGGTTTGGCACTGACGAGCAGGGACGTGACCTGTTCAGCCGGGTGGTATACGGGGCACGCTATGCCGTCCTGATCATGATCATCACCACGGCCGTGGGTGCGTTGGGGGGCGTGGGCCTGGGGTTGCCGTCGGCCTATTTCGGCGGGCAGGCAGACATGCTGGTAATGCGCCTGATGGATGTGATGCTTGGTTTCCCATACATACTATTGATCCTGGCCATCGTGGCGATCATCGGGCCGTCATTGGAAAACGCCATGATCGCCATCGGGGTGGCAAGCATCCCTTCGTTTGCCCGCCTGGCGCGCAGCTCCATCCTGGTGGTGAAAGAGCAGGATTTCGTCACGGCAGAACGAGCGCTTGGGTCGGGACATTGGCGGATCATGTTCCGCACCGTTTTGCCGAACGTGATTTCGCCGATCATCGTCTATATTTCCCTGACCATGCCAACCGCGGTCCTGGCGGCAGCCTCGTTGAGCTTCCTGGGGTTGGGGGCGCAACCTCCCATCCCTGAATGGGGCGCCATGCTGGTCAACGCCCGGGACTTTATGGTGACCGCGCCCTGGGTCGTGCTTGCCCCCGGGCTGACCATCTTTGTGGTCACTTTCGGGATCAACCTTTTTGGGAATGCCTTGCGGGACGTGCTTGACCCACGCGATGTTACCAGCCAGCAAAGTTGACCACCGGTCTTTTCCTGGAGGAGAATATGCCTGAAGAGTTCGACCTGATCATCGAGAATACCCAGATCGTGGATGGCACCGGCAAGCCGGGCTATCCGGGGAGTGTGGCCGTCCGGAACGACAAGATTGCAGCCGTGGGCAATTTCAAGGGCGGCGCTACCCGGGTGATCGACGGACGCAACCGGGTGACCTGCCCGGGATTCATCGATCCGCATTCCCACGCGGATGTGACCCTGCTGAAATATCCGTTGGCCGAGAACCTGATAATGCAAGGGGTCACCACGGTCATCGCCGGTAACTGCGGCATGAGCCTGGCGCCGATCAAGCCGGATAGCGACTCCGACATCCTGCAGGCTCTCAAGCAGGCTTTGGGCGGGGACCTGGATATCCCCTGGCACCATTTCTCGGAATGGCTGGCGCTGGTGGAGCAGGTGGGCATCTCGGTCAATTATGCGCCCCTGGTGGGGCACAGCATGCTGCGGACTGCCGCGATGGGGATGAACACTCACCAGCCAGCCACCGAAGAACAGATCAAGGATATGGAGAGTATGGCGGATGAGGCCATGCGCAGTGGCGCTTTTGGGCTCTCGGTGGGTTTGGACGGCTCCTGGCCGGGCGCTTATGCCCGCCGCGCGGAACTCGTCCGAATGGCCCGGGTGGCGCAATCACACGGCGGCTTCTTTACCCCGCATACCCGCTTCCACCAAAACCAGTGGCCGGCCAGCCGCCCGGATGAGCACGGTTACGGGATCTATCACGGCGCAACGGGAGAGATCTTCGCCGGCCGGTATCACGGGTTATTGGAAGCGGTGGAGATTGGCCACCAGGCGAACAGGGTGCCGGTCACGATCGCCCATTTTACGCCGGCTTACATGATCCCGTTGCCACAACCTGATTATCTTGCGGAGGCGAACGCCCGTGCCACGCTGGAAGAAATCATCGACCGGGCCTGGGATTCCGGTTTGAAGGTATTGTTCAACCTGGTGGCCTGGCAGCATCACATTGGTGGGATGTCCCCGATCATCGATTCGTTCTATTCCTTCCAACTCTCCCTGCCGGAATGGCTTCGCAGCATGCCCAAACAGGCCTTTGCCGCAGCCCTGGACCAGCCGGAATTCCGCGCCAAAGTAAAAGAGTTGGTGTATTGCGGCACCTTCAAGTTCAACATGGTCAACCCGGCCAGCGAACCTTACTGGATGGACAACAGCCGGGTGCTGGTGTGTTCTTCGAGTGAATACGCTGGTCGGACGATCGGAGAAATCGCCCGTGAACGCGGGCGGGGCTCGATCGTGGAAACGGTCTACGACGTCTCCCTGGATGTGCTCTTCGATATCCTGCACGCCGATCCGCACGCCGAATGGGTGCAATTCCGTGACATGCGGCATGACCGGGTCCTTTCGACCTTTATCAAGCACTTTGCCGCCTCGCCCTGTACGGATGGCTTTGCACTTTCCACAGAGGTGAAATACGAAGACGGCCTGTTTCAATATGGCTTATGCCCCAATTATTTTTCGATGTTCCCGCATTACCTGCAGGAATTCGTCAAAGACAAAGGCGTACTCAGCCTGGAGGAGGCCATCTACAAGGCCACCAGCCTGCCAGCCGCGTGAAATGCTGGGCTTGAGCGACCGCGGCGTGATCATGCCCGGCGCCTTTGCAGATCTGGTCGTTTTCGATTATGCAACCCTGCACGGCAACGACGATTACCAGAACGTCACCAAGGGTCCCGAGGGCATCACCCACGTGCTGGTGAATGGCAAGGTAGCCTTCGAGAACAAGCAGCACACCGGCATTCGCTCGGGGCGCACCCTGCGACACACCTAGAGGAGCATCGTGGAACCGTTCCAAATGTATTGCATAGAGATTTCCGGCACTCCTCGCCAGCGCGGCCAAAGCCATGGCGAACAAATGCGTCCCCAGATCCGCGCGCTGTTCGAGCAGGGCCGGCAGGAGTTGGAGCAGGCTGGCGGACCGGCTTTGGAGCGCATGGCGGCGGCTTTTTTGGAGAAAACCGGCCACCTGCAGGCGGCCCGCCAATGGGCCCCGGACCTGGTGGAAGAGTTGCATGGGATCGCCGAAGCTGCGGGGGTGGACTTCGGGGTCTTATGGGTTTTTCAATGCCAGGACGAGATGTATTGGTTCAACACCGGGCAGTTGGGCAGCCTTCAGGCCGGTGTGGTTCCCGAACACTGCTCGAGCCTGGGTCTGCCCGCCTGTGCGAATCGCCCGGCGTTGCTGGCGCAAAACCTGGATACCCCCACGCTGTATAACGGTTACCAAACACTGCTGCACATCCATTACCCTGAGCCTTCCCGACAGGCGTATGTCGTGACCGAACCGGGTCTGGTGGGCATCTGCGGGTTGAACAGTTCCCCGCTGGGTGTCTGTCAGAATACACTGGCGATCCGGCTGAATTACGATCCAAATGGGTTGCCCGCCATGCTGGTGGCGCGCAGCTTGATCGACCAGCCCGACCTGGATACGGCCCTGCATTTCCTGCAGGAAGTGCCGCATGCCTCCGGCATCAACTATATGCTGGCCGATTCCAGCCGGGTGCTGGATTATGAATGTTCAAGCGGCCAGGTGACCCGCTATCTTCCGACTGAAGCGGGTGAAATGGTGATCCACACCAACCATCCGCTCGCCAATACCGACCGGATCGACCCGCAAAAATTCTCACAGGATTTCCAGCAACTCTACTCCAACAGCAATACGCATTCAGCCAACCGGTTGGGCTGCCTGGTCAACCATTTTAAAGACCGCCAGGCGCCCGTGGGAGTGGAAGATATCCAGCAAGCCCTGGCCTCCCACGAACCGGCAGAGTTCCCGGTATGCCGCCACCGCATCCCGGACGGAGACCCATATCGCAGCATGACCAATAACAGTCTGGTCATGCGGATGGGGCAACCGGCGCAACTGCATCTAACCTCCGGGCCACCCTGCCTGACGGAATATCGCCTATTTTCCTTTTCATGAGACTTTCATCCAGCCTACCCCCCAACCATGCATGAATTTCCCGCTTCCCGAATTGTTTCGCTGATTGGACCGGCACGTTATCGCGGCCGGGAGCATGGGGAGAGTCTGCGTCCGCAGATCCATGCGGTCCTGGAACGCTGGAAGGAATTCCTGGCAAAGGAAAATGGGCTTCCGGCGGATGCTTATATCCGGGAGTTGCTGGAGGAAACGAATTTCCTGCCGGCAATCCAGAAATGGACACCCGACCTGTTGGAGGAGTTGCACGGCATCGCAGAAGGGGCCGCGCTGCCATTCGAGCCTCTCCTGGCCTTCCAGTTGCAGGACGAGGAGTGGTGGTTCAGCCAAGAACGCAAAGGCATGCTCCGGGAAACCGGCGTGCGTTGCAGTTCGCTGGGCTGGCGCGGCAGAAAAGCTGCGAGCCTGGTAGCCCAGAACATGGATATGCCCACCTTCCTGGATGGCAGCCAGGTCATCCTGCGGATGCGCCGCAGACAGGGCAGTAAGGAAACGGCCGTTTTCAGTGTTGCCGGCTTGCTGGCGTTGAACGGCATGAACGGCCATTCCATCGGGATCGTCTGCAACAGCCTGCCGCAATTGAAGCATTCGAAATCGGGCTTGCCGGTGGCGTTCGTGCTGCGGGGCGTGCTGGCGCAGAGCTCTTTTTCGAAAGCCGGCGCATTTTTGAAGAATATCCCGCATGCCTCGGGTCAGAACTATCTGCTGGCGAGCCGAAGCCGCGTGATTGGTTACGAATGCTCGGCAAACCAGGTGAAGGAATATTTCCTTCCAGTCCGGACAAACCGGTTTTGTCACACCAACCATCCTTTCCATAACGAAGATTACCGCGCTGGCATAATCGACGATCCTTCCAACCAGGCAGAAGTCCTGCAATACCTGCAAGACCATCACCATAATTCCCTGGTTCGGTTCCAAACCCTTCAGGCAGCCCTGGCCGGGGAGCGGATGGATGAAATGGGCAAGCCAGCCGCCATTCAATTGTTGAGTTCGCACCAGTCCGCCAGCCAGCCGGTTTGCCGGCACCCGGAGGACGGCCAGGGTTGGATGACGCTGGGGACTTCCATTATGTTGCTCGGGCAGGCGGGTCAGCTGTGGGTTTGCCCGGGACCGCCCTGCCGTTCGCAATTCAGCAGGGTGGACCTGTGAGCGAAAAGATGCCCGTCGATTCAAACGGCCGCGTGCCTTTGCTGGAAGTGCAAGACCTGAAGACCCATTTCTTCACGGAAGATGGCGTGGTCAAGGCAGTCGATGGCGTGAGTTTCAAGATTTTCCCGGGCGATACGCTCGGCCTGGTGGGTGAATCGGGTTGCGGGAAAAGCGTCACTTCCCTTTCGATCATCCGCCTGATCGGCAGACCCGGAAGAATCGTCTCCGGCAGGATCACCTTCGATGGGCAGGACCTGATGGGGATGAGCCGTTCCGAGATGATGAACATTCGCGGGAACCGCATTTCGATGATCTTCCAGCAACCTCAGTCGGCTTTGAACCCGGTCTTCAAGGTGGGCGACCAGGTTGCCGAAGTGCTGGTAACGCATGAAAAGATCGGCAGACGGGAAGCCATGCAGCAAACCCTCGAGTTGCTTGAACTGGTTGGCATTCCAGATGCATCCCAGCGTGCGTCGGCGCTGCCGCATGAGCTTTCAGGAGGCATGGCCCAGCGGGTGATGATCGCCATGGCGCTGGCATGTAAACCAAGACTGCTGATCGCAGACGAGCCTACCACCGCATTGGATGTCACCATCCAGGCGCAGATCCTTGACCTGATCCGCGACCTGCGCACCCGGGTGGGCACGGCTGTCATCCTGATCACGCACGACCTGGGCGTGATCGCAGAAATGGTGGACCGGGTGGCGATCATGTATGCCGGCAGCATCATCGAGCAGGCCGAGGTGCAGGAATTGTTCGACCATCCGCTCCATCCATACACCCGGGGCCTGATCGACTCCATCCCCGTCCTGGGGCATGCCAGGGACCGCCTGGAGGTCATCCCGGGGACGGTGCCCAACCTGATCGGCCTGCCGCCGGGCTGCCGGTTCGCGCCGCGTTGCCGCATCCGCCAGGAAAAACAGCTCGAGATCTGTACCCAGAGAATGCCGGAAAATATTCAGGTCACTTCCGATCATTCCGTCAGCTGCTGGCTATATCAAACGCAGGAAGCCGGTCAGGCATGAGCAGCATTCGCCCGCTGATCGAAGTGAAGCAGCTCAAGAAATATTTCCCGGTGTGGACGGGCTCAGTCCGGCGCACCCGGCAATGGGTGCAGGCGGTGGACGACGTTTCATTCAGCATCCTGCCGGGAACGACGCTGGGGTTGGTGGGAGAATCGGGTTGCGGGAAAACCACGCTTGGACGTCTGATCCTGAACCTGATCAAGCCGGGTTCCGGTTCGGTTCTCTTCGATGGCGTGGACATTTATTCGTTGCAGGCAGCCGAGCTGCGCGCCATGCGGCGCAACATGCAGATCATCTTCCAGGACCCCTACGCCTCTCTGGACCCGCGCCGCAGCGTGGGAGATTCGATCCTCTCGGGCCTGGAGATCCATAAAATCGGCGATCGCAACCAACGCCAGGCCTCCATGCTGGCCATGCTCCAGAAGGTCGGGTTGGAACCTTATCACGCCAACCGGTATCCGCACGAATTTTCGGGAGGGCAGCGCCAGCGCATCGGGATCGCACGCGCCCTGGCTTTGCAACCCCGCTTTCTTGTCTGCGATGAACCCGTCTCGGCGCTGGACGTATCCATCCAATCCCAGGTTTTGAACATCCTGAAGGATCTGCAGGCGGAATTCAACCTGACCTATTTATTCATCGCACATAACATGAGCGTTGTGGAACATATCTCTGACCAGGTGGCGGTGATGTATTTGGGCCGGCTGGCCGAATGGGCCGATCGGGAGGATCTCTTTGGCGACCCGCTGCATCCCTATACCCAGGCGCTTATCTCGGCCATCCCCATCCCGAACCCATCCCAGAAGCGCAACCGCACCATCCTCAAAGGGGATGTGCCCAGCCCGCTCAATCCTCCAGCAGGCTGCCGCTTCCATCCACGCTGCCCGGTTGCCAAACCGGTCTGCTCGCAAAGCGTTCCGGAATTCAAAGAGGTCAAGCCCAATCACCGGGTAGCCTGCTGGTTGTACGATAGTTGAAGAATGGATCGAGAACCGACTCGAGTAATTTTGAAATAAGGAGAGAACCTGATGGAATATAAAATGTTGATCAATGGAGAATGGGTGGGTGGAGGAGCGCTTTTTGAGGTCAAGAACAAATACAACGGCGAGACGATCGGTGTACTGCCGGCCGCGCGCCGGGAGGATTTGGACGCCGCGATTGCTGCGGCCGAGAAAGCCAAATCCGTGATGGCAGACATGCCCGCCCACACGCGTGCCGAGATCCTGCTGCGGGCAGCTGCACTCATCCACGAGCGCGCGGATGACTTCGCCAGGACCATCGCTGGCAGAGGCAGGCAAGGCTCTCAAGTTCGCCCGGATCGAAGTGGAGCGCGCCCAGGGTATTTTCACGATCGCCGGGGAGGAGGCCAAGCGCATCCACGGAGAAACGGTGCCGCTGGATGCCCTGCCGTCCGGAGAGGGTTATTTCGGCTTTTGGGTGCGCAGGCCGGTCGGCGTTATCGCCGCCATCAGTCCATTCAACTTCCCATTCACTCTGGTCGCTCACAAAGTTGCCCCGGCCATCGCCTCGGGGAATACGGTGGTGCTAAAGCCTGCCAGCACCACACCCCTGACGGCGGTCAAGCTCTGCCAGGTACTGCAGGAAGCTGGAATGCCGGCCGGTTCCATCAACCTGATCGTTGGTCCCGGCAGTACGGTCGGCGAATGGCTGGTGACCGACCCGCGCGTCGACAAGATCACCTTCACCGGCAGCGCCGATATCGGCCGGCACATCCTGGCCGTGGCCGGGATCAAGAAGGTCACCCTGGAATTGGGCAATGCCTCACCGATTGTCATCGCGCCGGATGCCGACCTGGACTTGGTGGCGAAGAAGTGCGCAGTCGGAGCCTTTTACAATTCAGGCCAGGTTTGCATCTCGATCCAGCGCATTTACAGCCAGAAACAGGTATACGAACCCTTCACGGAGAAGTTCATCGCCGCCAGCGAGGCCATGGTGGTGGGTGATCCGCTGGATGAGCGCGTGGATGTTGGCCCCATGATCGATACCAGGGAGCTCGACCGCATCGAAAGCTGGGTGGCTGAGGCGAAAGCCAGCGGCGCCCACATTCAGACCGGCGGCAAACGCGCAGGGAGTGTCTACTATCCCACCGTGCTCACCGAGGTCGACAACAGTATGAAGGTGGTATCTGATGAAGCCTTTGCCCCGGTGGCTTCGGTGATCTCGTGCGATGATTTCGAGGAATCGCTGATCCGGGCGGATGATTCCAAGTACGGTCTGCAGGTGGGTGTCTTCACGAAGGATATCAATCGAGTGTTCCAGGCCATCAAACGTTTGAATTACGGCGGCGTCATCATCAACGATACCTCCACCTTCCGCGGCGACCACATGCCCTATGGCGGCAACCGCCAGAGCGGACTGGGGCGTGAAGGGGTCAAGTTTGCCATGCAGGAGATGACCAATATCCAGATGGTGGCGATCAATTTGAATGCCTGACCCGTTCATTCTGGATGGTTTTTCCCGGGATTCAAGGGGCGTGGCGGCGTTTGCATAAGCCGTCACGCCTATTTCTTGCTCCTGCGGGATTACCTTATGGAAAGGTTAAAATCCAAATCGCACTATTGACATCCGAATAATTTCATGCGATACTAATTGCAACGCAGGAATAATAAATGAACGACCTGCGCCCAACCAGCCATCCTTATAGAAGAGGAGGTGGTGCCTAAAATGGATAGTAGTACGAAACGAAGCGCTGTGGCATCCCTCCTCGTCGTGCGGTAACATTCGCAGACAGTCAAGGTGCCACGAGCGCGCCAAGGGAGACCGCCGAAAGGCGGCCTTCCGCTTTTAATGGATCGCCCCATCTTCCCGGTTCTCTTCCCGCCGGGAAGGCTGAGAAGTAGAAAACGAGAGCAGGCGCTGCACGCCCGCTCTCGTTTATTCAACCCCATCAAATTTGACTAATCGTCGCCGAAGGAGATGCCGATGCCGCGGGCGGTCAGGACGTCGTCGCCGTTCAGGTCGACGCGCTTTGGGACAGCCATGGCCTCGGCCAGGGGAATGTCGATGACTTTGGCAGCCCGCAGAGCCACCATGCGGCCAAACTTCCCGGCTGCGGCAGTGCGGACGGCTGCCGCCCCGTAGCGGGTGGCCAGCCAGCGGTCGAAGGCGGTCGGTGAGCCGCCGCGCTGGACGTGCCCGAGCACGGTCACGCGCGCTTCGAAGCCCTGGCCCTCGATGTACTGGCAGACCGCCTGGCCGATACCGCCCAGGCGGGGCACGTAAATGGCATCCCCACTGCGCGAGTACACCAGCTGGCCTCCGATCGGGCAGGCGCCTTCCGAAACCGCCAGCAGGCTGAACTTGGAACCGCGTTCGACGCGCTGGCGGACCTTGCGGATGATTGCATCATAACTGAAGGGGATCTCGGGGATCAGGATCACGTCCGCTCCACCGGAAACCCCGGAATGCAAAGCGATGAAACCGGCCTCCCGGCCCATCAGCTCCAGCACCATGACGCGGTGATGGGCTTCGGCCGTGGTATGCAGCCGGTCGAGCGCTTCGGTGGCGATCATCAGGGCGGTATCGAAACCAAAGGTGACTTCCGTGCCGCCGACGTCGTTGTCGATGGTCTTGGGCACGCCAACGACCGGCACGCCTTTTTCGGAGAGTTCCATGGCGATGCGCAGGGTGCCATCCCCGCCGATGACGACGACCGCATCCAGTTGCATGGCCTGGATGGCCTGGACGACCTGGTCCGACACGTCGATGACGACTTCCTGCCCGTCCCGGATGACCTTGCGGGCGAAGGGATTACCGCGGTTGGCGGTGCCCAGGATGGTGCCACCCAGCGGCAGGATACCGCGCACGGCTGCCAGGTCGAGCGGGATGACGCCGCCCTCCATAATGAAGCCGTCGAAGCTGTCGATCACGCCGACGACTTCACAGCCGTAGACGTTGATGGCAGTCTTGGTGACAGCCCGGATGACGGCGTTCAAACCAGGCGCATCTCCGCCTCCCGTCAAGACAGCAATACGTTTCATGGTTATTTCCTACGGCATGATGTGGGTGAAGCGCCAGCTCTGGTCGGTCTGGGTGAGCGTGGAATTCAAGCCGACCACTTCAAAGCAGGTGCTGCCGGGTTTGAAGGCGAAGGGGCTCCCGTCCGGATTGGTCAGGGAGACCACATCCGTAGCGCCGCGCTGCCACTTCACCTTGTAAGCCTGTCCATCCCGGAAGGCATAGGCATCGCCCGAGCCAATCAACTGGATATCGTAAATACCGGGGCTGTAGAGTTCGTGGTTCGCGTACAGGACTACGATGTTGTCGAAAGCGACCGGTTGGTTGGTCAGGCGGTCGGTCAACTGGGCGTACTTTTCGCTCTGGATCCCGGCAGACGCATCCGCGGTGTCGGAGTAGCGCATGTAGGTGCCGGTGGACGTGTCGTAATCCCAACGGTTATAGATGGCAGACGAGTAGTGCACGTAGATCTGGTTTACCGGTTGTCCACCCTCCGGCAAGGTTTTATTGAAGGACATGCCGTTCAGGTCCTGCACCCCGTTGATCCCTTTTTTGGTGGCATAGGCACTTAAATCGGCCGTGTTGACCACCAGGAAATTCGCTCCATTCGGGTCATAGCGGGTGAGCGGGGAATTGGCTCCCTCGACCACCAGGCGGTCGGCATAGTCCGAATTGAGATAGCGGTTCATCTCGGCGACATAGGCGCCTCCGAAGGCAAATATGGCCTTATAGCCGCGCACGATATCCCCGTCGATGAAACGGCCCGAGCGGATGGGTCCAACCCGGCTGGCGTCCTGACCGTAGAAAATGGCGGCGAAGCGGGTGGTGCCTTCCTCGGTGTAATATTCAAAGACAATATCGGCCAGCGTCAGCCCCCACTGCGGACGGTTGTTGCGTGGCAGGTTGGAGACCTTGATCAGCATCGGGCGCCGGTCCAGCAGGGCCGGGTCGGTGACTTGCAAGCCGGTCAGGGGATCCACGCCGGCTGGAAAATCTGCCGGACCATACCCTGCGGTCGGATAGGAGGGCGTGGGTGTTACAGTGTTGGTTGCAGTCGGAGGCGCTGTGGGCGTGTTTTAAGGGTGGGCGTGGGCTCGACCACGGTGGCGGTAGCTGTCGGAGTGGCAGTGGGAGTGGCAACAGCTGCAGACCCACAGGCCGACAGAACCACCGACATGCAAATGAGCAGGTACAAAAAACTCTTCATTCCAGATGATCTCCTTAGTTGGTAGACGTTATGATACCGCATTTGTTCCAATCGGGGATGAGGCTCCCGCGGTCTACACAATTTATACAAAAGGGCAACGCTTATTTGTGGGTGTTTTTGAAGGTTTGGGCGTTTTGCAGGATGTCGTGAGCCGAACGGACGGTCGCTTCGGTGAGAGTGCCCAGCATCTGGGCCAGTTCGAGCGTGCGCGGCTCGCCAGTCAATCGGGTCAGGCGCGTGAGGGTGCGGTTGTTTTCCACGACCTTCTGAACCTGAAAATGCAGATCACCAAAGGCAGCCAGTTGCGGAAGATGCGTGATGACCATCACCTGGTGGGCGCGCCCCAGGCTCCAAAGTTTTTCCCCGATCGTCCCGCCGACGCGCCCGCCGATGCCCTGATCTATCTCGTCGAAGATCAGGGTGGGGATCTGGTCGGCGCGTGCCAGCACGTTCTTCAAGGCCAGCATCAGGCGCGAGGTCTCGCCGCCCGAGGCGATTTTTACCAGCGGCTTGAGGCCTTCCCCGGGGTTGGGCTCCACCAGGAACTCGACCTTATCCAGGCCACTCCCGTCGAAGGCAACCCGCGTGCCGTCCGGCAGCGGCAAGCCTTTTGGGTCGGCCCGGGTCTGGAAATCGACCGCGAAACGGGCGGAGGCCATGTGCAGGTCGTCCAGTTCGGTCTCGATGGCCTGGCCCATTTTTTCGGCGGCTGCTTTCCTTTTTTTTGAAAGCGCCAGTCCCAGGTCGGCCAGGGCTGCCAATGCGGCCGCCTCGGCGGTTTCCAGTTCGGCGATGCGGGTCGAAGCGTTGGTGAGGTTCTCCAGCTGTGTGCGGGCATCTGCGGCGAAGGAAATAGCTGGAAGCGATGCTGCCGCCGTATTTGCGCTCCAGGCGGTGGATCAGGTCGAGACGCTCCTCGAGTTCCTCCAGCCGTTGGGGATTGTATTCGATGGCTTCCTGGTAATCGCGCAGGCTGCGGGCCAGGTCGGCGAGAGTCTCCTCCAGCGTGGTGGATTGCTCTGCCAGGGCTTTCTGGGTTGGGTCGATCTGGGCCAGTTTTGCAAGCGCCCGGGCGGCCTGCCCGAACAGGTCTGTCGTGGCAGGTGATTCGGGGGTGCCTTCGTCCAGCGCCGTCAGGGCTTCCTGGGCCAGCGTGGCCAGGTTCTCGGCGTTGGCCAGGCGGTCACGTTCCTGCTTGAGCTGCGTATCTTCGCCATCCTTCAGTTTGGCGGCCTCGATCTCACCGGCCTGGAAATTCAGCATCTCGGTGCGGCGTTCGGCGTCGTTTTGGGCTTCCTGCAGTTCTTGAAGTTCACGCCGCAAACCGGCCAGGTTCTGGTGGACTTTGTGATAGGCAGCCAGCTCGGATTCCACACCGGCATAGCGGTCGAGCAGGCCCAGGTGGGCGCGTACGTTCAGCAGGGAGAGGTGTTCAGACTGCCCGTGGATATCCACCAGGAGCTCCCCCAGTTCCTTTAACAGGGAAATGCCCACGCTGCGGCCGTTCACACGCCCCACGTTGCGGCCCTCCCGACGGATCTCGCGTGTAAGCGTGACATAATCCGGATCGTCCAGCAACTCCTCCCGCTCCAGGATGGCGTGCGCAGCCGGACGTTCGGGGCCGGAAAGCTTGAAAGTCCCTTCCACGTGCGCCTGCTCGGCTTCGGAGCGGATGGAGGTGGCATCCGTGCGGCCGCCCATCAGGATATCGAGGGCATCCATGATGATGGATTTGCCCGCACCCGTCTCGCCGGTGAAAATGATCAGACCCGGCTCGAGGTCCAGGTCGAGCTGGTCGATAATGGCGAAATTCCGGATGTGGAGTTCAGTCAGCATGGTGACCCGAAGTTTGACAGCTGAAGAATATTGTAAGACGACTGAAGTCGTACCTACCGGTCAGCGGTTGATCTGGATGCCCGAGAGACGGGTGTAAACGACCGGCGTGGCAATGAACAGGAAAATTCCCTGAAAGATCAAGCCGAAGAGATTGAAGAAAATCAGGTTGAAAATAATATACGGCAGCGCACCCAGGATGACCGCCACGATGATGGTCATGTAAAGGGAACGCGAGCGGTGTTTGCGGGTGGCGTAGCGCGCCCCTTCGGCGATGATCACACCGGCGGTTGGGGAGGCGATGATAACGATGATCCATCCAAAGATCCCGGCGATCCCGCTGATGAGACCCATCAGAAGGCTGGCCAGGAAGGAGAGGACGCCAGCGGCGGCGAAACCGAGCAGGTAATCCATCCATTCCGAGGTATCGAAGATCTTCTGCTGGCCGCGCACGCATTCCTTGCAGCGATAACCGGTGGGGGTGAGGATGGCGCATTTGGCGCAGATGGGTTTCCCGCATTTGTTGCAACGCAGGGTGGTCTCCACGCTGGGATGGTTGGCGCAGTACATGGGAGAGTCGGGAACGGTCATACGGGAAATCCTACCGAGGGGTTCATGTTCATATGCGAGGTCAGATTGCGATAGAAATAGCCGCGGTCGCCGAAGCGGACGAATTGGGCGCCAAATTCCCCGGCGCGCACATCCACGTAATCCCCCTCCGCCAGGCCGACGGGAATCTGACCATCCACGCTCAAGACGGCATCGCCGCCTCGCAGGGTAATCGTGACGGAAGTGCCTTCCGAGAGCACGACTGCCCGGTCCACGGAAAGATGCGGAGCGATCGGGACGAGCAGGATGTTGCGCAGTTCGGGAGGCAGGATCGGCCCGCCGGCGGCCAGGGCATAGGCGGTGGAGCCGGTGGGGGTTGCGGCGATCAGGCCGTCTGCCACGTAGTTGGACAATTGCATTCCATCCACGCTGGCAGAGACGCGCACCGGCCGGACAGCCGCGGTACGGCAGACGACCACTTCGTTGAGGGCGTGCCAGAACCCGAGCATTTCACCCGCCCGCCCGTGCTCGGCGCGGATCATCATGCGATTTTCGATCCAATAATCGCCTTTAAGCAATAGGTCTATGGCGGAGTGCCATTCCTCACGCCTGAACTGCATCAGGAAGCCCAGCCGGCCCATATTGATCCCCAGGATGGGCACATTGCAGGGAGCGCAAAGATGGCTGACCCGCAGCATGGTCCCATCTCCACCCACGGCTACCAGCAGATCGTACTGACCTTCCTTGACGCGCTTGCGCAGGGAGGCGTCATCCACGGTACCATGGTCGGATGTCAGGCCATTGTCCTTGAAATATGCACTGATCGCAGCGGCTTCCGTGACCGCATCCGGGATTTTTGGGTGCGCGGCGACGATGACGCGGCGAAGGATGACGGGGGTATCGGGCATTACAATATTATACCGTGTTCCCATTTATGGAATTCTACAATGCCCCCCAGCATAGTCCTGAGGGGTGATCCTGGAAGAATCATCACGCCAATTTCTGGTCGCAAACCTCGCGGAAACCGCAATGGCGGCAGCGCTGTGCATCCGCGTGGGAGCGCTGGATTTCGGAGCGGCGCTCGTCCGCGCGCATCTCGGCAAGCAGGTCCAACAGGGCAGTCTCCAAATCGGGAGTGAAATCCACGGCAAAATCGTGCCTGGGGTAATGGATGATGCCGTGTGAGGGACGCTGGCCGTAGGTTTTGTGGACCAGCAGGCAATAGACTGCCAGTTGGAAAATGTGCGAGTCATAGGGAGCTGCGGGTGTGCGCCCGGTTTTGACTTCTACCGGGATGATCTGGCCATTCTGCTCCACCAGGTAATCCGGTTTCCCGGTCAGCCCCAGCTCCCGGTGGTAGAGTGGCTTTTCCAGTTTGCCCCAGGCGCGCGTATCCGTGTAAATGACCCGCCCACCCGGCAGGCCGGAGGCGCGCCGCTGTCTGCCTGAAATGAAGAACAGGATGAAGGCAATCAGAAGGAGCAGACCACCGGCAATCAGGGGTAGCATGCGGTTTTTCCGTTCAAATGAACCTGGCCGTACAATAGGCCACCAGCAGCGCCAGCGCCACCAGCAGCAGGATGACGGCCAGTGTGCGCGTCAAACCGGAGGCAATGACCGTGCGGCCATGCCGGCGATGCAGTTCCGTCCCGGCGACCATTTCGGCCTGATGGCTGGATTCCACGCCCTGTCGGCGGTACCACCAGGCGCGGGCACAATAGAGGTAGGTTCCCACTTCGGAAGCGCGAATGGTTTTCATAGGTTTACCTGGATAGCACATTTATTCTAACACATTTAAACCCTTGACTCAGCCCTTACCGGAGGGTCTATACTATGGGCACTGACGGCCATCAGCGCATAAAGGAAAACTCATGATCAAGATCGGCGACTTCTCCAAACTTGCCTATGTCTCCATCAAGACTTTGCACCATTACGATGAGCTCGGGCTGCTCAAACCCGGCCATGTGGACCGCTACAGCGGGTACCGTTATTATGAGATCGGGCAGCTGGCCCAGCTAAACCGCATCCTGGCTTTGAAGGACCTGGGACTCTCACTCGAACAGGTCATCGGACTGCTCCATGAAAAGCTGTCGACCGCCGAAATACGCGGCATGCTGCGCCTGAAGCAGATGGAACTGGCCAGCCAGGTTGAAGAGGAACAGAGCCCGCCTGTTGCGGGTGGAACAGCGTCTGCGCCAGCTTGAAATGGATGCTACCTCGTTACTGATGGAGGTGGCGGTAAAGACGGTCCCGGCGCAGACGGCACTGGTGGCGCAGGCGGTGGCAGCCAGCCAGGAAGCCCTCTGGCCTGTCCGTGAAAGGCTGCAAGGTTTGCTGCAAACGCACCTGGAAGCAGCCCGGCTCAGACCCGCCTCCCCCTGGTTCGCCCTTTTCGACGACCTGCCCTACCGGGAAACCGACCAGGAACTGAGCCTGGCTGTGGGGGTTGACCTGCGCAGCGACCAGTGCGCCGGCGATTGGCAGGGTACCCCTGTGCACCTGCAGGAACTGCAGGCGGTGCCGGCCATGGCGAGCGTCATCCACGGCGGAGGCGAGGCCACCTTACCGCAAGCCTATGCCACGTTATACAACTGGATGCAGAACAACGGCTACCAACCAGCCGGATCGTATCGTGAGTTTTACCTGTCTGAGAGCGAAGCCAGCGCAAGCCCGACCTCGCTCTCCCAGGCTGGCGTGATCGAGCTGCAGTGCCCGGTCGAAAAAGCCAGCGTTCCCATCAGCCTGCGTTCCAATCAGAAAGGTGAAAATATGCAACCCAAAATCGTCAACCGTCCCGCCTTCCAGGCAGTCGGATACTCATATGTTGGCAAGAACGAACATGCCGAGATCCCCGAGATGTGGGGGCGCTTCAACGCGCGCTCCGGCGAGATCAAGAGCATCAATACGAAAGAAGGCTTCGGCCTGTGCTTCAGCACCCTCGCAGGACCTGCCCGGCCGGGCGAGTTCGAATATGTGGCCTGCCTGGAAGTGGCCGATAATACGAACCTGCCTGAAGGCATGGTCTACCGCCAGGTGCCGGCTTACAAATATGCCGTCTTTACCCATCATGGCAAGCTGGATGGCCTGGGCGAGACCTACCAGTACATCTATAATACCGGCCTGGCTCAGGCCGGCTTGAAGCCCCATCCTGACAAGTTCGACATGGAAGTCTATGACGAAGACTTCGAAATTGATTCGGACACCTCCAAACTCTACATATACGTGGCAGTCGAATAGGCCCCGCATTCTCCCGACCTCCTCCAGGGCCCAAAGAACCTGGGGGAGGTTTTTTTTAATTCCGCCTCGTTATCACTTATAATCCTGAAGCGGAGGCACCCATGTCCACTTTACCGGAAATCGATACACCCTTCCTGATCGAATTTTTAACCAAACTACTCAACACTCCCAGCCCGACCGGGCTGGCGGAACCCGCCATTACCCTGACGGAAGAGACGTTCCGGTCCTTCAAAGGATTGAAACTGTCGCGGACGCGCAAGGGCGCACTACTGGTCAGCTGGGCCGGGGAGCGGGATGACGCGCCGCGTGCCCTGACCGCCCACGCGGATACGCTGGGCGGGATGGTCAAAGAGGTCAAGTCCAACGGGCGGCTGAAGCTGACCCAGATCGGCGGTTATCCCTGGAACGCAATCGAGGGGGAAGGCTGCACGGTCTTTACCCGCTCCGGGACGGAAGGTGCGCGGCTCCATCCTGCTGACCAAGGCTTCGAGCCACGTCCACGGGGCGGAGGTCAACGAGCTCAAGCGCAGCGCCGACACGCTGGAAGTGCGCCTGGATGCCCGGACGAATTCCGAGAAGGAGACGCTCGACCTGGGCATCGGCGTGGGCGACTTTGTGTCGCTCGACCCGCGCGTTGAGATCAATGCCGGGTTTGTGCGCTCGCGGCACCTGGACGATAAGGCCTGTGTGGCTACGCTGGTGGCGGCCGTCAAAGCCCTGTCGGAAGCCGGTCTCAAGCCGGCCCGGACGACCCATCTGCTGATCAGCAACTATGAGGAGGTCGGGCACGGCGCCGCCGCGGGCATTCCGGCGGACGTGGAAGAACTGCTGGTGGTGGATATGGCGGCGGTGGGTGAGGGCCAGACTTCGGATGAGTTCCACGCTTCTTTATGCGTCAAGGACAGCGGCGGACCCTACCATCACGGGCTGTCGGAGCGGCTGCGTAAATTAGCCGAGAAGTATGCCATCCCATACAAAGTGGACATCTATCCGCACTACGGCTCGGATGGCGAAGCCTTCTGGTCCGCCGGCGGGGATGTGGCCGTGGCATTGATCGGACCGGGCGTGGACGCCTCGCACAATTACGAGCGTACGCATACCGAAGCGCTGGTGGCGACCACCAAATGGGTGATGGCGTATATGCTGGAAGAGTAATGTGATATTAAGCCTTTCAGCGTCGTCGTATAAGCTGGAAGATTTGTGTGAAATAAGACATAACGCTTTCGGCGGCGTCCTCGCCGCCGAGGACGGCGGCTTGAGCGGGATGTGATTATGCTGAAAGATTTGTGTGCTAAAACGCTTTCGGCGGCGTCCTCGCCGCCGAGATGTGGGCTGGAGCAAGATAAGAGTGGGAAGCTATAATGTCAGGGAGTTTCTTTGGAATATACGCCGCCGGGACGGCGGCTTGAGCGGGATGTGATTATGCTGGAAGATTTGTGTGCTAATAACGCTTTCGGCGGCGTCCTCGCCGCCGAGATGTGGGCTGGAGCAAGATAAGAATGGGAAGCTATAATATCAGGGAGTTTCTTCTGGAATATACGCCGCCGGGGACGGCGGCTTGAGCGGGATGTGATTATGCTGGAAAATTTGTGTGCTATAAAGCTTCCGGCGGCGTCCTCGCCGCCGAGATGTGGGCTGGAGCAAGATAAGAATGGGAAACTATAATGTCAGGGAGTTTCTTCTGGAATATACGCCGCCATGGACGGCGGCTTGAGCGGGATGTGATTATGCTGAAAGATTTGTGTGCTATAAACGCTTTCGGCGGCGTCCTCGCCGCCGAGATGTGGGCTGGAGCAAGATAAGAATGGGAAACTATAATGTCAGGGAGTTTCTTCTGGAATATACGCCGCCGGGGACGGCGGCTTGAGCAACAAAAGCCAAAATAGTTGAAACTTACGTCCTGAAAAACCCGCTTGAAATATGGTTAGAAATAACGGCGTCGTATATGCTGGAAAATTTGTGTGAAATAAAACATAACGCTTTCGGCGGCGTCCTCGCCGCCGAGATGTGGGCTGGAGCAAGATAAGAATGGGAAACTATAATGTCAGGGAGTTTCTTCTGGAATATACGCCGCCATGGACGGCGGCTTGAGCGGGATGTGATTATGCTGGAAGATTTGTGTGCTATAAAGCTTCCGGGGCGTCCTCGCCGCCGAGATGGCGGCTTGAGCAAGAAAAGCCAAAATGGTTAAAGCTTACGTCCTGAAAAACCCGCTTGAAATATGGTTAGAAATAAGCCTTTCAACGGCGTCGTATATGCTGGAAAATTTGTGTGAAATAAAACATAACGCTTTCGGCGGCGTCCTCGCCGCCGGGGACGGCGGCTGGAGCAAGAAGAGCCAAAATGGTTAAAGTTTACGTCCTGAAAAACCAGCTTGAAATATGGCTAGAAAAAAAGCTTTCGGCGGCGTCGGATAGCAGGAACATTGTGTGAAAAAAGCTTTCGGCGGCGTCCTCGCCGCCGGTATAAAGATGACATTTGATTCCTGGGACGTTTCCGATCACCTCTATTTTATTACTGCATCAATATGTGGTTGGAAGAATCTCTTTGCAAATAATTCATATGCGGAAATCGTTTTAGATTCTCTCACCTGGTTGAGGAAAGAAAATCGTGCCAAGCAATATGCGTTTGTATTAATGCCAACACACCTGCATACGATAATGCGTCCCATTAATCGATCTATCGGTGAACTATTGCAAAACTTTGCTTCCTTTACGGCGCATGCAATCCTACACCAATTGGAGGAAGACAATCGCCGGGATCTGCTCGAATATTTCCGTGTGCAAAAGCGCGATAACAGACATCGGCACAGCATATGGCAGGACGTTCAGGCGAAGAATATTTTCAGCGAGAAATTCCTTGCTCAGAAAATGGAGTATATTCATCAAAATCCGGTTTCCAAAAAATGGGATTTAGTCAAAAATCGAGCTGAATACAAATATTCGAGTGCTTGTTTCTATGATAATGGTGAAAAACCTATAATAGAAATCGACGATATCAGGGAGTTTCTTCTGGAATAAACGCCGCCGGCGACGGCGGCTTGAGCGGGATGTGATTATGCTGAAAGATTTGTGTGCTATAAAGCTTCCGGCGGCGTCCTCGCCGCCGAGATGTGGGCTGGAGCAAGATAAGAATGGGAAGCTATAATGTCAGGGAGTTTCTTCTGGAATAAACGCCGCCGGACGGCGGCTTGAGCAAGCTTTCGGCGGCGTCCTCGCCGCCGGACAGCGGCTTGAGCGGGATGTGATTATGCTGAAAGATTTGTGTGCTATAAAGCATCCCGGCGGCGTCCTCGCCGCCGAGATGTGGGCTGGAGCAAGATAAGAATGGGAAGCTATAATGTCAGGGAGTTTCTTCTGGAATATACGCCGCCATGGACGGCGGCTTGAGCGGGATGTGATTATGCTGAAAGATTTGTGTGCTATAAAGCTTTCGGCGGCGTCCTCGCCGCCGAGATGTGGGCTGGAGCAAGATAAGAGTGGGAAGCTATAATATCAGGGAGTTGCTTCTGTAATATACGCCGCCGGGGACGGCGGCTTGAGCAACGCTTTCGGCGGCGTCCTCGCCGCCGGCGACGGCGGCTTGAGCGGGATGTGATTATGCTGGAA
>CAWFBZ010000012.1:0-112371 GCA_963814135.1 uncultured Chloroflexia bacterium | reverse complement strand
CTGTGGTTTGGAATTGACCTTTCAGTATCCTCTTTTGGGATCGTGGGTGGTGCAACGATCGGGCGGGAGCAGTTTTGGGGTCAGGTCCGGCAACTTTCAGTATCCTCTTTTGGGATCGTGGGTGGTGCAACGTAAAGCATCAGCCCGCAGGTTGCGACCATTCCGAGCTTTCAGTATCCTCTTTGGGATCGTGGGTAGTGCAACGAAGAAATCCGGGTCAGGCAGGCGGGGCTGGGTGGCTACTTCAGTATCATCTTTGGGATCGTGGGTAGTGCAACTTGACACCGTTGCGAACAATGCCTATGGAGCCATTTTCTTTCAGTATCCTCTTTTGGGATCGTGGGTAGTGCAACGATAGGCCACAACCCCTGCTAGCATGACTATTGGAATTCTTTCAGTATCCTCTTTTGGGATCGTGGGTAGTGCAACTTGGTGGGTTTCAGCCGATCCAGGGTTGCTTTTACCTGCTTTCAGTATCCTCTTTGGGATCGTGGGTAGTGCAACGCTGATCCGGGATGCGGCCACGGCGCACATGCAGCTCTTTCAGTATCCTCTTTGGGATCGTGGGTAGTGCAACCAGAAGACGAAAGACCTGCTGGACGGGCATACGAAGCTTTCAGTATCCTCTTTTGGGATCGTGGGTAGTGCAACCTCAGGTCCGCCGTCTTTTGGCTTTCCTGCTCCCGGTCTTTCAGTATCCTCTTTGGGATCGTGGGTAGTGCAACCTGGATGCAGGTGTTGCTGCCGATAAAATGAGCAACTTTCAGTATCATCTTTGGGATCGTGGGTAGTGCAACAGAATACGAAATTTACCGGAATGATTATCAACGGCTCTTTCAGTATCCTCTTTTGGGATCGTGGGTAGTGCAACCCCGAAATTCTTGTTGGAAAATAATCCGCTTTCCCCGCAAACTTTCAGTATCCTCTTTTGGGATCGTGGGTAGTGCGACCGAAGTTCCGGTCCTTAGTATCACTTGAGGCCAATCATGACCTTTCCAGTATCCTCTTTGGGATCGTGGGTAGTGCAACAATGGCTTTTTAGTTCTCGCTCTGGCCTGCGCTGCTCGGCCTTTCAGTATCCTCTTTGGGATCGTTGGTAGTGCAACCCGGTGCGGTTAAGGCCTCCATGTTCGAATTATGGCGCTTTCAGTATCCTCTTTGGGATCGTGGGTAGTGCAACATCCACCAACGATTATTGATAAAAATGAGCAATTTCACTTTCTTTCAGTATCCTCTTTGGGATCGTGGGTAGTGCAACATTCGCCAACCAGACTACGACAATCGGACGATGTGGTCTTTCAGTATCCTCTTTGGGATCGTGGGTGGTGCAACACAGAAGCAAGTTGCATTAGGCAACCTAAGAAAAACTGCAGTATCATCTTTGGGTCCTGGGTGGTGCAACACGCAGTTTGGACATCCGCAAATGTCGAAGCCGGACACTTTCAGTATCCTCTTTGGGATCGTGGGTGGTGCAACATTGTTAAGGTGTGCTGCCGGCAGGCTGTCTCCCACACAACTTTCAGTATCCTCTTTTGGGATCGTGGGTGGTGCAACAATGCGTGCCGCGCCATGGACGATTTTTGCCAAGGCGTCCTTTCAGTATCCTCTTTTGGGATCGTGGGTGGTGCAACCAGTCACCGACGGCACGATAGCATCGGAGATGTGGTCCTTTCAGTATCCTATTTGGGATCGTGGGTGGTGCAACTGATCCGAGATGTCCGTTTGATGCCCCACCCAGGTATCTTTCAGTATCCTCTTTCGGGATCGTGGGTGGTGCAACCCTTCACCGATTCCAGCTGAAACTCTTGAAGCCGGGCTTTCAGTATCCTCTTTGGGATCGTGGGTGGTGCAACGTCAGAGTCTGACGTATTTCAGACGGTACACGGACTCTTTCAGTATCCTCTTTTGGGATCGTGGGTGGTGCAACCCGCGCGCGGACTGGTGTTGTCGTCTACTTCGGATCTTTCAGTATCCTCTTTGGGATCGTGGGTGGTGCAACAGTTTCTTCGGGGGTTGGCATCTTATATTCCTTTTCTCTTTTCAGTATCCTCTTTGGGATCGTGGGTGGTGCAACCTGACTGGTCAACTTCCCAAAGAAATCCAAACCAAAAACCTTTCAGTATCATCTTTGGGATCGTGGGTGGTGCAACCTTTTCCGTGTCAAGAGCGCCGATTTGCAGCATGTCCTTTCAGTATCCTCTTTGGGATCGTGGGTGGTGCAACTGCAGTGCAGTATGAAGATGATAAAAAGAATTGGCACTTTCAGTATCCTCTTTGGGATCGTGGGTGGTGCAACCAGGTGAGAGCATGGTCAACCAGTGGCTTACGGTGTCTTTCAGTATCCTCTTTGGGATCGTGGGTGGTGCAACTCCTTTACCATTTTCGCCGGTTCTGCGATGTACGTGCTTTCAGTATCCTCTTTGGGATCGTGGGTGGTGCAACCTTATTGACCTGGTGCAGGTCAGCATCACGCCGCGCCAGGCTTTCAGTATCCTCTTTGGGATCGTGGGTGGTGCAACGATATTGGATCCAGCCAGCCGGGGCGCCCGGCACCACTTTCAGTATCCTCTTTTGGGATCGTGGGTGGTGCAACCGGTACAACCGGCTCGGGGAAATCTGTCGCCCTGCGCTTTCAGTATCCTCTTTGGGATCGTGGGTGGTGCAACCGCAATTTTATCGCAAAAAAACGACCTTTTCTTGTGTTTCGGGGTTCCTGATGGTTGCCAAAGGCTGTTTTTGAGCTATCACCAGAATTCTCTTCCAATTGCTCCGCAAAACCCATTTTGCTCAAAAAGACAGGTGATTTGCGGCAGCGGGGCTAAACAACGTCATTGCAGAAGCGGCGGAATTCGCAGGCGATACATTTGGATCGCTGCGGGGTTGGATCGGGCATGAACTTATAGCGCAACACGCGCTGCATGCGATCCAATATGGCAACCAGGCGGCCACGCATGCGCTGGTCGAGCGGGACTTTATCAGCCTTGCGGCGCGGGATGGAATACAAGAACCCATGCCGGGCTGTCCGGCCGGAGAGCTCTTCAAGCATTAACCCATAAGCCACGAGTTGCAATTTGAAGTGGTCACCGGCGATCTCGGAAAGTTTATAATCTACGGGGATGACTTCGTTTTTATCATCCAGCCAGATGACCATGTCCACTGCCCCGCGCAGCCCCAGACGGTCGGAAACGAGCGGGACATTAAACTCCCTGCGGCCGTTTTCCAGCCCGTAAGGGCGCAGACTACGCCGGGCCTCCCGGGTTGCTTCTTCATGCCCGGCCTCTATCCCGGCTTGCATTTTATATGTAACGGGTCGAACGTCCGGCAGGCACACCTGGTAGTAGAACAACACGCGGGCAGTAAACCCACTGTTTCAAGTCCGTGACACGGAATGGGGCTTGGATGGTTGCCAGAGTCCGCAACACCTTTGCTCCGGTTTCCTTTTCGCAGTCTGTGCTTCAATCATTTCTGTTCCTTTTCTTTCTGGTCGATCACCTTGCGCTTTGCCCAGTCCTCGGCACACATCGGGAACAACTGGATATTGCCCGGTTTCTTCCCGAGGATTTTCTTGACCTTGAGCATCAACTCCTACTGCTGGGTGGACAGCAGCGGCCCTGAAGGCGCTGAACTGGATGCGGTCCAGGCCATAATCCAGGCAGGCGTCCGCGATCTTGGCGCGCTTGCGGTCGTCGGGAATATCGTAGACCAGCAGCAGATTGGGTGTCTTAGCTACCTCACCATTTCATCTGGAACGGATCGTAAGTCGAGCGTTCGCCGCGCAGGAACGTGGCCACATGGCGGGCCTGCATTTGCATGATGGCGCGCAGCGGATGACGTTTGCCTTCGAAGCGGCCTGCTTCCAGCCGTTCATGACCTTTTCGCCAGCAGCGGCGCGTTTCCTTGTGTGAGCAAATATTGTCCTCTTGTTCGAACGCCACATTCTTGTTTGCCAAGCCCAAACATGGTGCGGTCGACCACCGACCGGGCGAAACTCTTCGATGAAATCGAGGGTCAGGCTGGGCTTGCCGGGCCGGTCCACGTGCAGGAAACCGGCATAAGGATCCAGGCCAGCCAGGACCAGGGCAGCGTTCGATCTGCCCATACAGGATGCCATAGCCGTAGTTCAAGGCAGCATTGATCGGATCGGTTGCCCCGCGCCCGGTCCGGCCGGGAAAGCATATCTTTCCGGGCAGCACCATTTGACGGCATTCCAATAGCGCTGGGCTGCCCGGCCCTCCAATCCCATTATCTCGGCCCGCAGGTCGTTGACTGCTGACGTGCCTTCGAGATATTCCGGATAACTGCGGACCCGTTCCATCTCGATCAGCTCGTCGACACTTCGGCGGCGCACTGGCGCAGCTCTTCGTAAAGTGGTCGGGTCGGCTTCCTTGCGATATTTTGCCCATATACTTGAGCAGGTTGGACTGGTTCTGCAGTTTCCCCATACCAAAGGCCAATACCAGATCGCAGGCCACGCTGGTCATTGAAGGCCTCCAGCTGGGCCCGGCGGGTGGCCACCGTGCCGGTTAGTCCGGCGCTGTACAGGCTGGCATAGGCTGTGCCGGTGCCGCTGATGAAAGTATATGGGAATGCCGCGCTCAGTGCACTCGCGCACTGCCTCGGCGCTCAAGCTGACCCCCTGGTTGGCAATCACCACCGATTCCAGATGCATGAGCGGCGCCTGCGCGATTTTCTCGTCGCCTTTGGTGACGATCAGCCGTTCGCTGTGCTTTCCCAGGAAAGCCCCATACTGGTCGATGACTAGATGCTGGACGATTGTCATTCTATCTCCTCCCTTTCCTTTCCGGGAGATGGTTCATGAAGCCAACTTTAAGACGGTAAACGCCGTTTCCTTTGGCAGTATCTTTACCTACCTGGGAATTGGCCCCAAATCAGCCAGGGCAAGAGTTCGCGCCAGACTTCTGCGGGGCGCTGTAACAGGCCGGACCTACGAGGCCGCTGATCCAGGTAGGTCTGGCCGGTGCGGCTCGACCCGCTGGGAACATCTGCCCAACGGGTTTGGGTTTCGACCAGGCGAACACGGTTTGCCAGGCCCAAAGGCGCTGTCGTTCTTCGTGCAGCGCGCTCGCTGCCGCCGGCATGCTGCATGGCTAGATCATCCAACCGGTGCAGGATGGTTGAAGAAGACGCCGAAATCGGGCGATTTAAGCAGACGTTCGTCCAGGATCAGGCGCAGGGGGGTCAGGAAGTCCAGAGCGCAGACGGCACAATCTTCACCCCAACTGACGGCGAACATTTCGGCTGCCTGGAGGATATCGGCATGGGCGACAGTCTGCGCTGGAGGCCGGACAAGGGTATCGCCTTCGGCAAGCACGGTCCATTCGGGTTTATAAGGATGTTCGGCAAGGATGGTTTTCGAGGGAAAACAGCATCCACCGGGCACCAGGCCGTTGCGCCCGGTCTCTGGGACGGCAAGGACGAAATAAGGCAGGTAACGGACGGCCTCGCCGAACAGGGTGATGTGGAAATCAGAACCCGCACCCGGGTCGAGATTCTCCGCCCACGTTGAAGGGTGGGGTAATGGCATAACCGCGGCGTTCTTGGCCGGGGTGGTCGTTGGCTGCCGCCAGCCAGCAGACCGGGCAGGCAAACATGGCGGGGATCGGAGGGGTCGCCGGCGCAGGCGGCACAGGCGCATGAATTCCCAGGGCGCCGCGCAGATTGGAGCCGGCGCGCAGACCATAGAGCTGGATATGGGTCTCGGCGACGCAGTGGAAGCGCAGGCGGATGGTCGTGAGGGGGAAGGATAAATCAGCGGTAGTTGGGTAGCCTCTGGCGCAGCAGGTGCGACTGAAGTCGCCCCTTCCTGGGCGGAGCCGGGCGTCCTTGTACAGGGACGCGGCGACTGGCTGAACAGTCCTGACGGCCCGGTTTCAAGCGATGCGAAGCGCAGGCGTAGGGAGGGGAGGGGGGAGGATAAATCAGCGGTCATTAGTGTTGGCGTCTGGCGCAGAAGATGGACGAATTGCCGTATAGGGCGAGGCCGGGCGTCCCCTTGCGGGGAAAAATCGTCCACTTCTTCAAAAGCGTCCTCCCATTCGGGGAAAAGTTCTTCAGGCGGTGATGTTCCTCTGACGCTTGACATAGTGGCAATCCTGTCCACGTCCCAGCGGCTGACAGTGAAAGCGCCGTAACTGCCCTGCCATTTGAATTCCTGGTTCGGCTTCAGGGTCGCGTTCACAAATGGGATGATACGCCTTTTACCTGTTTGACCAGGTTGGCGATGGTGAGGGTGGTCGGAATGCTGAGCACCAGATGCACGTGATCGGGCATTCCATTCAACGCCAATACCGGGCGCATCCCAGCTTGCGCGCCTGGCTCTCGATATTGCGGTACACCCGCCGTTCGATCTCCGGAGTGACCAGCGGTTGACGATCCCAGGTTGCCCAGACAAGGTGCAGGGTGAGAGCGAGTTTATTGCGTTGCATGGGAGGCTCCTTTGTGCGACTCAAGTCGCTATTTCAGGGCGAGGCCGGGTGTCCCTCTACAGGCAGGGCGGAGTTCGTCGGCGCAGGCCGAGACCGGCTGAACAGTCCTGACGGCTCGGTTTCAACCGATGCGAAGCGCAGGCGTAGGGGAGGGAGGGGAAGGATGAATCAGCAGTCATTAGTGTTGGCGTCTGGCACAGAAGATGCGACTGAGTCGCCGTTTAAGGGCGAGGCCGGGGTCCTTCTACAGGGACGCGGCGTCTCGTCGGCGCAGGCCGACGAGCGGCTGAACAGTCCTGACGGCTCGGTTTCAACCGATGCGAAGCGCAGGCGGGTGAGAAGGAAGACTGGATCAGCCGTCATTATCTTTGTTCTCCAGGAGAAGATGCGACTGAAGTCGCCAGTAAAAGGCCAAGCCGGGCGTCCCTCTGCGGGGAGGCGGTGTTCTTGTCGGGCGCAGGCCGACGACCGGCTGGACAGCCCCATCAGCTCGGTTTCAACCGACGCGAAGCGCAGGCGCAGGGAGGGAGGGGAGTTAGTGATATATATATAGGCATTCTATACAGCTAATTTAATTATTTTTTACCAACGTTCGATCATAAATTTCTTTGAGTAAAAGGGGCATCTCCATCAAATGCAATTAGATAACGTCCCTGTGAACCACAGCGAAACCACGCTATTCGCCAGTCCAATTGATCTTTCATCTCATAAGGAGCAAATACAAAAATATGATGTTTAGGTCTTTGCATAACATGTGATACTGATGTGAGATGACCTTCTTGCATAAATTGCATTTCGTTGGTGGGAAATTTCGCTGTTGTCTGGATTGTGCCCACACAATCAACCATATCTTCAAAAGATTTATCGACCACACATAATGCCACCCCTGATAACCCTGTACATAAAGCCTTTGATGTTTATCATTGAACCATAAACGCTCCGAGCGTGTGAGCAATGTTTTTATATCTGCCTCATAACACCAATCACGCTCGCGCCCTTTTTCATCTACATCCCAAACAGTTTGATTTGGTAATGATGTGCGAAACGAATCAATTTCGGCGTAGTGAGCAAACCACTCGCGTTTCATTTTCAAACGTGCCTGTTTTAATTTACCCTCAACTCCCAACATCACAGCATAATTTTCAAGTTGCTCATTTACCCACTGGTTGATTTGTCCTTCATCGCATTATCAGCCGATCTATCTTCTACAACAATTCGATTAATGTTGTGTGCCTGAGCGCACACACTTATCATTCCGCAAAAAGTTGATACGAACCATGCTCGCGCATCTTGTTGTAAATAGGTCGTTGCAACTTGATTTTCCAACCTTCGCGTGTGAGATATTCGTTTCCCAGCGATTCCAATGCAGACGCCTCGCGATGATTACACAAAAGTAATGCTCGGCCTGGGCGGTGTCTGCCGATGCGCCCAAATCTTTGCATAAACGATGCTGTATCACCCGCCTAAAAAGCAAATAATCTGCCTGAAAATCGATTTCCTACCTCAATTGCGGCTGTGCCAACCACAATAAGTTTATTATGCACATCACGGCTGGAGCGTGCAGATAACCCACGAATTGGCGCAATATTCTCTCGTGGGATCCCGGCTTCAACAAGTGCATCTTCAAGCGCAATTGCACTAACTACTGAGTTTAGAATGACAACACAAGACACATATTCACCTCGCGCATTGCTCTCCGCGTTAGCGAGTTGAAGTCGGTGTAATTCTTGCAATAACTCCAAAATTTTTTCTTTAGCGGTCTTAACCGTATCGCCACGACCAATAGGAATTAATTGCAACTCCACATCATGTGCTACTGTGCGCTTTTCAACTATGGGTTGCGGCACATTTACGCTCGCGTCAATCTCTATCGGATTAATCGGCATTCTAAATACCCTCGAACTTCTTTGTTAGGCGTAGCAGACAATAGTACAACTCGCTTGAATGTTCCCATTTGTCGCGCCAAATAAATCGTAAATAATGCATGAGCTAATTCAACGCCATTGTAAAGATGAAATTCATCAAACACAACCGTTGGATAATCATGTAGGTACCCAATTGCTTCGGAGGCACCTCTGGACTGGAGAGAAAAAACTAAAAAGATGATATCTGGATTTACAAGGATAATCTTTCGCTTATCTCCTGAGGAGTCGTTTCAGGGCTTCGCCCCTGTGAGATAATTTCCATGTCTTACGAAATTTTTCGAGTGTATCTTTGTTGATTTGGGCAAGAGCGTATTCTTCTCCACCTAATTTATCATTTGCATTTTCAGGCGTCCATTCTTGAAAAGTAATGCCCTCATCATACATAAGTTGCTGAATAGCTCTTGCCTGATCCTTGATAAGCGCATTTGTAGGGTAAATAAACATCGCTGATTCGTGATGCTTTAAGATGGGGAGCGTGACTGCGCGTGTTTTTCCGCTCCCCGTCTTCGTCACTAGTACAAAGGCATTATGCATATTCCACTCATTCAACATTGCCGCCTGATGAGGATATAAGAGCGTTTGCACACCCGTAACTTCAACTTGCGGAAGTGAATAACCTTGGACTTTCACTCTGAAATACCCATCTTTTTTAAACGCGTTTTGGAATATTTACTACATGCTGCCCACTAAATATGAACCAACCTTGTTCAATTGTGACAGACCTCATCAACAAATGCGGAGGAATAGATATGGGTTCATAGCGAGTAATATTTCCATTCGCGTCAAGAGGATTGACAACATGCGTTGGATGTTCGGGTTGATCTCGAAACACAGCAGTGCTGTTGGGCAATTCGCTCCATCGAGCACGCATGGAAGCGCCTTTTTTTCCTAGCCGAAAAGCGCCAGGTAAACGATAATCATTGAAAGTAAAAACATAGAACTCATAACCAAATTTAGGACGTTCCACATCCTGCCCCTCCCACTGCAAATTAAGATAAACACGCTTACCCAAATTGGGAGTGTTCATTGCTCCGCTATCGCCTGTTGTGATTGTCAGCGAATCCAAGGCATTGAACGTAATTGTTGTGCGTCGCGGATTGTTTGTTTGCGCTGGCGTAGCATATAGTGGCATTACGCCAAATTCATTCTCAGCGTCTACAATATATTTTGGCATTGATCCAATCGAAACCCGATGGGATCTTTGCGCTAAGGCGTAACACAACGCGTAGTTATGCAAGAATGGTTCGGTTGTCGAAATCTTGCTGATTTCATTCGACGAGAACCAAGATAATCGTGGTTGTAAAGCCGCCCCTCGAACAAACGGATGCCAAATTCATTCAAGTGAATTACTTGGGACATCATCCACTCCTATTTTTTCTTTTTGCCCTTTGCCTGCAATTCTCGATACTGTTCTATATCAGCATAGGCTTCTTCAAGAAACTTCTTTGTCAATTCCACATCCGCTGCTTCTTTGATCAACCCATCAACTTGCGCAGGGGTGAAAATTTTCACCTTATTAGGATTGCCCGCCAATGGTTTATATTTCTCTACAATAGACTTTACCGTTTCTCCACTGATGTTTGTGCGATGATCGTAGAGCTCAAGCGCAAGTTCAAGCGGCGTAATGACTTCTTCCCATCCACCGACAATCCCAAAGAACGAGTTGCGCATATCGCCGCCTATTCGTGATTTAGCGCCGTAACTTTTGCAGGCAAGCAATGTCTTGATTGTTAAAATGATTTCGGTCATTGTTACGCTGCGAAGCGTGATAATACTGGGGAATATGGTCGCTGGAACAACCGCATAGCGAGATCCTACGCTTGCCCTGTTGTCTGGGTAAATTCATTGATCCCATTAAATGTCGTGGCCTGATTCAATATCTTCAAAGGGCAACAAAGAAAACGCTGTTGAATATTCAATGCGATGTTTAATATTTGCTCGGTCGCCTTTGCCTGATTCAACGCTCGTTGCTCCAAACAAACCACAGCGCGGGCATTGCAAACATAAATTATCCTTCAAATAGTATTCTGGTACTTTCATGCCTGTTTCGCTGGTTGCGGTGCGTAATAATTTCTCGAGTTAACGCAACTCTGCCGCCTTTTGTTTCGTTGCTAAAAAAGCAACTCGTAACGCATCTTTTTTACTCTCATTGACTGATAGAGGCGTGGCAACCGTGTTTAATTCACGGGTTTCTTCTGTTCGCAACACGGTAAAGTCCAGAACTTCGCGCATAAGTATCAATTGAATTGTTTTAGCCCCAATAATTGGTTCGGGTTTTTCAACAGTGAACGGTTTGAGCAAATCTAAGTTATTCATTTTCTTCCCGTCCTCATCGGCGATAATTCTTTCTGCAGGGGTTAATGCGGCGATCATTAATATCGGTTTTTTTGTTGGAATTCGCTTTTTTATATCCTTCATTGTTGATCGAAGGAAAGGGCGCTTTTTCTAATGTTGCGTTTACCTGTCCCCATGCTTCAGCAAGCGCCGCGTCACTTGGATAACGCCCCCGCAAGAAATTAATGAATTTTTGACGAGTTTGCTCTAACCATTCAATTCCCTTTTTCGTCGCACATAATACACGCTATATCGAATACGCTCGGTTACTTTTATTACTGCTGTAGCAGGTACACGGGCACAAAGAGCAAGTAATTTTGTAGTCGCTGTTTCTAATGCTTCCAGCGCCTTAGGAGACACATAGCCTTGGATACACGCTTTCATCTCATGTCGCGCACGGCACGTCCAACCAACGTTTGCAGGCTTTCCTTTCTCACTCGCGCCCCGTCCAAAATCATTGGGATAGGTCCCATCAAACCGTGCATAGATTTGGCAGTCTTGACAGGATAATCATCAAGATAGCAATCAAATGCGTTGACAATTTCCTCAATATCTCGGGCAAATAGAATCAATATGAAATCGTCCGCCTGTGGTCATTACCAATTGTCTCATTTCAGAACCTCCTTTATAGTATCAAGTAGAAAGAGTTTATCAGCAGATACATATCCTGTATTGCTTTTTTGCTCAATCCTGCGCAAGATATGGCCCGCAGTTGGGCTTTTGAGAATAGCATAGAGATTGGAGCGTTCTGGAAATGCTGTTTCATTAGCAAGCAAAGCGGCGGCTCCAATCGCATTCAACCATTTCTTGGCATTTGCTACGCCTATCCACTCTGCTCCGATTAAGTCCCGCAGAGCTGGCACAGGCGGCACTCGTGCAATACCTTCACCTCCTTCAAAAGTGATCACTTCTCCTACTTTTATAACCGCGACGGAACAATCCAAAGATAATCCCAAAATCAGCGTAACATAAAGTTCGCGCAGACCAGCATTTGTATCAGAATTCTTCACCCATTGAGATTGGGTTTGTCAAGGGCACGAAAATCATATGTGGAGTTTGGCAAGCAATATGAAACTGTGGTGTCAAACGAAATGCATCTGCTCCGCCTTTCTTGCATCATCATCAGTTATCTTGTTTTCAATCAGGGCTTCTATCGCTTGATTGGTAGAATAATAGTTGGTATCCCAATTATCATTAAGAATTTGCACATTCAATTCATCAACCTCATAAATCTTTATAAGATTATCTTCTAATTCCTTGCGATATTTCTTTTTTGTATCCTTTCCAAACTCATAGGTCATCAAGTTCACAATTTCTGTAGGCGAAAGTCGAAAAACATCTACATCCTTTTAATTTTTGTGCGAGGTTGAAGGTCATGCCAAGGGAAAGGTGTTGGTCAGGATCAGGATTGGCTTCACTCATTCGTGTAAGAGCTTCCTCCCAAATTTGTACCGCCTTTTGTCGAAGCATTTCGCCACTACTATGTCCAATGTTCATACGTGGTAACAATACAATCACTTCAGCTACCTTAGTACCAAGTATCAATTGTAGAAAATCGTTCAAAGTTGCATGCGTCGCATATGACAATATAACCCGCGTTGCCATGTGAAACTCCTCAAATTCGTGTGCTTCTTCGGGGTTTGTCTAGAAATATCTGCTTTTGCCACTGTCCCGCCTTCAAATGTTGCATTACAAATTGGACAAAGATGCATCCCTTTTATCGCGACGCACATTCTCTTTCGTCGTAGCATATGCGTACATCTGTTTTGTCACGAGCTCAGCAAGGTTTACTTCCATTGTGGGACGTATTGAAAATCTGACATAAAGCATTTGGCAATTTGGGTTGGTGTTTGATCGGGTCGGGAGGTTTTCGTGTGGAATTGCACTATAAACTTTATTTGCGATTTCCACCAGCGTGTCAATCGAAAGTGTTTCGCGTTTCGCATGGTCAAGTAAATACTCGATCCGCGACACTTCTAACCCAAAGTGTTTTCCGTTAAGTTCCCAAAAACGATCAATAATCAGAGCCATTTCCTTAGCGGGCATTAGGGTTGAAGTTTTCTGTAAATCTGCATATGCGCCAAAACCAAAGACCTTGTCATACTCGGCAAGTGCAACAGATTGAGGAGTGACTTTTGCTGCTTTCTTTTTTCCTTCATTCTCTGCGAAGCCAACGTAAGTCGCACGTACTTCATGAGCAGTATCGCTACCGATAATTTTTTCAGCGAGTGAAGCCTTAAAGAACTTTGAAAATACACATCTCAGGTTGCGCAGTGCCGATGCGCTCAGTTTCATGTGCGAGCGATTTTGCAGAGATTGGCGCATCAACACCTTTAAATTTGAAATAGCTACCAACTACCTTTAGCCTGTCTGGTTCAGATTTTTTGGAAAAGTTGGCACGGTTGATTTTACCGCGCGGCGACTTGCAAACATGCACGTAGGTCACGATAGTCAAATAAATCTGGCTTTGGCATCATTGCCTGAAGAGGACTACCAACAATGAGCTTTGCTATATTTTCAGGCAATGCGGCTTTTATACCTTCTGCAAAACTTAATTCAATCTCATCTATCTTTGGCTCTTGAATATCAGTAGTTGCACTTGCCACATAGATTGTTCCATCGCTATAGTAAATCGGCGGACTCCAACCGTGCGCAATATATAAGTCAATTGACGCGCGATGCAACAAAGTCGTTGAAACTCCACGCAATTGAACCAGATGATAAGCAACCTGGATATGTTTGCTGATTTTGCTTTGTTTCTCTAAATATTCAATCGCATTCAACAACCCACGAATTGAACACAGATTATCTATATCATCCACCAAATCCGCCAAAGTCTTCCAGCGCTCATTAGCATGCCCGCTAAAAAGTACCACGATCCATAACTTTTGCAGGAGTGCGTTCATGGCGCATGTGCAGGAGCACTGCTGACAGCATTTCTTCAATACCAGTAAAGTCAAATAACGTAGCTAATTGTGGCACAATTTTTTCAGATAGTTCACGATTAACGTCAGATAAAAATCCGCGTTCGCCTTGAAGATATTTTTGCCATTCATCTAGCTCTTTACCAACATCATGAGCAATCGCACCAATAAGTAAAATCTGCTCTTCTTGTTCAGTTAGTGGAGGCGAAAAGGTTCGCGCAACAATGGAAGCAATGTAATAAATGCGTCTACTTCAATCATTGTGTGATCAAATAGACTTTGCTCAAACTTTCCGCGTTTAGCGCCCTTTTCTTTCCATCCTCTTTTGAAGCATGAATTCTACAGATTGGTTTCTTACAAGTTGATAATCCATATTTATCCCTTAATTCAAGATTGTTGTCCGTAAATTCCCATCAACTTCTGTGCTTCATCCTTGCATACGCGCAAATTATCAGGTTCAGCACCTCGCAATCGCCCCCAGCCGCGTATCCAATGTAACATTTCCTTCAGCTCCGCCACCTGTGCCCGCCAGAGGATCGAACCATCCGGCAATTCTTCTTTCTGTTCCGAGCGGTGCCAGCGCAATTCCTGCACCCGGCGGGCGACCCGCGGGTGGAACTTCAAAACGACTTCGACCGGCGGTCCTCCGGTGTACCAGATGCCCCAGGCATCCGCCAGCAGATCGCGCGGGTCGAAGTCAGGCGGGATTTGGTAAGGGTCCTGCAGCAGTTCCACGCGCTGGATGCGCTCGACCTTGAGGGTGCGCAAGGCGCCGGGGGGAGTGCTATAACCAATGACGTGGGTGGTCTGCCCGACGGCATAAGGCTCGATAAAGTAGGGGGAGAAGAGGTATTGGGTAACCTGGCCGGTGCGCTCACTGCGGTGCCAGACGCTCGCCTGGCGCTGCTCGGCCCAGGCCAGGGTCAGTTTTTCCAGCGCCTGCAAGTAAACCGGGTCGTGACGCTGGGCGGCCTCGTCCATCACGTCGGCGGACTGGCGGAGGTGGCTGCTGATACGAGGGGCCAATCGATCCAGTGCGAGACCGAGCTTGCGCAACGCAGATGCGGCATGCGGATTCTGACGATCCATGCGGGTGGCCAGCAAACGGGCCGCCAGATGGACCGCCATGGCCTCGTGCAGGCTCAAGCGCAAGTCGACCAGGTAGGAAACCCGGTCGATGAAGAGGCGACCGTCCTGGCTCTCGTAATAAGGAAATTGAGCGGGCATGTCGCGCAAATAACGGCTGATGGTGGAGCGGTTGACGCCCAGGCGGCGGGCAATTTCGGCTTGTGTCAGCCCTTCGGGATGGGCCAGCAGCAGGGCTTCGATAGCAATGAGACGTTCGGCTTTATTTTCAGCGCGTGACATATTCACCCTCCAGAACATGCCTTAATTTGATCATGGCAGAGGCAGTGACCGATTTCCACCCAGGCGTTTACCCCTAAGAATCCGGCTAAAAACAGGTCCGGGTGCCCGGACGTAATATCATTGTACAATGTTTTCCCTTCGATTGCACACTCATTTACCATGTTGTCTTGATCATCATTTTACAGTGCAGGTGTTGCAGGTAATGCAACAGGAGAAGGGGTCAGGGGATAGGTTCGAAAGATCACGGAAGATCAGGGGCATCCCCTACGGAAGAAAATGGGTGGGTTGCGTGGAGGCGGGGGAGACGGTAAGATTGGAGGGAAAGGAAAACCAACATGCGCGCAAAATTCCCTGTGACGGTGCATATGTTCTTCGTGCGGGAGGGCAGGATCCTGTTGATCCGGCGCTTCCAGACCGGCTACATGGACGGGCATTACAGCCTGCCGGCGGGGCACCTGGACGGGGGCGAGAGGCTGCGCATGGCGGCTGCCCGGGAGGCACGCGAGGAGGTGGGGGTGGAAATCAAACCGGAGAAGGTCAGTTTCGCAGGGGTCTTCCACCGCTCAGAGGGGGACGAGAGGGTGGATTTCTTCCTGCACGTGCTGGAATGGAGCGGAGAGCCGTTCAACGCCGAACCGGGCAAGTGCGACGGTATTCTATGGGCTGCAATGAACTCGCTGCCAGAAAATACCATCCCGTACGTACGGAAGGCGATCGAGAATTTCCAGGCGGGGGTGAGGTTCGAGGAGTTTGGGTGGGATCAGTAATGCGGGCGGAATTCACCGCAGGATGATTGCAGGCTAGCACCACACTTAACGTGGTAGCTGCGCGCCCTATCCCCCCGTCCCCCTTTCCCGCCCCAAAGGGTGGGGTTGAGGCTGGGACCGGCAGGGAGACGGGTCCATACGCCAATCTCTTACGGTTGCGGGGTGGGGGCGGGGTAGATGTAGATGACCTGCCCGATGTTTTCGTCCCAAATGCCGGAATGGTCCCGGTCAGCCATCTCTGCAATGGCGGCCAGGGGCACCAGGCCCCCGGCGCGCCCCTGACCCGGGTAGGCATAGGCGCCAATCTGGGTCCAGTCATCCGGCTGCGTGTTGGCCGGGTTATCCGGGAAATCCAGGTTGGGGCCGGGGGTGGGAGAGGCGGAAAGACCCCCCGGATAGACGGTCGGCCCGGCATCCTGGAGGATGGACTCCACATAGGATCGATCGGGGTTCAAGCGCACCCACAGGCGGGCCTCGAAGCGAAAGCCCTGGTAAAGCTGGTGGATATGGGGCTTATCCTGGGCCACCTGGGCGTGGTCCGCCTGGGCAAACAACAGCATGACTTTCATATTCTGGACGATCTGCTCGTCCTGCATGGCGGTAAACAAACCGGGGGTCTGGCGGATCTGCCAGGCCTGGGCTGCCTCCTGGGGGGTCGCCAGGTCGGAGGGCCAGGCAGCCAGGGAGAGCGCACCGGTCGAATCCAGTGCCCGGGTGAGCGCAGTGGAATAATAGCGCTTGCCGAACATGACCGGGATGGGACCATCGAAAATGAAATCCCCGGGGCTGATGGCCGCATTGCCGTCCAGGTCGAGGTAGGGGCGACCCAGATCGGGGGAGAATATACTGGTATAGGCAGGGTCCCAGCGTAAATTGGTATAGCCCAGTAACAGGACATTGGGGGTGTAACTGGTGGGATAGACATAAAAGGGGTTGTAGACAGGCTGGCCGGCGGCATCGTAATAGCCAACTTCCATGCTGGAAAGGGAATCCACGGTGGGAACTTCACGCCCAATGAACCAACCCAGACCCTGCATCTGTGAACCATACAGCGAGAAAGCCCGCACGGCAGTCAGGCCGGCATCCGAAAAGGCGTAAACGCCCACCTCGCCAACCAGCGGGGGGACGGCGGTAAGCGAGACGATGTAACGCCCGGCTTTATCAGACAGGCGGTTGCCGGCAAAGCGGATGACATCCCGTAAGATGTTGACGGAATGCTCGCCGCCATAATCGAACTCGCCGGTGCTTTTTGCCCCGGTGCGGGCATCGGTCTGCCCGGGCCACAGGTAGCTGACCTGGATCAGCCCGAGCGAAGTGATATCCGGATCGGTGACAAAGCCGGTGGAGGCGCCGAAAATAGGCGAGGCCACCACCACGATCCCGGCGCCTTCGGCATAGCGCGGCGTCAGGGGTGAGGCGATCATTACGGCAATTTCCACGCCTTCGGAAAGGATGGTGGTGGTCTTGACCTGTCCGCTGACCGGCGGGGAGGTCGGCACCGGAGCGGTCAGGGAGCCGGCGGGAGTGGCGCAGGCGGCGAGCAGGAAGAGGGCAAGCAGGGGAAAGAGGAAGGAAGTTTTCATGTGGGGAGGTAACGACTAATGCCACTTCGTGCCCCTTTGGGGTACGGGTGGTACAGGCGTCGTTACTACGGATATCTTGATGACGACTGATGCCACTTCGTGCCCATTTGGGGTACGGGTGGTACAGGCGGCGAACCTACGGGGGGAATTGTAGCATAAATGGAAACCTGACAGGTGTCATGGAGAAGAGAGGTTATTTGCAGGTTGTCTTTTCCTGTGAATTGAAGTACTATAATGTCGCCATGCTAAGATTTCGAGCCATAATCATTCTGCCTGGCAGCAGCATGTCAGCGGAAGCCTGACGGGTTAACCATACCTGCCAGGCTATTTTTTTATCAAAATTCCGATCAAGGAGAAAGAATGCAGACACCCTGGGAATACCGCTTCGCAAACCGGACCAAACGAATGGGGAGCTCGGTCATCCGTGAATTGCTCAAACTGACCGAACAACCGGACATCATTTCATTTGGAGGCGGACTGCCCGCACCAGAAGTGTTCCCGATCAAAGAATTCCAGGCCGCCTGTAACTTCGTGCTCGAGAACCAGGGCGCACAGGCACTGCAATACAGCACCACCGAAGGCTACCGTCCGCTGCGGGAATTGATCGCCCAGCGCACGGCGCGCTACGCCGTATCGGTCAACCCCGAGAACATTCTGATCACCTCCGGCTCGCAGCAGGCGCTGGACTTCATCGGGCGGGTCTTCGTTAACCAGGGCGATTTCGTGGTGGTCGAAAGCCCAACCTACCTGGGCGCGCTGCAAGCCTGGAATGCGTATGGGGCGCAGTACATCTCGGTGCCATCGGATGAGAACGGGATGATGACGGACGAACTGGAAAAGGCGCTGCGGGTGGGCCCAAAATTCATCTACGTGCTGCCCAACTTCCAAAACCCGAGCGGCACCACGCTAAGCCTGGAACGGCGCCAGCGGCTGGTGGAACTGGCCGACCGCTACGGGGTACCGATCGTAGAGGACGATCCGTACGGGCAACTAAGGTTCGAAGGCGACCACCTGCCATCCGTTGTGGCGCTCGACAGCCAGTACCGCGGCGACGACGGCTGCTATACCGGCAACGTCATCTACCTGAGCACGTTCTCGAAGCTGCTGGCACCCGGCATTCGACTGGCATGGGTGATCGCGCCCGAGCAGGTGATCCAAAAGCTGGTGCAGTCCAAGCAGGCGGCGGACCTGAACACGGCCGCCTTCAACCAGATGGTAGCCTATGAAGTGAGCAAGGAGGGCTTCCTGGACGAACACGTCAAGCTGATCCGTTCCGTTTACAAGGAACGCCGGGATGTGATGCTGGAGATGATGGCGGAGATGTTCCCGCCGGAGGTGCATTGGACGCAACCCCTGGGAGGCATGTTCCTGTGGGGCGTCCTGCCGGAAGAGATGGACGCGGCCGAGGCGCTGAAGGTGGCGATCGAGCGAAGAGTGGCATTCGTGCCCGGGGAGAGCTTCCACCCGAACGGGGGCGGCAAGAACACCATGCGGCTCAATTTCTCCTATTCCAACCCGGAAACGATCCGGGAGGGGATCACCCGGCTGGGCAGGGTGCTGAAGGAACTGGTGGCGGAGAATCAAATGGCAGCGTTCGCGATGAAAGAATAGTACACGGATAAAGCAAAAAATGGAAAATATCACCTCCCGTTGGCGTTGCGACGGGAGGTGATATTATGTCGATCCGGGAATTCTGCCGCCGGGTACCATGGCATGGCACAGGGACGGCGGATCGAACCGGGAATTCAGCCGCCGGGGACGGCGGCTGGAGCATAATTAAAAGGGACGGCGGCGGGAGCTTATTGGTGGATCAGCCGCCGGGTACCATGGCATGGCACAGGGACGGCGGCTGGAGCAATAAATTAAGGGAAGGCGCCGGGTACCATTGCATGGCACAGGGACGGCGGATCGAACCGGGAATTCAGCCGCCAGGGACCGGCATGGCACAGGGACGGCGGCTGGAGCAATTGGTGGATCGAGCCGGCGAGAATCAGCCGCCGGGACGGCGGCTGGAGCATAATTAAAGGGAAGGCGCCGGGTACCATGGCATGGCACAGGGACAGCGGCTGGAGGAAGGCGGATCGAACCGGGAATTCAGCCGCCGATCTCGCTCATGACGCGGTTGGTGGCGAACTCGCCATCGGCCAGGCCGTGCCCCCAGGGTTTTTCCCAGAGCCCGTCCAGGACAATGCGGCGCAGGTCATCCAGCGTGGCGCCGGAGCGGATGGGCTTGAGCAGGTTAACCTCGTGTTCGCGCAGCAAGCAGGTGCGCAGCTTGCCATCTGCGGTAAGGCGGGCCCGCGTGCAGGAAGCGCAGAACGGCACGCTGACGGAAGAAATGAAACCAACCTGCCCCAGCGCTCCGGGGAGCTGCACAATGCGGGCTTCCCCGTCCAGTTTTCCATCGTTGGCGGGCTCCATCGCGCCCAGGGACTGCTCGATGCGGGTCTGGATCTCTGCACCGGTGACCATCTGCCCGACCTGCAAATCCGTGGCGCCGGCAAACGGCATCATTTCGATGAAGCGCACCTGCCAGGGGTGCTCCATGGTCAGGCGGGCCAGGTCGACCACGTCTTCTTCGTTATAGCCACGCACCACGACTGTGTTGAGCTTGAGAGGGATCAGGCCGGCCTGTTCGGCAGCCAGGACGCCGTTCCAGACGTCTTCCAACTTGCCCCAGCGGGTCAGGCGTTTGAATTTGACCGGATCGAGGGTATCCACGCTGACATTGACCCGGTTCAAGCCGGCCTGCGCCAGCGGAACAGCCAGCTTCGAAAGCAGGACACCGTTGGTGGTCATGGAAAGGGATTTGATGCCGGGCGTTGCGGCGATGCCCTGCACAATCTTGACAATGTTCGCCCGCACGGTGGGTTCCCCACCGGTCAGGCGGATCTTTTCGAAACCCAATTCCGCAAACAAACGGGTGAGCAACAGGACTTCGTCATCCTGCATCATCTCGGCATTCGGTCGAAAGGTCATATCTTCCGGCATGCAATAGATGCAGCGGAGATTACAATGATCGGTCAAGCTTATCCGTAAATAACTTATTTTTCGTCCAAAACGGTCCAGAGCCATTTTTCCTCACTTACCATTCGCAATTTCAGTAAACCAGTAAATAAGACCCGATTTATCGGGATGTAATTTTCCATAAAAAATAGAGGCTGTGATTATACCTCTTTCCGCTTTATTGCCATTTGACGCTGCATATCAAGCGTGCTATTATATCTGCATTCATTGTCCGATTTATTCCAAAGGAGTTATTCAAATGAGTGCTGACTTTATTTTCCGTATAATCGGAGTAATCGTCTTTTCTTTCGTGGGGGAATACATCGGCAACGGTCTATCGGTCTACAATCCAAGCCAGCAGATATTCTACACGGTGATGTTCACCCTGGTCGGCGCGCTGTTCGGGCTGATATTGACCCCTTACCTGACGATCCGTCCCATCCGGGCCCTGCGGGCCAAACTGAGCCGCCTGTCAGCTGAGGCACTCTTCTCGGCGCTGATCGGCCTGGTGGTGGGGTTGTTAACGGCGGCGCTGTTGAGCTTTCCTCTCTCCCTGCTACCCTCCCCGTTCGGGAAAATCCTGCCTTTCATCGGAGTGCTTTTGCTGGGTTACTTCGGGGTGGCCATCTTCATGACCCGGCAGACAGACATCGCCAACATCCTGGGTGGGATTGCCAGCCAACGTGAGAGTGGCGGTGGCGCACCGGCAAGCTGGGGCCAGAGCAACCGGACGATCCTGCTGGATACCAGCGTGATCATCGACGGACGGGTGGCTGACATTGCCAAGACCGGATTCCTGCCCGGCACATTACTGATCCCGCGCTTCGTACTGAACGAACTGCAATACATCGCCAATTCCCCGGATGGACTACGACGGGCGCGCGGCCGGCGCGGCATGGAAGTGCTGGCTGAACTCCAAAAAGCCACTTCGGTGCTGGTCCGGATCAGCGATATCGACGTGGACGACGTGCACGAGGTGGACGATAAACTGGTCATCCTGGCCCGCCAGATGAAATGCCCGATCCTGACGAACGACTACAACCTGAACCGGATCGCCGAACTGCAAGGCGTGCTGATCCTGAACATAAACGAACTCGCCAATGCGATCAAGTCGGTCGTGCTGCCGGGGGAACTGATGGAAGTGAACGTGATCCAGGAAGGCAAGGAAGTCAACCAGGGGGTGGGTTATATGGAAGACGGGACGATGGTGGTGGTGGAAAACGGCAACAAGTACCTGAACCAGCACATCCATGTGACCGTCACCAAGGTATTACAGACTGCCGCCGGGCGGATGATCTTTGCCCGCCCGGAAGGGAAAGACTAACCCTTTTCGACCACCTGTTGGCGTTCCGGGCCGACCGAAACCAACCTGATCGGGACACCGGCCAGGCGGGCGATGGCATCCAGGTAAACCTGGGCCGCCGCGGGCAAATCAGCCCAACGACGCACAGCCCCCAAATCTTCTTTCCAACCATCGAATTCCTGATAAACGGGTTCATAACCGTTCAAATCCGCCGACCCAAGCGGCAGGCTGGAGATTGTCTGTCCGTCCCGGCGGTATGCGGTGCATAGTTTGATCTTTTCCATCCCGCTGAGGATATCCAACTTGGTGACGGCCAGTTGGCTGACGCCGTTGATGCGGATGGCATAGCCCAGGAGCAGCCCATCCAGCCAACCGACACGGCGAGGCCGGCCGGTGGTGGTGCCAAACTCATCCCAGGGGTTGGCGCCGGTACCCCGCAAGCGGGTGGCCAGGTCACCGGTAAGCTCGGTGGGGAAGGGCCCTGAACCGACGCGGGTCTGGAAGGCTTTGACGACGCCGATCACTTCGGCATCCTGAGCCGCATCCAGGCCCAGGCCCAGACCGGACAACGCTCCGGAAGCGGTGGTGGAGGAGGAAGTCACGAATGGGTAGGTGCCAAAGTCGAGGTCCAGGAGCGTGCCCTGGGCGGCTTCCACCAGGACGGTCTTGCCGGCGTGCAAGGCGGCGCCCAACTCGATGGAAGGATCGCCAATGTAAGGAGCCAGCCGGTCAGCATATTCACGGAACTGCTCACAAACCGGGGCAGGGTCAAGGGCGGGGGCGGAAAGCATTTGCAGGGTCAGGTTGGTTTCGGCGACATGATCCCCAATACGCTCGCAAAAATCAGGCGTAAGCATGTCCGCCAGGCGCAGGCCGCGGCGGGTGGCTTTATCGGTGTAGGCAGGTCCGATGCCGCGCCCGGTGGTGCCGATACTGCCCTTACCGCGGGCGGCTTCAAGTGCCCGGTCAAGGGCCTGGTGGGCGGGTGTGATGAGATGGGCGGCGTAGGAGATGCGCAAACGGTCGGGCGAAGTGGAGATCCCCAATTGAGAAAGGCTGTCCATTTCGTCGAAGAGCGTGTGCGGGTTGATGACCATGCCATTCCCGAGCACTGCCACCAACTTCGGGTGGATGATCCCGGATGGGATGAGGTGCAGTTTGAATATACGCTCCCCGACGGTGACCGTGTGACCGGCATTATCGCCGCCGTTATAGCGGGCGCCATATTCAACACTGGCGGCAAACCAATCGACGATACGTCCTTTGCCCTCGTCGCCCCATTGCGTGCCAACGATAACCTGCAGCGGCATAAGATGCTCCTCCCGGAAAACAGAGGCATTATATCAGAGGGAGAGGGTCCGTCCGAATCAGCGGTGAGGAGGCCGCCTTAGGCGAATAGGGAGACAGTGCTTCCGAATCGGCGGCGAGGACGCCGCCTTACGCGAAAAGGGAGATGGGCCGGGTGAAGCGGCGGCGAGGAGGCCGCCTTACGCGAATAGGGAGACAGTGCGTCTGAATCGGCGGCGAGGAGGCTGCCTTAGGCGAATAGGGAGACAGTGCGTCCGAATCGGCGGCGAGGAGGCCGCCTTACGCGAAAAGGGAGAGGGTCCGTCCGAAGCGGCGGCGAGGAGGCCGCCTTACGCGAATAGGGAGATGGGCCGGGTGAAGCGGCAGCGAGGAGGCTGCCTTACGCGAATAGGGAGAGGGTCCGTCCGAAGCGGCGGTGAGGAGGCCGCCTTACGCGAATAGGGAGACAGTGCTTCCGAAGCGGCGGCGAGGAGGCCGCCTTACGCGAAAAGGGAGAAGGTCCGTCCGAATCGGCGGCGAGGACGCCGCCTTACGCGAATAGGGAGAGGGGCCGGGTGAAACGGCGGCGAGGAGGCCGCCTTACGCGAATAGGGAGAGAGTTCGTCCGAATCGGCGGTGAGGATGTCGCCTTACGCGAATAGGGAGACAGTGCTTCCGAAGTGGCGGCGAGGAGGCCGCCTTACGCGAAAAGGGAGAGGGTCCGTCCGAAGCGGCGGCGAGGAGGCCGCCTTACGCGAATAGGGAGATGGGCCGGGTGAAACGGCGGCGAGGACGCCGCCTTACGCGAATAGGGAGACAGTGCTTCCGAATCGGCGGCGAGGAGGCCGCCTTACGCGAAAAGGGAGAAGGTCCGTCCGAATCAGCGGTGAGGAGGCCGCCTTACGCGAATAGGGAGATGGGCCGGGTGAAACGGCGGCGAGGAGGCCGCCTTACGCGAATAGGGAGAGGGTTCGTCCGAATCGGCGGTGAGGATGTCGCCTTACGCGAATAGGGAGACAGTGCTTCCGAAGTGGCGGCGAGGAGGCCGCCTTACGCGAAAAGGCCGGGGCAGCGCATGCCTGATTTGAATTCAACTCAGTGGGAAGATGCAAAAAATGGGAGGCATCAGCCAGCCGGAAAGGCGGAATGATATAATCCCAGCAGGTAAATATATGAGAAACAAATCCGTTCTGGCGGTCTTGTTGTTCCTGGGAGGGGTGTTGCTGCTGTGGTCTCAGATCCCGGTGGCGGCTTCCCCATCCGATCAGGTGGCGTTCCCTTCGCCGACCCCAGGGCCGGATGGACGGATCATTTACATCGTCAAAGCGGGTGAAACCTGCACCCAGCTCTCGCTGCTATACGGCGTGTCGGTGGAATTCATCCGGACGACCAATAATTTGGACCAGAACTGCACGATATATGAGGGGCAGAAACTGATGATCGGCGTGGGCGGACCTTCCAGCGCCTCTCCGACACCCGGACCATCACCCACCCTCACGCCAATCGCGGCCACACCGACCCCGGGAGTGGGCGGGACGGCGCAAGTATGTGTGCTGGTGTATGACGATGCCAATGGGGATGCCCTACGCCAGGCGAGCGAAGGCGCAATCGCCGGAGCCGCCATCAGCCTGACCAGCCAGGACGGAAAGTACAGCCAGACAATCACCAGCGTGATCAACCCGGATGCAACGGTCTACCAGGGGATGTGCTTCGATAACGTGCCCCCCGGGGCTTACAGCGTCAGCGCGGCGGCACCGGATGGGTATAACCCAACGATCGACATGACCACGACCGTAGAAGTCAACCCGGGCGACTCTGCCTCAGTGGACTTCGGCGCACAGGCCAGGGTGGTGAACGCACCGGTCGAACCCACCAAAGGACCTTCGCCCCTGCTGGGGATCGCCGGGGCGGCACTCCTGCTGGTCGGGATAGGGATGGGGGCGTATACCTGGAGAATGCTGAGGAAGTAGGATCTATCCTTCTGGCGCCCGGTCAACCGGCGCCATTTTCCTGATATTTCTCAAACAGTTCACGCAACCTGCTCATCGAGTTGGTGCCCTTCTCGATGACGCCATTTGCGTGGGGGACATCGGGGGCAAAATCCCTGTACCTTTTGGCGGCGCTCAAATCGGCAGTGATCATGAAAATGGGCACGGCAGCCCATTTTTCCTTCGAGCGGGCGGCGAGCATGATCTCATCCCCATCCGCGCCCGGCAGGCGGGTATCCAGGAGGACCAGGGAAGGAATGGGGTCTTGGTCCAACCTTTGCAAGGCTTCCTGGCCGTTGTAGATGTGCTCCACCTCAAAGCCGGCGTCAGTCGCCACCAACCCATAGAGAGTTCTGGAAATCTTCGTTGTCTTCGATGATCAAGACGAGGTTTTTCCCGGCCATGGCAGGCATTCCTTACAGAAAATCGGATGGATCTGCGATAATATGAAAATAACGCGTGAATTGGATTAATCCAAATTATAAAGCCATGAATTGCCGACCCACAAAGTTCATATATGTTTGTAATGATTCTTCCTGCCAGGCCACAGGCTTTAAGGAAGGAGTTACCGATTATGATGATGGGGGGTTGAATGTTAAATCGGACGCAGGTTGTGATCCTTAACAGGACTTCCAGACTAAAAAATCTTAAAGCAGTATAATGATTTTGCCATGCCAACGAGCCGCACGAAACCCACTGCGCGCAAGAACCCTGCACCTTCAACAGGTCGCAGCGGTCTGTCGCGCAGCCAGGGACCGGCAGACGCCTCAACCAGGAATTCGCCCAGACGCAGTAACCAAAGCTCCAGGCAACCGGCTCGAAGCAGGTCCAGGATAAAGTCCCCGCCACCCGCACCGATGCTGGGAAACATCTCGCCCGAACGCAAGATGGACATTGCCGGCGTGTTGATGGCGCTGGTGGGATTGATCACCGTGCTGAGCCTGTTCTCAGCCAGGAACGGGACGCTGACCGGCTACTGGATCAAGGGACTGCAAACTGCCTTTGGATGGGGAGTCTACCTCCTGCCGGTGGGGTTGATCATAGTGGGCGTCTGGCTGGTGGCCCGCAACGTGGAACGCCTGCCGGTTCTTTCGATTGAAAGGATCTTCGGTATCTGCCTGCTCTTTGTGGGCCTGCTGGTGGCATTCCACTGGCTGGACGGTCCGGCTGTGAGCGCGATCAAGCGGGCGGAAGAGGGGACTGGCGGCGGGTACATCGGAGCGTTGATCCAGCAAGGCCTGGTGGTGGCGCTGGGGGACGCCGGGACCGTGATCCTGATGGTCGCCTGGCTGGTGATCGCCCTGGCGATGACCCTCGACCTTTCCCTGCAGGAGATGTTCCAATGGGCCAGCCCAATCGTAACCAGCCTAAAAACCCGAATCAACCAGCTGCTTAAAAGGCCGGCTTTGGGTTCAAGACTGGGCGGCCAACAACTGGAGGGGGCGGGACCGCCCGAACCGGAAGGCCCACCGGATAATTTCATCCCGATCACGCATTCGTCTACCAATCCAGCCGGCCCGATGCAGGCGGCAGGCGTCACAATCAGGACCAACCTGCCGGCCCATGCGGCGCAAATCTGGGTGCTGCCTAAAATCAGCGAGATCCTGGAGCCTGCGCAGGCGCCGATCATCAACAACGAATTCGTGGAGAAGCGCGCCCGCCTGATCGAGGAAACACTGGCTTCCTTTGGGGCACCCGCCAAGGTGGTGGCCAAAAGCATCGGTCCCACCGTGACCATGTTCGGAGTTGAACCGCAATTCATCGAAAGCCGCAACGGACAGACACGTGTGCGGGTGGCCAAGATCGCTGCGCTGGCAGACGACCTGGCACTGGCGCTGGCAGCGCCGCGCATCCGCATCCAGGCACCGGTGCCGGGACGCGGCTACGTGGGCATCGAGGTGCCGAACGACGAAATGTCGCTGGTGGCGTTACGTGAAGTGGTGGAAAGCGATGTGTTTGCCCGCAACAAGAGTCCGTTGCGTTTTGCACTCGGCAAGGATGTTGCCGGGCACCCCAAGGTGGCCAACCTGGACTCCATGCCGCACATGCTGATTGCAGGAACGACCGGTTCGGGCAAATCGGTGTGCGTCAATGCCATCCTGAGCTGCCTGCTGTTGAACAACACCCCGGACGATCTGCGCTTGATCCTGGTGGACCCCAAGCGGGTCGAACTGACCGGCTACAACGGCGTGCCGCACCTGCTGGCGCCGGTGGTGGTGGAGATCGAGCGGGTGATCGGCGCGCTGCAATGGATGACGCGCGAGATGGACAACCGTTACCACAAGTTCGCCGAAATCGGGGCGCGCAACATCGCCGATTACAACACGCGCATGACCGGCGGAGGCGGCAGGAAACTGCCCTACCTGCTGGTGGTGATCGACGAACTGGCCGACCTGATGATGATCGCCCCGGACGAGACCGAGCGTACGCTGACACGCCTGGCACAACTGGCGCGCGCCACCGGCATCCACATGGTGCTGGCGACTCAGCGGCCCTCCGTGGACGTGGTGACCGGCCTGATCAAAGCCAACTTCCCGGCGCGGATCGCCTTTGCAGTTGCTTCCAACACCGACAGCCGGGTGATCCTGGACCAGCCCGGGGCGGAACGCCTGCTTGGGCGGGGAGACATGCTTTTCCAGGCTCCAGATGCGCCCGCACCGGTGCGCCTGCAGGGCGTATTCGTTTCGGACGTGGAGATCACGCGGTTGGTGGATTACTGGCGTAATCAAGCGGGCGCGGCCAGCCCGTACGCAGCGGCAGCCGGCAGCCAGGGTGGAACGGTCGACGCACTGCAGGAAGGTGTGCCGCTAAGGCCTCCGGATTATGAGGGCAAGCAGGTACCGATGTTCGAAGATATCACCGCCATCCAGGGCGACCCGCTGCTGAACGATGCCATCGACACCGTCCGCAGGGAGGGCCGGGCTTCCGTCTCGATGCTGCAACGCCGCATGCGGATTGGCTACACGCGGGCAGCGCGCCTGGTGGATACAATGGAAGAGCAGGGCATCGTCGGTCCGCCGACACAGGGTACGGGGGTACGCGATATCCTGGACTATGGGGAAGCCGGACCGCCCAAGGAAGAGTAAAAAGTCAGCATGAGTGTATGGCATTAATCAGCCTGCAGGAGGTGAGCCTGGGTTTTGGCGGGCCGCTGCTGCTGGAAGAGATCAATCTGCAGATCGAACGCGGCGAATGGGTGGGATTGCTTGGCCGCAACGGGATGGGCAAGTCGACCTTGCTGAAGCTGGTCAACGGCGATCTGAACCCTGAGCGCGGCAACGTGGCGCGCCAGCAAAATTTGCGCGTGGCAACCCTGCCCCAGGAGATCCCGCAGGAACTGGACGGAACAGTAGCCGAGGTGGTGGCGAGCGGGTTGGCTGGGATGTCGCCCAGCGCGGGTCCGGGGGAAGAAGAGCCGGCCTGGCAGAAGCAGCTCCAGGTTGAGCAGGTGATCGCCCGGATGAACCTGGAAGGGCCGGCACGCTTTGGAATCCTTTCGGCGGGTCTGAAACGGCGGGTCCTGCTGGCGCGCGGCCTGGTGCAGACGCCCGACCTGTTGCTGCTGGATGAACCCACCAACCACCTGGACATCGCCTCGATCGATTGGCTGGAAAATTTTTTGAAGCGCTGGGGCGGAACGCTTCTGTTCGTCACGCACGACCGAATTTTCCTGCAAAAAATGGCCACACGGATCGTGGAACTGGAGCGCGGGCGCCTGTTCGATTGGGACTGCGATTACGCCACCTTTCTCAAGCGTAAGGAAGCCCGGCTGGATTCGGAACGCGAGCAGAACGCTCTTTTTGAAAGGAAACTGGCCCAGGAAGAGCAATGGATCCGCCGGGGGATTGAAGCACGCCGAACCCGCAACGAAGGGCGTGTGCGTGCGCTGCTGCGCCTGCGCGAAATCCGGCGCGAACGGCGCGAACAACCCGGCAAGGTGCGCATGCAGATCCAGGCCGAGCGGCGCTCCGGCCGGCTGGTGATCGAGGTTGAGAAAATGGCTTTCTCCTATGCGGGAAAACCGATCGTACGGGATTTTTCGACCACCATCCAGCGCGGCGACAAAGTGGGCATCATCGGCCCAAACGGGTCGGGCAAGACGACCCTGCTGCGCCTGCTGATTGGGGAGATCCGGCCGCAGGAGGGTGAAGTGCGGCAGGGGACCAACGTCGAGATGGCATATTTCGACCAATTACGCAGCCAACTGGACGAAAGCAAGTCGGTACTGGACAACGTGGGCGAGGGGCGGGATACCATCAACGTCAACGGCAAGCCGCGCAACCTGATGGGTTACCTGGAAGATTTCCTGTTCACACGCGAACGGGTACAGGCCCCGATCAGCGCCTTATCTGGCGGGGAACGCAACCGGCTGCTGCTGGCACGCCTGCTGGCGCGCCCAACCAACCTGCTGGTGCTGGACGAGCCCACCAACGACCTGGACATCGAGACGCTGGAGATCCTGGAAGACCTGCTGCTCGAATATAGCGGGACGCTGCTGCTGGTCAGCCACGACCGGGCCTTCCTGAACAACCTGGTCACCAGCACGCTGGCGCTGGACGGATCAGGCGGAGTGACCGAGACGGTGGGCGGTTACGACGACTGGCTGCGACAAAACCTGTCCGAAATCACTGCAAGCCCCAAACCAGCCCGGTCAAGTAAAACAGCAACGGTCCTTTCAAAGAACGAAACGGCAGCCTCATCCTCCCGCAAACTGACCTATAAAGAGCAGCGTGCGCTCGAGGACCAAAAGCGCGAGTTAGCTGAACTGCCCCAACATATCGAGGCGCTCGAGGCAGAACAACACCGGCTCAATCAACAAATGGCCGACCCGGCTTTCTACCAGCAGGATAACGCCGAAATCACGCGTTCGGCTGCCCGGCTGAAAGAGCTGGAAGAGGAGTTGAAGCGGGCGTATTTGAGGTGGGAGGAATTGGAAGGGTAATCAGAGCTCCATGTTCCTTAAGAACTCGGAGCTCTGTCGGAAATCCTTCGACAGGCTAACCAGGCTGTGGCGAGGCTTTAGCCTGCCAGGGTTCATTCATTCGCCATCGAGCTGGACGGCATTATCGCCGTTTTTCATTTCCACGCTCTCTCCGCGCCGGACGGTTTCGGGCACGTAGCGGAACACGATCCAGGCGCCGACCAGGTTGAGCAAGCCAACCACCACGAAGGGGAGCGGGAAGGAATACACGGCCAGCAAGCCAGCCAGCAAAGGTCCCAGGGCAACGCCCAGTCCGAAACCCATGGTGATCAGGCTCATTTGCCGGCCTTCGCCGCCTGCTCGCGCCATGTCGCCCGCGATTGCAAAGGCCGGCGCAGCCACTGCACCCGATCCGATGCCCTGGATGAATCGTACGGCAGTCAACGACAGGAAGGAGGGCATGTAACCCAGCAAGGCGGTGGTGGGCGCCATCAGGATCAACCCGGCAATGATGATGGGTTTGCGTCCAATCTTATCGGAGAGACGGCCAAGGGGTATCTGGAAAATCAACCGGCTGAACAGAAGAATACTGAAAGCTATCCCGAACATGAAGGCGGTCATGCCCAGACGCTGGTTGAACTGCTCTTCCAGGGTGGACATCATGGTGAACCCAGCCGCCATTACGAAGGTAGCAAATGCCGCTCCCAGAATGCCCGCGGAAAGCAATCTCTTGTCGATGATCTGGAATTTTTCCGGGAGGTGCGAAGCGGGGGCCTGGGCCGGTTTATCATTCACCCAGAGCTGCACGAGCACGACGGCGATGAAAATAAAGATGGACCCGATGACAAACGTGGCGTCGAACCCGAAACGATCGAAGAGCAGCCCGCCGATCAAAGGGCCGATTCCCAAGCCGAGCATGCGGCTGGTGGTGTAGACACCCATGGCGCCGCCGCGGGTCTTTTTCTGGCTGGCGTTGACCATCAATACCAGGGCAGCCGGGACGGTTATGGCCACTCCAATGCCCTGGAGCGAACGCAAGATGAGCATATCGCTAAAACGGGTAACCAGGATAAATCCCAGGGTTGCAAAGCCCATGATCACCAATCCAACTTGAATAAATTGCTTGAGGTGTCCGACCCGGTCGAGGAAAGCGCCTGAAATCGGCTGCAGAGCCGCGTTGATCAACCCGTACCAGGCGATCAATATGCCGACCCTGACCGTTTCGGGGAGCGGAAACAAGGGGGCGGGAAGTTTGGCTACATAGAGAGGGATGACGATAAAGAGGATACTGTTCCCAACTGCATCCCCAAGGCGTGCTGCGGACAAGGCCAATACCGTACGGTTAGCGCCGATATTCTCCATTCTTTTAATAAAATTCATCCGGTAATCCTTTCAAAACATTTTGAACATCGAGTGTGAAAATCTATTGGAATTGATGTGGACCGAAGATGCGCGGGGATTCGTGGATGAAAAAGGCATTGTCGGTCTTGAAGGTCAGTCGGGTGCTCCCCTGGAAGACCCCGGGGGTGAGCTGGTTGGCCACTTTAATACTGCTCCCCTGTGTTAGGGATAGACCGCACTCGATCTCAAGCTTATTTTATACGCCAACCCATGCATAAATTCTAACAATTTGATAAGATTATATGCCGGCTTTTTATGGTATGATTTTCCACCATGGAAGACAAAATCACCATAATAGAAGGTCCGCCCCCTGTTTTCGAACACATCCAGGATGGCTGGCCGCTGGGACTCGGTGAAGGACCAACGTTGCCGTTGACCCTGCTGACCCGCCTGCGGACGTTCAACGGGCCGGCGCTGGTAGAACGCTGTTACCGCCGCTGGCACGTCAACCAGACGATCCACCTGGAATACCGCAACGAAATGGGCCTGGAAGAACAGGCTCCCATCGTGGCGGCGCGTTCGGTTGAAACAGATGATGGGCACGTGCTGCTGTTGTGGGTGCAACTTGACCCGCAAAAGGTCCGGCTTGAACTTGACTCGGGAGAGGACGAGGAGCCGGGAGACGATGAACCCCCGATCTAAAAAAACGATAATGGCCCGCAACACCGGGCCATTATGGTCTTATTGTGAGTTTTGTCACATTAATCATAGGTAAGGATGGTTTTCGTCATATTGACTTTGGACGATTAATCGTGTACCTTTAAGTTGTTAGACAACTTAGCAGAATTGCCTATGGAAGAATTTCGATCCATAATGAATGAATTACGAAGCGGGCCCCCGTCCGGGGTGCCCGCTTATATTTTTGCTTCATTCTTCGTATCCTCTCGATAGACTGGCGACGTGAGAGTTGTGCGGCCTGCACAGCTCCAACCTGCCGGCACCTGTTGCGGTGATACACAATTTCAATCCTATAAGGAGATGAATATGTCTGGAGTAAATGAGTTTGAAATGGCCCAGGAACAATTCGATCATGTAGCCGGATTGCTCAACCTGGATCCACAAATTGCCGAGGTGCTGCGTTGGCCGTTGCGTGAGTTCACCTTCCGAATCCCGGTCCGCATGGACGATGGAACCCTGAATGTCTTCACCGGCTTCCGCGTCCAACACAACGACGCACGCGGCCCCAACAAGGGCGGCCTACGCTTCCATCCCGCCGAGACGCTGGATACCGTGCGGGGGCTATCGATGTGGATGACCTGGAAATGCGCAGTGGCAGACATCCCGCTGGGCGGCGGCAAAGGCGGCGTCATCGTCGATCCGGCCACGCTCTCAACGGATGAAAAGGAACGGCTGTGCCGCGGCTGGATCAAGCAGATGTGGAGAAACATCGGCCCGCGCCAGGACGTGCCTGCGCCGGACGTGTACACCACTCCCCAGATGATGGGCTGGATGATGGACGAATACTCCAAGCTGACCGGTCAATACACACCAGGCGTGGTCACCGGTAAACCGCTCGGGGGCGGCGGTTCGGAAGGCCGCACAGAAGCCACCGGCTACGGTGTCATCTATACCGTCCGGGAAGCCATGAAGCATCTGGGCATGGATTCGAAGAAATGCGTGGCAGCCCTACAGGGCTTCGGGAACGTATCGCAATACGCGGCCATCGGCTTCATCGAAATGCTGGGCGGCAAAGTGGCGTGCGTCTCCTGCTGGGACCACATCGACAAGGCTGCGCATACCTACAGCCATCCGGACGGCATCGATCCGCACTTCCTGATGACGATTGTCAACGAATATAACGAAATCAACCGGGAAGAAGCCATCAAGGCCGGTTACGTCGTCGAGGACGGGGACGCCTGGATCAGCAAAGACGTGGACGTATTGCTCCCGGCTGCCCTGGGCGCACAGATCAATTCGGAAAATGTCAGTAAGATCTCCAAGCGGGTAAGGATCGTGGCCGAAGGCGCCAACGGACCCACCACTCCGGAAGCCGACGAGTATTTCAAGAAAAACAACATTTTCGACATCCCAGATTTCCTGTGCAACGCGGGTGGGGTAACCTGCTCCTACTTCGAAAGCGTCCAGAACGACATGAATTTCTATTGGACAAAGACCGAAGTGTTGGAGAAGCTGGACACGAAGATGACGCTGGCTTTCCATGCCGTGTTGGACATGGCCCTCAAACAAAAAGTGTACATGCGCGATGCAGCCTACATGGTAGCGATCGACCGGGTCGTCAAGGCCATGCAATTGCGCGGTTGGGTCTAAATTCATCTTATCGATTGCAGCCAGACACTAAGGACGCCAGCATTATGCTGGCGTCCTTGTTGTTGTATAATAAGGTTGGAGAATGCGAGAGGGTATGCAACCATGAGTTTTCCTGAAGACCACCCCGAACAGGAAGAGATAAAGGCTTCAGAGGAGCCGACCTCTTCTGAAACTCTGCCATCCGAGGAAGAACTCTTTCCCAAAGAGACCCTCCTGCCGGAGGATTTCACTCCGCTGGATCCATCCGCCCGGCTGCCGCGCGCCCGACGCAGGCGGGCTCACCGCACACTGGTGATGCCCAACGCCAGAGATCGCGCCACCCTTCTGGATAACCTGGCGCGCCGGGCATTTCCATCTTTCGAATTCTTCCTGTTCGCCCTGCTGTGTGGGGCCATCCTGGGGGCGGGTTACCTGCTGGACGCCCCGGCTTTGCTGCTGCTGGGAAGCTTGCTGGCACCCTTATTGACTCCCTGGGTGGGACTGGTCCTGGCGATCCAGACCGGTTCATGGCGCTTCTTCTTCCTGACGCTGGGCGGATTGTTGGTCGCCAGCCTGCTGGTCTTCCTGACCGGGGCGCTGGCCGGGTTGGCCGGACATCTGTGGGCGCCCCTGCCACTGTTCAACGCCAGCATCCATTCCCACCTGTGGTGGCCTGACCTGTTCCTGGTGGCATTGGGGGCAGTGCTGCTGACCATCTCGTTCGTCCAATCAGAAAAAAAACCGATCCTGCCGAGCATCATGCTGGCTTATGGTCTGTTTCTGCCGCTCAGCGCCGGAGGAGTCGGGCTGGGCATCGGAAGCGCACCGATCTGGCCGGACGGTGTGCTGGTCTTCCTGGTGCATCTGGCGCTGGCCACCCTGGTCGGGGGAATCAGCCTGGCGGCGCTGCATTTCAAACCTGCAAAAGCCGGCGGTTACCTGCTGCCCATCCTGGTCGGGTTGATCACGCTGGCCGCCCTGGTCTATTTTACCGGTTTGACCGAGGCCATCCGGAATGAGATCGTAGACACCCGCAAGGTGGCGCCGACGCCCACGGCCATGATCATCCCAACCAATACCCCAACGAAGCGGCCGACCCCTACCGCAACCAACACGGCCACTGCAACTGCCACACCCCTGCCTACGAACACCCCCGAACCGACACCGGCATACGCGGTCATCTCCGCACCTCCCGAGTATGGCGGGGCGTACCTCCGCTCGGAGCCGGGTGGAGCCGCAATCCTTGCCACTCTCACCAACGGCATCATGGTGGAGGTACTGCCTGTGGTCCAGAACGTCAACGGCATCGATTGGACACAGGTCATTTGGGATACGCAGACCGGCTGGGTCCTGTCGTCGGTCCTGACGGCGACCAGCGCTTCTCCACCCCCCGCTACACCCTAAACATTTTTACAACACGGAGTAATGCATGACCATTCATTTTGGTACTGACGGCTGGCGCGCCGTTATCTCGGATACCTTCACCTTCACCAACCTGCGCATGCTCAGCCAGGCGATTGCCGACGCCGTGGCATCCGAGACCTGGGATAAATCCGGCAACGGCGGCCCCAAACCCGACCCAAAAAAGATCGTGGTTGGCTTCGATACACGCTTCCTTTCGGACCGGTACGCCGGGGACGTAGCGCGCGTGCTGGCTGCCAACGGCTTCATCGTCTACCTGTCGCAAGCCGACGCGCCCACGCCTGCCATCTCCTTCTCGGTCAAGCATCTCAACGCCATCGCGGGGGTAATGATCACCGCCTCACATAACGCGCCACGCTACAACGGCGTCAAGCTGAAGGCCGCCTATGGCGGCTCGGCACTGAACGACCAGTGTCACCGGGTGGAAGTCTACCTGAACGACAACGAGGAACGCGGGCGCGGCCCGAACCTGATGGACTTCGACCAGGCGCGCCAGCAGGGCCTGATCCAGAAGTTCAACCCCCTGCCGATCTATTTCGAACACCTGCGGACCCTGATCAACAGCGACGTGATCGCCGAAAACCCGCAATGCTTCGTGGTCGATTCCATGTATGGGTCGGGACGAGGGGCAATCAAATCCTTCCTACAGGGGACCGGCTGCGAGATCACCGAGATCCGCGGCGAGATGAACCCGGGCTTTGGCAACATCCACCCGGAACCGATCGCCAAGTACCTGGGCGCGCTGGGCGGGGCGATCGGCGCAGGCATGGGCAATTTTGGGGTGGCCACGGATGGCGACGCCGACCGGATCGGCGCGATGGACGAACACAGCAACTTCGTAGACCCGCACAAGATCATGGCGCTGGCCCTGCGATACCTGGTCGAAAGACGCGGCTGGACCGGTGCGGTGGTGCGAACGGTCTCGACCACGCGCATGATCGACCGCCTGTGCAAGCGCTACGGCTTGCAACTGTACGAGACCCCGGTGGGCTTCAACCACATCGGCGACTATATGATGACCCAGGACGTACTGATCGGGGGAGAGGAATCGGGCGGGATATCGTTCAAAGGACACATCCCGGAAGGCGACGGACCGATCATGGGGTTATTATTGGTCGAGATCATCGCGGACGCGCATAAATCCCTGCACCAACTGGTGGAGGAATTGCTGGCAGATGTGGGCCCGGCTTTCTACGAACGCACGGACCTGCGCCTGAACTATCCGGTTGCCAAGTCGGAAATGACCGAATTCCTGCTCAAAAAAGCTCCAGCGGAAGTCGGCGGGCAGAAGGTGGCGGATATCAGCAACGTGGACGGGGTTAAGTACATCATGGCGGACGATTCCTGGCTGCTGATCCGGCCATCCGGCACCGAACCGGTGCTGCGGGTGTATGCCGAAGGCCGCAGCCGGGAGATGGTCAAAGCCCTGCTGGGATACGGCGAAAGTGTAGCCGCCAGCGTGACCTAAACCTGGCCTGTTTTTCCATTCCCTGAAATTCGCGGGGCAAATCTCAATTCCACGTGCAAATTAAAAAGCGTGAACCCAAATCCATGGGTTCACGCGAATAGAACCAATAGGGATCGCTGTGGATCCCTATGTGATCACTTTGTGGGTGAATTGCGCAGGCGGCGCGACAGGAAGATGACCGCGATCAGGGCCAGCGAGAGCACGATCAGGCTGGGCAAGCCGACCTGGTCGAAAAAGCCAGTCTTCGGGATGGCCGTGGCGGCCGCGGCACCCGCCATGAGGGTACCGGTGGGATTAAGCGCCGACAGGGTTGCAGCCAGCTGCGCCGCAAACTGGGTTTGCGTGGCTTGCAGGATGACCGGATCGGTAGTGGGAGTGGCAGTCCCGGCAGCCGCAGCCGCGATGATCGGGGTCGAGCTGGCGAGCGGGGAGGGAAGGGCAGCGGGTGTGTCGGTGGGTAACGGCGTATCCGTTGCCGCAGAGGTGGGCGTGAACATGGCAGCCTCCGCGGTGGAGGTCATCTGCTGGACGACCTGGGCGTTGCCGGCTTCGATGGTGGCCTGGGCGGCATTACGCTGCGTCGCCAGACGCGGGCCCAACCAGAGCACATAAATTGCGCCACATACAAGCGTAAGGAAAATCAGGGCCGCAATAATGCCTCCCACGATCAGGAAGGTTCGATTGTTCGAACTCCTCAGGTGGCGGCGCTTCTTCGGGAGTTTCCAAGTTGAGGTCATTTCCTTCATCTAACATCGTAATTCCTCCTCGCTCAAAATTATATTACCCTATGACTTCCAAATTAGCAAGCGGTACAATCACCTGCTCTCCAGTATCCAAACGCACGTCCGCAGCAGCCACCCGGATGCCACCGGGCAGCGTAGTCATCCCAGGGCGCAAGTCGACCAGGGTTCCCACCGTCCCGGCGTGCGGGGCGCTCATCAAGCGGACTGGCTGATTAGGTGCAAAGGTCTCCACGTCACGCGGACCGGGCGGTTCATGGGTGACTGGCAGGGAGATAAGTATCTCGGGCCTCTGGCCGGTTTGACGGTCAAACACGGCAGCATTCAGGGTAGTCTCCCGCTTGGCGTTGGTGGTGAGCAGCTTATAGGTGGCGCTATCCAGCGGCCTTTGGCCAAAGCCATCCACCACGACAATGGGGTATTTCATTTGCAATGCCACCGGGATGAGGGCGGGAGACATCCCGCCCAAAATGATGCCTCGCACCGGCAGCTCGGACGCAACCTGCAAGGCGGCCGGGTCATTGCAATTCCCAGCCAGCAAGATTGAGCCGCGCTGGGTCACATCCAATTGTTTCGCGAGCAATGCTTCTTCGGGCGAGGAGAGCACCGGCAACAGCATGCCGATATCAACCTGTCCATTGCCCCATATGCCCTGCACGAGGGCGCCGTTGAATTTGATTTCGACCCCGCGGTCCGGGACGATGCGGGTGATCGAACCGGGGATCCCGGCAAGCAATTCAAAGCGGGATTCGCCGACTTCCAGCAGGACCTGACCGGCTCCGACCAATATCACACGGCCGTTGCTGGGGGCATGCACCGCCTGCAGGGCCAGACCCGTGCGCCGGGCAATCAGGTCATCCTTTGAGACCGTATCACCTTGCTTGACCTGGATCAGGTTCTGGGCGGCGTCGGGTTGCAGATCGAGCTGGCGGGCAACGTCGACGAGAAGATGTTCTCCCCCGAAATTGGTGTCGGCGACCACGTCCAACGGATTGACCTTCTGATCGATGCGGGCGGTAACCCGCCCGGGCACCGGCAGAAGCCGTTCGCGCCGGAAGGTGGTCAGGGGGAGAATGTGCACAACGGGAGCCAGCATTACGGGTTTCAGCCTCCTAACGTCCACAGCCATTTTTTGTGCGAAGTCACGCCGCTGCCCGGCGTCCGAGGGCAGGTGCAAAGGTCGACCACGCGCGTCGATCACCAGACCCAGGGCAGTTCCGGTAACGGGAATGCCATCCGGGCGGGATTGCCCGGGGCCAAACCCGATATCGGCATGATGCATCGGCTGGAGATACAAACGACCCGATTGTCCAACCGGGAAGGGAAAGGCTTCCAGCCCGCCCTGCTTGACGTCGACACGGATCTCGTTGCCGTTCTGGGTCACCAGGCGGCCACTCAGGATGGGCGTGCCCGGACGGGCGCCACTGTAAGGAGCGACCACGGTCGCCAACCCCATGAAAGCGCCGGATTCCAATATTTGCACCGGCAGGATGGGATTACGGCTGGCAGCCGCCCCCAGGGCCGGAAGCAGGTAGTTCTGGTCCAGGATCAGGGTGGTGACGCCCAGCGGTTGAATTGCATCCAGCAGGATCAGCAGGCTTTGCCCGAGTGTGGGGGCGCGCGTAATCACGCTTCCACAGGCAAGGATGGGTTCAAAATAGGGGATCTGCCCGGCGGAAGCCCGCGGGACATTGTGCGGGAAATCCCGGGCGAGTGTGTTCAAGGCGATATACAGGTTCTGGCGCGCCAGGGACTGCTCGATGGCCAGGTCTTCGGGGGTGGCGGGCAGGGAGGCGGGGTAAATGGATTTTTGATAGAGGTAATCCCGGATGACGTCAGCCGGAATTTCCAGCGGGAGCCATTTGGCGATCTCATTCAAATTGGTATAGCGCAGAAGATTGGCAAGACCTTCGCCCAGGCCAAGCTGGGGATAGACACCCAGGGTCAGTTCACCGGCGAAGGAGGCTGCCACGGTCGCGGCTGAGGCACCCAGGTCCACCCCCAGGATGCCTTTGCTGGAATCGTAGACCTGGCTGAGGAAGCGGATAATGCGCCCTTCGGCGTAGGCGGTCGGCACCAGGGTATTGCCAGTCCAGCTATTCAGCTCTTCGACTCCGCCCATCTGGTTGCGGCGGATCTGGGTGAAGAGCCTGGCCAGAGCGTGCTGGGCCGGCTGGAGGTCTTCGGTTTCGAGCTCGGGGCGCAGATTGGGGCTCGTGCTGAGAGCCGAGGTCAAATTCTGCAGGCTGGATTTGACTTCCTCGCCCAAATTTGTGTTGCCGGCGAAGAGCAGGGCCGGATGAGTGTCGCTGGGCAGGATGTAACACGCCAGGCCAATGGTCTCGATAAGGTGCTGGACGGAACGCGTCGCCCCGTTGTCGGTGCCACCCGCCACCAGGATCAGATCGGGGCGCAGTTGCAGTATGCTGTCAATTTGTTGTTCGGGGCTACGCTTGTCGTTAAGGCCGATGGTATCGACCACGCGGGCGTAGGTTGTCCGCATCAGGCGCTGGGCGCTTTCGAGCGAGACATCCTCCAACAAACCGACCACGACGGTCTTGACAGCCGGGCCGGCGGAGAAGGTAGCCGCGAAGAGATCCACACCCTGGCCATCGGCCGTTGGGACGATCAGGCGATGGTCATCCCCCAGGAACTTGCGCCCGGTGATGGTTTGCAGGTTTTCCACCGCCAGCCGGATGCCCTCACTGATATCCTTATGCGGCGCAGCCGCAGTTGTAGAGGCCTGACCGGAGGCGATGTAGCGATAATAGCCCTCGACCACGTCGAAGAGAATCGCACGGGTGGTTATTCCGCCGACATCTACCGCCAAAAGGGAATCAAAATCATGCAAGGATGCGGCCATGGGTAATTAGAGGAAGGCACCAAGATAAGACCAGATGAAATTCAGGCGTTCGATCAGCGCCGTCATGGAAGCCGCAAAAACACCCGCAAACAGGGCGCCCAGGGTGATGGCAATAAAGATCTGGCCGATCCAGCCCAGGAAAAGCACCAATTTGCTGCGTTTTGGCCCTTCTGGAGTGGCTCTGGCCCCAAAATGGAAATAAACCAGGGTCGTGATCGTACCAAGCAACACCAGCGATGCAAAAAACAAGCGCTCGAACCAGTATTGTCCGGCAGCAGATAGATCGAAGAGATTGGCGACCGCTCCGGTCTGCGGGATGATGGTGCCCATTACCGCGCCACCCACGGCCACCGCAGCGCCTACCCCCACCAGGAAAGCAATTGGGACGTTCCCAAGCGAGGCCATCTTCGGGGAGAGTTTCATGAGCAGAAGGACGCCCAATATAAGCCCGACCAGAGGGAGCAAATGCTCGACAAAATTACCGGTGACCAGGGGCACAATCAGCCTTGGGAAGAGCACCTGCCAAAAAGCCACCGCCGCCACATAACCGGCTGAAACGCCAACGAAGATATAAACCGAAATCCGGAAAGCCGGATTGTCACCCCAGATCAAATAGCTGAAAATCATGACCGTGAGGAGGAAACTCACAGTACCGGTCAACAGGTTAATGGGAAGGCTACCAGGCATGTTCAGGCGACTCCCCGGGAATCTTTGCCGCGGCGGCGCCGATCCATCCAAAGGGCATACAAGGCGCCAGCAACGATCAATATTTCCGCGATCAACATCCCGACCTTATACGAATCCCAATAATGATAGGCCTGGCCGGGGCGACTGAATTTTTGCTCATAGATCTTGGCATCTGACAACCCGGAGATAAATCCCTTGATCTGGCCCGAATCGAAATAGGGCCGCAGCATCGGTTCCGCCTGGGCACTGATCATCATCAACATGGGGGTATCCCCTAAATGCGGGGCCACCTGCTCCACCCAGTCGCGTCCGGTGTCGGAATTGTCGGTCACAACCAGGACCGCCGCAAAATCGCTCAAATTCCGGAGGTTCTGAAATGGAGCGGTGTCCCAGGCAAGCTTGCCGTCGACGGTATAAGGCATGGCATCCAGCGGATCTTCCGCAAAATACAGGAGTCCGGCGGGACCGCCCGGCAGGTAACCCAGGTTGATATATTGTTCCCCGGCGTTGGAGGCATACATGTTGATCAAGGGAGTGTTGGCGAGGAAGTGTTCTGCCAGGATCGGACCGGTGGGAGAGGAAGAAACCAGCACCAGAGGGACGCCTTTGGCAAGCAGCCTATCCATCAAGGGCGCGGCCACGGCTTCCATTTCCCCGGAGAGGGCCGGGTCATAATCAAAAGCCACCAGCACGGGGACATTTGCAGCCAGGGCGTCGATGAGCGTGGAGGAGGCAAAATTATCGGATGGTTCCAGCAAGGTGGGGGAAACAACCTGCCCCCCGAAAACGAGCGGGAGACCGACGGCCAGGAACAGGAGCAGCGTGATCAACCAGCGCCAGACCTGGTTGGAGGTCAGGTGCGCTTTCTGGGGGGCGCGAGGAGTGGCCTCGCCGGCCACCAACTTTTCGAGATAGGAGGCGTAGCGGTGCTGTCCGTCGGAAACGTGGATCTTGGCGGAAAAGGCCTGGGGCTTGCGAAGCGGCCCAATGCCCCGGCAAGGACGGCAAAACCCCATTCAAACCGGCCAACGGGCCGATATGTTCGGTGACCTGGTCCTCGTCCAGTGCGGCCGTTTTCGATTCCACCACGGATTCCACCGGTCGCATGGCCTGGACCCAGGTGGGCAACTCGGCGGCTTCAAGGCCGCCTTCCTCGGGCTGGTCTTCGGCGCTCTCGGCCGATTTTTCAGGCCCGGTATCGGGGTTCAGCCTGGAAAGCCATTCGGGCATTTCCATCGCGAAAGATTCTTCAGGGGATTCGCCCGGAGGGGTTTCCTGCCCATCGGTGATCAAGGCGGGGGAGCTGCCCTGGATGGGTGCGTCAGGTTCGATATTTGTCAGCCAATCGGGGAGCGGCTCGGACTCTTTATTGAAAGCAGGCGTATTGGAGTCAACCTCAAAGTCGTCCTTGTGTTGACTGGCTTCCTGCTCAGCATTGACGTCTGCCTGTAAACGTGTCAACCAATCGGGCTTGCCCGGGGAGGCATTGCCAGCAGGCTGACTTTCCTGTTCAAAGAATGCGTCGCGCGCTCCGCTCTCGGGTTCGGAGGGTTCGGAGGGTTCTTCAACCCTGGACAACCAATCCGGAAGGTCGTCTGCGGGAGCGGCATCAGGGGTTTCGGAGGGAGGCTGATCTGCGGGTTGCCAACCGGAAAACGGTTCTGACCCAGCCGGAGGTTGAGCGGATTCCGGATTGAGGGATTCCTGATCGGGTTGATTCAACCAATCCGGTTCGGTGGGGGTGGGCTCTTGCGATGGATTGGCTGCCGGAGTGTCTGCCATGGAGACTGCCTGCATGCCGGAAAGCCAGTCCGGAAGATCCTCATCGCCCTGGAACGCAGATGAGCCCGGTTGAGCAGCGGGTTGCTGCGCTTGCAGGTTTTTCAGCCAATCGGGAGCCTCCTGATCGGCGCCGGATGCGGATGGGGCTTCGAAATCGGAGCCTGGCGAGGCGGGCGCTTGATCGGGGGCAGGCGGCTCGGGGGTTGCATCCTGAACACCGTTCTCCAAACGCTTCATCCATTCTTGATCATCCAGGCCAGACATAGAGGCATCTTCCGGCGCCTCCGGCTCGGGTTCGGGTTCGGAAAATTTTCCAGCCTGCAGGCCGGTCAGCCAATCGGGGACCTGCTCCTGCTCGGAACCGGCGGCTTGAAGACCCGAGAGCAAGTCAGGGGCTGGTTCGTCCGGTTCGGCGGCAGGCGGGGGTTCCTCGGCGGAGGGTTCCGCCAGGCTCTGGCCCTCTTCCAGCGCCTGGCCTTTTCGCAGGGAGCGCAGCCAGGAGGGCAAGGCGTGTTCCAGGTCAGCGGTGTTTTTGGGGGTGGGCAATTCACCGGGATGGATAGTCTGATCCAGGGAGAGGTGGATTTTTTCGAATTCGCCAGTGGTTTTTTTACGGGTCGGTTCCACGCCCGGTGTGATGGGTTGGGAATCTTCCAGGTTGGAGTCAGGGGAGGGTCTGAGCGGCGATCCGCAGAACTGGCATTCTTCCAGTTCCTCGGGGTTGGGCTGACCGCATTCCGTGCAAATGATATCAGCCATTCTTGCCGCCATACGGACGATCAGAACCGAACAGGATGCGCAGGCCAGTGGTAAGCGTGCCGAGGGCGACACCGATCAGGATGCCGCGCGCCCCGGCTGCAGCCGGGACCTGGGAAATGAGCGGGCGAAGGATATCGCTCAAGAAAGGCAAGTCTCCCAGCAAAGGCCAGGGGGCCATCCCGGCCAGCATGAGCAAACCGGTTATGATGAAGACGAGCGAGAGCAGGTTCAGGCGGCGGCGCAGCAGGCGGATGCTGGCATAGGTGAGCGTAACCGCCAGCAGGGCCATCAGGCTGGTCTCGATGGGGAGTTGCACAAAGTTGAAGGCAGCGTTGTACAGAGAAGCGGCCACGGGTACGAAACGCGCCAGCAACCCCAGCAGGAAGGTCACGACCAGCGCAACGATCAAGATGAGGCTATAGGCGGCGCCCTTCTGCTTGCGGCGGAGCTTGTTCGAGTGTACGATCAACAAATTGGAGATCCCAACCAGCACCGCAAACCCGACCAAAATGACGGCCAGGTTTACAATCAGCAATTGCACTTTACCCAACAACGAAAAGGTACCGTCTGCCCTAACTCCAAACAGGTAGCCTGCCAGGACCAGGGCGCCGAACGAGATGGCCATCACTGCAGGGAGAATGCCTTTAATTCTGACGGGTTTCACAGGATACCTACCAGCTTAACTGCGGCGCCGACCAGCATCGCAATGATGATCAGCCAACGCAGGATATCCTGGGTGGACAGGCTGGAGGCATGGATCGCCCCGGCATCCACATAGGCGCCGGCGGCGTAAAGTTCCTCGCCGATAAGCGGCTCCTGCGCGCTGGCATACAACACGGCTTGCGCGGCCAGGTTGTCACTGGCTGCGAAATTGAAGGTATTGGCCCGCTCGGAGGCGTCTGTCAGCAACCCGGCTTCGACCCCGAAGTTACCAATCAGCACATTGGCGGAGATATTTTCATCGCGGAGGGCGGGAATGGCCCCGGCGACATAGGAGAAGGGAGTCAGCCCGGTCAGGCGGCCGGCAGTGGGATCGTAGTTGCCCTGGGCGGAGGCGGAGGAGCCGGCCTGCAGGGTATCCTGGGAAAGGATGGCCAGGGCGGCATCCCCGGAAGTGGCAATGGGGGGCCGGTCTCCGGCAGAGGTGAGCTCGGCAAGGCGGCGCAGGACGGTAAGGCCAGCCAGAGCGGATGCGGATTGGGGAGTGACCAGGGCACCGCGCCCGAGCGAGACGTGCAGGCGGGTCCCGTCTTCAACCACGCGGCCGACGGCCTGGCGCAGGCGGTTGAAAGCCGGAATATCACGAAAAACAGGGGGGGATTTCCGGCGCAACGCGGCCAACCCCAACATGAGCGCTGAACTCAGGAAGACGATGGCAAACCCTACCAACCCCAACACGAAATCAGTCACAGGGATAGTTCCTCCCGCAGGTATGCGCTGAAGGCCAGGGCTTCGTCACGATCCTCCAGCAAGCCGGCCAGGGCGTCGCGCTGTGCATCCGAAAAGGCCGGGCGGAGCAGCGGCCCGCCCATATAAAGCACCTGCGCCCCCAAAACGGTCAGCGGACCGGCAGCTTCGAGCAACCAGGCGGCCAAATTCTCCAACCCATGACGGTGAAGAAAGGCGGCCCAGCCAGGCCAGGCGGAACGAGTTTGGAGAACAGGATCCAGCTGCATGGTTATTCCAGTATAGCACAAGAACCCAATGAACAGAACAGATGAGCGCTATTGTAAAGCGCTTCCACAGCTTACAAACCGGTCATTTCCTGACCCAACGGTCGCCGATTGGATGAGCAGGGTGGGTCTGCAGGCGACGGGGCTGTGCGCAAACCTCCAAAATCCTCGGATTGAGATGGTTATGACCGTTTAGATTCTACTGCGATTTTAATAAAACCGATACCATAAAAAGTTGGTTGTTGAAGGGGGTGAAAACGGGTGGAAATAGGGGGTGCGGGAGAACGGGGAGGGAGGAATTTTTAACACGAAGGTCACCAAGAGGGAGGAAAAAGATTCACCACGACGGACACGAAGGGAAGAAGCTCGGGACAGGCCCTGCGGAAGAACACCGCAGGACAGGCAGGACAGGCCCTGCGGGAGGGCACCGCAGGACAAGCGGGGTGCGGGGCCAACCCTACCCCCGACCCCTCCCCAAATGGAAGAACATTTGGGGAGGGGAGTTGAGGCTGAGGGAAAGGCTGGAAGGTAAGGGGGTACATTTCTGGGCAGCGTGGGTAAGTCACGGGACAGGCCCTGCGGGAGAGCACCGTCCCGCCAAAAAGCATGCGGGACAGGTAGGACAGGCAGGACAGGCGGGGTGCGGGGCCAACCCTACCCCCGACCCCTCCCCAAATGGAAGAACATTTGGGGAGGGGAGTTGAGGCTGAGGGAAAGTCTGGAAGGTAAGGGTGATCTTACCCGATAAAATGGACACGATTAATGTCCTGAAGAGAGCTCGAATTCCACTGGACTGAGATAATCCAGGGTTGAATGCAACCTCTGGCGATTGTACCAACCTTCGATGAATTCAAAGATGCTGGAACTCGCTTCGAGTTTGCTGTTGAATACCTTGTTCGCGCACTCAGCTTTCAGGGTGGCGAAGAAACTCTCCATGGCGGCATTATCATAGCAGTTTCCCGTCCGGCTCATGCTCACCTGGCAATCCAAGTTGGCTAATTGATTCCGATACGTTTCACTGGTGTACTGACTGCCTCGATCGGAATGATGCAGTAAGCCCGCCGGTGGTTGGCGGTTGAGCAATGCCATTTGCCAGGCGCCTTCAACCAATCTGGCATCCATCTGCTCTCCCATCGCCCAACCCACCACCAGCCTGGAGTATAGGTCCATGACCACTGCCAGGTACAGCCAACCTTCGGCTGTGTCGATGTAGGTGATGTCGCTTACCCATTTCTGATTTGGCATATCCGCAGAGAACTCCCGATTGAGCAGGTTGGTGGCGACCCGATCTCCCAGGTGTTGTTGTGTGGTCGTGGGATGGCGTTTATGGGCCCTTCTGGCCACGATCTGGTGCTGTTGCATCAACCGCGCCACCCAATTCCGCCCGCAAATGTATCCTTTCTTGCGCAAATATGCATGGATCCTCGGACTGCCATAGGTCTTGCGGCTCTGCTGATAGATGGCCCGGATATCTACCAACATGAATTCATCCGCCTGGACTCGTCTGCTCGGCCTTCGCTCTTTCCAGGCATAGTACCCGCTCCGAGACACTCCCAATACCTTACTCATCCGCTTCACCGAAAACTCCTGCTCATGTGCCGCTATGAAGGCGTACTTCATCCGTTTTTTCGTGAGAAGATGTTCAGCGCTTTTTTTAAAATCTCTCGCTCCTCCTCTGTCTCTGCCAATTCACGCCGCAAGCGCTGTATCTCGCCTTTGGCACTTTCCAGGTCGCTCGGCGCCAGCCGAGCGGTCTTTTCTCCTTGGATTACCTGATACCTGGCCCGCCATTTCACCAGCAAGCCCGGTGTGATCCCCAGTTCCCGCTCTATTTCACTGGCGCTTTTCCCCCCACGTCTGAGCAGTTCCAATGCTTCCAGCTTGAACTCTTTCGCATATTTCCGATACTGCCTGTCTTCCATGTCTTTGCTCCTGATGTTTTTAGTCTACTCCATCAGGACATCTTTTGTGTCCACTTTTTCGGGGGAAGTCCAGGAAGAACATTTGGGGAGGGGAGTTGAGGCTGAGGGAAAGGCTGGAAGGTAAGGGGGTACATTTCTGGGCAGCATGGGTGAGTCACGGGACAGGCCTGGGAGGGCAGCGCCCTGCGGAAGAACACCGTCCCGCAAAAAGCATGCCCCGCCAAAGAACATCGTCCTGCGGAAGAACACCGTCCCGCAAAAAGCATGCCCCGCGAAAGAACATCGCGGGACAGGCGGGACAGGCCCTGCGGAAGAACACCGCAGGACAGGCGGGACAGGCAGGACAGGCGGGGTGGAGGGTGCGAAAGTCGTCGATATGAGGACGGAGAGGGGGATATTCGTTTGGAGGAACAAAGAGGAACGAAGCAAACGGTCCCAGGGGGAGGGAGAGGGGACGGCGGGAGCGGGTTTCATTGCGGGGGATCCTGCTCAGGGGTCCGGCGGGAGGTGGATTTCCTGGAAAGGCGGCGGGACTGACGGCGGTGTTGCTGTTCCTGCCGGTCGAAGGCGGCTAAATGCTCTTGCTGCTGCTTGTTCTGGGCGTCGTAATCGGCCAAGGCCCGGGCGGATTCGGACTGAATGCGTTCGAGGCTGGCGAGGCGGCCAATTGCAAGCGTGACAGCACGCAGGGCGGTGAGGCGCTGGTCGTAATCCAAAGTTTGGGATGAATCGTTGTAAGCTTGCACGAAGCGGTTCACGTAGACCCGCAGGAGACCGATCTCATTGCTCAGGTCGGTGGCGGGAATATCGGCAACGGACCTGTGCTCGAAGGGGGAGAAGTGTTGGGAATAAAATCCATGCCTGTAGGCATTGCGGTTGCCGGGCTGGGCGCCGCGTTTCTTGGCCATGTGTGCACCTCATTAATAAAATCAGCGGGTAAATCCTGGTTGGCGATATCAACGGCTTTCCAAAAGTCTTGCATGAACTCTTGCATGGGATCGTGCAACTGCAATTGCGGGCGAGCGAGCACGGCGAGCTGCGAGCACAGGCGGGTGAGGGTGAGCAGGGCCTGCACACGGGAGTCGATGCCTGGAGGCGCGGACTGGTCCATTTCCATGAAGCGTGCGATGAGTACACGGACCAAGGCAATCTCGGAGGAGAGGTCGCCCTGGGGGAGGTAGCGCAAGGAGCGCTTTTCTTCGGGGGTGAAATAGCGGGAGTAGAGGGGGGAGATGCGATGGGTCATGAGGGCAAGTCCAAAGGGAAATCGTCAATGCAGGTCAGGAGGCAGATTATGGGGATGTTCCTGGTGATAGCGCTTAAGGACGTCGAGCTGATATTTTTCGAAAGTGCGGAGGCCTTTCAGGTAGACATCCAGGCAGAGGGAAAGTTCCTGGAGCAAGAGGATATCTTCGGGTGGGCAGGTTTGCGAGTGGGCCCGGATCAATTCCAACTGCTGTTTATGGAATAGCAGGGTGTCGTCGATGAGCGCGTGGATATGGGAGAGTTGGGGGCGAAAGTCCAGTTCGGACAGCCGGGAGAGCAGGAGCTGGTCTTCCCGGTTGAAGAATAATTGGGGGACGCCGTGTTTGAGTGCGTTGGAAAGTGCCGTATATTTGCCCATTTGGATATTTTCCTTTCGGGAAAGGAGGGTGGGGGAGGGTTCTGCATGGTCGTATTATAGAACTTATGTTCTGTTTTGTCAAGAAGAGGGAGGAGGAGTTTTAACACGAAGGGCACCAAGAAGAGGAAAAGATTTACCACGAAGGGCACGAAGGAAAGAGAGCGACTAAAGTCGCTACTACGAGGATTGATGGAGGCCAAAGCTGCCGATGTCGTAACTATGGGGAGGTGAGCGACTAAAGTCGCAACTACGAGGATTGATGAAAGAGGGAGGAGGTAGTTTTTAACACGAAGGGCACCAAGAAGAGGGAAAAGATTCACCACGAAGGGCACGAAGGGAAGAGAGCGACTAAAGTCGCCACTACGAGGATTGATGGAGGACAAAGCTGCCGATGTCGCAACTATGGGGATGGTGAGCGACTAAAGTCGCCACTACGAGGATTGATGAAGAGGGAGGGAGAAGTTTAACACGAAGGGCACCAAGAAGAGGGAAAAGATTCACCACGAAGGGCACGAAGGAAAGAGAGCGACTAAAGTCGCCACTACGAGGATTGATGGAGGACAAAGCCGCCGAGGTCCGCAACTATGGGGAGGTGAGCGACTAAAGTCGCCACTACGAGGATTGATGAAGAGGGAGGGAGGAGTTTTTAACACGAAGGGCACCAAGAAGAGGGAAAGATTCACCACGAAGGGCACGAAGGAAAGAGAGCGACTAAAGTCGCCACTACGAGGATTGATGGAGGACAAAGCTGCCGAGGTCGCAACTATGGGGAGGTGAGCGACTAAAGTCGCCACTACGAGGATTGATGAAGAGGGAGGGAGGAGTCTTTAACACGAAGGGCACCAAGAAGAGGGAAAAAATCACCACGAAGGGCACGAAGGAAAGAGAGCGACTAAAGTCGCCACTACGAGGATTGATGTGAGGACAAAGTCGCAATTACGTGGAGGGGAAAGGGGCGTCTGAGAGTAGATAAGGTACTCGTTTGGGTGTATGATTATTGGGATGATCCCACTCGCAAATGTTCTGGACCAGATGACGGTCAAGGGGGAGCTGGGGGAAAGCCTGGCGGATGGGGCGGTGCGCTGCACGGCGTGCGGGCACCGCTGCCTGATCCGGGAGGGACGGCGCGGCATCTGCCAGGTGCGCTACAACGAGGGTGGGGAACTGCGCGTGCCATGGGGCTACGTGGCGGCGCTGAACGCCGACCCAATCGAGAAGAAACCTTTTTACCACGTCATGCCGGGTGCGACCGCGTTGACTTTCGGCATGCTGGGGTGCGATTTCCACTGCGGGTACTGCCAGAACTGGCTGACCTCGCAAGTGCTGCGAGACCCGGGGTCGGATGAGGGGGCGGGATTCGCCCGGCGGATCAGCCCGGAGCAGATCGTGGAGGCAGCCCGGCGGGTCGGCGCAGAAGTGGTGGCTTCTTCATATAATGAACCCCTGATCACCAGCGAATGGGCGGTGGCGGTCTTCAAGCAGGCCAAACAGGCCGGCATGAAATGCGTCTACGTCTCGAACGGGAACGCCACGCCGGAGGTGCTGGAATACCTGCGCCCGTATCTATCCGGGATGAAAATCGACCTGAAGTCGATGCAGGACAAGAATTACCGGCAGTTGGGCGGCGTGCTTAAGAACGTGCTGGACACGATCCGGCGGGTGAAGGAGATGGGGCTGTGGCTGGAGGTGGTCACGCTGGTGGTGCCGGGTTTCAACGACAGCACCGCCGAACTGTGGGAGGCGGCCAAGTTCCTGGCGGGCGTCTCGCCGGAGATCCCCTGGCACGTGACGGCCTTCCACTCGGATTACAAGATGAGCGACACGGACAATACGCCCTCGAAGACGCTGCTGCGGGCGGCCGAGATCGGCAGCGAAGCCGGGCTGCATTACGTCTACGCCGGCAACCTGCCCGGGCGGGTGGACGAATACGAGACGACCTTTTGCCCGAAATGCCGCAGCCGGCTGGTGGAGCGGACGGGCTACCTGGTGCACGGCAGCCGGGTGACGCCCGAGGGGACCTGCCCGGAGTGCGGCACGCCCATCCCGGGGGTGTGGCCGGGATAGAGATAGAGAGTGGAGAAAAGAGAGCAGAGAGCAGTTGAGCGGAAGAATTGAGGGGAATGCGGCGACATCACTCGGAAAGCAGGCGGGAAAAAGGGGTCCAAAAGTGAAAAGGGGTTCGGGGGAAACGATCCCAGGAGTTCAGACAATTGTCCTGCCATCTTGTATCGCGCCCGCAAATCATGTACAATTTTAATGGGAATCGTGCCCCATACGCCGATCGTTCGTTCGAGGGAGAAATGCCATGGATATTATCAAAGTGTCAGCAACCTCCCGTACATCCGCAGTCGCCGGGGCAATCGCGGGCGTGATCCGTGAACACAAACGGGCGGAAGTGCAGGCAATTGGAGCGGGAGCGGTGAACCAGGCAGTCAAGGCACTGGTACTGGCCACCGGTTATCTCAAAGGCGACGAAATTTCCGTTGTGTGCGTGCCAGAATTCGTAGACGTCGAAATCGAGGACAAAATACGGACGGCGATCAAGCTGGTGGTCGAGCCCCGTTAGGGTGCGCGGGACAAGCCCCGCCGATAATAGTAAATATCATTCCGTTATCCACGTGCCACGGTTATTTTCAGGTCCGAATTCGGTTTTTTATTCCGAATAGAGCGGATCGTCGTATTTTTGATACAAATAGTGGATAGATTATCATTTGGAATTTGGTTGAATTAACTATATCAGTTTTTATTGTCATATTCCCGGGTATATTAGTTTTTGTTGATTTCGGTCAGTATGCTGAAATGATACACGAGATAAGCTCCTTGAGGAAATGAAAATTCAAGGTATGGATATCTCTTGATGCCACATATTTGTTTCAAAATAAATCTATGATGATGGCTTGTGCTTTTTTTGAAGAATTAACATATAATTAATTTTTCTAGAGTAAGATTCAAATTAGATAAAATGTCAATTCCTCATCAATTTAAGTACTGCTCCAATAACAGAAGCTGTATTTGATATTAGAGTAAAAGCACGTCAAAGCTTCTCGACTTCTAGTTTTAACCAATTAAGACCAAGCCTACATGATACATTTCCAAAGGTTGAAGAAAGAAGACAAAGTACATTCAACCTTGAATTTACACCATCTGAAGTAAAACCCGCGAGCGTTCAGAGATCTTGGTTTGCAGGGCTTATCCTTTAAGAATGATGACATAAAACTGGTAGCTCAATTTAGGATTGATGGTTTCACATTAAAGAAATTAAAACCTTACAGTAGCTGGGAAGAATTGCAACCGCTTTTTATAGATTTATGGAATTAGTATAAGGCCATTTCTCAACCTGAAGCAATTGTTCGAATAGGGTTACGATACATAAATCATATAATCATAAACCAAGAGGAAATTGAATTTGAAGAATTCTTAACATCCGCCCCTCAAATTCCATCAAGTCTGCCGCAGGTTATGGCAGGTTTTATAACAAGATGCACAGTTTTAGATCCTGAAAATAGAATAGCTGCACATATTACTCAAGCATTTTCTCCAAAACGATCCGAACAAGAGTTCAAGATCATTCTCGATATAGACGCTTTCAAAGATATTGAAACTTCTCCAGATGATCCTAAGCTAGAGGAATATTTTTCACAACTCAGAGAATTTTAAGAACACCATCTTTTTTAATTATCTGACAGATAAAACACTAGGGTTATTCGAATGACAATATATTCCCCATCCATAAGTGGTTCCCAGTTTTTTTCTTCAATAAGTGATCATGGCCTTAGCGATACAGCCCGTGAACTCGATAGTATTAAGTATCACGGGCTACTTTTTAATACATCAACAGACCTAAAACGAAGGAAAGCATTAGGAGATTTGATTAACGCAGTAAAGGAATTGACGAGCGATAATTGGGACGCATATCAATCACGCGGTGACAGATCCTGGTTCGGTATATTATTCCATGCTTTTTTTAAATCTTTTGCCCTCCGAGTTGGAACTACCAGAAGTTGCTGTCGATCGGGATGGAGAGGTTGCATTTGAATGGGATTATGGTCCAAGAAAAATTATTTCTCTTCGTATTTCAAGAGATGGTTCTATAAATTATGCGGGGCTGGTAGGTTATTCCTCTTTTCATGGGAAAGAAATTTTACGTGAAGAAATCCCCGATCCAATTCTATTGGGCATTAAACGTGTTACACAATAAACATACGGAATGATTGACATCGAAGAACTGCTGACGCGATATATTTGTAGCAGGCACTATTTCAGTGTTGAAAATTCTCGTGTAAAACCACGCGTCTTTAGAACCTTCTCGACTCGATAATAACACTTCAGTATTTCGAATATCTAAACTTGACGAAAATGCAATCTGGCAAATTGGTAAAGACCATGTAAGCACTCCATCACAAAGGGTTTTGTATGCTCGGGCTGATTTATCTTATTTGACTGTAATTTCACATAACTTGAATGTCAGACCAGACGAACCCCCTCCTCGACATGCCATAATCTATGAGTGGCCTGTGGAAAAAGATGAAATGATGATGGTTGCTCTTGAGCTAGCTGCACATGCTAGATTAGTTATCTGCCCAGAATAACTATCTCTATACCGTTACTTTACAGCCATCACTATGGATATTAATCGTGTAAAAGAAAAAATGGATCAATAACAATATATTTTTGCGTACTGTAGGCTAAAAAAACCTCGATATTTATAAGGTATACGTACCGAATAAAAACCCTTAATCAGTTGGTTCCGAGTTCGAGCCTCGGGTCGGTCACTATAAATAAAAGCCTCCGGTTTCGGGAGCTTTTTTCGTTTTCGCACCCAAGGGGTAAGGCAAGCCTCGGTTCGGTCATCGAAAGCCTCCAGAAATGGATATTTTCCTTATGCAACGGGGAAGAATAGGACACGTTTCCAAGCCATTATCTCAGGATACTGAGCATCCACAATTTTCTTGCTCACTTCCGTCCTTGGAATAAACCGCATCCCATAACATCCTTGCCGGGGGTGTTTCTTCGGATAATCAAATTCACTCGGCACAACTTTCAGTGGAATCAAGTTCATACTTATAGCAGGTATGTCTCGTTCTTTGGCAGGTTGTGGGGCGGTTATCTAACTTCTCCATAACTATTTAACCACCTTGTTTCCAGCTTTGGAACGATCACCACATGTATCTATCCAATATGTTATCATTACCGGCAGACGATCTCTCCGGTTATGTTGCAATACAAACTATCCCTACAAACGGATTTTCGTAATAGTGTTCCTGGCGGCCGGCCTGCTCGGACTGGGGGTGTGGAATGGTGTACACGCAGCCAACGCGGGACTGGATGAAAGCATTACAGAGACACCATCAACTACACTGAGTCCGACCGAATCTTCCACGCCAACCGAAACATTCACTCCATCCCCATCGCCGACTGCCACACCAAGCGCGCCCGCCCACATCGTGATCAGTGAATTCCGCACGCTCGGCCCGCTGGGCGCCGGGGATGAATTCGTCGAGCTGTATAACCCGAGCGGGGCGGCGGTCAACATCGGGCTGTGGACGATCCGCAGGTCGAGCGGGTGCGCCACCGTTCTGACGAGCATGGCGACCATCCCTGTGGGGACGCTCCTGCAGCCGGGCCAGCATTACCTGGCGGCGGCCAAAGACGCCAACAACCCGAACACCAGCAGCATCACGAATGCCGACCTGAGCTTTTCCCCGGGGATGGCGGATGACGGCGGCCTGGCGCTGGTCTCTTCCGGAGGAACGACAATCGACCAGGTGGGCATGTGCAGCGAGACGTATTATCACGAAGGGGCCAGCCTGGCACCCCTGACGGGAAGCTCCGACCAGAGTTACGAGCGCAAGCCGGGCGGCGACACGGCGTGTTACGATATCAACAACAACGCCAGCGACTTCGCCCTGATCTCGCCGGCCGACCCGCAGAACAAGAGCGTTGCGGCGGTGATGTGCAGCGGGGTGAGCCTGTATACGCCCACCAAAACGCCCACACTGACCCCGACGCGCACCTCCACGCCCCGACCGACGGCGGTGCCGGGGAACGTGGTGTTGAACGAATTCCTGCCGCACCCGCGCAGCGACTGGAACAGCGACGGCCGGGCGGACGTGTTCGACGAGTACATCGAGATCATCAACCTGGGTACGAGCGCGATCAACGTGAACCACTGGAAACTGGATACGGGCGCGGGCAGCACGAGCTTCGTGCTGCCAGACCTGGTGCTGGAGCCGCGCCAGATTGCGACCTTCTACCGCAGCGAAACGGGCGTCGCGCTGAGCGACGGGGGTGCGACGGTGCGGCTGCTGAAATACGATGGGAACGTGGCGGACGCCTACACTTATCCGACGGTGGAGGCGGTCGACCAGACCTGGTGCCGCATGCCGGACGGGACGGGGGTATGGGGCTTTGCGTGCCGGCCGAGCCCGGGCCGCCCGAACGCGTTCGTGATCGCTCGCACGCCGGTGCCGGGGTTGGGGCCAAGCGCGGCGGGACCATCCATTTGCAGCAGTGTGAACGACGTGCCACAGGCGATGCTGCTGCCGGAATGCGGCAGCTACGGGGGCGGGATCAGCGGGAGGGTGGAGGAGAAGCGAACCTGGATCCAGAGCGGGTTGAAGTGGGGGGTGTTTGTGGAATAGCGACCCACACCAGGTGGAGAATTTCCGGGAAGAGGTTTTAACCCTGGCATAAAAAATGCTCTGAGAGGAGCATTTTTTTATCAAACAGATCTCAGCCCTGCTCAGCGGGCAGCATAAATATTCCGAATAACCCAAATATCGAAAGAATGGCAGCTCCCCAGAATGCGGTTTGCAACCCGAAGGCATCGCCTGCCACCCCCACCAAAACCATCACCAGTGAACGCAGCAGAAAGTTCATCGAAATATACAGCCCGTTGCTAACGGCGCGATTCTCCGGGAAATTATCCTGGACCAAGGCCAGAAAGACCGGTTCAGCCGAGATGCTGACAAACCCGTAAGACAACAACACCGGCACCAGCAACCATCCGGAAACATTCAGGAAAGCGATCATCAATAGAGGCGCCAGGATCGAAATGCCCAGCAAGAGTGGTTTCCGTCCCAAACGGTCACTGAGCGTGCCGCCTGAAAGCGCACCGGCAAATCCGGCCAACTCCAGGATTGAGAGGGAGGCCCCGGCTAAAAACAAGGTGGCTCCGTTCAAGTTCATATAGGTGGGCAAATAGGTGGTCATACAGACCGTCATGAACATGCGAAAAAAAGAGATAATGAATACCGGCAGGAATAACGTCCGCAATTTTGGCAGGATGCTCCGTAAGCTGCCGTTCTTTTGCGCCCTGACGGGGATAGCGCGCAAACGCCAGAACAGGATCGCAGAAGAGGCCCAACCGACCACAACGAGGCGGAACATGCCTTCCAATGTCCAGGTAGATACAGCCCAAACGGCCAGGATCGGCCCGACCGTGCGCGCCAGTTCACCACCACCCATATACCAACTCATGCCCTTACCCATGCGTTTCCCCGAGATTTGACCAACCATGGCCGGGGCAGGGGCATGAAACATGGCCGAGCCAATGCCGGCCAGCGTCAGCAGGATGGCGAGTGTCCAGTAATTCGGCGCCAATCCGATGGCGCTCATCACGGTCGCCACCAGCGCCGGGGCAAAGATGACCAGGTAACGCAGGTTATATTTATCCGCCAGGTGACCGATAAAGGGCGTCATTATGGCTGGAAGCTGCATAAATGCACTCAAGCCCGCCCGCCATCGTCAGGGAAAGGGACATTTTTTCAATGATCAGGGGCAGCAAAGGCGCCAGGAAGGCGGAATACACATCGTGAATAAAATGCCCACTGGCGATCGTAATGACCTGGCCCGTCTGAAAATCGCCTTTATCCAATTGTGTTTCCATAATTACATTCTGTTCAACCATAAATTTCCTTTTCCTATTTATCCACAACTGGAAAATGGAGTGCAAAAATATCGCAGCGTAAACTATTTTCTGTAATTTCTTGAAAAGAGCAGGTCAGGTGTCATCCTTAAGGTGGCGGAACCAAAAGGAGAGGCAGCATGACCTACCAGAAGGATTTTACTCTACCGGCAGAACTTCTGGGACAGGGGCGCCAACCAGGTTTGGATATCCCGCCGGAACCGATGCGGGGAATTATCAATGCGGCCATGCAAGCCGAAAACGGTCCACACCCGGATTGGCAATAACCCTTTCCGATCCCGCAGGACCGGGAGCCTTCATCGGGTTGTTTTGAGGGGGGTGGGCGTCAACTTGGATGGAAAACGGGAGATCCCGGGCGTGGCGGGCGACCTGCCCATCTCAGACAGGTACCTGCCATGAGGACGTCAAATCAATTTGAAACAGGTGCGACGCATTTTGTTTCAGTAAAGAGGGGTGACAGCCTGCCTGCTTGCAGAAACTACGGCGGCGGGGGGGGTTTAAATTCAATAACAAGCAATTGCCTGCTCTATAAGTTTAGTAATTTAAGTAAGCCCTAACTCAATTGTAAACACTTTGCTAAAGCCGCCAGCCTCGTCGGCGGGGACGCCGACTGGAGCACTGAAGAAAAGTAATCTCTCTTTTAAAGGAATCGATTCCCCGGTTCGGTCGGTTTGTTGGCAAATGCGAACTGCTTTTACAAGCAAATAATGTCGAAGCGTATATTTACAGAGAAGATATAATCAAACGCGGCGCGGGGGACTTCTTCGGGAAGGAAGAGGACCTATTCACTGGAGGTGAGCATCTCCCAAGATAGCGTGAGAGTCAGGCTCTTTCGGAAAAACATGAACCCCGTTTCCTTTCTGGGAGCGGGATTTCCAGTTAAATCCAGCCTGTCCGGCTGGACAGGGGGAAACTCTCCTTTCGGAGGGGGAGGGTTTTGGGCAAACTGGCTATCATTCACCCGGAACCAATTGCCCGAAAGCAAGCAGCAAGAAAGGAAGCCGGTATGGAAGATGACAACACGACGCATGACGGAAGCACGAACGCAAAAAACCAAACCTAGCCTATAAAAATATGCGGGTCCCGGTTTGGATGGAAACGAAACCAGGACCCGACCCGGCGGGTGGAAAGCCCCCCGCCGGACGGAAAGATGAGGAGAAAAAATGAACAGCTCGATCAGATTACCAAACCAATTCACTGCAGCGCTCAAGCTGCTGTTGATCCTGGGAACAGCCGGGGTGCTGGCAGCCTGCGGCGCCACCGGGACTGCCACCCCAATCCACGCAGATCCGCCCGCCACCGCCAGCCTGCCGCCAGCGGCAGCCACGACGGCAACCCTGCGGGGGACGGTCGGCTACCAGGGACCGGCCGCGCCGGCCTCCACGCTTTACATCGTCGGGACGAACCAGTGGTACCGCGTGGATGTGGCAGAAGGAAATCCGGCCACGTTCGAACAGCAGGTGGCGCCGGATACGTACCAGTTGATCGCCTATCCGGCGGGCAGCCAGGCAGACGAAGCGCGCGGCGCGGCGGCCTATTCGACCGGTGCGGGAATCGGATCCCTGACCGTTACGGCCGGCCAGGAAGTGAACGACATAGCGGTCAGGAATATCAATTCGGACCTATGCATATCCATCGCCTTCCCGGCCTCCCCGGACGGCGTTTACCCGGCCATCCCGGAGAACTGCAGTCCGCTGACCCCTACCGCGGAGAGCACGGCCACCCTGCGGGGAACGGTCGGGTACCAGGGACCGGCTGCGCCGGCTTCGACGCTGTACATCGTCGGGGCGAGCCAATATTACCGCGTGGATGTGGCGGCAGGGAATCCGGCGACGTTCGAACAGGAAGTGGCGCCAGGCGCCTACCAGTTGATCGCTTATCCGGTTGGGAGCCAGACGGAAAGCAAGCGCAGCGCGGCGGCTTATTCGACCGGTGCGGGAATCGGATCCCTGACGGTCTCCGCCGGAGAGGTGGTAAATGACATCCAGGTCAGGAACATCAATTCCGACCTGTGCATCTCCATGCCCTTCCCGGCCTCCCCGGACGGCGTTTACCCGGCCATCCCGGAGAGCTGCAGTCTGCTGACCCCGGCCGCGCCGGCGATGGCAACATTGCGCGGAAGCGTCGGATACCAGTCTCCCATGGCGCCCGATTCGATCCTGTATATCATCGGAGTCGATCGCTGGTATTCCATGGAAGTGCCGGCCGGTTTTCCAGCCAGCTTCGAAATGCAGGTAACGCCGGGAACCTATCAATTGATCGCTTTTCCGACGGGCAGCCAGAACCTGGAATACCGACCGACGGCAGCCTATTCGACGGGCAACGGCATCGCCGATCTGACCGTCAGCGCCGGACAGGTGGTGGAAGGCCTGGTGGTCAAAAACATCAACCCGGATACCTGCATGCTGTACGCCTTCCCGGCCTCCCCGGATGGGGTCTTTGCAGCACTGCCACAGACCTGCAACCAGTAGGGCTGAAATCCCGGGAAACGGCGACCCCGCCGGCTCTTGAGCCCATCCATTGAGACCCGTATAAAAGAGCCCGTTCCTTTAGAAGAACGGGCTCTCTGGTGAATGAGAGGGGCAGGTGCAACAAGCGGAAAAATTGCAGCCGCTTTCCTGGGGGAGGGCGGCCTAATCGAAGGCGGCGCGGGCGACTTCTTCGGGGTCGAAGACGACCTCGTCCTTGCCGGTGAGCTTGTCGCGGACCTTGCCGACAATCAGGTCGAGGTGGCCGTTGTGGGCGACATAATCGACGTCGTCGGCGGGGACGGTCAGGACCGGGCAGAGGGTGAAATCGGCGATCCAGGTCTCGTACAGGTTGTTCAGGCTGGCCAGGTAGTCGGCCGGGATGGTGCGCTCGTAATCACGCCCGCGCAGGCCGATACGGCGGATCAGGGTGGGCACGGAGGCGTGCAGGTAGATGACCAGGTCGGGCGGCGGCAGGAACTCCACCAGGGTCAGGTAAAGTTCCCGGTAGGTCTGGTAGTCACGCGGGCGGATGTGGCCCTGCAGGAACAGGTTGTGGGCAAATATCTCGGCATCCTCGTAGACCGAGCGGTCCTGGATGGCGGAAGAGGGGTATTGGGCCAACTGGTGGTGGGCGCGCAAGCGATGGGTCAGGAAGAAGATCTGCGAGTGGAAAGCCCAGGTCTGCATGTCCCGGTAGAAATCGGCCAGGTAGGGATTCTCGGCGACCGGCTCAAAAAACGGGGTCCAGTCCAATTTTTCACACAACATTTCAACCAGCGTGGATTTACCCACGCCAATGTTCCCAGCAATGGCAATAAATTTTTTCATATTTTCTCTCGGAATGATTTCCTTTCAAATAACCCGGGGGATTCCCCATCTGGTTGAAAGGGTGTAGGGCAATATTGCGCCGGCGGGCAAATTAAAGAGTCAACGGGTCGCGGCGAGTTCTTCGTCCACCACAGTTTTGAAGTCTGACAACGGGAGCGCCCCAATCAGGATGCGGCCGTTGATCACGAAAGAAGGCGTGCCGCTCAGACCGATGCGGGCGGCATCGGCGGCGTCGGCCTGGATCTCGGACTGGTAGCGGTGGCTGTCCAGGCAGGTTGTGAAGGCCGGCATATCCAGCCCCAGGTCGGAGGCGTACTGCTCGTAGGCGCTGCGGTCCAGGCCATACTGCTGGTTGAACAAGGCGTCGTGATATTTCCAGTAATCACCCTGCTCGCCGGCACAATCGGCGGCTTCGGCGGCCGGAACGGACTGGGGATGCGACGGCAACGGCAGGTCGCGGTAGACGAAGCGGATCTGGTCCGGATAGCTTGCCAGCAATTGCTGGTAGACCTGCTGGTACCAGACCTGGCAATAGGGACACTGGTAATCGCTGAACTCGATGATGGTGACGGGGGCATCCGCCGGACCGATGGAGGGATCGTTATCGGTCGAGACGTCCACGCGCCTGACGGTGTTGGCGTCTGCGGCGGCGGTCGAGACGGTCTGGCCCCAGATTAAAATCCGCCCCACAACCCAAGGAAAAATGCGACCGGGATCAGCAGGTAAACAATCGGTGAAACGGCGGCGCGCCTGGAACGAGATGGGGGGGTAAGCATGGCGGGATTATACTGCATTCTCCCGGGTAAGCAAAATTCCGCCGGGCGGCCGGCGGGATCTGGCGCGGCCAGCCGACATGCATGAATTCTTATAGAACCTACACGTTTGCAAGGGGGAAATTGGCTTGACAAACCAGACCAAAATGGATATAGTTCACGCCGCTTAACTAATTAGGAATGTTAATTATGTCGCCAACTATAGCATTTACAGACGTGATACGCGAATGGTCGGAAGTCTTCATGCAACGCTCGATGCATGACTTCAGGAAATTCATGACCGAAACGAACCTGTCGTTCTCACAGATCGGCATCCTGATGCGCCTGATCCATGGAGGCAACACGGGAGTTTCGGAAATCGGCGGACAACTGGGCGTGACCAACGCGGCAGCCAGCCAGGCGGTGGAACGGATGGTGCAGTTGGGCCTGGTCGAACGGAGCGAAGACCAGGAAGACCGGCGCGCCAAGAAGCTGGTATTAACCCCAAAAGGACGCAGCCTGATCGAGAGAGGCATCGAGGTGCGCAGCCAATGGGTCGAAGAGTTGACCGAGGCGCTGACACCGGAGCAGCAAGAAATGATCGTCTCGGCCCTGACGCTGTTGACCACGGCGGCGCGCGCCACGCAGGAAAAAGCGGATGATCCCGCCTGCAAACAAAAAGCAAGAAAAACATGAATGGCAAGAGGGTGGGCAGGGCAAAAAAGGCGGCTGAGCGCCCCATCCAGGCTTAATTCGGAAAAGAATTATTTTTAATAAGGAGCATCCAAACCCATGCTACGATTGGTAAAGTATCTGAAACCTTATTGGCTGCTGGTCGTGATCGCGATCGCCCTGCTGTTCGTGCAGGCGAACGCCGACCTGGCCCTGCCAGATTACATGTCGGATATCGTCAACTACGGCATCCAGCAAGGCGGTGTCCAGAATGCGGTACCGATGGCGATCCGCCAATCCGAGATGAAGCGATTGTTCATCTTCATGAGCGCCGAAGACAAGGCGAGCGTGCAGGCGGATTACACGCTGGTGAACAACGGTTCGCCGGAAGCGGCCAATTACATCAAGCAGTATCCAATCCTTGCGACAGAGCCGATCTACGTGTTGAAGAGCGTCGACCAGACCGAGATCAAGAAACTGGACCCGATCATGGGAAAGGCGCTGCTGGTCGTCTCGGGGCTGGAGCAGGCCCTGGCCAACCCGGCCCAGGCGCAGGCCATGGGGCAGGCTTTCGGCTTCGACCTGTCCAAAGTCCCGCCGGGCACGGACGTCTTCGCCATGCTGGAGCAACTCCCGGCGGCGACTTTGACCAAGATGACCGCGTCGGTCAGCGCGAAATTCGCCACGCTGGGCGACAGCATGATCATACAAATGTCGGTTGGGGCGGTAAAAACCGAATATGCGGCCCTGGGGATGAACACCAACAACCTGCAGACATCTTATATTTTTCACATCGGCCTGTTGATGATGCTGCTGACCCTGCTATCCGGGGTGTGTACCATCGTGGTTGGTTACCTGGCAGCCCGTACGGCGGCCGGGCTGGCGCGCGATCTGCGCCGGAACGTGTTCGAACGGGTGGAGAATTTCTCCAGCACGGAGTTCGACAAATTCTCGACCGCATCGCTGATCACACGTTCCACGAATGACGTGACCCAGCTCCAGATGGTGGTCGTCATGATGATGCGGATGGTCTTCTATGCGCCGATCATCGGTATCGGGGGCGTGATCCGGGCCATCGGCAAGAGCGCCAACATGTGGTGGATCATTGCGTTGGCGGTGGTGGTGCTGCTCGGCATGATCCTGACGGTCTTCGCAATCGCCCTGCCCAAATTCAAGGCAGTCCAGAAACTGATCGACCGGCTCAACCTGGTGATGCGCGAGAACCTTTCGGGCATGATGGTGATCCGGGCCTTCAATATGCAGGATTTCGAGGAAAACCGGTTCGACGTGGCCAACAAGGACCTGACCAGTACACTGCTGTTCATCAACCGGGTCATGGTGATCATGTTCCCAATGATGATGCTGGTGATGAACGTGGTGATGGTGGGGATCATCTGGGTGGGGGCACACCAGGTGGCGAACTCCACCATCCAGGTCGGCGACATGATGGCGTTCATGCAATACGCCCTGCAAATCCTGTTCGCATTCCTGATGCTTTCGATGATGTTCATCATCCTGCCACGCGCATCGGTTTCCGGCGACCGCATTGCGGCCGTGTTGGAGACCGAGCCGTTGATCAAAGACCCAATCACTCCCAGACAATTCCATACTCCTTTTAAAGGAAAGATCACATTTCGGGAGGTCAGTTTCCGCTACCCGGGTGCGGAAGAGGACGTGCTGCACAGCATCAGTTTCACCGCCCAACCCGGGCAGACCACGGCTTTCCTGGGCACGACCGGCTCGGGCAAATCCACCATCGTCAGCCTGATCCCACGCTTTTACGAGGTAACCGGGGGAGGCATCTATATAGACGGGATCGACATCCGGGAAGTCACGCAGTATGACCTGCACGACCATATCGGCTTCGTGCCACAAAAAAGCAACCTGTTCTCGGGGACCATCGACAGCAACCTGCGCTATGCAGATGAAGAGGCCAGTGACGAGGAATTGAAATTAGCTGCAGACATCGCCCAGGCAAGCGAGTTCATCAATGAAAAAGCGGAGGGGATGGAAGCCGAGATTGCCCAGGGCGGCATGAACGTCTCGGGTGGGCAGAAACAACGGCTTGCAATTGCACGCGCCCTGGTGAAAAAAGCGCCCATCTACATCTTCGACGACAGCTTTTCAGCGCTGGACTACAAGACGGATGCGGCCCTGCGCAAGTCGCTCAAGGAACATACCGGCGCCAGCACCCTGTTGATCGTGACGCAACGCATTGCGACGATCAAGAACGCCGAGCAGATCATTGTCCTGGACGAGGGACGCATTGTCGGAAAGGGCACCCATCAAGAGTTAATGGAGGACTGCGAAATTTATCGGGATATTGCGTTATCGCAGCTCAGCAAGGAGGAATTATCATGACGATGCATGGCTCCAGTACACCTGCACCCGCCCGACGCGACGGCGTGGCGGGCGGGCGTGGACGCGGCCCGATGGGCGGCGGTCCGATGGCCATGATGCGAGGCGAAAAACCACGCGATTTCAAGGGTACCCTGAAAAAGCTGGTCCAGTATCTCGGCCAATATAAAGTCTTGATCCTGGTGGTCTGGCTGCTGGCGATCGGTTCCACGGCGGCCTCGATCATCGGTCCGAAGATCCTGGGCGACGCCACCACCAAGTTGTTCGAAGGGGTGATGGCCATGATCGCCGGGACAGGCACGATCGATTTTGTCTATATCGGCCACATTATCGTTACGGTTCTGCTCCTGTATGTGGGTTCGGCCATGCTGGCCTATATCCAGGGTTGGCTGATGACCGATGTGGCCATGGACATCACTTACCGTTTCCGAAAAGATATCGCCGAAAAGATCAACCGGATGCCTTTCAAGTACTTCGACGGCACCAACCACGGCGAAATCCTTTCCCGCATCACCAACGATGTGGATACGGTCAGCCAGACGCTCAACCAGAGCCTGACCCAGATCATCACGTCCGTGGTGACCGTGTTGGGCGTGCTGATCATGATGCTGACGATCAGCTGGCAGATGACGCTGGTGGCGATCGTCATGCTACCGCTGTCGTTCGGGATCATCGCCTTCATCATCGGGAAGTCGCAGGTCTACTTCAAGCAACAGCAGGATTATCTCGGCCATATCACCGATCACGTGGAAGAAATGTACGGCAGCCACATGGTGGTAAAAGCCTTCAACGGCGAGGCCCGGAGCATCCGGCAATTCGACCAGATCAACGACGTCCTGTATGACTCGGCCTGGAAAAGCCAATTTTTGACCGGCCTGATGTTCCCAATCATGAACTTCGTCGGCAACCTGGGCTACGTGGGCATCTGTATCCTGGGGGGCTACCTGGCGATCAATGGCACCATTACCATTGGTGATATCCAGGCTTTCATCCAATACGTGCGCTCCTTCACCCAGCCGATCACGCAGATCGCCAACATCTCCAACATCCTCCAACAAACCATGGCGGCGGCAGAGCGCGTGTTCCAGTTCCTGGCGGAAGAGGAAGAACAACCCGAAACGACCAGCCCGGTGGCGATCGCGGATTTCAAGGGGCGCGTGGACTTCAAGAACGTACACTTCGGTTACCAACCGGACAAGATCATCATCAACGACTTCTCCTTCTATGCCGAACCGGGTCAAAAGATCGCCATCGTAGGGCCGACCGGCGCCGGAAAGACCACCATGGTCAAACTCCTGATGCGCTTCTACGACGTCAACACCGGCGCCATCACAGTGGACGAACACAACGTCAAAGATTTCAAGCGGGACGAGCTGCGCTGCATGTTCGGCATGGTGCTGCAGGATACCTGGCTCTTCAACGGGAGCATCATGGAGAACATCCGCTATGGACGGGTAGGCGCCAGCGACAATGAAGTCATCGAGGCTGCCAAAGCCGCGCACGCCGATCACTTCATCCGGGCCCTGCCGAACGGCTACGATTTCGTGCTGAACGAGGAGACCAGCAACATCTCCCAGGGCCAGATGCAGTTGCTGACGATTGCGCGGGCGATCCTGCTGGATCCAACCATGCTGATCCTGGACGAGGCGACCAGTTCGGTGGATACACATACCGAAGTGCTGATCCAGAATGCCATGCTCGAGTTGATGGAAGGTCGCACCAGCTTCGTGATTGCCCACCGCCTGTCGACCATCCGTGAAGCAGACTGGATCCTGGTGATGAAGGACGGAGACATCGTGGAGCAGGGCAAGCACGACAAACTGCTGGCCAAGAAGGGTTTCTACGCCGAGCTGTACAACAGCCAGTTCGAAGGCAAAGAAATCTAGCGCAGCAAAGGGAACTAACCAACCCAATCCAATCCAGCCTCTTCCGTATTCCGATAGGAAAAATGGGGGAGGCTGGCTTTTTTTGAAAAATATGAATTCGAGGAAACAACTTATGCAAACAAACAAGACCATTCAATTGCGACCGCTGGGGAAGACGGACATCCTGGTCAGCCCGATCGGGCTGGGTGTGATGGAAATGGCGGGCGGCGGCGGGCTGATCGGTCACATGTTCCCGGTCATGCCGCAGGAGGAAAAGAACGCCATCATCCAGGCCGCCCTGGATGGCGGGATCAACTGGTTCGACACGGCGGAAATGTACGGGGCGGGAGTTTCAGAACGCTCGCTGGCGCTGGGGTTGAAGGCGGCCGGGAAAAGCGACCAGGAGGTGGTGATCGCGACCAAATGGCAACCCTTCCTGCGGACGGCCCGCAACATCCCGGTCAGCATCGAGGCGCGGCTGCGCTTCCTGGAGGGGTACAGCATCGCCAATTACATGGTGCACCAACCCTACAGCTTCTCCAGCCCGGAGGCCGAGATGAACGCGATGGCCGACCTGGTGGAGGCAGGCAAGATCCGATCGGTGGGGGTGAGCAACTTCAATGCGAAGCGCATGCGCCGGGCCCATGCGGCGCTGGCGAAACGCGGGCTGCCGCTGGCAGTCAACCAGATGCAGTACAGTTTATTGAGCCGGGAGATCGAGACGAACGGGGTACTGGAAACCGCCCGGGAACTGGGCGTGACGATCACGGCTTACACGCCGCTGGGACGCGGGCTGTTGAGCGGAAAGTATCACAAGAATCCGGAACTGCTGGGCGGCTTACGGGGCTGGCGCAAGGGGATGATGCAGCGCAACCTCGAACGGACGCGCCCGCTGATCGTGGCGATGGATGAAATCGCGACGAAATACGAGGCCACGGTTGCCCAGGTGGCGTTGAACTGGGTGATCAACTTCAATGGGGAGAGCGTGGTGACCATTCCGGGTGCGACGAAGGTGCGCCAGGCGCAAGAAGCGGCGGGCGCCATGCAGTTTGAGCTGACGAAAGAGGAAATGGCCCGGCTGGACCAGCTGTCAAGAAAGGAATAAGCCGGGGAAGGCACACAAATAGCGGAGGAAGACTAGCGGCGGGCCAGCCTGGCGCGGACCAGGAATTTGTCGACGCCACCGAAACGGTACTTGTAATCCTCATCGCCGCGCATGAAGTCGAATTCGCTGCGCTTGTTCTGGTTGGCCCACTGCAGCAGGTACCCCAACAGCACCCACCCGGCCGACAGGTCCAGAAAAGCCTGGGAGATGCCGGAGTTGTAGACCCAGATGCGGTTCAGGTAATCAAAATTGAGGTAGCCGGCAGCCTTTTGCCCATCCACTTCGAGGAAAGCCAACTGCAGCCAGCCGTTTTCGAAAGCCGCCTGGCAGGCCAGGTGCATGTGCTGGCGCATGGCGGGGGTGAGAAAGGCGGCTTTTTCAGGGTCCTGCGCCATCAGGTCAAGGAAGGCTTCCACCTGCGCATCCAGCGAGGCGGCCTCTGCATGGATATACCAGCGCAAGTCGCGCCCGCTTTCCTCGGCGCGGCGCATCTTGCGGCGGATCTCGTGGCGTTGTTTCTTGTCGATGCCGGCCAGATAGCTGTCGAAGTCGCCCGTCAAAGGGATGGAGGGGGCGTGGTAAGCTGCGCTCCTGCTGGAAGGTCCAGCGGCGCTTTTGGGCTTCAGCCTGCAAGCCGGCAAGCGTGGGGGAAACTTCCGGTAGGTTGTGCCAATCCAGCAAGCGCCAATCCGGCAGGTCCGGCCGGTCGATAAAATCCAGCAACCCGGAAAGGAAAGCGGGCAATTCCGCCTGGCGCACCAGGATATCCAGGTAATCGGAAACTTCGATGCTGCCCAATAATAACAGGGCCGGGTCGTCCTCCCGGTTGAGGGAGAAAAACAGGGGTGCCACGCCGACCAGCTGCCCGGCCTGACGGGCGGTCACGACGGCCAACTCAGCCTGCGGCCACTCCCCGCCGCCGCGCGTCTGCCACCAGGCGGAAAGATATTCGTAGCGGAGGAAGGGGATGTGGGTCGGGCTTTCACCCAACAGGGCGTTCCACTCCCCGGCCAGCGGGGCGAGGTCCGAAAAATCACGGGTAAGAGCGAATTCCATGCGACGATTTTACCAGTTATAATGGGGAGGTGGCTGCCGAGTTCGATCTCAATCTACTTCCTTTCTACCGTCTGCATGGCCAGGAGAATCCGGAAATGCCCGGGCTGCTGGCAATTACGCCTCCCAAACGAAGCGCACGCGGCCGTGAAGATGAGACCCTGCTGATTTTCCTGAACCTTTCAGGGAATACGGTGGTCACATCGGAAGAGTACAACAAGATCATTGCAGGCGCCACGCAAAGTTTTTTCAAAACGGCCGGGTCACTGACCTCCGCCATCCGAAATGCAGCCGGGGAATTGAACCAGTCGCTGCTCAACCGCAACCTGCACACCACCGGCATGGGAGAATACCTGGTCGGGCGGTTGATCATGGGGGCGCTGCACGGTTCACAATTCGTTTTTGCGCAGTGCGGGCCGACGCACGTGTTCCACCTGGCAGCCGAGGAAAACCGCCAGATCCACGACGAGCAAATTGCGGGTCGCGGGCTGGGGGTCGGACAAGCCAATCCGCTGTATTTTTCGCAGGTCGAGCTGCATAAAGGCGACCTGCTGATCATGTGCCCGAACCTGCCGAACGGTTGGGACGTAACCCTGCTGGGCGAAAAGAACGCCACCAGCGAGTCAATCCGCCGCCGCCTGGCCAGCATGCCCGGCGACGATCTGACCGCAGTGCTGGGGCAGGTGCAGACCGGAAAGGGGGGAGTAAACATCCTGAAAGGGATGCCGACCCAGGCGGTGGACAGCCCTCAAGCCAGTCCTGCAGCGGTCCCGTCAGGCAGAGACTCCGCAGGACCCGCTCGTGCGGGACCCTGCCACCCTAATGCCCAGTTCACACATCGAAAGCGAAATGCCCGCCAGCCGGTTCGCCCGGCTGCTGAAAGGCTCGGACAGCTCCACGCCGCCGGAACTGGCCTCCAAACCGCCTGCCGGTTCCGAGGAAACCCTTCCTGAAGATGGAAAACCAGCCCCTTCAAGCGAAGCGGCCGAGGCGCCGAAACGGCGTCCGTTTTCCGTTCCGGTCATCGAGAATGCGCAGCCGGGCAAACACAGGGGGCGCTTTATTTCTTCCCGCAGGGGGGACAACGTTCCAAAAGTCAAACGACCCATCTCGCGCCGCCGCCGGGAAATTTTCAGCGGATTGGCAAGGATCATCCAGGGAGTGCGGGGGGGCACGCAGAAAATTTCCCAAGGGACCCAAAAGTTCCTGCCGAACCTGGTGCCGGATTCGAACCCCGACTCCGAAATTTCCGGCTCCAGCATGGCATTATTTGCAATCGTCATCCCGGTCATCATCGTGGCAATTGCAGCCACCGTGTACATTCATTACGGACGCACAGCGCAATACAGGCAGAATTACGAGATGGCCGTGGCCCAGGCCGCCCAGGCACGCGGATTGACCAATCCGACCGACGTGCGGCGCGCCTGGGACAGCACGATCTACTATCTCGACCTGGCAGAGAAAAACCAGACCACCCCCGACTCCACCAACCTGCGCCAGGAAGCCCAGACCGCCCTGGATAACCTGGACGGCATCCTGCGGCTGGACTTCCGGCCGGCCATCGTGGGTGGGTTGAGCCGCAGCGTGCAAATCAGCCACATGGCCGCCACGGATACCGACCTGTACATGCTGGATGCTTCACGCGGGACGATCATCCGGGCTTTCTTGTCCGGTCAGAATTACGAAGTGGACACTTCCTTCCAATGCAACCCGGGGCAATACGGCACGGTCACCGTGGAGGCGTTGGTGGACCTGGAAGCCCTGCCGATGGCCAACGTCTATAACGCGCGCGTGGTGGCAATGGACGGCAAGGGGAATTTGCTGTACTGCGGGCTGGCCGATCCAACGGCCGTGGCACTCGTGCCTCCGCAACTCGGTTGGCGCAGCATTTCGGCGTTTGCGTTGGATACGGACGGCAAGAACCTGTACGTGCTCGACCCGACGAGCAGCGCAGTCTGGCAATACAGCGGGAGTTTGGGGCAGTTTCCGGACCTGCCGGTGCTATTCTTTGGCGAACAAGTACCTCAGAACATGAACACGGCCATCGATATAGCCGCCAACGCTTCAGACCTGTACATCCTTTTCCAGGACGGCCATGTGACGGCCTGCCCCGAAACGGTCTACGACGTGGCCCCGATGCACTGCGCCGACCCGGCGACTTTCGTGGATACACGGCCCGAACGGCAGCCCGGTCCAAAAATCAACGATGCGATCTTCTCGCAAATGACCTTTGCGTCGGCCCCCGACCCGAGCCTGTACCTGCTCGAACCGCTCACCCGGGCCATCTATCGCTTCAGCCCCAGGTCAGATTCGCTGGAATTGCGGGGACAGTTCCGGGCCAGCATGGAGCAGAACAATACGCTATTCAGCGGCGAAGCCACGTCCATGACCATCAGTCCAAACCGTTACGCCTTCTTCAGCATCGGCAACCAGGTGTATTTCGCCACCGACGTGCCCTAGGTGAAATCGGTGAATAATTCCGGCAAGCCAAAAGGCTCTTTTTGGGATTTTTTGCTGAGCCTGTTCGGGATCGTCAAGCCCGCCACCCAGTCTGCCCCTGCGCCTGCGCCCCAGCCAGTCCTGCCTCCCGATAACACCACCGAACCGGTCAGGATGGTGAGCGTACGCGTCATGCTGGTGATCTATGACCCCATCATGGAGCCCGCCAGCGGAAAAACGCTCATCCAGAGCATGCACTGGAACAACCCGGACGACCTGGCGAATACCTTTATCCAGGATATCCTCGAAACCAGCGGCGGGCTGGCGCGTTTCCAGGTGGTCCAGCGGGTCATTATGGATGAATTCCCGGCATTAAGCGACGGATACCGCTACGACCCGGCCACGTTCAGGGCAGTCATGAACAAAACCCAACCGGCGCACCAACCCCAATACGCGGATTACCAGGCCATCCTGACCGGCCTGAACGTGCTGCCGCGGGTGGCCAGCCGTGAAATCGACGAGGTCTGGTTGATGGGATTCCCACAGGCCGGTTTCTACGAATCGAGCATGTGCGGCGCGGGCGCATTCTGGTGCAACTCGCAGCCCCAGGCGTGGTCGGCCGGGTGCGACCGCCGCTTTGTGGTGATGGGCTTTTCGTCCGAGCGGGGGGTGGGCGAAATGATCCACTCGTTCGGCCACCGGGTCGAATTCGATCCTCAACGAAACATTCAGGCGCACCGGCGCGAGCACAGGCTCACAGGGCGGCAGCAATCTTTTCGCACAATTCGCGCTTTACGACAAGGAAGCACCCGGGAAAGCCCAGGTGGGGAACATCCATTACCCCCCGAACGCGGAGAGCGATTATGATTACAACAATCCCCGTAAAGTGCTGAGCAATTGCTACGACTGGTACAACTTTCCCACTTTTAAAAACGACCTGCGCATGGTCAACGCGGATGAATGGGGGAACGGAGATTTACGCATCCTGCACAAGTGGTGGCTAAATCACCTGCCCAAGGTTGCCGGAAGGACGAGCGGCGTGTCCAACAATTGGTGGCAGTATATAATGGATCCGAACCTGGTCAACCTGTAAAGGGATTGTAATCCGGCAGACCAAGGGTGGGGATACAATAGAGATAATTATCAAGGAGACGAATGTGAAAGCGTTGGGGGGGTTATTTCCAGGAGTCTCCGGATTTATTTTAGATTATGCGCAATTTTCTGGGTTTTAAGCGACTGGAAACGATTCTCCAGACCCCGCGGGGCAGGTTCGGCTGGGTTGCAGCCTCCTTGGTGGCCTATTTTGTCGCGTTAATTTTCCTGTACCCCGTCTGGGGGTTGCCAGTCGGCTGGCTTGGAATTATTCCAATCCTGGTGGGGGCATGGTTCTATGGCATTTGGACAGGCTTCCTGTTCACCTTTAGCATATATTTATTTGAGGTCCTGATCATTATCGGGTTGGGGGCAGGAGACTTCCGGGAAGCCATGCAGCCGGGCATGTGGCTGGGGTTGGCGATCGGGATGCTGGTCAGCCTGATGGTCGGGAGGCAGGGAGAGCAGAGCCGCAGGGACAAGCAGCAATATCGGGCGAGCGCCTTAGAGCTGGAAAAGGCCCAAGCGCGGGTAGACGAATTGACCGGGTTGCACGACATTTCGCTGGCCTTCTCATGCCAAGGCGATGTCAGCCAGACGTTCAAGATATTGAGCGACACGCTGGCGAAGCTGATAGGGGCCGGGAAGTGCCTGATCTGCACGCACAACATCACCAGCGGCGAACTGGTTGCGCAAGTCCCGGCTTACGGCCTGGATAGCAAACTGGCTGCGAAACTGCGTTGGCAGCAGTCACAGCTGGAAGACGGCTGGAGCCTTTCACACACGCCTATGATCTGCGCAAATTCCCGGGCTGAGATGCCAGAGGCGCTGCTTCCGGTGGCAAATGCGATGGAGGTAAATTGCCTGCTGGCTGTACCATTGTGGGAGGGTGATAAACGCCTGGTGGGTGTGGTTTTTATGGGAGACAAAACGGGGGGATTTTCGGAAAGCGACGGCAACCTGCTAAGCGTGGTTGCCAGCCAGGTATCCCTGGTCGTCCAGAACGTCCATCTGCTGCAAACCGAACGCCGACTGGCCGAACAAATGGGGGTGTTGTACTCCATCACCCTGGCGGCAACACAGGCCGACACTGAAGACCGATTGATCGAAAACATATCCCAGATCATCGGCCAACGGCTCTATTCGGACAGCTTTGGAATCCTGTTGCTGGATGAGGCGACAAATGAGCTGTATTTGCACCCCTCCTACCGGACCGGGCCAGAGGAAAGCCGGGAGCGTGTCCCGGTGGGAATGGGCGTGGTTGGCGCTGTGGCCAGGTCTGGGAAGGCGATCCGTTTGGATGACGTATCGCTATCGCCAGATTATCTGATGTTTTATCCACTGACGCGCTCGGAGTTATGCGTGCCGCTTAAAGTGGGAACAAAGACCGCCGGTGTGGTCAACGCAGAAAGCAAGCAACTGAATGGATTCACGGAGGAAGACGAGGAACTGCTGACGATCATTGCCGGCCAGCTTGCCACCGCCATTCAACGGCTGCGCACCGTACAAGCCCAGCATTACCAAACCCTGCAACTGGAACGCTCCAACTCGCTGATCCGTGCGCTTGCGCAGGTAAACGCGCGCGCGGCCATAGCAGCCGAGGCGGAAGGAGTCTTGAATACGCTCGGGAACGAGCTGGGCAAGCTGGGGTTGCGGTGTGCAATCGCACTTTCAACAGGGGATGACGAGAATGCCATCCTGCGCTACATTTCCCTGCCTGACCGGCTCATTTTGGGACTGGAACGGGCAGCCAACATCAAATTGAAGGATTTATCCATCCCGATTGCGAAACTATCGCCGCGCCCGGAGGCCCCCAACACTGCATACCTGGTCGAGAGCCCCGATACCACGTTATTTGACTGGGTGCCCGAACTACCAAAGGACAAAGCGAAAAAAATACTGAAGTTGATGGGCGTGACCAGCACCACCTCCGTGTGTTATTTGCCCTTAATCACGGAAGGAAAACCCATGGGCGTTTTATGGATGTGGGGAGAGGGGCTGCATGAAAGCGACATGCCGACCATGTCCCTGTTTGCCAGCCAGTTAGCCGCGGCGCTGCAGAATGCCAACCTGTTGAGCGAAGTTGGGCGGCTGGCGATCACGGACGAATTGACCGGGATCTTCAACCGCAGGCATTTCTTTACATTGGCCGAGGAGAAATTTGCGCAGGCTCAAAAAAGAAAAACTCCTCTTTCGGCATTGATCGTGGACCTGGACCATTTTAAAAAGTTCAACGATACTTACGGGCACGTGATTGGCGACCAGATCTTACGCGCAGCCGCACAAATGATGGCGAATTCCCTGCGCGACAGCGATATCATCGGACGGTATGGCGGGGAGGAGTTTTCGATCGTGCTGCCAAACACGAACAACAGCACGGCCATCTTTGCGGCCGAACGCTTGCTATCGCAGGTTTCAGGCGTGCCGATCGAAACAGAAGCCGGGAAACTTTCGATCCAATTAAGCATCGGCATCGCCGGGATGAGCAAAGAGACACCCACTTTGCATGCGCTGATCGTGCGGGCTGACCAGGCCTTGTACATCGCCAAAAGCGCGGGACGAAACCGCCTGGCAGTAAAGTAATTCCCCGCTCATTTCCCAAGTAATATTCAGTGAACAGACATCAAAATACGCCGGTGCTGCCCCGGTTGGACGGGCGGCTTATTTTTTCAAGTCCGCCAGGCGTTCTTCGACGGCCTGGAGTTCGAGCTTGAGATCGGCCAGGTAGGATTCCAGTTCGGCGGCCTGTTCGGCCTTGGTGAGGTAACGCCGCTGGAAGCGATCGTCCCCTTCGCAGCAGTCACAGCCACAATCGCAGCCATCGCCACAATCACAGTTACCGTTCTTGCAATCACATTGATCATCAGACATTTCATTTCTCCTTAACTATAATCTACCTGAGCATTAATATCCATCCAGATGGTCCCCCTGGCAGGGTTCAGCGTTCAACCACTCTGGCGCAGTACAGAGTGTATCATATGCGCCGAAGTGTTTACGACCGTAGAGAATGCCTGCAACCCAGAAGACCAGCCAGAGGCGGGAACGCAGAAAAGAAACCAGGGACGACCGCTCAGGCTGTCCCTGGTTGGAATTGGGGTTGCGCAAATTATTGTTTATCGTAGGCAGTGCCATCTGCGGCCGGCATATGGACGTGCCCAACGAAGCCAGCCAGAACGACTATGGTCACGATATAGGGGGCCATCTGCAGGAATTCGGTCGGAACGGGGATCTTCAGGATTTGCATCTTTACCTGAAGGCTGTCGGCAAAACCGAATATCAACGATGAACCCAATGCCCCGATCGGGTTCCAGTTACCAAAGATCATGGCAGCCAGCCCGATAAAGCCTTTGCCGGCGGTCATGAGTTTGTCGAAGCGTCCAACCGAGCCAATCGTGAAATAACAGCCGCCCAATCCCGCGATCAGGCCACCCAGGATCACGTTCAGGTAGCGCGTCAGGTAGACGTTGATCCCCAACGTATCGGCCGCCTTGGGATGTTCGCCGACTGCCCGGGTGCGCAGTCCCCAGGGGGTGTAAAAGAGATAGACGAATATCAGGGCGACCAGGAGGAGCATGATGTAGACGATGATATTGTTATTAAACAGGACCGGCCCCAGGATCGGAATCTTGGAAAGCAATGGGATCTGTACATTGGGGAAAATCCCCGAGTTGTTGAGCAGATCGGTGTTCCTCTGCATGTAGCGATTCGAAATAAAACTTGAAACACCCGTCCCGACGATATTGATGGCGACACCGCTAATGATCTGGTCGACTTTGAAGCGGATGACCAGGACGGCATGCAAGCCGGCCACCAGCATCCCGGCCAGGATTCCAGCCAGCAGCCCGGCATACAGGCTGTGCAGCACGGTTGCCGCCAACACAGACGTCATGGCTGACACGAGCATGATGCCTTCAATCCCGATGTTCACCACCGCGGCGCGTTCGCTGACCACTCCACAAAGAGCGGCCAGGGCAATCGGGGTGGCACGCACGAGCGAATTATTCATCATGCCGACCAGATCCATCGAATTGCCCTTGGCAGCCCAGATCAGGAAGGCGGCCACGAAACAGAATGCGATCACACCGACCACCAGGTTGGTCGATCGAATTCCACGCGCCAGTTGCCAACTGCCAAGAAAGACCGTGATCAGCGCCAGGACGTAAATGGAGGCCTGCACAGGCAGGACCATGGGCGGGACCGGGACGACATTCGTGTTATCCAGGGGGGTCAGACCAAAAGAGGCCTGCACACCGGGTTGCAGGTTCAATCCAAACAGCAGCACGATGGCCAGGCCGGTGAAGATCAGGAATATACCTGCGGTCAAGCGTGAGCGAAGCGTATTTTTCTTGAGATTGTTATCGGCCGGGTTAATTGTCATTCAATCCTCATAAAAATGTCGGAAGCCAAAGCGTTCATGAACGCTATTTTCCCCAACCACGGGTCAGTACTGTGGTCTCCGTGCTGATGGCGCGGATGCGATAGATCCAACGGATCACAACCGGCGCAGCCACGAAGACGATCACCAGGCCCTGAATGATGGAAATGATCTCGGTCGGGACGCCTGCCAGGGACTGCATGCGGGTGGCGCCACTCCGCAACGTGCCCCACAGGAATGCAGCCAGCACGACTCCCAACGGGTGACTCTGGCCCAGCAAGGCGATCGCAATCGAATCAAACCCGTAACCGGCTGAAAAACCCTGACCAACCCAGTGGTCGATCCCCAGGACCTGGACCGTTCCAGCCAGGCCGGCCAGGCCACCACTGATGGTCATGGCCAGGGCAAAATTCTTGATGATGTTCATGCCGGCGTAACGAGCGCCATCCGGGTTGGCTCCCACAGCCCGGATCTCAAAGCCAAGGGTGGTTTTAAATAACAACCAGTACACCAGGAACGCCATCAAAATTGCCAGGACAAAGCCCCAATTGAATCGCAAAGGGTCGGGGAAGAAGCGCGGCAACATGGCCGAATTTTCAATCACAGGGGTCAACGGCCGGTAACCGGGCGCTTTCATCGGGCCGTTCAACAACCAATCGCTCAGGCGAAAGGAAATATAGTTCATCATGATGGTGGTAACGACTTCATGTGCCCCGGTCAGGCCTTTCAAGAAACCCGGAATGGCGCCCCAGAGCGCACCCCCGGCTGCCCCGGCCAACAATGCCAGCGGAAGGTGGAAAAACCAGGGCATGCCCTTGAGGCTATATCCCACGAAAGCCGAACATAAAGCACCGATGCCGAACTGTCCCTCCGCACCGATGTTGAACAGGCCGCATTTGAAATCCGACTGCCACAGCCAGGCCAGCCAGGATATAAGGCGTAACGGTAGCCAGGCTCTCGGTAAAAGGATAGATTGACAAGAAGAACGGCTGGCTATCCCCGGTGGCGTAATAGCTCTGGATGCCCCGGATGATTTCCGGAAGGCTGCCGAACGACCCATAGAACAGCGCCCCGTAGGCAGTGGCAACCGCATTCCACGTGGCGACGACGGCGGTACCAGGCGCCCGGAAGAAGTTCTGATAGGCGGCGATAACCGCATCGTTCGACAATGCGATCACGATGGCGCCAATGATGAATCCGGTCACTACGGCCAGAACGGGCACAAGGAACGTCTGAAGAAGTTTCGAACCGCGCCTGCGCTGTCCGGCAGGTTGGGAGGTGCCCTTCAAACCGGTAGTCTTGGGATTGGTGGGGGTTGCATTTGCGTTCAAGCTGAAGTCCTCCTAAAAAACGCGCTCTACTTCAGTTTCCTGCGTAGAGACCGGTGCCAACTCAACCGCCTCGGAGGGTTTGACACCTGCCATGAGCAGACCCAGATAGGCTTTGTTGATCTTCATCGCAGGGATGATCTGCACGATTTGACCCTTGTACATGACCGCAATGCGATCGGATAGGGCGATGATCTCATCCAGCTCGGGGGATACCAGCAACACCGCGGTGCCTTCATCGCGTTTTTCGATAATCCGGCCATGGATATATTCGATCGAACCGACATCCAGGCCACGGGTCGGTTGGCTGGCGATCAGCAACTTGATCGGGCGGGAGAATTCACGCGCCACGATCACTTTTTGCTGGTTGCCTCCCGAAAGGGTGGAGGCGGCGACAAACACATTGGGGGTACGCACATCGAACTGTTCCACCAATTTTTGGGCCGTCTCGGTGATCATCTTTTGCTGCAACGCCATCCCCTTTGCAAAGGGAGGCTGGTAATAGGTGCAAAGGACCATGTTATCCTGAACGGGGAATGTCAGGATCAGGCCATGCCGTTGCCGGTCCTCGGGGATATGGGCCACTCCCCGTTCCAAAATATTACGCGGGGAAGAATGGTGGACTGCTTTACCCGCAATACTGATCTCTCCGCCGGTATGCGGGGTCAGGCCGGTCAAGGCATAGACCAACTCCGTCTGTCCATTGCCCTGCACACCTGCAATCCCCAGCACCTCGCCGGCATGCACCTCAAAAGAGGCGCCATTTACGGAAATATTCTGCTGCTCATCCTGAACGTACAACTCTTTTACACTGAGAACGACTTCCCTGGGCGAGGCGGGCTTTTTCTTGACGACCAGGTTTACATCCCGGCCCACCATCATGGAGGCCAGCTTTTCCTGTGAAGCGCCCTGCGCCTGCACCTTGCCGACCACCCGCCCGCCGCGCAACACCACAATCTCGTCGGCGATCGTCAGGACTTCCTTTAGTTTATGGGTGATAAAAATGACGGATTTCCCGTCCGCAACCAGGGAGCGCATTACCTTGAAGAGCCCTTCGACTTCCTGTGGGGTCAGGACCGCGGTGGGTTCATCCAAAATAAGAATATCTGCCTGGCGGTATAAAACCTTGATAATTTCAACACGCTGCTGCGCGCCAACCGGTAGATCGCCAATCTTTGCCTGGGGATTCACGTCCAGGTCATATTGCTTCGAAATCTCCCGGATGCGTTTGGCAACCCTGGCTTTATCCAGAAAAATCCCGTTCTTGACGGATTCCACGCCCAGCATGACATTTTCCGTGGCGGTCATGACCGGGATGAGCATGAAGTGCTGGTGAACCATGCCGATGCGCAGAGCAATAGCATCGCTGGGCCCGTGGATAGCGACTTCCTGCCCATTGATCAAAATTTGTCCCTGATCGGGTTTATAAAGTCCATAAAGGATATTCATCAGGGTCGTCTTGCCGGCCCCATTCTCCCCCAGCAATGCCAGGATCTTGCCCTTTTCCACCGACAAATCGATGGAATCATTCGCCAGGACTCCCGGGAATGATTTGGTGATTCCGCGCAATTCCAGTACCGGTGGCATGCAATTTACTCCTGGAATAATCTCATTAATACCTATTGAAGAAGGGCCGGGAAAGAATCCCCGGCCCTTCAAATATCATGTGTTTATTATTGGGAGGAAAGAACCCCATCAACAGTGACAGCGCCACTGATGATGTCTGCCTTTGCCTGGGCAATTTCGTCCTTCAGGCTCTGAGGCACCTGGCTGTCAAAATTGTGATAGGGAGCCAGGTCAACACCGCCATCGGCGAGGGCGTAGGTAGCTGTTCCACCGGTGAACTTGCCGTTCACGACGTCATCGATGGTCTTGTAAACTGCCACATCGACCTTCTTCTGGACGCTGCTCAACTCTACATCGGCATATTCATTGGCAGAGACAAACCAGTCGGTGTCCACGCCGATGATCAGGCATTGTTTACTGGTCTGGCAGTAGGCTGCGGAGCCCAAACCAACCGGGCCGGCAACGGGCAGAATGATGTCAGCGCCTTCCTGGACCAGGTTGGTGGCGAAGGACTTGCCATCATCCGTGGAATTGAAGTTGCCGGTAAACAGGCCTGTCTGGGCGGCATCGTCCCAACCCAATACCTCAACCGTGGTGGAATGTTTCTGGTTGTAGTATTTGACGCCAGCCTGGAAGCCCTTCATGAAGATGGTAACGGTCGGGATCTGGATGCCACCGAAGGTGCCGACTTTGCCGGTTTTGGTCATACCGGCAGCCAGGTAACCCGCCAGGAAAGCAGCCTGATCGGTCTCGAAGGCCAGACCACGTACATTCGTCAAGTCCGTGGAGGAACCGCAATCCTTGCCTTCAACCGCACCGGGATAGCAGTCCGGGTAAGTATAGTCAACAATGGCGAACTTCTGGCCCGGGTTGGCCTTGGCAGCCGTGGCGGTATCGACACCCAGGAGGAAGCCGACGGTGACGATCAGGTCCATCTTCTCGCTCAGCATCTGCTGGATGTTCTTGGCGTAATCAGACTGCTGGGTGGATTCCAGGTACTTGCCATCCACGGGCAGGGCCGCCATGGCATCCGTGACACCTTTCCAGGCGAGGGCGTTAAAGGACTTGTCATCCACGCCACCCAGGTCGGTCACTTCACCAACTTTGGTCTTGGGGGAAGCAGTGGTCGCAGCCGGTCCGCATGCCGAGAGCAGCATGACTGCAGCAACCAAAATGGTAATCACAACTGTCAGTTTCTTCATATTTCTTCCTTCTCCTTGTTTCTAATTCGAATGTGGGTATGCAGAAGCATTCATGCCAACTGATTGGTTAGGTTGAACACAGATTTCTGGTACACCTCCTTTGCAATATGCGCGGGATATCATTAAAGTATTGCAGAAATAGTATACAGGTTCTATCCCGTTAAAACAAGATGTCGGATGGCATGATGACCATCCTGGCGGTCACGGATTCGTTATCGTGACGCCCGTCTGGATTGCACCGGATAGCAAACCCTGCTCCAGCCCGGTCATACGCAATTTTACATCACCCGGGATGGATCCGGCCAAATCATGGTACGGCGAGAGACCGATTTTTCCCTGGTAATTCCCGGCAGGGAAGACCCCGGTGCCTGCCTGGGCTGCTTTGGCGGCTTCGATCAAGGATGCCACGCCCGGGGCGATCATCTTGAGAACACTTGCATAAAGGTGGGGAGAGGCGATCGGCAGGGCATAATATTGATCGGTATCTGCGCCAATGGCATATGCGCCGCGCGCAACGGCTGCGACGAGCGCGTTGGTACCCGTGGCGCCGCCGACCGCGAAGATGATATCCGTCCCGGAATCGACCAACGAATTGGCCGTACCGGCGCCCCAGAGCGGATCATCCATGGAATTGCCGGGAGCGACCTCATTATGATAGACAACCGTAGCATTTCCATCCGGGTTTGCGTAGGCGGCGCCGGCGAGAAACCCTTCGCCATAACGTTTCATGGCGGGCAACCCATCGCTGGCAAGCACCGCCCCGACAAGGCCTGTTTTTGACATCCAGGCTGCCAGGGCGCCTGCCAGGTAGCCGACCTGGTCTTCGGCGAAAATCAGCCCGGTTAAATTAGGGCTGAAATCCTGGCTGGTGGACTGGTCCTGGTTCACCCCGATGAAATAGATATCCGGATTGCTCCTGGCGGCAACTCGAGTAGCCTCGCTCATCCCGCTTCCCACGGTTACGATCACGTCGTAACCAGCCTGCGCAAAGGTAGCGATGTTATCGGCATAATCTTTGGGATCGACTGTCTCGATGGAGTCGACCCGATCGACCTCGCCAGCAGCCCTGGCTTGCTGAATGCCTTCCCAGGCGGCCTGGTTATAGGAGTGGTCATCACGCGGACCGCCGTCCGTCACCAGACCCACGCAAAATACATCCGGTTGTTTGCAATCCGCAGCGGTTGCAGCGCACCCGGGTAAAATCAACAGTCCCACCAGCAATAGCGCAGTAAATAAGTACAATCCTTTCATCGGCCGGGTCAATCAGCCTGGGCCAGGCTGCTGACGGCAGGGGCAGCAGCCGGCAGATCAGTCTCGACTTTGACTTCGCCACGCCTGACGCCCCACATCAGCACCAGCGCCGTGATCATAAAGAAGGGGGCAATCAGCATGATGTTGTTGTAATTCCCACTGGTAAGCTGGACGATCCAACCATTCACGTTCGGCCCCACAATAGCCGAAAGGGTCGAGAACAGATAATACAGGCCGGTGTACGTCCCGAGGCGTGCGTCACTGGTCATGTCGACCACCATCGGCAGGGAGTTGATATTAACGAAAGACCAGGCAATCCCGCCAAACATCAGAAACACGCCAGCCAGGGTCAACATACGCGCGCCGCCCGGTTCGAGCGGGATCCCAACCAGGGGCAGTTTCGAAACCGGAGACAGCAGAACAGCAGGAGAGAAAATGTACAGGCAGACGAGTACGGCCGTCATCATCACCAGGCCGATCGAAATGGTTACCCTGCGCCCAATCTTGCTGGCCAGGATGCCGGACGGGATGGCAAAAATGACGAAGAGCAGCGGCAGGACGGAAAGCAAGGTGGCGCCATCGCCTTCGTTCAACCCGAGGTGGTTTTTAGCGTACAACGTGAAGAAGGTCTCCACTGCGGCGTAGCCGATGAACCAGAAGAAAATCGCCAGGAACAGACGCAAGGCGCTCCTGTCTTTATCGTTCAGCACTTCCCGCAGGCTGGCCAGCATGCTGGGTTCTTTTTTGGTTTCGTCGTAATTCTTGGGTTCCTTGATGAATATCAGCACCATCAATGCAGCCAGGACCACCAGCACCGATCCCATCCAGAAGGGAAAATCCGGGCTGAGCTTGTAAAGCGTACCGCCGGTCTGCAAGGCGATGATCGTGCCGATGCCACCCATGAAGTTAATGATGCCGTTCCCCTGGGAGCGTTTGGCCGAGGGAGTGATATCCGGCATGAGAGCGACAACCGGCGTGCGCCAGATGGCCATGCTCAGGATGAGCGTGCTGGTGCAGGCTACAAACAAGGGCAGGATGCCGGCCAGGGGGATAAGCCCAAAGGCGACCGCACCGATGGGTGCACCGATCAGGATGAAGGGGAGCCTACGCCCCATTTTTGTCCGCAGGCGGTCCGACCAGGCGCCCACCGGCGGTTGGATGAACAAAGCCGCGATGTTATCCAGGGTCATAAAGAAACCAATCCAGCCCGGCGCCAGGTTAAATTTCTCAGCCAGGAAAATAGGCACGAAGGCGTTGTAAACCCCCCAAATGACGCTCACACCGAAAAAGCCAAAACCGAGCAGGAAGATCTTGCCGTAGTTAAACTTCATCTTGCTTCTCCTCATCGATGATTTTTTCCAGCAATTTACGATCTAACTCATCCAGGTCTGCTTTTTCCAATAAGTCGGGGCGGTTTTTCAACGTGCGCAGTAATGACTGCGACCGTCGCCAGTGGGCGATCCTGGCGTGATTCCCGGATAAAAGGATCTCGGGGACACCCCAACCGCGGAATTCCGGGGGGCGGGTGAAATGCGGGTATTCGAGCAACCCCGAGGCATGTGAATCATCGAAGGGGCCGTCCGGATCGCCCAACACACCCGGGAGGAGACGGGCGAGTGCATCGATAAGGATCAAAGCCGGGAGTTCGCCACCGGTCAGCACGTAATCGCCAATCGAGATCTGGTCGGTAACCAGGTGCTGGCGGATGCGTTCATCCACGCCTTCGTAGCGGCCGCAGATCAAGGCCAGGCGGGCGTGCCGGGACAGTTCCATTGCGACGGCCTGGGTAAAAACGCGTCCCTGCGGGGTCAGCAAAACGATCGGGCAATCCTGCCCCGCCAGAGAGGCGGCGGTCCCAAGCACGCTTTCGACCGCCGCAAAGACCGGCTCCACTTTCATGACCATGCCACCGCCACCGCCGTAGGGTTCGTCATCGGTGACATGGTGCCTGTCCGTGGCCCAGTCACGGATATTATGGATGCGCACATCGATCAACCTGCGCTGAATGGCGCGTTGAAGAATGCTGCTTTCAAGATAAGGGGGAAAGACCTCGGGCAGGAGCGTGAAGACGTCGAACTCCATAACACCATTCTAGCCGTAAGCGAGATGTCTGACAAGAGGGGTGGCGGGGATTGACGCCCGTTTGTATCAGATGGTAAGATGTTCCCATGTACCTGCGTGGCTCAAAATGGAATATGCGCCAACGACGGCCGAGGATCAATTGGTTCCTGGTTTTCCTGTTGGTGATTTTAATCGCTGTTGTAACATATCTTGACCGGTTCATCCTTCCAACGGCACAAACCCCCTTCCTGCCAACCCCCACCGAAACGCGCGATCCCAAATCCTACGTCTCCGAGGCGGAGGGACTATTTAACGACGGGAAACTGCTCCAATCGATCGATACGTATATGGAAGCCATCCGGATCAAGCCGGATGATCCATCGCTGTATATCGCGGTGGCGCGCGTACAGGTTTTCGCCGGGAAGTACGATGATGCCTTGACGAACGCCGAGAATTCCCTGCTGCTCAATCCAAACAGCTCCATGGGGCAGGCAGTGCGCGGCTGGGCGCTGACCGAAAAAGGGGATTACACAGCCGCAGATACATCCTTGAAAGATGCACTTGCGGTTAGACCCGAATAATTATCTGGCGCACGCCTATGACGCCTTCCTGTATGGAAAGATGTTCGAGAACAGCGCCGGTCCGTACGTGGATCCGATCCAGACCGCCATCGACGAGTCGAGGGCGGCCACCACCCTGGGACCCAACAGCCTGGAAGCGCATTGGGCGCGCGCCTATATCTACCAACTCACCGACAACCGCGAGCAGGCGATCCAGGAATACCTGGCTGCCATCAGTATCAATGGGAATATCGCCCAGATCCACCTGGAACTGGGTGTAACCTACAAAGGCATGGGAGTGATCGACCAGGCCATCCAGCAATACACACTCGCCAACACGCTAAACCCATCCGATTACCTGCCCGAGCTGTATAGCTCACGCGCCCTGGCAACGGTCGGCCAGTACGTGCAGGCCGAACAGTATGCCGACGCAGCCGTCCAGGATTCACCTGCCGACCCGTACCTGCGCGGCAACTGGGGCTATATGCTGTATAAAAATAATGAGTGGGCCTCCGCCATCGAACAACTTTCGCTCAGCATCAATGGCGGCACTGCCTCAGACGGATCAATCGTCAAGCCAGTGGGTACCAGCTCCAATGACGATTGGGTTGCAATCTACTACTACACGTATGCGATCGTCCTGGCTCAAAACGATCGATGTAATGAGGCGCTGCCCCTGACCCAAACCATCCTGGACGTTTTCCGGAACAATGAGTACGCCGTTTATAACGCCCAGTACGCCCAGAATCTTTGCGGGAGTAACATCGGTACAGCTTCTCCGCAGCCTACCGTCACTCCAGAAGCAACCGCAACCCCATGAAGTTAATTCGACGCCGGTCGTTGTTCCACCAACACCGGTCTTCCAGCCTGTATCGACTATTCGTATTGGTGATCCTGATCCTGGCCGGGGTCTGGTTCACCCTGCAACTGCATACGGGGACGATCCGCAACCCCTTCCAGCCCACGCCCACCTCCACCCGGACGACCAATTCCCTGGCATTGGAAGGAGAAGCCCAATTCCAGGCGGGCGCCCTGAACCTGGCGATCACGGCCTACCAGAATGCAACGGCTCAGGATAGTTCCGGGGACCCGCAGGTCTGGACCGAACTGGCCCGCATCCAGGCTTATTCCTCACGCTTGATGTCCAACGACTCCGACCGCCTGACCCGCCTTACGGAAGCTTTGCAGTCGGCCAACCAGGCCGTGGCTCTGGCGCCTGACGACAGCGACGCGTATGCCGTTCGCTCCTTCGTGCTGGACTGGAACGCCGACCCGGCCCTGGACCCCCTACGCACGGGCAATAAAAAAGCCGCCGATTTTATTTTCGAAGCCGACCAGGATGCCGTCCAGGCCCTGCATTTGAACAACGAGAACCCCCTGGCTCTGGCCTATTACGCGGAAATCCTGATCGACGAGCAGAAATGGGACCAGGCGTCTTTGTATATTACGCCTGCGCTACAACTCGGTCCTGATATCATGGACGTCCACCGGGTGTATGGGTATTACCTGGAATCGACTGCCAATTATCGCCAGGCGATCGAAGAATATCAGAAGGCGCTCGCCATTTCCCCCAACCTGACCTTCCTGTACATTACCATCGGGCTTAACTACCGCACCCTGGCATTCCTGAGCACCATCCCGACCGAACAAAGCGATCTCTACAATTCCGCCCGCGCCAACTTTGCCAAGGCGATTGCGATCAACGACCAGCTCCAGATCAACGACCCAACGCCCTACCTGGCAATTGCGAAGTCATACGCCCAGCAGGGCCAATTCTTCGCGGCCGCGCTGAACGCCCAGAAAGCCATCGAATTGGACCCGAGCAACGCCGACCTGTACGGGCAACTGGGGGATATCTACAAGCGCGGTCGTAACTTCGAGACGTCCATCATCGCCCTGCGCTGCGCGGTGGAAGGCTGTGATGCCGCCACATCCTGCCAGGCGGTGCTGGCCGGCAGCGCATGCGTGGGCGCAGAGGTAAAGCCGCTGGTATTAAACCCCAACAGCGCCACGTATTACCTGGACCTGGGCTCGGTGCTCTCGGCATTTGCTCCCAATAAACCCGAGTATTGCCCGGAAGTGAACAGCCTGTTGACGCAGATCAAGGTGGCCTATCCCGACAATACCATCATCACCCGGAACGCAGATGTGGGTCTGGCCATCTGCGCTGAAGTGACCGGCGCCCTGACCCAGACCCCGGTCACCACGCCCGGGGCGAACGTCACGCCCGGGGCAAGCGCCACGCCGCTGGCGACACCGGTTTATACGCCCGCGCAATAAAGGCGGGGAAAATCTGCCAATCCATATGAAGGTGGGAGCCTACAGGCCGGGGTTTGTATCAGAATTTCGTTAATTCACGCTTTTTCCCCTTGACGTTCCTCCAGAAGACATGTATGATAACAATTAGCACTCTAGATACTAGAGTGCTAAAATACCGAAATTACTTATCTTTGGAGGCGAATATGGCACTTAATCTCAAACCCCTCGGCAGTCGTGTGGTGATCGATCCCATAGAGCAAGAGGACATCACTGCGGGCGGCATTGTGCTCCCCGAAACGGCAAAAGAGAAACCCCAACAGGGCAATATCCTGGCAGTTGGCCCTGGCGACCGTGACGAAGATGGAAAACGCATCGCCATGGACGTAGCCGTCGGCGACAAAGTCTTGTACGCCAAGTACTCAGGAACCGAAATTAAAGTGGATGGCAAGAAACTGCTCATCCTACGCGAGAGCGACATCCTCGCCATTGTTAAATAATTATCTAATTGGAGGAATGAATTATGGCTGCAAAACAACTTGTCTTTTCCGAAGACGCTCGTCGTCGGCTCCAGCAGGGAATTGACGCGGTTGCCGATGCTGTCGGCACCACCCTGGGCCCGAAAGGCCGCAACGTAGCTATCGACCGGAAGTTCGGCTCCCCGACCATCACCCACGATGGCGTGACGGTTGCCAAGGAAATCGAACTGGAAGATCCGTTTGCAAATATGGGCGCGCAGCTTCTCAAGGAAGCCGCCACCAAAACCAATGACATCGCCGGCGACGGCACGACCACATCCACCGTCCTGGCCCATGCGATCGTATCCGAAGGCCTGAAGAACCTGGCCGCGGGCGCCAACCCGATGCGCCTGAAACTCGGCATCAGCCGCGGCGTCGAGACAGTCGTGACTGCCCTGCGCAAGATGGCCCAGAAGATCGAAACAAAAGAAGAAATCGCCTCGGTCGCCACCAACTCCGCTGCCGATCCTGAAATCGGTAAATTGATCGCAGACGTGATGGACAAAGTCGGCAAAGACGGCGTCATCACCGTGGAAGAGTCCAAGTCGCTGCAGTTCGAGACGGAGTACGTCGAAGGCATGCAGTTCGACCGTGGTTACATGTCTGCCTATTTCATCACCGATTCAGAACACATGGAAGCGGTGATCCCTGAACCCTACATCCTCATTTACGATAAGAAGATTTCGGCAGCCCAGGATATCGTTCCCCTGCTGGAAAAATTGGTCCAGATCGGCAAGCGCGACCTGGTGATCCTGGCCGAAGACATCGATGGCGAAGCCCTCGCCACGCTGGTCCTGAACAAACTGCGCGGTATGCTGAACGTGCTGGCCGTCAAAGCCCCCGGCTTCGGCGATCGCCGCAAGGCCATGATGCAGGATATCGCCACCCTGACCGGTGGACAGGTCATCTCGGAAGAGACCGGCCGCAAGCTCGAAACCACCACCCTGGAAGACCTGGGCAAGGCTGAGAAAGTCGTCTCCGATAAGGACAACACCACCATCGTAGGCGGCAAGGGTGATACTGCCCAAATCAAAGGCCGCATCGAGCAGATCCGCGTCGAGATCGACAAGAGCACCAGCGATTACGACAAGGAAAAACTCCAGGAACGTCTGGCCAAGCTTTCCGGCGGTGTTGCCATCATCCGTGTTGGCGCAGCCACCGAGACCGAACTCAAAGAGAAGAAACACCGCGTCGAAGACGCACTGTCTGCCACGCGTGCCGCGATTGAAGAAGGTATCGTCCCTGGCGGTGAAATCGTCTTCATCAACGCAGTTGCCTCGCTTGACAAGGTCAAGATGGACGGCGAAGACGAAACCATCGGCGTCGCAATCGTACGGCGTGCCCTGGAAGCCCCGATCCGCAAACTGGCCGCCAACGCAGGTCAGGATGGCGCCGTCATCATCGAGAACGTCCGCCGGCTTGCCAAAGAACAGGGCAATAAAAACCTCGGCTACAACGTGATCACCGAAGAATACGGCGATATGCTCAAGGCCGGTGTCATCGACCCGCTCAAAGTGGTGCGTGGCGCGCTTGAAAATGCCGCCTCCATCGCGGCGATGATCCTGACCACCGAGTGCCTGATCACCGACGTGCCTGAGAAGGATAAACCCGCCCCCATGATGCCCCCGGGCGGCGGAATGGATTACTAAATCAAATTCGCTCCGAGTGGGGGCACGGCGTTGCCGTGCCCCTGTTTTATTTAATTGGTATAATCCTGCAAATGATCCGTTCCTCAATAACGCACAAATTCACCATCCTGTGTGCTTTAATCATCCTGACCCTGGCCGCCTGTTCTGCACCAGGCGGCTTGAATTTTCAGCCTTCCGACACACCGATCCCAACGCCCACTTCCACGCCGACAGCCACGCCCATTCCGCTGGCAATTTCGGTGAACGGGCAGGGAATAACCGCCCCGGAATTCGAGGCGGAACTGGCACGCTACCAGCAGGCCCAGAGCGCCTTGGGCAATACCATCAGCCTGGAGGCGGCTACGAAAACCGTCAGCGACGAACTGATCAACCAGCTCCTGCTGGCAGAGGGCGCAGCCTCCAGCGGCTACAGCGCGGATGAGGCCGCCTTGCAAAGTCGCATCGACAGCCTGGCCAGCCAAATTGGCGGACCCCAGGCGCTGAGCGCCTGGGAAAGCGCGCACGGATATACGGATGAATCCTTCCGCGCCGAATTGCGCCTCCAGATGGCAGCCGCCTTCATGCGCGATAAGATTGCCGGCCAGGTCCCTACGACCGCCGACCAGGTACACGTATCCCAGATTTTGCTCTATAATGAAGCTGCAGCCCAGCAGGCGCTGGATGCGTTGAAGGCCGGCTGGACCTTCCCCGACCTGGCAGCCCAGTACGACCCGGTCACCAAAGGGGAACTGGGTTGGTTTCCCAAAGGCTATCTGTCAGACTCGGCCGTCGAAGCAGCTGCGTTTGCCCTGCAACCCGGCCAATATAGTGACATTATCCAGACCCAGGCCGGGTATGATATCCTTTATGTAGAAGAGCGGAACCCGGCCCGCCCACTTTCACCGGATGCCCTGTTGAAACTCCAGGAAAATGCGGTACAGGCATGGCTGACTCAACAACGAAATACGAGTAAAATTTTGTTTGCGCCTTGAAACGCATCCCGGGAGATGGAACCATGGACAATTTCGAACTAAAGAGTGAACCAAGCGCCAAACGGAAACCTGTGATATGGAATATCCTGACGATATTGGTATTGATCGCGGCAGTCGGCCTGGCATACTTCTTCGCAAAGGTTTTCATAAATCCCAACAGCCCTTACAACCCCTTCCCGCCCCAGCCACTCCCCACGGTCTACCTGACGCCTACATTCACGCCGACCATCATTCTCCAACCTGCCACCTGGACGCCCACCCAGACGCCCATGCCCTCCCCAACCCGCACCAAGGCGCCCACCTGGACCCCGCTGGAAGAATTGATCACTCCCACCATCACGGTGGTGCCCAGCTCCCACCACCAGCTCATCCACCTCCGAGCCCGGTGGGACTGCCATGCCAGCCTCCGCGGATATCACCTATGTGCCCAGCACGGATATCCACCCAGACCTGGCGTGCAAATGGGCCGGCGTGGGTGGGAAAGTGCTGGATGCAAACAACCAGCCGGTGAGCTTCCTGACGGTCCAAATGGGCGGGGACCTGGGTGGCAATCCGGTCAGCGACCAGGTAATCACCGGCACCAACCTGGCTTACGGGACCTCCGGGTTCGAGTTCAAGAAACTGGCCGACGCCCCAATCGATTCGAGCCAGACGCTCTGGGTCCAGCTTTTCGACAATAAGGGCACTCCGCTGACCCAGAAAATATACTTCGATACATACGCAAATTGCGAGCAAAATCTGGTGATGATCGATTTTATCGAAGCGCCCTGAGATTGAACCAATAAAATAGCGGCCAAAAGGCCGCTTTTTTTTATTCCTGCGAAGACCTCGAGATCATACCGGCGTATTCCAATGCGCATATTTGGGGTTATTCCCGTGGATGACTTCGTCGAACATGTGGTGGAGTGACCCGGCTATCGGGCCCAGGCTGCCATTGCCGACCGGCCGGTGGTCCACTTTCGTCACCACGGTGATCTGGGCGGCCGTGCCGGTCATGAAGAATTCATCACATATATAGATTTCCGAGCGATCGATCGGTCGTTCCACCACCGTCAGCCCCAATTCTTGCCTGGCCAGTTCCATCACGGACCGGCGGGTAATGCCTTCCAGGATATTCTCAGTCACCGGCGGGGTGATCAGGACACCCTCCCGGACCATGAAAATGTTCATGGCGCTGCCCTCCGCCAGGTGGCCTTTCTCGGTCAGGACGAGCGCTTCGTCAAAGCCGGCCCTGACCGCGTCTGTTTTGACCAGCGCCGAGCTGGCGTAAGCGCCGCTGATCTTGCCGCGCGCCGGGATGGTGTTATCCCCGATGCGCCTCCAGGAGGAGATGGTGACATGGGCGGAAGTATCGTTTTTGACGTACTGCTCGAAGGGCAAAGCAAAAATGGTCAGGTCGTCTTTCAGATTATGCAAGCGCACGCCGATCCCCTCGTCGGCTTTGTAAGCCAGCGGCCGGATATATATATTCTGCTGGTAGCCGTCCTGGCGCAGGAGTTCCAGGGTCAGGTCGGTCAGACTTTCGGGTGTCTGGTCGAATTCCATGCACATCATGCGGCATGAATTCAGAAAACGGCGATAGTGGTCCAGTGGACGAAAGACGAACAGTTTCTTCTTGCCGGCGTTCCAATAACCGCGCAGGCCCCCAAAAACCGCCGTTCCATAATTGAGCGCGTGGGTGGCAACCCCGACCCTGGCTTCGGAATAGGGGACGATCTTTCCTTGAAAATAGGCATGTTTGGGCAGATCCACAAAACCACCTCCAGTAAAAGGCTACTTCAGCGAGCAGATGCAAGCCATTATACCGCGGCGATTTAGGAGAATCATGTGATACAATTTGATTAGATAAGTATCTAATTAGTTATATCGAGGTGAAATTATGTCCACACAGGAAATGGCCGATTTTCTCATGCAGAATAATGTTATCCGCCTGACCAACGGCGTGTACGAATTGAATGAACAGGGGCTTGAAAACCTCAACCGACGGCAACCCGAGGGGACAAAAGCAACCGATAACCCGGAGCCCGATCGGGAGAAAAAAAGACGCCGGACCCTGTCTGCCCATCTAAACCCGGATGGGACCATCAAGATCGTTCCAGCGCAGGCGGCCAAACTGCGCGTGATCCTGGAGTACCTGATGCATTCATTTACGGTTGGCGCAAATTATTCCGAGAAAGAAGTTAATCTCATCCTGGCACATTTCCACCCGGATACCGCCAGCCTGCGGCGTGAATTGATCGAGGCGGGCATGCTGGAGCGGGAGCGCGACGGTTCGCGATATTGGAGACCGGCATGAGTGAAGATTTGGTTGCATTCTTTAAGGCACTGGCAGATGCCAACCGGCTGAAAATTGTGGGATTACTGGCCCAACGCGGTTGCAGCGTGGAAGAATTGGCCGCACTGCTGCACTTGAAAGCTCCCACCGTCAGCCATCATCTGGCCCGGCTGGCGCAGGTGGGCCTGGTAACCGCCCGGGCAGAAGGGTATTACAGCATCTACCAATTGGACCGGGTTGCACTTGAAACAGCCGCCCGCGACCTGTTCTCGAGCGAAAAGATGGCCTCCGTCCTGGATGGCGTGGACCTGCAGGCCTACCCTCGCAAAGTGCTGTCCGACTTCTGTCTTCCAGATGGACACATAAAAGCGATCCCAGCCCAGCGCAAGAAGCTGGAGGTGGTGCTGCAATATGTAATAAAAGCCTTCCAGTCAGGGATGAAATACCCAGAGAAGCAGGTCAATGCGATTTTAGCGCGCTTCCACCCGGATACCGCCAGCCTGCGACGGGAATTGGTGGGGTATGGTCTCCTGAAAAGATCGGTGGGCGGGAAAGAGTACTGGGTGGAAAAAACCAGCCTATAGATGGGACTGGCAGATCATCACAGCGGTTTTTTTGACGGAAAGCCCGGCTTACGCGGATATTGTGGCGGCGTGGCGGCGACCTTATCCACCACCACCAGGTAGCGATCCTCCGCCACTCCCGGCAGAGTCACCGGGAGCAATTGGCGGATCTGCCCACCCAGCATTTTCAAGGCAAACTCGGCCTTATGCGCCTCCGCCGGGCCACTATGACCCTTCTGGGCCAGCATCCGGCCTCCCACCTGCACCAGCGGCAGGAGATACTCGGCCAGGACAGACAGGTCCGCCACGGCGCGCGCCACGGCCCAGTCGTAGGATTCACGTTGTGCGGGCATTCGTCCCACCTCTTCCGCCCGGGCGGTGATCACTTCCACGGATTCCAGCTTCAGGGTCGCGACCGCGTGCCGGCAAAAATTGGCTTTCTTGCCGACCGACTCCACCAGGGTCAAGTGCATGGATGGATATATGATTTTGAGGGGTATGCCCGGGAAGCCTGCCCCGGTGCCCACGTCGACCAGCCGCCTGGGAGGGTTGTCTTTCCAGGCCAGGGCACAGGAAAAAGAATCCAGGAAGTGTTTGGTGCGGATGCCGGCCGATTCGTCAATGGCGGTCAGGTTGAATTTCTCGTTCCAGGTTTGCAGTTCCTTCTCGAAAACGCCCAAAGCTGCCAACTGCCGACTGGTCAGATGTACGTCGAAGAGTTCCAGTGCGGCGCGCACCAGTTTATCCATATTGATGGGATTATAACATCCGGCTGGCAGGATCAAATAAAAAAGCCGGGCGCAGATTGCTCGCCTGCACCCGGCCGGAACTTTTCGATTTTAAGTCTGGTTATTGCTTCATTTGGGCAAGTTTCTTGGCCTTGCGCCGCCTGAGGATGGCAACGATGGCCCAGACGATCAGTGCGAGCGGTCCAAAGACGACGATCAGGATCGGCAGCACCAGCAGGACCAGGTAGATGACGAAGTTCACGAAACCCTGCAAGAATTTGACCAACGCCTGGACGGCGTCGCGTGCCACGCCCTGGGGTTTCCATCCGCCAATTTCGATCGGCTTGATGGTTTTTTCAGCAACCAGGGTCACGTTGATGGCGGAGGTGGCAGTGGTCTCCTCCAGGTACTTCATCTGGCCCTGGATCTGTTCGATCTGGCCGCGAATGTTGACGATTTGATTGTAAACATTCAGCACATCCTGGGTCTTGGTCGTGCTGTTGTTGCCAGGATTGTTTTTTGCCTCGTCCATGATCTGCTGCAGGTCCGTTTCGGCTTTCTGCAGGTTGGTCAACTGGCTTTGCAGGTCGACGTACTGGGAGGTCACATCCTGGCCCGAGCGATTCTCGCTGGGGACGTCCACCGCATCTGACTTGATCTGGCTCAAAGCGGTATCCAGTTGTCCAGCCGGGACCCGGATCGAGATGGTCCCCTGGGGGGCGGTATCCCCGTTCTGGGTATAGACCTGGGACATATTCATCGAGATGAGGTAACCGCCCAGGGTCTTGGCCATCTGGTTGATGGCGTCCATCTTCTTCTGCGGGTCGGCGACCACCACGGTCAGGTCCACGGTCATCGTGATCATGCGTTCCTGGCTGGCGGCCGCGTCGGCAATCGTCTTGCTCGAGCTGTAACCTTCGAGACTGGGCGCCGGGGCGGAACCGGCCTGGTTGGCGGAGTCACTGCCCGAACGGGCCGCGGGGAGCCAGTGGGACGATCGACTGGACCGACGTAGTCGGCGAAGCTTTCGCACCGCAGGCGGACAGCAGGACGATCAAAATTACTGAAAAAAGGGCGAGTTTATTTTTCATGGCATCTTCTCCTTGATAAGCCGCAAATGGGTTGGTTTGCTTCTTAGACGCCCGGTCGTGCAGATAAGTTCCCTGGGGAGAACTCACCAGCCTCCGGCCAGCCGTTCGGCATGCCGGGGGGGCAAACCAGCCGCCAGGATGCGCGCCTGTACGGATTTGATGTCGTATTCCACCCGGCGCGGTTCCCAGACCTTCTCCCTGGGATGGAAGATGGCGTAGGCGGAGCGCGGATCTCGGTCACGCGGTTGTCCGACGGAACCGGGATTCAGGAGGGCGCGTTCCTTCAATTCATAATGTTCCGAGGGTTTGGGCAATTCGATGGATACCTCGTCCGTTTCGGCATGATACTGGAAGACCGCCTGGAAATGGCTGTGCCCCATAAAGCACCACAGCGTATCGAAGTAATCCAAATTGGTCCGGGCCACCAGCGTGTTCATGACGTATTCCCAGATCGTATCGCGCGGGCTGCCGTGCACCAGGGTGACATTTCCATTGACCAACGGTTCCTGCGAAAACGTGCCCAGGAATTCCTTGCTCGCCTCGCTCAGCATTTCACGCTGCCAGAGCAGCGCCCGTTTGGCATCGATATTAAAGGTCTCCAGCGCCGTATCCCCAATGGCGCCATAATCGTGATTGCCCATCATGCAGGTCAGGTTGGGCAGGGCCTTAATGCGCTGGATGCATTCATTCGGATCCGGACCATAACCGGCAATGTCGCCCAGACACCAGACCTCGTTCACTTTTCCAGCATCCGCCAGGACGGCTTCCAACGCAGTGATGTTGGCATGCACGTCCGAAATCACCAATACTTTTGTCATCTGGTCTCCAGAAGCGTTGCTAAACGCGCGATGATGGTCTCAGACACCTCATCTTTGGTCAAGAGAGGCAGGTGTTCTTCTTTTGAATTGGAAAATAGCAGGGTGACCCGGTTGGTATCGACGCCAAAGCCGGAATCCGGGGCGGAAATATCGTTGGCGACGATCAAATCCAGGTTTTTGGTTTTCAATTTTGACTGTGCATTCTCCAGCAAGTCGCGGCTTTCGGCCGCAAAACCGACCACCACACGCGGGCGCTGCGGCCCGGCTCCGGCCACACTCGCCAGGATATCGGGGGTGGCTTCCAGCGGCACTTGCGGGATCCCGTCGCGCTTCTTGAGCTTGTTTTCTGCCGGCTGCTTCGGGCGAAAATCGGCCACAGCCGCAGCCATGATCAGGGCATCCGCGCCAATGGTTTCAGCCTGGACGGCGGCGAGCATCTCCTGTGCCGTGGAAACGGGCACCAGGCGTGCTCCAACCGGCGGGGTCAGGGCAGTGGGGGCGCTGATCAATACGACCGCCGCACCTGCGTCGAGGGCGGCCTGTGCCAGGGCATAGCCCTGTTTGCCGGAGGACTTGTTGGTCAAGACCCTGACCGGGTCGAGCGGTTCCTGTGTCCCACCGGCGGTGACGATGATCTTTTTTTCGGCCAGCCGGCCGTTCCTCGCCAGCATTAACCGGACCTGGCCGATCAGTTCGGGGACCTCCACCAGGCGGCCTTTCCCCTCCAGCCCGGAAGCCATGCGCCCCTCGGCAGGCCCGGCGAACTGGACATGACGTTCGGATAGGATGCGGACGTTTTCCTGCGTGGCGGGATGGGTATAGATGCCCACGTCCATGGCGGGCGCGACCAGCAACGGACAGCGGGCAGCCAGGGCAGTGATGGTCAGCAAATTATCGGCAATCCCATGCGCCAGCTTTGCCAGCGTGTTGGCCGTACATGGGGCAATCACCAGCAAGCCGGCCGTGTGCCCGAGCTCGACGTGCAAGACGTGCGCCTGCCCACCCCACAGGTCGGTATCGGAAAAGGCCGGCCTGCCGGTCACGGATTGGAAGGTGAGCGGGGCGACGAATTTCTCCGCCGCAGGGGTCAGGATCACATCCAGGCGTGCCCCGGCCTGGGTCAATTTCGAGGCCAGTTCGACGCTCTTGTAGGCTGCAATGGATCCGGTCACGCCCAGCAGGATATGCTTATCGGTAAAAATTGTCATATTGGTTGATTATAATGCCAACTTGCCGTGTTCAACCCGAGTGCCGGGGAGCCAGTGTGAACCGCCTGGTTTCAGAGAAGGGCGCATTGAGCTTCTCGGACTCGAGCGCCATCACCCGGCTGTTCGCAAAATAATCGAAGTTGAAATTGGTTGGGTCGCCGGCCTGCTTTCCGGGGATCGGCATCAGCCGAGCGGTGAGAGGCTTATTCAGGCGCAGGCCCAATGCAGACAGGTCGAGCAACAAGGCAGCCAGCTGATCTGGGCTGGTATCCCCCGGTAACGGGACCGTATCCAACCCGGTGCCACACACGCAGGAATAGAGCAACAGGTCTTTGACCGTCAGGGTCCCTTCGGCTGCCCGCTCTGCCAGGACGGCATCCTCCAGGACCGGCAGCATCAATCCGCAGAATCCGGTCTTGGGGAAGTGGGCCCGCTCGATGATCTCGGTCAATATGGCCGCGGCGGCCAGGGAACCGTGCAACCCGGCGCGTGGCACGCCCATGCGCTGCATGGCCGCGCCGATTGAAACGGCCTCGGATGGATAAGGCGCCAGGGAAAAATCGATCCCGCCAAACACGATCAAAAAATGCCGGCTGAGCATGTCCGAGACTGCGGTCAGCTCTTTGGCGCGCTTTTCGATCTCGGCAGCCAGATTCCATTGTCCATCGGTGATCGTCCGGGCGTGCGTAAAAGCCTCCACGGCCAGGTCCGCCGCCTGGGTGGCGATCGAAAAGGCCGGCTCGTCGTTGTTATGATAAGCGGCCGGAAAGAATGGCGAACCCGGCTTGACCTGCGCCAGTGCCGTGAAGCGCAGGTTGGCGAAACCATCCGGGGTGATGCCGGCGCAGCGGGCGATCACCTGCGCACAGGCCTGCACGGCCGGGAAGGAAATCCCAAACCGGTCGTCTGCCATGGAACCGCTAAAGAATACATCCTGCGCCGCCGCAATCGCCTCGGGAATGACGGCGTAACTTTCGATTACTTCCGGTTGAGCCGGTCCCAGGGAGGCATAGGCAATCCCGACCGGTTTGAGTGCGGCCGAAATTTGTTCGGCCAGCCGGGGCGTTTCCGCGAGCTTTTCCATCCCCAGGATTTGCAGGAATGGAATGGTGGCCAGGCGGACCGTCTGCACTTCGAAACCGGCTGCTTCGTAAGCGCTCTTTGCCTCGGCCAGGAATTTGCCGGCTTGTTCGATAATTTCTGCCTGCAATGGCCAGCCCGGGTTACAAAAATATGTGATGGAACGGATCTTCATCGGCTTTCTTTTATTCCTTCCTCTGGACCTTCCTCCTGGTACCGTATTACCAGCTTTAAAATTATGCCCCGAGTATGAGGCTTCTCAGGGCAATTCGGTGCTGCATTCGAAAATCGCCTGAAACCTACGGCAGTCGTTCGAAGGTTGTCGTGCCGGAATGATCAAGGTTATCTTTCCAGGTCGTCTCTAGCTGATTACCTTTGATAGAAATTGTCGTTGTAGTAATGCATTGATAGCCGTTAAAAATGCAATACGTCCAAATCAATTTATTATCAATCCAAGAAGTTCGAGTAAGTTCATTTCCTCCTCCTCGATCGGGATTAATTACCGAAACCACTGCATATCCATTGTCGTGTGGTTCGATGGTCACCACGGTACCTGTGGTATCTGGATCAAGCCATTTTCCCGCTAATCCCTGCAATATCGATTTAGGAGTTAATGTCGGTGGTAATGAAGAGGTGGTGAAGGTATCACCAATGGGTGTGTGGGTGCGGCAGTAATGGTAGGAGTAACTGAATTGGATGAACATCCAGAAATCACCGTTATTAGGACAATGCTTACTAATAAAAAAATGGTTGTTTTTTGCCAGTTCATATTGTTATTCTTTTTGACATAATTTATAAAATCATTATAGCAAAATGGATCGAATTTTTTTATTGCATTTACAGGATAAATTTCCGAGACCGGCCAGCCAAAGGGTTGGCCGGCACATGGATGAATTTGACGGGTTGGGGTCTCAACGCCTCAAACGACGAGCTCCTGGACCCTCCCGACCGCCCCGCTGGTCAGGCGGACCTTGATGCCGTGCGGGTGGGTGGGGCTTTTGGTCAGGAGGTCTTTGACGATCCCCTCGGTCAGCTTGCCGGTGGGCTGGTCCTGCTTGAGCACGATCCGCACCCGCAGGCCGGGTTTGATCTGGGCGCGCGTCGGAATAGTCATGCCTGAATCCCGGTTGGGTTTTTCCCTGCGTTCATTCGAGCAGGCTTTCGGCAAACTTCAGGAAGGCCTGCACATCCTCGAAATTGCTGACCAGTCCGGTCGAGACCCGCACCGCACCGGAAGACTTGCCATCGATGCACAGGCGGAAATCATCCAGGCTCAGGCGCTGGTCGTGAGCGGGGCTGGTGAAACAGGCGGCCAGTTCCATGCGCGAGATGCCCAGGGCGATCTCGCCGGCCCCGGGGTTGCAGAAGCAGCCCGTCCGCAGGGATATGTTGGCCTGGTTGGCTTTGGCTTCGATCGAACGATGGTCGACCGGATCTCCGTCCTTATTGAAGAAATTGGCAGTGACTGCGCCTCCCCGCTTGATGGTGTTCAGCGGTCCATACAGTCGGGCCAGCGGGATCCCCGTGCTGTGCTGCATGTCCGAAAGATTATCCAGCAACCAGCCGGTCAGGCAGCGCACCCGTTCGTGGATGGCCTCGTAGCCGACCGACTGGATGTGCTTCAGCCCGATTTCAACCGCCGGGATGTTGAGGTAGTCCAGTGTGCCATCCTCGAAGGCTGCCGGGGCTTCCGCCAGGTAATATTTGTCGCCCTGCACCGAGGCGACCGTGATCGTGCCCCCGGCGAACCAGGGCCGGTGGAGTTTCTTGAGCACTTCGCGGCGGGCCAGCAAGGCCCCCACGCCGGTCGGATAACCGAAGATTTTATAGAACGAGAGCGGCACAAAATCGGCCTTGTATTTGGAGAGGTCCAGCCGGTTGGTGGGCGCGAAGGCGGCCGCGTCCAGCAGCACGTCCCAGCCTTTGGCGTGGGCGCGCTCGATCCACTCCAGCGGGTGCAGGACGGAAGAGAAATTGGACTGGGCCGGGTAGGCGAACAGGTTGTTTTCACCGGCAGCCGCCAGGTCCAGCGCTTCATCCAGGGAGGCGCCATCCACACGCATATCCGGCAACGTCACCGGCAGGTAGGTCACTTCGGCGCCTTTGGCGTGGGCAAATTCCCGGATGCCATTGACCGAGTTGTGGTTATCGAAAGTCAGCAGGTAATGCGAACCGGGCCCGAACGGATAGGACTTCTCCCACCAGTTTTAATGCCCCGCTGGCGTTCAGGCTGAAGATGACCGTATACTCGTCCGGGTCGGCATTGAAGAACTGCAGGATGGTTTGGCGGGCGCTTTCGACCAGCCGGGTGGCAGCCTGGGAAGTCGGGTTGGAGGAATGCGGGTTGCCATAGACATTTTCAGCCAGGACCTGCTGGTGGGCGCGCAGCTGCGAATTGGCGTACAGGCCGCCGCCGGTGTAATCCAGGTAAACCTGTCCCAGCCGGTCCAGGCGGGAGTAGTCGCGCTGGCGCAGTTCGTCGAGGTCGTGGGTTTTATCGTAGGTGGGGTATTTCCGGACAAATTCAGCGTAATCGTGCATGTACTATCCTTGTTTCGGGTAAATTATGGGGTTGGAGTGACGGTTGGCTGGGCGGTGGGCCAGGGGACGATATCCGTCCAGGTCGAATACCCATTGGGGACCACGGTGTAAATGCGCGCCCCGGAGAGATTCTGGCAGCCGGGTTCGTCGGTGACCTTGACGGCCAGCATGGCGTTGTTCTTATCGAAGGCCGGGACGTAATGCAGTGGGACGAGCAGCTGTTTTCCAGACTGGCAGACCAGCGCTTCGATCAGGTAACCGTTATAGTCTGCCTCCGCCACCGGGACGGGCAACCAGAATATGGTGACGTCGTTACCCGCCCGATAGGTGCTGACGGTTTTTGGAGGTGGGTAGAGCGTGGAATAGGGCGATAAGACCGCATCGGTCACCTGGACGGCATCGATGTTGCCTGAATCCACCTTGACAAGCAGCGTCTTCACCCAGCAGGGAGTTTTATGGTCAGGGCCTGCCACCAGCACCCAGCTACCATCCAGGTTGCGACCGGTCACCGTTTGCTGGCTGTTCGCCAGGATCTGGTATTTTCCGATATAAGCCGGGTCCGGACCAAACAGGCACTGGGTATGGATGAGCAGGGTGACGACGGGCGGTTCGGGGGTCACGCTGGGGGTGGGCGATTCTGCGCTGGTAGGCGTGAAGGTCGGGGTATCCGTCAGGAGCGGCGTTGGCGTCGGCGTGAGGGTGACCGGAACGTAGACGATGCGGGTGACTTCCACGGTCACATCGCGGTTCACCTGGACGATTTGGATGATGGGCGTGGGTATGGGGGTTACCAGCGCCGGCACACACAGCGACCCCGGCGAAAATGGGCAGGAATACGGCTGCCAATACTCGCAAGAATTTCCGGAGATGGTTGGGTGTCTGCATGGGTTCTCCTCTCGGCTCAATTGTAGCACTGCTTTACGAAATGCCTTCTTGCTTGCCCCTTTATCCTGTGGTATCATCCGAAACAATCAAATAGCCCTAATCGGCACTCTTATCCAGAGAGGCGGAGGGACCGGCCCGATGATGCCTCGACAACCGGAGTTAGTTGGATAGCCAAGAGTTTAATGATCTGGTAGCGCGATGAAAGTAAGTGCGCATCTCCCGATAAGACCAATGACTGAATGACTGAAGACTAACCTACGGTGCCAAATCCGGCAGGTGGAAGACCGATTGAGTCGTCCACATTCTGGAAGATGAGAGGGCAGCCGCGCACATTGTGCAATTGCCCTTTCGCCAGAAAGGGCTTTCTTTTTGCCACTTCTCAATTTTCAGGGCGGCGACCCGGTTTATTGGGAGTTACCTGCTTACTTATAGAAAGGATCATCAATGAATACTACTTTCATGTCTTCGCCCAAGCTGCTCTTCACCTCCGAGTCGGTTACCGAAGGCCACCCGGATAAGTTGTGCGACCAGATCGCCGATTCCGTCCTGGATGCGTGCTTCGAACAGGACCCGATGAGCCGCGTGGCTTGCGAAGTCGGCCACCAAGACCGGCTTCGTGATGTTGCTGGGCGAGATCACCACCAACGCCTTCGTCAATTTCGACGAGCTGGTGCGCAGGGTGGTCAAGGAGATCGGCTACGACAGCAGTGAAAAGGGCTTCGACGGCAACACCTGCGGCGTCCTTTCCGCCATCTCCAGCCAGAGCCGCGGATATCGATATGGGCGTCAGCAAGTCCATGGAAGCCAAGGACGGCGAGCAGGACCAGATCGACCTGATCGGCGCGGGTGACCAGGGCATGATGTTCGGCTATGCCTGCGATGAGACCGAGCAACTCATGCCCATGCCGATCTACATGGCCCACAAGCTGACCCGCAAGCTGGCCGAAGTCCGCAAGAGCGGGGCGCTGCCCTGGCTGCGGCCGGATGGCAAATCCCAGGTGACGGTCGAATACGAATATGGCAAGCCCAAGCGCATCGACACCGTGCTGATCAGCACCCAGCACTCCCCGGACGTCTCGCACGCCGACATCGAGGAGGGCATCATGGAACACGTCATCATGCCGACCCTGCCGGAAGGCCTGACCGATAGCGCCATGAAAGTGTACGTCAACCCGACCGGTCGTTTTGTGATCGGCGGCCCGATGGGCGACGCAGGTGTCACCGGACGCAAGATCATCGTCGATACCTACGGCGGCATGGGCCGGCACGGCGGCGGAGCTTTCTCCGGCAAGGATCCGACCAAGGTGGATCGTTCGGCTGCCTACGCCGCCCGCTGGGCTGCCAAGAATGTGGTGGCAGCTGGATTGGCGCAGCGCTGCGAGATCCAGGTGGCTTACGCCATCGGCGTCTCCCACCCGCTCTCGGTCAACGTGGAAACCTTCGGCACCGGCATGGTCCCGGACGAGCAGATCGGCAAACTCATCCTCGAGTACTTCGACCTGCGTCCGGGGGCAATCATCCGCGACCTCGACCTGCGCCGCCCGATCTACCGCAAGACGGCTTCTTACGGCCACTTCGGCCGGGATGACGTGCAGTTCCCGTGGGAAAATACCGACAAGGCCGCGCTGCTGCGCAAGGCTGCCGGGCTGTAATCCATCTGTCATTGCAAGACCAGCCTCTTTTGCTGGTCCGACCTGTGCCACAAAGTGGCAAGCAATCTCATGGTCAGCGGTGTCGCCAAGACCACAACTTTCTCTAGCCTGTCGATCCTGGCAGGAGTGCTGTTCAGACTTCCGAATTCTTGGAGAATTCGGAAGTCTGAGTCAGGAGTTGGAAGGCGGAAACCTTAACCCAGATGTTCCCAACCCTGCTCATCCTTTCCAGCCTGGCCTGCCTGACCGGCATCGCCATCGTCACCTGGCTGCACAACCAGCACCAGATGGACGTGGTCGTCAGCCCCAGCCCCGCGCCGGCCGAGCCAGCGCCGCTCATCTCGGTGATCGTGCCGGCGCGCAACGAGGCCCGCAATATCCGGCGCTGCCTGGATTGCCTGCTGGCGCAGACTTACCCCAACTTCGAACTGATCGTCCTGGACGACCGCTCGACGGATGACACGCCCGCCATCCTGCGCAGCTACGCGGCCGGGGAGGCGCGCTTGAAGGTCCTGCCCGGCGCCGAGCTGCCCTCCGGCTGGGCCGGCAAGCCGCACGCCCTATCCCAGGCGGCCCAGGCCGCCGGGGGCGAATGGCTGTGCTTTGTGGATGCGGATACCTTCCCGGCTCCCCATGGCGCTCGCCTCCGTTTATGCCGCGGCACAATCTACAGGTGCGGATCTCTTCACGATCATGACCGGGCAGGAAGTGGAGAGCTTCTGGGAACGCGTGGTCCTGCCGCTGGTTTTCACGGCGCTTTCGGTCGGATTTTCCCCCCGCAAGGTCAACGATCCCAAACGCAAAGATGCCATTGCCAACGGCCAGTTCATTTTTATCCGGCGCTCCGTCTACCAGGCGGTCGGCGGGCATGCCGCGCTTAAAATTCCATCGTCGAGGACAAGGACCTGGCCGTGCTGGTCAAAGGCTCCGGTTACCGTCTGGTCGTCGCGGATGGCCGGCAGGTGGCGCAGACCCGCATGTACACCTGCCTGCCGGAGATGTGGGAAGGCTGGACGAAGAACATCTTCCTGGGCCTGCGAGGCTCGACCGGGATGCTCCTGCTGGGAGCTTTTGGGGCTTTCCTGAGTCTGGTGGCGGCGCTGGCGCTGCCCGTGTGGGGATTGGCCGGATTGCTGTGGTGGTGGGCAGTGCCCGCCTCGGCAGCCTGGCTGGTGACCGGCGAAGCGCTGCTGTTGTGGGGTTATCTCATCTTCTGGCGCGTGCGGGTGCTGCGTGACATGCGCATCCCGGCCTGGTACGCCCTGACCATCCCGCTGGGCGCGGGGGTCTTTGCCGCCATGATGTTCGTCTCGACCTGGAAGGTGCTTTCAGGGCGGGGGGTGGTCTGGAAGGGGCGCAGATATACTGTCGCATTAAATTAACAGACTTCCGAAATCTTGAAGATTTCGGAAGTCGGCTGTTTCCAAAAATTAGCGGTTCAACACGGCTGCCAGCGGAGCCGGGGCCTGCACCTGGAGGGTGCTGCCGGAAGCTTTGGCCTTCTCCACATCGCGCGCCCACAGGTACAGGCAGGTGTGGTAGGCCGTGGCGGTATAAGAGGTGACGACCGTGGCGAGCATGATGAAGATGCCCGCCAGGATAACGCCCAGCCCGATCCCGCTGACCATGCCGAAGATCGAGTCGACCCCGGTCAGCGAAATGATGCCCAGGCCGGCGCCCAACCCCAGCGCCACGCCGGCGCCACCCAGCAGGAAGCCGATCAACCCATTGACGGCCCGCACGCCGACCGTGCTGATGCCCACCAGCAGCAGATTGTCCTTGACGATCTGCCCGACGCGCTTGATGGCGTCCTTCAGGTTGCTGTCCTCGATCACCATGGCCGGCAGGATCAGGAAAGCCGCCTCCGACCAGAGCGTGCCGATCAGGCCCGAAACGGCGTTCCGGGCGGTCGACCGGCCTCTACCCCGGGCGAGTTGCTTTAGCAGAGCCACCCCGGTCGAGACTGCCGCCAGGCTGAGAATGTTCAGCCATTCGCGCTTGACGATTGCCCAGGCTTTCGACATCACCCCGTCGCCTTCGGCCAGGTAGCCATATACCAGGTAAATGGTCATGGCCGAGAAAATATAGCCCACCGTGTACTGGGCGAAGATCAGCAGGGCGCCGAAGATGAAGATCACTGCCTGTCCGAGAAAGCCCTGATCGCCGAATAAGAAGCCGCACCGATCATGGGGATCAGGAAAACCACCGATACGATGAACCCAATGAAAAGCGAATAAATGGACGGCTTGATCAGGTCGTGATCCTTGAAAGCCATTTGCCAGGCTTCCTTCAGGAACGACCAACCGCGTGAAAATGATTGCATGGGCACCTCCTCTGGAATGGTAGCTTCGATTATAGCAAATCTGGTCTCAATCTACTTCATTTTTTGTAAGCCACCACCACGCCGTCCCGCACCGGCACCAGCGAAACGATCCAGTCCGGGCTTGTTCTGAGCATCTCGGTCAGCTTGCGGATCGATTCGGTTTCGGGGCTCTTGTCGCTGCTGACGAAGACCCGCCCGTGCCAGAGCATGTTGTCCACGATCAGCACGCCGCCGGGGCGCAGTTTATCCATGATCACCGGCAGCGCGGCGGCATAAGCGTCCTTGTCGATGTCGTTGAAGATCAGGTCGAACGGTCCCGGGGTCTGGCGCAGGGTCTGGACCGCCTCGCCGACGTGGTAATGGATCGTGCCGTTGTAACCCAGTTCGGTCAGGTGCAAACGTGCCTGGCGCGAAAGTTCTTCATCCCAGACCACGTGGTAGACTTCTCCGCCGCCGTTCTCCACCACGGCTTTTGCGAACCAGGCGGTCGAGTAACCGTAACCGGAACCGAGTTCGAAAATGCGCCGTGCGCCGATCAAGCGCGCCATCTGGTAACACAGGTAACCCGAGGCCGGTCCGATAATGGGGAAATTGATCTTGCGGGCATAGCTTTCCATGACCTGCATCTCCGGCGGTCGTTCCGGCACCAGGCCATCCAGATAGCTCATCAGGGTATCGGGAATAAGCGGACTGTCCATATTACACTCCTTTGGAAGGTAATTTATTAAGCACCTGTCCGGAAATTAAAAGAGGACTGCATTTTGAGTATGTGCGTCGGAACCGCACACCCTTAAAATGCGGACTGCTCCCGATTTTCGGATAGATAGGAATTATTATAACAAATTTGCTCTTGTTTATCATGTATTTTCCATCCCCCGGAAGGTGGAACCCGAAAGGTCAGCCTGGCATCAACTCCACGATCAACATATCCAGGGACAGGTCGAGCGGGGCGCGGCCGGTTTTGGCGTTCTCGTCGATCTCGAGCAGCCTGTGATAAATGTCTTCCAGTCTTGGCATGGAAAAGCGCCCGGCCTGGGCGACGATCTTCTGCGCCACGAATTCATGCAGCCCAAGCGCCTTCTGGACCTGGAGTATCCCGGCGTGCTCGTCCAGCATTTCCCTGCGCCTGCAGCAGCAGCCGGAACTGGCGGATGACCATGCCCCACAATTCGAAAGCCTCGCCTTCTTCCAGGAGCTGGTGCAGGACGTGCTGGGCCTTTTTGGCGTCGTTTTGGCCGAGCGCATCCACCAGTTCGAAGACGCTGGCCTGGGCGCTGACGATGCCGGCCTTATCCACATCCAACAGGCGGACCGGGCGCTCGAAATTGACGTAGGTCAGGAGCTTGGTGAGTTCCTGGGCGGCGATGCGCGTGTCTTCACCGACCATCTCGGAGAGGCGCGCGGCCGCATCCGGTTCGATCTTGCCGCCCTGTTTTTTGGCCTCGCCTTCGATCCAACGCGGCATCTCCCAGCGTTTGGGCGTATTGTAGACGTGCACCTGGGTGGGTCCGGCTTCAGGGCGGGGGGTCCGAGCGGCGGCCCATTTCAGCAACCAGTGCTCGCCGCCTGAGTTCGTCGTGCTCCACCAGGATGACCGTGGTGGTCGGCTGGGCCTTATCCAGCAACCCCAGGAATTTTTTGCGGGCCTCCGCCGAGGCAAACGCAGCCACCGGGTGGTCCAGCACCATCACCCGGCGCGGCGCCAGGAACGGGGCGGCGTTGATGGCGCCATTGAGCGCCTCAGGGTCCAAACCCAGGCGCCCGTCGAAACGGGCGATGTTCATGTCGGCCGTGCTGGGATCGCCCAGGCCGGCGCATAGTTTGGCGACGTGCGCGGCAATGGCCAGTTCGTCGTTGCCGTGCAGGATCAGGATCGAGGGGGTTGCTGACATGGGGAGTTGTGGTAAGCCGGGTCCGTTCACTTCAACGTACAGCGGGGGCCGTCCGCCTGGAAATGGCTGCAGTGCGGGACTGGCGCTGGGATTCCGACCACCCTTGAGGGGACGGATTTAGGACTGCGTGAGCACCTGGTGGATGGAAAACCTGCCGATGCGCACCGGGAAGATGCTCACCACCGACAGCCCGAGCGGATCGCCCGAGGTGGTGATGCGTTCCTGCACCAGCGGACCGAGGCGTGCGCTCAGGATGAATCCCAGCGTCACCAGGGCGATCAGCACCGGCAGGCGCTCGACCTTGTCCCGTTTGGTTTTGGCTCCGGCCATCCCCAGCCAGGCCAGCGTCCCGGCTACGAAACCGGAGACGGCGTAATTCGTGCCACAGTTCGGGTGGATCGCCAGGTAATGTTCGCCGTTGTTCATGCGGGTGAGCGCCTGGATGACGGCCTCGCGCACGTGTTCGGTGGGCACGTTCCCCAGCAGGAAGAACCCGCCCGGATACGAATACCCGGCCAATTGACGGTATGGAAACTGCTCAGACAGGATGGTGATGGTGGCGTGTTCCAGGCCGTGGTTGCGGCGGATGCGGGAAAAGAAGGGGACATCGAGAATGCTCATGGGATTTACTCCGATCTAAAAAGATTATACCTGTAAAAAAGACTTCCGAAGCCAGGCCAACTTCGGAAGTCTACGTGGATGGCTAGCCGGGTTGCTGCGCCGGTAGCGGGGCTTCTTTTTTCACGGCCGGCGTGGTGGCCCTCAAAAAGCCGATGAAGATGAGGATGACGCCGATCAACTCGGAAAGGTAGAGCAGGTCTGGCAGGCCCAGGGTGACGAACGAACCGGCCATGGCCGGGGCCATGGCGCCGATGGCGATCAGCAGGCTGCCGATCATGCGGTTGGCCAGGATGTGCTTGCGGAAGAAAATGACCGCCGAATAAACCGCCCCGCCGATCAGGGCCAGCGTGCCGTAGATGTTCAAGAGGATGGTCAGGACAATCGTCAGGCCGCGGCGCGTCAATATATCCTTGTACTGCGAGGAGATGGCCGCGCTGACGTCATAGCCGGCGGCAGCCGGGGTGAGCGGCGCGCTGAAGACCAGGACGGCAGCCAGCAGGCTGAGCGCGGCCAGCACGAGGGTCATGCCCAGGGCCAGGCCGCGTTTTCGCACCAGCAGGTGCACCGTGCCCTGCCCAAGCCAGGCGGCCGTCAGCATGGCGCCGCTCAGGTACCAGACTTTCAGCATCAAGGCGCTGAAAGTCAGGCCCAGAATGACCTCCGAAAGGGTGCCCAATCCGAAAAAGACCAGGCCGATGGCCCAGACCAATAAATGCGAACCGCGGCGGCGCAGATAGCGCCGCAAGACCAGCACGGCAAAAATGAAAGTGACCAGGGTGGATAGGATGGGAATAAAGTGCATTGTGCCTCCATTACATTTAAATGTGGTTGCCGGCGAGTGTCCGGTAGGTTTCCATTAAGCTGAGCAAGATCTGGTCGGTGAAGGCCAGCGTGCGGGTGAGCACCTCCCCCCAGGCGGCACCGGAGGGCACCCAGGCTTCCTGGTAGACCGCGATCAACGCTTCCAGCAGGGCCTCCCGGAAGAACAGGAAGGCCCGGGCGGCCTCGAGGCTATCCAGGTGGCTGCGCCGGCCGCGCGTGGCGTATTCGTAGCCCAGGGAATGCGCTTCGGCCAGGCCGCCGGCTTGCTTCGATTCCAGGTAGCGCGCCAGGCCCTGCACCAGGTACCGCCCGCTCTTGCGGTATTGCTCGCGCGCCTCTTCATTTAATTGCTGGTACCAGCCTTCGGCCTCCAACTGGCCCTGATCGATCTTGAAGCGGATCCTGCGCAGGGCGAAGCGGGTGATGTTCGCGGGTTCCACGCCGCTCGCCCGCTGGGCCGCCTGTGCCAGCAGTTCGACTTCCGAGCGGAGATAGCGGCGGTGCTGCCCCTGGGTGCGGTGCACCGGGAGGCGGCCCTTGTCAGACCACAGGCGCAGCGTGCTGGGGTGGACGCCCAGCAGCCCGGCTGCCTGGCTGAGGGTGAGCCATTCTTTCTTATCGTTCAGCATCGCAATCGTCCTTGAAGCTGCCTGACGTCGAGACAACAGGCTGAATGTATCACAGCTTCCTTTTCTGTCAATGTAGATTTAGGTAGATTTTAACAATTCCAGATGATAAAAAGATGAGATTGGGGATCCATTACAAAGGAAGAAGCTGAAAGATAGAAGCTGAAAGCTGAAAGGGGGAAGAGAGAAGAGAACAGGGGACAGAGAACAGGGTTGAAGGTCATAGGTCGAAGGTCAAAGGACAGAGAACAAAGAGAGAGGGCAAGGCTGCTTACCTATCCCCTTGCCCCTTCCCTACAAGGGAAGGGGTGGTCTATGGCCGAGGAATGATCCCGCCCTACAAAGAACGTAGGACAGGCCCTACAAAGAACGTAGGACAGGCCCTACAAAGAACGTAGGACAGGCCCTGCAAAAAGCATGTGGGACAGTCCCTGCGGGAAGGCACAGGCCCTACAAAGAACGTAGGACAGGCCCTACAAAGAACGTAGGACAGGCCCTGCTAAAAGAGCGGGACAGGCCCTGCAAAAAACATGCAGGACAGGCCCCGCTGAAAAGAGCGGGACAGGCATGAGGAACGAATAAAAAAACGAATGGGGAAAACCGCCAGGGGTGGGGGTTTTTGTGGATGGAATGCCCATATATTCCGGTTTTTTTACGAAAATTGGGGTGGAAAAAGTGATTCGTTTGGCAAAACGAATTGAGCAAAAATCAATCTTCATCGACGGAAATGTGGCTGAGTTCTTCGAGAATCTGTTCCATGCGGGTCTGGTCGTTGTAGAGGAGTTTTTTGTCAGGCAGAGAGCCCTGAGGGTGTCAAAGGGCCGGCTGACGGCGCGCATGCTGCCGAGGCATTGTTCGCGGTGCGAGCGGGCAGGGTGGCGGAGAAGGCGCGCTTGCAGGCGTTGCGGTCCCCACGGGGGACAGCGGGCTTGCGGGGGGAGGAAGTGGGGAGTTGGGGGATCATGGAGGGGTCCTTTCATATTTTGGGTAAATAGCTCGACAATGTTAGATTAGGATTTTTCACCACGATCCTGAAGAAGAACACTTCAGGACAGGCAGGCACGATCCCGGGGAGAGCACCGCCCTGCAGGCGACAGGCGGGACAGGCGGAAATGGAGCAGCTTTAAAATAGCACATATGTTCTGGAATGTCAAGGGGGAGGAAAGTGAGGCGGCGGGTTTTTCAGACCCGAAAGGTTTGCCGGGTGGATTGGATTTTATTTTCGCATTGAGGCAAAGGGGCAAGTACTTTCACCACGATCCTGAAGAAGAACACTTCAGGACAGGCGGGAAAGACTTATTTACGGTATCAGACCAGCAGGCTGGCCTTTTGAGCGCCAGGGACACAGGGGCCAGAGCAGGGCGGGATCCAGATGGGTGGGAGAAGGAAACCTTTAGGGGCTCATATACGGGTTGATTCCGGTAATCCTTACGCAACGGTAAGGATTCGTAATGGAAATTTCGTTGTACAATTAGTTATTGTATTGTTTCTTTCCCCGTTTCAGGGAGCAGCGTATACGGGGGTTATTAATTGATATAGGAAAAATATGCCCAGACGAAAATCTCAGGTGCCGAAAACCACCTTCGCCTTTCAATTTGCCCTCCTATGAAAGGCGCACTCTAAAAAAGGCTAAAGCCAGGACGGGTAAAATCAAAACACGATGGAGCATGACGTAATTATGATATTGGAAGTTGCCAAATTGAAAAACAGATTGAGTTTATTAGCAATCACCTAGGAGGATTGTATGGAACAAGCTTTTACATTTGATGCTAATGATCTGCCCTTATCGAATGTTTTTTTTGGCTCAAATAGAAAGTATAGTGTACCGAGATTTCAACGCCCTTATGCATGGGGAATTGAGGAAATTACAGAATTCTGGGACGATCTAATTACAAATGAGCGTCATATTTTCTTGGTTCTTTTATTTTCAATAACAGAAAGAAAAGGAAATGGATACGTTGATATTATTGATGGTCAACAACGGTTCTTACCATCACATTATTAATGGCTGTATAAGCAATTTGCTAAGAGTATTGATCGCAAAGAGGCTGAGTCTTTTCCAGCGTCAAGATATCGCCATTGAAGATTGGGAGGGCAAAAGTTCTTTCAGAATTAAACCGGCACGAACGTTGGAGGAATACTTTACAAAATATATCCAAAGCAATGTGAGATATCTGAATTCTGAAGCCAAGTCTTACGAAGAAACACATTATTATCAATTATGAGTATCTTAAGGACAAAATCTTTGTGAATAAATCGGTTTCAAAATAAAGATGACAAGATAAAGCGCCTGAAACAGCTACGTAAAAAACTACGAGAATTGATGGTTATTAACGTTGGAAATTTCCAGGGAAGAAGATGCTTACGATATTTTCGAGACAACAAATGCTACGCGGTATGGAATTTCTGTAGGTGACTTATTAAAAAATTTGATCTTCAAGAACATAAAACCTGGTGGAGACAAGATTTTGCTAAGGATGTCTGGAAAGAAATCATAGAAATATCGAAGACACCAAACCGAACTAAAAAGATTTATTCGATATTTTGGATTTCAACTATGGATTTGTTCAAGAAAAGAAGCTCATATAAGGATATAAAGAAAGAACTATTTCCATTTAGAGTGGGATCCCCTATTACAAGATTTATGGGACAATTCTGACAATTACAATACTGTACTGGAAGGTACCGAGTTGGAGTTTCAATGATTTTGAAAGGCACTCCCAAGAAATATATGAATCCGTGTTCGCCATTAGGTTGATGGGTGTCTCCCAGTGTTATGTGCTCCTGCTGTCAATACTTCAGAAACTTTAACGATTGGGCTTTGACCCTTATCGACTATTCCAATTCATCGAAAAATTCACCTTCCAATATTCGGTTATATGTAAATTACCTGGTAATCGGCTGGAGAAACTTTATTCCAAATACGCCTTCGAAATTGATAAAGCTGCCCAAAATGGCCCAAATGAAAAAGACAACACGAAACTCAAATCGATATTTTCTCGGTTAGAGAATGATTAAAGAGCGAATTACCCTTCGAAAATACTTTTCTTGGAGTATTTTCCGGATCTTACCTATAAAAATTCAACAAGAAAGCCGGATGCTGATTAAGTATATCCTCGGTAGAATGAATGTGTTAATATCAGGGAACGGATGAGCATCTTATAAATTTCAATGCTGTCAATATTGAGCATATCCTTCCTCAAAATCCAGATAAAAATTGGAACTTAACAAAAGACCAAATTAAGGGGTATGTACATAAAATCGGGAACTTGACTTTGCTTTCAGAGTCGCTTAAATTCCAAGGCTCAGAACAATGTTATTTCGGTTAAATTATAGGAACTCGAAAAATTCAAAATTGGAATCACGAAAAATTGTTCAGTTTATAAACTTAGATTTAAACAACATATGGGATGAGAAACAATTTAACACAAAAGCATGGCTGAACTTGCCTCGAGCTGTCTTTGGATATTATAGTCTGGAATGTCGCAGTAAAAGGATGTATCCGTATGTCCGACCAACCCGAAAACTTGATCTCCAGTCCCACAACATTACAGAAGATAAAACAACAGGAACTCCTGCGCCTGTTTCCGGAAATCCGTACCGAAGGCGGGCAGATCGACTTCGACAAGCTCAAACTGGCGTCTGGGCGAAATGGTGGATGTGGGTCACGAACGCTATGGAATGAACTGGCCTGGCAAGGCCGATGTTTCAAGACCATCCAGACCCCCAGCATGGGCACGTTGCTGCCTCGCCCGGCCGAAAGCGTCGAACTTCGACACCACCGAAAACCTGATCATCGAAGGCGATAACCTGGAAGTGCTTAAATTGCTGCAAAAGGCCTACCTGGGCAAGGTCAAGATGATCTACATTGACCCGCCCTACAACACCGGTAATGATTTTATTTATCCCGATAACTATACCGAGAGCCTGCAAACCTACCTGGAGTATACCGGACAAGTGGATGCCGAAGGCCGGAAATTTGGCACAAATACACGAAGATGATGGGCGATTTCATTCGCGCTGGATGAATATGATGTATCCGCGGCTGTATCTGGCAAGGAATTTACTTAATGATTTTGGGTCTATATTTATTTCGATTGATGAAAAGGAACTTCAAAACCTTCGCTCATTATGCAATGAAATTTACGGTGAAGATTGTTTCGTTGCTGTTCTCACAATACTTTGTAACCCAAAAGGGCGTTCCCAAGACAAGTACTTTGCAACAAATCATGAATATGTTGTAGTTTATAGCAAAAACCCATTGCCGAAAGGTTTCTTCGCAATAGCAAAGGAAGAGGAACAAATAGAAGTTGAATATCCAGAAGAAGATGATGGTGGGAAATATCGTATCCTTGAATTGCGAAATACTCATCGTGAGTTCGGACGACATAACCGGCGAAACCTTTACTACCCTTTATTTGTAAACATCGAAGGCGATGTAAGCCTTAATGCCGAAGATGGGTATGAACAAGTACTTCCAATTTGGGAAGATGGCTTTGAGGGTTGT
>CAWFBZ010000011.1:0-40560 GCA_963814135.1 uncultured Chloroflexia bacterium | reverse complement strand
GGCTTAGGTTTCCTGACTGCTTGTGACAGGCTCTTCCCCGGCACGTGACCTGGTTGACGTGGGCAAGCGCGAGGGAGTTGACCTGATCATGATTTCTTCGCAGGGGCGTGGCGGCCTGGACCTGCTTTTGATGGGCAGCGTAGCGCAACAGGTGGTCCAATTGACGGATACCCCGGTCTTTATCTTACCGATCAATCAAGAGCTAAATACCGCCTGATCTTCGATAGGGTATATTTTGGGGAATTATCATTCCAGCAACAGGTTTGGGGGGAAAGATATTGAAAGTATTTATATATACATATATTTCCCGAATTCCTGAATTCCTTGACAGATCCAGACCTGCATGATATAAACCCGCCCAACATGTACCCAGCAAGTTTGAATCTTAAGTCACTCCGTGCACGTCGTCCCCTCCACTCACCCATTTGGGAAGGAAGGTTTTTTTAAGCTTGCCTGAGAAATAAGACGAGCGTGTGCACGTAAAAAGTAACCCAGCCCTCCTCCCAAGGAGGGCTTTTTTTATGCAGTTCGCGCAAGGTATCATTTTCACATCATTTTCAAAGGAGATCCGCATGTCGAAACAAAACGTAAAGAAAGTCGTACTCGCCTATTCCGGTGGACTGGACACTTCCGTAATAGTGCCCTGGCTGAAGGAAAATTATGGTTGCGAAGTGGTCTGTTTCGCCGCAGATGTGGGCCAGGGCAACGAGATGGACGGTCTGGAAGCCAAGGCCATTGCCAGCGGCGCCAGCCAGCTGGTCATCCATGACTTGCGCGAAGAACTGGCAGAAGAATATATCTTCCGGATGCTGCGCGCCGGGGCGATCTACGAGCGGAAATACTTGCTGGGCACCTCCATCGCCCGCCCTTTGATCGCCAAACACCAGGTGGACGTGGCACATGAAGTCGGCGCAGATGCATTGGCGCATGGCGCCACCGGCAAGGGCAACGATCAAGTGCGTTTTGAGTTAACCTACACAGCGCTGGATCCACGCTTGAAAGTGATCGCGCCATGGCGGGAGTGGGAAATCCGCTCCCGGGAGGACGCCATAGATTATGCCAAGGCTCATAACGTACCGGTGAAAGCTACTTTGAAATCCATCTACAGCCGGGATGGCAACCTCTGGCACCTTTCGCATGAAGGCGGCTTGCTGGAAGATCCATGGCAGGAACCCGAGGAGTCCATGTTCCAGATCTCCTGTTCGCCCGAGAACGCGCCGGATGAACCAGCTTACCTCGAGATCGAATTCGAATCCGGAACCCCGGTGGCCCTGAACGGGGAAAAACTTTCGCCTGCCACACTGATCGCCCACTTGAATGCCCTGGGCGGTACGTATGGGATTGGACGAGCCGATCTGGTTGAAGGCCGGCTGGTGGGAATGAAATCCCATGGCGTGTACGAAACTCCTGGCGGGACCATCCTGATGGCAGCCCACCGTGAGGTGGAATCGCTTGTCCTGGATAAGGATACGATGCATTACAAGGACACCCTGGCGCTTAAATACGCCGAATTGGTCTACAACGGCATGTGGTTTTCGCCGCTACGGGAAGCACTGGATGCCTTTATGGACAGCACACAGGGACCCGTGACCGGATTCGTTCGCCTGAAACTTTACAAGGGCAACATCATCCCGGTCGGACGCAAGAGTCCGTTCAGCCTGTACCGCGAAGATTTCGCCACCTTCGGGCAAGAGAACGTTTACGACCAGTCGGATGCCGAAGGGTTCATCCATTTGTATGGGTTGCCTCTGAAGGTGACCGCACTTAACGGGCTACCCGTCTCGGGCTTGAAGATGCCCAAACCGGATTACTCGAGATTCAAACGAGATTAGCAGAAGAACGTAGAAATGGAGATGAAGGCATGACTCTTTGGGGCGGCCGGTTCACCGGAAAACTCGACCCGCAGGCCTGGGCTTTGAATGCCTCGCTGCCTTTTGACAAGCGCCTGGCCCTACAGGACGTGCGCGGCAGCCTGGCCTGGGCAAATGCCCTGGAGCTAGCAGGGGTGCTTACCCACGCCGAGTGCATAGAAATTTGCGAGGGATTGGATGGAATTCAAATTGAGTTCGAAAAGCACCTTTTCATTTTCATGGATAGTGATGAGGACATTCACACGGCAGTGGAACGCCGCCTGGGAGAACTGATTGGAGCAGTAGCCGGGAAGTTGCACACTGGCAGGAGCCGCAACGATCAAGTAGCCACCGATCTGCGATTGTGGATGCTCGAGGCGATCCAGGATTTGGAAGTCACCCTGCAGAATTTGCAAAAGAGCCTGGTAAATCGGGCAGAATCCGACCTGGATATCCTGCTGCCTGGATATACTCACTTGCAGCGGGCTCAGCCGATCCTTTTAGGGCACTGGTGGCTTTCTCATTTCTGGCCGCTCCAGCGCGACCAGGAGCGACTGGCCCAGGTACGCGAACGGACGGCCATCCTTCCGTTGGGTTCGGGGGCACTGGCCGGGACAAGTTACCCGGTTGACCGAGCGGCGCTGGCCGGGGCGCTGGGCTTTTCTGAGCCGTCTCCCAACAGCCTGGATGCAGTTTCGGATCGGGATTTTGTGGCCGAATTCCTTTTCACTGCCGCCTTGATCGGCGTCCACCTGAGCAAACTGTCCGAGGCAGTCGTGCTCTTTACCAGCGCCGAGTTCGGCTTTTTCGAATTATCGGATGCTTTTTCCACCGGCTCGAGCCTGATGCCTCAAAAGAAAAACCCGGACGTGTTCGAACTGGCGCGCGGTAAGGCTGGCAGTTTGCTGGGGTATCTGACAGGGTTGATGACCACGCTCAAAGGTCTGCCTTCCAGTTATGACAAGGATTTGCAGGAAGACAAAGTGCCGCTCTTTCAGGCGTTCGACACGCTCGAAACCATCCTGCCGGTCCTGGCAGACGCGCTGAAAACATTGGGACTGCATCCCGAACGGATGCGCATGGCGATCGATTCCAGCATGCTGGCAACCGACCTGGCGGATACCCTGGTGGAAAAAGGCCTGCCATTCCGACAGGCGCACGCGCTGGTCGGACAGGCCGTCCAATTGGCACGGGAGCAGGGGATACCGCTGGAAGACTTAACCCTGCAAGAATTCCAGAGTCTCAGCCCATTGATCGACGAAGAGGTCTATGCCTGCTTCGACCCCCGGCTAAGCGTCGCCAGGCGGAACGTCTTTGGCGGAACGGCTGTGGAAGCCATCAAAATTCAATTGCAATTGGCAAAATCAAAAATAATGAAATAAGGGACGGAATAACCCTCATTCCGCATTCCCTAAATATAAAATTTCCCAAAGGAGAACGATCATGAGTGCTGTAACCTGTCCTGAATGTGGTGCCGAAATCACCCTGGAAGCTTCGGTGGAATCGGGCGAAATCATTGTCTGCTCTGACTGTGGTGTAGATCTGGAAGTCACCTCCCTGAACCCTGCCACGGTCGATCTGGCCCCGATGGAGCAGGAAGATTGGGGTGAGTAAACAGATGGGTAAGAGACTCCGCATTGGCGTCCTTTACTCACGCGTGCGCGTGGAAGAGAAGTGGATCTTTGCATCGCTCGAAAGGCGCGGCCTGGACTACGAGCGGCTGGACGACCGGTTGGTCCATTTCGAACTGGATAACCCCGATCCCTGGCGCCAATACGATGCCATTTTGGAGCGTAGCATCAGTTATACCAACGGTCTGTACGCCTGCCGGATTTTCAATACCTGGGGCATCCAGACCGTCAATACGGCCGCAGTAGCCGAGGCATGCGGAGACAAGTTGATCACCACGGCGTTGCTGGCCAAGGCGGGCGTACCCCAGCCGCACAGCCGGGTGGCTTTCACACCTGAATCGGCCCTGGAGATGATCGAGAGCATGGGTTACCCGGTGGTCCTCAAGCCGGTGGTCGGCTCGTGGGGACGCCTGCTGGCAAAGGTGAATGACCGGGATTCTGCCGAGGCCATCCTGGAGCATAAGTCCGTGCTGGGATCGGTACAACATTCGGTCTTCTACATCCAGGAATACATCAAAAAACCGGGCCGGGATATCCGCGTGGTGGTGGTGGGTGACAATGTCATCACGGCCATCTACCGCAAATCGGCGCACTGGATCACCAATACGGCGCGCGGCGGGGAGGGGGAATTATGCCCGATCACTCCGGAACTGGAGGAGATTTCCCTGAAGGCGGCCCAGGCGGTCGGTGGAGGCGTTTTGGCCGTGGATGTGATCGAAGATCCCGAGCGCGGCCTGCTAGTAAATGAAGTGAACCATACCATGGAATTCCATACCGTCCAGCCGCTCAGCGGGATCGACATCGCGGATGCCATCGTCGGTTACACGGTGGATAGGGCTTCCTATAAAGGAGAAGGGCAGAAATCATGATCACAGCCACAATAATTGGCGGGTCCGGGTATACCGGTGGGGAACTCCTGCGCCTGCTTTTAAAACATCCGGAGATCGAGGTTGTGCAAGTGACCTCCCGGGCGCACCTGGGCGAATATGTTTACCAGGTGCATCCCAACCTGCGCAAGCAGAGCATGCTCAAATTCAGCGACCCGGATAGTATCGAGCCGGTCGATGTGCTCTTCCTGGCGCTGCCGCATGGAACCACCCAGCACAAGATCGATCAATTCGCAGCCCTGGCGCCAACCATCATCGACCTGTCGGCCGATTTCCGCCTGCATGATCCAAAGGATTACGAGAAGTGGTATGGTTCCGTGCATGCGGCACCCGCCTGGTTGGATAAGTTCGTCTACGGTCTGCCCGAACTGCACCGGCAGGAACTGCAAGGCGCGCATTACGCCAGTGGGGTCGGCTGCAATGCGACCGCCTGTAACCTGGCCCTGCTTCCATTGGTGAAAGCCGGTCTGGTGGAAATGCAGAAACAAGTCATCATTGAACTCAAGGTTGGTTCGTCCGAGGGTGGCGCGGAAGGCAACCCGGGAACGCATCATCCCGAAAGATCGGGTGTGATCCGCACCTTTTCCGCCTTTGGCCACCGTCACACCGCCGAAGTCCTCCAGGAGTTGGGTCTCTCGAATGTGGCCCTGACCATGACCTCGGTCGATCTCGTGCGAGGCGTCCTGGCGACTGCCCATGCCACCGTCAAGCCAGGGGTGGCAATCCGGGATTTGTGGAAGGCCTATCGTGGCGCAGCGGCTGATAATCCCTTCGTGCGCATCGTCAGGGAACAACGCGGCATCTACCGCGCGCCCGAGCCCAAGATCCTGGCTGGATCGAATTACGCCGATCTGGGTTTCGATCTGGATGAGGCGACCGGTCACGTTGTTTCCATCTGTGCCATCGACAACCTGATGAAGGGTGCCTCCGGGACGGCCGTCCAGTGTATGAACCTGATGCTGGGTTTCGAGGAAACGTTGGGACTGGAATTCAGTGGCTTGCACCCGATATAAATACTGAGACCAGAAAGAAGTCCATCAAACTTATTGAGGAATTTCCATGCCGAATAACATTATCGTAGTAAAACTCGGAGGGACGGAAGGGGTGGATTTCGCGGCTATCTGCCAGGATGCTGCTGGATTGCTTTCTCAGGGACAGCAGTTGGTGCTGGTGCACGGCGGATCATCGGAGGCCAACCAGCTCGGACAGGCTGTCGGGTACCCGCCGCGTTTTATCACTTCTCCTTCGGGATATACCTCCCGATATACCGACCGCCGGACGTTGGAAATCTTCGCAATGGCGGTCAACGGCAAGGTCAACACCCTGCTGGTGGAACAGCTCCAGCGGTTGGGTGTGAATGCGCTCGGGTTGTGCGGCCTGGATGGACGTCTGATGAGTGCGACCCGCAAGGATACCATCCAGAGTATCGAGAACGGCAAACGCAAGATCATCCGGGACGATTACACCGGCAAGATCGAAACCATCAATACAGCTTTATTGATGACCTTGTTGGGTGCGGGCTACGTCCCGGTCATCGCTCCCATGGCAGTCAGCAAAGAGGGAGAAGCCTTGAACGTGGATGCCGACCGGGCCGCGGCTATGCTGGCGTCGGCCCTGCAGGCCGGTACGCTGATCCTGCTGACGGCCGTACCCGGTTTGATGCGCAATTTCCCCGACGAGAGCAGTCTCATCCACAGCTTAAGCGCGCAAAAACTTCCGGAAGCCCTGGATTACGCCGAAGGCCGCATGAAGAAAAAAGTGCTGGGCGCCCAGGAAGCCCTGCAGGGCGGGGTGAACCGTGTCATCATTGCAGATGGTAGAGCAAGCGATCCGATCAGTGCAGCTTTGGGTGGAAAAGGAACGGTCATAGAATAAAGAACGGTACTCAAAATGCATCTTACAAATTTTATTATAGAGGCAATGAAATGGATATCATAGCAACCGAAAGCAGGCATACTTCGGGCCTGTATACCAAACAACCGATCATATTCGTTCGTGGCCAGGGCGCTTCTCTCTGGGACGCGGACGGCGTCGAGTACATCGATTGCGCTTCCGGGCACGGTGTGGCCAACCTGGGTCACGCGCATCCCAAAGTCGCCGCAGCCATTGCGGAACAGTCGACCCAGCTGGTGACGCTCTTCGAAAGTTTCTATAACGACAAACGGGCAGCGCTCATGGAGATGATCACCTCTCTGGTTCCGGGTCTCGACAAGGTATTCTTCTGCAACTCTGGCACTGAGGCGGTGGAAGCCGCGCTCAAATTTGCGCGCTTATCCACCCGACGGGTGGAAATTGTTGCTGCCATGCGGGGTTTCCACGGACGCACCATGGGGGCGCTGTCGGCAACCTATAACAAAAAATACAAAGAACCCTTTGAGCCGCTCGTGCCCGGCTTTAGCCATGTCGCTTATAACAATATCGCCGCCCTCGAAGGCGTGGTGACGGACCAGACCGCAGCCGTGATCCTGGAAGCAGTCCAGGGCGAAGGCGGGGTTTACCCGGCAGACCCGGCTTATTTGCAGGCCGCCCGGCGCATCTGCAACGAACGTGGCGCTGTTCTGATCCTGGATGAGATCCAGGCCGGTTTGGGGCGCACCGGCAAGATGTTCGCCTTCCAACACGCAGATATCTCCCCGGATATTGTTTGTATTGCCAAATCATTGGCAGGCGGTCTGCCGATGGGAGCAGTATTATTTGGCGATTCCATCCGGAACCTGGCGCCAGGAATGCACGGTTCGACTTTCGGCGGCAATCCATTGGCTTGTGCGGCTGCTCTGGCAGCCTTGACAGCCATCCAAGAGGAAGACCTGCCTGGCCAGGCTGCCGCCAAAGGCGCTTACTTGCTGGAGGCGTTAAATTCGATCGAATCACCCCTGGTGCGGGAAGTGCGCGGGGTGGGATTAATGATCGGGATCGAGCTAAAGCAAAAGGTGGCGCCGTATTTGCAGGCTTTACAGGATCGCCACATCCTGGCAATCAACGCCGGACTCACCACCCTGCGCCTGCTCCCGCCCCTGGTGATCACTCGGGAACAATTAGATGAAGTGATTGCTGCTCTAAATGAGGTCCTTTTGTGAACGCTATCCCTATCAATGATTGGTTCCGCCATTACCAGAGCCGTCCACTAGAAATTGTCGATAGCACCCTGCGCGAGGGTCAGCAAACCTCGCTTCTGCATGACCATTACAAATATTACTTTACCGCTCAGGATAAGCAGGAAATTTTGCGCAGCTTGATCTCCTATGGCGTCAAATTCCTGGAATTATTCGCTCCCAATGTCAGTGCCTCCGAGGCCGAGGATTTCGACGCGATCAAGACCGTGCGCGATGAAATGATCGTCCAGAAAGGTTACACTTTTCTGCTTGCGCATGTCCGCTGCCATCCCAGGGATTTCCAGACCGCCATCGATGCCGGTTTCGATGGGTTGAACATCTATTTCGGCACCTCCCCGCAATCCCAAGCCTACAACCATGGCAAAACCCTGGATGAGATCATCGCCAGCGCGCGCACGCTGCTGGAAGATGTCCGGCGCAATCACCCCGAACTGACCCTGCGTTTCAGTGGAGAAGACGCCTTTCGCACCCCACTGGAATCGCTCTTCCGTGTTTACGATCCACTGGTGGAATACGTGGACCGTCTCGGCATGCCCGATACAGTGGGTGTGGCCAGCCCTCAGGTGGTCTCGCAACGAGTGCAAGCCATGCGCAAACGCTATCCCCTTACGCCTCTCGAATTGCATTTCCATGATGATCGCGGCCTGGCCTTGATCAATACCATTGAGGCGGTCCTGGCCGGAGCGCAATTCGTCGACACCACTCTGCTCGGGATCGGCGAGCGTTCCGGCATTACTTCCATGACCTCGCTGTTGTTCAACCTGTTTATCGATGGGCATTACGATGCCCTGGAAGGCTACACGTTGCGGAATTCCTACCCCATCAACGTCACCATGGCCGATAAACTCAAGACGCTCGTTCCGGCCAAGGAACCGGTCAGTTTGACCAACCGCACCCACACCGCCGGAGTCCACCAGGGCGCCATCCTGAACGATTCCGTTTCCTACGAGGCGCATCCGCTGGATTTGTTCGGCGTCAGCGAACAGGATATTTTGCTGGGACCGCTCTCCGGCTGGAACGTGGTGCATTATTTTCTGAGAGAGATCAATTATTACGACATCGACGAGTGCAACTGCCCGGCTGGTGACAGCCCATTTCAAGGAAAATATCGGTCTCTTGAATGGCGACATTTCGGCGGCTGATTTGCTTTTGAGGATCGCCAGGGATGAGTTCCATATCGGGCAGCTTGTCAGCGCTCCCACGGAGGCGCCGCAGATCGTCCAGCGCATGGACAAACGCAATATCCAGTTGTCGAAATCGCAGGATTTATAACCCATGGCCGCCCTGACTTTTGCAGAAAAAGCGCTGGCGCGCGCGGCCGGGGTTTCCCAGGCGCATGCCGGGGATATCCTGATCGTGCAACCTGACCGGATCCTGTCCCACGACAATACGGCTGCCATCGCGCACATTTTTTATGACGAATTGGACGCCAAAAAAGTCGTCGATCCGGAGCGACTGTGTGTCGTGCTCGACCATGCCTCGCCGCCTCCCACTCCCAAACATGCCCAGAACCATGCTGAAACGCGCCTGTTTGTGCAGGCGCAAGGCATCCGGCACTTCTTCGAGGTGGGGCGCGGAATTTGCCACCAGGTGCTGTCGGAGGAAGGCCTGGTGTTGCCGGGCGACCTGATCCTGGGCGCCGACAGCCATAGCACGCATTATGGCTGGCTGGGCGCGTTCGGGGCGGGCATCGGTCGGAGTGAAGTGGCCGTGCTGTGGGATACCGGGCAGATCTGGTTGCGGGTTCCCGAAAGCCTGCGCATCAACTTGATTGGGGAAATGCCTCCCGGCGTAACTGCCAAGGATCTGTGCATGCAGGTCAGTCAGGTGCTCGGCGCGGAGGGCGGTCTGTATTATTCGCTGGAATTCGGCGGACCGGGCCTGGAAAGCCTTTCGCTGGAAAGCCGTATGGTCATTCCAAACAGCATGGCGGAAATCGGGGTAAAAAATTGCTATTTGCCGCCCGATCAGGCCGTTTTCGATTTCCTGGTTGATAAAGCCGGTTTGCCCGGGTCAGCCTTGCAGTCACGGGCCATCTTTCCGGACGAGGGGGCAGCTTACGCAGCCGAATATGACCTGTATCTCGACCGGCTCGAACCCCTGGTGGCCTGCCCGCACAGCGTGGATAATGTCCAGCCGCTCTCGGCGGTCGCAGGGCGACACGTGGATATGGCTTTCATCGGCACCTGCACGAACGGGCGCCTGGAGGATCTGGCTGCGGCTGCAGGTGTGCTGCGCGGACGGCAGGTGCATCCGGGTACGCGCCTGTTGGTCATCCCGGCGTCCAACCAGGTCTACCGCGAGGCGTTGCGGGAGGGCTACCTTGAGACCCTGATCGAAGCCGGCGCATCCATCGGTGTACCGGGGTGCGGACCTTGCATGGGCAATCACCTGGGCATCCCGGCCGCGGGAGAAGTGGTTATTTCGAGCGCCAACCGGAATTTCAGAGGCCGCATGGGCCAGCCCGAAGCTTCCATTTACCTGGCGGCTCCTGAGATCGTCGCCGCCAGTGCGGTCGCCGGCTGTATCAGCGGTTCGGGACAAATGCAAACCGCTCCTACATTAGCCGAACCCGCCATGGTCCGAATCGACCAGCCCGAAGATATCAACCTGCCGGTAGAATCGGCGCGACCGGGAAAGCAGTCCAATCCGGCCAGGAAGCGTATGGCTCTGGATGGATTGTCTCCGCTCTACCACGTTAAGCCTTCCGGGTATCCCTCCCAGTCGAACCAGATTGATATCCCTGGCGCATCCCGATCCGGCGGAAAGGTCTGGAAATACGGGCACAACGTCAACACCGACCAGATTTTTCCCGGAAAATACACCTATACGGTGACCGATCCGGCAGAGATTGCCGCGCACGCGATGGAAGATCTGGATGCGCAGTTTGCGCCAGACGTACGACCCGGTGACGTGGTTTTCGGCGGAAACAATTTCGGCTGCGGCAGCTCACGGGAGCAGGCGGTCACCTGCCTTAAATATAAGAAAATCGGTGCGCTGGTGGCTGTTTCCTTTGCCCGCATTTTTTACCGCAATGCCATCAACCAGGGCTTGCCCGTCATCGTGTGCCCTGGCGCGGTCGCGGCAGCCCATCCCGGAGATCCGGTCCAGGTCGACCTGGTCAACGGGCTGATCCATCTGCCGGCAGGCGATTTCAGTTTCCCGGCTTTTCCGCCCAACGTGCGCGCCATCCTGGAAGCTGGCGGTCTGGTTGAATACACAAAGCAGGCCAGGGTTGCATGAAGACCATTTGCCTGATCCCCGGCGACGGTGTGGGCCGGGAAGTCATCCCGGCGGCTGCCGAAGTGTTACAAGCCCTCGGGTTGGACCTGGCCTTCACGCAGGCGCAAGCCGGTTTTGCCTGCTTCCAGCACAGCGGTACCGCCCTGCCGGAGGTGACGCTGGAGCTGGCCCGCCAGGCGGATGCAGTCCTGTTTGGTGCCACCTCCTCGCCTTCCACGATCGTGCCCGGATACCGCAGTCCGATCCTGGCCTTGCGGAAAGAATTCGACCTGTATGCCAACCTGCGCCCGGTTTTTTCCCTGCCGGGGGAGTTTTCACAACCGGGGATCGATCTGTTGGTCGTGCGCGAGAATACCGAGGGTCTCTACAGCGGGCGCGAACACCGGGAAGGCGATACAGCCATTGCGGAACGCGTCATCACGCGCAGGGGCAGCCTGCGCATCGTGCGCGCGGCCTGCGAACAAGCCATGCAGCGTGCTCGCCAACGAGGAAGACCGGCCGTGCTGACCATCGTCCACAAAGCCAACGTGTTGAAACTGACCGATGGCCTGTTCCGGGAATGCGCGCTGGAAGTTGCCGGGCAGTTTCCGGATATCAAAATTAAGGAGCTGCTGGTGGATGCAGCCGCCATGAACCTGGTGAAATCGCCGCAATCCTTCGATGTACTTGTTACCACCAACCTGTTTGGGGATATACTCTCAGACGAAGCCAGCGCATTGGTGGGTGGCCTGGGAGTGGCTGCCTCGGCGAATATCGGGCTCGGTACGCCGGTTTTCGAGCCGGTGCATGGGTCCGCCCCGGATATTGCCGGGCAAGGGATTGCCAATCCGGTCGGAGCCATGTTATCGGCAGCGCTCATGTTGGAAAGCCTGGGCGAACCTGATGCCGCTGCCCGCGTGCGGAAGGCAGTCTTCGACGCACTTTCTTCCGGTCTGCGGACTCCCGACCTGGGTGGGACGGCCACAACCCTGCAATTCACCCAGGCAGTTATTGCCCGGTTAACCTGATTTTTTCCATTGTGCCAAATTATGGAGCGACCCTTTATGTTCCACAATATCCGTCCATCCGTTTTAAACCGTATGCATAATCTCGAACAGATCGATGCCCGTGACCGGGAGGATGGCACGCTCGCGCCTGCAGCGCTTACGCCAGATCCCACCCGAAACCGGTAAGTTTCTGGCCTTGCTGGCTGCCAATGCTCCCGAGGGGGATATTATCGAAATCGGCACCAGCGCGGGCTATTCCACGCTCTGGCTGGCCCTGGCTTGCGAACAGTCCGGGCGGAAACTGACCACCTATGAGATCCTGCCGGAAAAGGCTGCCCTGGCGCGCGCGACCTTCCAGCTGGCCCAGATGAATGAGACGGTACAATTCGTGGAAGGCGACGCGCTGGAATCACCTTTCCAACCATACTGCGATTGCCTTCTGCTTCCTGGATGCTGAAAAGGAAATCTATGCGGCCTGTTATGAGGCGGTCGTCCCGGCATTGGTCAAGGGTGGCTACCTGGTGGCGGATAACGCCATCAACCACCGGGAGACTTCTCCAGCCCATGCTGGAGCAGGCGCTTTCCGACGAGCGTCTGGATGCGCTGGTGGTGCCGATCGGAAAAGGGGAACTGGTATGCCGGAAGTTATAAAAGGTGTACCGGAAACCCTTTTCAACCTGGTAAAGATCTACAGCCCATCCGGCCAGGAGGCGCAGGCGGTCAGTTACCTGGTCGACCGCATGCAGTCCCTGCATTTCAGCTCTGCCTTTCGTGGACGAAGCCGGTAATGCCGTAGGGATAATGGGGCGATGGGCCGCGCCAGATCATCCTGCTCGGACATATCGATACCGTCCCGGGTGAGATACCCGTGCATATCTCATCCACTCAGCCGGGGAATGACTCACAGGCTGTCAACCTATACGGTCGCGGCTCGGTGGATGCCAAAGGTCCGCTGGCGGCCTTCGTGGATGCCGTCTCTGCTTGCGGTCCGCTGCCCGGCTGGCAGGTGGTCGTCATCGGTGCAGTCGGAGAAGAGACCGATTCCCCTGGGTGCGCGGCATGTCGCTGCACAGTACCATCCTGAATTTGCCATCATCGGCGAGCCCAGCCACTGGGATCGCATAACACTCGGCTACAAGGGCAGCGCCTGGGTGCAGATGCGCGTGAGACGTTCGCTCTCGCATACCGCCGGGCAGGCTGAAAGCGCCTGTGAAGCAGTCCTCAGCGCCTGGCAGATCCTGACCGATAAGGTTGCCGGGATCAACGCTGGACGGGAAAAGCAGTTTGAGCGTCTTCAGCTTTCCTTACGCAGGATGGAATCAGGTGGGGATGGCTTCGAGGAATGGGCGGAATTGCGGGTAGGAGCACGTCTGCCGCTCGACCTGCCGCCCGAGCGTTGGTATCCCCTTCTGGTGGACGATCCGGTTCTTTCTGCTATCCCTGGATTAAACATCCAGCCGGTCGGTTTTCCCATTCCAGCCTGGCAGGGCGAAAAGAATACTGCGCTGGTACGGGCATTCCTGGCTGGCATCCGGACTGTGGGAGGCTCACCTGGTTTCCTGCTCAAGACCGGCACCGCCGACCTGAACATCGTTGCGCCTGCCTGGGGCTGCCCGGCGTTGGCGTACGGACCGGGCGATTCCGCCCTCGATCACACGCCGGATGAGCACATCGACTTGACCGAATATCATAGATCGGTGGAAATTTTGAAGACTGTGTTACAGCGTCTTCAGATATCCAGTCTTAGGGATTGACCAACTACCTTTCCCTTTCCGCCCTTTTCCTTCACCCTTTTACTTTCCCAGCACGAATGGTGGCCGTAAATTCATGGCGGCCAGGTAGCTTCCGGTCTTGCCGGTCACCAGGATGGAAACCGAACCAGGTGCAACCCCAAGATTTTGGAATTTATCCAGCGGCAGCCCGATGTAATGTGCCAGCACCAGCTTGATCGGGTCGGCATGGAACACCACTGCCAGCATGTCTTTTTTTCCTGCACCGGCCAGGATGGATTCGATTTCGTTCACCAGGCGCACCTGTTGTTCTAAAAAGGATTCCCCACCCGGGAACCGCATTCTGGAAGGATTCTCCTGCACCTGTTTCCACAGGGCCAGCCTGCGCAGGTTTTTCAGGGGCATATCCTGCCAATCGCCCACATCCGTGTCCAGAAGCTCCGGGTGCAATTGCATTTGCAGACTGAGCGCTTGAGCCAGAGGTTCGGCGGTCTCGACCGCCCGTTCGAGCGGGCTGGCGTGGATGGCGCGAATGGGTAACTTCTTCAATGAATCGGCAATTGCGGAGGCCTGTTCCCGGCCATGCTCGTTCAGGTGAACGCCGGGCAGACGACCTGCCAGGCGGCCCTTTTTTAAATAATCGTTTTCTCCGTGCCTGATCAACAATAATACCGCATTTTTTACCTTTATTTTATGTGGCGTTTCATCTCGTCGATCTTTTCCTGGGTCAGGTCTGGGATCTCCTCGAGACGCGTAATCCCCAGGGCCTTGCGCTGGGCTTCCCGCCAGCGGTTCAGCCGGTCGGCTACTTCGACCTCATAGCCCACACTGGAAGGCTTATAGAAATACGTCCCGAGCAGTTCCTTGGGTAGATATTGTTGAGCGTAGAAATGTTCTTCGTACATGTGGGGGTAAACGTAGCCCTGCCCGTGACCCAGCGCGACCGTGTCCCGGTTGGCATCCTGCAGATGGGTCGGCACGCTGCCGACGCCTTCCTGTTCGATCCGTTCGAAAGCTTTGAAGTAGGAGGTGGCTGTATTGGACTTGGGTGCGGTCGCCAGGTAGAGCGTGGCTTCGACGATCGGATAAACACCTTCCGGCAGACCGATGAAGGTGAAGGCTTGCATGGCGGAGGCCGCCACCACCAGCCCCATTGGATCGGCCAGTCCGATATCCTCGCCGGCCAGGATGATCAGACGACGCAGCACAAAGCGCGGGTCCTCTCCGGCGTAGAGCATTTTAGCCAGCCAGTACAGGGCGGCGTCCGGGTCGGAGCCGCGCACGGACTTGATGAACGCGCTGATCGTGTCGTAATGGGCGTCTCCATCCTTGTCGTACAGCACTGCCCGGCGCTGGATCGATTCCTGCGCCACATCCACGGTAACGTGGATCACACCGTCATCGCCCGCCGGAGTCGACTCGACCGCCAGTTCGAGGGCGTTGAGGGCATTGCGGGCATCCCCGCTGGCCACGTCGATCAGGTGAGCGCGGGCGTCCTGATCCAGCAGCACCTGGCGATTGCCATAGCCGCGTTCCTTATCCTTCAAAGCCATATCCAGGATCTGCCCGGTCTGCTCTTCGGTCAGTGGCAGCAGTTGGAAGACCCGGCTGCGCGAGACCAGCGCGCCGATCACTTCGAAATACGGGTTCTCGGTGGTCGCGCCGATCAGCACGAAGGTGCCGTTTTCTACATGCGGCAGCAGCCCGTCCTGCTGGGCCTTGTTCCAGCGATGGACCTCATCCACGAACAGGATGGTTTTCTTCTGGTACATGCGCCGCCGTTCCAGGGCGGCCTCGATCACCTCGCGCAGTTCAGCCTTCCCGGCCAGCACCGCCGAAAGGGTCTCGAAATGTGAGCGGGTTTGGTGGGCGATAACCTGGGCCAGGGTGGTCTTGCCGGTACCGGGCGGACCCCACAGGATGATGGAGGAAAATAGCCGGTCGGCCTGAATGGCGCGCCGTAAAAGTTTTCCGGGACCGACGATCTGCTCCTGCCCGACGAATTCGTCCAGCGTGCGCGGGCGCATGCGGGCGGCCAGAGGCGCCTCGGCGTTCATGCGTTCCTGCATGGCGTGGTCGAACAAGTCGGTCATGCTTCGATTGTACCATTTGCGGATTGTCGAACCCTGATTTTTGATTGAGAAATGCAGCTTTTTCTATTCAAGGAAAAGGAACGGCCCAAAAATCTGGCTGTGCGGGTATACTTCTCCCCCGAGATAGGAGAAATCAGCGTATGAAAAAAGGGATTTGGTTTGCAGTTGGTGCGTATTTGCTTTGGGGGATGTTCCCAATCTACTGGAAATGGTTGCACCAGGTGCCAGCCCTGGAGTTGATCGCTCACCGTATTGCCTGGTCCTTTATTTTTGTCGCAATTATCTTGTTTGTTACCGGTCAGTGGAAGGCGTTCCGCTCCGCCGCACTCCAAAAACGCGTCATTCTTATCTATCTTGCATCAGCGATCTTCCTTGGAATCAACTGGTTGACTTACGTCTGGGCGGTCAACGCTGGTTATATCGTTGAAAGCAGCCTGGGTTACTTCATCAACCCCCTCTTTAGCGTCCTGCTCGGAGTGGTTTTTCTGCGCGAACGCCTGCGCTTGTGGCAATGGGTTCTGATCGGGGTCGCTGCGGTTGGTGTGATCTACGTGGCTTTTTCCTATGGGAAATTTCCCTGGATCGCGCTTACATTGGCTTCATCATTCGGGATCTATGGGCTGATCAAGAAAACCGCGCCGCTGGGTTCCCTGTATGGGTTGAGCATGGAGACTGGCCTACTGTTCATTCCAGCGGTTGGTTTCCTGGTCTACCTGCAGACGACCGGACAAGGCGCCTTCCTGAACAGTGATCCGATCACGAACGTGTTGCTGGCCGGGGCAGGCGTGATAACGGCTGTGCCATTATTATTGTTCGCCTCGGCAGCCCAGCGTATCCCCCTCTCGATGGTGGGCATCCTGCAATATATCACCCCGACCATGCAGTTCCTGCTGGGTGTGCTGGTTTATCGCGAACCCTTCAACCAATCGCATCTGGTGGGTTTTTGCATCGTCTGGGCGGCCTTGATCTTCTTCTGGGGGGAGGGATTGTGGATGCGCCGCAGACGCCTGGTCCAGGCGGGAAATTAATAACAAAGATTGCCGGAATAAACTAAGCCGACACAGCCAGGGAAGGGGACATCCGGACTGTTGGAGGCAGAAACCTGAGTAGCGCCTGATCCGCTGACCGTTAGAGTAGCGCGGGTGTTTTTTACTCATCCTCCACCTCCGCCCGGAGTGATTGGATTCGTCAACCAGCCCAAACCCTGCTTTCTTTCCGGGAAAGAGGTGGGGATGAGAAAATTTTACTTTTCAGGCTGTAGGTTCTTCGGCACTTGTAACGGTCGGGATCCTGGTCTTTTCATCTGAACGCCAGATAAATGCCGAGACTACCAGCAGCACACCCAATCCCAAAACAATTACTGGACCGATCAGACGCGTGACCCACAGGGAGGTGACCAGGAAGGTCGACATGCCTGCGAAAGCCACACCTGCAAGACCGCACAGGATGATGCCAGCCAGTTTGACGCCCTCGATCTTCTTCACGATCCCGATCAGCAGAAGTGGCAGGCCGACAGAGAAGGGTTCCACGGTCCACAAGACCGCCCAGGCGCTCCACCAACCGGTGGCAGCGCAGAATTGCAGGACCAATCCAGTGAACCCGACGACGGAGGCCGGGATCATTAACCAGGGCACTTTCAGGTAGACTGCCATCAGAATGAAAGCGGCCGCGACACTGAGTACTTCCAACGGCCACAGGTATTTCCAGACGGCCCAGAAGCCGGTTACGCTGCCGACAAACAACAGCAAGCCTGTGATCAGAGTTGGAATGCCCGGGACGAATAACCCGCTCAGCCCGCGTTGGCGTGGGAACAGGAAGGGAGGCAGGCAGAATAAAAGCCCTGCCCCTACCACCAGGATTGGCCAGGCCCGGAACCCCAACAGGATCCCGGTTCCAGCCGACCGCGCCAGCAGGTTGGCGGCCAGTGCCAGCACACCCAAAACGATCAGAGTCACACCGATGAGAAGAGAAGCTTTCTTTTGCATTTGAACCTCCTTTGGTTCATTCGAATGAAAGTCAGTCTGCTTCAAACTTAAGCATGTTTTCCTGTCTGCTTTGAAGCGAGACCCTTTGATTTCGCCGCGTTGAACACACCTGGCGGCGATCGCTCTTTATTCAAACATTGCCAGGATCAAGCCGGGATGGTTCCGATTATTTTATGGAAGAAAGATCCCGAACAGAACCGAAATAAGAAAGATGATGACGGCCAGACCAACCATTGCGATGCCGATCCGGCGGGCTAGCCAGTAACCGCGTTGTCCCTGCCGGATCAACAGGAAGGGGGCCACGATCGAGCATCCCACCAGCAGAGGTTCCAGCGGCCACAGAAAGGTCCAGTGACCCCACCAGTTGGTGATCGAAAAATAGGTGAAGAGCACGCCGTTACCCATGACGATCCCGGCCGGTACAAGCATCCAGGGCGAAGCCAGGGCTGCCATCAAGGCAGATAAGATCACTCCAACCGAAATGATCTCCAACGACCAGGCGTGGCCATAGACCTTCCACCCGAAGATTCCGCTCAGCCACAGCAGTACCATGTTGACGAAGACAACAGCTCCGACCGAATAAAGCACCGCGGCTGTTACGTGTTTGGGAGTCTGGATGCCGTACCTGGCTGGTGGGGTAAAAATGGTTTTTACACGATCCGTGATCCGTGTAATCCCGGTAAGACCTTTTTTTCCAAACGGGTTATCCGTATCGCCGGAAGCAAAACTCGCATCCGGGATGTGTTGGCGCGCCGTTCCTGAAAACACGGCCACCGGACCACCCCTGGGGGAGGTTAAGCTGCTGACCATTTCCGGGATCTCGATCGTCCCGGGCACCACCAGACCGATCTCTTGGGTTGCCGCTATTAACTTTTCGGCCATTTCATTGGCGCTTTGGAAACGGTCTTCCGGACGTTTGGCAAGGGCCTTGAGCGCGATTTTCTCCAAACTTTCCGGTATGGTTGGATCCAACTTACGCGGCAGCGTCAGTGGGTCGTTGATGTGCTTCATCAGGATAGCCAGCGGCGTATCCGCATCAAAGGGGACCGTGCCGGTCAGAGCCTCGTAGTAAGCGATTCCCAGCGAGTAGATGTCGCTGCGGGCGTCAGTGTGACCGTTCAGACCCTGTTCGGGCGCCATGTAGCTCAAGGTTCCCATCAACGCACCGGAAATGGTGTACTGGGTCCCACCGATGATCTGGGCGATGCCAAAATCGGTCAGGACAGCCTGTCCGCGCCGGGTCAGCATGATATTGGCAGGCTTCAGGTCACGGTGGATGATGCCTTCGGCATGGGCATAAGCCAGTCCGGCCAAGACGTCGCTGAAGATGCGCACCATTTCACCCAGGGGCAGATGTTCTCCACGCACGCGCAGGCTGTTCAAATGGGCCTTGAGCGTGTCCCCTTCGAGCAGTTCCATGACCATGTAGTACAGTTCGTTTTCCACGTCGAAATCGAAGATCTGGACGATATTGGGGTGCCGCAAAGCCGCCACCGCACGCGCCTCGCGCCGGAAGCGCGCCAGGAACTCCTCTTCTTCCACCAGATCGGAGCGCAGGATTTTGATCGCCACATACCGGTCGAGTTGCGGGTGGTAGGCTTTGAATACCTGGGCCATCCCGCCTCTTCCCAGAGGTTCGAGAATGCGGTACTTTCCGAGGGTTTGTCCTTCGAGGGATAAGGGAGCCATCAGCTTAATTTTCGAGGTGAGCGCAAGTTTTGCGAGCATGGGTTTCATCCGGTGCAAATGATACCTGAATCGCCCGGAATCAACCTATCTGGAGGCTAACATTGCGCTATTAACTTACGATAAGGAGTGTATCACTTTCCAATCTTATCCCACCAACAATTTGTAACCCTGCCCGCGCACCGTCAGCAGGATCTGCGGGTTGGCGGGGTCCATTTCCACGCGTGTGCGCAGGCGCCGGACCAGATTCTCTATTTGATAATCAAAAATATCGCCAGCCTCGTATTCCGGCCAAACGGCATGACCGATATCGTCCTTCGAGCAGACCTGCCCGCGCCGTTCGTACAGGTAAGCGATCAGCAGGTACTCCTTGGGAGAAAGGCTGACAGCCCGTCGGTTAACGCGCACCACCCCGCCGGTGGTATCCACTTCCAGGTCCGGGATGGGGCTTTCGCGGGTGGTGGTATCGGGGTCGTGGAAGATGAAGGTGATATCCCCGACTTTCAGGCTATCCCCATCCAGCATGGTCAGGCTGCCGATGATGCGTTCCCCATTGAGATAGGTGCCATTCGTGGAACCCAGGTCGTCCACAAACCAGCGCCGGCCATCCTTGCGGATGCGGGTATGTTCGCGTGAGACGCTTTTACTGGCGATGACGATATCGCACTCGACGGCACGGCCGATGATTTCCGGCTGCGCAGTCAGGTGATGTTCGTGACCGGTTGGATCGGTCAGGAATGGACCGCTGTTATCCAGGGGCATGATTCTCTCGCCTTCTTTCTTGATGATTCACGATTATTATACCCGCGAGAATTCCCCAGGGCGCATATCCACACGGCTTATTTCCAACCAGACGAAAGCCCGATTTTACAAGAGATCAGGGCAGTGTTCTTTTTTCATACTTTCTTCCTGCCAATAAATAGATTTTATGCTTTCAAGCAAGAAGAAGTATAATCAGCGGTTAATTGGCGTTTATCCGTATTTTCAGGGTTCCCCGTTCGTGGCGTGGAAAAATGCATTTGGAAACAGAAATTCACGGGAAGGTCGAAGACGTCTTCCCGCCCGGTCACGCGGACAGGCACACAAAGGATAATGCCACGCAAATTCGTGCCCGATGCGTGAGCGGTTGAACGAACGAATAATTCAATTATTAATGCCAAGGAGGCGAATTCATGTCAGTTAAAAATAAACGTGGAGTAATTGGGATTTTAACCGGCGGCGGTGACGTGCCCGGGCTGAATCCAGCCATTCGCGCCGTCACGGTGCGGGCCATCCGGGAGGGTTATCAGGTGGTCGGTTTAAAGCGCGGCTGGGGGGGGCTGGTGGATGTGGTGCGAGAGAAGGACTATGATAACAGCGCCAACTACCAGGTCCTGACCGAAGACGTGGTGAACCGCGCCGGGCGCACCGGGGGCACCTTCCTGCATTCATCCCGCACCAATGCTGCCAGGGTCAAACTGGAAAACGTCCCACCTCATTTGGCCGATAAATACACCGAAGAGCGCAACGATCTGACCCAGGAAATCCTCAAGAACCTGGATTTTATCGGGATTGATTATCTTGTCCCGATCGGCGGTGACGATACGCTCAGTTATGCGGTCCGCCTTCACAAAGAAGGCTTTAAGGTGGTCGCCATCCCGAAAACGATGGACAACGACGTGCCCGGCACGGATTATTGCATCGGCTTCAGCACGTGCGTCACCCGCACCATCTCGTTGATCAACAACCTGCGTACCATTGCGGGTTCACACGAACGCCTGATGGTGCTGGAGGTGTTTGGCCGCTATGCCGGGTTCACAGCCATGCTGCCGACCATGGCGGGTGCAGCGCACCGCTGCGTCATCCCGGAATGGAAATTCAACATCGACCACCTGACCGAATTGTTGGTGGCGGATCGCAACCTCAACCCGAGCAAATACGCCATCGTGCTGGTATCGGAAGGCGCCAAGTTCGAGGGCGGCGACATGATATTCAAGGACAGCCACACCGACGCATTCGGGCATGCCAAGCTGGGCGGCATCGGCGATACGGTCGCGGATGAATTGCTCAGGCGTTCCGCCAAATACAATAATGGCGTTACGATCAACATTATCAACCAAAACCTGGGTTACATGGTACGCGGCGGGGACCCGGATTCGGTCGATTCGATCGTCCCAATGGTATATGGCAACCTGGCGCTCGACCTGCTGCTCAAGGGCAATTACGGACGACTGGTGGTGATCAAGAACGGGCGCTATGACGAGGCGCCCATCGACGTGGTGACCGGCTCGAAGAAAATGGTCAACGTCGACCAGTTCTATAACACCGAACGCTACCGGCCTAAGTACGAAAGCTTCGAGTTCAAGCCAATGTTCATCATGACCAGCGAAGGCTGAGGGTTAATTCAAGGACACACGGCGATTAGCATCGGGTTTCTTTGACTGACATTCTGAGAAGATAATGGGAAAATTGTGACAATTGTCTAGATAAGCAGCCCGATTTCCTATTTACTAACCATGCCTATAATGGGTATAATAAAAAACATGTGCAATCTAATTATGCACATGTTTTTATATAATTTCACATATTTTTCCCCCTATCTACAGCCGAATTTCGGGAGTACATTATGAATGATAAAGAGTTAGGGGCAGGCACGGATTTCAACATCATGACGGTGCATGACGTAGCAGAGTATTTGCGTCTTAGCGAGGCAAAGGTTTACAAGCTGGCTAAAGAAGGGCTGGTGCCTGCGCTACGCATGGGGAAGAGCTGGCGCTTCAAGAAGGAAATCATTGACGAATGGATCCGTCGGGAAACAGAGCAAAGCCTGCAATCCTCCCGATTATAAATAATCCATATTGGGAGAAGAAACGATTTTCGATTTTACTGGAAGGATCCATACCGCCCTCATTACCCGCCAATGCGAATTTGGTATAATGCCGTCTTGGCTTCAGGCAAGAATTCAATCAGACAGATTTTCTGTGGCTTTCTTTGCGGCGATCAATAAATAAAATATGGCGACATATTGGTATGTACTGCACAGCAAGCCCCATAAAGAGGAGATGCTGGCCGAACAGCTCGAGCTGCGCAGAATTGAGACATATGCTCCACGCATCCGGGTACAGGTGGTCAATCCACGTGCCCGCAAGGTAAGGGCTTATTTCCCGGGATATATTTTTGTGCGGGCAGATCTGGAAAAAATGGGCTTGACGGGATTACAATATGTGCCCGGTTCGGCCGGGCTGATCTCCTTTGGAGGGGAACCGGCGTTCGTTCCGGATGGTTTGATCCATGCCATCCGGCAGCGTGTGGATGAGATCAATGCTTCTGGGGGAGAATTGTTCGATGTTCTTAAAACGGGTGAAACGGTTCTAGTACATTCGGGGCCATTTGCAGGTTATGAAGCCATCTTCGACGCACGCCTGCCCGGAACGGAACGTGTTAGGGTTTTGTTGAAACTGCTCAGAAACCGCAAGATGCCGGTTGAACTCCCGGCAGGTTTCGTTCGCCCGCAAAAATAGCGCCGCGCATCGACCGGGAAAGGTCGTTAACGGACGGCTGGTCAAATCGAAGTACAACTCCGACTCCCGGGTGGATGTCGGAAGGGCGGAGCATCGCTATTTATCGTCCACTAAATTCGTCGCCCAGTTATACATTCAGGGTTTGCAACATCAGGATCGGCAGGGTCAGGTGTCATGAAAGGGGAGCAATGGTATGTCAGCGCTCGATCAAGAAGTGTCTTCTGCAAAAAAAATAATAATCCGTAGTGGAGAATTTGGAAAACGCCTGTTTGATATATTAGTCGCGACGGCAGGGCTGGTTGTTTTATCGCCTGTATTCGCCATGGTTGCAGTCTATATCCGGCGTACGTATTCAAAATCCGTTTTCTATCGGGGGCTGCGTGCCGGATTAAGAGGGAATAATTTCCGTATCCTGAAATTTACCACCATGATCGACAGCCCTGAGAGCGAGGATGGGCCACGGGTAACCGCGAACGATGATCCGCGCGTGACCCCGGGCGGGCGCTGGCTGCGGGACACGAAGCTGAATGAAATCCCCCAGTTATGGAACGTCCTGAAAGGGGAAATGAGCCTGGTGGGACCGCGCCCGGAAGACCCCGGGATCGTCTCCACCTGGACGGAAAGTGAAAGGAAAACCATCCTCTCCGTTCGGCCCGGCATCACCAGTCCGGCTTCCATATTCTTCCGTGACGAAGAGAAGTTATTGGAAACCGAATCCGTCATGGAAAAGTACCTGAGCAACATCGTCCCGTCCAAGATACGACTGGACCAAATCTACGCCAGGGACCACAGTTTTTTGGGAGACCTGGATATTATTTTCCTGACGGCCCTGGCACTCTTCCCGGGAGTGCGCACCCGAACCATACCGGAAAACGTGCTTACCTGGGGGCCGCTCTCACGCATCATGACCCGGCATGCCAATTACTTGCTGGCGGACGTGCTGATCGCATTATTCTCAATTGGCTTTTCCGGATTCCTTTGGCGCGTGATTGGGCCATTAAATTTGGGGTGGGGCCGGGCGCTCTTGCTGGCGGTACTGATCGCCATCCTGTTTGGGCTGGTCAACGCCATGCTGGGGATGAACCGCATTTCGTGGTCACACGCCCAGGCCTCGGACGCTCTGGGACTGGCTGTATCGGGTGTGTTGACCACCGGGGTCATATTCACCTTTGACCGGTTTTCACAGGTAAACACGCACCTGCCCCTGGGGATGTGGTTGCTGACGGGGTTCCTGGCATTTTCGGGTTTTACCGCCGTGCGCTACCAATCCCGCCTGATCACGGGATTGGCCACCCGCTGGCTGCAATGGCGCGGACCGGTCACCCGCCTGGGGGAACGGGTGTTGATCATTGGGGCAGGCGAAATGGCGCAGCTGGCAGCCAGCTTTTTCCGGCAGGGGGAACCAGGCAAGATCCTGAACATTGTCGGCCTGGTGGATGACGACTCGAAGAAAATCGGCCTGCGTTTCGACGGGAACAAGGTGATCGGCAGCACGATGGATATCCCGCAACTGGTCGAGCGCTGGGATGTGGGCGTGATCCTATACGCAATCGGGAATGTCCCGTTAAACAACGCAGCACGATCCTCGAGCGCTGCCGCCAGACCAAGGCGCGCATTGTGCTGATGCCGGACCTGCTGGACATGGTCTCGGGGTGTCTTTTCGCTCCCGCTCTTTTAACCGAAAAAGTTGTTTCGCCAAACTGGGATGGAAACATCCCCATCCCGGACGCAGTTAAATGGCTGACGGAGTTGGAAGGCCTGGCACGCCCGGAGAATGAGGAATTACTGGCCCGGCTGCGGCAGATCCGCAATGGCCTGGCAGCGCACGTGACCAATGATCATGGGAAAATATTAAATAAAAACTTTAACACAAAGGACACCAAGGGGACACCAACAGCACGAAGGAAAGTTTTTATTTATTAATACCCGGGGTCGGGTATTTGGAATAAAAGCAGAATAAGAACTCGATCTTCTCAATGAAAAATAGTAAACCTTTGTGTACTTTGTGTCCTTAGTGGTGAAAATTCTTGATATTTAAATAATATGCCTAATTATCTCGTAACCGGCGCGGCCGGATTTATCGGAAGCCGGGTCAGCGAAATGCTGATCGAACAGGGTCATGCCGTCACCGGCGTGGACAACCTGAACGACGCCTACGACGTGCGCATGAAGGAATACCGCCTGCGCAAGCTGCAGGAACTGCCCGGGTTCACGTTTGTCAAAGCCGACATTTCGGAGCGCGCCATCCTGGATCAACCCTCCCCGATCCTGGATCAAAAATACGCCGCGGTCATCAACCTGGCAGCCCGGGCGGGGGTGCGCGCCAGCGTCGAGAACCCCTGGGCGTTCGTGGAAACGAATGTAACCGGAACCCTGAATATGCTCGAACTGTGCCGCCAGACCGGTATCGGCAAATTCATCCAGGCTTCCACCTCCAGCATTTACGGGGCGGATGCCCCCCATCCCACCCCGGAAAGCGCCGGCAGCGACCACCCATTGCAGCCTTACGCTGCCAGCAAGAAGGGCGCCGAGGCGCTCTGCCATAGCTACCATGCCCTGTATGGACTGGACGTCACAGTGGTGCGCTACTTCACGGTCTATGGACCGGCCGGGCGCCCGGATATGAGCATGTTCCGCTTCGCCAAATGGATCATGGAAGGCGAACCCCTTCATCTATATGGGGATGGGGAGCAGTCGCGCGGCTTTACCTACGTGGACGATATCGCCAGAGGCACCCTCGCAGCCTTGAAACCGCTGGGTTACGAGATCGTCAACCTGGGCGGGCACGAAGTTGTCTCAATGAACGGGCTGATCGCCATGCTGGAAGAACGGATTGGGAAGAAAGCGCGCATCGAACGCCACCCGCCCAACCAGGCCGATATGCTGACCAACCAGGCGGATGTCAGTAAAGCCAGGGAGTTATTGGGCTGGCAGCCGCAAGTGGGGCTGGACGAAGGGCTGGGGAAGCTGGTGGATTGGTACATGCGTGAACGTCAATGGGCGAGTGGGCTGCGTGTCGATTGACCAGCCTGATTTTATTGGACCAAGCCCTGTTCGCAGCATTGGATAGAAAACGAGAATGAAAAGTAAAAAGAGTCTCATCAGGTACCATCTTCTTTTGCCTGCTGCTGGGTTTGGCCCTGGCGGTTTCGGGTTGCGGTTCCATCCTGGATAAACCCCTGGGACCGGCGCTCAATAGCAATCCAAGCAAACCAGCCAGCTCCAGCGCCAATAGCAACGCCACTCCCAATCCCAACGCAACTCTCAACCCCAATGATCCTTTCGCGGCGGTGAGCACTCCGTCTTCAGCCCAGGTCAGCCAGGCCAAGCCCCTGTGCGGCAATGTGCCCGTGCTGACCGTGCTGGCCGTCGGCATCGATTATCGCGGCGACAATTACCTGTATGGCCTGGCGGACGTGATCAAGATCGCCCGGATCGACTTCACCACCCATCAAGTTTCCGTGCTGACCCTGGACCGGGCCATCTGGGTCGAGATCCCCGGGATTTCTGACCATTATGACATCACGCACGGACTGCTCAACCAGGCTTACTTTTACGGGGTACCGGCCATGGGCTATTACGACGGCGCGGCCGGAGGCGCGGGACTGCTGGCCGAGACTCTGCAGAAGAACTTCAATCTGAGTGTGGATAATTATGTCGTGGTTGACTTCAAGGCTTTCGTCAAGATCGTGGACGCCCTGGGCGGGATCGACGTGAATTTGCCCAAAGCGGTGGATGGGAACGTGCACGGCAATGATTTGGGCTATTTCAGCGCCGGCATCAACCATCTGACCGGGGAGCAGGCCTTGAACCTGGCGCGCGTGCGCGAAGGCTATACCACCCTGTTCCGGGATAGCAACCAGGACCAGATCCTCCAGGCCATCTACCAGAAAGTCAGCTCCCCGGAGATCATCCCGAAGCTGCCCAAGCTGCTGCAGGCCATGCAGGGCGCCGGGTTGACCGACCTGAGCCCCAGGCAGATCGAGAGCATGCTATGCCTGTTGCAGAAAATGGACACTTCAACCGACCTGACCTTCCGGAACATCCCGGATAAATATTACGTGTATGACTGGATCTACGACAAGGACATGCACCAGGATGTGAACATCTGGACGATCGATTTTGACGTCTTCCGCCGCTATATCGCCGATTTCATGCAGGGCACCTGGCCGCAGGAGTGAGATTTACTCTCTCCAAACCAGAACGTATGTGCTATAATTGGGTAAATTCCATTTGCCCAGGAGGGCACATATGCTTTCCACATTGATAGACCCAAGCGCAATCGTTCATCCCAAAGCCGAATTGCAGGCGGATACGCTGGTCGAAGCCGGCTGCCGGATCGGACCGCACGTCAGGGTGGGCGGTAACGTCAAAATCCTGGCCCACACCCGCATCCAGGGGGAAGTGAAGATCGGCTTCTCGGTGGTGATCGGCCCGCATGCCACGCTGAAAGGTCCGCTGGAGATCCAGGATTTCGCCCGCATCGAGGCCGGTGCGAAGATCGGAGTCAAACCCGCCTCGGGCAGCACACTCTCAGAAGGCACGATCCATAAATATGCCCGCATCGGGGAAGGCGCCGAGGTGCTGGGAAAGCTGTGGGTGGGGGAATATGCCCAGTTGTTAGCGGGAGCCCGGCTGGAAGGCGACCTGCCCAACCACGCCATCGCCGGCGGCAACCCGGCGGCTTTGAAGGAATTCGCCTGCGAGTGCGGCCGGGAGTTTGCCCGCTACCGGGGAATCGCTCCGGAGCTGTTTATCGGGGACTGTCCGGTTTGCACAGGGCCCGGTTACCGCATCAGCCTGCCCGAGGTCAGGAAAAGGGGCCATATCCTGAGGCCGAACCATCAGGTTGGGGAGAAAGTGACGGAGGCGTTTTTTGATCGATAAAAAGCGGATGACCTTCTTCACTCCCAATCAATCTTATTCACTTTCGAACGATATCGTGGCACATGAACGAGCGGGGTTGGTCCAGAATAAATCGTACGGAATGATCGAACAAATTCAATTCAAGTTTAGGGAGGTTCGTCCATGAAAGTTCTCGTAGTCGGGACAGGCTATGTGGGTCTGACAACCGGGGTGGCGCTGGCTTACCTGGGGCACCAGGTGCTGTGCCTGGATATCGATGAGAAAAAGGTCGCCATGCTGCGGGATGGCAAATCTCCCATCTATGAACCGGGCCTGCCGGAACTGATGGGGCTTGCCAGGGCGAATATCTCCTTTTCCAGCTCCTACGATGACATGGACTTCAATGCCTGCGATGTGGTCTTCATTGCGGTCGGGACACCTTCCCTGCCGGACGGCAGTTGCGACCTGAGCCAGGTGAAGGCGGCCGCGCAAGCCATCGGGGAGCGCCTGAACGACCATTTCACGCGTGGTGGTCAATAAATCCACCGTGCCGATCGGCTCGGGCAACTGGGTGGGCACGCTGCTGCGGGACTCCTACGGGCGCAAGCATGGCACCCGGCCGAACGGGAATTATGCCGTGGCCTCCAACCCGGAATTCCTGCGCCAGGGGGCGGGGGTGTATGACACGCTCTACCCCGAGCGGATCGTGATCGGCGCAGACGACGTGCGGGCCATCGACGTGTTGACCAACCTTTACCGGCCGCTGCTCAACCAGTCCTTCCCGGCACCCAGCTTCCTGCCCAGGCCGGAGAAACTGACCGCCGTGCCGGTGGTGACCTGTGACCTGGCTTCGGCCGAAATGATCAAATATGCCGCCAATGCCTTCCTGGCGATCAAGATCAGCTTCACCAACGAGCTGGCCCGGCTGACCGAAAAAGTGGGCGCGGATATCACCCAGGTGACGCACGGCATCGGCCTGGACAGCCGCATCGGGCCGCGCTTCCTGCAGGCCGGCATCGGCTGGGGCGGCAGTTGCTTCGGCAAGGATACGGCCGCCCTGGTGGCGACCTCCAAAGAATACGGGGTGGACATGCCGATCGTCCAGGCGGCGCGGGATGTAAATTACCAGCAGCGCAGCCGGGTGGTGGAGACCCTGCTGCACGAGTTGAAGATCCTGAAGGGCCGCAGCGTCACCCTGCTGGGCTTCGCCTTCAAACCCAACACGGATGACCTGCGGGATGCGCCTTCCCTGGATATCGCCCGCCAGCTGATCCACCACGGGGCCAGCGTGACCGCCACCGACCCGGTGGCGCTGGAAAATGCCCGGCGCTTGTATCCCGACCTGGGCGTGATCTACTGTCCCGATCCGGTCGAGGCGCTGCAAGGCGCGGATGCGATCGTGCTGGTGACCGAATGGCCCGAATACAGCGCCTTGGACTGGGCCGGGATCAAGCCGAAACTCAATACTCCGCTGATCCTGGACGGGCGCAATTTCCTGGACCGAGGCGAATTGGAGCGGTTGGGGTATCGGTATATCGGGATTGGACGATAGGATTATTGAAGGACACTATTACTCCACAAACCAAACCCTATAAATTTGAATCAATTCACCGAATTATTCCATTATATTTATAGAATCCAATTCACCCATAAAATGATTTTCATTAAAACTTCAATTCCCGGTATTCTATTACTCGAACCGAAGGTTTTTCGAGATCAGCGCGGTTATTTTATGGAGACTTTTCAGGCAAGATTATTCGCAGAACAGGGTCTCCCGACACAATTCGTGCAGGATAATCATTCCAGCTCTGTAAAAGGTTGCCTGCGAGGGCTACATTACCAATTCAAACAAAGCCAGGGCAAGCTGGTGCGGGTGGTGCGAGGCGAGATATTCGATGTGGCGGTGGACCTGCGAAGGAATTCGCCAACTTTTGGCAGGTGGATCGGCCAAAACCTCTCTGAAGAGAATAAGCACCAATTATGGATCCCAGCAGGTTTTGCACACGGGTTCTACGTATTAAGTGACCAGGCTGAAGTGGTTTATAAAGCCACCGATTATTACGCGCCTGAATGGGAACGAACGCTCGTTTGGAATGATCCTGAGATTGGGGTCGAGTGGCCGTTGTTGGATGAAAGGGAACCACTCCTATCGGATAAAGATAGGACTGGGAAACTACTCAGAAGCGCAGAATTGATTGATTAATAATGACTTGCAAAATTAATATTACATTAATCATGGAATGGTGATTACAAATCTCTTATAAATAGAATTGACTTATCTTCCAAAAAGACCTATTATGGTTAGTGATGAATATTGGGCGGATATTTATTTTCGTTTCTACCAACTGGTCAAGCTTTGTTTTGATTCCTATTGTTCCAAGGAGGGATACTCGAGAAAATATACAAATCATTCATGACCCGAAATTAATCTAAATTCCTTTTTTTCTTTCTGAAATTACGAGGAGAATACTTTCATGAATACTAAATTTAAAAAGCTGAACATATGTATCAGCTTATTAATGTTCCTAGCTCTGGTTGTGGGACTTGCAGTTCCCGCATTCGGCGCGGATGCAAACGGCGGCACAACTGTACTGGTAGACAATTTGCAGCCGAGTTGGACTGCGCCTGGTGGCGGTGGAGTCTTTTCATCCTACCAAGGTCCTGCAGACGGATATACTTATGATTCCCCGGGAACTACGGCTTCTATCGATGGACGGGAAGCCGCTCCTATTTATGCCGGTGTGACCGAGGACCCGACCGATTTGGTCTACGAGGACCAAGGGTTATTCGCGTTACAAACCTGGTGACATACCGATTTCGACTTTTGCAGGACAGTCATTAACCTATGATTTCGAAAACGAGACCGGTACACTCCCAGTGTGGGTTTACATTGAATTAAAATAAGGATGTTGCCGGCGACATCATGTATCAGTATCTGCCGACCTCGAATCCATCAGGCTGGCATACGGAAGATGCTGCGAACGGTACTCACTGGCAAGCCTGGACCGATACGCTCAAGCGGAATACTAACAGGCCCAATGCTCTCCCTTGCTGATATCGCTGCGTTGGATTCAAGCAAGACTGTCAGCCGGGTCTATCTTACTATGGGGATGGGTGACGCTTACAATGTAAGTCCTGGAGTAGGGACAAAGGCTTGGGTCGACAAGGTCACGATTGACACGGTCACCTATGATTTTGTGGTACCTACCTATTGGTACGTTGACCCGACCGGTTCAGACAGCAACGAAGGCACTCTGGCCTCGCCGTTCCTGACCATCCAGCATGCCATTAATACGGCTGCGGGTGGTGACACAGTCAATGTTGCTGCCGGGACGTTTGTCGAGAACGTGACTGTAAATAAGAAAGTTACCCTGCAAGGAGCCGGCAGCGACTTAGCAGGAACAATAATTACCCCACCCAGCGGGGTTGGAATTACCCTGGCAGCAAGTGGTGTCGATGCAAGTGATCCATTGATAGTGAAGGATCTGCGGGTACAAGGCGCTTCAAACGGCGTCCAAATGGACTCGGCTGTTTCCTTCATTAAGCTGGATAATGTTGCCGCAGTAAATAACAGCAATTATGGTGTCGAAGTGCACAATAGTGCTGTTGTAAATGACCTGGTCCTTAACAACATGACAGTTTCCGGGAACTCTGTTGGACTTCGGTCAGCAACTTCTGGTTCTGTCAACGGCCTGACCATTACGGGTGGCTCGTTTGATGGCAACGTGCAGGGTATATGTATCTATGCCAATAGCGGAAGTACTTCGAACCAGAACAACTTCACAAATATTGCCGTTACCGGAACGACCTTCAACAACAACACTCTGAAGGGAATGTACTTTGAGAAGCTGGATCATGCCACTTTCACTGGAATTACTGTAAACAATAGTGGTACATCAGGAGCCAGCTCGGCAGGTTTTGATATCAACCTCAAGTACGGATCCTTCCAGAATATCTCCATCCTGAATTCAACAATATCCAATTCCGGCTCTGGTGATTTGACGAATGGTGTTGGCCTGACCATCAAAGCCCGCAACGACGCACCTTCTTATAGTGGCAACCCTGCAACATTGACTGGTGTCACTGTAACCGGTGGTGCATTAACCGGAAACCAATCCGGGCTTCGATTCTGGAGAGCCAGGGAAGAATAACACTGGACCAACCGGTGTTACCGTAAGCTTAGTGGACATCTCCAGTAACCTCACCATGGGTGTCGATAACCAGACTGTCCCCAATCTGAACGCTGAATTGAACTGGTGGGGCGCGGCTTCCGGACCAGGTGTTGTTGGTCCTGGCACAGGTGATAATGTTACAACCAATGTAGATTACATCCCCTGGTGCACAAATGTAGCTTGTACGACGTTTGGCGCTCCAGTGGTAAATATCACTCGAAGCACATACTTCACTACCATACAGGCCGCAATCGATGACGCTGCCACGCAAAATGGTGACACGATCACAGTAGCAGCCGGGACTTTTGTCGAAAATGTGACCATAAACAAGTCCCTGACCTTGACTGGTGTGCAGGCTGACGTGCCTGTCAGTGGTCGCACGGCAGCTGGTGCCGGCGAGTCCACCATCCACGGGCTCGTAATTGTGAGTGCCAGCAATGTAGAAGTCAACGGTTTTACACTCACCAACCCCGGCCAAACGTATGCGGTTTCTATTTCATCAAGCGCCGATACGGTTGCCATCAGCTATGACATGATCGAAGATGTAGGCGCAGTTGGACTAGGCAGTAATGTGCATTCGATCGTGTTCCAAAACGGCGCGGATAATGTATCCATCACGCACAACAGCTTTAATAACATCAATGCCAATGCCAAGACCGCAACAGGCATCGGCGTGCTGGATAGCGCTTCATCCAATTCAAGCACCGGCTTGCTGATCCAGGATAACACCTTCACGAATATTGCCAGTGTGAGCAAAGGCGCCTATGGGATCATCATCAACAACGGCGCTGGAACTCCGAATGAGGCGAGCGTCACCACCAGCGCGGGCCAGACCGTCGGCGACGTCATCACCGCGATCAATACCGCGCTCGGCGGCGCGGCGAGCCTCACGCTTAATTCCGACGGTTCGGTCAGCCAGGTTCTCGCGCCCTCCTATTCCGGCTATCAGCTCAACGTGACCGGCGACACGACCGCGCGCGGCACCACAGGCATGAGCTTCACCCAACTGTTCGGCATCGGCGACAACCAGCTCGGCGACCGGCCGCGGGCTTCAGCCTGACGTCGGGCATTCCGCGGCGACCAGCCGGATCGGCTTCGCGACGCCGCAGATCACCGCTCCACCGCGGTGGGCGACACCGTGGTGCTGGCCGGCGACTTGAGCGGAGTGATCGCGCTGGAGAATGCCGGGACCGAGACTCGCAGCTTCGCCAGGGCGGGCGATATCTCGGCGCAGGTTTCGTCGCTGGGGATTATGCGGCGGCCTTCTATCAGAACGTCGCGACGCAGAGCAACGAGGTCACCGCGAACCAGACCGCCCAGGACGACCGGTTGAAGGAAGCCCAGTCGCGGCAGGCTCGACCTCCGGCGTCAATCTCGACGAGGAGCTGACCAAGCTTTCAACCTATCAGCAGGCCTATAGCGCGTCGGCGCGCATCCTTAGCGTCGTCGATCAGCTCATGTTCGACGTGGTTGGGCCTGATACCGTGGCCGCGATCGTCACGATGCTCCTGGGGAAGGGGATCGCCGTGATGAAATCCGTTCCCGAAGCCCAGTTCCTGCCACGGCGTACATGGGCGGCAAGACCGGCCCGTGCACGGTGGAGCGCATGACGGCTGCCCGAAGGCGAGGCATCCAGAAGTCGAATGCGCCTGCTCCTGTCACCGGCTGAAGGCGGTGCCGAATCCCGGGGACGCCGACAACAGCGGCCATGATCCGCACCGCCGCCCTCGCCGGCCTGCTCGCGTTCTGCTTCTGGCTCGCCCTCGACAACAGGCGCTTCCGGCGCCCCGTTGCTTCGCGCTCCGGTCCGCGATAGAACGGGAGCCATGACCGTCGCGGAGATCGTCGTAGCGGCCAGCGCCATTACCGGCGCCGCGTACACGATCGTCACGGGGCTCGCTGCGCTCCTCCCCGCGTCGTGGCCGCTGACCCACAAGTTCGCGCGCTGGGCCGGCGATCTGCGCGAGTTGCGGACGGTCGAAGCACAGGACCGCCCGACGCCGAAAGGTCCGGTCGCGTGAAGGCGCTGGCGCTCGTCGTCGTGTGCGCGCTCGCCGGCTGCACTCCGACCACGCAGAAGCCCGCGTGCAGTCAGGCGACGCTCGACGCTGCGCAGGCCGCGTATCTGCTCGAGGTCGAGAAGATCGCGATAACCGGCATCTGTCGCAAGTACGAGCACGCTGCCGACTGCCCCGAGCTCGCCGACGCGCTCGCGAAGCGCAACGCCGCCAGCAAGGCGTGGGAGAACTGCCGATGAACCCCGCCGAGTTGGTCGCAGACATCACGGCGATGCTCTCGCTACTGCCGGCGCCGGTTCTCGCGGTGCTCAAGCGCGTCGTCGCCGCGCTCGTCAAGGCGCCGCTGGCCGACAAGCTCCAGGCGGCCGAGCGCGCCGCGATTGCTGCGAGCGCCGATGCCGCGACCGACGCCATCGCGGACGCGCTGATCCACTCGCAGGGCCAAGGCGACGCGAAGGTGTAGAATCGCAATGAATCGCCCGACTGGGCCGTGGCGATCGTCACGATCACGTTCGCGCTTTTGATCGCGTTGACTCTGGTGCGGTGATGGCAGCTCTGGACATGGACCAGTTACTCGCTCGCCTCGAGGCGTATCCCGCCAAGACGCCGCGCCTGGAGAAGATCATCCAGAACCTGCACCGACGACTCTGGCCGCTGCGAGCGGACCTGGACTACGTGCGGCGCTGCATCGGACCTGTCTACGTGGAGCACGTGCGCAACGACTTCGGGCGGAACCGCAAGACGCCGGAGACCGTCCGCGCGCTGCGCAAGCGCCGCTTCGAGCGTAGCGTTTCAGGCGCCACCGAAGCGCTAGCCGTTCTGGAACTGCCGAAGGTCCGCCGGGGGCGCGGTGACGTCGCCAAGTACAGGTGAACCATGCTCGCCACCTACCTCCCCGACAAGCTGACCCCCGTCGCTCCCGCCGCCCTCGCCAACGCTCTAGCTGGCGCGGTCCGCCAGGTCGTCGGCCACGACATCTCCGCCGACGCGCTCGCGGTCCTGATCGCACAGAGCGCGCTGGAGACGGGGAACGGCACGCCGACGCACCTGCTCAATCTCGGAAATTTCAAAGCGACGTCGGCTTACCAGGGCTTCTACACGAGCTTCCGCTGCAACGAGGTGAGGGACCACAAGCTCGTCTGGTACTCCCCGACGACCGGCAACTACCCGCTGCCGCCTGGCCATCCCCAGACGCGTTTCCGGGCGTACAAGGATTCCCGAGCACGGCGCGCTCGAGCACGTCGTCGTCCCTCGCGCGACCGACCAGCCGCTACGCCAGGGCATGGCAGGCCGTGCTCACCGGCGATTCCGCGGCCTACGCGCACGAAGCTCAAGGTGGCCCACTACTACACGGCCAGCGAGGCGCTCTACGTGCGCGGCGTCGTCCGACTCTGCACGCAGTACCACGCGGTCGCTGCGGCTGCGGAGCCCTCCGACTGCTCGACGCATCCCTGCGACATGACCGACGACCCGGACCGATTGCCCCGCTCCGACGAGGATTCTCATGGCGCTCCACAAGGACTGGATCCTGGACGCCGCCGCCCAGCTCAAAATCGACCAGCTCGAGAAATCCGTGGACGTGGCCGACCTGAACGACGCCGTGACCGACGCGGCGGTTTCCCAGGGGCCTTCGGACAAGGGCTAGCGAAGCGGCGCGCGCGCTGGTAGGCTGGCCGCGATGGCATTTCCGGTACTACGAGGGACGGGGACACGGGCGTAGGCGTCGGGTCCGTCACGATCCCGGTCCGGATGCGTGGTCCACGCCATCGAGTGCCTGGCGGGCGGCGCCGGCTGCACGGTCGACGACTCCGCTTTCGCGCCGTCGCGAGTCGTCGCGATCACGGTTCTTCCGGGCGCCGCGCTACGACGACACGCCGAACCGCTACGTTGGTGACGGCGTGAAGCAGATCGTTTTCGCGGGAGACTTGCTCTCCTGGGAAGTCAGCTGGACGGTGCTCTGATGGGACTTCTGCCCGGAGGCACAGGCGGCGTTGCCCCGACACCGATCCCGCCGGGCACGTTCCCGATGCCGCCAGGGTTCTTGATTCCGAGCACGGCCGAGCTGACCGGCGTGTCGCTCGATGCGGGCGCCGCTCCGCAGCCGGCGGTGGCGGGCCAGTTCACGCGGCAGGGCTTCAGCACGATCCCGGCTGGTACGAAGTTCGTCGCCTACGACGTCACCTACACGGGCAACGCGTTGAGCGCTATCGGCTTCCCGGGGTTCAAGGTGCAGTTCGACGGCACCACGGAGCCCGGGAGATGCTGCTGATTCCAGCTCCATCGTCGCCGACGCGACGGGCGGTCTCGCGAAGGTCAACGTGTACGTCGAGCGCCTCCAAGACCCGACGCCTGGAGCGGCGGCGTCGTGGGTCGGAGTGCTCCAGATTGAGTGTGCCGCCCAACTACACGGGCGTGCGCTTGCTGGTCGGCCGAGGTGGGCGACACCACCCACCCGGGGACCGTGTCGACCGCGTTCACGGGATCCGGCGGAGTCGGCGCCTGACGCGCGTCGCCGGGCCATGACCGTTCTGGCGAAGCGCATCCGTCCGGCGGCGTTGGTCGGGAACAGGATCGAGCTCGGATGGTCTCCGGCGCTCCTGCCTGGATCGCTCTGGTTCGATGCCCCGACGGGCATCACCGCGATCGACGCCAGCGGCTTCGCGCAGACGCTCCTGAACCGCGGACAGGACCAGGCACGTTGCGTGTTCCTCGATGACGCAGGCGAATCCGGCTGCGCGTTTCTACGTCGGGCACATGAACGGAATGCGGTGCCTCACGAACCCGGACGCCTCCGGCATTCGATACTTCCAACAGTTGAACTGGAACGGTCCCGGGGCGATAGCGCAGCCCTTCACTCGGTGGGGCGCCTTTGCCCTTTCGAGCAACGCGGCGACCACGCGATCGATCGCGCCTTCCTGCGGCGCGTCGCGCGTGTCCGAGTACACCACGGCCCTGAATCTGCATTGGAACGCCGGCGTCGACCGGGCCGTGGCCAACGTGCTCGACGGCTCGCTGGCACCCACCTACTTCATCGCTCTCTACAACGGTGCCGCCAGCAAGTTGTGGCTCGTAAGCACGCTCGTGGACACGGGCAACGTCGGCGCCGGCGTCTACAACGGCATCACAATCGGCACGAACTACATCTTCGGCGCTCCGGCATATGGTAAGTTTGGCGAGGCTGGCATCTACCCGGGGAACATCGAAACGGCGGGTTTGCTCCCGACGCTGGACACCTATCTCGTTCGCCGCTGGGGCAACTGCAACGTCGATGTGATCTGCGACGGAAACTCGCTTACCTACGGATACCCGCTGTATCCAACGGACCCGTCGGCGTCGTACCCGGAGCAACTGTCGCAACTGCTGGGCAAGCCTTTCGGTGTCAGCAACTACGGAGTGAACGCCCAGACAACGCCCATGATGCAAGCGGACTACGCGACGCAGATCGCTCCACTGCTGAATCCGGCGCGCACCATGTGTGTGTACGTTCCATGGGAGATCGGCAACGACCTGTACTACAACGGCGCCACCTACGGGTCCTATCTCCCGGCCATCACGAACTACTACAACCTGTGCGACGCGGCCCAGGCCACGGGGTTCAAGGTCGTGGCGTGCACGGTGCCACTCAGAAACTCGCTGACCGGCGCCAACGAATCTATCGCCAGCAGTGCAACACGGACATGCGGGCGAACTGGGCGGCACACGCGGACGTTCTCTGCGACCTCGCCGCGCTTCCGGCCTTCCAGAACACCGCGGATCCGGTGTACTACCAGCCCGACGGCACCCACTACACCTACTTGGGGTACGGCGTCGTCGCTGCCGCCGTACAGACCGCGGTCCTGTCGCTGTAGCCCGCCCCTCACGGAAACCGTGTTACGGTACTCTCGTGGCCGACCCGCAACCGTCACCTTCGGTTCCGCTCTCGGCATGGGCCTTGCAGCCGGAGTCGTGGCCTACGTCAAGCGCTGGCGCGCGCAGGAACCGCGCCGACAGCGAACGCGAGCCCGCGCGCCCGAGGACCGTGGTCGTGCAGGAGAAGCCGGGTTCCCGTCGCTCGAGCGGCGCGTTACCGCGCTGGAGGACGCGATCGTGCGCTGCGTCAGCGACGAGGATTTCCGCCAGGCGCCCAGCGGGCCACAACCGAGAACATCCAGCGCCTCACCGAAAACGCGAACCGGGCGATCGGGACGCTGGAGGGCTACGTCAGCATCTCTTCGAAGGCACCATCGCGAGGGAGGAGCGCCTGGAGCGTTGTCCGCAATCATAGAAGGAGAAGAAGCCATGATTGCCGATGCCGTAGCCAACCTGCCGCAGTCCTGAACCGACGACGTCACACCCGTGGACGCCTCGTTCGCTAGAGCACGGAAGGCCGCGGGATTGCTCTCGCCGCGCATCGTCGCGGCGCTCGCGGCCCAGCGCAACGGCCACCCGACGATACGCGCGGCGACGTTCCGGAAGCTCGACTCGATCGTCCGAAGCCGAGGTAGTCGCGGCGCTGGGCGCGCGACAACCGTGGCGGCGACGTGGAGTTCACGAGCAAAGACCCCCGGAGAAGCGGCGATCGAGTCGTGATGATTCGACAATCCGTTCGACGAGAGCCGCGACGGAAAGCGCGGTGAAGACTGGCCATCGCGGCCGGGACCGCGGCTGGGACACAGCCGCGGCGATCCCCGGCGTCGGCGTGGCGTCGCCGTACGCCGGGATCGTGACCGGCGCGGGCACCGCCGTCGCGGTTGGCGCCATCGTCTCGACGTCGACCGTCCGTTCGATCAAGGAGCAGCTCGACGCGAACGTGGCCAACGGGATCCGCACCGAGATTGTCCCGACGCTCGCCGCGAACAGCCGCCCTCGACGAGCTCCGCGAGGAGTGGCTCGCTCGTTCTACGCCGCGTCGCTGGCGCAGCATCTGGTCAACTCGTCGTCGTCGCTCATCGCCGGGACAGTCGTCCGCCTTCTGGCGTCGATCGAGGGCAACAAGATCGCGGCGCACGGGAAGCCGCAACTCGACATCGACGACTTTAAGGACTCGGCCGACAAACTCGATCTGTTCGGAGACAGACGCGGCTCCGGGGGCGCCTCTGCCATGGTGGGCGCGTCGCCGACGTCGCAACCGAACCTGCGTCCACGGAGATCCAGCGCCCGATCAAGTTTCACGAAGACCCGACCATGTCCGCGGCGGGCTCCCGGGGATCACGCAGGCGTCGTCGGGCTCCCGGCCGGGGCACCTTCCGGCGCTGTACTCGCCGCCATCTCCGCCGCGATCTGGAAGCGGAAAGAGATCGCGCGCGTCCTGAAGGGGGAGTAGTGGCGGACGTCGAGAAGCGCGACCTCGGCCCTCCCGAGCGGGAGCAGCGCCTGACCGCGTGGTCCGACGGGGGACGTGGCGTCGCGGCCCGAGGCCGCGCTCCGCATGGCGCGCGCGGGAGCCCTGATTGGCACGGGCCTGTTCGTCCGCAGGGGCGCGCGGGAAATTGCTGGGCGAAGACGCGGTGGCCGGCACCGTGGCCATCGAGCACGTTCGTGCTCCGCGTGGGCCTGGTGGAAGAGTTCGCCGAGGTCGAAAAGGAGCCGGGACGGGTCCCCGGCGCGGCAGCCTGCCACCGTGGTGTACCGCCCCCGCCCAGGCCAAGGCGGCCGAGCGCTCGACGCCAAGCAGAGGAACTCACGGCCATCCGGGCCAAGCGCGAGGTCAGGCGCTCCGGTGCGACGGGCAAGTTCACGGAACGCGTCGCCCCAGAAGACCCTGGAGCGCATCTGGACCGTCCGCCTCTTCGACGGGAAGGTGGCCGAGCGGGTGCGCCTCGAGATGGCGAAGGCGGGCACCCGCTCGGCAAGCGTATCCGCGCCCGCGGCGTCCTGAAGGCGTGGCGCGATCAGTTCGGGTACACCGAGGATCCGTTCGACGCCGAAGGGCTCATCGCGAAGGCGCGCGACGTGATGCGCCTGCCGGGGCACGACTATCTGCCTCATCGACGGCGATTGCCGAGGAAGCAAGCTTCGTCGCTCCTCTCCGAGATGTCCTGTGTCGGCTCCAGGTGGCGCTGTATCCTCGTGACGTTCCTGGCCCGCGGTCGAAGAAGCGCAGCAGCAGTATGTCATGGGCGCGGTGCTCGACGGGAAGATGGCTGGGTGCGTTTTCGATCCTTCGTACTTCGACGAAGTCGGGCAAGGTGATCGCCGTGAAAGAAGGGCGCAACCTATCCCGGCGCGAAAGGAGGGATCTATGTGATGAACTGACAGGCCTGGACCGTCGGCAATGGATCGAGCACTCCGAGATATGGCGTGGAGTTCGTCCGGACGCGACGCCAGCCGCTGCTCCGACCTGGAGCGTCGGCCTCGACGGCGTCTCCGCTCGGCGCGGCGTGACGGAGCCAGGAGGCCACCCCCGCGCTCGACGTGTGGGGCACGTACCTCTGCATTGCCGACGTGGCGACGATGGCGTCGTTCGAGCGCGCGAAGGCGTCGATCGCGGCGTTGGAGGTAACACGCGGGGACACGCTCGGGTTCGGCCGCAGTATCGACCTGCCGGCTCGGCCGGCTTGGACCGCGGAAAGATCGCGACGCTGTTCTTCGGGAAGATAACCGACGCCGTCGGCGATCTGCACCAGTACGCGACCGAGGTGCTCGCACAGACGCGCGACGTCGGCATCGACGACACCGGCACCATCGTCGTCGCCCAGAAGCCCGGCGACAAGCGCGCCTACCTCGTCGACTCCAACGGCACGCTGTCGATCGAGGACGTGCCCGCGGGCGGCGGCAACCCTCCGGCGGGAGGCGACCGGAGCAATACGTAGTCTCTTCCGGCGGCGGCAGGAACAAGAACA
>CAWFBZ010000010.1:0-372662 GCA_963814135.1 uncultured Chloroflexia bacterium | reverse complement strand
CCTGGCCGGATTCATATGGGCAAAATAGTCCTGCTGCCATATCCTGCTGTGATGCCGTGCAATGTCAGCGAGCGCTCGATCAAAGCGTAAGTACTCAAGACCATTGGCGGTTCCGGCGCCGGTTGATCTGATAATGCACCCGTTGTTCAGAGCAACAGTTGTGGAGATTGTATAGGGATTTTCAGCGGCAGACGGTATCAGCAGCAAGCGGAAGAGTTACAGGAGTTCGGTGAAGGCGCACACAGCAGAATGGAAACGAAGCCGTCTGGGGGGGATCATAAGGTGGCAACAGGGGGATTCCGCTGCCGGTTGGAATAGGTGGCAAAGACAGGAGTTGCGGGTGTGGATCCCATATGCTGGATGACAGGGAACGAGCCCATGGGAGCATTCCTGAAGTCAGGGAGTTCAGGACAAGGGCCATACGGCCAATCACGCAGACGATAATAAAAGAGCAAAGTCACGCATGGTTATGATTCCTATCGCAGCACTTACCGCTCACACGACAGGAACATTGCGATAAGGACGAGGATAATATTATCACCATGATTATCAGCCAGGGAATTCCCTTACCGCGTTTCCCTTCGGGTGCATGCCGGGATTCAGCATACCCCCGAAAGTTCGCGGTCACACCACTGCCCTTGTCATATCGCATACCCGGACCGCCGGGGTATGGTTTTTTCTGCCATGAAACGATGCCAGTACACTGATGATTGGGGGGCAACCGGGGACTCCGGGTAGAATTTTCCGCCGCAGTGCTGGCAGGTGGAGGGGAGCACCACTTCGTTTCCGCAATAGTCGCACCGGGCATCACTGTTCAGTTGGGTACACCAATATTAAGAATTCTGCTTCGGGTGGACTGGGCAAGCACCGGGCACCGTAATCCTGATCCTGAAGAGAGTGTGGTAGTGTTAAAGTTGTATAAACGGCACCACACCCGCCCGGGCAAAGGCAATGAACGCAAACCCGGCCAGGACGAAAACAAAGAGCCCGGTCGAGACCACGCTCTGAATCGCCCGCGAGCGGTGTGCCGGGATGTGAAGATCCTCCCATGAATGGGCTTCAATGAGGTGGAGAAGGAAGGCACAGAAGAGGTAAGTCGCATATATGGCCAGCACCACCCCGCAGGCAAGCCCCCAGTTGAAGACGGCTGCAACCAGCGCCCAGATGCCAATCGCAATGTTGGCATATCCCACTTCAAGCTGGAACTCCTTATGCTCCTGCCGCCACCCCATCCGGATCTGGTCGGACTCGTAAAAAACTGAGTGCCGGACAAAACTGATAATCCCCACAACGCCGACAAGGATTGCTGCTGCTATCCTGACCGCGATGTCAATATTGATAAAAAGAAAGAAAATGCCGGTGAAAATCCGATCGTGGATACGGCCATGGTCGCTCCCATCAGAAGCGAGGACTCGTGCGCAGTTGGCGGTGTTACTCCCATCACATCCCCTCAAAAATCATTCTTTTCGTGAGTGAACCATGAGAGGAGAAAAATCCTTTCGTTTTTGCAGAATCAAACGGCTTATACTCTTTTAAAACGGAATTCTATGCATGGGACATTATTGCCGGGGCGACGTCGTGATAGCCCCGGTTGCTTTTGAAGAACGGGGCGGGGTCAAGACACGCCCTGCCATAGTAATCGGGACCGGAGATTGTGGGGAGGTACACCTCTGCCCGATCAGCAGCAAGCCGTCATCAGATGCACCCTGTATCCCGATTTCCCTGGATAATTTTTCCGAGGGCGGCCTCGATCTTTTTGGCGAAAGCTATGTCCTGATATCCCGGGTTTGTGTGATCCGGAGTGGTGAAGTCATAGGAAAACGGGGACGGCTTACCAAAGAGTCAATCTCATCAATTTTAAACGGGATACCGCAATCGCTGATACTCGGACATGAAACGATAAAAGGAACAAAAGGTTCTCGATCCCTGCGATAATCATATCAACACAGAACCGTATCCTTAATATCCTGAACAGTGAGGTTGTCGTGATGGACATTGCACAGATCTTACACGAGATCGAAACACAGGTCGGAAGACTATCCGCAATGCAGAAATTCCTTCTTGGCACGGATGGATCGGTCACCCAGATCCTGGAGGCAATTACGGGTTGCCCGGTAGTTATCGAAACCCGGGTGCAAAAAATTATTGACGCTGATCCCACAATTGCAGAACGTCTCGGGATACTACAGGGTGACCCGGTCAATTACCGGGTTGTCGAGATCAAGACATCCGCAAGCGGTGACGTATTGATGTATGCGATATCCCATACACCAATTGCCCGACTGTCCCCGGAATTCAAAGATGACCTGATGAAAGCAGATATTCCCATCGGCAGGATCATCCAGAACCACCGGATTGAGGCGCGGCGGGAGATCCTGAATGCCTGGGTCTCTCCCGCATCAGAAGACGCGGGCAGGATATTTTCCATCTGCAACCAGGAACCGCTGCTCAGCAGGCAGTACCGGATTATCCATAACGGTGAACCCCTGATCTTTATCGAAGAACAGTTCCCGTACAACAGGTTTCTTGAGGAGCGACGGGTGATCGTCCAGACACCGTCACGGCTCCACCTCACGCTCATCGACATGCACGGGGGTTCCGGGAGGGTTGACGGGGGTGTCGGAATTGCCCTGAACGAACCGGGAATTCTTATTGAGCTGCGCCAGAGCCCACAACTCGAAGTGCAGGGAGGGGACAGCGTAATCAGGGAAATTATCATGGATACCGCACATCAGGTCCTGAAAGGTTTGCATACCGGTGGAAACGTATCCATAACCGTGCGAAATTACTATTCCTCTCATATCGGTCTTGGCAGTGGATCCCAGCTGAAGCTTGCAATTGCCCGGGGGATTGCCGAGATTTATGGCAGATCCCGCACGGTTCAGGAACTCGCCCTGCTCGTTGGCAGGGGGGGCACATCCGGTATTGGTACTGCGGCATTCGAACAGGGAGGATTTATTGTTGACGGAGGACACGCGTTCGGGCAGAACAGTGAAAAGTCCGAATTCCGACCGTCCGCAGCTTCACGGGGTGTAAAGCCCCCACCGGTCATTGTACGCTATGATTTTCCCAAAGACTGGAAAATCCTTCTTGCAATTCCAAATCTCCCTTCCGGTGCAAGCGGTATAAAAGAAACAGACATTTTCAGGAAGTACTGCCCTGTCCCGGTTGAAGAGGTCCGTTTGCTGTCGTTCGAGATTCTCATGCGGATGCTTCCCGGTATTGTCCAGAAGGACCTCGATCTGTTCGGATCATCGGTCAACGCCATCCAGGGACTGGGGTTCAAGAAGATCGAGCTCAGCCTGCAGCCAAAACAGGTCCCCGAACTTATTGAAAGGCTGCGTTCAGCAGGTGCAGCATGTGCGGGCATGAGCTCGATTTGGACCTGCGGTCTATGCCATCAGCGATACAGACATGCAGGAAATTGAACAGGAAGCCCGGTCATGTATGGACGAACATGCAGGAGGGACAACCCTTATCACTTCTGCCAGGAACAGGGGATCATCTGTCAGGGTTGCCTGATACTATTACACCATCTTCTGCATCCAGAGGACATCGAACGGTTCGCTGAATTTGAAACCGGCATTCTGCAGCCTGCCCACTTCGCAAAACCCGTTCTTCAGGTGAAACCGGATACTCGGAATATTTTTTGAAGCCATATTTGCGACAAGCGAGGTCATCGCAAGCTTCGATGCTTCCGTTGTGAGCTGTTCGAGAAGTAATTTGCCGAAACCCTGACCGGTGAATTCCGGCAGGAGGAAGTAGGTGAGCATCCCTGTTTTCATAAAGGCAGGAAACGGAAGGACCGGCTTGATTAAACCAAATCCAATGACCCTTTGCGTATTTTCAAGAATATAGAACGCAAGCGTTCCATCGCGTAAAAATTCAAAAAACCGATCAGTCACCGGCATTTCAGGATAGGCAGCATAGCTGGTTGCCGCATAGTGGTTGAAAATTGGTATGATTGCGTCACGGTCGCTGTCACGAACTTCTCGGACGACAATTTCTCCATCCAGAGGATGCTTCTCGTTTTTCATAGATCCATCCGGTATAGGTTGATATGTGTAGGTTCACTGACCACGTTTCATAATTCTGATACGCGTCAGATTGACCTCCGGGAAATAACCAGGAAATTATTTCCCGATCTTTACGAGCATCTCTTCAAGCGACGGGTACCGTGACTCAATTTTCTCCACCGTTCCGCCGGATTCTGTGATTATGCCGGTGCATTCGTTCAGTTCCGGGATATCCTCTGCTTCGCAGATGTAGAACCCTTCCTCCTTCCGGTAAGTTTTTGTATGTCCGATCAGTTTGCCCGGGTCTTCGATGGAGAAAAAGATCGTATACGTAAGGGACCCGAACTGGTCGCGGAGCTGGTGCATATTCCCAAAGGCAACCATTTTTCCGCGTTTCAGGATCATCACCTTGTCGCAGATTGCCTCGACCTGGTAGAGGTTATGTGCTGATAGCACGATTGTCTTGCCCTCTTTTTTTAATGTGCGCAGGTAATCGGCAATGAACCGGGAAGTCATGGGGTCAAGTCCGCTGGTCGCCTCATCATATACCAGAAAATTCGGATCGTGGATGAGCGAACGGGCGATAGCTGCTTTCCGTTTCATACCCTTGCTGAACTCCCCGATCTTTTTCCCGTCAGTTTCAAGCGACAGTGCAGCGAACAGCTGGTTCTGACCGGACCGGATCTCCTGTGCTGACAACCCGTATATCTCCCCAAAAAATGCAAGGTAGTTTTCCGCTGTCATGGTCTCGTACAGCCTCGATTCTTCGGGCAGGTATCCAAGATTTTCTTTAAGGGCAACCGGGTTTTTCACAACATCAATGTCATTGATAAACAGCTCGCCGGATGAGGGAATGATCAGGCCCGATATGATCTTGAGGAGTGTGGTCTTACCCGCTCCGTTATGCCCGATAATCCCAAAGATCTCGCCATCTTCGAACTCAAAACTCACATCATCCAGTGCAGGAAAGTTGTCAAATTTTTTGGTCAGGTGGCGGGCAGTTATCATACTTGATTACCTTGTTCAATCAGACTTATCCGGATCGTAACATATACCTTGGTATGCTGGCACTCTGTTTTTCTATTAAAAAAATCTTCACATTTTTAATCCTGATATATTCAGGAAGATACTATGAGGGATCGGAGAACAGGGGATGCCGGTCAGATCGGATCCAGGGATTCCTGGACATATTCAATTATCACCAGTTGGACAGAGCACTGTAAGCACCGATGATTATTTGACTGATACCCGGTACAACTTTGTATTCAAATATCATGCTGCAGGGTTCGGTGGAAAATGAACCCGGGTAATGGCAAATAAGAAAAAGGACCGCTCATGAGTGCACTCACTGACATTTTTACTATTGCGCGATGGGAAGTGAAAAAATCATTTTCTATGATGAGCCGGGACACCCTGCCACTTGCCATTATCCTCTTTATCCTGCTCGTGCTTGTCACCGGTTTCACGGCCCAGAGCGGTCTGCACCTTCAGGACGGGATGTATGAAATCGGTGTTGATAATGCCGACATTGCCCAGCTCCTTGCCAGTGACCCCCGGTTTTCTGTCTATGAGATGGATTCAGCCGTTCTCATGAAAAACAGGAATTCGTTTGACCTGATTGTTATCGGGGGACAGGTGTCAGGGGGTTCTTCTGAGAAAGCAAAGGCAGCTCAAAAGACACTTGAACGCGACTACGCGAAATATGTTAACAGTGTCTACAACAGGGAGGATGACCTCTTTGCAGCATACCCGCTCTGGATTGATGTCCAGACCGTAAAAAGTGAGCTCAGCTTCCTCGCCACCCAGAGCGGCCAATACATCAGTGCAACACCGGGAAGGACGACGCCTCTTCCTGAAGGGGAGGTAATCGATATACCGCTGCCGTCTCCCACGCTGGAGTTCACAAAAGAGCAACTTCGTGAAGAACTGGTAAAGACCAATGCAAAAAATACCCAGATATCGCGCTACACAGAGGTTCTCTCATCCGATAACACTATGGGCAGTTTCAAGACCCCATCCCAGCTCTCGCCCCCGCTCCCGTTTGACTCTATCGTCCTCATATTCGTCTTTATATTCCCGCTCTACTTCACATCGCAGTTTTTCATGATGAGCATCATGAATGAGCGGATCGAACGCAAGGGTGAAGTACTCCTTTCAACTCCGGTAAAAACGTCATCCATCATCATCGGTAAGGCTCTCCCGTATTTCATCGGTATGGTCGCCATATGCACCGGACTTACACTCTTCATCAACGCCCCCCCACTGATCCTTCTCCCGCTGATTCCCATCATCTTCTTCTTCCTTGCCAATGCGCTGCTCATCGGCATGCTCTCGCGGAGCTTCAAGGAACTCTCATTTATATCGATCTTCTTTTCGACCGTGGCAACATCATACATCTTTTTCCCGAGTATCTTTGCCAATGTTCACGTCATAAGCCTGGTCTCCCCGCTAACGCTTATTGTGCTCACCCTGCAGGGGACTCCATGGACGCTGACCGACTACCTTTATTCTACCTCGCTGTTCTGGCTGACGGGTGCTGTTCTTTTTGCCATCGCAGTTAAGAATTTCAAGGAGGAAAGGCTCTTCTCGGAAAAAAACCTGGTGACCAGGATACGGGAATTTTTGTCTGAGATCCTCTCGGAGAAACACCCGTTCCTTTCCCTCTTCCTTGTTGCCGGCTTTTCCATTCCGTTCGTCTTCATGGTGCAGCTGATGAGCCTCGTGCTCTTCTTCAACCTGCCCATGCCGTACTCGCTGGTGTTCCTGCTTCTGGTTGCTGCCCTGATCGAAGAGATCGCCAAAGCGGTGGGGATCTATACGATGTATGTACGTAACCCGGCATTTTTTACCGGGAAAAACCTGCTGATTGCCTGTGCGGCGATCGCAACCGGGTTTTTAGTCGGGGAAAAACTCCTCCTTTTTGTTACGCTCTCCCAGATCACCGAATCGGTTTTCGGGAGCATCCTTTTCCTCTCGCTCGGTGTACTCTGGATGCCACTCCTCCTGCACTTTGCCGGGATACTTATCGTCGCCTCCTGCCTGAAATGGGGAGGCAGGCGCTGGTTTATCCCAGGGCTTGGCATCGCTACGGTCGTTCACTGCCTGTATAACCTCTACTTTATTCTGGGGTGGATAGGATGAAACCGAAAAATCTGTCCATAATCGCCAGGAAGGAGTTTCGGGGGCTTTTCAACGAACGGACAATCCTGCTTGCAGTCCTGCTCCAGCTCTTTATCGCATTATTTTCATCATTCTTAATGGTCGGCCTTACCTCGATGTACGACCCCTCTTCACTCTCGAAATATTCGCGGTACAGGTACAACATTGCGTATACCGGGAATGATTCGGCTGTTATGGACTATCTCCAGACGAGTCCGGACTTCCGGGTCTACCGCATGGAACTCTCATCGGCCGTAGCTTCACTCAAAGAGCGCAAACTTGCAGCAGTGGTCTATGTCCCCGATACACTTCCTGATGCCCAGGATCCTGTGAAAATTACACTCTATTCCTTGCAAAACGATCTCCAGAGTGCAATCGTGGATGTCAAACTCAAAGACATATTCCTCAGATATGAAAAAGATCTCAGAGTGATCCGGCAGACCGGTTACTGGATCAACCCCTGCCGCTCCAGACACAAAAAACAACTGGGGGTGGAGATTTCTATGAGTTTGTGTATGGTCTTTTAATCCCGCTGCTGGTATTCATGCCGGCGATTATCGCTTCAGCGCTGGTAATCGATCTTATCACCGAGGAGTACCAGCACGGGACGCTCGAGACCCTCATTTCGACACCCGTTACCTTTGCAGAGATGGTCTGGGGCAAAGTGCTTGCGTGCGAGCTGCTTGTGCCTGTACAGGCAGGTGTATGGCTGCTGCTGCTTATGTTCAACGGTATCGCGATTGAAAATGCAGGGATGATCCTGCTCCTGGTTGCAGTCACCTCGTTCATCCTGATACTGCTGGGTACACTCACTGCCCTTCACTACCGCGAACGGACAGCGGCCCAGTTCATCTTCTCTACAGCACTCGTAGTTGTAATTATGTTCTCCCTGACACTAGCCCATAATCCACTCAACCTCATTACAAGACTTGCTGTGGACACTGCAGGTGCAGAGCAGTGGCTCGTCCTTGGCGCAACAATTCTTGTCATTATTGCTCTTGGCTACGTAACACAATGGTATGCAGAAAGGATAGCAAAAGAACACCAGACTGGTTGAAATTTTTTTAAAAAAAAAGATATCAGTAGGTGGGTGACACAAGCGGTTTATCAAATATTTTATAGGTTGTTCCTGCGCTGGTAAGGAAAACCGCAACCTGGTCAACGCCCCTGGTACCGTCCATAACCAGCTCGTCACCCCGTCGAGGCTTTCTGGTGTCGTCGTTTAAGAACTTTTCTTCGACGGTTCCATCAGATCGGGTAACCCGCATCATGACGCTCTGGACAAAGATCTCCCCCTTACCACCGTTGTAGAGCAGGTGAATTGTGGCATCAGGGCGCTGTTTTTCGACCTGGATGTCAACATATTGTTCCACAGGAAGGGTTCCTATTGCAATAGGTATCGATGTAACCACAGAGGGCAGCGTTGTCGGAAGTGGCGTCGGGACGGTTGTTTCTACAGGTTTAATCTCTTCCTGTGTCGGACTAGGTACAGCCGACAGAGAGCGCACAGAGTATAAGCCCAAGCGAAACCAACAGAATTATGATGCTTTTCATGCAGAGTGCTTTATTTTTTTTTATATTTCTGATTTGCGCTCTCCAATCGTGCTGAAAGTTATTTGTCCAGATTTACATGATTTTTCCAGCAGTACGCGGTTTTATGCAGCACAAATTCATAAAATAGCAGAAAAGAACAGTTAAATTAAAAAGGACACCCGGATTAACTTTACATATCAGGAGTAAAAGGGAATGTTCTGTCCAAAATGTGGAAAAGAGACTGATGCTTTGGGAAAATTCTGCCAGTGGTGTGGGGCGGATGTTATATCGACTCCTTCAACACCAATCGACACTCCTGAAGAGGAGGAAGCAGAGGGGTGTGATGTCGGTATATATGCTGGTCTTGGCAGGCGGATAGTCGCTTTTATTGTAGATATCATTCTTATTCTGCTATTGGATGTAGTTGCAGTTGCAGTCCTCGGTCTGTTCCGGGGATTACAGAACCTCTATTTCTTTGCAGTCCAGCACGCGTCTGTTGAATCCCTTACAACGGAGGGGACATCTGCAGCACTATTCGGGTCTATCGTTGCTGCATACGGGGTAGTTATCATCATCATCCCATGGTTATACTATGCCGGGTTTGAGTCTTCACGCAGCCAGGCAACCCCCGGCAAATTGTTGATGCATATCGTTGTGACCGACCTTGAAGCGAACAAACCCTCGTTTGCACGCGTTACGCTTCGGCACTTTGCGAAATTCATCTCCACGCTGATCATCTTTCTCGGATTCCTTATGATAGGGCTCACCAAGAATCGCCAGGGTCTTCACGACAGGATTGCCCGGTTGCCTCGTGCTCCTCCAGGATTAAGAATCTTTTTTTTGTTTTTAGGGTATTCACAACTCACCGTCGACATTGGCAAAAATAGTATTACTGGTAATCTGATCTTCATCCAGAGTAAGAACAGGACAAGACCAAACGTAACGGTATTCGCAGCGATAATGGGAAAAGAGTTGATCCAGATCCCATAGGCAGTCCAGAGCAGCATCCCTGCTGCAAAGAGCAGGAGCATCGCAAGCGAGAAATCCTTGGTCTCTTTCAGCTTCCACGTTCGGATTACCTGCGGGACAAACGAGACTGTAGTGAGGGTCCCTGCCATATAGCCGACTATGATGATTGTATCCATGAGATATCTCCTCTAATGTTTTTCATATGACCATTTATACCGGTCGTGTTTTTGTTCTGACAGGTGATACAGGATTCATCAGGACCGGATCAGCTCAGGAGAAAACTGGTCGCCAACGACCTGCCACTTCCGCCCCTCTTTTATAAGGAGGAACATATCCCTGCCCTGCATGGTCTGCTTCTGTGAGCCGGTCACAAACGTGATAGTGAAGAGATACGTGACCACCGCACTTTTCCCGCCGGTATAGAGTTGCACCTTGTGATCGGTCTCTCTCCATTCGTGTATGACTGCCGCTTCACAAAATGCCCGCCATCCGGCTATATACGCATCCTGCCCTTCGAGCCTTCCGGAAGTTGCCGGGACGATAGCGACAGCATCGGGAAGGATGTACTCCCTGAATTTTTGCTCATTCCACCCTTCGGTCCAGCACCGGTTCATTGCCCGTATGGTCGCGAGCACTTCCTCACTGCGTTTTTTAAGGTCCATGATTATGCTCCACCACGGGTGGAAGATGGGCAGGCAAAAGGGTAACGAATGCACAGTGTGAAAGTGCTACCGAAAAAGAGGGGTATCAGAATTTCACGCGGGGCACATCGTGTTCCCGTATGGTATTCTCCATAGTCCGGAAGTACGCATCCCCATGAGCTGCCCGAAACATTGCGGGCAGTCCATCCCCGGGGGCTGATTTCATGAGATCTTTTACCTCATGGCCGTTCTGAGGGGGAGTATTGGTGACCGTTTCTGCAATTACCTGGCTAAATCTGCCCGGGTGCGGGTGGACGAGGATAACAGAGACCTTCAATTTGGTTTTTTCCAAGCTTATTTTCTGGCAGTTGCCTTGAAAAACGCATAACAGAAAACGCCGTCAGGCTCAGCGGTGCGATAGAGTGCCACAATTCCCCTGTCCCATGCATCAGCACTCATCAGCCCCTGTTTTACCACTTCCGGGCCTACACCTTCGACCATCGCTGTGAAGGTCAGCTTCGTAAATCCTTCAACAAGAGAAATGCGGGAAGCGTCCACGTATACCATCCGGGGTGAGACATGGACATCCCGGTATCCGGCACTGATGAGAAGCGGGAAAAGTTCCCTCCCGATTAAGGCATTGCCGCCCATCTGCTGCTGGAGTCGGACAAGACACTGCACCGCCATGCGTGCGTCCTCATTCTCCGGGTGAAAGAAGGTGGAACCGTGATCCCCTTCGATAACCGTGATGGTCCCGCCTTCTCTGAGGAGCGGGCGGAGTCTGTTCGAGTGCACGGCCAGGTTCTGCAAGGTGCTCCAGCACGAAACAGACAAAGATATGGTCAAAACTTCCTCTTTCGAACGGGAGTTGGAAAATGTCCCCCTGCCGGAATGCCACGTTGGTGATCCCTTCCTGACGGATCATTTCCCCTGCACGTTTCAGGGAATCCTCTGATATATCCACGGAAGTAATCAGCGCACCCGGGCTGTTTTTTGCGAGGATAACCGTCTGGGCTCCGATACCGCATCCGGCTTCCAGCACCCGTGAACCGGCCGGGTACCGGGTATCATCATGCAAAAGAGCGGTCAGGGTCTGTGCCTGGTCAGAAAGCCGTTCTGATTCGCGTTCCGAATACCCGTGGACATAGGTTTTTTCAGTCATTATTTTCACGCGCACCGTTCAAGCGGAATCTCATATCCTGTGAAATACATTTTTGATGATGCCCATATAAAGCCGCACCGGTTTTAAAAAATGTGATCCCGGTTTATTGCATGCAGCCTGCTGTATTATCACCCGGTCAATGAGACCAGCAGTCACCGTAAAAAAATCCAGGGATTATCAGGGATTGTGTAAAAAGGTTGATAAATTTTTAAAGGTAAGCAAAGGTTAGAAGAATATGATCTCTTTCTACAGGCTCTTAATAATTTCAGTGGTTCTCACCTTACTGGTTACAGCACTACCGGTTTGTGCTGAACCTACCGTTACTATAGACAGTTACCAGGTAACACCAACGGTACTCATGCCCGGGGACCTTGGCACAATAAAAATCACCATAAAAAATACCGCAACCATGGCAACAGTGCAGGAATCAAGCGGGATCATATTAGAGGGGAAATTTTCCACAACGACCAGTACAGGATGTCAACGTTTTCATTGAAAAGGCAGGCCTGGAAGGAAACGGAATTGTGGTTATCGGGAGCAATTTCCAGCGGATAGGCGATATCGGGCCTGGCCAGACAATTCCTATAACATTCCTGATCAAGGCCCCGGCAAATTCCGGTGTTTATTTCCCTGAAGTGTGGATTGATACGGCAGGAGGGAGGAGCACACGCTACCCTATCCCGGTCAATGTAAATACCCAGATATCCGTCCCGAAACTGGCTGTCGTGGGTACGGCAATCACAACACCCCACGCCACAAGGCCCGGTGATGAAGCGCTGGTCGGCCTGCAGCTTATGAACACAGGGCAGAGCGTTGCGGATCGCGTCATTGTCAGGATAGGGAATGCGAGCACATCGGTAATACCCAAGAATGTCCACTCTACCATATACCCAGTATTGAGCGGGGAAAACAGAGTCAATTGATATCGTGCTTGTCACCGATCGCAAAACTGCAACCGGAATCGCAAACCTTCCGGTTTCTGTCCAGTATTATACGGTTGACGGGGCACAGCATACGGAGAACGCTGCCATCAGTCTGATGATAAAGGGACAGGCTGAGATAAGCATTGCATCCATTGAGACCAGTTCCGGAGCGGCTGACGGCGGGAGTACCATTCAACCTGATCATCCGGGTTGAGAATGCAGGTACGGGAGATGCCAAATCAGTGAGCGCGAAAGTCGACCTTCCGATTTCGGGTACACGGGAAGCGTTCCTTGGAACAATCAAGCCGGGTAACGATGCTCCCGCACTCTTCAGGCTTGGCAGCGCACCTTCCGGCGAACACATGTATAATGTGACAATCGCCTTTTCCGATGACTGGGGGAACCATACCGTTACACGCCCACTGGCGATATCAGTCACTCCGGCAGATTACATCGGCCTTGTTATCGGCATCACCATCATTGCCGTACTGGCCATTGGAGCCTGGTATCTGTTCTTTAAGAAAAAACCGGGCAGGAACGATGGCTGAGAATCTGGTCAAGCTTCGCCTCTCATTTTTCCTGGGCCTGCGCTCGCTCCAGAGAGGGAACATTGGAAGCCTAATGATGACCGTTGTCATCATCGGGATGGTGTTCACTAACATGATCTTTTTACCCTCGGTCATCACTGGTGCGATTAAGAATTATGAACAGCAGACCATCGAATACCAATCCGGCAACATCATCATCGAGCCCAAGAAGGATGCAGAGTATATCGATGACCTTGAGAACCTCCTTGCACGGGTGAACCGTGTTCCGGGGGTCATGCGGGCAGCACCCCATTACGATATCGGGGGAGTCATGAAGTTCAAGGGGAACCGTCTTCCCTCCAGTGTCATTGCTATCCGCCCCCGTGATGAAACGATGGTGACCGGCGTCTCCGAAAAAATGACAGAGGGGCAGTACCCTGGGTGAAGGTGACACCGGTGTTATCATCATCGGTAAGCTGGCTGCAGGGCACGAAGATGAGTCAGAGGATCTTCTGCCCTCGCTTGGGGGGGTCACCACGGGGGATTCAATCGATGTGGAATATACCAACGGGGTGACTCGCACGTACCGGGTAAAAGGAGTCTTTGAGACCAAGTCGTACGTGGTCGATCCTAACGTATATATCACCTGGGATGAACTGGAGAGCATCCGGGGGCAGCCTGTTGACCAGGCAACGGCGGTCCTGATCCGGACTATCCCGGGAGAGGACGAGCGCGAGGTCAAATTCTCCTTAATCGGCATGGGCATCCAGGAGAAGGTCAAGACATGGCAGGACCTGCTGGGCAAGGCGTTTGCGCAGGTTATCGACAGTTATGCAGTCATCAACAACATCTCAACGATCGTCAGCCTTGTCATAGCCATCGTGGTCATCTTCATTGTCATCATGATCAAGACCCTGAATAACCGGCGCCAGATCGGGATCCTGAAAGCGCTTGGAATCCACAGAACCACGATAACGTTCAGCTATGTCTTCCAGGTGACCATCCTTGCCATCATGGGAATCCTTTTCGGCCTTGGCGTCCTGTTCGCCCTTGACCAGGTACTTTGCCGTGTATCCCATAGTATTTCCCGAAGGTGACATCCGCCCCGCTTTCACTCTTGTGGATATCGCATCCAACGCGGTGCTCCTGTTTGTCGCATCCGCAATCGCCGGCTTCATCCCGGCATGGCAGATAGCCCGCGAGGACATCATGACTGCAATGAAGGGATAATATGATTCGGGTTGAGAATCTGAAAAAGACCTACTATCTTGGCGTTGTCGAAGTACCGGCTTTGCGAGGTGTGACCTTTGAGGTGAAACGGGGCGATTTTTTAGGGCTCATGGGTCCGAGCGGGAGCGGAAAGTCCACGTTGCTCCACCTACTGGGGCTCATCGACTATCAAACATCAGGGACTATCCACATCAATGACGTTGATGTATCAATCCTTGACGATGATGAACTCACTGACTACAGGCTCAATAAAATGGGCTACATTTTCCAGGAATATGCGCTTGTCCCCGAACTGACGGTTCTGGAAAATGTGGCACTGACCGCCATGGCACGGGGGATAACCGATGAGGAAAGCCGCCGGGCGAGCAGGGAGATTCTCGCTACCATCGGGCTTTCAGAAAGGCTCAACCACCTCCCAAAAGAACTATCCGGCGGTGAACAGCAGCGGGTGGCGATTGCGCGGAGCATGGTGAACCGGCCACTGATTCTCTTTGCCGATGAACCCTGCGCAAATCTCGACACCGACAACTCAAAGATTGTTCTGGATCTTTTCCACACCATCAACGAGGAGTTTGGCCAGACCATCGTCATGGTATCCCACGAGGAATGGCACAAAGAGTATTTCCACAGGATCGTTTACTTAAAAGACGGGCGGATTGAGCGGGAGGAACGGCATTCATGACTGTTGCGGCCAACCGGATCAATTACCTGGTGTCCGGCTCCATATGGATTAAAGGTCAAGTGTAAAAGAAAAGGCCAGGGCCGAGATTCGAACCCGGGTCGGAGGATCCACAGTCCTCTAGGATAACCAACTACCCTACCCTGGCAGATGTCCCTTTTACATTTGCACCGGACTCTGATTAATGTATCCTTACAAGTCCATCGCCAGTCAGGGTATACCGGACTGAAGGAAAGCTGCGGATCTGGAACAGGGATCATATAGTGATTATTAATAGGGTCGGGTGTCCATTACATATCAGGTGGCTCTGAACACAATTCCTTAACCGTGCGGCATGGCACTTCAGGCGACGGTGCCAAAATGAGGGATTGATTATTTATTCAGTACCAGAGCAGGAACAAAGGGATAGGGATATGGCGGAAAATCCGAAGATCAGGACGCCGATTGTCTGCGTTATGGGGCACGTTGATCACGGTAAGACCTCTCTATTGGACCGTATACGCGGGTCATCAGTGGTCAGCTCGGAAGTGGGAGCAATCACCCAGCATATCGGTGCGACAATCGTCCCTATAGATGCAATCCGATCCATGAGCGGGATAATGGGGAAATCCCTCAATATACCGGGCCTGTTATTCATAGACACACCGGGACATCACGCATTCACCACACTTCGGGCACGCGGTGGGGCGCTCGCGGATATGGCTATCCTTGTTGTCGATATCAACCAGGGGTTCCAGCCCCAGACAATCGAGGCGCTTCAGATCCTGCGGAACTGCCGGACCCCCTTTGTCATCGCCGCAACCAAAATTGACCGGATCCATGGCTGGCGGGTGTTCGAAAACGAGTCGTTCCTCACATCATTTACCAAGCAGAACGAACGGGTTAAAGGGGATATTGAGAACAAGACCTATGAGATTGTGGGTAAGCTTGCAGAACTGGAATTCTCAGCAGACCGGTTCGACAGGGTGTCTGATTTCAAGCGCAACCTTGCAATAGTACCGGTCAGTGCTCACACCGGCGAAGGCATTGCAGATCTCCTGCTCGTGATGATCGGGCTTGCCCAGCGGTATATGGGGGAGGAACTTGTACTCGAAGTCGAAGGTCCGGGAGCGGGTACGGTTCTTGAAGTGAAAGAAGAACGGGGGCTCGGGACAACGCTGGATGTGATCCTGTATGACGGGACACTGGCGATTGGTGATGAGATCGCAGTCGCCACGCAGAATGATGTGATAGTGACAAAAGTGCGGTCTCTATTAAAACCCCGCCCCATGAAAGAGATCCTCATTGAGGACAGGTTTGAGCGGGTAAAGTCGCTGGTCGCAGCAGCGGGAATCAAGGTCACTGCTCCGAATCTCGAGAACGTAATAGCAGGGTCGCCATTTTTTGTAATCCGCGGTAACCGGGAAGAAGTCGAAGCAAAGATAAAAAAAGAGATGACTGAGATCCACGTAAAACTTGCTGACGAAGGAATCGTGATCAAGGCGGATACAATCGGAGCTCTGGAAGCGCTCTGCAAAGAACTCGAAGGAAAAGGGATCGGTGTGATGCGGGCAGAAGTCGGACCGGTGAGCCATCATGACCTGATTGATACCGAAACCATCAAAAACCCGGTTTTTGTGTACTTCTCTCTTTTAATACCCAGATCCTTCCCGATGTTGCTGATATAATCAAAAATCCACTCTACACGCAGGTAAAAGTGTTTGAAGGAAGAGTCATTTACCAGCTGATCGACCAGTATCTTGCATGGCGGGACGAGCAGAAGCGGCTCCTGGAAAAGCAGCGGTTTGAGCATATCGTGATGCCGGGCAAAGATCCGGCTTCTTCCCGATTGTGTATTCCGGCAAAGCAACCCGGCTCGTTGTAGGAGTGCGGGTGCTTGGCGGGAAACTACGCAGTGATATAAATCTTATAAAAACTGACGGAAAGAAAGTGGGGCATCTCAAATCCATGCAGCTCCGTCAGGAATCTATTCGTGAAGCGGATGCCGGGCTCGAAGTTGCAATTTCAATTGAGGGTGTTACTGTAGGGCGGCAGCTGAATGTGGGAGATGATCTGTTTGTGGACATTCCGGAGCGGCACGTGAAAGTTCTTGAACGTGAAATGCTTAAAACGCTGAACATAAGCACGCAGGAAATTCTTGGAGAATTTACGACGATGAAACGGAAAGGCGATCCCTTCTGGGGGAAATAGCCATTGAAGTGCTTACAATAGACACGAGGGTTTAATAGCGTACCAGTATAATAAAATGGGTACTTCTCATGTGTAGGCATAATTGCCGGCAGCCAGAGACGTGAAAAAATCCAATACAGGGATTTTTTGATGAAAATCAATACGGAGTCATAAAAATGGTGGAGTTAAAAATCGTCGTATCAGACCCAAAAACCGGTCGCGCCTATAATGTGGATGCAAGTGGCAGCGCAGCAGGCGCAATCGTGGGCAAACGTATCGGAGAGGAAATCGATGCAGGTGCAATGGGACTTGCAGGATACAAAATCCTTATTACCGGTGCATCCGATCGGACCGGAATACCTGCAAAAAAGAGCCTGCCGGGTGCAGGTCGTAAAAAACTGCTCATGACTGCCGGTGTCGGGTTCCATCCGACTATGGAGGGAGAGCGAAGGAGAAAGACAATCCGATCAAACGAGATTACAGCCGACTTCGTACAGATAAATGCCCGTGTCACAACCTATGGAGAAAAGACCTTAGACGAACTCTTCCCCAAGGTCGAGGGTGAGAAGGCAGAGAAAAAGGTAAAAGCCGGAGAAGATAATATATCAGATTTTTTAGTTTTTTTGTTTTTGGTTGTATTCAACCGTTTTTAGTAAAATAAAAATAGAGAAGGGGATCGTCAGAGCGTATAGTTGATATTGACTGTACCGAACGGCGTTGAGTTCTTCGCAGACGTTAATGATTTCCCGTTTTTCCAGAGTTCTACAGTGATATCATGCTTCGTTGACCCGTCTTCCTTGTTGAATGTTGCGGAAAAACTTCCCGTTACATTGGTGAGTTCATATACCTTGTCCCCGGAATTTCTCACTTTTTGCATCACACCATCCACGCCATACGTACCCGAAAAGCCTCCAATATAACTGATTTTGACAAATGCACCTTCGACCGGAATAGTGACCTGCGTCGTTGGCTTCACCGTCAGTGTACTGGATACCTGGGAGTTCGGAGTACCGGTACCCGAGGGTACTACTGTCGCCTGACCTGAAGGTCCCGTTGAGTCTCCGCTTCCCATAAAAAATAAAACGGCGATTACCACAATTGCAATTACGCCAATGACCGCGGCAATGGTCACCCAGGACTTACCGCAAAATTCGTTTTTCCGTCTTGTCATGAATAAACCTCACGTAACTTGTCTGATGATATGTAAGCGTTAAATTAGCGAAATACTTTGTTGTTAAAAGAACTGATTCGACCATATCTGGTCGCGGGCCTGAACACAGTGAACGACGGCTGCAGATGATTAACTTTTTTTCACACATCCTATGAGCGCTTCTCTTAAATCTTTGAAGGGGACATGGTATTTTTTTGCAAGAAGAACCAGTGCTGCGGAAGGGAGGAGATTGCCATCGAACCCCTCTTTAATGATCCGGTTCATTTCAGAAACTACTTCAGTTTCCTGTATCCCTTTTGCCTGTGCAATCCTGCCAATCAGTTCCTCGGACGGATCGTTGCGTTCAAAGATTGAAGAAGTGGGTTTGAATCCAACAGGGATAGTAATCTCCGTGATATCAAAACGGGGTGTAAAAATCCCATTCTCCAGACCAAGAAGGCCCTCATCCTCTGCCCGCTGGAGAAGCATATTTGCCTGTTCAGTACTCGATCCATTTCCGGTCAAGCGCATAATAATAGACCAGTTCGTTCTTTCGCATCCCCGGTTTCCGGGTGTGCTTGAATGGAGCCGCGAGCGTAATTCGGATTGTCACTTCGGAGCACCCAGAAGTATCCTTTTTAAGTCCAGAGCATCAAGTCCCTCACCACGCCCTTCCTTTGCGATATCTATGTCAGTCCGTGATACCTGATCGGTCAGTCTCAAAAAGAAGGCATCATTTGCAATCGGAACTTTTCCACCCCCACGAAGTGCCAGTGCAAGCAGGGAAATATGCATATCAACGGCTTCCGTGATCACTCCAGGACGCCTGATATCCGGAGTTATATCCCCAAATGTCGCTCTGTCTATAGCAATCTTCACCCTGATCTTTACCTTCACCAGTTCCTTTCCGGTTGTCTTGGTTGACTCCGTGTTATCAAGATCTGCAATATAGTTCAGCGTCTCATTAAACGACATTCCCATAGCAAACGACAGATCCACCCGCTGCGGGAAACGATAATAGATCCTTCGCATACCTAAACTATGGGCGTGTCTTAAAGAAAAATGATTGCTGAAATAAAAAGATTAAATGCACATCTCCTGATCAGAAACTGCTGGTACCGATGCTGCACACTCAATAAGAGAGATACACAGAATCGCTAAAAACAATAATCACGAAAAAAACAATAAAAAATCTGAGTTTGATATATTCAGGTTATCCGAGTAACACCGCGTTGATTACGCCATCCTGACCCGGGCGGCTCACGATACGGGCATTTCCAATATCAGTCTTGATGATTGCGCCTTTGGTCAGAAGATTTCGCCTCACGTAGTTCGGATTCGCCCCATTTTCAACAACACTTGCAATTTTAACCTTTTTGCATTCACCGTTTGTGAGATTGGTCACATTTGCAAAACTCGCTCGAAGCGCACGGACTTTCTGGTTCGCACCGGTGGTCCGGATATTCTTTCTCCGGTCTTCCCCGATATGGGTATCTGCTGGTGCGAGCCCGATCTCAGTTCTCCGCTTCATCTGTGACGGGCGGCGCCTGCCCCCGGTCACCTTTCTTACTGATTCTCCTTGCCACTGCATGGTGTCACTCTCAATAATATTTCTGCGGGAACGTATCCCGAAGATGGTGCTCTATATATTCCCTTCAGAATTATTTATAGTATTTCCCGATTGTTTCCATTTTTTCATGTGCAACAACCGCTGAAGGTGCAGAGTGCCCAAGTGCGAGGCCCCCCAAAAATCATCAGAGAAAAGAAGATACCTTTTCTTTTAAGATCAATGCATTTTTAGTTACGCAAGGATGTTTTCAAGAAGTGCCGCGACACCATCACCGGTTTTCAGATTAGTCCTGAATACCGGCATCTGAGGATTATACCGGTGGATGTCTGATTCCATCCTGGCTATATTTGCACCCACAAGAGGGGCCAGGTCAACCTTGTTAATTACGCCGATAGTGCAGTCACGGAACATCATTGGATGTTTGTTTACCACATCATCGCCTTCCGTTGAGCTTACAACAACGATTCTCTTTTCCGCTCCCAGACGGAAATCCGTCGGACAGACCATATTGCCCACATTCTCGATAAAAAGTATATCTATATCATTGAGCGGCAGGTGTTCAATCGCGTGTTCTACGAGGTGGGCATCCAGGTGACATTCCTTGCCGGTGTTTGCATTGAATGCCGGGATACCGAGGGCCACAATCCGCTTGAAATCATCGTCACCATACACATCGCCGGGAATAGCACCCGCACGTAAACCCTTTTTATTAAGCAGGGGAACAAGGCGCTCGATAAGTGCAGTTTTTCCTGATCCAATGGCTCCCAGCAGGTCGAATGCCCGGACACCATGATCTTTTAAACATTTTGCATTATTGTCAGCAAGGGTGTTGTTGACGTCGTAAATATCCTTCTCGATCCTGACGTCGATATGATGCATATTACATGGTACGAGCGTACACTGTTTATACCTTGACCTACAAACTCTCCTGTAATGGTAGAAGGCGAGTGCATATTGTATCCCTGCTACTTCAATGCTTCTTATACACGGCGACAGGGACGAAGAGTGCCACTGAGCCGCGGTGCAAAAGCACCGGTGATCAATGATCTTGAACGCGCATTGAAACGTGCCGGTGTTATGTTCAGGATTGAGGACCACCACCACCCGGCCCACTGGATACGGCGCGAGGGACGTATAGTAGCAGAGTGGAAGGAGAAAAAAGAGGCACTCATCAAAAAAGTTGCCCAGAGGCTTGAGGTGAAGTGATGGCTGGTTTATATGACCTGCATACCCATTCCATCCTTTCTGATGGGGAGATGCTCCCTACCGAATTGATCCGCAGGATGGCTGTGCTGGGGTATACCACAGTTGCAATTGCTGATCACGTTGATTCATCGAATATCACATCGGTCATAGAATCACTGGACCAGGTACGGGAATCTGCTCGGATTTTTGGAGTTACCCTGCTCTGCGGAGTAGAGATTACGCATATCCCCCCATCGCAAATCCCGGACCTCGCAAAAAAGGCAAAGTCTGCAGGGGCAGACATCGTGGTCGTCCATGGGGAGACAACCGTTGAGCCGGTAGCAGGCGGAACAAACCATGCAGCGTGCGGATGTAAATACGTAAACGTCCTTGCACACCCGGGGCTCATCACCATTGAGGATGCACTCCTTGCTGCACGAAATGGTGTCGCCCTCGAGATTACATCGCGTGGCGGGCATAACCGGACTAACGGTCATGTCGTTCTGGTCGGGCGAGAAGCCGCATGTCAGCTCGTAGTGGATTCAGACGCGCACGCTCCACATGACCTGTTGGATGAGCGCGCGAAATTTGCGGTTGCTAAAGGAGCCGGACTCACTGATGCTGAGTGTAAAGAGGTTATATCTTTAAATATCGACCAGTTCCTTGTTTCCTGAAATTTGTATTTAAACTTTCACGCAATATTTAAATACTTATTTGTCTTATATATATAGATTACTAAATTAAATTTGGTTCCATTGTATCCCTGAGGGTGTTGTGTGAAAGTTGTTGGTCGAGCGATGAGCACCATTGGCAGTCGGATGCTCATTATCCAGTGTGATGCTGCCCAGCTTCCCCACTATACAGCGAAGTGACTGACCGCAGGATGAAACCTGTAGGAAAAATCCTGGACCTCTTTGGCAATGTCAAAGCACCTTACGCGGCCGTCCTCTGCCGGGAAAAATGCACAGTCCAGCCGAATGAAAAGCTCTTCGCACGATGATTGCACAATACCAGGGATACCCCGGTTATCAAGTGAGAAAATAGGACATTGGTGATGATTAATGCAGGAAATTGAAAAATTAAAAGTCCTTCAGAGTGAACGGGAAGCACTCAAATTACGCACGAAGGGAAAAGAGATCGAGAAGAAGGCAGAGAATCATACCGAAACGGTCTGCCCGGAGTGCGGGGCAGACAGCTTGTTCATGACTATGAACGGGCAGAACTGGTCTGCCAGGGATGCGGGCTGGTAATTGACGGGGATTTCATTGACCGTGGTCCTGAGTGGCGGGCATTCGATCACGACCAGCGTATGAAGCGCTCCCGTGTTGGGGCCCCGATGACATTTACGATCCACGACAAAGGTCTTTCGACCATGATTGACTGGCGCAACCGTGACTCGTATGGCAGGGCTATATCCTCCAAGAACCGTGCACAGCTCTACCGGCTCCGCAAATGGCAGCGCCGGATCCGTGTCAGTAATGCTACTGAGCGCAACCTTGCATTCGCCCTGTCAGAACTTGATCGTATGGCGTCTGCACTCGGTCTCCCGAGAAATGTCCGTGAGACTGCAGCGGTTGTCTACCGTGATGCGGTTGACAAGAACCTGATCCGTGGACGGAGCATTGAAGGTGTTGCTGCAGCAGCACTCTATGCAGCATGCCGCCAGTGCAATGTACCCAGGACACTTGATGAAATTGCAGAAGTATCGCGTGTATCCAGGAAAGAGATCGGCAGGACATACCGTTTCATATCCCGGGAACTCGGACTCAAACTTCTCCCCACTTCACCCATTGATTACGTACCGCGCTTCTGCTCCGGACTGACACTCAAAGGAGAAGTACAGAGCCGTGCAGTTGAGATCCTGCGTCAGGCAGGAGAGCGGGAATTAACAAGCGGCAGGGGCCCAACCGGCGTTGCCGCAGCGGCAATTTACATATCATCGATTCTTGGTGGCGAGAGGCGCACCCAGCGGGAAGTGGCTGAAGTGGCAGGTGTCACTGAAGTCACTATCCGGAACAGATATAAGGAACTGGCAGAAAAGTTAGATATCGAGATTATTCTCTGATATCATTTCATTTTTGGGCTCGTAGATCAGGGGTAGATCGTTACGTTCGCAACGTAAAGGCCGCGGGTTCAATTCCCGCCGGGTCCATACCATCTAGGGTTTTGTATCACTAAAGCGTGTACTTAAAAAAATCAGGGCATTTCATCGGTTTTTCCTGCCAGTCCGGGTATTTTTTCCACAATCGATATAAGATCCTGTCAGATACCTATATAGTTACAGTAAATTTCCATTCAGAAGAGAATGGGGAGTTCAGATGATACATCCAACCGGATACAATAATTATATTTTCACCATACTTTTTGCAGCCCTTTTGATAGTCCTGCCTGCCAGCGCCTTCACGGTGGCCATGTATGGTACCAGCTGGGATTTAATCCTGACCTTCATAAGGATTCTGTCGTAGTAATACGTTCAATTCCAGGGTCATCCGGATCCGATCTTGACAACAACGTGGATCAGTTTACTGATCCATCTGTTGATGTAATCGTTCTCGGGGGAGATGATTCGTTCAGTATTTCAACTGCCGCCAAAATCGAGACTGCAGTGGCGGCAGGTAAGGTTCTGGTCATTGCTTATCCCTGTAATCATAAATTCATTTCGAGCCTCCCGGCAACCAATGGCGGAATCACCCAGGGAGGGCAATTCCTTGAGCAAACTGACCCTACAAAGGTCGTGTCAAAGGAAATCTTTACCGGACTCCCCTCAAAATATACCTTGAAAGGTGTTCCGCAGGACAGAGAACAGGCAGTTGCTAAAAGGGGATCGATCACCCTCCTGAATTACGATACCGGCACACCAGCTCTTCTCTATGGAAAGTACGGGAAGGGTACTGTCGTTGAATGGACAACAGCTCCTGTGTCTGCCTATATGACAGCAGAAGAGGCTGATACGATAAATTATCGTCTGATTACCATGCTGCTTCCGGCAGCGTCTCTGACCCCGGTAACAACAGTCATGGAAACTACTACCATTGAGAGTTCACAGCTGAACGGTACTCTTACAATAAGCCCCACAGAATCCGTACCATCCCAACAATCATCAGGGAATGTTACAGTCCATTCATCACCTTCAGGAGCAAGCATCCTGATAGACGGGGTCTATAAGGGTACTACACCAGACACGGTCATCAATATCGCACCGGGAAATCATATCATCAGGATGGCATTGAGCGGTTACTATGATTATGAGGGAACGATTTACGTACTTCCCGGGCAGACAACAAACGCATTCGGGACACTCCCCCCTTTAAACCAGATTGGTTCGCAAAATCCTGTTACTTCTGTGGCAACACCGATTGTGATTGCGGTTCCGGTGACTGCAGAACCCACCGAGAAACAGGGGGGCTGGATAACTCAATTTTAGTGGCAATAATCGGCGTTGTCACCGCAGTTATCGGGGCAGTCGCAACACTTTTTACCCACAAAACGAAAAAAGAGTAGAGATTTGGGATACAATGATTACTCCTTTTTTAATCAGCACTTCACTACTTACCGGAAATTGGAAGCAGTCTGGCTGCCACAATTGAACAGTAACAACTATATGGAATCCGCGGAAAAATAGTATGCCGCAACTTTCTTGAAAAGGGCTCGTAGATCAGGGGTAGATCGTCACGTTTGCAACGTGAAGGCCACGGGTTCAAATCCCGTCGAGTCCACTCGTTTATTTCTTCTTGTTTTTTTTAAAAAAGATCAATCGATCCAGTCGAGCGATATCCGCGGTTTTTCCTGCTCTTCGCGCTTTTGTAACTTTTCTTTCACTTTTTTTACCGCAATGGTGGCAGGTGATGATTTTTGTTCAAACTGCCCGTAGTCCATGTAATCCCGGGTGATCCGGTCATCGCCACCCACAATAATCTCCTGGACCGGTGTTGCCTGCTCTTCATTTTTTACGGGTAATGATAAATTCTCAGCCTGATGTGAAGCAAATTCTGGCGGGGAAGGATTTTCCGGTATATGAACCGGCTCCTGCAGGATCAAGGGAGGGGGGGCAACGTTCCGGAGAGGGGGAGATGCCTGCGCGGTAACCGGTGCTGCAGGTAAATTTCCTGACCGGTATATAAGGAAGTCTACAAAATCTTCGACCTCTTTTCGCTGTTCCGGAGTCAGGCCGTCAAGTTTACTCTCCAACGATTCCATACGAAGCACCAAAGAATTCCCTGATAATGAAATATCTCTCCTTATTGGTATTTATAGCCAAAGACCTGCATTTTCATATCCTGGCATCCTGACCGGATCTTCGGGCAGCTAAAAAATAAGTCAATGATAAAACAGGGTAAAAAGAAGATTGTTTTTCCGTATTCCACGAGGGTTTACTCCCAGCGGTGCTGGTACCCGCGTTTCTCGACAGGCCGGCCATCACACAGGACTGTTTTTTCCCGGGTTACCATTCCTATTACCGAATAGGCAACACCCTCAACCGGATGGCGGTGCGGGGGCAGCGTGAATATCAGCTCGTAATCCCCTCCTCCATAGAGCGCGAGCTTGTGGGCCTGGTCTGCAGGGATCCCTGATGGAAGGGGAAGTTTTGTGGAATCAAGGGAAAAACCACATTCATTTACACTGAGGAGATCATAGAGCGACAAAGCAATCCCGTCGCTGTCATCCATCATCGCACTCACTCCTCCCATGGCGAGAAGCTGCCCTTCTTTTACCCGCGGTTGTGGTTCGAAGAGTGCTTTATCGAACTGGAGATACCCGTCAAGATATGCCTGCGCCTGGCCGGGAATGCCCGTGATACAGACCAGATCTCCCGGTTGAGCGCCGGTCCGGCGCGTAATATGGGACCCATCGACAAGCCCGAGACCGGTAGTCACGACCGTGAGCTCCCCATGACGGTCTATATCGCCACCGATGATCGCAGCCCCGAACATTTTACAACAATCCTGTGCGCCCTGCATGACACCGGTGAGGTCCTGCCACGCATCGAGACCTACAGCAATGAGAAGATATTTGGGTTCTGCTCCCATGCTTGCAATATCTGATAGCGTAACCGCAGCACTCATCCAGCCCATCTGCCACGTGCTCATCCCCTCCACAAAGTCAGTAGTCCGGTGGAGCATGTCCGTTGTCACTACCATGACCTGATCGCCACAGGGGACTTCGGCACAATCATCCAGGCATTTCTCTTTTCCGACGATTCCCATTACGACGTTTAAGAGTTCACGGTCATCCACTCTTGCGCACCTCCTTACCCCGTTCGCTCTTATACTCTTTGAACATGTGCTCTATCATTTCAGACTTTTTCTCCCGTTCATGGTGGACCTGCTCTTCCTGCCATCGTGCGAGCGCGGTCTCAAAAGTATCCTTGCCGGAAAGCCCCCTTTTTCCCCTTACCTGAACGCCGGTGTCCTTATCAGAAAAGAGAGGGATACCCAGTTCCCGGAATACCGGAAGCATCCGGGAGTCGCTTTCGGCCAGTACGGTGGCAGGAGCAACTATTGCTTTTATCCGGATTTCTGCAAGATCTTTAACCACACTTTTTCCCCAGCCATCAAGGCGGGTAACAAAGATAATGTCGCCTTCATCGATCCCAACATCCTCGGTAAGACGGCGAAGCCCTTCTTTTGTCAGGGAATCCATCACCTTTACCGGCAGAACATCACCCTCCATCGATAACTCGGTAAACTGTTTGATGCGTACAAGCCGTCTGGACAGGTTCCTGGAATGCCGCTCTTCCTTTCGCAGCCTTTTTTTTAAGCTCTGAATAATGGCATCTTTTTTTATGACTTCAGTATCCTTCGCAATCTGTGCATCGCGTGACGTGTGGATCTTCCGGACGCGTGCCTGGATCCTCTGGATTTCATAGTTCTTTTCCTTGACTTCTTCCTGCAGCTCTCCAACAAAAGTGCGCAGGCGCTTCACCATCCCGTCAAGCACCCTTACTTTTTCATCATGCTTTACTTCGACAGGAATAACAGGGGCGTCGACTGCCTGTGCCGGTGCCAAGGAATTCATATCACCAATAACCTGGTCCAGTGACTGCCCCCTTATAACCCGTGCCCGGACTTCGTCAAGATCATGACCGGGAGGGATCCGTTTCATTAAATTCTGGAACTTGTGCCGGTATTGGCGATATGCATCAAGTGCTGCAGAAAGTGCATCCCGCTCATGATCATTTCCATATGCAAAAGATGCCGTAAGATCGATCTTTGTCTCAACACTCACATCCTGTTTTGGTGTATATGCAACCGCAGAGAATGCCCTCCTGATCTTTTCCACCGAGTATGGCATATCCTGCACATCCGATGCGATAATCAGGGGTTTTCCCACGCGGCAAAGTGACTCTACCACGTCTCCCATGTTCATCTGCCGGGAACTCGCCAGATGAAGCAGGTTGCCATCGAGATCGACCGCAGCAACAGCTGTAGTTGTTCCAGGATCGATGCCGACAATCAGGTACCGCGGCTTGCCAGATAATGGACGGAACCGGATCCTCTCAAGGCGTTTGCCACTGATCCGTACCTGAACATCAGCACCATGGTAGGTTGATACCGGGACCTGGTCTCTTTTCGCAAAGACCCGGAACGCTACCCTGCTGCACCCCCCAAATGCCCGGGTCTCCTTCTTTTCATACCGGAGCCCGGCTGCAACGAGAGCCATCTCAATCTCCCGCCCCTTTAACTGCACCGCCCCATGAATCTTGCGAACATATCGGTTCTGGCTCCACCCGCCTTTTCCTAAAGACCGGTGCCGGCTTACTACAACATCGCTTTCGTTTTCGAACGCAATGACCTCTGCACCTGCTCCAAGAGAAGCAACCTGCGCTGTCGTCCGGGCTTCAGCATAGGGATCAAACCGGTTAAAGCTCGATATTGTACCGTGCGGCAACCTTTCCAAGCGTCTCTTTGCGTTCCCCACCCGTTACCTGGACCAGCCTTGTCTGCGGGGGCAGGTTCTGTAAGAAGAAAAAAAGTTCATGCTGGTCAGCGGCAATCTCCTGGAGGCTGTCCACTGCCAGGATGTCCGGTTGTTCCTCGTTGAGCAACCGGAAAAGCCGGAACATCGAGACCTCAGACTCACTCTCGATAGTCTGTCCCTCCATCCGTACAAGGGCATACATTGGACGCCGGGACCGGGACCTTACGGAACCTTTGATGATATCAATGCCAAAAACCCTTAATCGATCACGCATCGAATCGCATCCCCGCGATCATACTGGACTTTATATTTTCGTTTGAAAAACGTAAGGATATTATCGATATCGCGCTCAAGGATTTCCTGTGCATTCTGGTGGGTGGTCCCTACCCACTGGGGCCAGTCAATGATTACGCACTTCCCCTCATCCATCAGAATGTTATATTCTGAAAGATCAGCGTGGATTATCCCCTCGTGATATGCAATACCCGTATTCGTGAGTATCTCGTCAAGCACTTCTTCTGGTGCTTCAAGGCGGCAATGGTTCAGATTCGGACCGTTTATCAATGCCATCACAACCACATGACGGTTTTGTCCAATGGGGAGCGGGACACTGACTTTCGGGTGCAGGGTGGTAAGAGCCTGGTATTCCCGTTCTGCCGATCTCCGGGATGCAATCAGCCAGGGACAGTGACCTTCCTCAGGCATGTAATCCCGGTTGAGCCGGGCTGATGAGAATGAACGCTGGCCAACCCGGTGTAACTTTATCGCAACCGGGCCAAGCCCCAGAGCTTCATAGACTACAGATTCTTTCCCCTCGCCAATCTTCGATCCGAGTGCTGATATCGTACCGTTCCGGGTAAGAGTCATGAGTGCAAGCGTGTCGTAACCGCCAAAAACAAGGGCATATCCATCATAGGGCACAGGATTGAACCGGACCATACCCCATTCTATCAGGCGGGAAAGGCGGTAATTGATTTCGGATTCCGATAAACGGGTTGCCGTTTTAATCTGTTCCAGCGGCATCCATGCCCAATGTTTCATCCCGCGTTCAAGTGCGTTGAGGATGGATTTTTCATATTTATTCAGGGTTCGGATACGCTCTGCGGCGACAACCATATCGATAGTGTTGTTATGTGTCAGACTATAAAATCGCATCTTTGATGTCAATTCAGCCTGGCCGTCACAACCTTAAACATCTTTTATCATCCAGATCACAATGGAATTTTAAAAATGCAGTGCAGCAAGTGTAGCAGGACCGCGGTAATTTTCCAGGAATACTCCGGACAACATCTCTGCAGCCAACACTTTGATGCTGATGTTGAAGCAAAGGCAAAACATGAAATCCGCAGGCACCACTGGTTGAGCCACGGGGATCATATCGCGGTCGCATTATCGGGTGACTCAGGCAGCAGTGCCCTCCTGTATTTTTTAAAAAAACTTACCTCGAACCGCAGGGACATACAAATTTCTGCAATCTCGGTTGATGAAGGAATAGCCGGATATCGTTGCCCGGAAGATTCGGTACGAACAGCTGATCTGCTGCACGCAGAATGCATCATCGGATCTTTTCAGGAAGTCTTTGGGACTACCATGGATGAGATCGCCTGCATAAAAGGTAACGCCATTTCCTGCACCTATTGCCGAGTGATAAGGAATTTCCTGCTGAACCGGATCGCTCTGGAACACGGTATAACAAAACTTGCCTTTGGCTGGAATCTTGACGATGAAGCAGGGTCGGTTCTGAAGAATGTACTCGGGGGGACTCCTGAAATTCTGGTTCATTCAGAGCGGGGAGTCAGAGGAAAAATTCCCCGGATCCTTCCGTTCATTGCTGTTCCGAAAAAAGAAGTGGAACTCTATGCAGGTCTTCATGTCGGGAGATATAATCAATCCCGCTGTCCTTATACTAACACACCGTTTGAGGAGGACGCAAAGGAGATGCTGGACGAGTTTGCAATTCGTCACCCGGCAACAAAATACGCACTTCTGGGCCTGGAAAAAAACCTGGCAGGTGCATGTGTTTCCATGGCAGATTCACGTTCTTCCTGTGAGCGGTGCGGTGAACCAGCCGAAGGTGTATGCGAGAGCTGCCGTATAATCGGGGAGGTAACAGGTCTTGGCGCTTAAGCGTGGAAGGGTCTGGAGGGCGATCCGGAATTCTCCCGGGATACAGATAGCTATCTATTTCTTCACGTTTGCCTTGCTGATAGGCGTCAATACCTACGTATTTCACGAATATTACCCGGTTCTGGAGAACAAAACCCTTTCCTGGACAGAATCACTTCTCTTTGTGGTCGAATCTATGACAACGGTCGGGTACGGCTGGTTATTGCCTTTCTCCAACGAAATTACACAATTGCTGACGATTCAGATCATGCTTTCCGGAGTGATCATGATCTTCGTTGTTATTCCCCTGCTCCTCGCCCCGTTCCTCACCACCCTTCTTGCTCCCGCACCGCCACGGAGAACCCCGCACCGCCTGACGGATCATACCGTCGTAATCGGATATGACGAGCTCACCGACTCTGTTATTGACAGCCTCACTATCTCCGACCACGATATTGTAATTATTGAACAGGATAAAGCAAAAGCTCTTGAAATTGCCACGCATTACCGGAAACGAGCCTATGTTATCTGGGGGGAATATACCGATCCCGTCACATGGTCGGCGGCACATATGGCGAACGCTCACAATATTGTAATCTGTAAGGACGAGAGGCAGACAGCCAGCATCGTGCTGGGCATTCGTGAACAGGTCACGGGTAAAATCATTTCGATTGTGGATAAGCTCTCCTTTGAACGGTATCTCCTTTACGCAGGAGCAGATTACGTACTTTCTCCCAAACACGAAACCGGAAGAATTCTGGCACGCAATGCTGTACTCAACCCGAGTGGGGATGTTGGACCGGATATTCCCGGGCTGAACAGGATCAACATCAATCTCCAGTATGCGAATGAACAGGAACTCAGGCTCATCAATATCCCCCTTGTCTTCGGGTGCAAGGCTGCGTTTAAATCGCTGAAGGATCTTCAGCTCTTTGAGCGGTTCGGAGTTATCGTCCCTTTTCTCTGGAAAGCCGGGAAATTCATCTCATTGCCCGGAGAGGATATTGTCCTCGACAACACGACATCACTATTCCTTTTTGGCAGAGCTCGAGTCTATCGTTGCCACGCTCCGGGAAGAGTTCAACACCGACGGGTGTGCAGATGCCTCTGCAGTGATCGCGGGTTTTGGTGATGTTGGTGCAGGTGCATACCAGGAACTCATTGCAGCCGGCGTTTCCTGCACGGTGGTCGATTCGAAACAGCATGATGTTAAACAGGTTATCGGTAATGCTGAAGATGAGATCGTGTTAAGAAAGGCCGGAATTGAAGAGGCACGGTTCTGTATTGTTGCCTTAAATGACGATGATGTGAATATCTTTACAACGCTGATGGCCCGGAATTTAAACCCGGTCATCCGGGTCCTTGCCCGGGCCAACGAACCGGCTTCAGTTGAGAAACTCTACCGTGCAGGTGCTGATTATGTTGCTCTTCTCCCTATGATTGGGGGCCAGACTATCGCCAGGATCATACTTGCTGATACCGTCACCATTCTTCTTGAACTTCCCAACAACGATCTCGTGATCCTTATGCATGTCCGGACAACCTACCCGAAACCGTTGAAATGGTTCATCAGAAAAACCGGCGTCCGCATCATCGGTATCGAAGGAACTGGGCGAACGGTCGTTGCCCCCGATCCAGAGGAAATCCTTACTGAAGGGGATGCCGTTATCGCTGTAGGAAATACCGAACAATTGAAAAAGTTCATCCGACTACTCTAAACGGTGATGTAAATGGAACCGGAACTCGGGTGCAGGATGGGTCAGGTCGAACAGATAATCCGATATATGTACTGGTCCAGCGGGTGTACAGGAATTGTCGTTGGAATGAGCGGCGGTGTGGACTCTGCAGTAGCAGCCGCGTTCTGTTGCCGGGCAATCGGGGGTGAAAAGGTGCTGGGACTTTCTCTTCCCTCATCAGTCAGCGACCCAGCAGATATCAAGGATGCTGCAGTGCTCTGTGACAGGATAGGTATGAAACACCGGATAGTGAGCATAGAACCCATGCTTAACGGATTCAAAACCATTCCGGAATTTAAAGAATCCCGCTACCTGCTCGGCAACCTGATGGCAAGGATACGGATGGCAGTTCTTTATTATTATGCCAACCGCGATCAAAAAATTGTCTGTGGTACCTCGAACCATAGCGAATATATGCTCGGGTACTGTACAAAGTTCGGAGATAATGCAGCTGATTTCCAGCCTTTGCTGCACCTTTATAAAACTGATATTTATGAATACGCCCGGGAACTGGGAATTCCGGAGTCAATTATTAAAAAGGCACCCTCCGCTGGTTTATGGGAAGGACAGCGTGACGAAGATGAGATCGGTTTATCCTACACAGAAATTGATACTTCGCTCTTGGCACTTGAGCAGCAGAGCTGGCTGGCAGAGACTCCGGCACAGGAGAAAGTACTTGCACTCGTGAAGAAAAGCGAGCACAAAAGACTCGTTGCACCTAATCTTTTAGCAGCACAGAAAAAACTGTAAGAAATTTTTCCGGGTAATTGAGGAATGACAGGGCTTCCTCGTTACCTATAAGATTGTAAAGCGGGCCCCTGCAGAGAGGGTGCGTCTCGTTTCTGCAGGTTGCCCCGGTATACTGTACTGGTGGCAAAAGCGGATAGCGGGAATTTTTTAGTATCTTTCCATCACTCATTTCATAATACGCACCACCACGATATTTTTCATACTCTCCATACTCGCTTTCGAATGCCGTTGAAACGATATTTGCCATGGTGAGCGTTTTATCCGGGGATGGATTAATGGATACATGCCCATATTCCGGCGGGATGATCACAAGGTCGCCGGCATATGCAGAGATCATCACTGCATCATCAAGTCTGCGGGACTGAAGAAGGTAATGAACCTGACCTTCAATTACTTCGTAGATCTCAGGATAGCCGATCCCGGCAGGGTTTTTCGGGTGATAATGTCCCTTGGTCTTTACCCACTCGCCACAAACTGTCCGTGGGGGGATGACCGTGAGATCATACCGCAGGTTATGGTGGTGCAACCAATCACGGTCCGCATCAGATTTTGCCAGATCACGGTACCATGAAATAGAGAGGGCCACTGCTCACGCACGAGGGGTCGGCAAGGACGGGACGCATATCCTCAATCGTCCGCACCGCAGGTTGAGGAACTCCCCTTCCCATTGGGGCATTACTTCTTCTTTCGCATTACAAGTAAATAATACCCGGCGCCGATACCAATTATCGCGATAATCCCTATGATTCCCAACGCCTGTATCAATCCACCCGAAGCGGGTCTGGGTTGAACCGTGACCTGCACGTTAAATGAATCTGAGACCTGACTGTTGTCCAGTGCATCACGATACCTTACTTCAGTATTCAGGGAATAATCCCTGACAACCGCCGCATCATCTACCATAACCTGATAGTGTGCGGTGGCGTTTTCCCCCGGTTTTATATCACCAAGATATGCGGTATCATCACTGCTTTTAAACGGTTCCACTGCTGAAAGCCGTGCCTGGGCATGATATGCTATCGTGTTGCCCCGGTTCTGGTATACAACCTGGATTACACTTTGCGATCCCTGAACAACCTGCACCGTCCCTGACACGATAGTGAAACTGATTTTTCCACCAACAGGGATTCCAATAGTATCAGGTGCAGAGCTCCACTACATCGCCATCACGGTTCTCGTACATCACAAGACATCAACCGGATATGACTGTTTTTCCGCATCACCGGAAACCGCTACTTTATATCTGCAGGTGACTGTGCTGTTGTGGGGAAAATCCCCGATAAAAACACTACTGTCCGTTGGAATTATCGGACTTGCCCCATTCCGACGTATCTTCACAGAAGCCTTTTTGCCATCCTCTGACCCGATGTTTTTAATGGTGAGGTTCAGGTATCCTTCACTTCCGATGTTCAGATTTTCCGGCACAGCATCGAGGACTTCAATCTTTATATGGGGTTTGATTTTTATTGTTATTGGGATGGTCTCGGTCATTTGCTGGTAATTAGACTGGAGGACATCCGCCGCTTCCTGATCTGATGATGCAAGATAGGTGTACCTGATAGTCAGGGGCAGGCGGTATTCCCCTGCCGTGGCATCCGATGTTATTTTTGTTTCAATTGCCACGGAAGCCATTTCCTGGCTTTTAATATCCCCGATTACCTGCGGGTCGTTTTTAACAATCGCCGAAGCGTTACCGGCCGAAAGTCCGACCGTTACTATCTTTGCAGTCGTCGGCAGGTCGTCCCGTTCGATCGTTCCTTTAGTTACGAACTTGAGATTATTCACACCACTATTCCACACAATAACATGAATTGTGGCGTCCTCCCCGGCGGTAAACTCGTTCGTACCTGATATTACTGCCGACATCTGGGGACTTCCGCCAAGATAAGTCGTCACACCCATGACCGGCATAGTGCACCAGAGCCCCAGTGCAAGAAAAATAATTATTATTTTGTAATATTTCATGAGCTATCACTTGTTGTTATGATTATAACAACATTTATTATAGCAGGATATAAAGTGATGTTCCTGTGAAATTGCCGTCAGAAAATCCGATCCGGGTTATTGAATGCCTTAAATCTCTCGGCCTGACAAAATATGAGGCACTCGTCTATATTGCGCTCTTGAAACAGGTTAGTGCCACGGCCAGTGAGATCCATGAGATATCCGGAGTTCCCCGCGCATCAGTATATACCGTGATTGATCAGATTCTTGATAAGGGACTGGTTTCGGTGTCACAATCTGCACCTAAACGGTTTGCTGCAATTTCCCCCGATGATGCCATTACCAGACTGATGGATCAAATCGAAAAAGATGCACAATATGCACGCGATTCCTTATCATTGGTCTATCAGGAACGGATGACCCCCGGAATCGGAACCGGTGAACTTATCTGGAATATCTACGGTATAGAAAATATCAAAAAACGGTTCACGGACCTCATTTCCGGTGCAAAGCACGAGATCAGGATTATTGCTCACTCCCAGTTTTTATCACACGAAATTAAACAGAAGCTTTCCACTATTGCACATCAGATCAGCGTTGAAATTTTAACCCCTCATTGGGGGGGAGAGAAAACCAAAAAAATGAGCGTGTAAGTCATTAAGCATCCCGAAATCCCAAAAGAGCTTGATAAGGCGATGGAAATGATGGCGGGAGGAGTCTGCATCATCGACAATCGTTGTGTAATGGTTATCCTTGGGGTGGGAGAGGAAGATGCAGTAGCGCTTTTTTCAGAATCTGAAGGCTTCGTCCGTTTCTTTGTGCGTTATTATAACCTGATCTTCGACGAGGCCAAAAAAACCAGGGTAAAATAAGCAACCAAATTATTAAAAATCCCTGATTTCTTCCATCTGTGAGATATCCATCAATCCCTTCATTGCCTGCGTCTGCACCCAGCGGCCACCTTCCCGGATTGCAGCCATCGGATTTGTCCCACCGACTGCCGCAATTGCAACGAACTGCGGGCTCACAGGCACACCAAGGAGTGGAAGGTTCGGCATCCCCACTTCAAGAATACCGGACAGGCTGCTGCCTGCTAACTCATCCAGTACCGTGCCGACCCTTGGTTCAGCCTCCATATGAAATTCCCTGATATTTGCGAGAATCGCCCCGCTTCCCGTACGCATAACACTGGTGATAGATGTCGTCCTCTGGGAGAACAGCACCTGGAGAGGATCGATTGTTGTATGTTCATACAGGATGATATGAGTGAAACGAATAGGTGTGCGATTTTCTATCTCGACAACCCCGCCTCCGATTGGAGTAATGGGAATTCCCCGCCGTATCAGGATACCATCAAAGGTAATACTGCATATTGTGCAGATACCGGTGAATCCTTTCGGCACCGTATAACCGTGCAGTTTTTCACCGGAAGAAAGAAATCTGACACGTCCGCTTACGGTGATACCAGTCTTATATGCATCCCTGAGGATTGAGATTGCAAAATCGAGGTCTTCGTTTTTTATTACCGACAGGTTATACACAACATTGCCGTCACCTGAAGCCGGATCAAAAGTCACCTGCATTGCAAAATCTTCAATGCTGTGGTTGACGAATTTGAGCGGAACGGTCATGATAGTAATTTCAGACATCGATATAGAAAAATTGTTCTATAAGACCATGGCAATTTATGTATGATGGAACACGACATGCGGGAAAAAGCCAAACATGCAATGCGGCTCATTCTTGAGGCAGCCCGTTTTGAGGTCGAAGAAGTCGATGACCCCCTTGACCTTTCTGCGGTTCGCGACGGCACCTGCCTTCTGGTGCTCTGTTCAAATGAGAGTGACATTGTCAGCCAGTTTGATAAAACAAATTACAGCCTCATGATTGACGACCACGAGATGAGTTGCAAGAATCTCCTTTTTTCTATTGATAAGGATATAGTGACAGAAAACTGTATTCACTGGGGAGTTGACGAATTCGTGAGGTATACCGGTGAGGCTGTACCTCGCCGATATTCTTGACCGTGAACTGGCCCTGGATCTGACACCCTCTAAAGGCAGAAGAGCCCCGGTTGAGTTGCGACTGCCGGGCAGGAAGTATCCAGAAAAGAAGAGCCATCGGGTATCACAATTCCCCATTACCCGATAAAAATTACCGAACAGGCAGCAATCCGTACAGGCGGAGTTCAGGGTACCGCAAAACTCCGTTTTATTCCCTATTATCTTTTTCATTATTCGAGCAGTGGCGAACAGGTGTATAAGGATCGCCGCATTCCGTTTGACGCCGACGGGTGGGGTGCAATTAACGCAATCAATGGTATAAAAATTGACCTTGATGATAAGTTAGTCGAGGAAAAGGAGATTCCCTCCGGGGCTGAAGTAGCTGATCCTCATATCCGGAAAGATGAGGCCACAGAGAGGATTGTCAACGAACTCATCGACCGGCTCACCCAGAAGGTGCGTATAAAACAAGAGAAAGGTGACGCAATCTTCTACGAAGAGAAGATCCTCAAACCCGAAAAGAAAAATATCTCTGTTGATACCCGGCAGGTCTATATCCCGATCTGGCAGATACGGGGCAAAAAGATTGTTGAGATTAATGCTTTTACCGGTGAACTGCTCTCAGAACCGATGGATGAAGGAGTCGAAATATTCTAAGGAGCAGGTTTGTCCAAGGATAAGAAAACACAAGAAATTTCCTGTGCTTCTCCTGCTGAAAGGATCAGAAAGTCTCTGTCCATGGGAACGGAAAATCCATGATCGTGGTTCTTGGGGGTGGCCCGGGTGGAAGGATCGCATCGATCCGGCTCGCCTCCGCAGGTAAAGAGGTCAGGCTTATCGAGCATGGGAGTATTGGCGGTCAATGCCTGCATTATGGCTGCATGCCCGTATGTGCCCTGAATGATGTTGCCCGCACGATTCATTCATTGCAGACATTCAAACACCTCGGCATTATTGATTCGTCTCCCCGTGTCAATTTTCTTAAAATGCTCGAAGAGATGCGGTCGGTTCAGACAAAGATCGCATCGGTGCTCGACACTGAAACAACCTCTGCCGGTGTGGATATTACCTATGGGAAAACTGGCAGGCTTGATGGAAAAACTGTTTTTGTAGCAGACGAGATGATTGAAGCGGAAGTTGTTATTGCAGCAACTGGATCCCTCCCCCGGATTCCGGATATTCAGGGAATAAATCTGCCAGGGGTATACACCCCCCACAGCCTGTTCCAGCTCAAAACGATGCCCCAAAAACTTGCAATCATCGGGGGAGGTGTCATAGCTGCAGAATTTGCGTACATTTTCAGCACGCTTGGAAGCGAGGTCACCATCCTGTCAAGGAGCAAAATCTTAAAAGATATCGATAAAAACCTTCGTATTCTGGCGATAAAGGATCTTGCAGCGGTGAATATACAGGAAAACACCCGCGTTCAGTCAATAGACGGGTGTTCCGGTGTCAGGTCGCTTCAGATCGCAACAGATGGACAAGTCTCCGAACTTGAAGCGGATACCGTCCTCATTGCTTCCGGACTCGTGCCGCGTTCCGATGTGTTAAACGGTTTGAAAAAAGGACCCATCGGGGAGGTCATTGTTGATGAGCATATGCGGACCAGTGTGCCGGATGTATACGCATGCGGGGATGTGGTCGGGCCACCCTATCTTACTCCTGTAGCCCGGTACCAGGGTATTGTTGCAGCGGATAATATCCTCGGTATTCCCCGGAAAATGGATTACCGGTTCATCCCCCTGTCGATCAACCTCTCACAGGAAATGGCATTCTGCACCAACGGAAAAGAACACACCACATCAATTGCGATACCGGGCCCTGCCGGACCCGGAACATTCTGGGATGTGCCATCCAATCATACCGGGCTTGCCAAGGTTTTGTTTGAGGATGATGACGGAATAATCAGGGGAATCTGTGCTGCAGGACCGGGTGGCGGGCTTATCGCGGGATACATGGCATTTCTTATGAAGCACCATTTTTCGATCCATGACTTTGAGGAATTTATCGAAGTCCATCCATCGACGGATGGCATCTACGGCCTCTTAAAATATGCATCCGAACGGCTCAAAAAAAGAAGCGCTCCGTAATGTACCCGGGTTGTTTTTATAAGGTCAATCATTCATTTTTATTATTATCATCATCTCCCGGCGCAGGTGCTGAAGGTATTATTACCGTTCAACTCGCATTATTATGATACACACCTCCCGGACAGCGGGTGTTTTTAATATGACCAGCCCCACCGAAAATACTGTATTTGACCAGACGCGGCTCGATAAAATCCGTGCGCTTCAGGATAAAGGTATACTCATCTTCCCTTCATCGTTTGACCGGCAGCACACGGTTCTCGATATCAAGACGAAGTATGCAGATATAACCCATGACAAGAGTGTAGAACGGGTATCTACAGCAGGACGGATTTATATTGTCCGGAACCATGGGAAGACCGTGTTTGCAGACCTCGGTGACGAGACAGGAAAGATCCGACTGTATATCCGAAAGAACGATCTCGGCGATGAGCAGTTCCAGCTCTTCAATCAGTTCATCGAGCGGGGAGACATCATCGGGGTCACGGGTCATGTGTTCCGGACGAAACTGGGTGAGATCACCATCTGGGTGGACACATTCACCCTTCTCTGCAAAGCAGTATGTTCGCTCCCGGAGAAGTTCCATGGCCTGACCGATATCGAAAAGCGCTATCGCCAGCGTTATGTTGACCTGATTGTGAATGAGGAGAGCCGGAAGATATTCCGGAGCGGAGCCGGATCGTCTCCCTGATCCGCAGGTATCTCGATGACCACGGGTTCCTCGAGTTCGAAACCCCCATCCTGCAACCGATATACGGCGGGGCAAATGCCCGCCCGTTTACCTCCTACCACCACTTCCTTGACCAGAAACTCTTCCTCAGGATCGCCCCCGAACTCTACTTGAAGCGGCTGGTTGTCGGCGGATTCGAGAAGGTTTTTGAGATATCCCGCAACTTCAGGAACGAGGCGGTCGACACCGATCACAACCCGGAGTTCTCGATGGTGGAGATTTACTGGGCGTACCGCGACTTCGAGGATATGATGGCTCTGACAGAAGACATCGTTTCGTCCATCATCCTCGAAGTCCACGGGAAATTCGAGATCCCCTATGGGGAGACAGCGCTGAACTTCACAAAGCCGTGGAAGAAACTATCGATGGCGGACGCCGTGAAGGAATATACCGGGATCGACATCTTTGCCCACACGGTTACCGAGCTGCAGTGAGCTTGCCCGGAAGAACAAACTGGACGAGCCGGAGAAACCCGGAACCCAGCGGGAGTTCCTCGTCGCCTTCTTCGAAGGTCTGGTCGAAGAGAAACTCATCCAGCCCACATTCATCTACGATTACCCGGTCGAGAACTCCCCGCTCGCGAAAAGAGCACCGGAGCAAGGAGGGATTCACCGAACGGTTCGAGCTGTTCATCAGCGGTATGGAAGTGGGCAATGGTTTCTCAGAACTGAACGACCCTGTAGACCAGAAAGCACGGTTCGAAGACCAGGATGAGAAGCGGCGCCAGGGTGACGTCGAAGCCCAGATGATCGATTATGATTTCATCAATGCTATCGGGTATGGCATGCCACCGACAGGCGGCGTTGGTATAGGGATCGATCGGCTTATAATGCTGCTGACGAATAATACTTCGATAAAAGAAGTGATTTTATTCCCTTCGATGAAGAAGTTGCAGGATGACGAAGAAGGGGATGAGATGGAGCCTGCCACCGATCAGGAGTCAGAGTAATTACCTTTCTTTTGAGAATCGACTAGGTATCCTTTTTTAGCCATTGCCAAATCATACATGGCGAAGGATTACAGTTATCCCTCATTGTGGCCGCAATGCGGGGATTATTCGCGTGCCTTGAAAGGGAGCCGGCATCGCCCGAAACCCAGTCGCGGAGTGTGCACGCTCGGTGTGATGATATACATAATCAGGTTACCAGTACTTTTAGCGTTTTATTGGCATAAGGGATTGATTCGGTGACTTCATACATAGTTCCGTCCGGCCGTATGTGGGAGAGGGGGCCACCACCCACGTACTGGGATCGGGCGATGTCCTGAAATAAATCAATAATACGTATAGATTGCCCCGGCAATACTCCCAAGGTCGTTGCCTGCGGTCATCATGTCATCGACATTTTCAAAGGGCACATTGTTCACGTAGATGGCAAAGACCAGCCGTTTCCCGTGCGAGGTGTCGACATACCCGGCAAGGGACTTGGCAAGCAGGATACCGCGGTCGTTCAGCGGGTCTGAGGTGCCGGTGGTGCCGGTCTTTGCATACACCCTGCCGCGTGCCAAACAATCAGGGCTGCAGGACGTGGCAAGGGAACCGTCTACCCCAAGGATGGGAAGTGCATTCAGGGTACTTGTCAGCATACGGTCGTTTGGCCATCAGGGTCAGGAGCTCTGCAGCGGATCTGGGGGAGATGCGGTCCTCGTTCGCACCGCCTTCGCCATCTCCGAGGGAGACACCGAGTGTGTCAAAACCGAGAGATTTGAGGATCTTTCCCTCTTCCTGCATGCCATCATAGAAGCCGGTTTTGCCCGGCCGAGGCGCCAATAAGGGAGACATAGGTATCGGCATGAAGGTTCTGGGAGACCTTGAGCGTCAGTTTCACGTCCTCATAGAGCGGGGGCGAGATGAGTTCTGCGACCTTCCGTTCACCGGAATATACTGTCCGTGCCGGGAGCGTCGCCGAGGGGTTATCCCCGTGGGCAGCAGCGGTCACCTGTACCCCTTTCCGGTTCAATGCCTCGATAAAGAGTGTGCGGGCAAATGCAGCGGGTGTTTTTACCGTAAAGGTCTGGTTGACCGGTCCTGCATCGGCTGCAATTGTACCCTGCACTACTATCGTTCCCGGGGGGCCTTCTTCTATGGAAACCTCAAGGGGATCTCCTGCGGACCGGTCGTTACCGTATTGACAAGAGGGTACGCAGCAGTCTGCGGCCGCATAGCAAGTGACGGTGCTGCACCGGGATCTGCCGGAGTGATGGTGATATCGATCTGGTCGTCGTTGATGCTGATCGGGGAGATTACAAATGTTTTCCCGAGATCGGTTGTCGTGAACAGCCGGTCATCAATGGCCACATCGGATACCTCCGTGATGCCGGACGCTTTCACCTGCAAAGCGAGATCGTCAAGGCCGGCGAGTGGATCAGTCGGTGTGAGAATCGCCCCTCCCAGCGCATTTGCATCCCCGTGATCGATGTTGGTGTAAGCGATCGTGCCATCGGGAAGCGTGCGCCCGCCCATATCCGGATCGCCGCTTGCGACAAGAACAAGATTCCCATTGAGTTTACCGAGGTCATCAACCGTCCCCATCGCGTAGACCGGGGTCCTGAACGGTAATCCGGGCCAAGAGCCTCTAGGACTGCTGCCGATGAGAAGAGTTTTGTCGTCGACCCCGGCACATACATCTGATCGGCATTGCTCCCGTAGAGTGTTTTGCCGGTTGCCGGATCAACGATGATGATCCCCCAGCTGGCATGCGAATACCGGGGAGCACTGGTAATGGTGGAGATACTGCTCTCGAATGATGAGGATTCTGGAGGTGTCGCAGGAGAACTCGTGCATCCTGCCGCAATCAGGAGCACTGCCAGCAGGGATACCATGATAAGCACAGGGCAGGATCGGACCAAATCATTTGGTGGCATGAGAATCTAACCGTGTTTCTGATCTGATTCATGATAAACAGATAGATACGCCCGTTAAAAAACCGGCAAAACCGGTCGCAGCCCCCGGCAACAGGAACGAAATCTTTTTCGAACTTCCTGCCTAAAACAAACATTCAGCATAAAAAGAACGGTCTGGACAGACCGGTTATCCCGTTTACATCACCGGTGCCTGTGTTTAACCATGATGAACCCGAAAGAGACCTTAAGTGAGGACGAATTAGCAAAAGGACTCTCATTTATCATAAAGGACGGGCTCGCCACGCAGGCCATGGTCACGTTGACCAGCGGGATCTTCCTTGTTGCATTCGGCCTCCAACTGGGCGCGTCCAATACGGTAATCGGGCTGCTTGCGGCAATCCCTCCGCTTACCGAGCTGAATCCAGATGCCCGCCATCTCGGTTGTTGAAAATGTCCGCAACCGGCGACTGATCTGCGTTGGCGCTTCGATTGTCGCACGGATCTTCTGGATCGTCATTGCCCTCATCCCGTTCCTCTTTGGCCCTGCAGCCGCCGTACCCGTCCTGATCGTGTCGCTTGTCCTATACGGGTGCGTCTCTGCCATCTCCCACTGCAGCTGGAATTCCTGGATGCGGGACCTTGTGCCTGAAGAGATTCTGGGCAGTTCTTCTCCCGCCGCATGTCCCTGTCTCTTGCCCTTGGGATCATACTGTCCCTTGCTGCCAGCGCCATTATCGATTTCATCCAGAGGAATCCAGCCTATCCCCCGGGCACTGCCTACTCGGTAATCTTCCTTGGCGGTTTTGTCGCAGGGCTTATGGGAATCTGGTATATGACAAAGATTCCTGAACCCTTGATGAAGGAAGTTGTAAAAGTCCCGCCTCTTGACCAGATCCGGGCCACGTTCCGCGATGAAAACTTCTCCCGGCTTATCGCCTTTTTAGGAGCATGGAACTTTGCCACCAACCTTGCCGCTCCGTTTTTTACGGTCTACCTGCTGGTCATGCTCGACTTCGATATTACCGTTGTTATTGCCTTTGCTGTCCTTAGCCAGATCTCGAGCGTTCTCTCCTACGGAATGTGGGGCCGGATTGCAGACCGGTTCAGTAACAAGTCCGTCCTGCGGATCTCGGGACCACTCTTTATGATCTGCATCCTTGGCTGGACATTTACGACCTTGCCCAACCGGCACCTGCTGACCATTCCGCTCCTGATCGCCCTGCATATCCTGATGGGAGTGTCTACGGCGGGAGTCACGCTCGCATCGGCAAACATCGGGCTCAAGCTTGCACCCCACGGCGGCGCAACAGCCTATCTTGCGACGATCAATATCACAAACTCCCTCGCAGCCGGCATCGCACCCATCCTCGGCGGGATGTTTGTCGATTCGTTCAAGGCGACCGAGCTCTCGCTTACCCTTAACTGGAAAAGCGCGGAAACCGCCTTTGCCATCCAGACGCTGGACTTCCAATACTGGGACTTTTTCTTTGTCTTTGCGTTTCTGATAGGAATCTACTCAATCCACCGGCTTGCCTTTGTCAAAGAGGCCGGGGAGGTGGAGGACCGGCTTGTCGTCAAGGAGATGATAGCGCAGGTCAGCCGTGAGATGCGTAACCTCTCTACCGTCGGGGGGCTGCGGTATATGCTCAGGTTCCCGTTGCTCGGCAGTGACTCACCAGGAACAGAGGAGAGAAATGCCGGGGATATCGAGCACCCTGGGGAGAAATAACCTCTGTTTCAAGGCGACCCCCACATTCAGGAAGCGGGAGGGGATCGACAACTGTCACGTACCAGGTGAGAGGTCACTTGTGCAGATAGTTGAGATGACCTTGTTCTCCACCTTTTTGAAGGAACTCGATTGCGGGGGATTTACTGAGGGATCCCGATACAAGGATAAGAATATTCACTTACGGTAGCCCGCAACGGCTGCAATACCCGGTGAACTCCATTTTTTAAGAGAGAGAAGAATGCCCCCATCACTTGTGGTACGGTTCACCGCGGTTGATCCTGCATACACGGTAGAGCTGTTCCAGGAGCAGAAGCCGGGCCATCGGGTGGGTGAACGTCATCTTCGAGAGCGAGAGTCGCATATCGCTTCGGGACAGGACTGCTGGAGAAAGCCCGAGATCTCCGCCGATAACAAACGTGATCTGGTTCTTTCCGGCAAACTCCCGCTGACGGAAAGATTCGGCAAGCTCCTTGCTTGACCAGCCGATCCCTCTGACATCAAGAGCTATGCTGAACGAACCGGAGGGGATCGCAGAGAGGATTCGCTCGCCTTCCTTTTCCACCGCGGCCTTTTCTTCGGATACGGAAGCGGAAACGTGCCGTTTCTCCTCGGCAAGTTCAAGGATCTGCAGGTTTACGTACGGGCGAAGACGTTTAACATATTCTGCAATGCCATCCTGCAGGTATTTTTCCTTGATTTTTCCAACAGCAATTACCTGAATGTGCATGATCCTGTTATCATAAAAGTCTGAATGTCCATAACCCAAGTTAGAAAATTATAAAAGAGGGGGGTGGAAGGATGTTACCTATGGATTACTTTTAGGTTCCTTTTGTTCAATTTTTTGCGAAGACAACACTTCCACGAGTAACGTCTTTCATCATTTTTTTCATGAGATCACGACCCTCTTCTGAGGACATATAGTCCTTAAAGAGGTCTTTGAACTGTCCCATATCGTGGTGATTATCGACGAAGCTTAATAAAGACTTGCGTGATGCAATCCGAGACCGTTGAGAACTTCTTTTCCTCGGTACACGAGTTTATTGACCTTATCGTAGATATTTGGGGGCATTTTATAGGATATTGCTACCCGTTCCCCGCGAGTCCCGAGCACCTTCTCTGCCATTCTCTATAAGGTAGGGGAAATTACTATAAATAGGCTGTTGATATTCCTTAGGTAATCCTTTTTTCCCGCTTGTATGCCTTAAAGATTACATAAGGAATACTTTTTATAGCGCGGCAGATAATATGAGATTCATACGAGGTGAAACCTTGAATGAGGTAATACTTTTACTCCTGGGAATAGTAGGCATATTTTCAATTGCCTGCAGTATCGCGCTCATCGCTCTTGGCAGGATAATAGACAAATATCCGATGGGTGAGGAGATCGTCAGGGAAAAAAGCATCGCAAGCCCGGAAGAGACCACAAAATTATCAGTTATTTTGTTCTGGGTGCTTTTCGTCATGGGAGCATGGGCTGTGATGCAGGATAGCACTATTTCTATTGTTGCGGGAGTAACTACGCTTTTTGCCATATGCATGTTCATGATGACCGCGTTACTCTTTTCTTTCGCGGTTCTTTCAACGATGAAACGGCAGGCAAAAACATTCAGTGATCATGTGGTTCAGACAGGGATACAGGGTAAAAAACCGGGTTTTACGCAACCAGTACCTGTTGATAAACCTGTCACTAAAAAATTACACTACAAACGCCCGGTATCGAACTTTCTGATACCTGACTTGCTGAAAAAAGATTAACGGGAAAAAATTATCCGAATAACTTTTTTGACTGTTCAAGGGCATCAACGGCAGGGAGTTTTTTGCCGGTCAGAAACTCGATACACGCCCCGCCACCCGTAGAGATGTGGGTGAAATCCTGCTCGATACCCAGTTTTTCTATTACGGCAGCAGTATGACCCCCGCCAACAACGGAGAATTCAACCTGCGATGCAGCCCTGAGCAGTTCGTACGTTCCGGTAGCATAGTCCGCATCTTCGAATACACCGGCAGGTCCATTAAAAACAACAGTACCGGATTTTTTAAGGACCTGAACAAGAGAGGAGAGGGCATCCATGCCCAGATCAAGCACGGGAGCGTCTTCCGGAATCCTGTCAACAGGATATTCGACCCGGTGGTTGTCCTGCCTCACGGCAACGGATTCCGGGATCACCACACGATTACGGTATTGTGAAAGTATCTCCTTTGCCTTTTCTATTTCCGGTTGATATTTCAGCTGGGTGATCAACTGGGTAGAGGGCTTTCCGATATCAAATCCGGCAGCAATTAAAAAGACATTCGCAACAACACCAATCACAATGACCTGATCAGCTATGCCATTGGCAAGCACATGCCGGGCAACGTCAATAGAATCATCCACCTTGTACCGCCAAGTACCATGCATACCGGGCGGGGAGCCCCGGAAAACACCCTGGAGAGTGTTGCTACTTCCTTTTCCATCAGGAGTCCCCCTGCTGACCGCATGACAAGCGGGAGTCCTACAATAGTTGGTTGTGAGCGGTGGGCAGTTCCAAATGCATCATTGACAAAGACATCCGCCATCGCTGACAACTTTTTCACGAGATGCGTTTTTTTTGCATCTTCGGGTTTTAATGTCAGGTTCTCTTCTGCATTAAACCTGACATTTTCCAGCATCAGCACATCACCATCTTTCATGGCGTGAACGGCTTCCCGTGCATGACGCCCGAATATGCTGTCTACATACTTTACCGGCTTTCCCAGCAGTTGTTCAAGTTTTTCTGCATGAGCCTCAAGTGTAGTGAAATCTTTTTTCCCGGGCCGGCTCTGATGCGTGACAATCACAACACGACTGTCAGAGAGGGCTCGGATTGTGGGAAGATGTTCCCTGAACCGTTTGTCATCGAGGATGAGATTTGACGTAGGATCAATTGGCGAGTTGAGATCGAGCCGGAGGAGTACGGTCTTTCCGGTGCACCCCAACTCGCTGATGGTTCCAATCTGCATCCAGACCACCTTGTAATGTTATGATGAACTCCTTGCTTTGATTCTTTTCATACGGAAGAGCTCTTCACGCTCCATTTCGTCAAGACGCATTTTGATGAAATCCCTTGCTGCGGTGAGTTCCGGAATAACCTTGAACTCGAGAGCATTCACCCTCCTTTTTGTCTTCTCGATCTCATCAAGCAGTCGCTTCATCGTGGTTTCGATCTCGGCACTCTCGATGATTGACTCTACAAGATCTTCGAATGCTGAAGCTGTCTCATCAATGACGGTAGATGTCCCAAGGACACCATATCCTCTGTCAACAAGACTCTTCTTAACTTTGGAGGAATCAATTTCCGGGACGATCACACCCATTATATTCTTGCTCTTCAGGGTGATCTCAGGGACTTCTTTCACTGAGAACGCCGCAGACTTTACGCCAATTGCTCCTTCAACGGTGTTGGCAAGAGCCATCATTTCGACTGCACGTTTATGCCGCTCCAATAGTTCTCCTTTGGTGTCCTTTGCATTGGCAAGGATCTTGAAAAATTCCAGGATCAGTCCATCGCGCTTCATCTTGAGGATCTTGTAGCCACGCTCGGAGAGCTGGATCTTCCGCTTCAGGTTGATCAGTTCTGACCGGGTCGGCTTAATATCACGCAGCGCCATGGACTCTTACTCCTTCTTTGCACCGGCTTTAATCTTCGGGTGGTACTTGTTGATCAGTTCACGGTCAATTCGGGTAAGCTGTTCAACAGGCAACGTCGAGAGCAGGTCCCAGCCAAGGTTCAGGGTATCTTCTATGGTGCGATCCTCGTCATAATCCTGGCGGACAAAACGGTTCTCAAAGATATCTGCGAACTCAAGGAGGAGGCGATCTCGCTCGGAGAGTGCGTCCTTGCCGACGATAGCCACAAGGCCGCGGAGATCGTTACCTTCCGCGTACCCGGCATACATCTGGTCAGAGACCTTCTTGTGGTCTTCCCGCGTGTGTCCCTTTCCTATACCGAGATTCATCAGCCGCGAAAGAGAGGGCAGTACATTGATGGGCGGGTAGATACCCTTACGGTGAAGTCTCACGGTTAACCACGATCTGGCCTTCGGTGATATACCCGGTCAAGTCAGGGATTGGGTGGGTGATATCGTCACCGGGCATCGTCAGGATCGGAATCTGGGTGACTGAGCCCTTCAGGCCCTTGATCATCCCGGCACGCTCATAGAGACATGCAAGGTCCGTATACATGTATCCCGGATACCCTCGACGTCCCGGAACTTCTTCACGGGCAGCACCGATCTGCCGGAGCGCTTCGCAGTAGTTGGTCATATCCGTCAGAATGACGAGCACGTGCATACCAGACTCGAAAGCAAGGTATTCGGCAGTGGTGAGAGCAAGCCGCGGGGTAATGATACGCTCGACGGCCGGGTCATCTGCAAGGTTGAGGAACACTACCGCTCGTTCGAGTGCACCGGTGCGCTCGAAGTCCTGCATGAAATAATTTGCTTCTTCCTTCGTTATACCCATCGCGGCAAAAACCACGGCGAAACTTTCAGTAGAGCCAGGTACTTTTGCCTGCCGTGCTATCTGCAAAGCGACTTTGTTATGAGGGAGACCGGCTCCAGAGAAGATCGGGAGTTTCTGGCCACGGACAAGGGTGTTAGTACCGTCGATGGTCGAGATACCGGTCTGGATGAAATCCGCCGGCATACCCCGGGCATACGGGTTAATTGCCGCACCGGTGATATCGAGGCGTTTCTCAGGGACAATTTCGGGGCCGCCGTCGATAGGCTTTCCGCCACCGGACAGGATACGGCCGAGCATTTCACGACCCACGGGCATCTTGATGGTCTCGCCGGTGAAACGGACACCGCTGTCCCTTCCGATACCGGTCGTGTTCTCGAAAATCTGGACAACGACCAGTTCGTCGCTCGTGTCGAGAACCTGACCACGCTTGGTTGAGCCGTCAGAAAGAACTATGTGCACGAGCTCCCCGTAGGCAATCGGCTCGGTCTTCTCGACGAAAACGAGAGGACCGGCAATTTTACTGATCGTCCTGTATTCCTTCATGCTGCCGACCTCAGTGTGTTGAACTCAACGTCCATCTGTTTCTCGATTTTCGCCAGTTCTGGCTTGTAGTCCTTGATGAACTTGATCTGGGGCAACTCGTTCTTGGCCTTGACCCCGTTGATCTGCACCGGGCTGACACCGGCAATCTGGGCGGCGTAGGCAAGCTCGGCGAAGAGCTTGATCGCCTTCATCATATCGTACTGCTTTGTCATGTCACAGAACGTGTCAACAGCGTCATACGCATTCTGCTGGAGGAAGATCTCCCGGATCATACGGGCGACTTCGATAGTAACCTGTTCTGACTCGGGTAGAGCATCAGAACCGACGAGCTGCACGATTTCCTGGAGTTCAGCCTCTTTCTGCAGGACCTCCATAGCCCACGAGCGGATCTTGTTCCATTCGGGGGAGACTTCCTTGTCATAGTAATCGTGGAGTGCCTCGAGATAGAGGGAGTAGGAGTTGAGCCAGTTGATAGCCGGGAAGTGCCGGCGCTGTGAGAGCTTAGCATCCAGTGCCCAGAAGACCTTGACGATACGAAGGGTGTTCTGGGTAACCGGTTCGGAAAAATCTCCGCCTGGCGGTGAGACCGCACCAATGACCGATACAGACCCTGATGCTCCGTTCAGGGTCTCGACAAGACCGGCACGCTCATAGAACTCCGAGAGCCGGGCTGCGAGGTATGCAGGATATCCTTCTTCACCCGGCATCTCTTCAAGACGGGAGGAGATCTCACGCATCGCTTCTGCCCAGCGGGAGGTCGAATCTGCCATAAGGGAGACGTCGTAACCCATATCTCGGAAGTACTCAGCGATCGTGATTCCTGTATACACTGATGCCTCACGTGCCGCGACCGGCATGTTGGACGTGTTCGCAATAAGTACGGTCCTCTCCATGAGCGGTTTGCCGGACTTCGGGTCCTCGAGGTGCGGGAACTCCGTAAGGACTTCCGTCATCTCATTACCGCGTTCGCCGCAACCGATGTAGACCACGATCTCGGCATCCGACCACTTGGCCAGCTGCTGCTGGGTGACGGTCTTACCACTCCCGAACGGACCGGGAATTGCCGCTGTGCCGCCCTTTGCAATCGGGAAGAGACCGTCGAGGATACGTTGACCGGTGATCAATGGGATCGTCGGGTTCTTCTTTTCCCTCACGGGACGGGGAACACGGACCGGCCATCGCTGAATCATAGGGTACTCACGTCCATCATCAAGGATGCAGATAGTCTCGTCTACGGTGAAGTCCCCGCTTTTGATTGTTTTGACAGTACCTGCCTTCACGTTAGGCGGGAGCATGACCTTATGGACGATATTGGTTTCCTGGACCTCCCCAAGGATTGCTCCCGGTTCAACCTTGTCTCCTGGTTTCACGACAGGCTTGAAGGTCCACTTCTTCTCATGCGAGAGCCCGGGTGCAGAAACACCGCGTTCAATGAAGTTGCCCATCTTGTCCACAAGTACAGCCAGGGGTCGTTGGATCCCGTCATAGATACTGGTCAGGAGGCCTGGACCCAGTTCAACCGCAAGCGAGAGGCCGGTGTTTTCCACCGGTTCGCCTGGACGGATACCGGAGGTATCTTCGTACACCTGGATAATAGTGCTATCACCCTGGATCTTGATGACTTCTCCCATCAGCGCTTCTTTGCCGACCTTCACCACATCGTACATGTGGGCGTCAAGGTTGACTGCCGTAACGACAGGGCCGGCGATTCTTTTGAGAACCCCTTGTTTTGCGTCTTTTGATTTTTTGTTTTTTACTTCCACAGATCAACACCCACCGATCTCTTGATTCTCTCTCTCATGGTCAATCCCCCTTCCTCGCCACCGATCGCGATCACGGTGGGCTTCACGGAGTTTTCAAGGGTACTTCGGAGCCTGCGGGGAACACGCTCCATATCGCTGCTGTTGAGAACGAGAATGCCAATATTGCCATCATGAAGGGCATTGCTGATATATTCGTTGAGTTTCTCGTCATTTTCTGCAGCGTACGTTTTCTTGATCCCGGCAAGACGGAATCCGAGAATGAACTCACTGTTGCCAATGACTGCAATCTCCATCTACACCACCAGATATAATGCAATTTTTTCCGAAGGGAGTTTTGACTCCTTTCCTCGCGCGAGTGCCCGCAGGTTAAATACCTCGTATTTTTTCTTTTCCAGATATACGAGGATTGGATAAATCGAAAACGGATTGCGCTTTGATAAATGCTCCATCCGTTCCAGTTGAACCCGGGTCAGCCGGTTCTCAACATCGCGTACTGTTTTCTCACTTCTTAGCTCATCGAGAAGGATAATCAATGACTTCTGGCGAATCTTTGTTTTAAGCATGTCAATGAACTCATTCTGATCCCGGAGGGCGTTAAGGCTCACAAAATCCGCAACTGAAAAGACTCCCCCACTGATGTACATATCTCGGGCATCTTCCTCAAAACCGTCTGCCCGCAACCTGAAAAGGGTCTTTATATTTTTGATGTCGATATCAAGCCTGATAAAGTCTAGGAACTGGTTCCCCCCCTTAATACCGCTCTCAGCGACCTCGATAATTTCCGCATAAAATTGCTTATAAAGCTCGTTTTCCAGCCTTGAAAAAGATCCGGTTTCTTTTGCCAGAGGATATTCGCGGGAGATCACCGAGGGATACATCCTGAATTTTATTAATGCCTCAATAATCTTGTCAATGTTGTCTTCTGCAAGGAAACGATCGAGAATTACACGATCAAGACTACCGGCAGGAATGAGAACCTCCTTTATCTTTCCTGTTTTTTCACCCTGTTTTTTACCCCGGATAATTGTCAGTACGTTCTGAATATCCCATCGCCTGAGGTATGCCTGCGTGAACTGCTTTAATGAGCCCGGAGTTATTTCAAGGATTTTCTGGTATTCCTTGGCCAGGTTCCATGAAAGTGCGACTTCGATAAGATCAATTCCTTTAAACGTTGTGCTAAGTTCATCGATTTCCTGTTTGTATTCGGTTTCACCGATAACACGGGTGATTTCGGGAAGGCTCATGTTGAGCATCCTCATATATTCTTCGCGGGGGAGGACTTTGTCATCCTGACCCGCATCCTGGTAAATACATAAATGTACGGTGCCTGAGACAAGCCTCATGCCAGCCATACGTGCACTCCCTCATCCAAACAGGATATCGGACGCATCCTTTAACCCGGATTCCCACACTTTTGCCAGAAATGTGCGGTAGCTGTAATCAATCTGCAGTTCCCCTCCTTCTCCTTCAACAAGGATCCCGCCATCGATTTCAATGGGCTTTCCCAGCTTAAATCGATTAAATTCGGGATTCTCTGAAATGAGGCTCTTTACAGCAGCCGCATCACGGCTGTTACAGTAGATTTTGCCTGAAGGGATCTCATTTTTTGCCAGAGCAAGGAGTTTTTCTATGGCTTCCCGATGGAAGCTTTCAGGGAGGTTGGAAATTTCCATGAGAGTGTTTTCGTAGACCTTGTCAAGGAGAGCTTTCTGTGTATTGAGAAGCTCACGTTTGACAAGCAGGTTCGCAGCTGAGGCATCCTGTTCGACAATATGAGAACAGGTTTTTGCAGATTCTGCCTCCGCAGCATGCTTTATTTCAGCAACATGTTTGTTTGCTGCTGCCATGATAATATCTACATCTTGTTTGGACTCTGCACGTATCTTTTCCGCTTCTTTTTTGCCTTTTTCCCTGATTTCTTCAATAACTGCTTCCAGTCCCATCATCTGCCTCGTTTATACAAACAACAGCAGGAGACCAACGACAAGACCGAAAATGACGATGGTTTCAGGAATGACGGTAAAGAGGAGAGCAAGACCGAAAATATCCTTGTTTTCTGCTGTTGCTCCAACCGCTGCAGAACCGATTGCCATTTCAGCAATTCCTGTTCCTATTCCTGTCAGACCAACTGCAATACCTGCGCCGAGCGCCTTCATTCCAATCTGCGATGCTTTCATTAATTCAACATCTGTTATTACTGCTGCTGCAACTTCTGCTGCCATTTTTAATCCTCCGTAAATCTTCTTTTAAGTCCAAATGGACTGTACTTCTTGCCTCCACCCTTATAGAATTTGGTGAAGAATTCAACATAATGCAACCTGATTGAGTGGAGTCCTCCACCAAGGATACCCAGTGCCATGTTAAGCGAGTGCCCGATAAGAAACACCACAATTCCGGCAAGGATAATAAAAATACCAAAAATTGACAAATTTTCCAGCCTGGGGTTCAATAAACATTGTAATCGACATGAAATTTACGACCATCGCAATAGCGACTGATGAAAGTCCGACTGCAACAATACGAGAATAAGACAATACATGGGAGATAATCGTCGGTATTTCAACAACTTCAAGCACCGAATCACGGGCGATTAGAAGCACTCCGGTTATTACGAGTACAAGACCCACAACGATACCCACATTAATTCCCAATAAAATTTTGGGAAGCTCGGTCAGATTCGGCATAAGTGGTAGTGGCGCAATTGACCAGATTGCAACAAGTATACCCCACATTACCGCAAGCCACCCAAAATTTGCCAGAACTGCTTTCATCCGGTGTTCCCCGTGATCCTGACGTGCATGGTTTACCATACCAAGTATCCTTCCCAGGGTAATATGCAAAATACCGATCCAGATTGCCATGACCATCAATTCCGGAATCAAAGGACCATGTCCCCCGCCTTCAGAAATCAGGTGACGGGAAAACAGAATAGGGTTCAAATTCGGAATCGCAAAACCAAGAAATTCGCTGAAAAGAATGCCAAAGAAAATACTTGAAATACTTGCATTTCGCAGGACAATGAGTAATTGCTGACCCGCCTCACCTTTGAGGAATTTTTTCAGCCCGAAGGCCATTACCAGAAGTATCAGACCGTATCCGACATCCCCCAGAATCAAACCAAAGAAGATGGGAAACACGATCGAGATCATTAATGTCGGATCAATCTCAGTATATTTTGGCCTGCTGTACACATCCAGAAGAACCTGGCTCGGTTTTGCAAACGACGGGTTATTATATTCAACCGGAATGTTATCGGTCTCAAAATTCACTGGCAGGTCTGTGACAAAAATTTTTCCACTTGTAGACTTTTTCCATGGCTTGAGAGATGGTAGCAACCTTTTCTGATGGTACCCAACCTTCTGCAACGAAGATTTGATTGGTTGTTGCAAACCTGAGGGGTGCCTCTGTTTTATCAACTTCAGCTTTCAGGATTTCTTCGCAAGCAACCAGAAAATCTGCATGTTTTTCTTTTATTGCTTCCAGTTTCAGATCGATTTCTGTATGTTCTTTTTTAAGATCTGAAATCTGTCCTGAATAATAATCAATTCGTGCCTGGGGAGCACCGGACTCTGCAGGAATCGGGACAGGCTGGAAAACAGCCCCCTGTAGTATTTTTTCTGCTTCGCTCCGATAATTTACCGGTAGAATAACGACAATAAAATTTTTGTCCTTCTCTTTGCTGATAAACATCTCATGAGGCACGGGAATAGTAACGTCATGAGTTATGTACCCTGCTAAAACTGCAAATTGTGAATAACCATGGTAAAGATCAAGATCAATTGGTACTTTTGTGAAAGGTCTGATCTCTGCAATCTTCTGCTCAAGTTCTTTTACATTTGTTTCAATTTTTGAGCGTTTTTGCGTTAACTCCCCCACTTCCTGTTCAAGAGTGGGAAGTTCCTGTTCAATTTTTTTCCGGAGTTCTGACTGGCGGGATTTGTTTTTTACCTCCGAATCATCGCTCTGAATCGAAAACGTACTTGCGATCGATCTTACTTTAACAAGATCCCCCGATGCTTCGCTTGCACCTGAAAGCGGTGACCCGATCCTGAAACCTTCGTACCCATCTGCACCCCGTTCAACAAATTCCTCAATGTGGAAAATGTGATGGCTGTAGAGCTCAGCAATAACAGGAGCCATCTGATCTTTTGAAGCAACGATGAGCAGCCTGCTCATCTGCTCAGGCTTGAACATGCAGCTGCTCCTTAAACCGCAAGACCAGGAGTTGCACCGCTTTTGAAAGGTTCTTTGTCCCTTTCTCCTTCAATGCCACTGCGCGCTGATTGCCGCTTTTACTAATTTCAGCGTGCTTAAGTGCTGCCTGGTGCCGTGCTTCCTCCAGCTTCAGCTTTTTGTATTGTTCAGCATTGCTTTGCGCTTTTGTAACCAGATTGTCAGCTTCCAGCTCAGCTTGAGAATGCCTGTGCTTCTTCTCTTCCTGGGCCGCAGTGATTGTTTTTTGGTATTCTTCTTCTGTTTTTTTGATGTCTCGTAGGACCTCAGTCTTCATCCAACCCTCCTTTCACGGCAGTACAATAGTTGGTAAAAAAAACAATATATGTATTGTTATTTACTTCTAAAAGTTAGATCATTAACGGGAAAATAATACAATTTTTTAAAAAAATTCAGAAAAATTTTGCTTCCATTTTGAATTTTACATGCTGGACCGAAATATCATGCTGCATTGGGGATATATCGACTCCCCCCTCTTTTCCTTTCAGGGTCATTCCTGATAATTCCCCGCTCGAACATATCAGATGCTGATCCGGATGTGTCCCTCTCTGTATTGAACAGCTGGTAAAAATTTCAGGTCCGACGGAGACAACATAGGAAATGCGTCGTGACCCGGGATGGTTTTTGGGCAATACCAACAACGGGACATGGAAGATCCGGACGAGGTCGGTTAGCATGAGGGCAGGCTCGACAGGCCCGCCTTCCGGAGCTGAAACAACCACGAGATCCCCCTCTTCGACTCCCTGACAGTATTCATCGTGGATTGTTTCTATGCAGAGCCCAAACCTGCTCGTTACTTTTGCAACGAGTAAAAAAGATTGTTTTCCCCTGATAAGCAGTAGCTCATCACCAAGGGTGTATTTCATGCATTAGCCACGTCATCTGACTGGCAGCTGGGACAGATGGGTTTCTTACCGATGCCTTTGAACCGCTCACCGCATTCATTGCAACGGTAATCCTTCCCCTGCACGCGATCCGGGGGAAGATCAATATCTACGGGTCCACCAACAGTACACATCTCCACATCACCTCATTACGAAATATATCCGACATTATTTAATTCTATCTTACATCGGCTATCTTTTATTTATTTTAACTACCACAGTTACAAGTGCAGTGGATCTTTTTAAAATGTTTTTAAATTGTAATTCCAAGAATATTCAGTAAAACAAGAATGCATACGCCCGGAAGTCCTCCGACTGCACATATCAGTAATGTTGCAAGAGAATACCCAAGATCTGGTTTGCCCATCCATTGCATGACATGGAGAAAATTCAGAAAAAACAATACGATTATTCCCAAAACGGCGTTTACGAGAAGGACCGTGAATTGTTTTACCAGGTAATAGACGACTGCGATAATTGCCACGATAAGAAGTATTGCAATCAGCACGTCACTCATGATTTTTCCTACTTGCCGATAATACGCTGTTTATTTATTTTTATCGAAGGCAGAATCATTGATCCAATCGCCCGTGATTCTTTGCTTAACCCGGAGATCGTATGATGCAGATCGAATACATTTCCTGAAAGCATTGCACTCCGTATGGGTGTTTCAAACACCCCCCCCTCCATCAGGAATGCATTGGAAAGCTCGACAGAAAAATCACCGCTCATCGGGTTGGCAGTATGAGCTCCGACAACATTGTGCACATAAAGCACCCGTTCATCAGCAACATCGCTTCGTTTCCCGTCAACGATAAAATTATGGTGCCCTATTGACGGTAAACCTCCGAACCCCCCTCTGATTGCACTTGCAGTGCTTGTTTTGCCGAAACGATACGCCGTTTTGAGATCGTACGCAAAGGTTTCCAGAATTCCGTCCCTGATAAAATCGATCCGACGTGTTGGGGTACCCTCGGCATCCCAGTGAACACTTCCGTTCGCCTTGCTTAAAAGGGGGTCATCATACATGGTAATTATCGGATCAGTAACAACTTTGCCAAGGGATTGCGACAGCCGGGATCTCCCGGCATGTACATTTCAGTCCACTGAGTGCCGGGACAAACACATTCCCGAGAATTTCCCCATAAGCGAGGGGTGAGAGCAGTATATCATACTCCCCGGTGGCGATATCTTTCCCATTATCGGATTCTGATGCAAAGAATGTTGCTCGTTCTCCGACAACAACTGGATCTACCTTTTCCAGGAAGCAGGAATGATCAAACTCATACCCGGTAGACTGCCCATGAATCGCTTCCAGAGAGAGAGAGACTCCCGTATGCTGGTTGGTATACCTGACCCCGTTGCTATTTGCAAGGGTTATTGTTCCGGACGAGAGTGAGGCCGAACCGGCAGTTACCTCTGCAGGATGCTGCCCTGCGCCTTCAAGCATCTTTCCGATCAGATCGACAACAACCGGGGGTTCCATCCTGATCGTGGGATCAAATGAGAGGGGGTACGGGAAAGGGGGGCGCTTTCAGGAAGCCCTTTCCACTCCTGAGGGGTAGCAAGTGTTCCACTTGCAATTGCAGCGTCCAGGCATTGCTTCCATTGGGCAGGATTGTTTGTTCCCGATGATCCTATCCTTCCCTTATGAATAGTACGAATGCCAAGACCACAGTCCACGGATGTCGTGGCCAGATTTACCTTATTTTTTTTCAGATCGGCAGAGACTGAAGTTCCCTCGACATAAAAAACCTCAACCTCCTCGACGGTTTTTTGCCCATCACTGAGTAATTGCTCAATCCACTCCACTGCCACCCACCACCGCATCACACAGAAGTATATAAGGTGCCCCGTCACTCACGGGAACACTCTGACCCCCTTTTCCGCAATATCCCGGACTCATGGTGCGAATATTTCCGCACAGAGAGATTCCATGGAGTGTTTTTAAGATCTCACCGGATAGCGAGACGTCCCTCACCATCGTGGTACATTCACCCTTTTCAATCAGGTAACCGTACTCCGCATTAAACTGGAATATTCCCCTGCCGGGATCGACCTGCCCACCACGCGAACCTTTGAGAAAGATTCCATCACGGCATTCTTCAAAAATCTCATGTTGCGTTGCATCACCGGTTTCAATGTACGTATTGCTCATCCGGACGAGCGGGGGTTCACCCGGCATTGCCCGTGCATGGCCGGCATTTCCATTTCCCACAGAGGACAGAGTTTCACGATTGTGGAGAAAGGCGTTGATTACACCCTTTTTGATAATTTCCGTCCGGCACACTGCTACACCTTCAGCATCAACCGGATCAAAACCGAATTCGAAAATCCCGGGGTCGTCGATAATTGTCAGATTATCGTTCCCGATTTTCTGTCCTGATTTTCCCTTCAGGACCGAGTTGCCTTCCTGGACCAGATCACCTTCACTTGCATGGCCAACAGCTTCATGAGCAAATACACCCGCTAATTCCGGGTCCAGCACAGCCCGCATTTTCCCGCTTTTTGCACTACCTGCATCAAGAAGGGCAACTGCAAGTTCCGCAGCCTTTTTTCCCGTTGACTGTTGGTGGCGGAGGTTGAATCCGTGAATTGAATGCTCGCGTTCGTATCCCATCTGGATATTTCCGTTCCGTGAAGCAACAGCCAGAATATTAAACCCGGATCGACACATTTCGTATGAGTATTCATTTTCTGAACTGTCCGTGAACCGGACATGTTCAATTTTTTCTATGAGATTTGCCCTCCTGTTCACAACCAAAGGGTGCCGGGCGGCCATTTCTATTTCGGAAAGCATCGATGATTTCTCCTCTATGCTTACATCACGGGGATCTTCTTTCATGGGCGGCACAGCGAGCATCCCGTGCGGGGCATCACCAAGGATAACCTTTTGCTGGGTGATTCGGGCAAGCCTGCACGCGGACTCGAGGATTGCATCGAATTTTTTTCCGGTACAAGGAGAGTAATTATCGATCTGGAGAACCCCCCAGCCGGTTTTACTCAGCACTCTTACCACGGCTTTATTGAAAAATGATGTACCGGCTGATTCCACAACTCCGTTATCGATATCAATGTGGGTAACCTGCCCGGTTACATGCCGGAGATCGTAGTAATGTATACCGGGCATCTTACTCAGGCCATCGTCTGGTTGATTGTCGTTATTTCCGGCATTATTGTCGTTGACCTCATTGCCATCTTTTTGAGTTTTGAAAGGAATCCATCGGCATTTTCCGGGACCAGTGCATACTTGAGGACATCATCAATGGTGTCCATGGGCAGGATCGTGACAAGGGGCTTATACCGCTCTTCAATCAATACGTCCCCGATATTCATCCGGGGAATAGGTACTGTTTTAATTCCCGCTTTTGCGGCCGCTTCAATTTTATAGGTTACTCCACCAACAGGAAGGACATCTCCACGTACTGAAAGGGAGCCGGTCATGGCGACGTCCTGCCGAATGGGAATTCCCTCAATTGCGCTGATTACTGCAGTGGCAATGCTGATTGAGGCTGAATCTCCTTCCGCGCCGTATGTACCAATAAACTGGATATGGACATCCATGTTTTTGATATCCTTTCCTGTGAATTTTTTTATTAATGCACTGACATTTTTGATGGACTGCTGGGCAATAGATTCCTCATCTTTCAGCCAGGGTTCCTGACGTTTCCCGGATACACCGGTAGCAATGATCTGTCCACTCTCGCCTTGTGCGGGTGTTACCTCAGCCATTATGGGGAGAACGGATCCGGCATCATTTCCTGTCACCGCAAGACCATTTACGCGCCCGACACGGGTTCCTTCCACAATGGTCATCTCATATTCCCTGAGATGCTGGGTAATTTCATCAGATACCTGATCCTCAATCGATCGTGCAGTCTTCTTTGCAGTTATTACATGGACGGAGGTTGTCAGGGCAGCATTTTCCTGCCGGGCGATGTCTCCTGCAACACGGATCAGTCCACCCATGTCCCGCAGCTTTAACGTCAGATGCCCTTTACGGTTCGATCGCCGTTTCGCTTCACGGATTATTTCATCAATAGCACTCTGGTCGAAGTGTGGGATCTTTGCGTCATTTTTCACTTCCTGTGCAATAAAGCGAACATATTTTTGGCGATTCTCCTCGTTGTCCTCCATGCTCTCCGACATATAGACTTCGTACCCATACCCACGGATACGGGAACGCAGTGCGGGGTGCATCCCTTTGATGGCATCAAGATTTCCTGCAGCAACCATCACAAACCTGCAGGGCACTGGTTCAGTCCGGACCATCGCTCCACTCGAGCGTTCGCTCTGACCGGTTATGGGGAATTCGCCTTCCTGAAGCGCGGTGAGCAGGTTCTGTTGGGAATGAGGATCCAGAGTGTTGATTTCATCAATAAAGAGCACCCCCCCATGCGCCCGGTGGATAGCCCCGACTTCAACCCGGTCATGTGCCGGAGTTTCAAGTCCTCCGCTCTGGAATGGATCGTGGCGTACATCACCAAGCAGAGCACCGGCATGAGAACCCGTCGCGTCAATAAAGGGTGCAATATTTTTGGTATCATTGGAAACGAGAAGTTTTGGAACCATCGCTTCCTCCCGTGGTGTTGTGTACCGTAATGCCATGAATACAAATGCTGCGGCAATAATACCCATCAGCCACTGGTAGGTAATGAAGGCGTAACCGATAATGCCTATGAGCAGGAGCATAAGGAGGGTATTTCGGAACTGGATTTTTTTCTTTGCTTCTGCTTTGTGGGCCGCAACGATCTGCTTACCCCGTCCCCCGGCCACAGTCCGGATCACCGGGTTATTTGAATCGTCAGAGTTTGGGTATGCAAGAATATCCTGAAGCTCTTCTTTTGGTAAAATCTCGGCCATTCCCTTGGCCAGCATCGACTTTCCCGTTCCCGGGCTTCCGATCATCATGACATGCCGGCGCTGGATTGCTGCCTTTTTAATGACTTCCACCGCATGTTCCTGACCAATAACCTGATCAATCAGCTTTTCTGGTATTTCAATCTGGGACGATGTCGCTACAACACTTTCAGTGTGCGCAATCTCAGGAATTATTTCAGGAATTTGCTCTTCGTCTTTCTGCGGTGATGGTTGTTCAGAAATTTCCATTGCGATATATACCTCTTTTACTCTGGGAGTTTTCATATGAATTGTTGCATGATAGTTTAAGTACTTTCAGCTGATTACACCGGAAGGAAGTAAAAGATATGGTGAGATTCCGTACTGTTCATTGCCTAAAAAAGTACAATACATAAGTTGTAGAATAATATTGAAGGAGGGAACACCCCCACCTCAGATGTAGGAAGGTACTATGAAGGTCATCTGCACTGAAAAATCCCAAATACTTGCCACCAGCCTTGCACAGGCACTAAAAACCACCGTCGTTGAAGTAAAATATTCCCGTTTTCCTGATGGAGAGCAGTTCCTGATTACCGGGGAACTGGATGATGAGACCATAATTGTCGGGAGTGTGGTGGATGATCACTCGCTCGTCCAGTTAATCCTTTTAATCGATGCCTGTGACAGTTCCAGTAACCATCTTGTGTTGCCATATATGGGATATGCCCGTCAGGATAAGCGGTTCAGGCAGGGGGAACCCATCAGTGCACGAGCTATTGCACAAGTGCTTAGTAGAGGGATTTTGGAAATTATTACGGTCAATATCCATGAAAAAGAAGTAATGAACTACTTCGGAGTACCCGCAAGAAATATTTCACTTGCACATGACATCGGTTCATATATAAAAACCTTAAATCTTAGTAATCCCCTGATTCTTGCTCCCGACGAAGGGGCACTTACTTTTGCTGAAGATGTTGCATCAGCAGGAGAGTGGGATTTTGATCACCTCGAAAAAACCCGTGTCAGTGGAGTTGAGGTGAAGATGGCCCCCAAACAATTATGTGCTGTAGAACGGTCCGTGGTTATCGTCGATGACATCATCTCAACCGGTGGGACCATCGCCACTGCTTCTTCAATGCTCTACCAACAGGGTGCAAAAGACGTATTCGCTGCATGTGTACATGGGGTTCTTTCTGGGGGAGCGTATGTCCATCTTATGGATGCGGGAATCCGTAAGGTAATATGCAGCAATACCATCGAACGCGGGTGCAGCGTGGTATCCGCGGCAGATAGTATTGCCACTGCACTCAAACGATGCTGAATATTGACGGTTCATTTGGTGAGGGAGGCGGACAACTCGTCCGGAATGCCGTAGCGCTGTCTGCGATTTCTGGACAACCGGTAACGATCTCCCGAATCAGGGCATCAAGACAAAATCAGGGGCTGGCAGCACAGCATATTGCCGCAATAAAAGCAGTTGCATATACCTGTGATGCCGAGTGCAGGGGTATCTCCCCGGGTTCAGGTACCGTTATATTTTCCCCGCGAGAACTGAAATGTCGCGAGGTTTCCGTGACCGTTGGAACTGCCGGGAGCATCCCGCTCGTCATCCAGGCCTGGCTTTCCGTGGCTCTGTGTGAGGGAGGAATACTTCATATTGCCGGGGGAACCGAAGTTTTAAGGAGCCCGACCATCGATTACCTTGATCATGTTCTTGGGCCTGTTCTGCGATCCTCCGGTGCCAGAATAACACTGGATATCCACAAACGGGGCTATTTTCCTGAAGGGGGGGGTGAGGTGACCGTCAGAGTAGAGCACAAGAAGATGTCCCCCGTCGTGCCTGATGATAAAGACCATCCCTGCTGCATATTTTCCTGTTCATCCAACCTCCCGGATCATGTCACAGAAAGGCAGGCATCCGCTGCTGAGGTCATCATCTCTTCGGAGATTGGTGAGCACTGCACAATCCGCCTCGACCGCCGAACCGGGCAAAGTACCGGGAGTTCCTGCACTGCCTGTAAAGGGGCAAAGGGGGGGATTGCACTCGGTAAACGAGGTCTTCCGGCTGAAGAGGTCGGCAGGAGAGCAGCAAGAGCCCTGCTTACTGAGGTCAGAAACCCGGGAACTGTGGATGTCCATATGTCAGACCAACTGCTGGTTCCGCTTGCACTATTTGGGGGCTCTTTTTCAACAAGCACCCTGACATCCCATGCTGAAACGGTATGCTGGCTTCTTTCCAGGTTTGGATACGAGATACAGTTGCGCCACGGCATTCCAATGGAGTTTTCTGTATGAAATACATCGTTGATACCTCGTTCTTTTTTTATGATCTGACAATTGACGGGGAGCTGTATACCACCCGGTCCGTGGTTAATGAGCTCAGGGATCTGCGTTCAAAGAGCCGGTTTGATGTGCTGTGCGAACAAGGGCTCACACTGATCGTACCCTCAGAAGGAAACACTGAAAAAGTAAAAATTGCGGCAAAAAAAAGCGGCGATACCGGTATAATCTCCGGTACAGATTGCGACCTTCTTGCGGTTGCTCTCGATCTCAATGCCGCTCTCTATACCGATGATTTTGCAATCCAGAATGTCGCAGGTGTCCTTGGGGTACAGACAATTCCAATGAACCAGCGAAAGGCAAAACGCATTCACTGGAAATACCGGTGTAGTGGCTGTGGCAGATATTTCGATTATGACGGCGAATGTCTCATCTGTGGCTCGATAATTAAAAGAAAACTTAAATAGATTCCGGCGAATCTTTTTTCCATGTCTTCCCTTGACGATCTGATTGGCAGGGCAAAAATGCTTCTTGCTGAGGGACATAGTCCAGGTCAGATTGCAGATGAACTATCCCTTTCCATGGAAACCGTAACGTGGCTGCTCACGCAGGGAAAGGGGACGGCCGCCCCAAAAGATGTCCACATAGACTGGACTGCTGTCAGCAGCCATGCCCCGTTACTCGAAGAAACTGCATTGATGCTTCTTCAGAGGTATTATGGAGATCAGACCGATGAGCGCATTTCATCACCGGCTGCAGGAGTTATTGTAGGTATTGCCCTTTCGGGGATCCCGATCGCGACTATCATTGCGGTGCAGGAAGCAGCCAAACTTGCAATTTATCACCCTGCAAAGCAGAGCCAGAGTGAGCACCCGATGGGGTCTATCAGCGGAAATTTTGCTGCAATCGGCGGGGAGCATTGTATCATCGTTGATGATACAATAACTTCGGGTAATACCATGCGTGAAGTAGTGAAATATTTAAAGAAGCACCATGCAATACCAGTAGCTATCTGGGTCATATTCGATAAGCGCGGTATCAAGGATATTGATGGTGTACCGGTCTATTCACTCTTTAAAATATCACGCATTGACTGATCAATTCTTTTTTTCAGGGACTGAACACAGAATATTTATATAGAAGTTCAATTCCACCTTTTACAACATCGGAGGATCCATTATGCAATCTGGACAACCAATTATCATATTAAAAGAAAATGTAGAGCGTAATACCGGGAAAGAAGCCCAGCGCTCGAACATCGCAGCAGCAAAAGCAATCGCTGGAGCTGTCAAGTCAACACTTGGTCCACGGGGTATGGACAAGATGCTTGTAGATTCAACCGGGGACATTGTGATCACTAATGATGGCGCCACTATACTGAGTGAAATTGCTGTGCAGCACCCTGGTGCAAAAATGGTAATAGAAGTCGCTCGGACCCAGGACGAGGAGGTCGGCGACGGAACAACCACTGCTGTCGTCATTGTTGGGGCGCTCATGGAGCAGGCTGAGGGAATGCTCGAACAGGGTATTCATCCAACGGTCATCGCACAGGGGTATCGCATGGGTATGGAAAAAGCACTCGAGATCGTGAACAGCCTCTCGCTCAGGGTTGACCCAACGGATCGCAAAACCCTCTTTAAAATCGTGGACACCGCCATAACCGGCAAATCGATCGAGTCCGTGAAAACCAAGCTTGATGGTATTATTGTTGATGCTGTAATGGCAGTGGCTGAAAAAACCAGCGGAAAAATCATTGTCGATGAAGAAGATGTTATGATCAAGAAGCAGAAAGGACAGGCAATGGATGATGCCGAGTTGATCCGCGGTATTGTCATTGACAAGAAGCGCATCAACGAGGGCATGCCAAAAAAGGTGGCAAAAGCCAAAGTCGCTTTGATTGCAACACCGCTGGAGATCACAAAAACCCAGGTTAAGGCAAAGATCAAGATTACAAGTGCTGATCAGATTACTGCCTTTTCCGAGCAGGAACGCGATGCACTCAAAAAACTTTCTGATTCAATCATCGGAAGCGGTGCGAATGTTCTTTTATGCCAGAAGGGTATTGCAGATTCGGTCCAGTTCTATCTGGCCAAGAGCGGAATTCTGGCCATTGAGGATGTACCGGAAAGTGATATGAAATATGCAGCACGTTCATTGCATGCAACTATTGTGAACAAACCAGAAGCACTCACAGCAAAGGATCTGGGCACGGCAGACCTTGTGGAAGAAGACTCCGATGCCAACATCACCCGGATATCAGGATGTAAAAATCCCAAGTCGATTACAATCCTGCTCCGTGGTTCAAGCGATTATCTTCTTGACGAACTCGAACGCGCCGTAGTTGACGGAACCCGCGTGGTCATGGACGCCATGGAAGATGGCACGTATGTTGTTGGTGGCGGTGCAGTTGAGACAGAACTCTTAATGAAAATCCGGGATTACGCTTCAACTGTCGGTGGACGTGTCCAGCCTTGCCATTGAAGCATATGCAGCAGCATTTGAATCGATTCCCCGGGCCCTTGCGGAGAACTCAGGATACAACCCCATTGACAAAATTGTCGAACTCAAGAATGCACATTCAAAGGGGAAGAAGAATGCGGGATTGAACGTTTACGATGGGACGATTATAGATATGCTCGCAGAAGGTGTACTCGAACCCCTGAGATCAAAACGCCAGTCCATACAGAGCGCATCAGAGACCGCAGTTATGCTCATCCGTGTGGATGACATGATGATCACCCAGTCAAAATCGCCCGGTATGGGCGGCGCTCCCGGAGCATTCTGAAAAAAATCAGGTGTGAAAGGAAGAGGGATGGGATTGCTACCCCACTCAATCAATTTTTATGGTATTTTCTGGTAAAATACCGGTATTTCTGAAGAGTCGCACGTTATACTAATCCATCCTGATTTTATGGCTGTAATATATGCACATTGGGATACCAGAAAGATAAAAAAACCATGATTTGAAGTAACCATCTATCAGATAACTATTAGAGCAATTGATGAAAAAATATCAGAACCGGGTGCCGAGGTAGTCTAGCCCGGGAAGGCGGTAGCCTCGAAAGTACTGGCGCTTCGCGCCTCGGGAGTTCAAATCTCCCCCTCGGCGTATGAACAGGAGGTTCTTAATCCCCTCGATTTTCAAGACCAAAATGGTCGATTTTCTTTGAACGCGCAGATTTTTATTAGTTATCTAGTTCTGTTACAGGATCCTGCCCATTATAGATTTTCCAATTTTACCTTGAATTATTGTTTCTTTTAATTACTGTCTTTCGTTCCGTTTATGTTTATTACACCCATTTTTTCGGCAAAGAGAGATATCATCAAACCAACAGCATTCGGATGGACACCCACTCCTCCTAATCGCCAAAATGGGAATCCCTGTTCTGTTGGGATGGGATCCAATGTGACTTTTCCATCAAATTCTTCAATTGCCTGTCTAATCATCGATAAATTACTCTCACTATTTTTTTATTCAGGAGAAAATAAAAATATATATAAAATTCCCCTTCCGGCGCTCGGTTCAATCCGTACATATTTTTTTTGTGTCCCCCACATGAACCGAAGGTTTGAGTTTCGGGGAGTTCATTTAACACCCCAACCAACAATTCGACCCGTTTATCGATTTTATCATCAATGTCCATAGATCTGACCTTTTAAGTCTACGTGTATCATCCTACTACTACTGATTTAATGGACACCAATTAAGTCCTCCTATCTTATTGCCTTTAACTTAGAGAAGTATTTGTTTTTACAAATGGAATTTTGACTGTAGAGAATGGAATCACACTCCTCCTAGTAACTTAATATAAGATTATCGTGAAGATCTGGAGGCGTGGAGTCTCCCTCACGCAGTTCAAACAAAAAGGGTGATCCGGTACTATGACCGGAGACTCATAGTTTTAATTCGCGGTTTGGCGTTGCATGGTTTTTCACAGGACATTACACTCCTGTGAGGACAAAGATTCAGATGCACACTAAAAAAATAATGAAATTAATCGATCCCAACACGGGACGAATGCAATGCCGTATCTGTGGTGACGACCATTACGCAAGAATAAAGCCAAGATCCAATGGTAATTACTACCGAGGTTCCTGGCAATGTCGTCATGGATGTAAACTCGAATGCAATTGTGGTGCAAATCTTAAGGGGGCCAGAGATTATCAATCAAAAGGCACCTGGTGGACATGCCCTAATTACAATGAAACGACAGGGAAAGAACATGAGAGGATCTTCTATCTCGATTAGTGACCTCTCAAACTTTTTTCTTGTTTTCTCTCATGAAAATAGTATTGCGTGTGGCCTTTCTCTTTCCGTCCCCACTTCTTGACTTTGAAAAGTTATCAAGATCGAAAGATAGAGCAAAATCATCGATATTCATTTATTGGGATAAAAGAGTCTATGAATATGACTAATGTTATTGTTAATTTTTCCAATGTCAGTGTTTCTGTCGCAGTTATTTTCGTTGGGGGTTGGTTATTACACGACGGTTTCATTTGTGATATTGAAAATATGAAAAAAATGGGATTTATATTGATATTGGGTGGAATTTGTCTCTATGTTGCCCTTTATGAAATTTATGGAAAACATGCGTAACTAATTCAGGAACCAAGATTAACCTACGCCACAGCACCTTCCAATTCGTGAATCACCTTGGAAATCTTCGTCCGATTGTCTTTCTGCAACTTTCCCGGCTGAAAATTTTTCCGGGGTCCGTTTTCTGGAAAATCTAAATCAGATTTGGAATATTTTACCCTGAAATCTATCATCTCTGCAAATTGCGATCTCTAATCTTAGTATAACCTTAGCCCTGGTTTGGTAACGATGGATATTGGGCTGTCGAACAGCCCAGCGGCGTATCAACGCCGCATTGGGGTAACCTCTTATGGGTTGCCCCCAGCGAACGACAGTGAGCCATCAAACACGCACCCAACAGTACACAGCGACGAACACGATGCGAAGCATGGTGTGAGGAGTGGGCAGAGCAGCAAGCCCTGCAGCGAACCTGTGAGCGAAAGGGGTGCGTCATCCTACCAACAGGCAATCCTGGAAAGGCAAGGGAGAGTCTGTGAGGTGAAGCGGAATGGAGGCGAATGTCAGTGAGCCGGAGTGCAGCGGAGACGAATAGTCTCGACCTTCGAAAATGGCAGGAAATACACCTTCAGTCGGGGAAGCCCACGTGGAGAATTTTATATTTTTTACAGGAAAACATTGAAAATAATTATAATTGTTATTAATTAATAATTCAAAAAAATAAAAATATTAACTCATCGGTGGGAAATTGTATTGGTAATATTTTCCATTATAGTCAAAAAATCGATATGGTTCACCCTTGAAATTACCCCAATATCGACGGATAAATTTATAGCGTTCCTCTTCCGTAAAATATATTATATAAAAACGTGTTCCATCGCTTGATATTTTCACGGTTTTTTGATTTTTATCCCGTACTATCATTGCTATTTGAGGGAACTCTTTAAAATCTTCATCTGTGAGAGAGATAATAATTCCTTGGGGGATCACACTATTATTCAATTCAGTCAAAACTAGCGTCGAATAACCTTCTTTCCCGTTTATTGTGATAAAACCGAACCACAACAGTGAAAAGATAACTATCCCCAGAATGGCAACAGAAATATACCATCGTTTTTTCATCGTTTCAGACATGGTCATACTGAATTACATTATTAATAAAATATATATTTCTTCATGTTTAGTTCGATAACGAGGACTCCTTTTGAGGCATTTCGTGAAATTTTTTTGTATGTATAAACTTGAAAATATTTAGCACCATTAGAAATACTATTTGAAAAAAATTCCACCTGATCGACTAAAAGTCTCGCTTCGCAACAAAATACACGTCGATGAATTGCCACACTCGAAGAAAATTACAGAATTGGATGTGTAAGTGAAATGTTTAGGAAGAAGAATATTCTTCAAGTTTGCGATTTTTCCAATTATGCTGCATAGATGATTTTTTAAAATAATTACTTTAAAAAGACTGCGAGTAAAAAATTTTAATTCCATTTTCCAACGATAGCTGTATCACCGGTGGTTCCAAATTGATTGGGAAAAGTAGTAGTATATACTATCCCATTATCGCTATAATCTCGGTACCAGTATCCTGATGAGGGCCTAAATACGCCAGCATCTGAAGTAGTGGAGAGCCCGACATTATCCCAATAGCCAACAACAGGAATATCACCCAGTGTACCGAAGTGGAATGACTTCCATACAATCCCTGTTTTCGTAATATCCATCTTCCAGTCCCCGGTTGATGGTCGGAAAACTCCTGCATCCGAACTCCCATCTCCATTCCAGTCGCCGACAACTAGAACATCATTAGTTGTGCCGAAGGTGAATGACTTCCATACAGTCCCTGTTTTCGTAATATCCATCTTCCAGTAAAGGATTGATGGTCGGAATATTCCCACATCCGTGGTTCCATCTCCGTTCCAGTCACCGGTCACCGGAATATCACCGGTGGTCCCGAACGGGAATCTTGCATACACCGCGCCGGTCTTTGTAGTTTCCAGGATCCAGTACCCAGTGGATGGTCGGAAGACACCGGCATCAGTTATTCCGTCATGATTCCAGTCACCGGTCACCGGAGTATCACCGGTGGTCCCGAAGGTGAATGACTTCCACACCGTCCCTGTTTTCGTAATATCCATCTTCCAGACTCCGGTTGATGGTCGGAATATTCCCACATCCGTGGTTCCATCTCCGTTCCAGTCGCCAACTACTGGAATATCGCCAGTTGTGCCGAATGTAAATTCGGCATTTGAAATACCATCATTATCATAATCAAGTTTCCAATAACCGTTTCGGAATGTGCCGATTTTCGATTTGCCGTTCAGAATTCCCTCAGCATATTTTGATACAATATCACGAGTTTCACTAATCCTCCGGGCATTGTCATGATTAGCATCACCTAATGGCATATATACCAAACCCGGGGGGAAATACAAAACCGCCCAGATCCAATCGTCATTGGATGAATAATCTGTTAAACTTGCAGTTTCACTAAAATCATGCCACAACGCGCTTTTTTTATCCTGGGGGGGGATCCCAAAAGTGGATGCTCGGGCATACGAGGGTGACCCTGTGGCATCTTCGTGTCGGGCATCGAATATGTGCGCGATTTCATGATTGCTAGTGACCTGCTTCCCATGCAATGTCGCTGTATAAAATACATCATCAGGTACCATCTGTACCCACTATACCTGCACAATTCAGGGTAGGACGGATTAAAACCCCATGATAGCCCCTGGGCATCTCCTTCAACGTTGTAGCCTCCAAGATATATCCCAATATCGACTCCATATGAATCCAAAAGGGTGGTGGGGTACACCTCCTTAAATGCAGTTAGTGGCGCTCGAGTGATGTCCGATCTACTGGAAAGCTGACTCCGGCGAGAATCATCGTAAATTGGATTTAATTGAACGTTAATATCACTGACTGATAATTTCAAATTTGTCTCGGCAATTATGCTTTGTGCCTCAGTATGCCATGCATCATTATTCCAATATATTGAATCGGTTACGACAAGGATATTAACTGTAACGGTCTGGGAAAGGGGTGTTTGCAGAAGATTTGGTGATATCTTTTGATTTATGGTTTTGGAGTTTTCTTCTGGATTTACCGGGGGAATTCCAGATTGTTCTCCCACCGGACCATCATCAATTCTGAATTTTGAATTGGTAACGTCATTTGAGCTGTAAATAATATGTAAAGGCGCCGGGCTAATTTCCATTTTTTCTCCTGATTCAACAGGAATTATCCAAAAAGTTTCGTTCTCAAGGGTGATACGACCGATAAGAACTTTTTCACTTGTCGTAAACAGAATTTCACTAGATTTAATCCCGGGAATAATTCCATGATACGAATCGATGCCATCATCAATATTCTCAAAATTCATACGGGATATTTCTGCGGGATATTCTTTTTCGCCAATAGAAATAGTGATTCCCTTACCGGTTTTTAATTGTCCATTCAACAATTTACTATCAATCGTTATAACATCATATTTGTTTATAGATGAAGGAATCTTCAATTCTTCCGGATTCTTAATTCCATAAGGGATGAGTTTATCTTTTGATGTTATATCCTGAGCTATAAATTGTGTAATATTTTTTGTTTCGAAACTTAACGTCACATGGTTTGATGAATTTTGTTCGATGGTTTGTGCACTAACAATCGTACTACTTACCACGACTATCAATAGAAGTATCAATACTCTTCCTTTAAACAGATTCATGTATTCAACCTCATATTTAGTCAGATGTTTTGCATGCTTTTTTATATATTTATCCAAAAAATATTATTGAGATATTTTAAACATCCAAAAAATATCCAGGAGTCATAGATTCATTTTTCTGAATGCCAAATAAAGAATATGACTATGGTATTGCTATTGAACCGAAATAATAATAGTTACCACTATATTCATAAAATATTTCATTCTCTCCGGTAGTTTGATTTATCTCATAATGTCCGAAAATACTGCCTCTGAATTTTGGTACTTCTTCGAAAGAAAAACCAACTGTATAAGTTATCCTTGTACCGTTAGCATATGCGAGTCCCTGTTTGGTTCCATGAAATACCGGTGCTAATTGGGGAAACGCTTCAAAATCTTTATCTGAAATATGAATAATTTTTCCGTTTGGATTGCCACTTTCATTAATTTTAGTCAGGTCCACACCAGGAGTCCCTGAATTATTGATGAGTGGGGGTCCGATCGCAAAAATGAATATAATCACAATCGCCACAATTGCCATTGCTATGAGAATAATGCCGATTTGTTTCTTAGAGACTTTTGGCAGTATTATTGTTTAGAATTGAATATAATCATATAAACTGATTTATATACATAAATCCAGAGCCAAAATATAAGGTTTGAGCCGGGCACGGGACCGCATCCTGCTGATCATGGGATACCTTAGTACTCTGAACCGGATCCCGGTCGGCAGCGGATCTGATATCCATGCAATCGCTTCCTGCCGGCATCTCTCTGCCACCAGATTCTCTAAACCTTCCCGCTCTACCCGGGCTTTCCATGACGCGATAATCCCCTCGTGTCTCAAGCGAAGGTCCTGCGCATCTACCTGCAATAAAAAAGCCTGGCGTTCTTTCTCAGGTATTGTGGTCTCGATGCGCTCGAGTTCTTCAAGAACCTTTACCGGCATCGCATCAAAAATTGTGCTCATGCCGTCACTCCTTCTGCTGTATCCGTCCCGGGTGCGCTGGCGGGGACCGGGTAGAAGCCCCAATCATGAAGTCCGCTGCCTTCTCTGCCCTTCCCGCTGCATACATCACAAGATCTGCATCGGCCTTGATGGCCGCAACCCAGTTCTGCAAATATGCTGCTTGGTTCTGGACAACAGCAGATGAATCGATACCCGTGAGTGATGCCAAGTATGCACTCCCGATCTCGGCAACCAACTCTTCGCGGCCATATGTATCCGAACCAAAGCAGACAGGATCTGTCCGTTTGAACCGGTCGAGACGGGGGCCGGTGGAGTGAATGCATTCGTGGTATAGCACCGAGTAATAGTGCTCGGATGTAGTGAACCGACTGATGTCCGGGCAGGTAATTATGTCCGTTTGGGGATTGTATGCAGCCCGGTCTCCCTTAGTGATTCTAATGTTTTGCCGGTCTGTGTAGGCATGAATCACTGCATCGCATTCGAGCAGATTGGGATTTTGCTTCACATCGGGGATTTTTCGATCCATGACTTTGAGGAATTTATCGAAGTCCATCCATCGACGGATGGCATCTACGGCCTCTTAAAATATGCATCCGAACGGCTCAAAACCCCCTCGGCGTATTATTTATTTTTACATTCCTACAACCCCATCTTTTAATCCCAATTCATTTTTTCATACCCGTTATCATTTTTTACTCCTACGGATTGCAGATATTTCAGAAGAGTACCGGATACCCCAATCCAAAAGGTATCCGGTGCGTTGCGATTTTAAAAATACGCATGATTTTGTAGTGAATTCTCAAAAAAAAGAAAATTTAAAGATATTTAATTTTATGTTTGAAAAAAAAATTTATATAATACCTATCCATAGTATAATGATGCCAAGTACTGTTCGCTTAAATAAATAGGGAGCGACAGCACATGAATTGTTTGAGGAAAAACCTGATCAGGACTGGTGAGCCACTATGATTCGAATAAAGAAAAATAAACCACAGATTTCGCCAGAAATAAAAACATTTCGCGAAATACGAAGGCTAAATCAGAATCGTACCTATATACCTCTCAAAATTGGAATAATTGCCGGATATATTGTATTAGGTATGTTATCCGCTTCCACATCCATGTTCGGGATACTTATCGGTGCAATGCTCCGGATAGCCGGGTTATAATTTTTTAGAATTCTTTTCACGGTTTTCTGCCTTTAAAAATTTTTTAATTGTCAGGAGAGATCAATATTCGATAGATTCCAGCGACGCAGATTGAGCAAACGACGGGTTTTTTTGTATTTACAAGAACGTGCTTGTAGGTTCATGGTTTTTATTCGGTATCGTAATTGATACGTGGAAAAAAAAAGATATTAGGTTCTCACCGGGTATCAAGGAAGGATTTACAAAAATTGAGCGCGTATCAATTCCTGATCTATTCATCCTTCAACAATGACAGTTCCATGCATATCCGGGTGTATTGAACAAATGTAATCATAAACCCCGGGTTGATCAAATTTCTGGCTTCCGGATTGACTGGAACCTAGGAGAACCGACGAAAAATGCGTGTCAGAAAACTGGATATTGTGCGGAACTGAATCCTGATTCACCCAACGGACCGTTGATCCCACCTTCACGGTAATATTTGCGGGATCGAACGCTAACTTTTTGATCCTGATAGTATTGTCAGATACCGTAGCGGTCTTTGGCAGGGTCGTTGTTGACACAACCGTTTGTGATTCAGCAGTGGTTGGAGGTGTAGTGATGGTAGCTGTCGATTGAGAGGGGGTCGGTGTCTGAGTGCATCCACAGACTGCAATCAGGATAATAGTAATGAATAAAAGAATGATACCTTGTTTCATAGATTATTCTCCACTGTTTCCTATATAAGATCCAATGCTTCAGGCAATGAGCGTTTGCAGGGGACATCTTATTCTTCATGAGGAGGAATGCACGGGACAGAATCTTCCAGAATCGAAACAGGTACACGTTTCATAACATTCATGAACTCCTCTACATGATAGTGGTCAGACAAGGACAGATCAGAAAGAAGAATCGGGCGGAAGAGCGCAGGCAAATTTCCAGTCCTCTGCATGGGGAATTGGGAGAACTGCCCTTATTTCATCCTTCCCCATATTCTGGATTTCTTTTAATACACGCAGGACACGTTGCCCCATACCTTCTTTTCCTGCACGCATTACTTTGATAAAAAAATCGTTATACTTCACCTGAGCCTTGCCCCCCAGTCGGTGCTGTAGGAGTAGAGTAAGCAACCGGTTGAACCTGCTCCCGGAAAAAGAGAAAATGAGAACCTCTATCCCTTTTGTACCTTTGTGTTCGACAACATGCAATCCATCCTCCCCCAGTCCTTCAGGTATCTTTGCGAGCACCGCCTTCATAACCTCCTGCTCATGCTCAAGAAGGGGAAGCGTTGATCCCCCCCATGCACATATTCTCTGAACCATCTGGCACACAAGGGGGGAGAAGCTTGCTTTCACCGGCACTGGTCCAGAAAATACGGGAAGTATCCGATCCGCTTGGTACCACGACTACAATATTATGTCCTTCATCGCACTTCACCATCGACCAGTTGCGTCCGCCAAGCGAGATTTCCTCTGAGTTTTTGCTGTTGACGAACTTTGCATCCAGCTTCCCTATCATTTCACCATCAGGTGTAACGGCACGGTATCCCCGCCACCACTGATCACAGAATAGAGATCCTTCCAGTTTGAACGCCCGAATACCCGCTCAGCCTCAGTCCCCAGCATCACCATCTCTCCATCGGTAGTGACAAACTCCATTTTTATAAGATGGGATATAATCTGATCCAGAATCTCAGGTTCAATATCCCTGAACACGGGATAAGAGAGTACCGATACTGCCAGATCTTTGCGGCTTGCCCGGCAATGGTTATACAAATACAGGAAAATCTGCTGGAGCAAAACGTTGTAAGGTTTTTTTGGGGGGGTGAGGTTTTCCACTTCTTTCCGGATAGCACATTCTATAATCGCAACACTGCACAGCAATTCACACGGGTTCTGGAGCACCCATGCCACATACGCGGATTTTCCACGCCGTCCACTTCGTCCCATACGCTGGAGGAAAGAAGAGACAGAATTTGGAGGCCCAACCTGTACGACCACATCAAGGTCACCAATATCGATGCCGAGTTCCAGAGTGCTGGTGCAGATGATGCAGGCACCATCCGGAGAGGAGAATGCTTCTTCTGACAATTTTTTAGTTGCTGGAGAGAGTGAGGAGTGATGTATGTGAAGATTTCGTATTCTTCCACACCCTGCCTTCATGAGTTTTTCTGCAATGCTCCTGCTGTTAACAAAGACGAGCGCCTTCTTCTTGTTCACGATGCGTACGAGAGCATCGATCCGGCCTGATTCTTCAGGCTCAACAATAAAAAGGAAATGTTTCTCTTTAGGGGGTGATGGAACCTCAACGAGTTCCGCATCATGCCGGCTATCAGACAGCCATTCCAGCACTTCTTCTGGATTCCCCGCTGTTGCTGAAAGTCCAATCCGCTGGATCGGTCTTTTCGCGATTCGATCCATCCGGGTGAGTAATACCTTAAGATGTACGCCTCGTTCTGACTCAACAAATGCGTGAAGTTCATCAATGATTATAGACCTTACCTGCCGGAGATCCGAGGATAGTTTTTTTTCCTGGAGCAGAACTTCGAGAGATTCAGGAGTAATCATAAGAAACTGGGGGGGTTCTCCATCATTCCATGAGCGATCGCCCTTCGGCACATCACCATGCCATTTCATCACAGACAATGATGTCGGTACACAAAAAGTCCTGAAGCGTTCTTCCTGATCATTGATCAGCGCTTTTAAAGGAGAGATGTAGAGACAGGTAACACCCCTTCTGCCATTTTTCAGGATGTCATCGATGACCGGGATTAGTGCTGCCTCAGACTTCCCTCCGGCAGTTGGTGCAATCACGAGCACATCATTTCCCCTGACTACCGCTGAATATGTCTTCTCCTGCACTTCGCGGAGCTCAGTCCAGTCCAGTCGTTGTGCAAGCACCTGCTGGAGGGATTCATGGAGCGTTGAAAATACTGATGACACGTTTTCAGTTAAACGTAGTGCCTGACGCATTATGGTCTTTCCGGGTCATTTTTGTGACTTGAGGGGAGGATTAAAATCTTAAATACGAATCTATATATACAAAAATTTTCAGAAAATAACTTGGTAAATAATGATATCACCATGGGTTTGCAATACCATTTTCTCTTCAAGCCCATTTTTCTTCGCATTTAGATAGGGGATCCGAATAACACCGGTTCCCCGTATAATGTCGTGATACAGAGTTTACCAGAGGTTTTTGTATGTTTCTTGGAATCCCAGACCCTCAGATAATAATTGGCTATGGTCTTGCCATCGGTCTGACGTTGGCATGCATTGTGTACGGGTGGTTATACTGGAACAGTAACGGAGATGATCATGGCAGTTGACCCAATCACTACTACCGCGTTTGTACTGTTGTATATCGGCATCACGCTCTTCATCGGTTATATGGGTTACCGCCAGACAAAGAACAGTGATGACTACCTTGTCGCAGGACGGAACAGCCACCCGATCGTTATAGCACTTTCTTACGGTGCAACTTTTATCAGCACATCTGCCATCGTTGGTTTCGGCGGGGTTGCTGCTAACCTTGGCATGGGGCTGATCTGGCTCACCGTTCTGAATATTGGCTTGGGCATCCTGATCGCATTCGTGATATTCGGTAAAAAAACCCGGGAGATCGGTCAGCGTTTGAATGCTGTCACGTATCCTGATCTCATGGGTAAGATCTACACATCACCACTAATGCAGTATATCAGCGGGATGATCATCGTTGTTTCTATGCCGCTGTATACCGCTGCCATCCTGATCGGGGGTGCCCGGTTCCTTGAGCCTACGTTAAATCTCCCGTATAATTACGCGTTGCTGATCTTTGCCTCCATTGTTGCACTCTATGTGGTGTTTGGCGGGCTGATCGCGGTCATGTATACCGATGCCTTCCAGGGGCTTATCATGCTGGGGGGTATGAGTGTGCTGCTCGTGCTGACCTACGTGTATCTTGGCGGCGTGACTGCTGCCCATACAACACTTACCTCCATGTCAGACCTCGTACCATCCACACTCGCTGCGCAGGGTATGACCGGATGGACTTCCATGCCGTCCCTGGGCTCACCGATCTGGTGGACCCTGATCTCGACACTGGTACTCGGTGTGGGTATCGGTGTCCTCGCCCAACCCCAGCTTGTTGTCCGGTTCATGACTGCAAAGGACGACAAATCCTTAAACCGTGCTGTTGCAATGGGTGCCCCATGGCTCCTCATGATGACCGGGGTTGCATTCACTGTCGGTGCTTTGACCAACGTGTATTTTTATCAGCAAACCGGAAAGCTCGCCATTGATGCCGCGGGGGGTAATGTCGATGCGATCATCCCGGTCTACATCAATATGGCGATGCCGGATATCTTTGTGATCATATTCATGCTTACCCTGCTGTCAGCCGCCATGTCAACTTTGAGCGGTCTCTACCACGCAATGGGGACGGCATTGATTTGTGATATCTGGGGCAGGGGCAGAGCCTGCGCTCTGTCCATGAAGGCAAACCAGATTGGAGTTATTATCATGATGGTAGCAAGCGTTGCGCTTGCATTCATTATGCCCACAAATATCATTGCCCGGGCAACTGCTATGTTCATGGGGCTCTGTGCCGCCGCATTCCTCCCTGCATTTGCTGCCGCGGTTTATGCCAGGAATCCATCGAAAAATGCTGCACTCTGGAGTATGGTATCCGGGGCTGTCGTCTGGTTCCTCTGGACCGCCTTTATCCATGCAGCGGAATCAAAACCACTCGGTCTCTGCCAGCTGCTGTTTGGTATGCCGGCACTCCTGCCACTTCCATGGACAGTTATTGATCCGATTATTATCGCTTTGCCAATTTCAGCAGTAATTATGGTATTTATACAGTGGCAGTCCGGGAGGCAGAAATCATCCGGATCTGCCGCGACTGCCGAATAATCCATATAATCCATATGAAATTATCTGCAGGTGGAAAATCCGGTATCTGCCCAAGAGAAACTTTTTTTGTTCAGAAAAACGAGAAATAACCATGGATCTTGCACAAAAAAAATGCACTACCTATAGGGGGGGATCTCCGCCATTGACAAGAAAGGAGATATTTGAGCTCCTTAGGGAAGTGCCCGGGTGGTCAGTCGAACATGGTCACCTTACCAGGATTTTTGAGCTCGATGGAAGCGGACGGTGCGTTGAGTTTTTTAACGAGGTTATCGCTCTATCCACTGAAGAGGGGCATATTCCGGATGTCTGCATGAAAGAGTCAAGGTTCGTCGAGATAACCTATTACACATATCCTGCAGGGGGATTGACGTTAAATGATTTTATTATGGCAGCAAAACTGAACGCACGCGGATAATTCAATACATTGATAATCACTGGATTTTTTTTATTTTATGTTAAATTTTTTAACAATTTTTTCACGTAATGCTTCTTTTGGATATGCCCCGATAATCCGGTCTACCAGCTGACCATTTGAAAAAAGCATTATGGAGGGTATTGCGGTAATGTTGAACTGCATTGCGAGATGCCGGTTATCTTCGGTATTACACTTGCCGAAAGTAACCTTCCCTGAGAACTCCTTGGACAATTCTTCAAGGACAATTCCCACCCTGCGGCACGGAGCACACCATTCCGCCCAGAAATCCAGAACCACAAAGGGATGCGTCCTGATAAATTCCTGGAAATGTATCTCATCAACCTGAGTAACCTCCGCTTTAACCGTATGTTTCATTCTTTCTTTCAGCTCCTGTATCCGCTTCTCCCGTATCCGGCTCGATCTCATCATCCATAATTCTCTGTAGATAATAGAGTAATTAAATCTCCCCAAGAGAGATACAACTGCTGGAAAAACTGAGTAAACTATATCAGCGCGTGCCGACTATATTATAACCCTGATTATAGGAGCGAGGTAGGGTAGTCAGGATATCCCGACGGGCTCATAACCCGTAGATCGATGGTTCAAATCCATCCCTCGCTACTGGTTCTTTTGATAAATCTGTTTAAATTTCGTTCTATCATCGATGTTGATTCACTTCCATGCGAGTCTCAAAATTGATCCCCGGACATGTAAAAGAATTTTTTATTGTGTTCAGAATATCGTAAGAACGGGGGAGTGAGTGAGGAATTACAGTACAAATCCCCATATCATGTGGCGATATCTTATAGAGGTCCGGCGGAATTAACGGGAATTAATGCTTTTTAGCGCGACTGTGACGATGAAGGTCCGGTTCTTGAAAACCACATCAACATCGGAAAAACCGCACTCGTGCAGCCATTGCAGTTGTCCGGATAATTTATCATTCCGGTCAAGGGTGTCACGACGCCTGAGGATCTCCATATATTCTCCTTTGCTCAAGGGCCCGTTCCGGAGGAACTCATTCCAGTAATCGAGGTACTTTTGTCGGAAATAAACGGTCTCCCCATCTGCCTGGTCTGCATTGATAAAAAGCCCGCCGGCATTGAGAGCAGAAAAGATTCTTTCAAAGAGCCGGTGCTTGTCCTCTCTGGAGAGATGGTGTATCGAAAGTGCAGAACACACAATATCGTACGGTCCTTCCAGCTCAGCTCTGCAATAATCACTGGCTACATACCTGATGTTTTCCCGGCCGGAGAACCGTTGCCGGGCCACATCAAGCATATTTTCCGAAATATCCAGCAGGGTCAGGATTGCCCCAGGGAATTTCTGCAGCATGAGTGCACTCAACAGCCCCGTTCCTGCACCTATGTCGAGGATTGCGGGATTTTTCTCCGGGGATTCTGCTGCCCAGACCGCAGCGCTGTAAAACAACCTCATCTCCGGAATAATATGTTCCCTCTGGGCATCGTATTCTGTCGCAACAGCATCAAATGCTTTTTTTATATGTTCCATTATAGTCCCCGGTTTTGCACTTGCGCCTCGTCCAAGTGATTTCTCTTATCGTTTTGTCGCAGAGAGAGAAAAATTGAATTACTTATCTCAAGGATCGGTTTTATCAAAGTAAAAAGAGGAGGGAAACCAATTCCTGTTCATGTGAACTGGCCATTAAACGACCCAAGCTTTGCCTGGTAAGTCGCATCTACGAAATCGACCTGGCGCGTCTTTGCCTGCTCGCCTTCGATAGCTAAGGGATAGCACCCGGTCAGGCACCCGGTGCATAAATCTTCCCGGTCGATACCAATTGCTTCAACAAGTGCACTGAGCGAGACATGGTGGAGCGTGGTCGCGGTAATTTTATGCCTGACCTCAGATTCAACCCTGTTGCTCGCGATTAGTTCTTCCCGTGTGGGCATATCCACACCAAGATAGCAGGGGGCTTTAATGGCTGGTGAGCCGATGCGCACATGGATTTCACGTGCCCCTGCCTCCCGCATCATTTCGATTATCCTCCGGGATGTTGTCCCGCGGACAATACTGTCGTCGACCAGAACGATTGATTTGTCCTTCAGGTGCGCCGGGATTGGGTTGAGCTTCAGCCGGACGGCCTTCTCCCGCTCTTTCTGGGAGGGCATGATGAACGTTCGCCCGCTATACCGGTTTTTCATCAGGGACTCGACAAACGGAATTTTGGAACCTTCTGCATACCCTATAGCGTAGGCAGTTCCGGAATCAGGGACCGAGCAAATGGAATCGGCCTTTACCGGATCCTCCTCATGGAGTTTCTGCCCGATCTTCCGCCGCACATCGTAAACCAGAACACCATCTATAATGGAGTCCGCTCGTGCAAAATAGATATACTCAAAGATGCAGTACGCACGCTTCCCGGGAACCGCTATCCGGTGCATTTGATCCCTTCGTGATCGATCCGGATCAGCTCACCGGGAAAAACATCACGGAGGAACTTTGCGTTCAGGGCATCGGCAGACTACACTCTCTGAAGCAACCATGTACCCGTTTTCCAACTTGGCGATACAGAATGGCTTTATGCCTAAGGGATCGCGGAACGCATAGATGATGCCATCGATCATCATTACGACAGAATAAGAGCCTCGTATTTTCTGCATGCAGATCTTGACAGCGTCTTCCACTGAGTTGGAGTTGCTGATTTCGTCCATCAGGATCTTCGCTATAATCTCAGTATCCGTTGTTGTCGTAAAGAGCTGCCCGGCCTCTTCGAATGCCGCGCGGAGTTCGCAGGTATTGACAAGATTCCCGTTATGGGCGATGGAGATGAGATGATCTTTAAACTGAAAATTCAAAGGTTGGATATTCTCCGGCAGGTTCGCGCCCGTTGTCGGGTAACGGACGTGTCCGATTCCGGCATTGCCCTTCAGGCTCGTTTAAGACTGAAGGAGAGAAAACATCAGCAACAAGTCCCTGGCCTTTAAATTTTTGGAGGGTTGTACCGTCATACGTGGATATGCCGGCGCTCTCCTGTCCACGATGCTGGAGTGCGTACAGAGAATAGTAGAGCTGGATTGATACACCGCCAGCATCGACGATGCCAACGATACCACACATGATGCAACTCTAATGTGTTGGGATTTTTGGTCTCTTTGTGGTCCACTTATAGCTGCGCATTTTGGTGCTTCTGCCAAAACCGCAGGCAGAACATTGTTTTTTCTGGGCGTGAAATGAGATTTTACCACACCGCCGGCAGGCGATATGAGTAAATTTGTTCATCTTTCCCATTGATGGAGTGCCTTTTGACATGTTACTTCACCTATTGTTCCAGCGAGGGGGATATATAAATAACATTATCCCCTCGGACGATGAGTGTACCTACCTTCTGAACCTGTCCGTTCTCCACATCCTCTGCCTTATCCAGCACAAGATTCATATGAACATCATATCCCTGGAGAATGCCACGTATTTCTCTCCCACCTTTGAGAGAGACAATGACGGGTTGCCGGTTCAGCACCTGATCCAAAATATCCAACGGCCTTTTGGTCATAATAATACCCTGCTACCATCGCTCTGGAGTAATATATGTGTGTGAGCTGCTTACTTAAACATACCGTAGATCCGCATCAGACAATAATTTTTCTAATTTGGAATGTTGAAGAACATACTTCCTGCAATGCGAAAATTTTCCGATGCAAATTATTTTTATGCGAGAGAAAAGAATGTAGGAACTGTAAGGATGAAAAAAATTGTTATTAAAAAACGCCATTCCATCCGTAAGAGCCAGGCGCAGGATCTTTTGTCCCGGCTTTTTGATCAGATTGGAGATTCAGCAAAATTTTTTCATGCGGATACGATTGAGGTGCTTGAGACCAACTCCGAGGTTTCGTTGTTCATGGTTAACAAAAAACCGCTCCTGATGGATACCGGCGACTGGGTATTCCCAACCTTAAAAGGTGCGATTCAGTTTCCCTTTCCAGAACGCAGAGTGGTTGTGGATGCAGGGGCAATACCCTTTGTAGTCAATGGTGCAGATATTATGCGGCCAGGTATCGTTTCCGTTACTGATGATGTTAAGGCCAATGGGCCAGTCCAGATCGTTGATGAGCGGCACGGAAAAACTCTCGCGATCGGAATAGCGCTTCTGAATGCGCCCGACATGCGTGCCAGAACTTCAGGAAAGATGTGCAAAAATTTTCATCACGTCAGCGACGAGATATGGAACATAGAAATCTGACAGCAGCGGCTCTTTATCGATTGTGCGGAAAACAGGTCGTTTTTTCTATTTTATTGTAAAAAAAACCTGACAGGTGCTTTCTAAATAGATACTATTAAATAAGTTTCATCATACAGTTTTTTTATGGTTAAAATCATTGACACCCTTCTTGGAAAGAGTTCCTCGCAGTCAGATGACGATTATATGGAGCTCGACCTTGCATCCTATGAAGAGCATGGAGGTTCTGCCCCGGCACTGCTTGTAAAGATCGCTACGATTACTGATCTCAAGGATACTCCGCGAGTCAAGGATGAAGTATACAGCGGCAACATAGTAATTGTTGACATTTCCAGGCTTAAAATGGACAAGATATCCTACGAAAGAGTTTTAAAAGATCTAAAAGAGGTAGCAAAGGATGTCAATGGTGACATCATCGGTCTTGGAGACCAGAGATATGTCGTACTCACACCAATGTCGGTAAAAATTTCCCGCGACAAGATCGGTGGAGCTTAAAGTTGCGAACTGTCGTTCCCGGTCCTTGTCCGTATTGCAATACTGAAATCGAATATATTTATCAGACAGAAAATATCCCTTATTTTTCTGATATTCTCATAATCTCTGCAATCTGTGGCTCCTGTGGTTACCGCTATGTCGATACCCAGATGCTCAGGCATACCGAGCCAATGCGGTATGAGCTCGCGGTAGAATCAGGAGACGATCTTGCAGCCCGCGTCGTCAGGAGCATGAGTGCAAGCCTTGAGATTCCGGAACTTGGTGTCCGGATCGATCCCGGTCCGGCATGCGAGGGTTTCATATCTAATGTCGAGGGGGTTCTCGACCGAATAGAGAATGTCGTGAAGGGTGCGCTGAACTGGGGGAACGAGGACGAAAAGGAAAATGCCCTTCACCTGCTCGACAGGATTATGGCGGTTAAGTGCGGGTCATTTCCCATTACGCTCATTCTTGAAGATCCCTCGGGAAACAGCGCAATTATTTCTGATAAGGCAAAAAAAGAGAGTTATGTCCCGGAACCCGAGTGTGAACCGGAATAATAAAAAAATTTAGAATCTCTTATGTAATTTCGATATCCCCGAGCCACACCCCGGCTTCTTCAGTAATTTCACCAACGACTTTTGCACCTTTGACAGATTTCTGCACAGAGGCAGCACTGTCACCTGGCACTATGTATGCATATCCCATACCCATGTTGAATGTACGATACATCTCAACTGTAGAGATATTCCCCAACCTCTGAATCAATGAGAAAATTTCGGGGGGGGTCAATGGGGTATTAAACTGGAACCCATAGGGGCTGAGGCGCCTGAAGTTGAGCAGTCCCCCACCGGTGATATGGCACATACCATGCACGGTGCAGGTTGAGGCTATATGCAGGCTTTCATGGTAGATCCGTGTGGGCGTGAGAAGTTCCTCACCAAGAGTTCTGCCATTTTTCAGTCGTTCATTGTAATTTGCATATTTTTCCACAACCGACCGGGCAAGAGAAAGCCCGTTGCTATGGATACCGGTGGAAGGCACACCGATAATCTTGTCACCCGGTTTGATCTTTTCTCCGGTAATAATCCTGTCCTTTTTCTGCATTCCCAGGCAAGTACCTGCTAGATCAAGGCCATTTACGAGACCCCGCAATGACGCAGTTTCGCCACCGACAATATCGATATTTGCCTGGCGGGCACCTTCATTTAAACCGATGCCAATCTGCGCCATCTTATCGATGGAAAGTGCATCTGTAGCAATGTAGTCCACGAATGCGACAGGTTCCACATTCATTACGTAGAGATCATTCACGTTCATCGCAATACAGTCTATACCTACCGTGCTCCAGTCCTGCATATGATCGGCGACCAGCATTTTAGTCCCTACACCATCAGTGGTAAGTGCAAGTGCCATCTCACCGAAATCAATGAGCCCGGCAAAGTGGCCCACACTGCCAACCATCCTGCAACTGCCTTTCCTTTTATAGGTCAGATTTTTTATCAGTGCCCTGATAGCTGTTGCCTCGAGATCGATGTCAACTCCGGTCTCACGATATGTCGTGCTACTCATCAGACTCCTCCGCTAACCTGAACTCGTCGTGAAGTACCCGAACTGCCCTGGCACCATCCTGCTGACTCACGACAAATGAGATATTCGCTTCAGATGAGCCCTGCGATATCATCATTACGTTAACACGGTTTTTTCCAAGAGCGGTGAAGATCCTGCCCCCGGTACCCGCAGCACCAGCCATACCCGCACCAACGACTGCGACTGCACATACATCATTATTGTGAGTGACTTCACGCACAACCCCCTGCTTAACCAGATCTGAAAGTGCACGTACTGCAGTATTGAGATGCGCTTCATCAACGATAAGGGAGATATTTGCTTCAGATGAGCCCTGCGATATCATCATCACGTTCACTTCATGATCCGCAAGTATGGAGAAAATTGCTTTTGCTACTCCGGGTCTTCCAATCATCTGGGCACCATTGATATTTATCGCTGCGACTTTGTCGATATAGGTCAGCGCCTTAACCACCCGGTTATCCTTTTGCCCGTTCCGTACAATTACCGTTCCGGGATGAGTGGGATTGAAGGTATTTTTTACCCGGACCAGGATATTCTTCCGCATTGCGGGTTCAATAGATCGCGGGTGCATTACTTTTGCACCGAAATATGAGAGCTCCATCACTTCAATATAGGACAGTGAAGGCATGACCCTTGCATCGTTGATTACTCTTGGATCGCAGGTCATTATACCGTTTACATCTGTCCAGATCCAGATTTCATCCGCGTCTATACCCGCCCCGATAATCGATGCAGAGTAATCCGAACCGCTCCTCCCCAGCGTGGTCACAATTCCGCTTCTGGTGCATCCAGCAAATCCCATGATTACCGGTATTTCTTTTTTAAGTAACGGCCCAATCCGTTTTTTTATCCGATCATCACTTTCAAGAAGTGCAGTAGATTCACCATGATTCGGGGTTGTCAATATGCCGGCATCACATCCATCCAGCACAGTTGAAGGGATTCCTCGCTGGTGGAGCGCTGCGCTCAGGACAGGGGCGAGCAGGCGTTCGCCAAAAGAGATGATGTAATCCCTCGAGCGTGGGGTGAGTTCCCTTAGATTATACACAGCGAAGAGAATGTTCTGAAGACTGATGAGGCGTTCCTCGATGACAGCACCTGTTTCAGCAATATAATCGGGCGCAGCGCATTCAAGAGTGATCAAATGTCTTTTCCCCAGTGACTGAATCAGAGGTGCGATGGCGGTATCATCTTTTGCAGTGGGGAGACTGGAAGTGATTTCAATGAGCTGGTCGGTAACACCACGCTGTGCTGATACGACAACCGCCAGTTCGTCTCCAGCGTTGTGATGTTTTTCTAAAATGTCCGCAACATTACTGATGCATTGTGCATCGGCAACTGAAGTCCCGCCGAATTTCATTAATAATCTCATTTCTCTCTCACTTTGACTGTGCCATTTATTTATGTAACTATACGATCCACAAAATAATAAGATGCTTGCAGATGATGTGGTGGATTGCCATGTACTGGTGATCGGGAGTGGCGGCGCGGGTGTGAGGGCTGCTATAGAGGCATCGCAGTACGGCGACACGGTACTTATTTCCAAGACCCTTGTGGGAAAAGGGGGATGTACCACCATGGCAGAAGGCGGTTATAATGCAGTCCTCCGTGAACAGGACTCGTGCGGGGTTCATTTCGAGGACACACTTAAAGGTGGAGCATACCTCAACGATCCTGAACTGGTAAATATCCTCGTTAAAGAAGCCCCGCTTCGTATGGGTGATCTGATCAAATGGGGAGCGGTGTTTGATGTTACTGAAAATAATGAGGTAGCCCAGCGACCATTCGGTGGCCAGCGTTTCCCGCGAACCTGCTATGCCGGTGACAGGACCGGGCACGAAATGATGACTACATTAGTCGAACGACTCGATTCATCACATGTCACCCGGTTTCAGGAATTCACGGTTATCGACCTGCTTAAAAATGGTGATGCAGTCATTGGTGCAATGGCACTGGACGAAAAAGGCAGTCTTATCGTACTAAAAGCAGACAGCACGGTCCTTGCAACAGGCGGTGGGACAAAAGTATATGATATATCCACAAATTCATCGAGCGGGACCGGGGACGGTTTTGCTATCGGATATCGTGCCGGAGCCGAGTTAATCGATATGGAGATGATACAGTTTCACCCGACCGGTGCAGTGTTCCCCTACGATGCAAGGGGGAGACTTGTAACTGAAGCCGTGCGTGGGGAGGGGGGTATCCTGCTCAATAATTCCGGGGAGCGGTTCATGAAAAGGTATGATCCCGAAAGGATGGAGCTTTCCACACGGGACGTAGTAGCTCGTGCGATCGCAATGGAAATTCAGAGCGGACGGGGTACAAAGAACGGGGGCGTTTATCTCGATGTTACGCACCTTCCCCGTGAACAGATTGAAACACACCTCCCGGTGATGCTTGAACAGTTCTTAAAATTTGGAGTAGACATCCGGAATCAGCCCATGGAAGTCAGCTCCAACGGCTCACCATGTCATGGGTGGATTGCGGATCACACCGGAATGCCGGACAACAATTTCCGGGCTTTTTGCCTGTGGTGAAGTAGCCGGAGGTGTACACGGGGCAAACCGACTTGGAGGTAATGCCCTTGCCGATACACAGGTATTTGGGAAAAGAGCCGGGGAATTTGCAGGAAAAGCAGAAAAACGGATAAAAAAAGTGAATAATGATCAATTAAAACTGCAACAGGATCTTCTTGATACATTCCTTACTGGAAGAGAGAATCCGGCAAGGGTCCGGACGCTACTTCAGCAGTCTATGTGGCAGGGCGCCGGGATCTTCCGGAACGCACAGGATCTCAATACAACCCTGAAAACGGCTAATAACCTGTCTTTTGCTTTATTAAAGGCAGAAACCCATAGAAACATTTCTGAATGCTTCATTGTCCGGAATATGTGCCTGACCGCATCGCTCATCTGCAGGAGTGCACTTATCAGGATTGAATCCCGGGGGGCACACGTTCGGAAAGATGTGGAACAGAAATATGATGCACAGCACTCGCCTTTTGGCCATACGTACATCTCGCTCTTGCACGAAGGTATCGAACCGAAGGGAGCGTGTAAATGAAGACACTTACCGTCAGGGTTCTCCGTTTTGACCCGGAGAAAGACAAAGAGTCGCACTACGAGACCTACACCGTGAATGTCAACGAAGGAGCCCGGGTGCTGCACGTTCTCCACGCAATCCATGATGAACTCGATCCAACACTCTCGTACCGGTACATCCTGTGCATCGGGCCAATGCGGCAGTTGTGCCGTCAAAGTAAACGGTACTCCGGTCCTCGCCTGCATGGAAGAGGCACAGGATAGCATGACCATCGAGCCCATTAACCTGCCGGTTAAAAAAGATCTCATTGTCGATCTTCTCCCGGGGCTTGCTGCAATTACACCATTGAAACCTGCAGAAAAACCGGTTCAAATAACAAAAAAAGCAATCGATACGATCAAGCCGTTAAAAGACTGCATTGAATGCCTGGCCTGTGTATCGGTTTGCCCGGCAATGGATGTCACAAAGTTCCTTGGGCCCACAGCTATGCGGCAGGAGATGCGTCTCGCACTTGACCCGCGGAACATCGATGACCGGATTACCGCTGCCGTCCAGGAAGGTCTCTTTACCTGCACCAGCTGCCAGGCTTGCTGGAAGGTCTGCCCGAAGAACATCGAAATCCCGGGTAAAGCAATAGAAAAACTCCGGTCCTTTGCCAACAAGAGAGGGCTCACACTCCCAAGGCACCAGGAAGTGGCAGCGCTTGTGAAAGAAACAGGGCGTTCCGTGACACGGATCGACCCGACATTTATGGAACTTGTGAACGCTGAAGTAATCGAACCAACAGGCCCGGTAAAGGCAACAGTCGGGTTTTTCGTCGGTTGTATGTACAACATGCGACTGCCCGGAACAGCGCTGGATGCGATCGAAGTATTGAAACGCAACGGTATCCGGGTCATCATTCCCAAAGAACAAGTATGCTGCGGTTCACCGCTTATCCGTACCGGCCAGATTGACTTCCTGGACTCCCTGAAGAAACGCAACATCGATGCGTTTCAGTTCCGAAACATCGATACGGTCATGACCATGTGCGCCGGGTGCGGTTCCACGCTGAAAAACGATTACAAAACTCCGTTTACCGTGATGGATATTAATGAAGTTCTCACAAAATTCGGAATTGAGCCTCCGGCACGATTGCCTGTCAGGGCCACGTATCATGACCCCTGCCACCTCCTCCGTGGGCAGGGGATTCGGGATGAGCCCCGTCAGTTGATGCGGCAGGTCGTGGATCTAATCGAAATGCCTGCAATATGCTGCGGTTCAGGCGGGGGAGTGAAATCCGGAATACCCGAAGAAGCGGCAGCACTGGGTAAACGAAGGGGCGAAGAGATAAAAAAGACCGGGGCAGACATTGTCATCTCATCCTGCCCCTTCTGCGAATTCCATATCTCCGGGCACACAGACAAACCAGTCAAAAATGTCGCAACTCTGCTCCTCGAAGGGTATAAGGAAAAAGACCGGAAAAAGGCTCCCACGATAGTGTCGTGAATTACATTTCGGGAAACCGGGTAGAATTTCAACCATTTATTATTTTTAATCTTTTTAAAAAATTGACACCAGAAAATATGAGATTATTTTCCTTGTCAGGATGCTGACTTCAGCAAATATTCATGGGCTTCAAGTGCTGCTTTTGCGCCGTCTCCGGCAGCAATGATGATCTGTTTGCTTTTTACTGAAGTTATATCCCCGGCTGCAAAAACACCAGCCATACTGGTGTGGCAGTTAATATCCACAATGATTTCCTTTTTTTCATTCAGTGCCAGAAATCCATCGAGAATATCTGTATTTGGCAACCAGCCGATCTCAACAAATACTCCATCCAGATCGATTTTCTGTTCTTCCCCTTTTTCATTCTTTATAGTAATTCCCGAGAGGAATTTATCGCCATGCAGGGCTGCAACCTGTGTATTTAAGTAACTGGTGATGTTCTTTTTTGATTCGAGCATTTTTACATAGACCGGATCTGCCCTGAAACTGCTCCGTACGATGAGAGTTACGGATTGTGTGATTTCACTCATTTCCACAGCCGTCTGTATCGCGGAATTGCCGCCACCTACAACAGCCACCTTTTTTCCTTTATAAAGGGGCCCATCGCATGTTGAACAGATGGACAGACCACGTCCGAGAAACTGTTCCTCATTGGCTACTCCAAGTTTTTTCGGACGATTGCCCTGGGCAAGAATCAGGGTTTTTGCCTTTAAGGTTTTTTCTGAAATTGTCCGGATAGTAAAAAGGTCATCATCTTTTGAGATTTTTACGACCCGGTCAAGTTCAAGCATCATATCAAGCGTCCGGACCTGTTCTTCAAATTTTTTCATCAGATCTTCACCGGTGATCATGCGGTAGCCCATGTAATTTTCGATCGCCCAGGATTCCAGTGCCTGCCCTCCAATGTTTTCACTTATAATAATCGTATTCAACATTTTTCTGGCACAATAAACACCTGCAGTAAGTCCTGCGGGGCCGGCACCGACAATCAGCACATCATAAATTTTCCCTGAAGTGGTGTTTCCAAAAAGTTCGTTAAGTTTCTGTGAATCAAAACCCACAATCACTTCATCATCAACAGTAATTACCGGAACCATCCGCTGACCGGAGAGTTCTATCATTTTTTTTGCAGCATCGGTGTCGTCACCAACATCTATACTTTCATAAAGTACTTCATGTTTATCGAGGAATGCTTTTGCCATCCGGCAATAGGGACAATTTTTTGTTGAAAAAACGGTAACTTTTCTCATCATTTCGAAAATGGTGTGGCGTCTTATAAATTTATTGACACTGGAAAATATGAAATGATTCAACTTTATCATAGCAACTTTCTTTTTGGACAAGCTCCAATACAACTTAACTGGATGTTATGATCTTCATGCCTGGAATAGGGAGATTGAAAACCTGCGCCCTTTTTTGTCTGATACTCCTTTGTGTTACAAGCGGTGCACATGCCCAGACAGATAATTCTCAATCTATCCCTGAACCAGCGGTATATTTCAACTTCAACGAGGGGAGTGGTAATTTTGCAATTGATGCATCAGGAAATGGCAACACAGGAACAATCTACGGCGCATCACGAATTGAAAACGGGGGTTGTGGAAGTGCTATATCCCTGAATGGGATAGATAATTACATTGAAATACCCTTCAGCTCCCAGAATCATCCTACCAAAGCAATTACCATCTCATTATGGTTTTATCTGGATTCGTTTGAACCACAGGTCTTAATCTCTACATATGAAGAAGGAGGATACCGGTTGGGTTTTGATGATGGGCAGGATCTCTGGTTGACATTAAATCTGGAAAAACGCGGAGACGTTTCAATTCCCGTCCAGCATGAAGGTATCGCGCTCCACCAGTGGCACCAGGTTGCCGGTACATACGATGGCTCCACAATGAAAATATATCTGGACGGTGTACTGCGGAACCAGATGAATGCAACGGGCGCAATCTACTATCAATACAACAATTACGTCGCAATCGGTTCTGATGCAGGATTCTACAACAACACTGATCTAATCTGTCCACAGTATTTTCATGGCGGCCTTGATGAAGTAAGAATTTATCCCGTTGCGTTGACCTATGGCCAGGTAATGGATGACAGGTTCCGGTGTTCTCAGGAGCCAGTAGCACCTCTCCGGAATTTTATGGTTCATGGTCCGTTGGTTCCTTCCTGTACCTGGAACGTCCGGTTCGGTCAATCTTGGTTCAAATGAAGCGGTTTCCCGGGTTCTTTCTTTTACGAATCAGACTGAAAACGGCACATGGAATGTTACTCTTCCACCAGGCTCCACACTCGTTGTAAATGCCTACGACCACTATTCAATGTCATACCCTGATGCATGGTATATTGAATTATCCGATAAAAAAGAGAGGATTACCCGATCTATCGCATTTCCCAATAGGATTAATGCTCCGGTCAAGGGAGTTGTACCTTCAGGAAACGCAACCGTGCTCGTCAGATTTTTTGACGGGAAGGGGAGATTCCCTGCCAGGGTATCTGTCCAGTTTGAGAGTATTACTCCCCCACAACCACAAATATCTCCCCCGTCAATACTAAATTATCCGATTATTGTAATTTATTCTGCATCTTCAGCAACCCTGATTGCAATAATCGTCGTCATGATATGGGTCCACCGTCGGAAAAGCAAAAAATTATCATAAATATAAGATATTTTAAAAATGCGGAAGGAAATAAAAAAAATTACAGGGTAATTTCCCGGAACTGTTTTCCAAAAACAGCGCAAATCGGACATCTTTCAGGAGGTTTTGCAATCTCAATGTTTCCGCAGACAGGACAGAGGAAAATTTTTTCCCTTCCAATGTCTTTTCCGGATTTTACTGCTGCAAGTGCTTTTTGATAAAGATTTGCATGCACCTGCTCAGCCTTCATCGCATAAGTAAACGCCAGTACAGCATCACTTTTTCCCTCAGATTCAGCAAGTTTGACGAAATCGGGATACATACTGGTATATTCATGTGTTTCCCCGGCAATGCTTGCTTCAAGGTTCTTTTCCGTTGATTCAATTGCTGCCAGAACTTTCAGCAATTTTTTCGCATGAATTGCTTCAGCTTCTGAAGCTGCTTTATAAAGCGTTGCAATGTTATTGAACCCTTCGGCAGCAGCTTTTTCAGAAAACGCAAGATATTTTCGGTTTGCCTGAGATTCACCAGCGAACGCTTCTTTTGTATTCTCAAGTGTTGACATACGGAAAGTTATGGTGAGATTTCAACATAAATATACTTCATGGCTCATGATTTCGCAAATGGAATTGAATAGGCCTGTTTCAATACTTTTTTCTTGCATTAATTTGAAATTTTGATATTCAAAGAAAAAATTAAGGTTTTAATTGATACATATGTTTATATACTATTATTTATAATAATTTCTTCCAGAGTTGTAATATGAGTGCGAAATATTGCTTTTTTGTTGTTTGCTTGTTGTTTCTGGTTGGAAACAGCCACGGCGGTATTTCCGGATGCTTCAACAATTTCAGCACAGTGATTCGTGGGTTATTGCCAATGGCGTGGATCAGACCGGAATTACTGGTATTGCATTAAATTCGCTACATTTTAATGGTGCTGTAAAGGATGCAACTTGTCTGTGTTTAGTGTTGACGATACGAAATATGGCTCATAACACCTGCCTCAGTCATTACTGATAATTCTGGTCGTGCAAGAATTACTTTTAAAGTAAACAGGACAAGTGGGGCCGTAAACGTTACTGCCAAAATTTCTCATCTGACGGATACACCGTTATGAGAAATTTACGGTAAACATAGATCACAACACCCCCTATTATGCCTATTTCAGCCATCCCCTTTCCGCGACTGTTGGAACTGAAGTTCCATTTAATGTCTCGATTACGGACTATTGGGGAAACTTAATAGATAACCGTAGGGGCCCGCATATAATAAGCCTCCATGTGCATGGTCCCGTCACCGGATGACTGTAATTTTGTCGGATACGGCCACGATATTCCCGGCCTGACTCTTGATCCCAATGGAAACCAGTCGGTAAGTGTTAAGTTAACAACGAAAAGTAGGTCCGAACAACATCCTGATGGATGCTTTTGGAAATATACCGGATAAACTTGAATGGATCATTGCTGATACGAATGGCATCCCGTTTTCGATAACCCAGGATATTTCCCCACGGTCTCCTCCGCATCTTCCTGCGGATAGGTGAAGTAAATTTACTATAATCTATTCCCTGCGTGATCGTTATGGGAATCCTGCGGTCGGCAATGGGTTTGGGTAAATACATCTGTTCCAGGGGAGGAGAACAATTCCAGTCAAATAATCTTGGACAGATATTCGTTCAATATGGTCCACGAATCGTCAATTGGTGTCATCAATCTCACTGCAATATCCATTGGAAATAATACGGTCACCTTAAGCAAGACCTTGGAATTTATGAATACGGGAGCGGAGATCATCGCATTTACAGCAAACCCTGATTCGATGCCGAGTCGTGATGTCCCGCCTTCCAATATAACAGCAGATATTATTGCAACGGTTGCGGATCGTGCAGGAAATGCTGTTGAAGGGGAATACGTGAACTTCTCTATCACGAATATTACGTATGATGCCTCCTATAATGTCACAGAAAATCCGTCCCTGTTGACAACGAGCGATCTAACTAATGCATATGGAAATGCAAAGGTAAAATTCAGACCCGGTAATTTCACAACTATTGGAACCCCCGGTTACAATGCAACAGCAACTGGACATTGCAATGTGATCGCAACCTGGAATGGGACATCCAAAAGCGTTCCTGTCACCTGGAAGAATTATCCTTATATAAGTGTTACAACCAGTGTAAGTCCTTATACGATTGGGATAAACCAGACGGTAAACATTTCCATAAGCGTGAAAGGTGACGGATGGGCTCTGGGCCCAAGACCTGCTGATGTTGTTATCGTAACAAATCTTGCTGGAGGTGTTGGGGGAGCTGACAGATTAGCCCAGACAAAAGAAGGAGAGAAAGCATTTGTTAATATGTCAGAATCGGGTGTTTTTATATCATTAGTTTCAATCGGAAACAATCCAACCTACCCGTCAAGTCAGTCAGGTTCCGGCGGAGCCGGGCCTTTTGCCTCTGCCAATGCCCTGAGCCTCTGGAACCAACAGCAAATCGATGGACTGCCACACTTCCAGCCGTATGAGGGAGCCCCTATGGACAAATGCCTGTGGAATCCTGCTTTGTGGAATACACCAAGCAGATCCATGCCCAATGCAACCATTTGCCCTGGAACGGCATATAATTATTTCAACCCCAGTGCGGATTCCAAGCTCGAGATGGATTTCATTGAAGCCAATTCTGATGCAAACAAGGCACTACTCAAGAATAAAATCCAGAGTTTCAATGATTTTGGCGGAACAAATTATGCGGCCGGGATCAATATGGCCCTCAATCAGTTCGATAAAGTAAAAGGTAACGGGCATGTAAAAACGTTGATTATTATGGGGGATGGTATCACCATGGTAGCCCCTACATCACCCCGTGCAACCGATTCCTACTGGCCTTCAGACTGGTACCCCCGTGCAAATCTCGGGTGCTTTGATGAGAGTGATTCTGCAAAAATTGCTGCCTGGAAAGCAGCAGACCTCGCAAAACTTTAGGGGATTGAGATATTTGTTCTCGGATATCCTTCCTATGGACAGATAGACAATCAGACCATCTATGGAATGGTATCACCGGGTAGTTATTATTTCGTACCTGATCCAACAAAGATGCGTCAGAATTTCGAAGAAATTTTCGGGGAGATCAGGGAAGAGGCTGGTGTGAACACCATCATGATGGTGGATTTCCAGAATATTAACGTCACCGGTGTATCGACACCGGGTGGTGAGGTATACGATTATATCTATAATCCTATTGCCTCGACAAAGATCGGCTGGCAGGATGGAAAAACAAACGTCACCAACCAGTCTGCTGACTGGGCTGCTGATAATAAACTGGACTTCAATATCGGAACCATAAAAATCAAACAGCAGTGGAATGCGACATTCCAGCTGAAAGTTAAAACAAGTGGCATTATTGAGGTATTCGGTAAAAACTCAACTGTTGTTTTTAATGGGTTGACAGATACCTTTGTCCTTCCTCAGACATTCATCACGGTGGTGCCGGAACTTAATGTGACAGAGATCGGGGCAAAAAGAATAACTATCGAGAACCTTACGATAACCGAACCCGGAGAAATCAAGGCTTTCCTGCCGGTCATATGGAGTTCTACCTACACAGGAAATCAAACCCTCATCGAACAGATTTATTATTCGAATAATAATGGACCATGGGTGGTATTCGACACAATAACACACACGTATCCACATCCGCCCGAACTTATCGTCCCCACACAATATTCAGATCATGCAGAACTTGATGTGAAGAAACTCCCCCCGGGGGGCTATAAGATAAAGGTATATGCAACCTCACTGGATGCCCCTGATGCCATGGCTGAAACCGAATTAAAGACGGTTGGTGGGACAGGTAAAGTCTTTATTAAACTTGAAGCTCTCCCTTTGAGTATTTCGGTCCAAATCAGGAGAATAGTACCGTATCTCGGTATTTCAATCAAAAAGGACAAAATCCATGGGGCATTTTGCATGACTGGATGGTTTAAAAAATAAAACCATTAAGCACTAAAAAGAAATTTTATGTCAGTAATTTATCGGCAGCCATTTCGGTGAACCGTGGGGAAACTCACACAAAATATTCCTTACCGGCAAGATAATCTGACACTGCGAGAACTCATGATTGAATAGATTGCCCCAAATCGGGTTTATAGAGCATAAAATTTTTATTAATTTCAATGTCGCATTCCAGGATGTCAATATGAAAAAGATGAGAGATGTCCCTATCCAGGACAGGCCACGCGAAAAGATTGCCAGAAAAGGCGTGTCTGCACTGTCAGATACTGAACTTATTGAGGCGATCATTGGGCGGGGTACAAAAAACAAGGATGTCAGAACGCTTGCTAAAGAGATTTGCGATCTAATCCAGATGCAGAGACAGAATATCCAGTATAAGGACCTGGAGAGAATCGAGGGAATCGGGCCTGTAAAAGCATCGCAGATCACTGCATGCTTCGAACTCTCCCGCAGGTATTTTTCAAATGGAGGAAATACACATGTGACAAAACCCGAAGATATTCTTCCACATGTTGCGTATTTAAAGGAAAAACGACAGGAGCATTTTGTCTGTATTACTCTGAATGGGGCTGGGGAGGTTCTCGGTAACCGGACTATAACACTTGGCCTGCTCAATCATAGTCTTGTCCACCCACGGGAGGTTTTTGCTGATGCGATCACGGACCGGGCTGCGTCCATCATCTGCGTCCATAATCACCCGTCAGGATCCCTTGAACCAAGCAGCCAGGATATTGCAATCACCACTCACTCCGGGATGCCGGAGTGCTGATTGGCATCCAGTTGATTGACCATATCATTATTTCGAAAAATGGGCATCTCAGCCTGCGGGAGCGGGGTTTACTCTGACAGTAAAGGATTGAACATTGAACGGGCAGGTAACCAATTGGTCAAATCATCACCAGTATTACAAAGCGACAAAAACCAGGGTCCGTTCACATAAAAGAAAAAACAGGCTGAAATATCCAATTAAAACATTTTCTGGATCATTAATTTATTCATTGTCCAGCGTCAAAATATGAGAAAACAAATCCTGATATATTATTTTGGCCATTTATCATTTTTTAAAAAAATTTTCTAACGGTTCCTGATACATTTTAGACATCCGGGAAAAACAAATATTTATATAACGTAACCACACAGTGGTAATTATCCTTTTTACCGGGGAGATACATCCAATTTCAATTCAAAAATTTTACCAAATAAACGGTGATTAAATTGGAAAAAGGAATGAGTACTGAAAAAAATTCTCTTAATCAGCATCATGCTGATTGCCCTGACCGCACTTCTGACAGGAGTCGGGACGATGGCATATTTCAGTTCAACACAAACGAGTGGACCGAATCTGCTTAGCACAGGAAGCATTACGATTAACGTTAATGGTCAGGATCCCTGGTCCGGCACCTTCAACGCAACTCTTGCAGATGTAAAACCCGGATTAAAGCGTTGGGGTAATGTCACTGTACAGAACACCGGACAGAATCAGGCAGATCTCTGGTTGAATACCATAAATGTTGTTACGGACAATGGATCAAATACCTCCGCAGAGATTTTAGAACCATATGCTTTTGATATCGATGGTGTAATCCGCTATGATTTGTATAATAATGCGGGTTCTGGCCTTCAACCCCTTATCACGGACACTGACGGGTATACTATCAGTGCAGGTACACATAATTTAACCGGAACACTTCAAACAACTGCAATAAAAGACCAATGGATTTACCTGGGTAACATCCCAGCCGGGGCAACATGGCAGATTAACCAGAGTTTCATGATGGACCGAAACGTTACCAACTGGGCACAAACGGATAATATGACATTTAATGTCGTATTTTATGCTCAACAGAGCCAGGGTACCCCACAGCCGGCAGCCCCCTCCCCAGAGCTCCCAGGTCATGGAAGATAACCTGTATTGTACAGGTAATTTTTCTTTTTACCAACATTTAAGGTAACGTGGATAACGGAAATGGATGCACAGACCCTGAACTCTTGGGAACATCAATTAAAAGGTGTGGGAAGAATTCTAGCAATTCTTCTCCTTTTATTCATTATTTCCGGATCTTTTATTCACGATTATTTCCCCTTTTTTTGGCTGGAGGGGCGAGGTCGTCATTTCAGGGAGTATGGAGCCTGCTATCCAGACAGGCAGTGTTGTTATTGTCCACCCCATTGTTCCTGATACAATCCAAAAAGGAGATATCATCATGTATTATTCTCCCGATAGGACAAGCCTGATCACTCACAGGGTGGTTGATGTAAAATCTCAGGCCTACGCTCCGGTTCATCACCAGAGGAGATGCTAACAATAATTCCGATATAAACCCTTGTTGTACCCGGTCAAATCGTAGGTATTGTTGCATTCACTATCCCGTATCTTGGTCTCCTCACCCAGTTCATCAAAACACCCCTTGGATTTACCCTTTTCTTCCTGGTTCCGGGCAGTGATACTATCGGACGCGAGGTGCTCTGATCATCCCTGGAAAGAGATGGAATAAAGAGTGTAGAGCCATTATCCATGAAAAACACTATCCTCGGAATCATCGCATTAATTCTCGTGGTTATTTCTTTTTAATTTACCTTTAGTACAACCTGTGCGTATTTCACCTCTAAACAGGTTTCTGGCCCGTATCTTTTATCCACCTGGCAATCCTCTTTCTGGACGCAGACAAACCAAGCTGACTTTCAGACGGGTGTTCTGGTTAATGTTAACACAGCGCCAGTCCGGGGAGTGTTATACTTAATAACAAGACAACAGATTCGTCGATTTTTGCAACAACGGGAGGTTCAAAGAATTTTTTACAATATACTGTATCCAACAATGCTCAACAAGGGCGAGCACTGATGCAAATGTTGGAGCCGGGAGGTACGGTATATCGGCCTTGGAAATATTTCGGTGATTCCTTGAGGGGAGTAATTCCAAAAATTTCTGGATCTATACATAACCTCTCCACCAATACATGGTCAGATAAGGCATCCACTCCAAGTAATGTGAACACAGGGGAAACGTTATCAGATTATATAGGGTCTGGAAATATCGGTACAGCGCTTAAAGGTTCTGGAAAATCTGGATTTCTGGGATTTACAACAATTTTCTCCAATTCATGGTCAGTCAAGGCAGATGCTCCCGGGGAAGTAGGCAACGGGGGAGCTTTGGCGTATATCGGTCATGGCAATATCTCTGCGTTCAGAGGTGGCAATACACCAGCATTCTGGATTTACAATATTTCTCTCCCAATTCATGGTCAGTCAAGGCGGATGCGCCCTGATAATGTAGAAGATGGGGGGGCTATTGCTTATGATAAAACGGGACACTACATTTACGCATTTAACGGAGCGAATACCCGTTATTTTTTGAGATACACCATCTCAAATAATATATGGTCAGTAGAAGGCAAACAAGCTCCCGGAAACATTGGTGCAGGGGGATTTTTAGTATCAGATAACAGAAATTATATTTACGCGTTTAATGGAGCGAATACCCCCATGCCGGAAGTGCACGACCGAATGGTGGGAACCCGGGGCGCTTTTGCACAGACCGTACGAGGTTTGCAGAACGTCCTGTCAAGCCGGCTTTACGTGATGACCAACACCACCATGCTGCGCACGAACATCCACAGCCTGCCAGAGACGCTGGACTTCCTATCGGACCTTGGCGTCCCGACCGTTGGTCTGAACGCCCTGATCCATTCCGGCCGCGGCGCTACCGTCGGGACGGGCCTGCCCGAATCTGAGCTAACGCCTCTGCTGGATCTGGCCCGCCGGAAGATCGAAATGCACGGCCAGCGTCTTATTTGGTACACCCCCACCCAATACTGCAATTTCGATCCGATGTCGCTCGACCTGGGTGTCAAGGGATGTACCGCAGCCCTGTATAATATGTGTGTCGAACCAAACGGGAATGTCTTGCCCTGTCAATCTTATTACCACTCTCTCGGGAACCTGCTGGCAGACGACTGGGGCTCCATCTGGGAGCACCCGCTGGCCCTACGCCTGCGTGAACGCCAGGGCCTGCCGCAGAAATGTGATGGTTGCGCCTTGTTGGCCGAATGCGGCGGCGGTTGCCCCTTGCAGTTCGAATTGCAGTTCGAATCCGTAGAGAGTGCGACTCAGGTTTGATCCGATCGAGGACCAATCCATAATAAAGATCCAAAGGAATGATCAAATGAAGCGCATCCTGCCTTTTTTCCTTCTGCTTGCACTTGTTTTGAACGGTTGCACCACTCCCAAGGTCTCCAACGTGCCCATCGTGGATTCCGCGGTCGCCACACTCGTTCCGCTCGGAACCCCGGCCGCGCAATACGGTACGGAAATCGCCCGTCCCCTGATACGGGACTTTACGAACATGGGCACCCGGACGCCTGGTTCGGCTGCCGAATCCCAGGCCGCCCAGTACATCGCACAGGTCTTCCAGGCCATCGGGTATGCCCCCGAAACCCAGGCCTTCACCGCCACTACGGATAACGGTCCGATCAATTCCGCTAACGTGATCGCCATCAAACAGGGCACGTCTTCGCAAGAATTGATTGTCGGCGCGCATTACGACTCGACCGGCGCCGGGCCAGGTGCGGACGATAATGCCTCAGGGGTGGCGGTCATGCTCGAAGTAGCCAAGGTCGTTGCCAACCAGACCACGCCTTACACCATTCGCTTCGTGGCTTTTGGGGCGGAAGAAAGCGGCCTGCTGGGCTCTTATGCCTACATGAATCAGATGAGCCAGGGAGGCTTCGAAAATACCATTGCCATGATCGATCTCAACTCCCTGGTTGCCGGGGATATCGCCTACGTTTTGAGCGATGAGGCTCCCCAATCCTCCCTGCGCGATTGGTCACTTGAATGGGCTACCGGCAACGGGTTTGACCTGCAAACCATCCCAAACGTCGCTTTGACCGATCCAACCACCGGGAAGGGCGTCTCTGACTTCGCCTCCTTTCAGAATGCCGGCATCCCCTTTGCATATTTCGTTTCCGCCAATTGGAACCTTGGTGACAAGAATGGTGTCACCCAGGTCGATCCGTCCTTCGGCACGAATGGTGTGATCCGTCACACCGCTGACGACACGCTGGCTTACATGGATACGACCTTCCCGGGGCGGGTCGATCACCATCTCAACCTGTATATCAGCGTGCTGATTTACGTTTTGACCCAATACGAGGTGCCCATCCAATGAGCGCTCCGGAATATTCCTGGGTGAAGGACTTCCCCGGCGCCTTTACGGTTTGTGACCAGCAGGGGATGATCATCGAGATGAATGATCGCGCCGCACAGACCTTTGCTGACGATGGTGGGCGCGCCTTGATCGGGAAGAACGTGCTCGACTGTCACCCAGAACCAGCCCGCAGCCAATTGAAGCGCCTGATGGATGCCCGCCAATCCAATACCTACAGCATAGAAAAGCACGGCGTAAAAAAGCTTATCCATCAAACACCCTGGTATCACGCCGGCGAATACGCCGGTTTCATCGAACTTTCGCTGGAAATCCCATTTGATATGCCGCATTCGGTACGCGACTGATCGCATATTCGGAAAAGTTGATCGGAAAAGGAGTCCCCATGGCATCAATCGTCGATTTTATGCGTGAACGTTTTACCAAGGTAACCCCATTGCCGGCTGAGATCCATTCCTATCAATCCGGACCGGACGAACCATCCTACCGCTTGCATCTGCGCCTGCTGAAGGATGGTTCCGGCATCCTGATCGTCAATGCCGCCACCGTCCTGCATCTCAATCCGAGTGCAGCCGAGTTCGCCTTTCACATGATCAAAGGCAGCTCGCCCGAAGACGCAGCCCGGGTGTTTTCAAAGCGCTACCGCATCAGCCGGGAGGAAGCCCAAAAGGATTTCCTGGAATTCCGTGACCGAGTCCAGACCATGATCCACACCCCGGATTTGGACCCCACCACCTATCTCGATTTTGAGCGCGTCCCGCCCCATTCCAAAGACCTGACCGCGCCGCTGCGCATCGATTGCGCGCTCACCTACCGCCTGCCCTCCGGCACACAGGCTGAGTTCGCCCCGACCAAACGGGTCGACCGCGAGTTGACCACCGAGGAGTGGCAATCCATCCTGGACAAGGTCTGGGTCGCGGGCGTACCACACATCACCTTCACCGGTGGCGAACCCACCTTGCGAGAAGACCTGCCCGCCTTGATCGCCCACGCCGAGAAAACCGGACAGGTCACCGGGCTTATGACGGATGGTCTGAAATTGGCCGACAAGGAATACCTGCACAGCCTGTTAAATACCGGCCTCGACCACCTGCTTTTTATCCTCCAGCCTGAAAGCCAGGCCTCCTGGGAGGCTCTCGAAACCATCCTGCCGGAAGACCTCTACACCACCGTACACCTGACCGTCACCCCCTGGAACGTCCGCAAGTCCGGAGAAACCCTCGAGCATCTGAGGCGCCTGGGTGTCGAGAGTTCTCTCGCTGGGCGCTTCCGAGCCTTCCCTGCACGATGCGTTGCACTCCCTGCAGGAACAAGCCGCCGGTCTCGGCCTGACCTTGCGCTGGGACTTGCCGGTGCCGTACTCTGCCGAAAACCCGGTCTCTCACGAAACCATCGAAGACCAGGTCCCGTCCGGCGCAGGCAAGGTCTGGCTATACGTGGAGCCTGATGGCGACGTGCTGCCCACCCAGGGCCAGGCTGATACCATCCTGGGAAATTTTCTGAAGGATCCCTGGGAGAAGATCTACCCCACGCAAAAAGAATGAAATGACCCCGGGCTTCCGCAAACAACTTATCCAGATAAGTGCGGTGGTTTTCGTCATCACTTCCGCCTTATTTGTCTCGGCCTGGAAATTGAATTGGCGGAATGCCGCAGACATATCTCTGCCAACCGATCGCCCTCGGCTCTTTGATCGCCTGTATTCCCATGGTATTACTTCCGTCTCATTCCAGGAGTTTGGTAACCTTGGCTAAACCTACCCTCGATCCAAATGAAGTCCGTTTCTTCAGCGGCAGTTCGCATCCTACGCTAGCCGCCGATATCGTTGCCCATCTGGGGGTGTCGCTCGACAAAACCAGAATCAGCCGTTTCAGCAATGATGACCTCTACATCCAATTGGGTGCCAGCGTGCGCTCACGCGTCGTTTACATCGTTCAATCCCTCACGCCGCCTGTGAACGATCACCTGGTCGAATTGCTGATGATGCTCGATATTGCCCGATCCGCCTCGGCCCGTGAGATCCACGCCGTCATCCCGTATTTCTCGTTCGCCCGTTCCGACAAGAAGGATGCCCCGCGCATTTCCATCACAGCCCGCCTGGTGGCGGACCTGATCCAGACCGCCGGGGCCACTCACGTGATGACCATGATGCTGCATTCCCCGCAGGTGCACGGGTTCTTCAGCATTCCGGCCGATCCCTTAACCAGCCGTCCCGTTTTCAACCGCTATTTCCAAAATCGTGACCTTTCCGGGACACTGGTGGTTGCGCCCGATATGGGCCACGCCAAGTCAGCGGCGCGTTTCGCCAAAGGACTGGGCATTCCCGTTGCCGCCGGCGACAAGGAACGGGTCTCGGATTTCGAGGTGACGATCAGCGGACTGGTCGGGCGACCCGTTCAGGGCTTTCGGCGGGCGATCATCTATGACGACGAAATCGCCACCGGGGGTTCCATCGTCGGAATCAGTAAGGTGTTGCTCGAACAGGGCATCCAGGAGATCTGGGTGGCCTGCACGCATGGCGTGTTCGTCCACGGCGGACTGGAACGGCTGGTAGCCATTCCACAGATCACCGAGATCGTCACCACCGACACTGTCTACCTTCCACCCGAAAAGCGCCTCCCCAAACTGACCATCCTCTCGGTCGCGGGCGTATTTGCTGAGGCCATCGCCCGCAATTATCAACGCCAGTCCATCAGCGACCTGTTCGTCTTTGGCGAGGATAATTAATGCCGAAACCTGCCGAAACTGCTGTAACCACGTTCGGTCAGAGTTTTAATTGCTCCCAGGCAGTTTTCTCGGCTTTCGCGCCTCAATTCGGCCTCGATAAGGAACTGGCGCTCAAACTGGCTTCCCCATTCGGAGCCGGTGTGGCCCGTCGTGGTGAAGTTTGCGGAGCAGTGACCGGGGCGCTCCTGGCGCTGGGGCTGGCACGCGGTGCCAGCACACCTGCCGGTAAGCAGGAAACATATCGTCTGTCGCAGGAATTCATGCACAAATTCGAAGAGCAACACGGAACGCTGATTTGCCGCGACCTGATCGACCTGGATCTTAGCAGCCCGCAAGGGTGGGAGCAGGCGCGTCTCTCAGGCAAATTCGAAAGCGTCTGTCCGATCCTGGTCAGGGATGCCGCCCGCTTGCTCCAGGAATTGCTCGATATAGGCCTGAGCAAGTCAAACCTGGAGGGTGGTTACGTTTAGTAGATGAGCCTGGTTGGTCCTTCCCAATGGTAGACGTGGTTTTTAGTTGGGTCTTTTTATGGAGAAATACATGTCGAAGAGACATTTTATCGGTATTGGGATCGCCATTGCCTGCGTGAGCCTGGCTTGTCTGTGCTGCCCCGCGAGTATTCTGCCGCTCGCGCAGGTCCCCAGCCCCGTTCCTGCGACTCAAACGCTTCTGCTGCAACCTGTAACGCCGACGTCATTTCCCTCTCTGGAACCCACTTTCACATTCACGCCCCGTCCCACAACCGGAATCAGCCTGGACTGCACGCAGCAATTGGAAAAGCTGTTGCGTCAATCGGAGGACGACTCATACAACGGACCCAGGTTGAACCATGCATTCACATTGGTAACCTATCGCGTGTCTGGAAATATGATCGAGGACCCGGTCTTTGCAAGGCAGGTGCCCGAGAAGGTGTTGGCCGACCAGCAGGATCTGTCCGGGCAACAACGCATTTGGGATTTTTTTGCCGATATCATTCCAGCTGACCAACGGAGCCTGGTCACCAACTTTGTCATCTTCACGGACGGCGTCAACCAGGCGCTGGGTGCAGTGGAACCAGCCGCCGACCCGCATGACTGGATGCTGGAAATGGATATCGAGGATGCCAGAGATTTTCCCGTCATGTCCACCACACTCGTCCATGAATATGGACATCTACTTACTCTGAACGACAGCCAGGTGCCAGTCGACTATCTGATCTCTCAGTATTCCGGTGAACATCCGACCAAAGATAAAGGGTCCAGCTCCTGTTCAACATACCTCAGTTCCGAGGGGTGCAGTCTGCCCGATTCGTACCTCAACCGATTTTTCCAACGATTTTGGCCCGATATCTACGCCGAATGGCAGGCGATCGCCTCGCAAAACAATAGCGACCCCGACACGCTCGACCAGGAGTGGCACGCCTTCTACCACAGGTATGCCAGCCAGTTCGTTTCCGGATATGCCGCCACCAGCCCGGAGGAGGATATTGCCGAGTTTTTCATGTACTTCATCTTCATGGAAAAACCTTCCGGCGCAGATGTGGCCGAGCAAAAGTACTTATTTTTCTATGATTACCCTGATCTGGTCAACCTGCGGGATCAGATTTTGGTGGGTCTTTGCCCCTATGCAGATGCACAATGATCGATAAACCCATCCCCGAATCATATTGGGTGGTTCCGGGGAATTTCCTGGCCGGTGCTTATCCGGTTTCCAGCGTCGATCCGCAACTTGCCAGGCGGGACCTGGCGGCCTTCCTGGATGCCGGATTTACTTCCTTTTTCGATTTAACCAACCCGGGCGAATTACCACCTTACCTGCCCGAGCTCGAACAGGAGTCCTTACGCTATGGCATCCCGGTCCATTACCAACGTAGCCACATCCAGGATAAAGGCCTGCCGACCCGGGATGGGATGGTACGCTTGCTGGATGACGTTGACGCGGCTCTGGAGGCCGGGAAATTGGTCTATCTGCATTGCTGGGGTGGGATTGGACGCACCGGCACAACGGTTGGTTGCTGGCTGGTCCGGCACGGTTTGAGCGGGAAAAGGCGCTGGTCCGCCTGAATGTCCTCTACCGCACCTCCGGGCAAAGCCGCAACTTCCCGCGCTCCCCCGAAACAAATGCCCAAATGAGATTCATCCGAGAGTGGAACGAGACGTCCGGGTCCGCCTGATGGATTGGCACAAGCGTTTCCTGCAGCAAGCTGGCTGGACGGCGCCACTGCGTAGATACCTGTTCGAAAAAGCCAATCTGCGAAGCGCACAACGGGTACTCGAAGTTGGGTGTGGTACAGGCGCCATTTTGGCTGGCCTGGAGACCACGGCTACAATCCATGCCGTCGATCTCCTGCCCGACCGACTGGTTCAGGCGCATTTGCATGCTCCCAGAGTGCAACTCGCCTGTGCGGATGTGCTCCGCCTGCCATATGGTACTGGGATCTTCGACGTCACGTTTTGTCATTACCTGCTGCTTTGGGTACTGGAGCCCCTCCAGGCACTCCGCGAGATGAAACGGGTCACCCGCCCGGGGGGGAGCATCCTGGTACTGGCCGAGCCGGATTACAATGCCCGCCGGGATGAACCGGCAGAACTGGCGCCCCTGGGACGTTGGCAGACAGAATCCCTGCGCCGGCAGGGTGCGGATCCCGGGATGGGAGCGAAGCTGGCTGGCCTGTTCGCGCAAGCTGGAATCCCCTGTCGTGAGACCGGCATATTGCAAGCCAGCCTTCAGTCTGAACCATCCCCAGGCGAACTCGCACTCGAATGGGAGGCGCTCGAATCCGACCTGGCAGGCCTGGTGTCTGCCCGGGAGATCCGCAGGCTTAAGCGCTTCGATCGGGCTGCCTGGCAACGGCATGCGCGTCTCCTTTACGTACCGACCTACTGGGCTTTTGGGATATCCGGCGATTAGTAAAATGCCACCAGGGGGCAGATGGTATAATCCCATCCCGGAGGTTCCATTGTCAGATTTTTCCTCGCAAAACGATCCACAGCCAACTCCAGAGGTCCAGCCAACGCGGGCAGGCTGGAAAAGCTTCGTCCAGGAAATTCTCGAAACGCTGGGGTTGGCGGTTCTCCTTTTTCTGGTCATCAATATCATCTCTGCCCGCGTACGTGTGGATGGCTATTCGATGCGTCCAACCCTGGAGGATGGCGAATTCGTCCTGATCAGCCGCCTGGCCTACCAGTTCGGCAGCTTCCACCATGGAGATATCATTGTCTTTCGTCCCCCCATGTACCCAGAGGCCAGCTTCTGGCGGCACCTGCTCGGCCTGCCCGACATCAGCGACGATTACGAGGATTATATTAACGCAGTCATCGGGCTGCCGGGGGACACGATCAAGATCCAGAATGGCACCGTCTGGCTGAATGGCCAGATCCTTACTGAACCTTATATCGCCGCAGCCCCCAATTATTATGGGGAATGGAACGTCCCGGCTGGGAACCTGTTTGTTTTAGGAGATAACCGTAACAACTCAGCCGATTCGCACGCCTGGGGATATTTGCCTGAAGACAACGTGCTTGGGAAAGCTCTTTTAATTTACTGGCCATTTTCAGACTGGAAAGTGCTAAAATCCGACCAGGCAATTGTCGTTTCGCCATAAGTTGTTCGATGCAGTCTTTAACCCAGATCCTTAGAGTGGCCGCTTCCTACGAACAGGAACTTCCTCCAACTCCTGCACCGCAGGTGCAACCGCGTGGCAGCGAGATTGCCGCCTGGATCGACCACACCTTGCTCAGACCAGAAGCCACTTCCGCACAGGTCAAGCGCCTGTGCGAGGAAGCCCGCCAGTTCCATTTTGCCACCGTTTGCGTAAACCCTGTGTATGTGCCGCTGGCGCGTGGCTTGCTGAGGGACTCGGGTGTGGACATTTGCGCAGTGATCGCTTTCCCTTTGGGGGCGAACCTGCCGGAGGACAAGGTGCAAGAATCCCGCCGAGCCATGGACAATGGCGCGGTCGAAGTAGACATGGTCATCAACCTGGGCGCGCTCAAAAGTGAATTGTATGGGCTGCTGTTGAATGACATCCTGTTCGTCACCCAGGAGGCGCATGCCCGCCAGGCAAAGGTGAAAGTGATCATCGAAGCGGCCCTGCTGACCAATCGTGAGAAGATCCTGGCGTGTTTGCTGGCGCAGGCAGCCGAAGCTGATTTCGTCAAGACCTCGACCGGATTTGGGCCGGGTGGAGCAACCGTGGAAGATGTGGAGCTGATGCGGCGGGTTGTCGGACCTAATACCGGCGTCAAGGCTGCCGGAGGCATCCGCAGCTACTCCGATGCCATGGCTATGATCACCGCCGGGGCTAACCGCATTGGAGCAAGTGCAAGCGTTAAGATTTATAATGAAGCCATTGGAGCAACCGATGAATGACAACACCCAGGAATCCTTTCCCTGCAGTGAATGTTCGGCCGGTGTGATGCATTTGCAGCACATCACCTATTTCACCTGGCTGGACGAAGAACTCGTCACCGTTCCCAACTTCCCAGCCTGGGTCTGTGACATGTGCGGGCGACGGGAATATGACGCACGCGCCATCGCCTGGCTGGCCGCGCTTCTCAACCCTGAGACCGGCAAGGCCAGCACAACCAAGCGCCGTCCGCGCCCCGTGCTGAAGAAAAACCGTACAGCCCGTCCTTCCCCGGAATAATCCTTTCCCAGGAGCCTTGTTCCATGCCCGAACCGAAAACCACCCATCGCATGCTTTCTGCCGATTTCCTCACGCAAAGTTATCGCGTGGTTGGTAAGATGATGATCCCCAATACCGGTACGATCGGTTTGATCAACGATCCCAACACCTCCTTCATGGAAGTGCTGGATGCCAAGTTGGCCCGCATTCACATGCCAACCAAACTGGTCGGCGAGTACAAGGTGATCGACCTGTACAAGAATAATGTCTTCGCCATCTGCCTGACCCGGCGCGAAGACATCGGCCCACAGGCGCTCGCCCGAGGCGGCTACCAGAATTTCATCGAATATGCGGTGCACATCACAACCCAGGTGTACGAGGTGGAAGGCAAGTTGGAATGGGCTGGCCGGTTCGATTTTGCCACCATCATGGTCGAAGGTTTGCGCGATTTTGTGCCACTCTACGACGCCACCCTGACCGCCATCCTGATCCCACAATTGCGCATCGAAAGTCCAGCCATCCTGTTTAACCGCCGGCAGGTCGACCTGCTGGGCCTGCTCTCCGAGAAAAAAGAGAGTTGACCATTTGCCTTGACCGGCTTCACTCGGGATGGTAAAATCCGTCCGCTCGATTGCCCTACCAGCCCCCATTGTGTAGCGGTTAGCACGTGGCCCTTTCAAGGCTAAAACTGGAGTTCGAATCTCCATGGGGGCACTCCCAACCATAAGCCGCCGAAAGGCGGTTAGTGATTTAGAACTCGAGCCCCCGGTAGGGGATTCTATTCAAATCTCCATGGGGGCACTCCCAACCATAAGCCGCCGAAAGGCGGTTAGTGATTTAAACTTGAGCCCCGGTAGGGGATTCTATTCGAATCTCCATGGGGGCACTCCCATCCATAAACCGCCGAAAGGCGGTAAGTGATTTAAAACTCGATTTCTAAACCTCAATTTCTCTATCATTGTTATTTTACAGTCATGTGAAGGATCTTTCCCATTAACATGAACGTATATAATTTTGCAGGGCATAAAAATATCTTACAATAAAAACTCCCCGATAACATCCATCTGCCGGGGAGTTTTTTCCTCCGCCACCTGGGGGAGGACCTATCGGTTGTCGCCGCGCAGATTTGTTCCCACCTTGCACGATTTGTGCGCCGGCGCTTCAATCTTCCGGTAACAGACCGGAAAAAGAATTCCGTGACTGAGCGACCTTTCTCACTCTTGTTCCCCCCATGTTCCTGTCTCCTTCTCCCACTTTTCGAAATAGATCCTCATTGTTCCGTAACAATATGCTTGCGCAACCGGTTTTTTGAACTTTACAGTCCGGGCTGGCGGCTGGATCCTGACCCGCAGCCTCGGGTTTCCGTCACGACTTTGGGCGGGAATACGAGTTGTGTCCATCAAAATTGTTGGACTGGTTCGGAAAAAGGAGCGGATAAACAACTATTGAATTATTTTTCTGACCCTGATTAAGAGAGTATGAGGTTCAGGTTTGCCAGTGCAGTTCGCGTTGTCGCGTATTCGCTATGCAGGATGCTTTTAATCCCCAACCCTTGCGCAATTTCTACAAACATCGCCCTGTCATCAATGTAGATAACTTGGTCCGGACGTACTTGAGCGATGTCCAAGGCGATCCGGTACATATCGGAATCTGGCTTACGGAAGTGGACAAAGCACGATGAAACAAAGAAGTCAATGATCGTGCCAAGTTGGAATTGCTGAACGCGGTAGGTCGTCAGCTCGCGCCCTTCATTGCTTACGGCTGCGACCTCGAGACCGTATTGTTTCTTGAGTTTGAGTATCAATTCAAGCATCTCAGGATATGGTTTGGACTGGGCGTACATATACGCCTTGAACTCATTCACCGAGAAAGAGCGTTTCTCATAGAACACAACCCGTTGTAAATACTCGTCCAGGCTGAGCTTGCCCTCTTCATAAGTATCAAAGGTCAGGTGATGGCGCTCATTCATCTCTTCATAATCGAGGTTAAATTTCTCAGCAGCGCGTGTACGTGTATTGTGATCCCAGCCATTCGTGAGCAAAACGCCGCCGATGTCCAGGAATAGGGTTGTGATCGGGGAAGGCGGGTTCATGCTTTCACCTGATCAGACTTTAAGGCAGACTGCAGGGCTTCTTTCAAGGAAGTCAGCCCTTTATTGACATCTTTACCAAGTTCGATATGCCCAACTCGCCGTCCATGTTTTTCGAGCGCTTCCAGGTCACCCAGGGCCTGGGCATGCTTGAATACGCCAAAGGTGTACGGAGCGCCGGGGATCGGTACATCCCCGGTATCCTCTGCGGTTAACTGCAGGAATAACCCGGTATTTGGGCCACCCTTGTGGAACTGACCGGTGGAATGCAGGAAGCGCGGCCCATAGCCGAGGGTCGTCGGGATATGCAGAACTCTCTTGCAGCATGCTGCGGATATCCTGTAATGCCTGTTGATTGGCCGGATCCTCAGTGATATAAGCCATCAGAGCAAGATAATCCCCCGGGCGGGACTGAACCAGGAACTGCTTCAGTATCGCCGGTACCGTCGAGGCAGTTTCCTTGAAATAGAGTTTCAAGGGATCTTTGACCAGGGTGGGTTTTTCTTCCGGCAATTTACCTTTTGTGCGAACCACTGCCAAAAGGCGGTTGGTATTGTCTTTGCTCTCCTGGACATTCGGCTGGTTGAATGCATTGATACCCAGGATCGCGCCGGCGGTGGCAGTGGCGATCTCCCAGCGGAAGAATTCCTGTCCCAGGTCCAGAACGTCGTCCAGGATAATGGTAATCAAGGGCTGGCCGGTTTCACGCAGATCGGCTACGCTGCGCTCCAGAACCTTATCGGTCGCATCTTTCATGCGGAAATAGACGAAAATACGATCATCTCCATAATCCGCTGGCTTACCCATCGGTTCGCCGGCTACCGGGAGTATCCCGGTGCCTTCCTTCCCGGTGCTTTCGGCCAGGAGCTGCTCCAGCCATAATCCCAGAGGAGAGATAGCCTTGGGAATCAGGAAAGTAAGTTTGTTTCGTTTATAGTTCCTGGCCAGTTCGCCCAATGCCGCGCCAAGCATCAATCCGGGGTTTTGCCCGATTGGGACACTGGAGTCGCAAGCATGACGCATGCGCAGGGCCCGTTCCAGGAATTCACCCACATTCACTCCCATCAGAGTTGCCGGGACCAGACCAAAATACGAAAGGGCTGAGTAGCGCCCGCCAATATCAACAAAGTTGAGGAAGGTTTTCCGGTAGCCCCGGTCCCTGGCCGTCTGCACAAGCGGAGTGCCTGGGTCTGTAATGACACAGAAGTTCTCACCGGCACGCTCGCCTTTGATCTTCTTGACCTTCTGATAGAAATATTCCCCAAAAGCAAGCGGTTCGGCAGTGGTGCCTGATTTGCTGGCTATTATAAAGAGTGTATTTTCGATCGGGAGTTCATGTTCGATATTTTGTATCGTCGTGGGATCAGTGGAATCCAGAACCGTAAGTGGCAAAGCCTGCGGATCCGGAGTAAATATACGTTCAAAGACCAAGGGGGTCAGGCTGCTGCCACCCATACCCATATGCAGCACATGCTTAAAACCCGCCTCTAAAATCTCTTTTTTGAATTCCTCGAGTTCGCTTAGATTTTCTTCCATCTTTTCGGTAACATGCATCCATCCCAGGGCATTGCGGATGTATTCCTGTTCCTTCGGAGCCTCTTTCCAGAGGCTTGGATCCTTCTGCCATAACCGACGGCTAAATTGGGTCTCAGCCATGTTGGCCAGGCGGTCTTGAAGCGCCGCTTGATATCTTCCCAAGGCAAAGGTTTGCCGGTCGACCGGTTCTTTAAAGGATGCAGTTTGTTTGTCCTGCAAGGATGCCATCAATTTCTCAAAAGCCTGGCTGAATTTCTTTACCCCCTCATCTTCCAGTTCCTGAGTCAAGGCATCCAGGTTGATCCCAACCTGTTGCAAGCTTTCAAGCACGCGGTGAGCCTCCTGAGGAGCCTGCTCCAATCGTGAGGCCGGTTGGCCATGCTGGCGATAAGCATTGAGGGTTTCCAAAGGGATGGTATTAACGGTCGCTCGGCCGATTAACGGTTCAACATACTTTACATCGCTGTATTCCGGATTCTTGGTGCTGGTACTTGCCCAAAGCAGGCGCTGGGAATGCGCACCCAAGCGGGATAATTTTTGAAATCGTTCATTGCTAAACATTTCCTGGTAAATCTGGTATGCAACCTTTGCACTCGCAATCGCGATCTGTCCGTGCAGGTCGGCGGCGCTCTCCCCGACCGAGCCTCCCTTCCCGCTTAATTTCTCGAGCATGGGATCGATCAGCACGTCGATCCGGCTCAGGAAGAAACTGGCTACCGAAGCAATCCGGTCCAGCGGTTTACCACTGGCTGCCAGCTTTTCCAACCCGAGCAGGTAGGCCTCCGCCACTTCCCGGTAACGCGGTAACCCGAACAGCAGCGTGACGTTGACATTAATCCCTTCCCCGATCAATTGCTGGATAGCCGGCAGTCCTGCACGGGTGCCCGGGACTTTGATCAGCAGGTTGGGGCGGTTCACCGCAGTCCAGAGGTGCCGGGCTTCGGCAATCGTACCGGCTGTATCATGCGCCAGTTTGGGAGAAACCTCCAGGCTCACAAAACCGTCGCCGCCCTCCAGCCGGTCATAAATGGGGCGAAAGAGATCGGCTGCGCGTTGGATATCTTCTATTGTGAGCACTTCGTATATTTCTTCGATGTTTTTGCCCTCCAATGCCATGGAACGAATCGCATTGTCGTAATCGTGACTACCTGCGATAGCCTTTTCAAAAATGGAGGGATTCGAGGTCAGCCCGCTAACCCCATCCTGATCGATCAACCCCCGGATTTCTCCGTTATCCAGCGCATTGCGCCTGAGAAAGTCCAGCCAGACGCTTTGCCCATAAGTCTCTAAACCTAATAAAGGATTCTTGTTCATCTTATTTACTCCTATATTCTAGTGCAGCCACCTTTGCCAGACGGCGTTCAAAGCGTTCGGCTTTCAAAGGCTGAGCTGCCAGAAAGATCTGAATTAGCTCCAAGGCCAGTTCATATCCAATCACGCGACCGCCCAGGCAAAGCAGGTTCATATCATCATCTTCAACGCCCTGATGGGCAGAATAACTGTCATTAATCAGGGCTGCGCGGATTCCCGGTATTTTGTTGGCAGTGAAACAGGCGCCCACGCCGCTGCCGCAGATCGCGATACCACGCTCTACTTCTCCTAGTGCGACTGCCCTGGCTAAAGGAATAACATAATCCGGGTAATCGTCTTCGGGATTCAAATCGTAAGCGCCGAAATCGCGCAACTCGTGTCCGGAAGCTTTCAGCGCATTCAAGATAGGATCCTTTCAAGATATAGCCACCATGATCCGTTGCGAAGCCTATATTCATTTTAAGCCTTCCATGTTAAAACAATCATGAAACCATCAAGATTTCTTGTACTGCTTGATCAGCGCAAGAGCCTTGGGTGAGCACGTTTTCGACACTAAAACCGTACTCACGCATGACGATTTCTCCCGGAGCCGATGCCCCAAACCGATCTACGCTGATCGTGGCGATACCAGGGCCAACGTAAGGTCGCCAGCCCAAGGAAACGCCTGCTTCGATGGCCAGCATGGGTACATTAAGTGGAAAGACCGCTTCTCGATATTCGATGGGCTGAGCGACGAATAAGTTCCAACTGGGCAGACTGACCACGCGGGTCCGGACGCCTTGTTCTTCTAGTTTTTCACGCGCCGCCAGAGCCAGTTGCACCTCGGAACCGGTGGCGATCAAAGTGATATCGGGAAGCGCCTCTCCGGAAGCATGTGCAAGCACATATCCGCCGGATCGGACGCCGGATGGGAGCTGCGGATACTTCTGCAGATCGAGGATCGGCAAATTCTGACGGGTGAGCACCAGGGCAACCGGCCCATCGGTATGTTCAATGGCGATCCGCCAGGCTGTGGCAGTCTCGTTCGCATCGGCCGGGCGGATGACCAACATATTCGGGATGGAACGCAGCCCCAGCAGCTGTTCGACCGGTTCGTGCGTGGGACCGTCTTCTCCCAGGGCGATACTGTCATGCGTAAAGACATAGATCACATGCAGCCCCATCATGGCAGCCAGGCGGATCGGAGGACGCATGTAATCGGAAAAGATCAGGAAGGTGGCTCCAAAGGGAATTGTTCCTCCATGAGCCGCCATGCCGTTCAGGATCGCCCCCATGCCATGTTCACGGATACCAAAGTGAAGATTATTACCCGAGTACTTCCAGCCACCTCCGACAGAACCCTGGGCATCCTCGATCGGCTCCTGAGGGCTTTCGAAGTCCCCTTCCCCAGACAGAGCTGTGTGCGTGGATGGATCCAGGTCGGCAGAACCGCCGATAAAATTGGGCAGTTTGGATGCAAATACATTCATCACTTTCCCGGAAGCCACGCGTGTGGCCATGCCCTTGGCATCGGTCGTAAACAGCGGGAGTTCCTGGTCCCATTCTTCTGGTATCTCCCCGCGCATCACCTGGTGCAACTCCAACGCCATTGGTGGAAATGCTTGTTCGTAGGCAGAAAATCGTCGCTGCCATGCCGCTTCAGCATGCCGGCCTTGTTCGACCGCCTGCCTGAAATGTACCAGGGCTGCATCCGGGATGTAGAAGGCCGGTTCGAGCGGCCAGCCAAGATTTAGCTTGGTCAGGCGCACTTCCTCCACTCCCAGAGGGGAACCGTGGGCTTCGAAAGTGTCCTGTTTATTTGGCGAACCATATCCCAAGTGCGTGTGTAGCAAAATGAGGGATGGGCGTTGCTTATTTCTGCGTGCATTCCGGATGGCGCGTTCAACTGCCTCCAGGTCATTCCCATCTTGTACGGATTGCGTGTGCCACCCATAAGCGCTGAAGCGCTTATTGACGTCTTCCGTGAAAGTAAGATCCGTGGCGGCCGATAAGGTTATGTGGTTGTCATCATATAGAACGATCAGTTTGCCCAGCCGTAAATGTCCCGCCAGAGAAGCGGACTCCGCAGACACACCTTCCATCAAATCGCCATCGCTGGCCAGGACATAGGTGGTGTGGTCGATGATCTTATGCCCGGGCCGGTTATAACGGGCTGCCAGGTAGGCTTCAGCCATCGCCATCCCCACGGCATTTCCAAAGCCCTGGCCGAGCGGGCCGGTGGTTACTTCGACCCCGGGTGTGAGGCCGCGTTCGGGGTGTCCGGGAGTCAGGCTGCCCCACTGGCGGAATTGCTTGATTTGATCGAGGGAAAGGTCATAGCCAGTAAGGTGCAGCAAACTATACAGCAGCATTGATCCATGTCCTGCCGATAAGACAAAACGATCGCGGTCGAACCAGTGGGGATTGGAGGGGTTGTGCTTGAGGAATCGCGTCCACAACACGTATGCGGATGCGGCCGCTCCCATCGGCAAGCCGGGATGTCCACTGTTCGCTTTCTGGATCGCATCGATGGATAAAAAGCGAATTGTATTGATGGATAAATTATCCAGATCAACGGCTGAGTTTGTGTTCAAATTATATTTATTCATTTATGATCTCCTTGGGCTGGCCCGATTTATTTTTGTGAGTCCCTATTACGAATCTCCTGTTCGGCTTGAAGCCAATCTACCATCACATGCCCGTTCTGGCGTCCATATTGTTTATAAAGTAAATAAGCACGCTTTTCAGTTTGAGTTATTAAATCAAGAGTTTTCCCGGAAAACAATGGGGCTTTGGTAGGGTCAAGAATCCGATAAGCCAGTAGTTTTATGCGATCATTTACGAGGAACCACACCAAAGGGATAGCCCCAAACGAACGCCGTCAAAGCACCTGCCAGCAGAAATGAACTATCTACCAATATGTTTCAGGTGATCGGCGCCATGGAAGCTTTCTGCATAAACCTTGTAGATGTCTTCTGTCCGGAAGTCGCCGGCGCAACCGTTCGTTCACAGACCGATTCACCCAAATCGCATATCTGGTCCGAATAGATCTCGCCTGGATCGCGTCCCATCCTGGCAGTGATCTCTGCAGCCAGTAAAGCCAGGATGATCCCATCCTTGTCTGTCGTCCAGACACTCCCATCCAGGCGAGCAAACGAGGCGCCGGCACTCTCTTCACCGCCAAAACCCAGCGAGCCATCCAACGACCCTTTTACAACCCCACTTAAAGCCGACCGGCACTTCGTAAGGCTTGCGGTCGAGCTCTGCAGTCACACGGTCCATCATCGCACTGCTTACGAGCGTTTTGCCAACGGCGGAGGTTACGGGCCACTTTGGACGGGGTTGGAACAGGTAGTAAATGGCAACCGAAAGATAATGATTGGATGGCAGCAGACCCGCAGCGCGGGTGACAATTCCATGCCGGTCATGATCGGTATCGCAGGCAAAGGCAATTTCGAATTTATCTTTCAGGCCGATCAAGCGTTGCATGGCGTAAGGCGAGGAAGGATTTATGCGGATTTGGCCATCCCAATCCACCGTCATAAATCGGAAGGTAGGATCAACTGCCTGATTTACAACCGGCAGGTTCAACCCATAGAGTATGGCAATCGATTCCCAATAATGAACACCAGCGCCGCCCAGGAGATCGACCCCAAGGTAGATCTTTGCCCCACGAATGACATCCATATCCAGCACGTTGACGAGATCGGCAATGTAAAGATTGAGAAAATCATTTCAGTTTGTGGTGGAGACATGCAAGGCTTTGTGGTAAGAGGTCCGCACAACACGCTTCAGTCCGCTCTCCAGAAACTTGTTGGCATTTGCTTGGATCCAGTTGGTGATGACCTGATCTGCCGGCCCGCCATTGGGTGGTGTATTGACGCCGTTAGGGTGGATTATGGAAGGCGTGATGACATCCCACCGGCAAGTCCGGTCTTACGTCCGCGGTTATAGGGAAGAATAGCGAGAGAAATGGCAGGCGTTGGGGTATATTCCTGCCCTTATGCGAGCATTACATCAACATCATTTGCGGAATGAACTTCCAGCGCGCTGGCCAGTGCCGGCACTGAAAGGACATGCGTATCCATGCCGAGGAACAGTGGTCCATCGATTTTGTGCTGATTTCAGTACAGGCAAATAGCCTGGCTGACGGCAAGAATATGCGATTCATTGAACGAAATCTCGAATGCCGAACCGCGATGTACGGAAGTGCCAAACGAAACTCGCTGAGCACCTATGGAAGGTTCAGGAATTACCGAAAAATACGATGTGACTAGTTTGGACAGATTGACCAGCGAAGCTGGATCAGCAGGCTTTCATTGGAACCTCCATCAGTTGGGGGAGGAGGTTGTTTTCTTGCCGCCCAATCAGGACTATGCTACAGCGTATCAAATTAATTCAGCGGAGATGCACAAAAAAGCGCGGTTTGCCCCAGCAGTATAGTTGAAGGATGACCGCCAGCGTCAGGCTACCCAACAAGTAGGCTCCCAGCACGTCGCTGGCCCAGTGTTCCCCCGTGTAGATGCGCGAAATACCCACCAGGAGCACCAGCAGACCGAAGAATACCAACAAAACGGTGCGTTTCCAGGAAGGTTTCATTTTAGTAAAAGCCAGGAAAACAATGAAACCGAAGAAACCGGTATAGTACATGACGTGCCCGCTCGGGAAACTGGAATCGGGTAAAGTGGCGAAGACATGCACAAGCGATGCGACCGGACGTGGACGCTGGATTAAACCCTTTACCAGCAAATCGAGCCCTGTGGGAAGAATGGCGGCAATTAGCGCAATCAATGCTTCCCATTGAAGACCAAAGCCCAGGATCGACATAATGATCAATCCGGTAATGATGGCAGATTGTGGCAAAAACCCCGGCCAACTAACAGCGATCATCAACCATTTAAAAACCGGAAAATCAACGGACTGGAGCGCGGTGGATATTTGAAGATCAATGGGAAAAGACTTTATCGTTATGACAAGGAAGGTCAAAACAGCAAACGCGGCCGTTATGATCAGAAGGATAAAGATGAAGAGCAAAACACGCGAACGCCGGACAGGCGCAGTTCCGATGGCGGCATTCGCAGCCGTTTTAGGTTTACTTGATCCCATTCAGAACAACCCCATTAACCAGCACTCCCAAAAGGCCCCAGGCACTGCCCAGGATTGCCCCCGCGAGAACGTCGCGAGGGTAGTGCGCACCTACATACATACGGGTGATGCCCACCAACAATGCCAGGAAGTACAGCAAAAGCACCATCCAGATGCTGGTGTGGAAATATGAGCCCAGCAATGTCGCAGTGAAGAATGCCTGGCTGGTATGGCCGCTCGGGAAAGACCGACCGATGGCCCGCAAACCGACAATGCGCGTCTGGGATACCCGCTTGAAAGGTCGTGACCGTCTCACCAGCGCTTTCACCAACTCCACCAAAATCCATAACGTTATCGAGCCCAGGATGAATTCATATGCCAAAAGGGGATTACCGGTGATAAACAAGATCAGTCCGAATACCAGGGCAGCGATTGCATTGCCAAGCTGAATAAAGGCAAACATTGTCCAATCCAACCAGACCGGGCGCATACCGTGCAGGTTGAAGACCAGAAAAGCCCAGACATCCAGGCGCTGACCTGCCGACCAGACCAGTGAGATTGCCAGCAAGCTGAACCCCAGTAACAAACCAGAAATGAGTCCCCGGGCGACCAGAGCCTGCCAGATGATCTTCCGCATTTCGGAGGGCATCCATGCCAGGAATAAAACCAGGCTGCCGGTCAGGAATGCCAGCCATATAACCGGGCGATACTTCCTTAATCCAGCGAGCATTCAGCCACGGGTGTTACAACCAGTCTCATTCCGATCAAAACTTTACTCTTTAATTGTGAAGGCGATCGAAAAATTACGGTTCATTTTGTGTCGTGGCGACCCCGTACCATTTCGAGTCCTTGAAGGCCCAGACCCATTTGGATGATCAAAAACCAGCCAAGTATAAAGCTCAGGATCCAGGTAATCGTCAATATCCAGGTTGGAGCAGCAGATTGTGCGGCTTTAACATTCGCCCTCAATTGTGTGGTGGCAACTTGATATTGATCGATAACCGTCTGGGCGTTTTCAAGGCTGCTACTGATGCCCTGGGTGGTATCTGAGATTTTGTTTAACTCATCTTCCACAACGGTCAGGTTGGTTTTACCGTCAGCCAGACTGGTATTGATGGTGGACAGCGACGGTATCAGTGTATTCAGGCTGGTTGAGACCTGTGCCAGGGCTGTGTGCAGGGGAACATTTGGTTTATAGGCGCCTCCCGGGAATAGTGGAATACTGGTAAGAACCGTCAACGCATTATCTACCAGTAATGCACTGCTTTGGGCAGACGCCAGTGAGGTTTGAGTCGCACTGACAGCAACAGGAAGACCTTTGCCCGTCAAACTGATCAGGGCATCAAACATCGGGTCCGCGCTTTGGATTGCATTTGCGAGCGACTGTGTGGTCGCCTGCAGGGAAGCCACTTGCGTGGTTGTGGCCTGGACTACCTGACCGACAATGGTGAGGACATCTTGTGTTGTACCAAGTGCCTGGTCACTTAACGCCAGGTTCTCCGTAACTGTTTTCGTCACCAGCGGACGATAACGCCATATTCCAACCAGTCCGATAAAACTGAAAATAACTCCAGCCACCGCAGCCATAACCAATAACAATCCGAAAAATTTTCTCAGAATCATTTGATTTCCCTTTCTCCTCACCATTGTTGGAGAGGCTATCCGTTGTGTACTTCTCCGTAAACTGGCAAGATTCTGGTCAGGAATCTGGCTCCAGGGGAGCAGCCATTACTGCCAGGACATGTCGCCGTACCTCGATACACACCCGGCCTTCCCCCAATCCATCTCCATCTGCCATGATCGGCATGGACGGGTGGGTGTCGATCTCCACCCTGCGCACGTGGAAGTGCTGGATACGTTCGTCTTCCGGATGGCCTTCTCCCACCCCCTGAAGCACATAACCCAGCAGGTCCAGCTTGTTAAAGGTCCGCAAAGAATAATACGTCCAGCAAGCCGTCATTGAACGAAGCCAGTGATCCGACCTGATAATGCAAGCCAATATAAGGCATATTGGAAACGATCACCACGTGACCTCGATCATGGATCTCCTGTTTGTTATCCAAAAGCAAATGGATCTCCGCCGGGGGGAAGAAGCCAGAGTTGACAGGAAATTACCGATTTGTGCCAGGTTGCCATGTTGGATATCATCGACCGACGGGAAGAGCGTCGAAGCCAGTCCCACGGAGCAGGCTTCCAGAAAAGGCGTGCTGGTTTTCCCGCAAGTGGCCATGCCGACATCCACCTTGATCCGCCGGCCATTTCGCAGAATGGCTATGGCTGCCGGGATATCATTCGGAATACCCAGGCTGAGGGCAGTATTATTTTGTGTGCCGATCGGGATGATCCCCAGGGTGGCGTCGGTCCCGGCCAGACTTCTGGCCACGGCAGATATGGTGCCATCCCCGCCGCATACCACAAACATACGAAAGCCCTCTGCCAGCGCAGCCTGTACGACCCCGGGCAGATCGCAGCCTGGTTCGACCAGGTAGGCTTCCGGCACCAGCTTCCAGGCTTGCATCTCATGGATTACATCCACTATCTCTATGGGAGTCGGCCTGGCTGCTCCGGCACTGGGATTGAAGATCAGCTTGGCCCGCAGGCGATGCTTTTTCGTGGAGAAAACTCTCTTATCATAGGTTCCATTCATTTAGTTTTTTCCTTTAGCCTGAATTCAATATTAGCATTTTTCCGGAAGGATGTGATAAATAATCTAATTTATTTGGCCGGCCAATTCTTTGCGTTGGCTTTTAAGCCGGTAATAGGAGACACTCAAGAAAGCTCCGAATAGAAAAATGAGACCACTCAGGTACGCCCAGGTGAGAAAAGCGATTATGGCAGCCACGGACCCATAGACCAGGTTCGACATGGAGACGTAAGTGGAAACGAATAACAAAAACGCTTTCTTGGCAAGCTCCCAGAATAAGCCAGCTCCAAACGCGCCGGGTAAAATCTCGCGCCAGGTTGACTTCCCATGCGGGAGCAGACTGTACAGCAGCATGAATAAGCCAACATCCAGCAAGAATGCCACCATAAAACTGATCGCCCCACCCAGCGGCAGGATTTGGACGGGCAGCCAGGCACGCAATTGGGTGATCATGCTGCCAACCCACGAAGCCAGGAAAAGAGCCGGGCCAACAAAAGCCAGGATAAACAGAATTCCCAAGTCCACGCTGTTTCCAAACCGGGCGTCTTCGTTTGTTGCCCCAAATTTCATTCAGGGTCTGGTTCAGCGTGAAAAAGATGGTCGAGGCGGACCATATCAAACCCACTACAGCAATAATGGTGATCGGACCGCGCGCCCGGATAATTTCATCGATATTATTACCCAACAACTGGCCCAGGGCTGGAGCAATGAATTCAAGCTTTTGCAGGATGAGTTGCTGGTCCATCAATGGACCAAGGTAGAAGCTGGCAATCGAAATGCTCAAGAGGGTGATGGGAAACAAAGATAAGATGGAAAAGTAGGCGATCGCCGCGGCAATAATTGTTGAGCTGGGTTTAACGTTTTCCTGGTCGCATCTGCCAGCATACCCAGCCAGCCATAGGTTCTCTCATTCAGCCTGTGTATCCAAAGGATTCCCTTCTGCCAACTCTGCAACATGGTTTTTGTCAGATTGGGTACGATCGACAATTTTCTCATGATTTTTTGGAAATATCTGTCTCAGCTTCTATCGTGACAGGCTGGTGCGATTGTATTGCTTCCAATGGAACAATCGGCAATTCCAAATGCAGAATCGGTTCAGCTTTCTCGATCAATTGGGTGAGCCGCTCCATGCTGCTGGTCACTAATTCCGGAGGTGGTTCAGCCAATGCCTTTATGGTATCCAGCAGGCGTGTTTGCCGCTCTTTGAGATCTGAAATCTGGGCTGCAGCCCCCAGGGCTGCCCGCCGGCTGACCAGGTGGCCCCACAAGATTTGGCACATCATCGATATGGGTGGCGCGATCAGGATACCGACCAGACCAAAGGCGTCTGCCAGGGCAAGTAGTAAAACCAGGGTCAGGATAGGATTAACCCACTTGGGTCTGAAGAGGCGTGGCTCGACCCACACCTGCAGGGCGATCAAAACGATGAGCGTATAGAGCACCGTAAACAGGCTCAACTGGATACTGGTCAGCAGTCCTATTAGAAGTGGCAGGATCACTGCCAGCGGCGCTCCTACTACCGGTATTAGACCAGGCCAGCGCACCCACCAGAGCCAGAAGTGCCGGGTATGGGGAGCCGAGCAGCCAGTACCCCAGGCCTAACAGCAGTCCGGCCAGGAGACTTTGAACTAGCTCACTGCGAATGTAAGCACCCAGATCTGGACTCGATTGTCCGCCAAATGCCGCGGGCCTGTTTCGCTGGCCGGATGGAAGCAGGGAGAGCCAGAGTTGTTCAAAATGGACTTGATGAATACTCCAATAGACGCTCAAGAGTAGAATGACCAGCAGGCCGCTCACGACTCCGCCAAAGCCCTTGGAAAAGCCCAATACAGCTGGGAGCACGAACTGACCCTGATTGCCGGTAACTGCTTCGAAGAGCTTGCTTGGAGGTGGCAACCACGCTACCAGAGCCAATTGGAAGGAACTACCCTCTAACCAACCTGGCAGCCTCCACGCATCCTGCACCGACACGGTATTGCCAAACTGTTGGATCTCAACGATCGCGCGCTCTCCGATCAGAAAGAGCAAGAAGGCAAAACTGCCCAGGACGACCAGGTACAATAGAACCCAGGCAGCCCGCACCACGAAACCTCGTCCAGCCAGGCGGTTGATCAATGGGCGTATGGTTGCTGAAACTGCCAATGAGATCAGCACGTAGATGATGGCGATCCGGAACTGCCAAAGCAGTGCCACTGCCAGCCCTGTGATCATCACGGCTGCACCAAACCGGATTACTTTCTTGGTCATGGGGCACCTGAAGTATGGATTTGTGCCAGCAATGCATCCAGGTCGGTGGTAATGGTCTCGATCTCATCCATCATCTGATCGATTTGTTTCACCCTTCGAGTGGAGCCCCATTTCTTGATGCGTGCCTGCCCGCGCAGGTCTGAGGCGAGATCTTGTGTCTCATAGCGCAGCCGGGCAGCCAGATCTCGCCCGGGTGTTGCCCCAGGCTCCGCCTCTACCGGGCGAAAAACAAATCGATCCAGCAAGAGTTGGATAATGGCCGCCATGGGTATCGCCATGAGTGCGCCGGCAATACCGAAAAAGGAGCTAAAGGCAAAAAGCGCCAGAAGTGTGACGAAGGGGTTGACACCGACTGCCTTACGCATAACGCGCGGCACCAATAAGATGTTTTCCAACTGCTGGATGGTGATTGTTGCCACGATAACCCAGACCAGACTGGCAGGCGATATGGTCAACGCCACCAACCCCGCCGGAACGGCTCCAAGGAGCGGACCGACCATCGGTACGGCCTCCAGCACTCCTGCTATAAATGCCAGCACCAGAGCATTCGGTAATCCGATCAGCAGGTAGGCCACCAGTGCCAGGGTACCGATGACCAAACAAAGGAAGGCTTGTCCGGCAATGAAGAAACCAACCTTGGCTTCCATTGCCGAGATCAGTTCGCTGATGTTCTCGCGCTCCCTGATGGGAACCAGGAACAGGGTGGATTGAATGATGCGCGGCCCATCCAATGTCCAGTAAAAGGCCACCACCAGAATAGTGATGGCGATGAGCAACCCCCTGGCAACCAATGTTATGTACCCCAACGCTTGTCCTGCCGATGCCAGCATCTGCTGCCCGGTTTGCTGGATTGGCGCAAGGACTGGCAAAGTCGCCGGGAGAAAAGCACCCAAATGGACGATCCATTGATTGGGATTATTTACCATCCCCTCACGCAAGCCGTGATAGTAACCTGGTACTGCTGCAGAGATTGTTGTGCCTTGTTTGACGATCAAGGGGAATAACAATAGCAAGAATCCGATCGTCAGCGCCAGTAACAGCAGGTAGATCAGGATTACGCCTGCGGTCCGGGGGAGTCCGCGTCGTTTCAGCCAATTTACCACCGGTCTGATCACCGTGCCCATCACGATGGCAATAAATAGAATGAAAACCACCTGGTAAAAGCGATAAAGCAACCAGAAGCTAAGGGCGACAAAGATCAAGACGAGAGTCGCCCAAACAACCCGCCGGAAGCTCCAGTCGTACGGATGCGAAGATGGAATGGATGCCATTAGGACCCGGAAGTTAAGCCCTTCTTCCACCGATCAGGCGTAAGATAATCACAAATATCACTGCGCCGACGAAAGCAATCCCGATGGATGGCAGGTTAATGCCTGACATGGGATCGCCCATATGGAAGAAATAGGAAGCCCCCCAGCCGCCCAATAATCCGCCGATCACGCCGACGATGATGTCACCTACGCAGCCATATCCGCCCCCCTTGACGATCAAGCCAGCCAACCAGCCGGCGATCAAGCCAACCACGATCCAGGAAAGTATTCCCATACTGATCTCCTTTTCTCATTAGTATATTTTTGGTTCATAGGGAATCGCCGTGATATTGGGGAAGATATGGGGTGTTAACACCCCATCTTCATACCCTCACCCCGGCAATTCCCAGGCAACCAAATTTCTTTGCCTGAAGAACGGCAATAAATATATTGCGAAGCATAGGGGTTACCTCTGCATCGCGTATACCTACATACATTAATCCTATCCTTATTGTCCCTTGCTTACATCCACCATTCGGGGAGTGTTTGTCTCCGCCAGTTGGGGGATACCCGGTCCTTGCGCGCAAGGGTGCAGTAATAAAAAAGCGGAGGCCGCCATTCCTGGTAGCCTCCGCGAACTTGCCGAAGTTTCTTACTCTATTCTGGAACCTATTTGACTTCCATCAGGACAGCCTGCACGGCAACCCGGTACTTGTAGGAATTGCTGGCTTCATCGTAGTCTCGGCAGGTGATCAGTGTCACCCAGGGCAGTTCCTGATGTTTGATGACCGCAGCGGTCGCACCGGGGGATACCTGCAGAACTTGCCGGACTTCGTAGACATACTGCGCGCCCCAGGCGTGAACGATCACCTTATCGCCCCACCACATCCAGTTGAGGTGGACGAAGGGACCGGGATTGCCATAGGCATCATAGACATGCCCGGTCAGCACCGAGTTACCCGCCCAGGTTGGGAAGGCCGTACCGTTCAACCAGCCGGCATCCTTGCCCAGCCAGGAGACGTCCCACCCGCCATCGGCTTGTTGGGGTACGCCCACGATCGGCATCTGTACACCCAGGCGAGGGATCTCCAGCCAAAGGTCGCCCAGGTCCGCATAAGCCTTTTCAGCTGGCTGGGTGGAGAGAGCCGTAATCTGTCGTGGGGCAAAACCGGTGCTGGGCAAAACAGGGGCATTCGGTATGGTGGTTGGAGTAGGCCTGGCGTTGTTGACCACCAATACTTCACTGGTACATGCGCTCTTAGTCGCCGTTATTGTTGGGGCCGCCACTGTAAACTGCCTGCCAATAATACGATTCCGGCCGTAGGGAAAGTGATTGGATCTGAATCCGGTACAATCACCATTGATCACCGTTTTAATTCCGGCAGCCTGCGGATTTCGAAAGGCAGGTGGGATCGTTCGAATATATAGAGTAGGTCACTGTTCCAACTGCGTTGCTGGTAGACTCCACCAAGAGTTGCACTGTCATGCGACCAGCCTGATTTACCAGGATCGTGGTCGCAGATAGGGTTGTCGTAATAGTCGGTTTGGCATTGATGACTGTCAGATTTTCACTGGCGACATCACATGTGCTGGTGACACCGTTGTAATTGGTGTCTCCACTGTATACAGCGTGCCAATAATACGTTCCGGTGGTATTGAAAACGATGCCATTTGAATCTGGCACGGCGCCGCTGCCTGTCAGGGTTACGCTTCCAGCATCCTGCGCTCCTATAGTACAGGTATTGTTCGTAAATACGGTATAGGTGACTGTGCCAGTCGGAACCTCAGTGCCTACGCCTTGGGTTAAGATCGCCGTGTCATTCACTGCTGGACCGCCCACTGTACCAGTGGTCGAGGAAAGTTGCGTTGTGAGCCCTGGAGTTGTTTTGTTGGTGTCGGTGACGATCAGCGGTTCAGCAGAACAGGCGCTGGCAGATCCTGCGTTAAAGGTGTCTCCACTATATACTGCCTGCCAATAATACGTTCCGGCCGAATTGAAAGGGTAGGCAGGTAAATCCGGTAATATGCCGTTGGATACCGGCAGGTCGGCGGCATTAAAGATGGGGATAAGAGAGGTACAGTCACTGTTATTATATAAAGCATAACTCACTGTTCCACCTGCACTGGCGGAGGATGCCCCAGCTTAATGTCGCAGTGTCATGCACATTTGTAGTGACTGGTACTGTTATGACGGGTAAATCGCCGTCATCGCGGACTTGTGTCGTAATGGTTGTCGAGCATAATGGGCCGGTGATAGTGTTGGAAAGCAAGGTTACATTACCGGTTTGTGCGATAGCCCGTCCTTCCAACTTCGCATCTGTATTCATTGTGATGCTGGCTTGGGCAATGATCGTTCCTATGAACGAACCGTAGGTGCCGGAATTATTGATGTGTACGCTGCTGGTATCACGCCAATAAACATTGCAGGCATCAGCCCCATTGATCAATTTTATCGTGCCGGTGGCGGTGAGGCCAGATGTAAGGAAGATATAGACGCCCGGACCATCGAGGGTGAGTACTCCTCCCAACACAGTAGTTCGACAAAAGAGAAACTCCTGGCACAGTATACACGCCATGGGGAAGAACTCGACCGGCCAATTCGCTATTTGGTAGGGTAAGTCCGGGCCCCTGACTTTCCAGATTATTCGGCCCAGAAACCGCTGCAGTGACGGCTGCATTCTGAGCGGTGAGCGCATCTGCAAGGGTACGCTGTACACCTGGAGGGCCAACGGTAATTCCACCGTCTACTAGTGCGGTGTCGGTCCCAATATCTCCAGGCATGCTAGATGGGCCAGTATTTGTCACTCCCGTATGCGCCAGGACAGAGTAACTTTGCAACACTCCCAATATTGGAGCAACCTGCGCGAACGGGCGGGCAGACACACCGAAGGATGGCCCCATTAATGAGAGGAGCATGACCATAACTGCAGCGATCGCTAGAACCTTTTGTTTGTGCATTTTTCCTCTTCCTCCTAGCAAATGTGTCATACCGAAGGGAATCTTTGCAAAGATACATCTGGCACGGACTTATCCCCATTAATCAAAGGATTAATTCTTCTCTTCTTAATCTATTCTAACCTAAGTTGTGCAAACCAACAAGATTATGGAAGTTGATAATTTTGTAAACAATTTTCCGGCCTGGATCATTTCGAAAAGTTGTCATGGAACAGCAGGGATCTCCGGCATGGTTACGTGAGCATGTGAGATGGGCTAGATCCCCGCTCATTTGTAAAAATGAGAACCCTTGCGGCTCGATGGTATTACCTAGGAAATAAAACAAAGAAGAAACGAATTCTCCTTCGAATGGAAAAGAAACGCCCTTTATCTTATTATAAAGAACACCGATGGGAATAAAAGTTGCTTATTTCAATTCCCCGAGGAACTAATACGTGAACCGGAAGGACAGCGGGAATGCCATCCAGGATCAGGCTTATTATTGTGTAAATGATCTTATTTACTAGAGCGAGGGGAAATCTGCGAATGATAGGCTATCATCCATTACGCGTTCGAAATGATCACTTTCAAAGCGTGTTCCTGCATGGCATTTCCAAACGTATCATAGGCATGCATGACCTGATCCAACCTGAAGTGGTGGGTAATCAATTGTGCAGGTTGGAGCTTTCCAGAGGCAACTGTATTCAAAAGCATGGGGGTCGTTACGGTATCGAAGATACCGACCCCCTCATATCCGAGGGTGCGGACGTTCGTGACGGCTGGTACCTCCCCTTTCATGATATGCAGATCCGTGCCACAGATGGTCGTCTTGGTGATGCGGATGATGGCATCCGTGGACACCTGTATGGTGGGTTTGGGCATATTCTCGAGGGCGCGTTCGCCCGGGCCATGGTAGATGAGTGCTTTCAAAACTTAACTCCTGAAATAAAAAAGCGAACCAGGTATCCAGCTGGAAAAGCGAGTGGCGGGGCACTAACCGGCCTGGCCGATTAAAGCTGTCGCCAGCCTGGATGGACCTGGTTCGCTCATAGAGATGGAGGCTAAATGATATGCAGAAGGTTCAAAATAACCAGGATCACCACGATGACGATCAATATGTGCACCCAATTGCCAGTGCGCGGGAAACTAGAACTGATATTTCGGCCGAAAGCGCCGAGCAACCACAGGATAAACAGGATTACGATGATTGTCCACAACATGAGATTTCTCCTTTTAGATTATCGATTGGCTGCCACCCGGTTTTCACATCGGGTGACATTTGATTAGCGTCCCAGCAGAAGGAAGATGCCGGCAGCTATGGCGAGCAGCCCCATGATTACGCCCAGGCCTGCAAAATTCAAGCTGAGTAATGCGATCAGCCCGTACAAGATGAGGAAGATTGCCAATAACAGGAAGCCGATATTTTTTGTGAATCTCATGCCAGTACTCCTCTCAAACCTGAATTAATGGTGGCTGTCAATTTCAGCCTACTTGTCAACCGCCAAGATGGATGTGGTTGCCTTGTTCTCAGGCGGCTTCGACAACGGTAATCCCGGCATCCAGGGCTGCGGACACCTTGTCCAACTGCTGCACGAGCTTATCCTGTCCGAGCTGCTTGAGTTCCCCAGCCTTGTCCTGGACCTGGTTGGTTAGCTTGCCCGTTTCTGAGCGCACCTGGGCAACCGCTTTTTTTACACTCTTGGTCGTCCGATCGCGCAACTCGATGGTTTGGTTTTAGAATCTGGCACGCGTCCGTCTGCCCGATTGGGGTGCGAATAACAGCATCGCAACTGCTCCGGCCAGGCTGCCGATTAGAAAGCCGATTAAAACCCGAATTGGGTTATTCCTGTCATAAACATGTTGCTCATATTTTTCTTCCATTTTGTATTCTCCTTGTTTAGTAAATACGGGGAATGAGATAAATACTTGATCCATTGCGAATGAGGCGCGAAGCGGATTGATCAGTCACGCCTTTCGCCGCCATAATAGATGCCGGCTTCTGATTTCTCTTTTTCAGTCAGGGTAAATAAACCGGTTAACCTTTTGAAGATATTCTTGAAGATTTTTGGCAGAGTTGAAAAACCGCCTCGTCGCTGATTATTATCGGTTTCATATTTTTCACTTGAAACGTCCATAATCACACCTCTTTATAAACGTGTATGCTGATCAGTAGTGGTTGTCTTTGTCACGCCCACCGAAGGTTCATTCGGGCGATAAAAGATCACCCAGATTATTCTTTCAACCCCCCAGGCAATCAGGCCATACACCAGCATGGCAATCAAGGTGGTTACTTCCAGCACCATGCCTCCGGTTGCAGGCGTGCCCACCAGCCCTTCAAAGGGGAACAGGAACAGGTTGGTGAACCCGTAAAGAAGGACGGCAATCGGGCTGGCCGGGTTGGCCCCGATCAACTTCAGTACAAAGCGCAGCGCCAGCAGCGCCTCCAGCAAACCCAGCAAGAGCCAGATCACCTGGGTGGCTTTGAAGGTGAAAACCTGACGCTGCTTGCCTGGTTCTCTTTGGGTTGTTTGAACTTCTGAAACTTTGTTTTCTATCATATTGAACTCCTTATAAATAAGAGAGGAAAAAGGCCGGTTGTTCCCCTAATTTGTAAAATGGATTCCCAACAGCACAACCGGCCCGGGGTATGAGAGAGACTGGGTTCTTTCAGGTTAATGGCGCCCTCTCCGAAAAAGGTTGACGACCGCCAGCAGGATGACTGAACCCGCCAGTGTCAACAATGCGGTTTGCCAGGTGATGGCGTCGTTGATCGAACCGACATGGAATATTGGGCTGAGGAACCAACCCGCCAGGAAGGCGCCAATCACGGCCACAATGATGTTGATCAGCAGGTTCGAACGGTCGTGCATGATTCCGGTCGCCACCCAGCCGATCACTGCTGCAACGACGAGATAAATGATAATATTCATGGTAACTCCTTGATGAAAACTACAAGATTGGACGGAATACCGTTATTTGTGTTGCTGCCAACCCCATAAGTGGAAGGGGTGGAACCTTCTGCGATCATTTGACCGGGACGGGTTGCGTCTTCTTTTTCAAATCGGCCTCATACCTGGTCACGCGCGTTTCAATTTCATGGGTAGCACGCTGGCGGGTGTAGCCATACTTCTCCTGCAGCAAGCCGATGAAAACGTCGAACTTCCCGGCGGCCCGGTCCAAATCGTCATCGGTGAGTTTGCCCCACCAGGCCTTTGAACTCGCCGCGAATCTGTTTCCACTTTCCTTCGAATACATCTTTGTTCATGGTCTGATGCTCCTTTGGATCATTTAGAAAAGCTGTCCCGGTTGCGGACTAGGCGCTTACCTGCCAATTTCATCTGGTGCAGGCGGGGCAGCTTATTGCGCCCGTTTCTCAAGCCGTTCCCTGTCAGAAAACCCGCACAGGAAAATTAAATGCGAACGCTTTCTGCTGCGGCTCGCAAACGTTCAGCAACACGCTCGGGAGTCTCTCCCTTACTGATAAATGCATCCGCACCAGCCGAGAGTGCAGCCTGATGACGAGCATCCAGATGGCTGATCAGGACAACCACGATGGCATTTGGGCAGGCCAAGCGCAGTTCGGCCAGGGACTGAAATCCCAAATCAGTGGGGAGCATATCCCAGTCAACCAGTAACATATCCAGACCGGTTTTTGGAGCCAGGGATAAGGTGGTAAACCAGTCTGCTGCTTCGCCTACAACCTTCATGCCCAGGTCCAGTAGTACCAGACGAAGGGCGGAACGTTCTGCGGACTGGGCGTCTGCCAAAAATACGCGTGTCATAGTATCATCGTACAATAAACTACTCCCCGGCCGCATCCATCGGTCGGGGAGTATTTACCTCCGCCACTTGGGGGAGGAGGGAATGTTTGCGCCAGCATATGGTTGCGCTGGACCAGTTCGGCATAGTCTCTTCGCGTGTGGCCTTATGGAAGCACTATTTGATCCTCGTAAATACCGGGACAGGCTTCCCCATTTGCCAGATACGCAGCATGACTTTGCCGTCATCATTGCCCACCTAAGCCGAATATCCACGCGTTCACATCCGGGAACCGTTACACCGGCATATTGTTTGGCTTACCACATCAAATTATTTAGCAAACTCTCCCCGGCCGCATTCATTGGTCGGGGAGAGTTTATCGACTTCATTCGGCGGAACTTCGCAGCGGCTCAGGCCTTCGTAACGCCGGCTGTTTTGTTGGCTTCCTGCTTCATCCGGCGCACATGCGTGCGTTGGCTTTTGGAAGCGCGCTTGGGCTTCGTGACGGAGGCCTTATCTTTCTTGGGTTCTGTCTTGGTTGCCATAGAACTATTTCCTTATTAATTACATTTTTCCACCGGTCGGGTGGAAGCGGGGGTGCTCATCATACTACACAATCAGGCTTTGAGGTGGCGTCAGTAAATTGTACCGCCACACAAAGTAGGTTGTAAGGCGAGATTGATCTCGCCTTACAATCAGCTGCAGACACAAAAGATTCCCAAAAAACCGGGCGAATTTCTATGCCTTTTCCGGAACGACTTCCTCGGTAATGAGCAGTTCATTGAACAGTGCCCGATAATGCACCAGTGCCTGCCGTAATTCCTCTGTATCCGCTTTGTGCTGCTCATTTTTAATGGCGATTGCACGTGCCCGGCGATAATTACTCACCAAATCAGGATAATTGATCGAGATATCGGCGGCTCGCTGATCAAAATCAGCGACGGGATAGTTGCGCAATTGCATCACTTCCATGATCAGGTGGTCAGCTTCCACCGTTGCCGGCCCGGGTTGGTCGATGAATTTAGCCTGGACGGCTTTCCATTCAGACAGATATTTCTCGCGCTCGGGCAAGGAAAGAGAACGGATATCCAGAGAATCCACACGCTCCTTGCGATCGTCCATTTCCTTTTGCGCTTTTGTCTGGCTGCCCATGCTCTTTACGGCGTGACCATAATCGGAGCCATATTTTTCAGTATAGCGCTTCGAGCGCTGGCGCCGTGAAAAAATCGCAGCCAATATGAGCCCGAGGATGATCACGACCACAACTACGATGATGATATATTTTGTTTCCATCAGGAATCTCCTTTTATCTTGTCAATTGCCTTAACATTTTTACATACTGAGGGAGGAGTTGTACGGCCAGCTCAATTTATTCACGGGCTACGCGTCAACGAATGCCTCCATCCAACGATAGTGCTCCCCGGGGAACCAGACAAATGGCACTCTGGCCAAAGCAATATTCCGGGCAGAGCAAGCGGGAACCCAGGGTGTCCCGGACCGATTTACAACCCGGGGCCCACGCCTACCATCCACTACAAGTTTTTAACGAGTGTTGCCACCACCAATAAGGCCAGCCCGGCGATGGCAAGCCAGAACGCATACGGGCTCAAAGCAGAAATCGTATTGAAGTGGCCCAGGAGTGCAAGCACCCCTAAGATAACAGCCACCCACCACGTAATTTCCTTTGGAGCACTGAGTTCTCAGATTCATTTTCATTTCTCCTTATAAACACTCTCGTAGAATAGGGTCTACCGTTCGGTCCGGTTTTGGGAGGGTCAGACAACCTGCAGGGGCAGGTCCTTTTTTTGTAAAGCTGGCTCGGTTCCCGGATTGGGGGGGCGGGCGATCAATGCCTTGAACCTACCAGCAAACCCAGAACAATAAATACGATCGCCACTCCCAACAGGAAACCAAGGTTATACTGGTTTCCGTTGTTGTGCACTTCATACATTTGCACACCCTGGTTGAAGAATGACAAAACCAGAGTCACCGGGGAAATGACCCCGTGCCAAAGTCCCAGCCAGATGCCGGCGACACGACCGTGTGCATCGCTGGTATAGACCGTTGGGTTGGGACCGGGTGCATAAACCTGGATGGTAATGCCAGGCACGTTGATCTGACCATTCGGAACGGGTGTAGCACCCTGTGCGCCGGGGACCGGAGTATTGACCTGTACGACGGCATTGGAAGAACAACCCGTGCCCATTACAAAAAGTATTGCCATGGTTAATCGAATGAAGAGATGCTTTTTCACTTTTTTCCTCTGGATTTCACGTTTGAATCCGAGTAGCTTAAAAACTGCAACAAGGTTAAAGGTTACAAGACATTACGCAACCCATATATCATCTTACAGTTAATCATCACTGGCTGCATCCACCGGTCGGGGAGTTTTTCCCTCCGCCACTTGGGGGAGGTGTTTACGAGTATATATGTCAGGGGAATTCCTATACAGTGAGATTCAACCAGGATATCGGTATACGGTCACCCACACTAACAGCCAATTGTGATCGTTGGGGTGCTTACCTGCCAGGCCGGGTTGTAGGCTTGGACATAATAGTTCAATGTTTTTCCCTTGGAATAAAAACAACGTCAACATCAACCGAAGATTATTTGCCTTTACCACCTGGGGGCAGGTAAAGATCAATCAACAATTTGCAGAAATTGATCCACTACCTGCGGATCAAAATGAGTTCCAGCAGATGTGCGGATATGTTCTCGAACTTTTTCATCCGACCAGGCGAGTCGGTATGGACGGTCTGACCTTAATGCATCCCACACATCCACCACGCTAAAAATTCGGGCAAATAGGGGGATCTGAGGACCTTTTAACCCGCGTGGATAGCCGCTGCCATCCCATTTTTCGTGATGACAGAAGGGGATATCCAACGCCAGCCTCAGGTAGCGAATGGGCGAGAGCATCTCGTAAGCAAAGGTTGGATGCTTCTTCATCACCAGCCATTCTTCATCAGTCAGCGGGCCGGGTTTTAGTAGTATCTCGTCCGGAACACCCATTTTTCCGATATCGTGCAATAATGAACCCCAGCGGACCTGTACAAGGTCGGTCTCGCTCAAGCCGAAGAGCCGCCCTAGCTTCACCGAAATTTCCGTTACACGCTGCGTGTGTCCTTCGGTCTCTTTGTCACGCAGGTCCAGCGCATGCGACCAGCCTTCGATGGTAGCGTTATAGGCTAAGCCTAGTTCCGAGTTGGAGCGTTGCAGGCTCACGAACAGGGTGGAATTCTCGATTGCAATGGCGGCTTGCCCAGCCAAGGTATTAAGGAAGTCAAACCATTCTGCATCGGGATCAAGCAAATTTCGATGGAAAACTTCGAGTACGCCTTTGACCTGCCCTTTGGCGATTAACGGGACACCAATGTAGCAGACAAAACCCTCGCCTTCTATACGAGTTGTCAGGAAATTTTTGTTGCTTTCATCTTCCAAGTTAGGGACTTGGACGAGACGACGTTCTAGAGCGACGCGACCGGCATAACCCTCGCCCAAGCGGATTTGTGCTTTTCGGACGGCTTTGGTGTGGAAGCCGCACTCGGCTCCATATTCCAGCATCTGCAAACCGGAATTCAATATTAAAATATCAGCCGCGTCAACGGCCAGCTCTTCAATTAAACGGCTGAGAATTTCTGTAAGGCTCAGGTTTAAATCGAAATTGGATGCGATCACTCGATCGATTCCACTCAAGGCTAGTAAATGCTTAAGCTGCCGTTGTATCCTATCCTGCGCCTGTTTACGGGTCGTGATATCACGAGCAATTCCTTGAAAATCTATAATGTCCTTACCGCTATAATGAGGAGCTGAAAGTATTTCTACATAGTGTATCTTTCCATCTTTCCCACGCACCGCATATTCTCCGGCCTCCTCCAAACTCTTCCCCTCAAGAATTTTATTTATCCGTACCTTATATTGCTCCAAAAACTGTTCGGGAACCAGTTCCCAAATATTCATGGAAAGAAATTCTTCTTCGCTGTAAGCCAACGCATTACACATGGCATTATTTACTGTTAAGATGTTTCCTTTCGGTTCGATGATGAAAACACCCTCCGGGCTTTGATTGACCAGGTTGAAGTATTTTTTCTCATTCTCTTGCAACGCGTCCAATATCTGCTTATGCTCTGTAATGTCTCGAATATTACATTGGATCACTTTTTCATCCCCTACCAGGTAGACATTGCTAACGAATTCCACCTGGATCAGTCGCCCGTCCCTCGTTTTGAGTGGAAAATTTTCGTGACGGATGTATTCCTTTTCCTGTAATACTTTAAAGGCAACCTGGCTGGCTTCTATATCCTTGAAGGCACCAACTTCCCAGAGCATTTTTCCCACCAACTCATTGCGCGAATAGCCCAGCATGGCTGTCAGGAATGGATTGACATCGGTAATCGCGCCCGTCCCGGCATCCAGAATTAATATCCCATCCTGGGCGGATTCAAACAAACGACGATAACGAACCTCTGATTCTATTAGGGATAGTTCAGCTGTGCCGTTCATAAGTTATCGGATGCCTTTCTATTTTTCACCAGCGCGTACCAATACCATGACTTTATCATATAACAAAGCCTCCCCGGCTGCATCCATCTGCCGGGGAGTGTTTGCCTCCGCCACTTGGGGGAGGGTCGGGAAGAAGCTCAGTCAACCAGATGGTTGCGCAAGGCCAGGGTTACGGCTTCGGTGCGGCTGTTTACCTCCAATTTGGATAGAATATTACTGACGTGGGATTTCACTGTGGATGGGCTGACAACCAGCTTGCCAGCGATTTGGGTGTTATTTAGCCCAGCGACCATCAGGGTCAGGACTTCATGCTCGCGACCGGTCAGGTCGAGACCAAGAGCCGGAGGTTGGGAGGCGGCATGCACCAAAGCCTGGGCTGCTTCTGGTGAAAGCGTCGAGCGGCCAGCATGTGCAGCTCGGATGGCCTGAACCAGTTCATCGGCGGAAACATCCTTGAGTAAGTAGCCGATTGCGCCAGCCTGTAATGCACTTTGGACCAGGATCTCCTCCTTGAAGCTCGTCAAAGCCAGCACCTGGATCCGAGGAGAATGTTTGCGAATAATGCGCGTGGCGGTGGCCCCATCCATCTCGGGCATGACCATATCCATCAACACAACATCCGGCTGGAGTTGGTCGCACAATGTAATAGCAGCCTGCCCGCTGGCAGCCTCACCTGCCAGTTCCATGTCATCAAAGACTTTCAGGAAGGTTGCCAGGCCACGCCGTACCATTGTATGATCGTCAACAACCAGCACACGGATACGGGGAATGGCAGGTGTCGTCATAAAGCCTCCTATATCGGTCGATCTGGCCAGCGCAGCTTGATTTCGGTCCCTTGACCCACCTGGCTGGTAACTGTCAAATAGGCATCCACGGCTACAGCACGTTCATGCATCATACCCAGGCCAAAGTGACCTGGGGCGCTTGGTCCTCCGGGGTCAAATCCGTGACCATTATCGTGAATGATTAATTCCACCAGACTTGCCACATTCGCCTCGGTACCGGTATTGTATTGCAGGTCAATCTCCACCTGGCTGGCTTCGGCATGCTTGGAGATATTGTTTAAAGCCTCCTGGCAAATGCGGTAGAGTGCCACCTGGATCTCAGCGGGGAGGACCTGTTCCCCGGCAATGTTCACGTGGACGGGGATGTTCGATCTCCCCGTGAAAGCATTAGCTAACTGGCGCAGCAGGTCGCCCAGGCTGCTGTCGGTCAAGACGGACGGGCGCAATTCCGCCAATAGCTCGCGCATCTCCGCCAATGCGCCGCGCGTCAGCCTGCGCAAGTCTTCCAGCGAACGACGTGCCTCCGCCGGGTCACGCTCCCACAGGCGCGGCAGCACTTCGGCGATCAGCCCAGCCGAGAAGAGCGACTGGTTGACCGCATCGTGCAGGTTCTGCGCCAAGCGTTGACGTTCTTGCAGCGCAGCCAGCACCCCGGCATTTTCGTATAACTCCGCATTAACCATAGTGATGGCCACCTGGTCGGCCATCGCAAGTGCCAGCGCGGCGTGATGGGCCGTAAAGTAATTCCGTCGGGCATGCGCAACCCCCAGGCCGCCGATAATGCGACCTTTGACCGCCAGGGGCACCCACATCCAGGCGCGCACATCTTTCAAAAGTGTGGCGGCATTCCCGTTCAGCAGCGAGTGCAGAAACACGGCTTGCGGGTCGTCATTGGTTACATCCGCGATTCGGATTGGCCGATGACCATTGAATAAGGTTTTCAGAGTTTCAGGGCCATCCAGTTGTATTTGGAAAGGTGTAGCCTGGTCCAGTTGCTGCGGTCCAGAACCTTTTTCGAAAGAACTGTACGGAGATCTGCCCCGTACAAGGACCGGGAATGCCTTTCCGGATGCAAAACCGACGCGCACTGCCAGAGCAGTCAACGTCGAATCAGTCAACCTGAAGAGTCCGGCATGGGTGTATTCGATGATCTCCCGTAATTGCTCCAGGATCAAATCCGGCTGGAGTTCCAGTGTGGATGCCAGAGCATGCGAGATATCCAGCAGTGTGGTTTGCTCGTGCGTTCGGGCTGCCACCTGATCGTGCAAACGCTTTTCTGCCCGAATGCGCTGGCTCACATCCCTTACCACGCCCAACAGGCACGCCTGACCCTGGTAGGGGAAGGCTGTCGCGTGCCACACAGCCGGAAACGTGCCACCATCACAGCGAACATGCCGCACGTGGGTATCGAAAGCAGCGCCAGACTGAAACGCCCGCAGGAAGTTGCTGAAGGTGTGCTGGCTGTCAGGATGGATGAATGCCTTCGGGAGCATTCCCACGAATTCGGAGCAGGTACATCTTTGCATCGTACATGCAGCCGGGTTGGCAATCAATACGCGGCCTATTCTCTGATCTAAAACGACCATCCCGTCGGCGGCAGCAAAGAAGATTTCGACGGTATTCATCCTCTTCCGAGGACGGGTGATTGGAATCTACGTTCATTTTGCAACCTTTTTACCCATTTCAATTAATTGGAGGTGGTGGATTTCTGCCAATACATCTTCCGGTCTGGTTTCCATTTCAAGATCCGCCAACTCACCGCCTCCAATATCTACAATACCCAGTTTGTTTTGGATCGTATCCAGCATCTTTAACGCGCGTGTCAATTCATGTTCAGTCAGCAATCCTATATGTAAATTCAGATCGGCACGGCGTTCAGACTCTTCGCTCAGGCGGTTTTGGCTGATAAGCACAAATGTTGAAAGAAAAATAGCCTCCAGGGAGACGATCATGGTCAGGAGTCCATAGGGGAAAGGGTCAAAAGCAGGCATGCCGAACCGTCCGGTGTTGACCAGGATCCATATAATAAACCATACGATATGCACATAAGCGAAAATCATCCGTCCCGAGAAGGAAGTGATTGCATCGGCGATGCGGCTTTGTAGACCGCGTTCATGCGCAGCCTTTGTGCGCAGATGGGTGATCGTGCGAATATTTTTCTCGATCACTTTGCTTAACCCCGGGATGTCGATTTCCTCTGGCTCTGCAATTTTACGGTTTTTTTGAACTACTTGCATATGACTTACATCCCTTCGCTTTGCAGAAATATTGACTCATGCACAAAATCTGGCTTCCCGCAAGCCAGTATTTATGATCAACATTGAATTAATTTTACTGCGAATACTTTGAAATTCAACCCTGCGTGAGCCCAGGACGAATACCCATTGTTACTATAAGCTCGTGTGTCAGACCATCATCAACGAGTGGGACCGGGCCGATGGGCAGCGAATTTCCGTCCAGCAGGATTCCCAGAACGCCGCGATTGACCCCGGTTGGATTCTCAACGCTAATCCTGTAAAGTGTGCTTCCAAGACGGTAATCCACTTTAAATTCTGGCCAGTCGTGCGGGATGCACGGGTCGATGTTGAGCGCCTTGCCCAGGCGGGTGATCCCCAAAATAGCTTCGATGCCCAGTCTATACATCCAGCCGGCCGAACCAGTGTAACCGGTCCAGCCGCCCCGGCCAGTGAATGGGGGTTGGCTGTAGATGTCGGCGGCAATCCAAAAAGGCTCAACCATGTAGCGTTTTACTTTTTCGGGTGTATCGGCATGCTGGATTGGGTTCAGCAGACGAAACAAAGCCCCGGCGAGATCGCCCTGCCCGAGCCTGGCAAATGCCCAGGCCGTCCATATGGCGGCATGGGTATACTGCCCGCCGTTCTCGCGCACACCGACAGGATAACCCTGGATATAGCCGGGATCACGCGTGGTCTTATCAAATGGCGGTGCCAGCAACAGGATCAATTGATCCGCCTCTCGCACCAACAACCGTTCGACAGAGTCCATTGCCTGGGCGGCGCGCTCCGGATCGGCTGCTCCGGATAGAACCGCCCATGATTGAGCAATCGAATCAATCCGGCATTCGTCGTTCTCGCTCGAACCCAGTTTGCTGCCATCATCGTAATAAGCCCGCAAGTACCAGTTCCCATCCCAGGCAGCTTTTTCGAGCGCCTGTGCAAGGGAATTAGCCTGCTGCCGAGTCGGTTCAGGATCGTCTTTCATAGTCATGCAAAGCGAACTGAAGCGCGTCAGGGTGGCGTGCAGGAACCAACCCAGCCAGACGCTTTCGCCGCGCCCATCGATTCCGACCCGGTTCATCCCATCGTTCCAGTCTCCAGCCCCCATCAGCGGCAGCCCGTGCGCTCCGGACGTGCTTCCTTTCATGATTGCCCGGCGGCAATGCTCATATAGGGTTGCCAAGCCCTCCGAAGCAGTGTATTGGGCGTATCGTTCGGCTTCACCTGGTTTGAGTGGGTCCCCATTCAGGAAGGGGATTTTCTCGTTCAGGATCGCATTATCGCCGGTGGCGTTTACATATTCGGCGGTAACGTAAGGCAGCCAGAGCAAGTCATCCGAAAAGCGTGTGCGTACCCCACGTCCGGAAGGTGGGTGCCACCAATGCAACACATCGCCCGCTTCAAACTGGCGGCTGGCCGCGTTCAGGATCTGCTCACGCGCCAATGCCGGTCGCGCTTGCAAAACCGCCAGCACGTCCTGCAGCTGGTCACGGAACCCGAAGGCTCCGCTGGATTGGTACAACGCCGAGCGTCCCCACAGGCGACAGCTAATGGTCTGGTATAGTAACCAACGATTGAGCATCAAATCCATTCCCGGATCAGGTGTTTCAACCTTTATGACATTCAGAATGTCATCCCAATGCTGCTGAACAGCCTGCCAGGTTGCTTCAACCTGGACCTGGGTTTGGATCTGCCCGATCAGTGCCAGACTTTCCGCACGGTTGGCTCCTTCTCCGAGAAGAAAAAAGACCTCTTCCGTAGCGCCGGGCGCCAGATCGACGTGCAGCTGGATGGCCGCGCATGGATCCAGCCCGGCATTCACCGCGCTTGCCAATCCGATCCGCCTGAGTGCCGCCGGGTTTTGCAGGCTGCCCATGCGTCCCAAAAACTCCATCCGGTCAGTGGTCACTCCGTGCGGACTTTTACTTGCAGCCAGGAATGCCACACGTTCGCCGAACTCACTGTTGAAGCGGTTGGTGGCAAGCAAGGCCTTCTGATCGGCTGCGAACTCAGGCATGATGTGGGCCTGGTTTTTTGTGCGCGTGGTTCCAAGTACCCATTCGACATAATAGGTGACGGTAACACGCCGTGGATGTTTCCAAAGGTTTTCCAGTCGAAGTGACACAATTTTTACCGGCTTTTCCGGGGCCGCGAAAAGACGCAGGGTCTGATTCAAGCCATGGCTCTGGCTTTCGAAGATCGAATAGCCCGCTCCATGATGGATGACATGCGTCGTTTCCGCCCCGGCGGGCATGCGCGTGGGGCTCCAGACCAGCCCGGTTTCTTCATCGCGCAGGTAAAGTGCTTCACCGGGCATATCGGTGATAGGGTCATTGCGCCAGGGGGTCAGTCGGTTCTCGCTGCTGTTTTCAGCCCAGGTGCAGCCGAAACCTGCTTCGGAAACCATAAAGCCGAACAGCGGGTTGGCAATCACATTGACCCACGGATGCGGCGTGAACTCGCCCGGCTTTAGATGGATGACATATTCCCTACCATCCCGGCTGAACCCGCCGAGACCGTTCTCCATTAACAGTCCTTCCGGAACAGGCGGTGAGTTGGTCGGTTTGGGATCAGTGTCTGAAGGGACCGGTGGGGTGAAATCGGGAAGATGGGTGGGTTGGATGGTTAATCGCGCAGCATGTTCGGCCAGAGTCCCACCCTTTTCATCCAAAATTACACCTGCCACCGTTTCCAAAAGGATCTTATCGGCTGGCTGGAGCTGATCAGCACGCAGGATGAAAATCCCGTCGCGTTGATTCAGGGATGCCTCTGCGCCCATCTGCCGGATCTGGCGCTGGATGGCGTTGTGTAGTTCCAGGGCATAGCCCGAATCCTGATCATTCAGGATCACCAGGTTGATCGCGGCATGATGTGTGTGTAAGTAAATGAAGGTTTGCAGAGCCTCCCGTAATAAGGTCGATTCACCATCGCAAATGCGAACGAGTAAAACAGGGTAATCCCCGGAGATGCCGAACGCCCATAAACTGGATTGCCCCTTTACATTTTGTGCCAGGATATGCGGGGCAGCGCGCAATGTCCCCACCGGGTAAATCAGGGCACGAGAACAGGCGAAGAATGGTTTCGACCTTGGAAGCGTTCAGTCCAAGCTCAAGTAATTCTTGTTCGCTGGCAGCGCGCGCTTCGTCAAAGGCGCGGTGGATGGACTGCCCGGTTTGGTAATGAGACAGTTTTTCCAATGCTTCTGCACGCGAGCTGGCAGCCAATGTCAGGAAACTGACTCTGGTTTTCGCATGCGCTTTCAGCTCAATTTCTTGCGTTAGCGAAAAGATTGGGTCCAGGGAGGCGCTGTTTACATCCGGAAGAAGTGGGGGGATATGCTGAAGAATCTCAGGCGTGCGCGAAGTCTGCGACCTGCCCAGGAACTGGCCGCGGCCGCTGGTGTGGTCACCGGTGACTTTACGCCCAGCTTCGATAACCATTGCGTGCACAAGGAAGATAGGTTTCTCGTCCACAGAACGCGGCCGGCGTTGGAATAGGAGCGCATTTTCCTGAGCAAGATATTCACTCTGGATGAAAAGTTTGTTGAAGGCAGGATGTCGCTGGTCTGTTGCCTGCGCTGCCAGCACCACTTCGCCGTAACTGGTCAGTTTTAGTATTCGAGGCCGGTTGCTTTCATTCAGGATATTCACCCGCCGGATTTCGAACTCCATCCGGGCTGATGGTGACACCGGTGCGCAGGGAAATGCCATTATCTGAGCGCTGGAATTCCACCTTATGAGGATAAAATGACAAATCCTGTTTTTCCGGTAAACAACCGATGGGTTGGCAAGTGGCCGACCAGACTGCGCAGCTCTCCTGGTCCTGGACATAAATCCACGTACCCCACTGATCAAGAGTGGTATCGGGCTGCCAGCGAGTCAGCGCAAATTCGCGCCATTGGCTGTATCCAGCCCCGGCATTGGTGATCAATACACTGGTATCGCCCTGGGAAAGTATATGTGCCTGCGGCATGGGACTCTCGACAGGCACGCGCCATGGGGCACTTGTCACTGAGTGTACGCCTTGTGGTGAATCAATTGGTTCATTGGGATGGGGGTATTCAATCGGTGGGTCGTTTGAAATCTTTTCCTGCAGCAGTAGGTCCACGCTCTGGATACGCTCGTCATTTTGGAAACGCGTTACCATGACATCACCCAATAGAAAGTTACAAGTCGCAAGCAGGATCATGCCCTGGTGGTGCGCCATATAGGATTGAACGGTGGCATGTGTTTGGCCGGGGAGCAGACGTGTTTTTGTAAAATCGAGCGCCTCGTAAAAGCCAAAGCGCCCGAGCAGGTTCAGCTTTTCCATGTTCGCCATGTTATCGAGGACAGCCTGGGGTTGAAACGAAAGCCCCAATAGCGAAGCATAAGGGGCAATCACCAGGTCATTGTGCTGCTCGCGTTGGTAGCCCAGGTCAGGCACGCCAAAGGCACGGTACTGGTAATTCAAGTCGACATCGAAGGCAAAGTAACCTGATTCGGAAATTCCCCAGGGTACTTGATGGTCGTGACCGTAATGAACTTGTGTATCCACTGCGACGTAACAGCTATCCGAAAGAAATGTCCCGGCATAGTTTTTGGTAAACAGGGTTGGCATGAGATATTCAAACATGGTGCCGCTCCAGGAGAGTAACACCCGCTTCCCATTCACCTCTGTTACCGGTCGTCCCAGGTGCTGCCAGTGACTTTGCGGTACATCCCCTTTTGCGATGGCGATCAGGCTGGCGATGCGGGACTCGGATGCCAGCAAATCGTAGTAACTTGGGTCGAGCTGTTCAGTAGCGGCATTATAGCCGATATGAAATACCTGGCGGCGGTCATCGAACAAAAAGCGAAAATCCATATTCCTGACTGCCGCGTCAGCCTGACTTGCTATCTCTCGAAACCCCTTCAATAAGTTCCTAACCATTGAAAGAGCAGTAGCGAGGTCGTTTTCCATTTTCTGACACCATTCAAGTGCCGCTCCATCCCGCCCGGAGGGGAACATTCGGGACTTTGCCGGAGCCGGGATTACCTCATCTTTCAGCCGGAAAACTAATTGATTCAAAGCCGTTTGGATGCCTTGATACACTGCTACCGCATCTTCCAACGTGGGCAGTTCAGCGGGCAGGCTGTGACGGAAATCCTGCCAGGCGCTGGATTGCATAAATGCCGACGGTACAGCCACCATAAGGCTTAGCCATGGAGCGAATAGTTCCAGGCTACGTTGCATGTCTTGCAGGTGATGGTGCATCAGGTCCAGATAGAGTTGGAGATCGGCCAAGGACTCGGCATGGAGATTAGGCTGACTGGCAAGGATCCCCATCAAGCGTTGTGAGACTCTTTCCCAGCCCTCGCTGGAAAGCCAGGTCAGAGTCGTTGCCCAGGCAGCCGGCTGGTCCTGAATGGCGCTGATGCGCTCGTATATTTGCGTCAATTCGACTTTAAAATGATTCCACAGGCTCATGATTTGAGATGGTTTTTTCCAACCTCTGCAACGCTTCTGACAGAATATCCAGAATCACAAGCAGGCCTTGCCAGCTTCTGTTATCCAACAGGGCTGATTTATTCAAAGACAGGCAACCCTGCTTAAGAGTGATCAGGCAGGCTGCCAGATTACCGCTGTCGACTGTGGAGATGTAACGGGGTGGGAGTGCTGTCAGCATCTGCGAGTTGTACCAGTTCAGCAGGTGGCCCCGGTAATGCTCCAACTGCTCCAAGGTTTCAAGGGTGGAGTGCAAACGGAGCTTCAATTCGACCATGCCCATATAACCCAGATCGTAAGCCGATAATGTGGAAACAAGAAACAAACCGATGTTGGTCGGAGTGGTGTAGTGTGCCACACTTCCACGGGGCAACTCTTGAAAATGATCGGGCGGCAGCCAGTGATCATCGGGTCCGGCAAATTGCTCAAAAAATGCCCAGGTGCGGCGCGTCAAGCGGAGAATCTGCCGGCGCTGGGTTTCGGAGAGTGGCTTGTTAAGGTGTGTCACAGGCTGGCTGATGCGATAGGCGATTTGCGGCGCGATCAGCCAGGCGACCAGCAGAGGCAGTGCCACCCAGAATGCGGTTGGGTTGAGAATGACGATGGGTATCGCCAGCAGACCGGTCAAGACCAGGGAGGCCGCCATGGTACCCCAGGTTTCGAGATAAACATTCGTTCCACGCACGCGTGCTGCATTTGCCGCGGTAGTCCATTGCAACAGGTGATTGCGAGCAATCAACAACCGGGTTAACGTGGTCCCGATTGCAGTCAGCATCAGCAATGCTTCGTAGGGTAAAAAAAGGATGGAAAACAGCCAGCGTGTCACTGGCAGTTGAGTCGGTTTAAGTAGCTGTCTGAACGGTAGTCGCCCGAAATTTTGCTTAACCTCTTGGATGGTTTGCACCATAACAGGCAGGACAGCGGGCAGTAACACCAACAGAGTCCAGACCAAGGGTGAACCAGGCAGATAGAACCAACCTGCCGCCAACAACGCCAGTAAGGCAGGTGGCAGGAGGCTGCGTCGCAGGTTGTCGAAGACCTTCCAGATATTGATAATCGATAAACGATTGCCGGTCACCCCGTGTTCAGTCCGAACGATGGGGAACAACCAGGGTAACAACTGCCAATCGCCGCGGATCCAGCGCTGCAGACGGTGGGCGTACTCCAGGTAACGAGAAGGAAATTCCTCGTAGAGGACGATGTCTGTAACCAGCGCGGAGCGCCCGTAAATGCCTTCAAACAGATCGTGGCTGAGCAAAGTATTTTGGCGCACCTGCCCGGTCAGGCTGCGCTCGAACGCCACCACGTCATAGATCCCTTTTCCAACGTAACTGCCTTCGCCAAACAAATCCTGGTAGACGTCCGACACGGCAAAGGAGTACAGGTCAAACCCGGTATTCCCGGAATAGATTTTCGAAAAGAATGAGCGATTTCGCGCTGGTAGGCTTGATGGCCACGCGCGGTTGCAGAACGGTGTACCCGGCGATAACTGAGCGCCCGTCCGGGGCAAATTCGGCATGATTAAGGGGGTGCGCAAGTGTGGCGACCAACCGGTTTGCGCTGCCCTGCGGCAAGGAGGTATCTGCATCCAGCGTGATCACATATTTAATCTCTGGAAGAATGCTGATATCTCCAACCTGGGTTGTGTAGGCCGTTTCACCCTGACCCAGCAGCAAGTGATTAAAGTCTGCCAATTTGCCGCGTTTACGCTCCCAACCCATCCAGACTCCTTCGGATGGATTCCACTGGCGATGTCGGTGGAATAAATAATAAGGGGCAGACCTGGCATACTTGGAATTGAGATTATTAATCCCAGCACTAGCCAGGGCAAGCAAACTTTCGTCCTGTGGCATGTGTTCTGTTGGCGCATCGCCAAAATCGGTCAACAGGGCATAGGTCAGTTGTGGGTCCGGGTTGGAGATGGAATAGAGTTCCAACTCTTGCAAGAGATGAGCGAGTTCCCCGGCACTTTCAAGGAGGGTTGGGATGACCACCATGGTACGGTTACCGGGTGCGATGCCCTCCGAATAATCCATGCGGGGCAAGCTTTGGGGCTGGATGTGATGGGTTACATTCCAATTCACAAGGCTGATGGCAGCTTCTAAAGCCAATCCAAACCCAAGCAAGCCAGCAATGAGGTCTTGAACAGCCGAACCGCCAGAAATATTAGTGTAGACGACCAATCCCAGGAGAAACAGTGTGGATATGATAGCAATGCTCCCCAGATACAAAAAGGTGGGGGAGGCGAGCAATGCACGCTTGAAACGAACGCTTAAATCAGGCTGGTAGTGCAGGCTGGCTTCAAGAGTTGCAACCCCCTCATCCCGAAGATAATAACCCACATGTGCTTTCCGGTCTGATTTCTGGAGACCAGTCAAAAAGTTATCTTGAGCCTTGTTCGCGAATTCAATTGCCATGTGCGCAATCTCTTCTTCGCTGAAGGCTGAGTGCCGCGCAAGTTCTTCAATGACACTGCGATAACTATTGCGAGTGTCGAAATCCATTTTTGCATATATCTTCGCTGGATCATCACGCAGTATCTTTTCAACCAGGCTGGTTTGCTCAAAGAAATCCTTCCAATCTGTGGCGGAGAGCAGACGCAGGCTGCGAAAACAGTTGGCGACAACCCCTTCATATTCCTGAGCCGTAGATGGTAATTGTCGTTGGGTTTCGCCTGGTAGTTCCAGATTATGAACAAGGCGAGGGTACCCATTATTTGGCAAATTATTCCCGGAACTCGAACTGGGAAAGGTAGTCCTGATTGTGGAACGGGGCTTAGATTCCATACCGATCAGTTCGGAGGTGGCATTGACAAGTTGCTCTAAAATCCCAATCCGCAGCATGATCGGCAACGCCCAAAGCTCTCCAATCAGCAGAGGAATAATCTGCTGATATTCCTGCACGAAGGCGGCAACCTGATCCAGGTCAAGCTGGCTCTGGGTGTATCCAATCCACTCCCACGCTAATACGAAAATTCGGGGTAGCCCAGGTACAGGCAAGGTTCCTAACGATTCCGTCGGGGAGGCAAGAGGGATGCCCGATTCTGTAACAGTACTGGATGTCTCTCCTGCAGGTTTAGGCGCCGAGGATCCTATTGGCGCCGTCTCGGCAAGTTTTGGCAACTGGCTGAGAAAGCTGGCAGGTAGGGCTACTTCGATCTGGCGAAAGGTTTGTTTGACAATGTAAAAATTATCCAACATCCATTCCCCTGCACGTGTAAAGGCTGGATTCTGGGAAGGAATAGCCGTAAAAACTGCCTTGGCATTACTCAAAGCCTGTTCCCAGCTTTGCAGCCATTTCAAAAGGTCGGTTTTTTTATTACGGGATAATTCAACCCCATGCAATTCCGCCAGGTTGCGTGCGAATTTCCTCAACCGCCTATCCGCGTCTGAATTGGTTGATTCGGATGAAATCATTTGATTGATAATCTGCATAAGTTAATGCTCTGGGTGTTCCCTGATTGGCTGTTCCTGTGGGATTGGTTCTTGTTTGACAGGCTGATCCTGCACAACCAGGAGTGGTACCTTGCTATACATGATGAAATTATTTACCATGCTCCCATACGGCCATGTATGGTTCCCCGAATACCCATGCGCACTCAGAGCGACCATATCGACCTGTTCCTGCTCCCCCAGTCGATGGAGCGCGACGGCTGCATTGTCATCGGTAATGAGATGTGTTTGAACAGAGATGCCATCCAGAATGGAACGTGATTTTATTTGTTCGAGATAATGCCCGGCCTCTTCACGATTCCGTGCTATCACGCGCTTGGATAACTCGATATCTTCGCAAATCGGAGGCATTTGGCGTGCCATTTCCGGGGATTGGATAACTTGAACAAGATGGATCTGAGATTTATAAAAATTGGCCAGGCGTGTGATAATTGGGAAAACATTCTCCGCCCTCTGTGAGCCATCCAAAGGCACCAGAATGCGCTTATAAAGGAGGTTTTCTGACAATCGATTGGTCTGGGATTGTTGGTGGGCGCGGACAATGAGCACCGAGGTCGGCGCACTCAGGATGATTTTTTGCGTAACGCTGCTGATCCCCCATTGCGTCATACCGCTATGTCCATGGCTGCTCAGAATGATCAATTTCATTCCCTGGTTTTTGGCGTACTCGGTGATCCCTTCTGCTACTAATCCTTCCAGGACGACCGACCTTGCCCGAACGCGCGTTTCTTGAAGCTGCTGTTTCGTTTTTTCCAGGTAAAGCGCTGCCTTGGTCTTATTAATCTGCCAGTTGAGCAAATCAAACAATTGTGCCGATACGCCATTCTGGTTTTTTTCCAGCATGCGCAGCAGTGTGATTTCTGCGTCGAACGGGCTGGCGATGGCAACGATATGGGGTAGTACACACTCAGCCAATTGAGAGCCGTCTAGCGGGACCAGGATGGGATCGAACATCGTACCTCTTTCCTTGTAAATTCTCCGCCGCAACTATCGATCGAGGAAATTCTGCAATCACCGGATGGAGCTGGTGGTAACGGGGTAAACGGTCTTCCGTTGCATGAAACCAGGGTCAATCTGCCGTTTCTCATTCCGGATATTTCTCTTCAATCCAGGTGGCCTCAAAAGAAACCTCCTGGTAACGCGCCAGACGTAAGGTTTGGGCGTCAGTTTGGTCATTTAATTCAGTTTCCAATTCACGGATACGCGACTGCAATGCAATCACCTGGTTGCGCAAATGCAGGATCGTCTCAGCGGCAGCTTCATCTAATCCCAGATCTCGCTGCAACCGGCGCTGGCTGCGAGAGGCGTAGCCTTCGTAGGGATCATACCAATATCGTTTTTGGACTGAATTTTCAGGGATCATGACTTTACCTCATTTTGGAAGTGGTTTAGAAGGATTTGATCGGGAAGTGGCCAATGCCCTGATGCTGGTGACCTCCTGGTCTGTCAACGATTCCGGCAGTACCAATCTAATCCGCGCGAACAGGTCCCCACGTTTTTTGGGGTCACCCAGATGGGGCATACCCTTGCCGCGCAGGCGGAAACTTCGTCCCGTATTGGTTCTGGGTGGGATGGTCAGGATCAAGGGCCGCTCCATCGAGGGGATACGGATTTCACCTCCTCCAATCGCGGTGAAGATATCCACCGGCACATCCAGGTGCAGGTCACTGCCTACGCGCTCGAAGGTTTTGTCGGGTAAGACGTGAACGATCAAATACAGATCTCCAGCCGGACCGCCATTTTGACCTGGCTCACCCTGACCTGCCAGCCGAACGCGTGATCCGGTCCGCACTCCGGCTGGAATGCCGGCTTTGATGCGATGTCCATCCATTTCCAACAGACGCTCTGCTCCATGAAATGCTTCCTCCAGCGCCAAATCAACTTCGTATTCGACATCCCGTCCATGCCGGGGACCAGGAGGAGTAGCTCTGCTCCCTTTACGCGCCTGACTAAAGATATTAGTGAAGAAATCGGAATACGCAGATTCGCCTCCGAACAGATCCTCCACATCTTCGGAACTGGCATATTGGACGCGCGCGCCTTCGCCTGGTTGGGCTGACCAATTTTGCCAATCGAAATCCTTCCGGCGACCACCGGTCTGCTGCCATTGTTGGTATTGCGCCCGCAATTCATCATACTTTTTGCGTTGTTTCACATCCGAAAGGACCTGGTACGCCTCATTAATCGTTTTGAATTTCTCTTCTGCTTCTTTATTGCCAGGGTTTACATCCGGGTGAACTTTGCGAGCCAATTGGCGAAATGCCTGTTTGATCGCTTTCTGATCGGCTTCCGGGGCTACTCCCAGGGTTTTGTAATAATCCTTAAAGTCCATTAGGTGTCATTCTATTCTTCATCTTGTGAACTTGTCTCATTCTCTCGATTGGATTGCCATATCTTGTAAGCAGAAGCAATTTCCTCGGCCGAATGGGAATCGCAAACAACCAGTGGGTTCTGTTCATCCGGCACAATATGCCCACCTGGGCTGGTCACGGTACAATCCACCAGTTTGCCATCCGGGGTGTAGACGGCAAGGATATTGAAGATTTTGGCGCAGACCAGGCAGCCTTGAATTTCCACGGCATTTCTATTTCCTGACATGCACGTTTCCTTTTTGAAGCCAACCCTTCTTTTGCCAGGAATCCAGATATCTGGGTTCCGGCCAATATTTTCCAGGAATGAAATCAGAACATTCAACGGGAAAGATACCCCCGCCACGGTTGGATCGCGACCAGCCAAATTCAATCTCGCGATCGCAACTGGCGCAATTGACATAAAATTTGTCATTACCCGGGTTGCCCTCTGGCTCGAAGGTTTCGAAATCTTCTGGTTTGGAAGCAGATGTATCTTCTGCAAACTGGCCAAAGTCGCCTCGCTCAACTTCTCCCTCATCATCTTTTTCTTGTTCGATTTTCTCTTTAAATTCGAAATGCCAGTGATGGTCAGGTTCTAGTGATCCCCATTCCTGCCAGGTTTCACTATCCGGTCCGGCAAGAATTTCCCAAACGCGAGAAACAGATAACTCATGACCGCCGCACGTCTTGCAGGTAAATTCCCAAGGTTGGTGTTGGTCCATGTCACGACCAGCGCCTTTGCAAAAGGAAGGTCGGGAGGGACTCGATCTGGTGCTTGTCGATTTTAAGAAATACGGTGTCATCATGGGTATCACCCAAAGCAGAGAGGGGGATGATCACATCTTTCTTTCCCCATAAATGTCCTTTCCGCATCACCAAATGTGTAATGTGACCGTTTTCTGGATTGACCACGAATTCGTCGACATTGCCAATATAGCCGTCCTTTGCCTCCACACGTGTACCCCGGCTTATCGCCAGCTCTCCCGGCGGGACCTGCTGTTTTTCCACAGATTCGTACACTGTTCTTGCAGCAGAAGCATATGGAAGGTAGTAATATGTCCCCAATCCATACAATCCACCTCGATACCCAAAATCCCTGCCTGGCACCAGCTCTTCGACATACTTGGTCTTCACGAACGGTTTCATATTTTTTAATTCTGCTTTGCTGCAACGCAGTTGGATCGTTTCGGCAACTGTACCAGTTACAAAATCTACCGGTACAATCAATTCTGTATTGGGGGATGCATCCTCTTTCACAACCATGTCTGTAACCTTGTCGGCAACCGGGTCTACCAGCACAAACTCTGAGCGACCGTAAGCGCCATCCGTACATTCAACCTGAGCGTTTAAAGGAATTTCCATCTTTTATCTCCATAACAAATTACCCGGATTTCAACAAGATACCCGGTTGGTACAGACCGGAACACCGGCCTTTTATTCATCTTACTCCGAACACCCCTTGTCCGCATCCATCTTCCGGGGAGTGTTTCCCTCCGCCAGTTGGGGGAGAGGGAGAAGGCTCGGATCCACAACTATCCTTGGAAGCATAATACAGGGCGTAATATGTTGATCAATCCACTGGCTTGCTAGATAAACCGACCACCCAAGAAAACCAAGAAAATAAACTCAAAAACGAACTTGCCCAGATTGATATCCTCTTACAAGCCAAGCCAGACCCTTTCGCATCCCCTCGCAGTAAACTGCTGGCAGAACACTTCGAAGCGATTTTTTTTAGATTCTCCAGAAGAAAAGCGCAAAATGCTGGCGGGAGGTATCCCGAAATTGCTCGTTGAGCGCCCAAGGGAAAAAACACCATTGTCTCAATGTAAACCTACGTGCCCCCTTTTTCCGGTCCTGAACCAAGTTCGCCCAACCGATATATAGTACAAGGTCCAAGTACTCCATGAAGACACTTTCAACCAGAAACCGCCAAGAGGCGGTGATTAAATCTAAAACTCGAGCCTCCAGTAGTGGACAATGTCTGAATCTCCATGGGGGCATTTTCTGGAACATACCGTCGAAGGATCCCAGCTTTTCCGAGTTCAATCCAGTCGCATAATGAGTGGACCGGAGTGGCCTGTCACGGCGATCACGCCTCCCATCAACTTGTGGATCCGGCGGAAGTAAGGCGGCATCACCTCCAGCTCAATCGCATGGAACCCAAACTTTTGATACAGGGATTCAAGCTCCGGGCGACACATCAGATAAAGCGGCCGTGGGCTGTGTGACAAATGATACTCGATCAGCGCCCGGGCTACCCCATGACCGCGAAAACCTTCATCGACAGCCAGCGAGGCCAATTCGATCGACCCATCCTTATGCCGCTTTAGTTGCGCACAGCCAATAAATCGACCGCCGGATGCTTCGGCGACAATGAAATGCTCCCAGTTCAAATCCATCGGGTTGATGCCCACCCGATGGATCAGATCGTGGATATTTTTTTGGTCGGTTTTTACTGCAGGACGCAAAATAAAATCAGCGATACCAACCTCTTATTTTCATACCCGTAAATTTGTTATTTTCTCGAAATTCCCGGGTGGCTCAAAAGACATCCCGCCGGGAAAGAACCTGGGGAACGCGATACCGGAAGGTTTCAGGAATGATAAAAAATGCCTCACGGCTGGTTGAGGGGGGCAACCAATCGTGAGGCAGATGATATTATACACATATTCTCAAAAAAATCAAGCCAGAAATGTAACCTGTTTGCGCGCTTCTTTTCCCATGCTTTTTCCCATTCCCCTCACCATCCTTATCGCTTGTCACGTCTATTGAGCTGGTGTATGATTCACGCGAAAGGAGACGGTATGAATATATTCGACGCCAAAGAGTCCAAGATGAAGTCCTACCTGAAGTTCCTTCACAAGCAGGGCGCCACCAACCGCAAAAAAGCCGTCAAGATTGAAGATGTGGAACGTGCCCTCAAGACCGAGGATCGCTTGTTCGATGAGATCACCAAATACCTGATCGCAGACGGCTCTATTTCGCGTGCCAGTGGAACGGTATACATCACCAAATCAGGAATTGCCAAATTGTAGTGCATGTTTCAGTCAGGAATTCGCAGCCAGTCCTTACTAGCTGAGACAAACGTAAATGCCCTGATATAGAGTGGTCTATTCTGGAAGGATAATCAAAAAAACGCCCCTTTGGGGCGTCTTTGCTCTTATCAAACTTTTTTATGCCGACGGATGGGAAGTAGCAGCAGGAAACCGATTGCGATCACCGTCTCACCGATTTGCACCCCCGTAGCCTGCCAAGGACCGAAAAACGGCACTCGCGGCAGCAGCTGCGTTCCAAACCCAAACACGTCCGCCATCCCTGAAAACACCGCAATCACATAACCGGTCGTAACCAGCCGGGTACCGATATCCGCCGGGATGCTGCGCTCACCGTTCCTCCAGAATGCCATCATGCTGATGTACCCGCCGATGCATATTGTTGCCAGACCTATCAGGAAGACCGAAATCTGCACAAACCCGACTACTGGACTGCGATCCACATCGAACATGCCCGGGCGCGCCCCTACCAAGAAAACCAGCATTCCCACCAGAACAATGACCAAACCGGTTCGAATGCGCAGCCTGGATGGCAGGGTTCCGTTGGGAGGGGCTATGAGGGGATCTGTAGGCCTGCTTTCCAAGGTCATTTCGGCAAATTACTCCGCAGGTGACGCAGCCAGTTCCCTCCGAGAATGGCCGCCACGTCTTCGTCATTATATCCCTTCGATTGGAGCAAGGGAGTCAGGTTTTGCAGATCTGCGATCGTGTCTATTCCGGTCGGGACCGCCTCCCTGCCAAACCCGCCGTCGAAATCGGTCCCAAGCCCGACATGACGGGCATCCCCGGCCATCTGGCAAACGTGATCTACGTGAGCAACCAATGTCTCCAGGGTGATATCGTCGCGCGCATCGCCCTTCTTCCAAGCGGTTTTCAAGAATGCACAGAACGGCACCACCCCCATAATCCCGTCCCGGTCGATCAACCCTTTGATCACACCTTCAGGCAACAAGCGGTTGCCGTCATAACCAGGCAACAATACGGCCGCGTTAGCGTGACTGGCGATCACAGGCCCTTGGTAAATATCCAATGCCTGGCGCGCCGACAACTCATCCATGTGGCTGATGTCAAGCGTAAATCCAAGGTCGGCCATCGCTTCCAGCATGGCGTACCCGTCCTCAGTCAGAGGCCCCGGATCCCGCGTGCCACCGCAGAAGCGCGTGCCTGCCCACGCCAGACCGATCATCCTCAAGCCGGCTTCCCACCATTCCTGCAGTTCCCCTGGGTTCCGCACTCCTTCTGCCCCTTCCATCAAAGGAACCAGGCCTACAGGGGGAGTCTCCTTCCCAGGATCAGACCATTCTGAAAGGTGGCTTTCCAGCTCTGCCTGGTTTGAAACGAACCGAAAATGTTCGGGGGTCCGCTCTGCCAGTTCATGGTAGCTATCCAGTTGTTTGCGATAAACCTGGTGGGCTTGGTTGAAATCAGCGTATGCCTGTGTATCCCACTCGCCGGTCTTTCGGCGCTGTGGGGTGGCAAACAAGGTGCTGAAGACGATTGCCACCCGTCCCAGCTGGTATTCCGGCCAACCTAAAAGGCATTCGCCGGTGTGCTGCAACGCCTGAGCGGAGGATGCATGTTCGATTCGGCGGGTCTCTACCACCGGGCGGTTGTAATCCCGACCGAAGGTCAGCATGTTGTAAGCCAGGTCTTCGTGGGCGTCAATGATAAGATGTTGGGGCATGGGAAGATACAAGACCCGGCTTCTGATGAAACCGGGTCTCAGGTTTATTATTCAGGAATTTCCCCGGCTGGAGGTTCTTCGCCGGCAGGTTCATCAATCTGGTCAGGCACTGTCTCTGAAACAAAGCCTTCATCCTGGTCAGGCACTGTCTCTGAAACAAAGCCTTCTTCCTGGTCAGGCACAACCTCCGGAGCAGACTCTTCGGGAACGGTGGTTTCCGTATCATCATTCAATTCCAGGCTGACGCCATCCAGGCTAATTTGCTTCAAATCCAGATCCTTAAAAGCGCCTGAGTCCACTTTGCGCATGCTCAAGCCGATCCGGCGCTGGTCGGAATCGATCCGGATGACACGCAAGGTGACCACGTCACCCTCGTGCAACCCGGCTTCCTTGGGATGCTCGATGCGGTTTTCGCTGATCTCCGAAATGTGGATCAGCCCTTCAAGGTCACCTTCCAGACGGGCGAAGGCGCCGAATTTGGTCAAGCGAGTGATGACACCTTCGACCAATTGGCCGACCTTGAATTTCTCGACCTTGCTTTGCCAGGGATCGTCCTGCAAGGCACGGATGGATAAGCCGATGCGCTTCTTGTCACGGTCGATATTGATGACCTTGACCCGCACTTCCTGTCCCACTTCGAGTACCTCTGACGGATGCTGGACCCGGTCCCAGGATATTTCCGAGAGATGGACCAAGCCATCTGCGCCGTTCACGTTGACGAAAGCCCCGAAATCGGCCAAGCTGGTCACCTTGCCGGTATAGGATTCGCCTTCTTCCAGTGATTCGATCACCCGTTCTTTGATGGACTGGCGGGTTTCGCTGGAAGCAGCTCTTTCGGACAGGATCAGGCGGCGGCGTTTGCGATCCACTTCGATTACGCGCACGCTGATCGGCTCACCAATCATTTTGGCGTAACGTTGATCAGGCGTGTCGCCGGTAACCGTCATGCGGCGGGAAATGCTCAATTGGCTGGCCGGGATGAAACCCCGCAAACCATATACGGGGACGATAATGCCGCCCTTGTTGAATCCGTCCACCTTGCCCTCATAAGTCGAGCTGTCTTCGAGCATTTTCTCGACTTCAGTCCAGCCTTTTTGCTCCTGGGCACGCGTATAGGAGAGCACCACGTTTCCGTTTTCGTCTTCGGCGTTCAACACATAAACCAGAATTTCCTGTCCCAGTTCGAACGCGGCGCGTTCCTCGTCCGGGATGGAATCCAATTCTCGGCCGGTAATCACACCTTCTGATTTTGCACCAACACTAACCAGGATCTGCGTTTGTCCAACACTGGCAATCACACCGGTGCGGATTTCCCCTGCCTGGGGGAAATCCAAGGCTAACCCTTCCTGGTTAAGCAGGGTTTCCATGTTGATTGGATTATTGTTATGTTCAGCGGGCTGATTAGTCTCGGGCGCAGCCCCCTGCCCGAGCAGGGCTTCATTTTGATCCATATATGAGATACTCCAGCGGATAAGATGAAGGAATTATAAAGGGGAATGGGTAAGTTGGCAACCCTTATACGATTTGGTTAATTATGCCCGCTTGATTCCGGTATGCAATAAAAACCGGGTGGGACCTTCTAAATCCACCCGGTGAGTAGTTTTCCCTTTATCATTTTTCCGCTTTTTTCGGTTTCCGGGGGCGACCGCCGCCCATCCACGCCCCGACAATGATGATCATGACGATCAGGCTTGCCAGCGCAATGATTCCGGTTGTATCTGCCGAGGGCGGACCTGGCGTCGGGATGGGCGCTTCAGGAACATCGGTGGCAACCGTTTCCTCACTGACAGTGGGAATGGCCGTCTGGTCAACGGTTGTCGGAGTAGGTTGGACTATCGGAGTGGTGACTGGGGCCGCCTGGGCAGTATCGAAAGCACGCAGGGTTCCTACCATGAATGTCACGGCAACTATGGTCAAAATTAATAAGGTCAAATTAAGGGGAAGATGAAAGGGTTTCATGTGCCGTTCAAGTATATCAGAACATGCCGCCCTACGTTAAAATCCGCGCCAGCACAATCACGCCGGTAGCCATTCTCCCAATCCTGCTCGTCTTATACGAAGCATAAATCTTCAAATCTACCCAGAAGATACTCCCCTATTGAGAAGCGCAACCTGATAGAAAAACACCTCCCGTTTGGAGAGGTGTTTCTCAATGGCGGAGAGGGCGGGATTCGAACCCGCGAACCTTGTGGGTTACACGCTTTCCAAGCGTGCGCGCTAAGCCAGCTACGCGACCTCTCCTTTTTGGGCGGGCGAATTATACCAGATAATCTGCCGGGCGTTTTACAAACCGCCCTTCCAGAAGATAATCCTTCCCATTTGTGTTTTTCGATGAGGCGGTCGTTTTGCCGTTCAAAGATCCGGTTTTCTTTTTCGGGGCAAGGCAAATATCGCGCGCCGGCAGTAATCCCCAGCGGCTGGCACCCAGATACAGGATCTCGAGGATCAGGTCATCGTATGCGATGCCTTCCGAAGCAGCCTGGAGACAAAGGTCGCTATAACCCGGAGTCAGGCCGGGTAAGGGGTTGATTTCGATCAAGCGCGGTTGGCCATCCGCATCCAGCCGGATATCCGTACGGGAAACGTCCAGCGCACCCAGCACCATATGTGACCGATAAGCCAGGTGCTGTAACTTCTTGCACAGTTCAGGATCGATGGGTGCCGGGCATAAATACCCCGGTGCTCCTTCAGAACCGATTGATTGTGCCTTGGCCTCGATGCCATAAACCCCTGGCGTGACCGAACGGGAACTATCCAGCTCCAGAACTGGCAGGCGGTGGAAGCCGTCTTTATCATACCATTCAGGGTGTCGGGAATACAGCAGGGTGTCATGCCGTCCGATCACACCCACGGTGAACTCCCGACCAGGCAAAAAGGCTTCCACCAATGCGGGCTGGTGATACATGCGGATGACATATTCGACGCGTTCCCGCAATTCGGGTTCGTTATTGACAATTGCTTTCGAATCCACGCCCATGCCGGTGCCCTCGCGGGAGGGCTTGACGAAAAGCGGGAAGCGTAGTTCCGGTCGCAAAGGTTCGTCACCGAAGGTGAACTCCTGGAAAGGAGCCACCGGAAGGTTGCGGTCGCGCCATAATCGTTTCGTCAAATTCTTGTCGAGCGCAATGGCATTGGTCAAAACCCGGGAACCGGTATAGGGGAGTTTGTACATTTCCAGCAGGGCCGGAGTTTGGGCTTCGCGAGCATCCCCCCCCAATCCTTCGGCGATATTGAAACAGATATCTGGTTTAATTTCCTTGAGCGCAACGGGCATGCTCGCGTCAGCCTGGATGAAGAAGGTCTGGTGTCCATCCGTCTCGATGGCAGCCCGAATATGATTTATGGTTTCTATATAGTCGTAATCCGCGCCGGCATCTGGTGGAACGTCCGGTGGGAGCGGTTTATCATGCTCCTTGATATTGGCAAGCACAGCCACCCGCCACGGACGAGCAGGGCGCGGCAACAGACTGGGAGGCTTTTCGGTTTCCTTATCACGATCATCATCAGGGTCGGTCATTTAGTTTTACCTCGAATAGGGTTGACTGGGTTCTGCCGGATTATACGATCCAGGCAGGGAATTAAACTCCCTGCTCCCTTATAGTCCATTGGAACCGGGAACGAACAATTTTGTAGTATACGATAATATACGGAAATTACAAGAGTTGAGGGTGCGATTTAAGCATTCTTTTAACTAGTTCCCACCCGTATGCAGCAACCGATTCAATGAATCCAAATCCACACGGCTGGTTAAGTCCAGGCTGAGGGGGGTCACCGAAACCTCGTGCTGCACCCGCAAGGCATAAACATCACTACCTTTAAACGCATCACTCAAAATGGCGCCTTCTATGTAATCCACCTCTCCCGGCTGTTCCCAGGAGGTGCGTTTTGGGGGTACCGTCACATAATAACGCTGGCGCGCCATACGCGTCACCTGCCAGGCGGTTTGCCTGGTCGCGTCTGCGGGCACGTCCACCTTGAGTACGTCCACATCTGGTGGAAAATTTTTCTCCAACATCTGGCGAGCAAAAAAGGCTGTGAAATAAGCCGCGGCTGAAAAGTCAATCTCCCTGGAATAGGATTGGTGCTCTTCCCGTCCGGTCTGCAATGACATCGCCAGTGCGGGTATCCCGTGGGAAGCCGCCTCCAGCGCTGCACCAACCGTTCCCGAGATGGTAACTCCCGTGCCCACATTTTCGCCGTAGTTTATCCCTGAAACGACCAGGTCGGGAGGTTGCGGCATGATCTCGATTATCCCATGCAGCACCGCCTGGGCCGGGCTTCCCCCGACTGCGTGAACAGTCCAATCCTTGCCGCCAACCCGCATGACCTCTTTATGGATGATCCCGTCCGAACTGGTCGGCATGCTGCGGCCCATTCCGGAAGACTGCAGGCGCGGTGCGGCAACAGTAACAAATCCCAATTCCGAAAGCACCTCGGCAGCCGCCCACAAGCCGGGTGATTGAATTCCATCGTCATTGGCGAGCAATATCTGACACTTCCCCATTGCGCCTCCTGGCAATAAAAGAAGCGGGGGTTCCCGCTTCATAGGCGCCCCTTGCGCGATTCGAACGCGCGGCCTTTTGGTCCGCAACCAAACGCTCTAATCCACTGAGCTAAAGGGGCATTTCTTTTAAGCGGGGGAATTTTACTTGAGAATCATAAGCCGGTCAAGCATGCGATCAGCCTTTGTGCTCCTCCGCTCATGCCAACTACTTGGTATCATTACGTTCAGGTATTCATAATGCAGAAAACATCTAAAAAATCAGGGAAACAGCTTTTCGGCTTGACCGGTCTACAATTGGGCATCCTGGCAATTGCGGTAAGCATATTTTGTTGTTTATTCTCAGCCCTTTTATTGTTTGCATATTTTCAAACCTTTCTTCCAACCAGCCAGGTGCCAGCCATATCCTCCACCACAGCAATTCTTCCGACCGATACCCCGACCGCTCCGCCAACGCTGACGCCTTCTTCCACTCCCACTCCCACTAGCCACAGCCACAATTACACCATCACCCACACCTACAGCTACTCCTGGTCCAGCCCAACCCCCGAATACCAGCGAAAATATCCATGTCGCCCAGATTTTTAACGGCGCTATCCGAAATCCCATGGATGAAATGGGGAGAGTTGATTTGGTCTGGGGTTCACAATTTCCTTCACAACCCCCTGGCGTCTACAACCTGTATTATTACCCTTTTGATCGGGATGGGGATGGGCAGATCGGCGATTTGCATCATGATTTGAATTATTTTCTGGCGAACCATCCGGATTGGGTTGAATATAGGTGCGATAAAAAATCACCCGCTTATGAATATGGGAATCCAAATGTCCCATTGGATATCTCTAATCCCGATGTACTCGATTACATGCTTCAATATTACCTAATTCCGGCCATCAATCAAGGATATCAAGGGATTGCTTTTGATAATCTTGATTTTAATAATAATGGGGGCCGCTGCGGTGTATGGAAAAATGGCCAGTGGGTTGGGCAATCGAATTATGTTGGCGATATCCTCAAGTGGGCAGCTTTTATGTATTCACAACTACACGCACTAAATGTAAGCGTCGCCATGAATTTTCCTTACGATCTAAATCGTCCAACCGATTCGAACCAACTCTACCAGTACGCAGACATTATCGTGGACGAGCGAGGATTTACTAATTGGGGTCGTAACCCCAAGGATTATCTCTCGGCGGGTGACTGGCTGGCCAATATGCAAGCCCTGCAATCTCTCGACGCGATGGGCAAAGGGTTTGTGTCCATCAATGAAATGCCGGAGGATTTCGACCAGGTTTCCCAGGCGGAAAAACAGTGGGCGATAGCCAATTATCTTTTAGTCAAAGGGAATTTCTCTTATATCGCCATCACCGGAATCCAGGAATATGGAAGGTTAAACATAACACCTGAATACTCGGCTGAAATTGGACACGCCATCAATCCGATGTACCAGTTTAAAAACCTATACATGCGCGACTTTTCTAACGGACTGGCGATCGTCAACCCATTCCCCAGCCAGACATATACGATCAATCTCATTCCGGGCACCTACCAGGATCTCTATGGGAATGACGTCGACGTCGTCACCATGAAACCAATCAGCGGCATTGTGCTGATAAAAAAATGACGATCCGTTCTGGAGACGGACCGTCATTGATTTCCTGGGATGTATTACGCGTAAATCATTTTCAGTCGAACGTTATGGCGATACTGCCGGTACCTGTGTAGGCGTCGCAGGTGGCATGAGAGCCGCCGCATCCTCGGCAGTCTTCGGCATCCCAGCCAGGATCCAGTTAGTCAACATGTCGATGTATTCCTGCGGCATCAATCCAGAGGGTGGCATTTGCCGGATGGTCTGGCCGGTTTTCGGATCGATGCTCTCGTGCCCGTTGATCAATTGTATCAGCAGGCTTTGCGGGTCGCCCGCTACCATCACCGGGGCGGTATCACCTGTGGTCAACATCTCTTCATAGGATGTCATCAGGAAGTTGTTATTCTGTTTGCCAGGTTGGTGACAGGAGATGCAGTACCGTTTGGTCAAGGCAGAAATGTGGACATCATAAGAGGGTATCTCACCAGGATTCAGTGCAGGGATGGAACTGCCGATGCTTGCCCCAGCTGGCAGCACAGCGCGATCATCCCAAGAATACCGCATGAACGTGACGATCGCGTCGATCTCGGTGGGTGAAAGGGAACCCCCGTAAGACTTTCCAAAGGGCGTCATCCCCGAATCGGGTCGCCCATAACTGATGATGTCGGATAAAGCAGTATCGTTAAGCGTATACATTACGTCATTACTGTGGATGGGCACAATCTGTTTTCCTTCCAGCCCTTCCACCCCGGTGATTACGTCCAGCGTCCCGTCCGCGCCATGGCATTCGGCGCAGTTCAGGGAATACAGGTCGGAACCCATAGAGATTTGCTGGGAGATCGTTCCAGCTGCTGCCACATCTGTCTGAGGAGGCGTGGTGACGACTGCCAGGATAGTCAGGCCAATAATCCCAACCACCACCCCTCCCATCACGGTCAAGGCGATTTTACGCTTCGAATAATGCCGCTTTGGATTCCGGTCCAACAGGGGCAGGAGCAGCAACACCAGGATGGCGATGCCCGGAACGACCGTAGTACCCACCCACTCCAGCTTGCCAGGAAAGTACTTGAGCATCTGGAACAGGAACAGGAAGTACCATTCCGGTCGTGGGATGTAAGCCGTATCGTTCGGGTCGGCTCGGGGTTCCCCAGGAACACCCAGGGCACTGGCCAACAGGATCAGCAGGATGAATATTGCCAGGGAGATCAGCAGGTCCTTGTAGATGCTGTCTGGCCAGAAGCGTTCTCCTTTGTGCAAAGCCGCCTTGTATTTATCAAGGATAGATTTCCTGGTTTCGTCTTTCATCGGGCTCATCTCTCAGTCTTCCTTATCCGGATAATGGCTTTCGCCGTTCCGGATGATCAGGAACAGGTGGACGCCGATCAACCCGATCAACAAAGCCGGCAACATCCAAATGTGGGCGGCAAAGAAACGACTGAGGGTCAGCGCACTGAGTTCCGGCCCACCCCGCAACGCCTTTTCGATGATTGGACCAACCCAGGGGACCGTCCCGGCGATGGATGTCCCGACCGTTGTCGCCCAATAAGCTTTCTGGTTCCAGGGCAACAGGTAGCCTGTAAAGCCCATTCCCAATGTCAGCAGAAGCAGGCCAACGCCGATCATCCAGGTCAGTTCGCGCGGGTACTTATAGGAAGCTGTTACAAAGACCCGGATCATATGGATAAACACAACCAGCACCATCAAGCTTGCGCCCCAGTGGTGGATGCCCCGGATAAGCCAGCCAAAAGCCACTCCGTTCATGATGTATTGGATGCTGTCGTAGGCGTGATCTGGCGAGGGCGTGTAATAAACGGTCAGGAAAATTCCGGTAACTGCCTGCATAACAAACAAGAACAGGCTGGCACTTCCGAGCGTGTTCCACCAGTTCCCTTTGGGTTCTGGGCGGTCCAGGACGGCTTTGTATACGTCGGTCAGGCCAAGGCGTTCATCCAACCAGGAGAAGATATTTTTCCACATATCAGCCTTCCACGAAATGAATGGAGAGAACGCCATCCTTGACCTGCGTCTCATAGGTGTCGAGCGGACGCGGCGGAGGCCCATAAACAACCTGGCCGTTGATATTGAAGCGGCCGTCATGGCAGGGACAGATATAATCCTGTGTATCTGCGTGCCAGTTAACCCGGCACCCCAGGTGGGTGCACACATTTGAAAATGCCACCAACTCGGTCTCAGATTTTCGCAGCACGAACACCCCGTAGCTGTTCACAGTCTGTTCCCAACCGTTGACTTTGCTGCGTGTGAAAGTGGTCAGGGTTGGTTTGCCGATCTCGAAGGTATCAAGTTTTCCGAGAGGGACCCAGGCGTCTGTGCCCGCAGACCTTAGCGACGGCTCGATCAAATATGCGATTGCCGGTAATCCGATCACCGCGCTGATGAACGCGCCCACTGCGGCTGTGGTGAGTCCGATGAATTGACGCCGGCTGATGTGCCCGGGATCTGGCATGCGTACCTCCTGTGCTATTAATAAACAAACCCTGTGAAAATCTACCCGCTCCTTGGGGCAGAAAGAAGCTACTTTACGTAAAGTTTTGCCGGGAGCATTAAGCGACTTTTAAGGATTTATAATATAGTATTATAAAGGATGTTCCAGCCTTCCTCATAAGGATGTCTGGAATGAATAATCTATGAGCATTGTCACTATTCTTGTCTGATTTCAAGATGAGATAATGCAGCGACAATCCTGGACCAAACGGGTTGGAAAATCGCTACTGAAAGCAAATACTACTTGAGGAGGCGTGGATGGGCCTGAAAAGAGATGTCAGCCTGAAAGATGCCTTACAGATATAAGGGCAAGGGGCCGATGCTTACTTATATTTTGCACCGGATCGGAGGCCTGGGAATCGTGATCCTGGTAGGTTCCCACGTTCTGGCTTCTTTCATTGGCGGGCGCGTTGGAAGTTTCACCAATATTGTTTTCGAGAACTGGGCCTTTCAGATCGTCGTATTTTTCTGCGTTTTATTCCATGTCATTAACGGCCTGCGTATCGTCATCCTAGACCTATGGCCGAAATTGATCGAATACCAACGCGAAGCCATCTGGTTTGAATGGATGGTCTTCCTGCCGATCTATGGTATGGCTGTTTTCGTGATCGTTCGTTCGGCATTGGGAGGCTGATATGACCAGCAAACACCGTAGTCTCTCCCTCTCCAAACGAGGTTTCGATTTCGAAATCTTCATGTGGCTCTTCGTCCGGCTTTCGGCGCTGGCCATGTACTTCTTTGCCTTCGTCGGATTGATTGGGGCACTCATCATGGGCGCGCGCACCCAGGTGAATTTTGCGGACCTGTTGCGCTGGACCTTCATGCCTGACTCGAACCATGTATTAATGAATACCACGCTAAATAACATCGGGAATGGAGATGCCTGGTCCAGCCTTTTTTGGAAGCTTATGGGCAGCACGTTTGTGACCTTCGCTACCGCACACGGCTTGCACGGGGTTTTAAGTGTGGTCGAAGATTATCTCAAGAATGCCGTTATCCGGCGTATCCTGCGAATCTTGGTACTGGTATTGACTCTTGTCGGGATTGCTATCGCCGTTTATGTTATTTGGACTCGCTAGGAGCCAAGGAATGAAAATACATCAATACGAGGTATTGGTTGTTGGAGCCGGCGGAGCAGGCCTCATGGCCGGATTGTATGCCTCCCGGACTGCCAACACTGCGATTATCTCCAAGCTTTACCCCACCCGTTCTCACACCGGCGCTGCCCAGGGTGGTATTGGCGCCGCACTCGGCAGCCAGGAAGAGGATCACCCCGAGTGGCATACCTATGACACGGTCAAAGGTTCGGACTACCTGGGTGACCAGGACGCAATCGAATTCATGTGCAATGAAGCCGTGGAGGCTGTTTACGAACTTGAACATATGGGCTTGCCCTTCGACCGAACACCGGAAGGCAAGATCTCACAACGACCGTTCGGTGGACACACCAACAATGTGACCGGCAAACCGGTCAGGCGGGCCTGCCATGCTGCCGACCGCACCGGTCATATGATCCTCCAGACGCTCTACCAGCAATGCATGAAGAACAACGTCACCTTCTTCGATGAGTTCCAGGCGGTCGACCTTCTGATGGTGAACGGAGCTGCAACGGGTGTGGTTGCCATTGAGCTTGCTACCGGGGAGATGCACGTTTTTCACGCCAAAGCGATTATTTTTGCCACCGGCGGACATGGGCGCATCTGGGAGATCACCTCCAATGCTTATGCCTTCACAGGCGATGGTCCGTCCATGCTCTTGCGACGCGGCTTGCCGTTGGAAGATATGGAATTTTTCCAGTTCCATCCCACCGGCATTTACAAGCTCGGCATCCTGATCACGGAAGGTGTGCGCGGGGAGGGTGGCGTTCTGATCAACGGTAAGGGCGAACGTTTCATGGAGAAATATGCCCCTACAGTCAAGGATCTGGCCTCGCGGGATGTGGTCAGCCGGGCCATTTACCTGGAGATCCGGGAAGGCAAAGGCATCAATGGCAAAAACTACGTCTACCTGGATGTGCGGCCCGAGACGGTCAACAAGTATGCCGCCCTGGATGGAAGGACAAACCTGGACGGCTCTGCCTATCACCTGACCGCCGAGGATGTCCTGGCGAAACTGCCTGACATCGTCGACTTTTGCCGTGTCTATCTGGGGGTCGACCCGATCACTCAGCCCATGCCGATCCAGCCCACGGCGCACTATGCCATGGGCGGCATTCCCACCACGAAGTATGGTGAAGTCATCGCCGACGAGAAGAACAAAATCGTGAACGGCCTGTATGCCGCCGGAGAATGCGCGTGTGTTTCAGTTCACGGAGCAAACCGGCTGGGCACAAATTCGCTGCTCGATCTGGTCGTCTTTGGTAAGCATGCCGGCCTGCGCGCCGCCGAATTTGCCAAAGGGGCTTCCTTCCAACCCTTACCCGATGACCCGACCGGGCCTATTCGCGAACAATTAAGCAGGTTTTCGAGTGCCGATGGCACCGAGAATGCCTTTGACATTTCCAACGAAATGAAGAAAGTCATGTTCGATGACATGGGCATTTTCCGGAATGGCAAAGACATGCAAAACGCCCTGGAAAAAGTTCGGACATTGAAGGAACGATTCCGGCACGTTCGCCTCACTGATACCGGTAAAATCTTTAATATGGAATTGATGAACGCGTGGGAACTAGGTAACCTGCTCGATCTGGCCGAGTTGACCACCGTCTCGGCCATTGCCCGAACAGAAAGCCGCGGCGGTCATTCACGCGAAGATTATCCCGACCGTGATGACAAGAACTGGTTGAAACATACCCTGGCCTCGGTCGATGAATCTGGCAAGATCAAATTGAATTACAAGCCGGTGGTAATTACCCATTTTGAACCCAAATTACGAGTATATTAAAATTATCCCCTGCCACTTTTTACAGCATGCTGATTTGCCGTTAAATACAGCAGGGGAACGAACCCGGGAGAACCAACCATGGAAGTAACTCTAAAGATCTTCCGCTACAACCCTGAGAAAGATAAGAAACCTTACTACAAGACCTACAAAATAGACGGGGACGAAACTGACCGCGTCCTCGACCTACTCGAATTGGTAAAGGGCCACCTGGATGGCTCGCTTTCCTTCCGCCGTTCCTGCGCCCATGGCGTATGTGGGTCAGATGCCATGCGTATCAACGGCATGAACCATCTCGCCTGCAAAACTCTGGTTCGGGATATCGGTACGAAGATCACCATTGAACCACTGCTGGGCTTGCCTGTTATGAAAGATCTGATCGTGGATATGGAGCCGTTCTTCAAGAACTACCGCTCCGTCAAACCGTGGTTTGTCAATAACGATCCCCCACCGGAAAAGGAACGTTACCAAAGTCATGAGGCGCGTCTGCGCTTCGACGACACAACCAAATGCATCCTGTGCGCCTGCTGCACCACCTCCTGTCCATCCTTCTGGGGCAGTGAAGAATATGTCGGGCCGGCTGCCATCGTAGCCGCCCATCGCTTCATTTTCGATGACCGCGATCAGGCTGCCGGAGAACGCTTGAAAATCCTGAACGAATTCAACGGTGTCCACCGCTGCCATACCGTCTACAATTGCACCATGTCCTGCCCGCGCGACATCCAGATTACCAAGGCCATCGGCGAGGTCAAAGCCGCCATTTCAACCGGCCGGCTCGACTGATTTGTTCCGGAAATTTCTGTAGAACGGGTGGAAGAACCACCCGTTCTTTTTTTTTCCAGCAAGACACCAGGCTGACGAACGGGGGATATCCAAAATCTGATATAAGTGGATAATTTGGAGTGGTTATATTAGAATAAACACGGTCATATCCACCTATTTTCCGTTTTGAACACCAGGAGGCTTTTGTCATGAAGACTGTTACACCCAAAAGGCCCAAATTGGAAGGGGAAGTATTTTATCCGTCACCTGAAGTAATCGCACAAACCTATGTTCCCGAATGGGAAGCCACCTCCATTCGGGCTGCGCGCGACCTAACCGGGTTTTGGGCCGAACGCGCCCGGGAGTTGGATTGGTACAAACCCTGGGATATCGTGTTGGATGAGAGTAAAAAGCCCTTCTATCAGTGGTTTGTCGGGGGCAAGGTCAATATCGTACAAAACTGTCTGGACAGGCACATCCGCACTTGGCGACGGAATAAACTGGCCTTGATCTGGGAAGGCGAGCCCGGTGACCAACGTTCTTTTTCTTACCACGCCCTCAATCGCGAAGTCAGCAAATTTGCCAATGTACTTAAAGCCATGGGCATCAAGAAAGGCGATCGGGTCACCATATACCTGCCGCGCATTCCCGAGATCGTCATTTCCATGCTGGCTTGCGCAAAGATCGGCGCCATCCATTCAGTCGTTTACGGCGGTTTCTCGGTGGAGGCGCTGCACGGCCGCATCCTTGATTCGCACTCGAAGCTGGCAATCACCGCCGACGGCGGTTGGCTGAATGGAAAAATCGTCAAACTTAAAGACATCCTGGACGAAGCGCTCCAACGTTCCCCCAGTGTCGAACACGTCATTGTTGTCAAGCGTACCGGCCAGGAAGTTTGCATGGATTCAGAGCGGGACCTTTGGTACCAGGACCTGATGTCGCTGCCGATCGCCAGCCCGAAATGTGAAACCGAAGTGATGGACGCGGAAGATCCACTGTACATCCTTTATACATCCGGCACGACCGGAAAACCAAAAGCTATTTTACATACACATGGTGGCTATATGGTCGGTACGTATGCCACTTTACACGACGTATTTGATATCCGCGATGAAGACCGCTGGTGGTGCACGGCCGACCCGGGCTGGGTAACCGGTCATTCGTACCTGGTCTATGGCCCATTGTTGAACGGAGCCACCTCATTTTTGTATGAAGGAGCCCCGTCTTATCCCTACCCGAACAGATGGTGGCAGATGATCGAAAAATACGGTATCACCACTCTCTATACAGCACCAACCGCCATACGCGGTCTGATGCGTTTCGGTGATGCCTGGCCCAACCGGCACGATCTTTCATCGCTGCGCCTGCTTGGATCTGTGGGGGAGCCGATCAATCCGGAGGCCTGGAAATGGTATCACCACGTCATCGGCAAAGATCGCTGTCCGATCATGGATACCTGGTGGCAGACCGAAACCGGGATGTTCATGATCACCCCCACTCCATCCGTGCCATTAAAACCGGGGTCGGGCACGCGTACCTTTTTTGGCGCGGAAGCTGAAATTGTCGATGAAGAGGGAAAACCCGTTCCGGATGGGGAAGAGGGTTACCTCGTTTTGAAAAAACCCTGGCCGGCAATGTTGCGCGGTATTTATGGAGACCCGGACCGTTACGTCAGCCAGTACTGGAGCAAATATCCGGGGAAGTATATGACCGGAGATTCCGCCAGGCGAGACAAGGACGGTTATTTTTGGATCATCGGGCGAGTGGATGACGTCATAAAGGTTTCAGGCTATCGGCTGGGCACCGCCGAGATCGAGTCTGCCCTGGTCAGCCACCCGGCCGTCGCCGAAGCGGCTGCAATTGGATTACCTCACGATATCAAGGGTACCGCCATCCACACTTTTGTCATTCTGCGCACCGGCTTTAGCCCATCGGATGAATTGAAAGAGGAGTTGCGCAAACACGTCGGACATGAAATGGGACCTATCGCCAAACCCGAAGAGATCAAGTTCGTCGACAAGTTGCCCAAGACCCGTTCTGGCAAGATCATGCGCCGAGTCCTGAAGGCGCGCGCCCAGGGTATGCCGGAAGGAGATATATCCACATTGGAGGAGTAACTCCGTAGAATAGATTCAGGTCAGAATTAATATCTAAAGATGGTTTGAAATCTTACGATAAAAATATGAGTATTTTTTTAGACTATTGGATGATATTTTTGGATTCAGGAGAACCCTGATGGACTTACAGTTGACTGGCAAGTGCGCCCTGATAACCGGGGCTGGCGGTGATATTGGCAAGGGCATCGCGCGCGCCTTCGTGGATGAAGGCGCTGCAGTGATCGCACACGACCGGAACAAAACCCAACTTGAACAATTTTCCAACTTACTGCGCTGGTCAGGCGGGCAAGTTTTCACCATCGAGGGCGATCTGGCGTCAGACGACGAAGCACAGCGGATGGCGAGGCAGGCACTTAGCTTCGTTGGGCATGTGGACATTCTTATCAACAATGCCGCCGTCTACACGCATGGTAGTTGGCTGGACGACCGACCTTCTGAGATGCTGAACCTGTACAACGTAAATGTGGTAGGCGCTGCGCGGCTGATTCAGCAATTGGTGCCATCGATGCGCGACCGCCATTGGGGAAGAATCATCCAGATTGCAAGCGGCGATGCCACCGAACCACTGGCGTTCATGTCGGCATATGCCGCCACCAAAGCAGCCCTGGTCAATATGAGCGTTGGGCTGGCGAAATCGCTGACGAATACTGGCATTACGGTCAATACTATCAGCCCAGGCATCATCGCTACCGATGGCGTCAAACAGTTTTATCACGGGATGGCTGAGCGCTTCGGCTGGGATAGCGACTGGTCAGTGATTTAAGAGCACATCCTCAAAGAGGTATTGCCCAATCCGACCGGGACGTTGGGCACGGTCGAACAGGTGGCCAACCTGATTCTATTCGTCGCCAGTCCTCTGGCCGGATACATCAATGCGGCCAACTTGCGAATAGATGGCGGCAGCACCCGATCGATCAATTAGGACCAGTTCGAAGAGGGCAGTTATCCGCTGAATATTGGAGAACGACATTTCGAGCCTTCTGGATGCCCCGATCTATTCCGCACTTATTCCACTTAGTTGTCGCCGCGCTGCAGGGACTAGATCGATCCTGCCAAGCAATTGTCCCCTTCGAACACCGGTAGCATTATTTTGCACCATTCCAGCCCCTTCTGCTTAGCAGCGGAGCAGTCGCGGAATATAAATAATGGAAAACGCTACGCGCAGGGCCACCGCCAGTGGTGGTTTTATCATCCTTAAAATCGCCTATGCGCATGTTGCAACACATAGGCGATTTCCATTAGCACCTATCTGCGGTTGCTTATCACTTTTTCCGGCTGCCCAAGTACCGCCAATAACGCCGCCGCAGCGTTGTCCGCGGCCTTGCGGGTGTTTCCCTGCATCCGCAACAATCCTGGCAACCACCCCGGATGCCGCAAGACTTCCTTTAATATTTCTCCGAAGAGCAAATTGTACTGCTCATCCATGACCTTATTCAAGTCGAATGGAATTGGCGACTCCGGTCCATCGCTAATACCACGTATCGATAGGAGGGGAAGGCTATGCTCCGAGGCGATCCCGGCGATTCCGGAAGTCTCCATTTCCAGGATGGGGTTAAGCAGCGTTTCCGTACCGGCTGGGACGAATTGAGCACCGCGCGTGGTAATGGCGGTGCCTTGATAAAGACTTGCCCCCCGGCTGATCAGCGTCTGCGCAGCCGCCTGCCAGGCCTCTTCGGATAGATCCGTCAGCGGTTTAGGCGCACTGGGTTCTCCATTCTCCAAGATGCGGTACGCACTGGAAATTACCACATCCCCAATCTGGAGGTTGGCTTCCGCCCCACCGGCCACCCCGACCGAAACCAGCAACTCAGGGTAGATTCCCTCGACCAGCGCCTGGGTAGCCTTGGCTGCCCGATCAGGCCCCATTCCTGATGTAACCAACCAGCACATCCGACCGGAACCCTGAAATCCATGACCGCGAAAACTGCCCGGCAAGGTGGTTGTATGTGCCTTAACCAGCCGCAAGATCGCGTGGCTTTCCTGCGGCATGGCCGCGATGATGCCAATCCTTTCCACTTCCATTTTCCCTCGGTTTGGGATGGACGAATCCAGTTTTTTTAATTAATCCTACTGATATTATACGGAAGACGCCATCTTACGGAGAGCGTCTTCGTCAGGCGGGGAGGGCGGGATGCGGAGATTCTCCCCTTCTGGGGACCCGGGCTGGATGCAAAAGACGCCCTCTTTCGGAGAGCGTCTTCGTAAGGCGGGCAGGGCGGGATGCGGAGATTCTCCCCTTCTGGGGACCCGGGCTGGTTGCAAAAGACGCCCTCTTTCGGAGAGCGTCTTCGTCAGGCGGGGAGGGCGGGATTCGAACCCGCGGCTGGGGTTAATCCCAGCACTCACTTAGCAGGCGAGCCCAATCGGCCACTCTGGCACCTCCCCAGGCAGGTCAAGGCGGAGGGAGAGGGATTCGAACCCCCGGTGACCTTGCGGCCACGACTGATTTCAAGTCAGTTGCCTTAAACCACTCGGCCATCCCTCCGGAAGTCAAGATTTTACCATAAGTTCTCGAGGAAGGGTTCTCCTATGAGTTAACATTTTAATATACCCGTCGATAATCGACGGTACGATCTTTTCCACTGCCCAAATTCGATACCAACCACTAAATTTCTATCCGAAAATTCATGAGGAATTCGCATTTTGAAAGCATGCGAGTCCGCCACACAGGTCGGTTTGCTTCTTGCCGAGACAGTAAATTTGTTCTATTGTATAACCCAATGGCAGAAGGGAAATATTTGATGCTCATTCCTGATATTTAGGATCGAATAAGGGATCAACGCTCGATTTTGTCTGACTTGGGCACATCTCAGGGGTGATTTTCCTCTTGACAAACAAGAATGTATGTTCTATAATACGCCATAGAATTTAATGTTCTGCATACGATAACTAACTATAGGAGGCTGTCATGCAAACAACTTTTCAAAACACTCACAAGCTCGGCTCCATGCTCAAAGGCATCACCATTCGGAGAGGTATGGCATGGGGAACCATCATCATCGGTGCTCTACTGGCATTTGAGCTCTTCAATTACAGCACCACTCAGTTCGCCCTGGCAGATGTCCTTGGCAACCTGAAATTCGCCGGCATCCAATGGTCTACCATTCTAGCCCTGGCTTTCTGTGGCATCGATTTTGCCGGTCTGGCCCGCCTCTTCACCCCGGAACAAGGCCGCAACGAACCAGCTGAGGTCTGGTACCTGTTTGGTGCGTGGATCCTGGCCGCTGCTATGAATGCCACGCTCACCTGGTGGGGCGTGTCCGTTGCTATCGTCGATCACAGTAGCCTGGCTGGCGGAGTGGTCATGTCGAATACAACCCTCACCAAGGTGGTGCCTGTATTTGTCGCATTAATGGTGTGGCTGATTTGCGTTTTGATCATCGGGACATTTTCTGTGGCCGGTGACCGGCTCTTCACCCAGGGGCAAGGGAATGGGTTGTCCCGTCCTTCCCGGTCGATGCTCCAATCCTCCAATTCTCTGTCTGCTCACACCCGCCCTTCCATGGCTTCTGCCTTCCGGCCAGCTTCAAAACCCAGCCACTCAGAATCGGTCTATAGCCGCCCTGAACCGACTTATCACAACCTGTCTGCCAATGCCCGGGCTGCCCGTGAAGCAGAGTACGTCGAAAGCCCACGCCCTTCCTGAAAAATAAAGAAAATCCGTGACTACATCTTCCATTCACACCGACCCATACCTTGAAACAACCGCCTTGAGACAAGGCGGTTGTCTTTCAATCTTCCTGTTTCCCCCGATGGCAGTAATCGGGATTGGGGTGGTGTTGGCATTCGTCTGGCTGAGTGCAGGACCGGCAGCCGCTGGCATGGCAACTGCTCCGGGACAAGCCGATCCCGGTCAGGCTCAAATCACAGGCGGCCAAACCCTCGGAGTGGCACCGGCTAATCCCCAACAAGTTAATTCCATTTCTCCGGTGTTCAGCCCGGAGGTCCAATATTGGAGCGGCCCAATCCGGGGCTGGGCAACCGCTGCCGGGCTGGATCCAAACCTGGTGGCAACGGTCATGCAGATCGAATCTTGCGGAGATCCGCGGGCTTATTCTGGCGCCGGCGCGATGGGGCTGTTCCAGGTGATGCCCTATCACTTTGCTACCGGGGATGACCCATATAATCCGGATACCAATGCCGAGCGCGGCCTGGCATACCTTAAACGTTCCCTGGAAGCCGCAAATGAAAATGCCCGGCTGGGTCTGGCCGGTTACAACGGCGGTATTGGTGTGGTCGGGCTGCCGGAGACGAGTTGGGCCGCCGAGACCCAGCGATATGCTTATTGGGGTAGCGGGATTTTCGCCGAGGCCTCCAGTGGTGCATTGGAGAGTCCGCGACTGCAGGAATGGATGGCAGCCAGTGGCGTGAGTCTCTGCCGCCAAGCCAGGAACCGACTGGGAATTAAATAGTGTGGAGAAATTACGAATACTTGGGGATCGGCAGATAGATGCAAAAAGTTGATCCCTCGCCATCTGTCGAGTTGACTTCCAATCGTCCCCCATGATGGTTGATAATCCAATAAGAGATCGATAGCCCCAATCCAAACCCACCGGTCTGCGAGCGTGTGCGGGATTTTTCCGCCCGGAAGAATCTTTCGAAAATGTGCGGTATGTCTTCCCTGGCGATTCCCTGGCCGGTGTCATGTACGATCAGCCGGGCGTTGTCCCCTAACCTTCCCAGGCTCAGGAAAACGCCGCCTCCCCGAGGCGTATATTTAATGGCGTTCGAGACCAGGTTAATCAGCACCTGTTTCAATCGGTCGCGGTCCCCATTTACGACGATCTGGTCGATCTCGGTCAATTTTATATTCAACACGATCACGTGCCAGCACCCGCATTTCCCTGAAAACTTCCAGTAGAAGTGTATCGAGTTCGACGGGAGCAAACGAAAGTGGTAATTTCCCAGATTCAGCCTGCGCTTCGAGGAGCAGGTTCCCTACCAAGCGGGACAATCGGTCCGACTCGTCCTCAATGGTGTCCAGAGATTCTTCGTCCACCTGTTTCATACGCCGCATCAAATCAACGTTGCCTTTTATTACTGTCAGCGGTGTCCTTAATTCATGGCTTACATCAGCCAGGAAACGCTGCTGGGAAGAGAAAATGTGTTCCAGGCGTCCCAGGGTTTCATTAAAAGCATCGATCAAGCGTCCCGTTTCATCGGATTTTGAGCCGGGATTGGGAATCCGCTGTGAAAGGTCATCTGCCCGGCTGATGCGCAGAGCTGTCTCGGTGGCCGCCGAAAGAGGTGAAAGCGCTTGCCGGATGGCGAACCAGGATGCCGCAGCCGCAAGGCCCATCGAAGCAAACGCGATGATGGTGATGATTTCAAGCAACGAACTCCGCACCACGTCCACCACGTCCATACTGGCAGCCACCTGCAGGATCCCAATCGGACGGGAACCGGCCTCCAGGGGCACAGTAAGTACGCGCAAATGCCCCCAAGACAGGTATGAGTTGTGATATAGGGAAGTTTTTGGACGGACCCCAACCGGATCGAGCGGCTTATTGAATACGCCCAGGTTTGGGGAGGAAAATATCAAATGGCCTTGTTGATCCCAGACCTGGTAACTGATGTTGGTCGTCAGGCTAGGTTCGGTCATGACGCCCGGTACGATCTCTCCGCTCGCACCAACCCGCCAATCCTTCAGCAGGACGGAATACGTCTGAACTAGCGTATCGTCAATTTGAGTAACCAGCAAGAGGTTTACCAGGAAAAAGACCAGCACTCCAAATAAAAGCAGAATTCCCCCGGTAAGTGAGGAATATAAAATTGTAAGGCGTAAACGCAGGGACATTACGGGTTCTCGCGCAGGACATATCCCACGCTGCGTACCGTGTGAATGAGCCGGGTCTCATTCTCTGCTTCAAGTTTTTGACGCAGATACCGGATGTACACTTCCAGGACGTTGCTTTCACCACCGAAATCGTAACCCCAGACTCGGTCGAAGATGACCTCACACGTTAAACCTGGCGCGGGTGGCGCAGGAAAAGCTCAAGCAGTTCATATTCCTTGGCAGTCAAGCCCACCAATCGCTTTCCACGCGTGACCTGGCGAGAATCTGAATTCATGGTCAGGTCGCCAAATGTGTAAACCTGGTTGCGTTCCGTCTGTGTTCGCCGGAATAAGGCTCGGATACGTGCGGTTAATTCATCCAGGTTGAAAGGCTTGACAATATAATCGTCCGCCCCAGCATCCAGTCCCTGCACCCGGTCCTGAATGGTATCCTTGGCGGTCAACATCAGGATTGGCAGGCCGCCTTGCAGACGTAAGCGACGGCATACTTCCAGTCCGTCCATGCCAGGCAGCATCCAATCCAATATTACGAGGTCGGGATGGTGATCATGTGCCTGGTTAAGGCCCGAACGGCCATCCATAGCCACGTCGACAGTATAACCTTCATAAGCCAATCCCCGCTGCAAAACTTTAAGGATGGCTGGATCATCTTCAATAATCAAGATTCTCTCATTCATAGTTTGCCTCACCTCAGAATATACCACAAACTTTTGGTAGAATGGAGGTTATGCACATCGACAAACGGCTGTTTGATCTTCTGGTCACTGTTTTGGCCTTGATCGTTATCCTGCCGTTGATGCTGATCATTTCACTGCTGGTCTGGGTTTTCCTGGGAACCCCTGTCCTTTTCAGACAACCGCGCCCTGGTTACAAAGGCCGGCCATTCATTACCTATAAGTTCCGGTCGATGACCAACCATCTGGGGGCGGACGGTAAATTGCTCCCTGACGCAGAACGCCTGACTCCCTTCGGACGCTTCCTGCGCTCCACCAGCCTGGATGACTTGCCACAACTCTTCAATGTTTTGCGGGGTGAGATGAGCCTGGTGGGGCCACGCCCATTGTTAATGCAATATCTCAAGCGCTACACGCCCGATCAAATGCGCCGGCATGATGTTTTGCCGGGTATTACCGGTTGGGCGCAAATCAATGGTCGTAATGCACTGGATTGGGATGAAAAGTTCCGGCTGGATGTGTGGTATGTGGACCATTGGTCATTCTGGCTGGATCTCAAGATCCTATTCCTGACACCCTGGAAGGTTTTCAAGCGGGAAGGGATCAGCCAGCCTGGTCATGCCACCGCCGAAGAATTTAAAGGCTCAGAAATTCGAAAATAAATGGGCTCCCAATCAAGTTGTGGCGTATTGACCTATCCAGCTCATGAATTGAAACAGAGACCGCCTAGCAAGGCGGTCTCTGCATGGTTTTGAATATGCAGGCTGGTCATCCAAAACTGTCAGGAAATCAGTCCGACCTGTTTTCCAATTTTTTCAAAAGTTTCAAGCACCTTCGTCATCTGATCGTCGGTGTGGATGGCCATGTAACTGGTGCGCAGGAGCTCGCGTCCCTCTCGGGACAGCCGGGGACAGCACCGGATTGACGAATACTCCGGCTTCGAACAAGGATTTCCAAACCGTAAGCGTGCGCACGTGATCGCCGATCATGATCGGGATCACCGGTGTAACCGACTTTCCAATATCGAACCCGAGGCGGGTATATTCCGCCCGCATGTGTGCGCCGATATCAATGACGCGCTGGATCCGTTCGGGTTCCTCGCCCATGACATGCAACGCTTCCAGGGCAGCGGCGGCATTCGAGGGTGGGATGCTGGCGCTAAATATAAGCGAGCGAGCGTGGTGTTTTATGTAATGGATCACTTCCTCACTGCCGGATACGAACCCTCCCAGCGAAGCGAAGGATTTGCTGAAAGTTGACATGATCAGGTCCACCTGGTCGGTCATATTGAATTCCGCCACCGTTCCGTGGCCATTCCCAAGCACACCCATGCCGTGAGCATCGTCCACCATCAAGCGCGCCCCGTATTTCTTGCATAATGGAACCAGCTCCGTCAACGGGGCAAGATCGCCCTCCATGCTGTACAAGCCATCCACCACCACGAGTTTGCCAGACTTTTCCGGCACCTTTTGCAGGACCCTTTCCAAGTCTGCCATATCATTATGCTGAAATCGCAGGGTTTGTCCCCACCCCAACCGGGCACCATCCACAATGGAGGCATGGTCCTGTTTGTCCAGGATCACGACATCGTCACGCGCAACCATTGCGCTGATGACCCCCAGGTTGACCTGCATGCCGGTAGAAAAGACCAGGGCTGCTTCCTTGCCCGTCCATTCGGCCAATTCGCGTTCGAGTTGTTCATGCATTTCCAGGGTCCCATTCAGGAAGCGGGAGCCAGTGCAAGAGGTGCCAAAACGCTGGATCGCATCCAGGGCAGCCTGCCTTACCCTGGGGTGGGTGGTTAATCCAAGATAATTATTCGAGCCACACATGATCAAACGACGGCCCTGGAAGACAGCTTCGCTGCCATCATTTTCAGTCAGCGGGATGAAATAGGGATAATAACCGGCAGCAATGGCTTCCTTGGCCGTTTCGAACTGCGAACACTTCTCGAATATATCCATGCGTAATCCTCCATCTTCTCAAAGAATGATTTGGTGGTTGGTTATTAATATGGATCAGAGTTGAACTATCTTCTTTTTGCTCCCGCTAGCAGCCATCCCGTCCAAAATGGAGAAGACAGAGACTCTTGGGGAGTTTACTGGTCAGGAGATAAAAAAGGCGCGAATCCATGCCGGGGAAGATCATGAAATGACCCTTTTCGGCCTGCTTTAGGATGGAACCTGCCACCCGGTCGGCGGAGAGTGCCTTAGCATTGCCAGAGATGGCTTTCGTCTCTGCGGGTTTGAATGGCTCCTCATACGCCAATTGAGGCGTATCCGTATCCGGGGGGAAGGCAACCGATACTCGTATTCCGTGTGGTTTTAACTCTGCCCGCATCACTTCAGAGATCCCCGCCACAGCATATTTACTCGCCCCGTAAGCGCTGTAACCGAACACTCCCAGGTAACCGGCCATCGAAGAGATATTAATGATGTGACCCGAGCCGCGTTTCAGCATATCCGGCAGAGCCGCCTTGGTGATGTAAACGGTACCGAAATAATTGACGTTCATCAATCGTTCGAACACTTCCAGTGAAAGGTCCTGGATGTATCCCGGCTGAGTAATCCCGGCCGAATTAAAGAGCACATCCGGCAGGCCAGCAGATTGCGTGACTTCCCGGATGACTTTTTCCGCCTGATCCGCCTTGGACAGGTCTGCAGCGACAAATCCACAATTCTGACTCTGCTCCAAGCGGGCAGCCTTGACTTGTTCCAGGGCTGATGAAAGCAATTCAGTCCGGCGAGCGCTCAACCAAACGTGCGCTCCGGCTTTTGCCAGTAGCATGGCGGCCGCCAGGCCAATCCCGCTCGAACCGCCTGTTACCAAAACAGTCTTTTTATACCAATAATTATTCGGAACGCTCATGTTCACCTCATGGATTTATTCTTTGCCGGAAAGCCTCGTAAAGTAAGATGGCTCCGGCGATTCCTGCGTTTAATGACTCGGTATTTCCCATCATAGGAATGAACACTGCCTGGGTTGCAAGGGTGCGTGCTTCTTTGCTGGCCCCTTCGGCCTCCCCGCCAATGATCATCGCCAGGGGTTTTTTGAAATCCGCCTGCCAGCAGGAAATCGGCGCCGACATATCGGCCAGGAATACCTGCAGCCCATCCACCTGCCTGCGGATATCATCCCAGGCCAGTGTAAAGATGGGGAATCGGAAATGTGCTCCCATGCCCGCCCGTAAAACTTTAGGCGAGAAGGCATCTGTGGTGTCAGGCGAAATGAACACCACCTGCACGCCGGTGGCGGCCGCCGTCCGCAGGAGCGTACCCAAATTACCGGGGTCACGGATCTGATCGGCGATCAAGGCAAAATCGAGCCGAGCAGGCATAGCAAGAGAAGCGTGATCCAGGACTGCCAGAATACCCTGGTTGCTTTCGGTCCCAGAAACAGGATCCAGGAGTGACCCCGGGACCTGCTCCACAGGAATATTGCTGGTTTGCAAAGCAGAGACTAGTTCCCGGCCGCGCGCATTCAAAGCCTCGCTAACCAGTACAAACCGGAATGGCCATTCTGCAGACAGGGCTTCTTCGACCAAGCGCACGCCTTCAGCCACGAATGCCCCGTTTTCCCGGCGTTCTTTTGAACGCCCCATCAAGCTACGCGCCAGCTTAAGTTTGGTGTTTTGGTTCGAAGTGATCATGCCAGATTTTCTCGAATGCAGTTATCGTTGTAGGATCGAGCACCACCAGCCTGACTGAATTAATCCCGGATGCCATCCTGAAATAATCCAGAATGGATTTGATCATCAGCTCCGCTGCGCGCTCCTTCGGAAAGCCAAATATCCCCGTCGAAATGGCAGGAAATGCGATCGAGGTCAATCCCAACCTGTCTGTCAACCGCAGGCATCCTCTCACGGCTGCTGACAGGCCGGCATCTACCAGAGCTGGTGGATTATTGTCATCCCAGATCGGTCCAACCGCATGGATCACCACCCGGCAAGCCAATTCTCCACCTGACGTCCAGGCGGGTTCGGCATGACTGACCGGTCCATGCTGGCGCACCCATGCGTCAAATTCTTCCTGGATGATCCGTCCGCCTCGTTTCAGGATGGCTCCCGCCACACCTGCGCCATGCTTTAAATTTGCATTGGCTGCATTTACAATCGCCTCGGTTGTTTCGTCCGTTATGTCACCCCGGACGAGCTGCAAGCTTTGGCCGGTTGGAAGTATGCTGGCGGTCAGAAGGACATTCACGGCAGTATTTTACCCGATAAAGAAAAGTGCGTATCCAAGCAATCCGGGTTGAGTAAATCGTTCACGGTTTCCAGGATGTGGATCCGTGCCGGTGGCATATCTGCCGGTAAACCTACACCCTGATGGTCCACCCAAAACACCTCCAGACCAAGGTTCAAGGCCGGTTGGATATCCCGTGCGAGGTCATCTCCCACCATCCAGGCTCCGGATGGTTCGGCACCCAACCCAGCCAATGCCGACAGGAATACCTTCCGGTCGGGTTTCCCAACCCCAAATTCCTCCTCAATGATAATGGTCATGAAAACCTGGTCAAGGTCGAAGCGCCTGACCTTATTTCGCTGGAACTCGCTTGAGCCATTCGTAACCAGAGCCATCCGGATGCCTCGCTCTTTCAGTACTCGCAAGGTTTGCATGACCCCCGGGAAAGGACGTATGCGCGGTTCCCGCTTGAGCGTGAAGGCGTCTGCCATTTCATCACCCAAAGTTGAACAGTCAAGTCCCAATTGCTCGATCACCAATTGAAGAACCTGACGCCTGGAAGTGCGCAGATTCTGACGCCCAAGCCTGTGTCGTTCCGGGTCTGCCCAGTACCAATCGGATACCCGTTGGTGCACGCGGGATAATTGCTTACTCTCCACCCCAAAGCGGGGCGCGTATTCCTGGAAAAGTTCATCCCAAACCTGCGCACCACTGGCTGAATAATCCAATAAGGTGTCATCCAGGTCGAAAACCAGAGCATCAGGCAGACCAAGCATGCGGGGGATTGTAGCATAAACTTAAAAAGAAAACCGGCCTGGGGATGGAAACCCGGCCGGCTATTCCATTTCGTAAATTATTGCTGGTTGGCCTGTGCCACCACGGCTGAAAAAGCCTGTGGTTCACGGACCGCCAAGTCTGCAAGCATTTTACGGTTGAGAGTGATGTTAGCTTTCTTCAGGGCTGAAACCAGCCGGCTGTAGGTAGTGCCGTTCAGCCTGGCGGCTGCATTGATGCGAACGATCCACAATTTTCGCAGGTCGCGCCGACGCACACGCCGGTCGCGCGAGGAGTACCACATACTCTTCAGCATCGCCTCGTTAGCGCGTCGGAAGAGCAGGTGCTTGGAACCTCGCTGCCCTTTGGTGTATTTCAGGACTTTCTTGTGACGCAGATGACCCTGCGGTCCACCTTTTACACGTGCCATTGTTTACCTCCTGCGTACCTCCGAGCGCCGGTGCAGGGCTTTACCCTGCAGACCAGTTGCATACACCCGGGAGCCGCAAATAAAACGGATATGTACTATGAAGCTATGGCTTCATATGAGGCGCCAGGCGCCGGATGCGTTTGATGTAGCTTTTGCCCTTGACGGCAACCATTTCACCAAACAAAGCCTTCACACGTCGCGAACTCTTGCGACGCAGATGGGCTTTACCGCCCTTGGTGCGCACGATCTTGCCCGACCCGGTAATGCCAAACCGTTTAGATGTGGCTTTATGGGTCTTCAGCTTGAACTTTCTTTCTTTCATCTTGCGTGGCACAGCAAATTACTCCTTTACAATTGATTTCGCGGCAACTTGTTCCCGCGCATTTTCTCTCTTTTCGGCGTCTTCCAGAGCATCTTCCTTGGCCTTCTTCTTGATGGCCTTGGCAGGGACCAGCATCATGGACATGGCCCGACCTTCAATGGCAGGTGCCTGTTCAACGGTCGCCACGTCTGCCAGGCTCTGAGCGATCTCTCTCAAATCTTCGAGAGCAATTTCCGGATATGTGATCTCACGCCCACGGAAGCGGACAGTCACGCGCACTTTCATATTATGCTCAAGCCAACGGCGGGCATCTTCCACCTTGAAATCACGGTGGTGGCCGGTTGTCTTGGGTCTCAACCGAATCTCCTTTACCTCCACCTTGGTCTGAGCTTTGCGCGCCTCGCGGTCCTTCTTTTCCTTTTCGTACAGGAATTTGCCAAAATCCATGATACGGCAGACAGGAGGTGTAGAATTGGGGGCGACCTCCACCAGATCAAGATCCGCTTGTTGGGCCATCCGCAGGGCTTCGCGAGTGGGAACTACCCCCACGTTTTCACCCGTTGCTCCGATTAAGCGTACTTCGGAAACTCTTATTGTCTCGTTGACTCGAAATTCGTTAGCGCTGATACTTCTCTCCTCGGAAATAATAATATGAACCAGCCAACAGGCTGGCTTAAGCGGGCTGATGATACCATGAAGTTAAAGGAATCGTCAATAAACTGGCAAGAAATGGTGGGAATTACGGCATAAATTGGCTGAGAAGGTAGTCTGGCTGTTGAAGTACAACCATCCGGAAACTTTTTGTCCGAATCCGGATTTATCCCACCCGTTCATAACGGTCCAATAATTGGGTCACCCCGGGTAGCTTTCTCAACTCTGATAATTCTGCCCTAGTACGGATCATTTTAATCCAATTTCGTCGTTGTTCTACCGAATCGGCTGTCTCGAATGCGAGCTGCAATGAAGAACAGGCTTGTGTCTCAAAACCGGCTCCGCCATAAGCCAAGCCAATAAAGAAGTTTGCACTATTTTCCTTCCCATCCCCGAAATCCTGCTTAACCATCTCGAAGCTATTTAACGCTTCTTCGATTTCTCCCAATTGAAGCTGAACTTGCCCACATTTCGAATGCGCGGAGGCTGCCCGTGTGGGCGCGTGAACTTGTAGCCAAACTTGTGCACCTTCCCTCCAATAGGTCAACGCTGCAGGCAGGTCACCTTTAAACATTTTGTACTGCGCCATTCCTTCCGCACCGAACCCAGCCAGGATGGCTGTGTTGTATTCCTTTCCAAACCGGATCATTTCCTTGATATGGGGCAGCGCCTCTTCCTCGCGGCCTCTTCCTGAAAAAGCCCGCGTCAGGTACGCCTCTGTGGAAAAACTATGCGCCCGACCGATGAGCTCCAAATTGCCAATTTGTTTTGCCAGGGATAATCCTTCCAGGCAAGCTGAGATAGCTTCATCTTCACGACCTGCCTCAAGATATGCGCCGCTCAAGAAAATATTGATGTCGGCTTTGAGGTCAATAGAATCTAAACGAACCGCCAAATCTAAAGCGTGATGAAGTGTTTTTATCGAGAGTGGAATCCGATATTGATATCGATAAAGATAGCCGAGGAAAGAGAGAATGTTGCAATAAAGAGGGTCGCTCTCGTCTCGTTTCACCAAATCTAGCGCCTGGTTGTACTCCGCTTCAGCCTCCACCAGATCGCTGGAGGTATATATGTGAAGCAATTGCCCTTTATGAAAGTGAATTTGTGCCGCTTCACAATCGTTGGATGACAAGCTGAGGCAAAGGTTGTATTCTTCCATCGTCTCGTCACGCGGCATACCCATCAGGGTCATGGAATTTGCCAGATGGCTATGCAGGCTGAATTCGAGTGGGCGCCGCCGGGGTCCATGTGCCAAAGCCGCCAAGGCTCGGCGATCAAAGTCGAGCGCTTCTGGTAACGCCCATTCTTCTGCAGCAAGTTTTCCAGCGCGAGTTAACCAACGCACGGCTGGTTCCCATTCTTCGCCGCGTTCATGATGGTATGCAATCGTAGAAGCCAATTCGTTAGTGTGTCCAGAGAATATTTGTTCAATTGCCCGGGCGACGGCACGATGAAGGCTGCGCCGGTCGTTCCTCAATATGGCAGAATAGACAGCTTCCTGGATAAGAGCATGCCTGAAGATGAATTCCAAACTGGATGCAAATTCTGATTCTTTGATGAGCCCGGATCCTTCCAGCTCGAATAATTCCGAGCTTAACTGATCACGGTCGAGTTGGTCTTGCAATCTGTGTAGAACCGCAAACAACACATCAAAATTGAACCGTCTTCCAACCACTGACGCCACACGCAGGGCGAGTTTTAAATTCTCGGCCAAACGATCGACGCGGGCCAGCAACAACCGCTGCATGGAATTGGGTATTTCAATATCATGGATATCGTGGGTGATACTCCAACCGTTTTTCTCCTTCAAAATATCGCCGCGGTCAATAAGTAGATTCAGGACTTCTTCAATAAAAAAAGGGGTTCCTTCGCTTTTTTTCAGGATCAAATCACCTATTTCGCTTGGCAGCGAATTTAGAGACAGCAGACTATTCATCAACTTCTGACTGTCAAGTGTGGAAAGAGCCGAAATTGTCAGCTGGGTTACTCGATCTGCGGGAAGATTGTGAGACGATTCGATCAACTTCCATCCGATTGCCTGTCGAGAAGGTCGCGCGACCAAACACACTATTATCGGCAAACTAATCACTAATGGGAGCAAGCGATTCAATAGATCAACCGAAGATGGATCAGCCCAATGGATATCTTCCAGGACCAGAGCGAGAGGTTGTCGTTCAGACAGGGCGCCCAATAAACTGCGCAGCGCCGCATAAAATTGGGCTTGCAATGACTGTGCATGTAAAGGGGTAGGGTCTTCTGCTTGATCCGGTTCCAATAACTTGTATAGATAAAAAAGGGTCTCTTGCTTTGGTACAGTTTGGTCTCCCAACATTGCGGCAGGTAAGGCAGCCCTTATATCTGCCGGTGAAAATCCTTCGGGAAGGTTCAAAACCGATCTACCCAATGATCGCACAAGGTAATACGCCGTCGTTTGCGTATACGAAAGGCAATACCCCTCAGCCCAGTTCCAGTTTTCACCTATTCTGCCATTGTCAAGCATGGTTTTTCGCCATTCGGCAACCAGGCGGCTCTTCCCCATACCAGGCTCTCCCAGAATTATGACAACCCGGCCTTTGCGCTCATTTACCACCAATCGACTATTCTCAAGAAGAGTTCCCAGTTGCTCCTCCCGGCCGACCATGGCACTTTCCAAATTGACCGGTCGATGCATCTGCTGCTGCGATTTGATTTGCTTGAGTTCGTAAACATGGATCGGCTGCGATTTGCCTTTAACTTCGATTTCCCCAAGATCCAGACATGCAAATGCGTGCTGCACGCTGCGATATGTATTTTCAGACAATAATATTTTTCCGGGATTTGCAGCCGACTGCAAACGGGCAGCCAGATTGACCGCGTCTCCGAACGCAGAATATTCAAAATGAGACTGGCTCCCCACCAAATCCACAACCACTGGACCACTATTGATACCGATGCGCATTTGGAAATCTATGACTCGCCCTATCTGCCTCAATTCCTGAGCATAAATTTGGATTGCTGTCTGAATATCCAAAGCCGCCCGAACTGCACGGATGGGATCATCCTCATGAGTTGTTGGAGCTCCAAAAAAAGCCAGAACGCCATCTCCCAGAAGCTGGGCAATGTAACCCCCATAGCGTTGAACACATTCACCCACAGTGTGATGAGCACCGGCAACTACATTCTTCCAATCTTCAGGGTCGAGATTTTCGGCAAGCGGCGTTGAACCGACAATATCGGTAAAAAGGATAGTTATGGATTTACGTTCGCCGACAATTGGGTACGCTGAACTGCCCAGGTTTCCAGGGGAATCCTCGGGGGAATGTTCTGGATTGGCAAGGAATCCCCTCGAAGATTCTGGAACCTGTTCTCCAATCAATCGCATTCCACACTCATTACAAAACTTCGCTTCCGGAAGATTGGCGGTGTGGCAATTTGGACAAACCTGATTTTGTGCCATACTACATTCTTACTAATCCTTACAGGGGAAAAAGTCAGAAAGAATAATATACGACTAGATAATATATATATTATTTTGATTCTTTTATCAATCCCCCGATAGTATTTAGAAAGACGAAGAGGGCGGAGAGATCGACTCCTCCGCCCACAACACCTCAAGCATGATTATCTTCTAAAGTTCACTGGCTCTCTTCTCGATCTTCTCTTTTGCTCTATCAATGAACAATTCCAGGGGGATATTGTCCTGCCGGCTTCCGTCCCGGACACGCAGCGAAACATCACCAGTAGAGGCTTCATTTTCACCAACCACCAGCATATATGGCACTTTCATCAATTGTGCCGAGCGAATCTTGGCGTTCATGCGTTGTGCGCTTACATCAGCGCTAACGCGCATGCCTTGTTGGCGCAATTTCGCCACCACTTTTTCGGCATATTCATTCTGATTGTCCGTGATCGGGATTACACGGGCATGCTCCGGACTCAGCCAGACGGGGAAGTTCCCGGCGTAATGCTCTAACAGGAAACCAATGAAGCGCTCGTGGGTTGAGAGCGGCGCCCGATGGATGCATAATGGTGTCTCTTCTACGCCTTCCTTATTCATGAAAACCAGGTTGAAACGACCGGGTTGGGCAAAATCCACCTGGTTGGTCGCCAGGGTGAACTCGCGCCCGATCGCCGACCAGATCTGAACATCGATCTTGGGTCCGTAGAATGCCGCTTCGTTGGCAGCTTCCACGAAAGGCACATTCCCGTTCTTCATCGCATTCCGCACCATGTCTTCCGTTTTAATCCAAAGGCGCTCGTTATCAACGAATTTCTTGCCGAGTCCCTCTTTGCTGTGTAGCGAAAGACGCATGACATACTTGCCGATGTTGAAAAGGTCAAAATACTTCTTATACAGGTCGATCACCGCCATGAATTCCTGCTCGAAAAGTTCCTCGGGCACGTAAATATGTGCATCATTCATCTGCATAGAGCGCACGCGCATTAACCCAAACAACTCACCGGATTTCTCGTACCGGTAGCAGGTCCCATACTCGGCCAGTCTGATCGGCAGATCGCGATAGGAACGCGGTTTTGCACCATAGATCTTGTGGTGCATCGGGCAATTCATTGGTTTTACATAATATTTCGTCCCCTCCAGTTCCATTGGAGGGTACATGCTCTCGGCATAGTACGGCAGGTGTCCCGAATGCAGGAACAAATCCTCCTTGGCCAGGTGAGGTGTCCGTACTCGCTGGTAACCAGCCTGTTCTTCCATTTCCTTCGCCAATGTCTCGAGTTCTTCGATGATAACGCCGCCGTGCGGCAGCCAGAGCGGCAGTCCTGGGCCGACCTCTTCATCGTAAATGTAGATCTCGAGCTCCTTACCAAGTTTCCGGTGGTCACGGGCTTTGGCCTCTTCCAGCATTTTCAGGTATTGCTTGAGCTCATCCGGTGTCTTCCAGGCTGTCCCATAGATGCGGGTCAGCATCTTATTATGCTCATCTCCGCGCCAATAGGCACCGGCGATCGACATGAGCTTGAAAGCGGATGGATTGATCTGGCGGGTGGTTTCAACGTGCGGCCCACGGCACAGGTCTGTAAATGTATCGCTCTGGTAGAGACTGATTTCTGGTTTGCTGTCCAGAGGATTTCCGTATTCGTCCAATCCGCCCTTTTCAAGGCCGTCGATCAGTTCCAATTTGTAAGGCTGATCCTCGAAAACCTTGCGGGCTTCATCCGCCGAGACTGCTTTACGTACAAATGCGTGTCCGCCCGAGATGATCTGGCGCATGCGTTTCTCGATCTTCTCCAGGTCTTCCTGGGTGATCGGTTCGGGCAGATCGAAATCATAATAAAAGCCGTTCTCGATTGGCGGTCCGATGGTGTACTTTGTGCCTGGATAGAATTCCAACACTGCCTGCGCCATGACATGCGCGGCCGAGTGGCGGATGCGATACAGTTGGCTGTCTTCATAACGTTCTTCAGATGGGTCTGGCATTTTTTACCTCCACTAAAATTGACTTTCAGATTTTTGCTTGAATATCCTGTCTGGCCTTTTCAATGAAAGCTTGAAGCGGAATGGGGCCAGGATTTTCGCCTGACCGGAGGCGCAAGGAGACGGTAGCCTGGTCCACTTCTTTATCGCCTGTAACCAGGATGTAAGGCACTTTCTGCATCTGGGCATCGCGAATCTTGGCGTTCATCCGTTCATTGCGCTCGTCCACTTCAACCCGCATCCCGGCCTGCTTGAGTTCAGCCGCGACTTTTTTCGAATAGGCGATATGCCGATCAGCAATCGGTACCAGGATCGCCTGGATGGGTGCCAGCCAGACCGGGAATGCACCGGCAAAATGTTCGATTAAGACACCAAAGAAGCGTTCGATGCTCCCAAGCAAAGCACGGTGGATCATGAAAGGCCGCTGTGCCTGACCTTCAGCATTGATATAAGTCAGATCAAAGCGTTCGGGCAGGTTGAAATCGAATTGTATCGTGGAAAGCTGCCATTCGCGGCCGAGGGCATCCAATAATTTCAGGTCAATTTTCGGACCGTAGAATGCACCACCACCAAGATCGACCTCATATGGTAGATCGGCCCTTTTTAATGAAGCTTCCAAGGCGGCTTCGGCTTTCCGCCAATCGGCAGAGTCACCAACCGCCTTCTCGGGCTGGGTGCTCAAGTAAGCTTTGAATTCATGGAAGCCGAAGGCGCGCAACATGTTCAGGCAGAATTCGAGCGTGAAATCGATCTCAGCCGGCATCTGGTCAGGACGACAAAAATGGTGCGCATCGTCCTGCGTAAAGCCTCGCACTCGAAGCAGGCCATGCAAGACGCCGCTGCGTTCGTAACGATAGACCGTCCCCTTTTCGGCATAACGCAAGGGCAGGTCGCGGTAGGAACGCGTATGCGTTTTGTAAATATGCAAATGGAAGGGACAGTTCATCGGTTTAAGATAATATTCCTGTCCGTCAATGTCCAGAGGCGCATACATGTTTTCTTTATAAAAACCCAGGTGCCCGCTCGTTTCCCATAATTGGGCCTTGCCAATGTGCGGCGAATAGACGAAATCATAGTCAAATTTCTCGTGCTGTTCGTTCCAGTAATCTTCCACCAGTGATCGGACTTTGGCTCCTTTGGGATGCCAGAGAATCAGACCAGCTCCGACTTCATCATTCACACTGAAGAGATCCAACTCACGACCCAGTTTTCGATGGTCCCTACGCCCGGCTTCTTCAAGGGTCCAAAGGTAATCCTTCAACTCGTCAGCTGTGGTCCAGGCTGTGCCATAGATGCGCGTCAGCATCTTGTTATTTTCATCACCGCGCCAATAGGCGCCAGCAATGGAGGTTAGCTTTATCGCGGATGGATTGATCTGGCGGGTGTTCTCGACGTGCGGTCCACGACACAGATCGATGAATGTGTCGCTCTGGTAGATCGAAATTTCAGGTTTTTCCGTCAGCGTGTTCCCGTACTCATCAGTTCCGCCTTTTTCCAATCCATCGATCAATTCCAATTTATAAGGTTGGCTGGCAAAGATCTGGCGCGCCTCGTCTGCCGGTACGACTTTCTTGAGGAATTGATGGCCCCCGGCAATGATCTGGCGCATACGCTTTTCGATCTTTTCCAGTTCCTCCTGGGTGATCGGTTCGGGTAGATCGAAATCATAATAAAAGCCATTCTCGATTGGCGGACCGATGGTGTACTTGGTGCCCGGGTGGAACTCCAGCACTGCCTGCGCCATGATATGCGCGGCAGAATGACGCACCCTGTAAAGCTGGCTGTCTTCGTAATGTTCTTCAGATCGGTTGGACATGCAAACCTCCGATAACCATTTACTCGCTCATCTCCTTTAAATAAAAAGCGCCCTCGCCCACTGGGGCGGGAGTGCTTGTGCAGTCACGCGGTTCCACCCAGATTATGTCTTGACCCTTAAGGTCTCTATCCAGACATATCTCTTTGGGCTGATAACGGGGCCAACCGTTCACCTTTTTGCGTCGATTATATTTCCGCGCTTTTGGGGTTTCCGCTCGCGGGTGGTTTTAGACGGGCTCGCCGAAGCCGGCTCTCAATCTGTGGCCGGCTCTCCCTGTCGGTGTGTGGACCGCTTACTCGTCCCGGTCTTGGCGTTCTATTTCGTGTTGGTATTATATGCCGGATTGATAACCTGTCAAGCGAGCAGGCTATTGGATGTGCACCTTCCTCAACCGAAGACTGTTTGTAACTACGAATACGCTGCTGAATGCCATAGCACCGGCAGCCAGCATCGGGTTCAAAAACCCCAACGCAGCCGCAGGAATCAGGATGACATTATAGAAGAACGCCCAGAATAGATTCTGTTTGATCGTGCCGAGCGTTTTGTGCGAGAGGGCAATTGCCCGCGCCACACCCATCAGGTCTCCACTGATCAAGGTTACCGGGGCAGCCGCCATGGCCACATCCGTACCCGTACCGATTGCAATGCCCACATCCGCCTGCGCTAATGCAGGAGCATCGTTCACGCCATCGCCGACCATAGCCACCACGCTCTTGGCACCATTCGAACCACTGCCCGCCTGTAACTTCTTGATTTCCGCCGATTTCCCCTCCGGCAACACCTCAGCCAACACCGTATCTATGCCAACTTGTTGTGCGATTGCGTCGGCAGTCTTGCGGTTATCCCCGGTGATCATGGCGACTTTCAAGCCCATCCGGTGGATCTCAGCAATGGCTTCACGTGAACCATCCTTGAGCGTATCGGCAACGGCAATCACGCCTCTAACAGTGCCGGCCACCGCCACCAACATGGCGGTCTTCGCCTGGCTTTGAAGCCGCAGAACATCACTTTCAAGTCCATTCAATGGGTAATGGCGGGATTCCATCATACGCAGCGTTCCCACGCTTATCGCCTGTCCATCCACCTCTGCTTCCACGCCAGCTCCGGCTTCTGCTTTAAACCCATTCAATTCCGAAACCGTCAGCCCGCGCTGCGTGGCTTCGGCCCAGATCGCCTCGCCGAGCGGGTGTTCGGATCCTTTTTCCACACTGGCCGCCAGACGCAACAACTCATTTTCGCTGATACTTGGCTGGACTTCCCCAGAACCCGGCTGCACGTTTCCTATCACGATGTCCGTCACTGCCGGTTGGCCTTTGGTGATCGTCCCGGTTTTATCCAGCACTACCACCGCCACCTTCCCGGCCCGTTCAAGCGCTTCGCTATTACGAAACAAGATGCCCAGCTCAGCACCTTTGCCAGTTCCGACCATCACTGCAGTAGGCGTAGCCAATCCCATCGCACACGGGCAGGCAATCACCAAGACAGCCACCATGTTGATGAGGGCGCGTGTGAATTGCGAAACTGCCGGGTTCACCGGGACCAGGAAGAACCAGACCAGAAAAGTCAGTGCCGCCGCGCCCAGCACCGCCGGGACGAAAATCCCTGAAACCTGGTCCGCCAACCTTTGGATTGGAGCTTTGCTCCCCTGAGCTTCTTCCACCAACCGGACGATCTGCGCCAGGGCAGTCTCTCTTCCGACTTTGGTGGCTTCGAATTTAAGCAAACCGAGCTTATTGATGGTTGCACCAATTACCGGGGCGCCGGGGGCTTTTTCCACTGGCAGAGATTCGCCCGTCAACATTGATTCGTCCACAGCCGAATGTCCTTCCACGACCACGCCATCCACCGCGATCTTCTCGCCCGGGCGGGTCATGACCATATCTCCAACCTTTACCTCATCCACCGGCACTTCCAGTTCCGTGCCGTCACGCAGGATATGCGCAGTCTTGGCGCGCAATCCCATCAACTTTTTGATTGCTTCGCTTGTGCGACCCTTGGCGCGCGCCTCCAGAAATTTCCCCAAGCGGATCAGGGTGATGATCACTGCTGCAGTTTCGAAATAAACGTGTCCTGGCAGGATGCCCAATGTGATGATGATCGAATAAAAATAGGCTACCGATGAACCCATGGCGATCAATACGTCCATGTTGGCAGAGCGATTGCGCAGCGATTTGAAGGCACCGACGTAATATTGCCAACCGACGTAGAATTGGACCGGGGTGGCCACAGCCCACATGGCCCAATTTGCCCAGGCTGCATGTGCCCAACCACCAAAAAATCCCATGTCACGCGCCATCGAAAACAGGAACAGGGGCAGTGTAAAGATCAAGCCAGTAATCAGCAGGCGTTTCTGGTTGGCAATCTCGGTCTCGCGCGCCCTGGCCTCCACATCCTGCGCCTCTCCACCTATTTCCAGCGCTTCGAACCCGGACCGCGCCACTGCCGCCCGGATCTCGGCCTGACTCACTACCGTAGGCACGTACTTCACGCGCGCCCTTTCCGTTGTCAGGCTGACAGAGGCCTCCAGGACACCTTCCAATTTGTCCAGTGCCTTCTCAAGCCGGCGGGCGTCATTATCGTCAGCCAGTCGCTTGATCACCAGGTCGGCTTCGCCTGTGGCGATCCCATAACCGGCTCGTTCGATGCGCCTCACCAGCGCTGGCAGTCCGACTGTCGCTGGATCGAACATAACCGTGGCGCGCTCAGAAGAAAGGTTAACCACCGCAGTCTCCACGCCCTGTTCTTTTTTTAAGCCACGTTCCACGGTAGCTACACAATTTGCGCAGGTCATACCTGTGATTGGAAGTGTCAATTGTTTCGTATTACCCATAAGGTATTCTGGTTTCTTTTCAGGTTTACTATTTTTAGATTTTTCCCTGCCAGTAGCACTATTCAAGCAGCGATCTGGCAGGTAAAACCTCATCGTCCGGCAAGAATTAGGCTGCTACCGGGTAGTTGATTTCCGCCAGAAGGTCCTTGATCTTATCTTCGCTGGCAGGCGCATCAAAGACGATTTCGACCATCTTGCTGGTCTGATCCGCCTTGACAGACTGCACGCCCTGCACATCAGAAACTTCGCTCTGGATTGTATGGACGCAGTGCTCGCACATGATATTGGGAACGGAATAGTTTACGGTATTCATGGTTTTCTCCTTTGTTTACTCTAAATATTTTAGGATCGGTTGAAAACCGATCTCTACCTATCGACTAGAGACAATTACGAATATCAATTTCCTCCTGCTATACCTTGGTCGCAGTCTCGAACACATTGGTGATCTCCTTTAGAACGCGTTCTCGCTCCAAAGGATCCTGCCCGCGGATGGCAGTCGTCACACAAGAGTTCAGGTGGTTTTCCAATATGGCCGTGCTGACCTTGTTGAGGGCAGCCTGGACTGCCTGGATTTGGCGGATGATATCGATACAATAGGCGTCCTGCTCCACCATTCGTATCACTCCGCCCAAGTGTCCGGCAACAATCTTCATCCTTTTCAACGCATCTTCATTTTTCATTCGATCACCTATTCTTATACCCTACCCCCCTGGGGGGGGTATGAAGTTATTCTACACCTCTTTGGTAAGGGTTGTCAAGTTAATCGAGGCAAGTTCCGCCTGACCATATCCAGGAATATGCCCCTGTGTTATAACCTTTAATAATCAATAGAAGGAGACAAGTATGCCCCCCATTGCAATCATCACCGATACGGATTCCAGCCTGCCGCTCGACCTTGCCAGGAAACACAACATTGTTGAAGTTCCCATCCTCGTTCAGTTTGGGAAGGATTCCTACCGCGACCTGTACGACATCGATAACGCGACTGTCTTCTCGCGCGTCGACCGGGAAGGTCGGCTGCCATCCACCGCGGCTCCCTCTCCTGGTAATTTCGCGGAGGCCTTTACAAATGCCTTTGAATCCGGAGCCGAGCAGATCTTGTGCATTACTATTTCCAGCGAGATGAGCGCGGTTTATTCGGCTGCCCGCACCGCCTCAGAAATGTTCCCCACTAAAGTCATCCGGGTGGTGGATTCCAGGACCCTGGCGTTCGGCCAGGGCCTGATGGTCATAGAAGCAGCCAAAGCCATTTCAGAAGGTGCCTCGATCGACCAGGCGATCAGCCAGGCTGAAAACCTGCGCGATCGCACCTTTCTCTTTGCAGCCCTTTCCACCTTGAAATACCTTGCCATGAGCGGCAGGGTCGGTCAGGTGGCTGCCGGTTTCGCCTCCCTGTTAGAGGTCAAACCCATCCTGACTCTGCGAAATGAAAAATTGGAAATGCTCGAACGCATCCGCACGCAGAAGAAAGCCTGGGCACGCGTCATCGATTTGAGCATCGAAGCACTCGCAGGCTGCGGGGTTGAGCAATTGGCAATCCTGCATGTCAATGCGCCTGAGTCTGCCAAACAATTCGAATTGCAGGTACGCGCAGCCATGCCCTGCCCAACTGATATCTCCTGTGTGGAAATGACACCCGGACTTTCCATCCACACAGGCTCTGGCCTGGTCGGCATCGTGATCGTCAAGAAGAATTAACTCAGCCCGATCAACAAATGCCCTACCTGGTGGATGGCCATAACCTGGTCCCAAAGATTGGTTTGAGGCTGGATTCCTTGGATGATGAGGAACACCTTATCGCCCTTTTGCAGGAATTCTGCCGTCTTCGCGGAACACAGGTGGAGGTTTTTTTCGACGGCGCTCCACATGGGCAGGCTCTTATACGAAAGGTTGGCAGGCTCACCGCTCACTTCGTCCGCAAGGAATCGAGCGCGGACGCGGCCATCGAAATCCAACTCAACCGCCTAGGAAAATCAGCCAGGAACTGGACGGTGGTGAGTTCTGATGGGCGCGTCCAGCGTGCGGCAAGTGCCGTCCGCGCAAGTTTCATTACTTCGGAAGAATTCGCCCGGGAAGTCTCCCGGGTGCAGTCAATAAACGCATCTGGGGTAAAACACGAAGCCACTCTTGCACCCAGGGAGGTAGAAGAGTGGCTGGAGATATTCAGCCGGAAAAAGGAGTGAATGCGGTTCGAGATCTAGAACAACCCGCGCAACATCAGCAACAGCCCGAAAATAATGAACGGGATTCCGACGATCGCTCCGACCACAGTGGCGGTCAACACAACACCGACGATCATGAATACCAGTCCTAGGATTACTGCCACCAACCTGCCGGTCCCGGCGACAATCCCGATGACCAGTTTCCAAATCGCCCAAAAAGGCCAGAGATACCAGGGGACATGCTTTTTATTCATTTCCGTCATTTTTGCCTCCATAAGAGGTTTACGCATTCTCCTATAAAAAGTTGTAAACCCAACCTGGTGGTTTCAACCTTCACCTTTGGATTGCGAAAAAAATCCCCTTCTCACGCATCCAGATGGTAAGTGTGGTAGGGATTCTTGCAGGGATTTCCCCAGGAAATATGCATCTCACGGGCTGTCAGATCAATCACGATGGCATTGACGGTCTTCTCACGGTCGAGCGGGTCATTGACATCCACGGCATGGTTACAGATGGAATTCGAGAAATTGACGTGATCGCGTTGGATCGCTTGCAGGGTTTTGATCGAGTGCCTGCCTTCGCGTTTAACCAACCGCAAGGCACGGAATAACGCACACGCGAGGCAATCAGATCCTCAGGTTCGCGCTCCATTTTCTCCATATCCGGCGAGATGTAATGGTTGGTGTGGACAATATAGCCATCTTCCCCATACAAGATCCCAAAATGGCGTGCCGAAACTTCCACGGAGTACAACTCGCCGCTTTCGTGCACCAGCAGGTGGTTATATCCGGCGGCGCGCTGAGCAGAAAGTGTGTGACGAATGGCATCGTCAGGCGTCTTGGAAGCCAACACGGCACGTGAAACTACCAACCTTGGCGTACCGATACGTGAATCGTTGGGATAGACCGAATCACATAGCTGGGCAATCCCATACGCATTGAAACCAATATTAGGCAATAAGCCGCCATAGGTCATCGCCAGGAAAGGCGGTTCGTTTTTTGGTTTTGCATGGATGATAAATACGTCGTCTTCATCTTCCGGCACCCAATCTTCGTTGTGTGCCAGCAGTACATGCCCATCAGCGGTGCGGTCGTCATTGACCGCAATGCTCGTGCAGCGGGTCAAGTGGAGCGCATCCGATGTCACCGCTTCCATGGAGTTGAGCACCGCCACGTCCTCGAACAGCACGTTCGCTCCTTCTGCAATGCCGATCATTTCTTCCACGTATTGTTGGTAACGTTCCTGGGCAAATGGCATATATTTACGTGCCTGGATTCGGGCGCCTTCCCAGGTCAATTCCAATTGTGAATAGGCATCTGAGACAAGTTCGCGGCTGTTCTCTATGCCATGCTGGACTTGTTTCCGACATGCTTCGCCGATCTGGCGACCCATTTCTCGATGGGTACCGGAAACCTTCACCAATGGCGGTGGATTCGGATGTAAAGGGGCCTTGGAAGCTGAAGCCATAAGGATGCTCTCTTTCTTTTATAACGGGGACACCCAGAATTATATCATTGCCTTTGGAACCAAAAAAAAAGACGGATTTGAGCTTTCCATCCCTCCCTTTTTAGAGACTTGACTGGTCTGGGAAAAAATGAATTCCCCACTTGCATAACCAGGTGGGGAACTGGTAAAGGATCAAGTAAAGAAGTTCACAATGGGTTTGTGTAAAAAATTTCTCTCCTGTTAAAGCCGGGAAAGATCACACACTCCCATCCCCGGAACCTCCAATTTCCTTGATCTCTCCGGTAGCGATGAACACGGTTCGTTCGCAGATGTTGGTAACACGGTCGGCAAAACGTTCCAGATTGTGGGCGGTCCAGAGCAGGAAATTGGCGCGATCGATGTTCTTCGGGTCGGCCATGACATAGGTCATCAACTCACGGTAAACCTGAGTATAAAGCCCATCCACCTCATCGTCTTCAAACGGAATGGTTCGGGCAGTTTCCACATCCTCATTAATAAACGCAGTCAAGGACCGGTGCAACATGCTGGAGGCTTTTTCTGCCATCCTGGGAATATCGATCAAGGGTTTGAGGACTGGTTCGTCACCCATGCGGATGTTGATCGTGGCAATGCCTTTGGCGTAATCCCCCATGCGCTCCAATTCAGCGCTTACTTCCAGTATGGAAGCCAGCAGACGCAGATCGTGCGCCATGGGCTGCTGGGTTGCGATAAGGATCATGACCTGTTCCTCGATCCCATAGCGCTTGGAATTGATTTTTGCATCCGATTCATATACGCGGTGGGAGGCCTGGATATCCCTTTTCTTCAAGGCATCCACAGCGTCCGTCACTTGTTGTTCCACCATGCTACCCATAAGAAGGAGTTCGTCCTTTAATTGCTGGATTTCGGCTTCGAATGTCTTACGCATTAGAACCTCGCTTCCCTTCGAATAAATCAATTATAACCATTATCAGGCAACTCCAGTACGCATCTAAAATTAAGCGAGAGAACTTTGAACCATCACCCGAACCGCCCGGTCACATAATCTTCCGTGCGCTTATCCCTGGGACGGGTAAAAATGATATTTGTCTGATCATATTCGATCATGCGTCCAGCGCGCCGGTCATCGATCATCATCATGGCGGTGTAATCCGAAACCCGCGCCGCCTGCTGCATGTTATGCGTGACGATCACGATGGTATATTGCTGCTTCAAATCCTGCATCAATTCTTCGATTTTCAGGGTCGAAATCGGATCAAGGGCTGAGGCAGGCTCGTCCATTAATATTACTTCCGGTTCGACCGCCAGTGCACGGGCGATGCACAGGCGTTGCTGCTGTCCCCCGGAAAGCGACAGACCAGACTGGTGGAGTTTATCTTTGACTTCTTCCCATAATGCAGCCTGCCGGATCGATTTTTGGACGATCTCATCCAGGTCGGATTTTCGACGAATGCCATACAGGCGCGGGCCGTAGGCTACGTTATCGTAGACACTTTTGGAGAATGGGTTGGGGCGCTGGAATACCATCCCCACCCGCCGGCGGATGTTAACTACATCCACACCAGGGGCATAGATGTCTTCCCCATCCAGGTCGACCACTCCCTGGATCCGGCAACCTGGGGTGAGATCGTTCATGCGATTAAAGGAGCGCAACAACGTGGATTTGCCACAGCCCGACGGACCAATGATGGCAGTAATCTTTTTCTCTCGTACAGGCAGGTTTATTTCAGCCAATGCCTGAAATTTCCCGTAATGAACGGCAAGGTTCTTTACTTCCACTTTCACCGGAACGTTTTGTTCATTTTCGTGCCTGACAGGGGTCATCAATTGCATTGTCATGGTTGTATTTGCCTTTCCAATATTTTCGATAGTATCGATAATTACACTCATTTATTAGCCCCTCAGGCGACGCGCTCTCAGTTGAATCCAGACCCGTGAAATAATATTGAGCATGAGGATCAAGCTGATCAACACCAACGCGGTTGCCCAGGCTTTAGCCTGCCAGTCCGGGTATGCAGATATTGCGTAGATAAAGATAAGATGTGGCAAGGTTGCCACGGGCTGACTGTAGTTTGTATTCATGAAAGGATTCCCGAAGGAGGTGAAGAGCATCGGAGCGGCCTCCCCAGCTGCCCGGGCTATTGCCAATAAGAACTCCTGTAACTACTCCATCCAGGGCAGCTGGAAGGATTACAGAGAATGTGGTTTTCCATTCCGGCGCACCCAAAGCCAGGGAAGCCTCTCGCAGGGATCCTGGCACCAGGCGAACCATCTCCTCGGTGGTCCGGGTGATGATCGGTACCATAATGAATGCCAGGACGACCGAGCCAGAGAAGGCTGAAAAATGTCTTTGTGGGAGGACTACCAGCGTGTAAGCGAAGATCCCCATCACTATCGAGGGCACTCCCGATATCACATCCGTTCCGAAGCGGAGCAGAATTCCCAAGCCAGAACCTGGATGTGTAGCGCCGTACATTCCAGCCAGAATCCCGATGGGTGCCGCGATTAGCGCCCCTAAGCCGACTGTCATTAAAGAACCAACCAGTGCATTCGCAATACCTCCTCCCGCCACTCCTGCCGGCGTAGGCAGTTCGGTGAAAAATTTTACGTTCAAAGCCGGTAACCCTTCCCGAACAACATAAATAAGAATCCAAATCAAGGGAGAAACCACCAGGAGCGTAGAAATAGCCGTCAAGCTTAACATAACGATATTCGTCGCCTTTCGGCCTGTTTTTTGAAAGGTGGATTGGGGTTTCATACCCGCGCCTCAGAAGACCTGCGCTGGGAAACACGCCAGATGAGCAACCGGGCAACCAGGTTGATCACGAGGGTCATGATGAACAAGATCAGGCCGATTTCAATCAGGGCATTCAGGTAAAGATCGAAGGTGGCTTCGGTAAATTCATTAGCAATGACAGAGGCCATGGTGTATCCGGGATGCAGAAGTGAAGCCGTCAGGTCGAGGTTGTTGCCAATCACCATGGTAACCGCGATGGTTTCTCCAAGTGCTCGCCCCAAACCCAGGATGATTGCGCCCAATAATCCGGAAGTACCGTATGGGACCAGCACCTGTGCGATCATCTCCCAACGGGTGGCGCCCAACGCCTGGGCAGCTTCGCGCTGGCTGCCTGGGATGGCACGCAACACGTCCCGGCTGATTGCGGTGATCGTGGGAACAACCATGATGGCCAGCACTAATCCAGCCGCCAACCGGCTTGGTCCGAAGACAGGTCCTTTGAAGATTGGTAGGAAACCCAGGGATTTATTGAGCTGGGTTGATAATGGATGGACAAAGGCCGGGATAAATATGAACAAGCCCCATACCCCGTAAACGACGCTGGGAACAGCTGCAAGGAGTTCGGCTAAAAAACCAAGAGGTTGGCGAAGCCAGACAGGAGCCAGTTCAGCCAGAAATATCGCTGTTCCCAATCCAAGCGGTATGGCCACCAACAAGGCGATCAGCGAAGTTACCAGGGTTCCCATGATGAACGGCAATGCACCAAAGACCTTATTCAGAGCCGGATCCCAATTGGTGGTAATCAGGAACTTCCATCCAAAGGCATGACGTGATAATGCGGAATTTTGCCAGAGTTCGTATCCGATCCCGAATACCAGTGCCACGATAAGCAATACTGACAAGAAAAGCAGTATCCTGTACGGCCGGTCTCCGTGCTGGAAACCTTTTTGCCAGACCCGGAAGGAAGAGGATTTATTCGACTGCATTGTTGTTCTCCTCAATTCGCCTGGCCAATTCATTGACGCGTTCGCCAATCTGGTCCCGTATTTGGCGGAATTGTTCCAAAGGCATTTCTTTTGGGTCAGGAAGATCCCAATCCTCGTGATGCTCAGCAGGGATGAATGGACATTCGTCTCCACATCCCATCGTAACAACGTATTCAAATTTAATCTGCGGTATCTCCCCTAAACCTTTCGAATGCTGCTTGTTCAGGTCGTATCCCAATTCCAGCATTAGCTTGACTGCCGTTGAGTTCACCTGCCCGGATGGACGTGACCCGGCACTGTACGCATCGATTTGATCGTAAGCATCCAGATGCGCAAATGCCTCAGCCATTTGGCTGCGGCAGGAGTTCTCGATGCAAACAAAGAGAACATGCTTTTTCTTTGGCATTGACTATCCTTCCCTGCAGGTGGAAGCCATTTCATCCAAGGTGAGGTCCCGTCACATTGAGGGAAATCCCTTCGCCTGCAGCTTACCCGGTTTGGTCGGAGGGCCCTCCTGATATAGGAGGGTCCTCCGTGGGACCAAACAGGATTTAATTTATTTCAGGGGTTGACCGTTGCAGGTTACATGGGCCATTTTGGCCAAAACCTGCGACTTTACTGCGTCCGGCAACGGGACATAGGAAAGGTTGGTTGCATCTTTGGTCCCATCCGGACCGTAAGCCCATGTCATGAACTGGATTATTTTTTGGGCTTTGGTACAGTCAGTCTGGTTCATGTAGAGCAAGAGATAAGTGTATCCGGCAATCGGGTAACTACCAGCGCTTGGTCCATTCACAATCGAAAGGGCCAGTTTATCGCCCAATTGCGTACCATAGTCATCGATTGCGGATTGGGTCGTCTCGGCGTTCGGAGCCACATACGCTCCCGCTGCGTTCTGGAGCAAATTGATGACGGCTTTGTTCTGTATGGCGTAAGCAAGTTCGACGTACCCGATGGAACCATCGTTCTGCGCAACGGTGCCGTACACGCCTTCGTTCCCTTTTCCTCCCAATCCCACCGGCCACTGCACGGAAGTTGCGTTCCCGACCGTATTCTTCCATTCATCGCTAACCTTGGAAAGATAATCAGTGAAAATATAAGTTGTACCGGAGCCGTCTGAGCGATGGACGACGATGATATCCTGGTCAGGAAGCTTGATGTCAGGATTGGCCGCAGTCAGGACCGGGTCATTCCATTTGGTGATCTTACCCAAATAAATGTCAGCAATGGAGGTGTATGGGAACTGGATCGGAGTAGTTATTGCATTCCCGTCTGCATCCTTAAGATTGACAACGATCGCTTCCGCACCTGCCACAGTTGGGAACATCTGGATGCCCGGAGCGGCTGTAAATTGATCTGCGCTCAGGATGGCGTCAGAAGCGCCAAAATCCACCGTTCTTTCTGTGATCTGTTTGATGCCGCCGCCAGAGCCGATGGATTGGTAATTAAATTTTGCTGAAGTATCAACAAAGGCGTAATCATAGAACCATTGGCTGTAAAGCGGGAACGGGAATGTTGCCCCAGCTCCGGTAATCTGGATGGAACCAGCGGCGGCCGGTGCGCTATCCATTGCACCTGGCGTGGCTGTTACAACAACAGGCACTTCCTGGGTTTGGATTTGCACCACTGTCTGGGGGGTGGCTGCAGGGCCACAGGCACTCAACGCCAGGACAGCTGCCAACAAGACGAACATGGAAATATTAAGACTTTTACGCATATCTTTTCTCCTTGATTTTTTTGTCTACTTGCTAGTTTATCTGGCTCTGTTTAATACTCCACGAACAGGAAGTTAACATCTGGTTAAAAAACCAGTAACAGGTCTGCAGGACCTGTCACTGGTAAAAAAATCCAGGTTGAAACAACCTGGCGTCTGTTTTTTTTTATAATAATGTATTTTCATTTACGGTGGGAGTTACCTCGGTTTTTCTGGACTGCATCGACCGCGAAAACAGCCAGCATTGCGATCGTGGAACCGATCAAGAAAATTTCAGCCATCATGGTGCTCCTTTCATTGTCTTTAGGATACTATGAGAGCATTAATAAAAGATGAATCCGGAGTTAACAATTTGAGAAGATTCCACTGCCACTCCCTGATCTACACAACAGGTTGGTCATGCACAAGGAATGGTGAAGAAGAAAATGCTCCCCTGGCCTTCGATGCTTTCCGCCCAGATATTGCCCCCATGTGCCTCCACCAGATGACGCGAGATGGACAAACCCAGCCCGGTGCCTCCACTGGAGCGCGCCCGGTCGGTTTTATAAAAACGCTCAAAGATGCGTCCCAGGTCATCCGCCGGGATGCCGATCCCATTATCGCGCACGCTGAACTTGACGAAATTCGCCTCGGTTTCAGCTGAAAGCACTACTTCGCCACCTGGACGACTGAATTTGACCGCGTTATGGATCAGGTTTACCAGCACTTGTTCGAGGCGTGGTTGATCGACCCAGACCGCGGCCATTTCCCGGAGGTTATCTATCCGCAGGATTAATCCAGCTCGTTCGGTTTGTGCGCGCATGCGCTCGGCCGCCGAGAGCAGAATTTCCCCCGCCGGTACCGCTTTGAACTTCAACGGCACCTGCCCGGATTCAATCCTCGAGAGTTCCAGCAATTCGGTGGCCATTTGGGTCAGGGCGTCCACTTCGGTCTCGATCCGAGCGATGAAGCGCGTCGCGGCCTTTGGATCTTCCAAGGCACCATCACGCAACGTCTCTGTAAGTGCTTTAAGAGAAGCCAGTGGAGTACGCAATTCGTGGGATACGTTGGAAATAAAATCCCGCCTGACGGTTTCCAATCGGCGCACGCGTGTAAGATCCTGGACCAGCAGCAAACTACCCCCGGTCTGCCGGTCCGGCAGGACCACCAATTGCAGGAAGCGCCGTTGGGTCGGCAATTCAACCGATTCCTCCTGGGCTTTGCCGGTTTCCCGGCTACGCTGCCAGGCTTCCACCAGTTGGTATTGTCGCAACACCTCCACCACCCTATGCCCAACCGCGGATTTCGTCTCGAAAAGCGTCTCGATGGCTGGATTCGCAAATTGGATCTGCCCATCCTTATCTGCGATCAATACGCCGTCTGTCATTCGTTCCAAAACCGTCGCCAGCCTGGCTCGCTCGGCATCCACCACGGAGGTGTGATTCCGCAGAGCCTGCACCAGGCTCTTCACAGAATTAGAAAAATCCTCCAACTCCGGTACATCCTCCGGCAGCTCGCTGATTGATATGCTTCCATCTGCGATTGAACGCAGCACGCCTCCATATCGCATAAGGTTTCTGCGTAGTTCAATATAACGCCAGCTCAACCAGGCCAGAGCGAGCAGTAACACGATTGCCGTGGCAAGCACAAACCAGTTCATGTTTTTCGATTCAGAAACGAATAAGTGATCCGCACCGACATGACCGAAAAGCACCAACCAATCACCAAAAGTAAACTCCCGCCTACCAAAATCAACCCCAGGAGCATGCCCAGGGTAACCTCAAAGTTTAATCCGAGCATACCGCGCAGGTCGTTCGCCGTGGAGGCGCTGACCAGTGCAATGAAGGCAGAGGCTGCGCAAATCAAAGCCAGCACTGAGGTGGTAAACCAAGCCGTACTTAATGCGGTTTTCCGCATTAGTTGGCGATCGGCTCGCTCCGCAAAAAGGCGGCCTCCAACGATAATACCCGCCGGGATAGTTAAGGCCACGTTGAAAACCGGTACGCCCATAAAAAAACCAAATCCGCAAACGGAATAAAACAGGAACACCGTTCCCCATAACACTTTGCTGAGCTTCTGATCAAGCAATTTCTTTAAAAAGCAAAGGTCTGCGATGAAACCGGTCAAGAGACCAGCAATCGAAAGGCAGGCGATCCATGATTTTGGCAGGAACCCAAAGGAAATCCACCAAAATCCTAACAAGCCAGTCAACGGAGCCAATGGAGCCAGCGCCACACCACGAACGAAGCGGTCCAGTTTTTTTCCCATGCCCGGAGTATTATCGAAAGTAACTTCCAGAAGCTCGATTTTCCTATCCAACTTACAAAACCTTGATCAGTGTCCCAATTCTTCGCAAGGTTTCAGCCCTCGAACCGGTAGCCGCCACCGCGCACGGTAACGATCCGGGTAGGTTCGGCCGCATTCATTTCGATCTTTTGTCGCAACCAGCGTACGTGTACATCCACCGTGCGGCTGTCGCCAATGTAATCCCAGCCCCATACCCGTTCCAGGATGAACTCGCGCGAGAGCATCTGGCCTTTATGCTGGGCAAAGAAAAGCAGCAGGTCATATTCCTGTGGCTTAATCGCCAGCACCTTATCATCCAGCAAGACTTCCCGGCGGGTCAGATTGATTCCGAGATTATCGAATTTCAGCACTTCCTGCGGGGATTCTGTATCAGAGGCTTTCAGTTTTGCCATTTCTTCGCGTATCAGCCCGGTGCGGCGTAATTGGGCTTTAACCCGCGCCATCAATTCCCGCATGGAAAACGGCTTGGTCAGGTAATCGTCCGCGCCTACCTCCAGCCCCACCACCCGGTCGATCTCGTCGTCACGGGCGGTCAACATCAGGATGGGAACGGTCATCTCCTTCCGAAGGATCTTGCATACTTCGAAGCCGTCCAGCCCGGGCAACATGATATCGAGCAGGATCAGCTCTGGCTTCTTCCTCCGGGCTGCCTCGAGTGCTGAAAGACCATCCCCGACCACTTCCACACTGTAACCTTGCTTCTCCAGGTTATAGACCAGCGTCTCCTGAAGGGAAGGTTCGTCCTCGACAACGAGAATTTTGTCCGGCATATTTTTATCTTATCACAATCTGCCCGCGAAAACTCTTCTCAACCGACCCTGAATTAAAGCATCCATCTAAAACAAGTGATCGAATCCGTCTTCTCACACCATCACATATTGTTCAAGTAATGCCTGTTTAAAAAATATTCATACAGAAATAGACATTTAGGATTTTGCTACGCCGGTCTGGATGACGGGGAAGCCATCGAAGCCAACGAAATGCCGTATTCCTGGAGAAGCTTTGCAACCAGTGGGTTGTCAGGCAGAATCAGCTGTTTAGTATCTTTAAGGGAAGGCCGGTTAAGGCTGACCAGGTAAATAAACCCATACTGGTCCCAGGAGGGCACCAATTCCACTTTCCTGACCTTCCAACCCTGGTCCATGGCGGAAAGAAGTAGCATATAGCTGTTTGGGAGATAAGTGGCGCAGCGTGGTTCCTGAAGAGCATTCCAGACATTTTCCATTTTCGTTATTGTTGTTGTAACCATAATCGTTTACCTTTCTCCTAGTCGGAAAGAATTCCGTTATTATAATAAACGACGATGATTGTTGTCTCTTTAAAGGGCTGTTAAAGTTTTGTAAAATAACCGAAAATTATGGAATTTCTCTCCATAATAAGCTTATTTTGAAGATTTTCAGGATCAGCGGATCCCACTGTCGAAAGTGATGGTCAGCCGAATATATTGTCCCTTGACTACTGTGAAAGGTTGGTCGGCGGCGTGCGTTATTCCGTTCGGCGAATCTGGATGCAGGGTGTATTTTCCCGCCGCAAGCGGGACCTTGAAACTGCCGTCCGCCAGGGTTGTGAACTTCGTAATCTTTTTGCCGGTTGTATTGAGAATCGTGAAGCTGGCCTGATAAGGCTTATCCGGACAGGGGTTATTCACCTGGACCACCGGACAGACCGGACCAATATATACCAGTCCCTCCACTCCAGTGTCTGCCGGGGTGCGTGAGGAACAAGCCCCCATCAGAATAAATAGAATGAAGATCAGGATGAACCGTCTCAAGGACGATTCATCTCCCAGATGATCCGCAAGCCGTCCAATGTAAGCCAGGGAGCATGGGTCTGGATGACGGGAGTCTCCTTCGCAATCAGCCCGGACAACCCGCCTGTGGCGATCACCTTCATCTCTGGCCCAAGCTCCTCACGAAAACGCACCACCATCCCTTCCACCATGCTGACGTAGCCGAACAAAAGCCCAGACTGCATGGCGTGGGTAGTGTTGCGGCCAATCACAGAAGGTGGTTTTTGCAAGTCGATCGGTTGCAGTTTGGCACCGTGGGAAAATAGCGCTTCGGCTGCCAAGTTGATCCCAGCCGTGATGGCACCACCCAGGTAATCCCCTTCCTTGGTCAGCGCATTGAAGGTGGTGGCTGTGCCAAAATCGATGATGCAGGCTGGTCCGCCAAACAATTGCATAACCGCGACCGCATCGCAAACCCTATCCGCACCAACCGCTTTTGGGTCCTCGTAAAGTATGCGGATGCCAGTCTTGACACCGGTATCCACCACCAGCGCCTCTTGCTTGAGATATTCAGTACAAGCCTGGACGATCCGTCCGGTCAGGGGCGGTACAACCGATGAGAGTCCCACACCCGTCAGATCAGCAACATCGCACCCGGCGTTATTCAATAACCCCAGCAGTTGCAGGCCGTATTCATCTGGCATGCGTTTCTGGTCGGTCGCCAATCTCCAATGATGGGTCAACGCATTGCCGTAGTATAAGCCGATGGTCAGGTTGGTATTGCCAAGATCAATCGTCAGCAACATGAGCTAATTGTACCGCGAGCACGCTCCATAATCCCATACAAATGATCGTGTCTGGCCACATTCATCTTCCTCGTGCAGGCAGTTGGTCAGCGAAAGGCTGCCCAAATTCCGATGATAATCAGAATTGTGAGGAAAGGTCCCCAAACCCAGGCCAAACCGCCTGGGTCATAGGCGCCATTGCCAGGACCGCTCGGATGGATCTGAATCAATGGCAGGTCTTTAGTTTGCTCCATCAGCTCTTCATCGGTAATTTTAAACGGATTGAATCCTTCCAAAAAACCCGCAAAACCGGCGTTCTTCAATATTCTCCGGATCAACCGCCGCCTCGCGCGGATTTCGGGTACCTCCACGACGCTTCCAAAAATGCTGCCGGTCGGCAAGATAGCTTCGATGTTCGTGCAGGCTTTTAGATTGCGATACCAATCAGAGCTACGCCCAAACCCCGCCAAGCAATAGATATTGCCCTTCTCGATGGCGTAGTTGACCGGTGCGAAACGGAGCTTTCCAGTCTTTCTCCCGATCACTTTCAAGACCATGATATACCCCGATAAGGGGTTGCCGAATATGGGTCCCAGCCCAAGGCGGAAAACCGGCACCATGAAGTATCTATTCAGGAAGCGGAAGAAACGGCGCATGGGGTTATCCTTTCGTCTAGTTGAGGCTTTTTATCATAATGCTGTCCTATTGCATAGCCAGCCCACCGGCTCCACGAGTTGTCTACCTCATGCAAGGTCGCCTTGATCGGCTGCACACTTGCAGAAATGCCACATTCCGCGCTCGGTTCCTACTCTACTCAAACCCTGTTGTCAGATAGTTTTTATAACTTGTTTGAAAACCATTCACCATCGGCTGTTGGTGCACCGAATCTAATTGACAGCCAGTCCAACTTACCCGCTTTCCTTTTCGAATGATGGGAGTATGGACTGGAATTACTCTACTCTCTATATGTCATAGATTTTGAACCTTATGTTCAGGTTATCTAGAGACAAGGTTCATTTCCCTGCTGCTCTGGTCCTTTCGATAATCTCCGCCACAAGGTCGTACCGGCTAAATTGAGGCATCAAGTAAACCCCCTTCGCCCAAGGTTTGATTGCCTCAATCAATCCCAGCGCCAGCTCCACGCCTAATTTTGCACCAGCCTCTCCGGCCTTTTCCATGCGGGCACGGATCCCCTCCGGGATCGATATCCCGGGCACTTCGTTGTGCAGGAAATTGACGTGCCTGGCACTGACCAATGGCAGAATACCCACCAAAACCGGTTTATTCAGCCGGCCATGCCTGGCGGCATATTTCTCCAAGAAAGCCGGACCAACTTCCGGACGATAGATCGGCTGGGTCAGGAAAAAATCCGCCCCGGCCTGAATCTTGCGATGCACGTTGCGGACCTCATTATCCGGGTCGGAGGCGTTCAGGTTCAACGCTGCACCCACGAAAAAGCTGGTCGGTTGGCCGATGGAAGCGCCTGAATGGTCCACACCTGTGTTGAAGCCCTGCTTGATCAGTTTGATCAGACCGGAAGGCACCAGGTCGAAATTATCCATCGCTTCTGGGTAATCCCCCACTGAGGTCGGATCACCCATCACGACAAAGATATTGCGCAAACCCAAAGCGTGTGCCGCCAGAAGGTCTCCCTGAACACGCAACAGATTACGGCCGCGCGTGGGGAAATGCAGCGTGGTCTCCACACCCACCTGATGCTGGATGATGTCACAAACTGCCCAGGCAGACATACGCATGCGCGCCATCGGGCTGTCGGCCACATTGATCACGTCGGCACCAGCCTCCTGGAGCAAGGAAGCACCCGCGATCAGCTTATGCGTCGACAAGCCGCGCGGCGGATCCATCTCAGCTGAAATGACGAATTTCCCTTCGGCCAGTTTTTGGGCCAATTGGGAACGATCTTCGCCTTCGGCAACTTCCCCAATTTCGATCGAATCTGCGGCAGGTAAAACCTGCACGCCGCAGCCCAGTGGGTTCGCGTCCATAGCCTTACGCATGGCCGCGATGTGACGGGGGGTTGTTCCGCAACAGCCGCCGATGATGTTCGCACCTGCTTCGCAAAACGCCAGGGCGTAGTCGCCAAAATAATCCGGGTCGGCCGGATACATGATCCGCCCTCCAACCTGCTCAGGCCAGCCAGCGTTGGGCTTGACCCAGATCTTAGCCTGTGGAGTGGCTGTGCGCATCGCTTTGAGCAGACGTAACAGCTGGGCTGGGCCACCCGAGCAATTCACGCCGATCACATCCGCCCCTGCTTTAACGAGGGCATGCGCGACCTTCTCTGGAGAATCGCCCAAAATAGTCCGGTCATCACGTGTGAATGTTACAGAAGCAATTATGGGAACTCCTGCGGCAGCATCGTGGGCTGACTGGATCGCCAATTGGATCTCATAAAGATCACTCATCGTCTCGATAACGATCAAATCCACGCCGGCGTCTGCCAGGCTTTGCGCCTGTTCCATGAAAGCCACCCTTGCCTGCTCCGGTTGGATCCTTCCAAAAGGTGCAATGCGCACCCCCAAGGGTCCGATATCACCGGCCACCAGTGCCTTATCACCTGCGGCTCTGCGCGCCAGAGTTACCCCAGCCCGATTAATGGCGTCCAGCTGGTTCTGCAGCCCGTGTTGGGACAATTTGAATCGGTTGGCGCCAAAGGTGTTAGTCAACAGGATTTGCGCTCCGGATTCCAGATATTCGGCGTGCACCCCAATCACGACCCCCGGGTTGCTCAAGTTGAGCTCATCGTAGCAATGATCAATCGGGATGCCACGCGCGTGCAGCAGCGTCCCCATCGCTCCATCTGCCAGCAGCGGTGTGGGAGAAGATTGCAGGAGGGTAAGGAATTTTCCAGTCATTGGGTATCCTTGATGCGGTTCTTTTCGTCTACCAGCAAGATAGTCGGAGTCCATACCTCCGGTAAAGGTTCGGGTACCTGTACGTAAGCCATAATAATAATATGGTCCCCCGGATAAAGCAGGCGCGCCGCAGCACCGTTGGGCTGGATCACTCCGCTGCTTGCTTTCCCGGCAATCAGGTATGTTTCCAGGCGTGCCCCATTTTCGATGTCCACAACCTGTACCAGTTCGAACTCACGCATCCTGGCCGCTGAGAGAAGATCCGCGTCGACCACGAGACTGCCTTCGTAATTCAGGTCCGCTCCAGTCACAACCGCCCGGTGGATTTTGGATTTCAGTAATGTACGATATTCTGTCATTTATCCTTGTCTCATTCCAAATAAGATTAACTGCTACGTACCCAGATAAATAAAATGGAACGTCCGATTTTAAAACCGGTAAACTGGATGAGTTTCTTCGATAATGGGATCAGTTTGCTGCCCCAAAAATGGATCTTTGCGAACGTTGGAAGACTTTGTCGCAAAAGGATCCGATTGCCCAATAAAACAAAGAATATCGTCGAATAAGGCCTCCGGCTCCAGCGCTTGCAACCTTCCGACTCGCGTTCGACAGCAAGACGGCAAATCACCGGAGTGGATCTTTGTGCCAATTTGCGAAAGCAACTGCCTGTCTGGTTCCAGGCATACCCAGTCATCTTGAGACCCATCGCAAAGGATCGCGGTAGTAGCGCCCAAGCCCGCACCAACTTCAAGGATCTCTCTTTCCGAAAGGAGCGAGTAAGCTAGCAAAATATTTCTTCCAATTTGAAGCATGTGCAAAGATTTCCAGCTCACTGCCGGCAAATGTTTCGATCATGATTTGATTATCGAGACGCCTAATAGATATGCCGGATAATCCACTGCCGGGATGAACATTTTGATATTTCGATAACTCAGCACAACAAATGACAGCAAAGCCCGCGAGAGAACCGCCTGAACCATCACCACGGTCAGGCCGATTGACACGTTGGTTGTCCAACCGGGAATGGCCAGACTTGTCCCAAAGCGGATATAAAGTAGGACCAGGAACCCCAACGCATCCAAGAAGATAACACCCAATGAGAAGAACAACAAGCGCACGAAGACAATTTCGATATAGACCGAAATGGCGCTCAAACCATGCAACACCAACACGATGGTATCCATTTTGGATGTACCCGCAAACCGTTTGCCGAGCGCGATCGGGATAGATTTCCACCGCAAGCCCGAGTGCATAATGCCGGCAGCAAAATGATTCCACAATTCCTGAAGATGGGCCACTCGTTGCAATTGTTTGGCAGGGATCAGGATGCAAAGGTCGTCCATAAAATCTCCTGTTTTAATGCTGGACATATTTTATTACCGCCTACACTATTCCATCGATACTTACGACCAGAAACGCCGCTAAAATTGGGATAAACCATAAACTCTGGATTGGCACGATAAAGTAAGACCAGCGCGAGCTTTGTAAGTTGAAATGACAGGAGTTTCAAACCATAAATGCGCGCTAATTCGTTCCCCCAAAAGAGAATCCCATCGAATAAAAACTTGCCTGACAAGGGGAAGTTGAGCAACACTTTTAAGGTAATCAACAAACGCACTAAGGGGTCGCTCCACAAGTACGCCCAAGTCAGGTATACGAGCGGTAATATGAACAAAATAAAACCGAAATTGTGGTTTCCGATATTTGCATATGCATTCAGCGATTCCCTCGCATACAGGATGAAATTGTCATCATCCCATCCCTGACCGTAATGGGTATACGTGAAGAGAGAGATGGTAATGCTGATTACCACGAGTAAAAGAAGAGGAAAGTATTCTGAATGTGTAATTTTTTTCATCATACCCACGCAATATGCTTCGGGAAATGAAATCGCATTCTCCTGATCCCTTGAATCTCTATTTCGTTAATTGTTCCACGCGGCTCTCTCCGGTGCTGTAATACTTCGCCTGGGAATGGTGGATGACAACCGCCGCAGTGGATTGCTCAGGCACCAATTGATAAGCCGGCGTCAGCGACATCCCTAATTCCTTTTCGGCCGGAAGCAGGTTGAATACCTGGCGATGACCTTCCAAATCCGGGACCGCTGGATAGCCCCATGAATACCGCTTTCCCTGCCCAGCGAGGATGCCCAACTCACGCCGGATGTGCCGGTGCAGATACTCCGCGGTAGCTTCGGCGGTCTGGACCGCCAGGCCGTGCAGGAAATACCCTTCGGAATAGTCGCCCGCCATCTGGAGCGCGTCGAACTTTTCGGTGGCAGTTTGGCCAACTGTTACAACCTGCAATGCCACCACATCCATTTTTCCGGAGCTTAAGGGCGAGAAGTAATCCGCCAGGCATAAGTGCTCGTCGTGAGGTTGGCGGGGGAAGGAAAAGGTCGTCAGTACCTTCTTCGATGATTGGCTGGAAAGCATGGCTTCAGGTGCGTAAACGATCAGGTCATCGCCGTCCGACTGGCATGGAAAATATCCATAAACAGCGCGCGGCTGGAGCCAACCATCCTTCAGTGCCTCTTGCTTCATTTTTTTCAGCCGATCGTCAAATTGACCCTTCAGTTTTTCCCATTCTACGCCGTGGGTATTCTTTGCGCCCCAGGACAGCCGGTAAAGTTCGTTTATATTGAGCAGCTCGAAGATGCTTTCAAGCGGCATCGATCGGACCACCTTTGGACCGAATTCCACTCCGGCGGGCAGTTGTAGCGGTTGAGGCAGGATGGTGGAGCGCTGCCGATCGCTATGTTGAGCAGGGGTTTGGGAAGCCCGTCCCATTTCCATATCCGCTTCCTTACGGATTTGGTCAAGCAACGCCGGTTTACGCTCTGGATCGATCAACTGTCCCATGGTTTCCAGGCCTTCGAAGGCGTCCTTGCAATAGAACACTCCCGGATCATAGGGTTTGCCGTCTTCGGTAAACAGAATCCTTCGACCAAACCGTCGGTTGATTGCCGCTCCACCGATCAGGACGGGAAACTTAAGACCACGTCGTTGCAGTTCGTTAACGATCAGAGGCATTTGCTTGGAAGTACTTACCAGCAACGCCGAAAGCCCAATGGCGGTGGCGTTCACTTCTACCGCCTTGGTGATAATGGTTTCAGCCGGCACCTGTTTCCCCAGATCGATCACCGTGTAACCGTTATTGGCCAGGATGGTCTTGACCAGGTTCTTTCCAATATCATGCACGTCGCCATAAACGGTCGCAATAACGATCGTGCCCTTAGTGACGCCTTCAACCTTTTCAAGATAGTTTTCCAGGTGGCCGACGGCCTTCTTCATCACTTCAGCAGACTGCAGCACGAACGGCAGGATCAACTCACCCGCCCCAAACTTGTCCCCGACCTCCTTCATCGCAGGCAACAACACCGTGTTGAGTGTATGTACCGCCTTTTCATGTTGTAAATGCTTGTTCTCCTCACCTCTTTCAGGGGAAGAGCCGGTGGAAAAGTCCCTCAAAATTATTTCATCGATATCCGCTTCCACTCCCTCTTTATGCCGGTGGACGATCCGCCAGTGCAGCCGCTCTTCGGGCGTCATCCCACTGGTCGGGTCGATTGCGGCATTCTCGGCAGATTCGGGTACAACCTGTTCGAAATGTTCGATGAAACGCTGCAAAGCCTGTGGATGGCGGTTAAGAATCAAGTCCTCACATAGTTCCTTCTCTTCGCCGGGGATATCTGCATACGGCGTTACTTGCGCTGGGTTGATGATTGCCATATCCAACCCGGCTTGCACGCAATGATACAGCATGACCGAATTCAGCACCGGTCGCGCCTGCGGGGCTAACCCGAAGGATACGTTCGAAACGCCCAGGGAGGCCAGCACACCTGGCAGGTTCTGCTTAATGAGCCGGATACCTTCAATCGTCTCGACTGCCGAATTGGAAAATTCGGGGTCGCCGGTCGCCAGTGTGAATGTCAGCGCGTCGAAGACCAGGGCATCCGGAGACAGGTCATGTTCGTTGACGGCGATCGCATGGATCCGTTTGGCCACATCCAGTTTCTGATTGGCCGTTTTTGCCATGCCGTTCTCATCAATGGTCAATACAATCACCGCAGCATTCTGACCCTTCGCCAAAGCGAAAACCTTGTCAGCCTTCGTCCGCCCCGCCTCCAGATGGGTTGAATTGATCAGGCAGCGCCCCGGTGCGGTTTTCAGTGCTGTTTCCAGCACATCCAATTCGGTCGTGTCGATCACCAGCGGCACTTCGACGCCCATCTCGAGTTTCTTGACCACATTGCGCATCAGTTCGATTTCATCGGGTCGTTCGGTAACGGCAGTGGAGATATCCAGCGCGTGTGCTCCGAAGGCAACCTGTTGGCGCGCAATTTCAAGGATGGCATCGTAATCTTCCTCGAGCAGCAAACGCTTGAATTTTTTGCTTCCCTGCGCGTTGCAGCGTTCACCAATCAACAGAGGTGGAGGGTCTTGATGCATGTTGGTAGCAGTTGTAGCCGAAGCCAGCCGCGCGGGAAGTTGCGCTGGGCGGGCAGGATGTGGATGAGTCGCCAATTTTTCCACCAGTAATTTAAGGTGTTCTGGGGTAGTCCCGCAACAGCCTCCCACTACCGAAATGTTATTCTTTTCGACGAATTCGAACAGCGCCTCTGCAAACGGCTCTGGTTGGAGCGGGTAGACCGCCTGCCCATCCACATTTAGCGGCAATCCGGCATTGGGGATGCAGGAAACCGGCAGGGTGGACTGTTCCCCCAGAATGCGGATGGGTTCCCGCATGTGTTCAGGCCCGGTCGAGCAGTTCAGGCCAATCACATCGATCGGCATGCCCTCCAGGATCGTCAATGCAGCCGTCATATCAGTACCGAGCAGCATGCGCCCGGTCGTATCGAGCGTGACCTGCGCCTGGATCGGCAGGCTGATCCCAGTCTCGTCAAAGGCCTTCTGGATGCCGGTAATGGCAGCTTTCACTTCCAAGATGTCTTGGGAGGTCTCTATTAATAGTACGTCCACACCTCCCTGGATCAGCCCGATCGACTGCTCCCGGAATACGTCAGCCAGCTCGTCGAAGCGGATCCTGGATAATTCCGGGTCATCTGCCGAAGGCAATTTGCCACTCGGCCCGATCGAGCCCGCAACGAAGCGCTCTTGACCAGTCTCGTTTGTAAATTTGTTCGCCAACTTCCGGGCTAAACTTGCCGCGGCTGAATTGATCTCGAGCACACCTTCCGCCAAGCCGTACTCTCCCAACGTAATCCGGTTTGCGCGGAAGGTATCCGTCTCGATTACATCCACCCCTACCTCGAGGAACGAGCGGTGGACTTTCTCGACAATTCCCGGGTTCGAAATGACCAGGTAGTCGTTGCAGCCATTAAACTGCTCTCCACCAAAATCATCGGCACTTAGTTCCAATTTTTGCAGGTTGGTACCCATCGCTCCATCGAATACGAGTACTTTGTGCGCGATTGCGTCCAGGTATCGCCGGTTGGTATATTTCCTTGTATTCATAACATCACCCGATCCTTGTTGTCTGTTTACCGATAATTATCTTCTAAACAAAATCACCTCTCTTTTGAGAGGCGACCAGCCAAACGCTGCAGCTCTCATCTTCCAGACCGATCGTCTGCCGGAGTTGGCACCAGCCTAAGCGGTTGCCGAGGTTTCAAAGGGCCGGTCCCTCCACCTCTCTGGATGAGTTGAATGTTTGCCGAATATGGTAATCGCAGTGTATCACGCCGGGTCAGTCGTGTCAAACCAACCTGATCATTAGATTTTTAGCGATAAACCAGGATCTTGGCAGTTTTTGGGGGTCTGGTCGTCTATAAATCCCCAATATCTTTTTCCAGCTTACGGGATTAATGATATGTGGGTCTTGCCAGAGCTTTCATATTTTGTGAAATAATGCCGAAAAAAGTCTTTTTCTTGACTTTTACCCCCCATTTGTGCTAGATTAAGCTATCTTCTTCCCTGAGGTTTGTATGCATCACGAACGTGTTTCCGAGAATGTTTATTGGTTCCAAAGTGAAATCTATGCGCAAGTCACTGCTGGCGTTGTCGCCGGGCCGCAGTGGGCTATCGTGATCGACACGCTGGCCTTGCCTGAAGAGACTCTCGCCATCCGTGACTTTGTAGAACACGAAGTTGGTATTCAGGTGCGTTACGTCATTAACACCCATTACCACGCCGACCATACCTGGGGGAATTGTTTCTTCCCAGGTGCGACCATTATCTCGCATACGCTTTGCCGGCAACTATTGGAGGAGCGTGCTATCCCGGCACTGGAGACCGCCCGCAAGCAAAATCCGGCTTTTCGTCAGGTTAAGATCGTCCTGCCTCACCTGACTTTTGACCAGGGCGTATTGACCCTGCGGGTGGGGAAAAAGAACCTGACCATCATGCCTGCCCCCGGCCACAGTGCCGATGGGATTGCTGTATTGATCGAAGAAGACCGCGTCCTGTTCGCAGGCGATTCATTTATGCCTCTGCCGTATATAGTGGATGGCGACGCCGACGAAATTGCCGCCACCATCAAGAAGATCGGACGGATGGGGCTGGAGAACATCATTCAGGGTCACGGCGATATCATTTTACGGGGTGAGATCGAAGCTGCTGTCCGCGAGAACCTGGCCTACCTGACCAACATCCGCAAAATTGCCAAGACGGCTGTCCGTCGGAAGTTCCCCCAGGATTATCTGGATGAGAATAATGTCGAGAGCAGCGGAAAAAGTCGTGTCAACCTGAGCGGCCTGGCCGAAGAACTACATCACCGCAATTTACTGGCACTTCTTCGCCAGGAGCAGGCAGAAGCAGAAGCAGCTAAAAAGAAATAAGGGTCTGGAAAAAAAATACCGAAATGCGGCACACGTTTATTGCGGCATTTTGTTTACTGAGAGTTTTTGGAATCCCTGGCGTGGCGCTTTTCCAACAGTCTGGCAGGCAACCCGTGGCGGCGTTCTGTGCCGTCAATCAACCGTTTAATATTAGGGCGCAGTGCCCAGATTAATAAAGCTTCAGCCAGTAAACCGTAGATAATATATTCCCATGGTCCCAAGCCAAGGGCTGCGCGTATCGCAAAAATAATGATGGTCATCAGCCCGATACTGAGCGTGGTGATCGAGGCATATCCAATTCCATACCACACCAACAGACCGATAGGTATGAGGATTAATGCCGCCGGAGGCCATAACCCAAACGCACCTCCCCCGGTGGCAGCTCCGCCCGCTCCACCTCGCAGACGGAGGAGTCCGTCCTGTCCACGTTCCATCAGGAAAATGGAATAGTTATGCCCAAGAATGGCAGCAACCGGTGTGATTGCATGTAACCAAACATTCGGACTGACTGCCTGTGCCAGCCAGACCGGCGCTGCGGCCTTGAGTACATCGAATACAGCCGTGAACACACCCGCCCACGGGCCGGCTGCCCGCATGGCGTTCGTTCCGCCAGTTCGACCGCTGGCGACCGTGCGGATATCTTTCCCAGATATTATTTTTACAACGATCAATCCAAATGGAATGGAACCAAAAATATACGATCCGAGCAGGATGCCGGCATCAATCAGGTAATGCATTATTGCTCCTCGAGCCAGAAACTTCGGCAAACATGTTAACACAAAATGGGGGGAATAGTCGCACAACAGGCTGATTTATTATGATTTCATTAAGCCGACATCCAGTTGCGATATTTCCTGCCTTCCTGACGATGGAAAGCCTGCACAACCATTTGAAAAAACCCATTTCCAAATTCCCCAACCCGGCATATAATAAAAGGTAGTAGTTTCCCGTTATTTAGAGAGGGAAAAATGGGAGTGTTGGGCAAGGTGCGGAGCATTTTCGCCTGTCCGACACTCTCTGCTTATTCGATGATAGAATTTTTTTCGTTATTATGGATGTAATTGAAGTTATCCTTTGATTACTCCGGATAGGGAGTTCATTTTGAACGTTCAAGAACTAATGGATTCTATCAACAAGGCACAGAATGATCCGGACCTCAATCCGGTCGCGGTTTGGGCGATATCCGTATATTTAAATGGGGTTTGGAAGGATGAGCCTGAACGATCTATACGTCCATATAACCTAGGCCAAGCCATGAGTGATTTCTTTGTGGACCTGTCGCAGCACCGGCTGCCCGAAAAGATTATCCGGCAAACCCCTGAGACTGAATCGATCCTGATGGATTTCTTTGGTGCTTCTATTGGAAGTCTTTCTCAGTTCTGGACGGAATGCCTGCATATTTGGGATGAGGCGCTTAAATCAGACGCGGTGTTTGCTTCGGAAGTTAAGGAATATTTCGATATGCTTCTGAGCTCCAGCCTGCGCGGTCCGGATTTACAATCACCATCTGCCTCTGTTGCCAAGAATGTTGTGCCTCCCGATTCCGGTGAGAGTAATCCGAAGCTTTCTATCGAAACGCCGTCGCCGTATGCAACTGCACATTCAGAAGATCCTGAACTAATCTCTACATCTCCGCCCGCCCCAGCAGGCTCTTTACCTGGCTGCGCCTATAAATGCGCCAATCTCCTCGCCGGACCCCGAAATCAAAATATCTCCCAAAAACGCATATCTGGTTCTGCAGGGGACCCGGGTTATTCCGCTCAACCTGCCCTTTATCAAAATCGGGCGCCAATTGGATAATCACATCATCCTGGAGGATCCACGTGTTTCCCGTTCTCATGCGCAATTAAAGCTGGTTAATGATCGTTTTTTGATCTATGACATGCACTCTACAGGTGGTACTTTTATCAATGGCAAACAAGTCGAACAGTCTTTACTTTATCCGGGTGATGTGATCTCGCTGGCCGGAGTAATCCTGATATACTCCCAGGAATTACCCGCCAAGCCCGGAAACATAAAGCTGATTGAATTGGGGTCTAGCGTCGCCGCAGATCGGCCAACAGCAGTTATGCGCAGGGAAGAAGTGAGGCCACAGCCTGGCACCCCCGGCAAAGGTTTACCCGAATTACCCAAGACCGGTCCGTTGAATAAATAAAAATGGGTTTTTGCCTGTTTAATGGAACCAGATCATCAATCCGCTGAGCAGTACGAACATAATCGCCGGTTCTACAATAGCCTGCCGGATTGGATGCCCCTCCACCAGGCTGACTGCCAGGGCGGTCAAGGCATACACCGGTCCGAGCAATGCCAGACCGTAGCGAACGGGTGTTAGCGGCATGTAATAAAGAGCAGCCCCAAGTTGTACGATGACGACGGCAATCCCGATCGCCCAGGTCACTTCCCAGCGTTCGTTCAGCCGCAAGTGCAGGGTTCGCAATGCCACCAATCCCCCACCCACAAAAAGGGTCGGTGCCACCAGGAATAGGCGGGCATTGGAAGCTTTCAATGCGACCGCCAGAATCAGGAAAATCACGAAAGCCAGCACTGTCAGGATTGCGATCGCAAACGGATAGCGGGAATCGATCGGATCCACCGCCACAAATTCAGCCAGGAAAACCAACACAAGGATGGCGGCCCCCAATCCAAATCCCAACCACCAAACGGTAGTCACCGGTAAAGTCGATAAGGCTATCCCGGTCACCAATACCGTCAAAGTAGGCAGCAGCCAGTGTTCCCGGGTTTCCCCTTTTTCCAATGATGGATGCGTGCGCAGCAACCAATCCACACCTGCCGCAGTCAATCCAGCCGCCAGCAACACGATCAAGGTATTGAGATTAAAAACCAGGGTAATGTATATCCCCCCCAGGGGAATGGTCAATGCATAACCAGGCGAGTTGATCAGGTGTGTCAACGCAAAAGCCAGCAATACGGCTGCAGTCAATATACTCAGGCGCGTAGGATCGGGCAGGTAGCGTTTTTCGCTCATCGGCTGGATTGTACCTCATAATCCTTGACCGGGTTTTCGCCCCGTGATAAACTTTTTTCTGTTGGGATTCGATCGACAGGAGATTTTTTGAAAATTCCCAGCACACAATTAATATTTTCTGGAAAGGAGGCGCACTTTATGCTTGATAAATCAATGCAAGTAAGGCAAATTCGTACTTCAGATGCCTGCGGTGCGGATTATCCTTCACAAAATGCGCATGTGACCCGCTAGAAATCTTGCAAGTCTGATCCGGTCACGCCGTCCAGCTGCTCGTGGCCTTTTTTATTTCATCTCCTGCCACAGGCATCTTCTTGGCAGGTTTTATTTTTCTAACGCACACGACTTATCCAGGGAGAATTATGGGAACGACCGATGCTCTTTTTGAACGCCAACTGATCCGATTGTCTCCGATAGATCATGAAAAGGATCCTGCGGTGGTATCCCGCTGGACTGCCGATCCGCTCTTACGTTCCGTATTAGGCAGGGTGCCATTCCCCTTATCCACCGAGGCTGTCCGCAAGGTGCTTGAAAAAATCGAAAAGGAAATGGACGAATCCGAAGAATCTCTTCCACTTCATGCTGCGTTTGCAAGAAGATGGCCGGCTGGTGGGCATGGCCAGGATATTCTGGATTGATTTCCATAACGGCAAGGGTGTCATGGACATGGGGGTGGGCGATGAATCTGATCGTCTGCATGGCTATGGGACTGAGGCACTTGATTTGCTGCTCAATTTCGCATTCAGTGAATTGAACCTGCATCGGATATCTGCTTGGACTATCGCTGACAATCACACCTTCATCCATATTGCCAGCAAGGCCGGGTTCAAGGAGGAAGCCCTCCAAAAGGAAGCCTCTTTCCACAATGGCCATTACGTGGATGGGATCCTGATGGGAATACTTCGCTCAGAATGGGAGGCAAGATGATGGCTACAACATCTTTTCAAGGTGAACTCATCCGGTTATCACTTGAAGACCCGCAGGTTTTTGCGGAAAGCTTTGCACGTTGGAATCAGGATTCTGAGTATTTCCACCTGCTGGATTCCGACCCGGTCCAACTTTGGTCAGCGAAAAAGATCAAAAGCTGGATCGAAAAAGAATTCGACTCCGAAATGCCTCAAAACCTCCAATTTGGCATCCGCACACTGGTCGACGATGAACTGATCGGATTTGTTGCCTTTGACGGGATTAACTGGGTCGACCACAACTGTTACGTGGCGATCGGGATCGGCGAGCGTAGGTTTTGGGGAAAAGGGTGCGGTTCAGAAGCCATGCGGTTGATGCTGCGCTATGGCTTTACCGAGCTCAATCTGCACCGTGTATCTCTGACTGTTTTTGCGTACAACGAACGTGGTATCCGTTCCTACGAGAAATGCGGCTTCAAACACGAAGGCCGTTTTCGCGAGTTTATCTTGCGGAATAGCCAACGCTGGGATATGCTTCAAATGGGAATCTTGCGTGATGATTGGAATGCGCTCGAAAAAAAATGAGTCTTTAAGCGACTATCTTTCCCGCTCACCCCTATTCCGGTCGGTGTGATCTATCTGCCATGCTCGAATTGATCGAAAACAGGCCGCATGACCGTCTCACCGATTATCCATGCGCCTGCGATTTACGGGAAATGCTCGCCATTCCAACGACTCAGGCAGCCACCCGTCTCTGGGTTGCACCGGACGATCGTCTGGCAGGGTTTGCCATCCTGAACGACATGGATACTTCCGCTCGGTTGGATTTCGAAATCGCACCTGCCTATTTCGAAGGAGCACTTGCAGGCCAAATTGTGGGATGGGCCGAGTTTTCCAATCGGCAGGCCAGGCTTGGTCGAATTAGGCTTGCTTGCCCTGGAGACCGCTTGCCATTCTGATGACCAAGGACGGCTGTCACTGCTGGAATCCTGTGGTTTCGAACGGCAGGCAGAGGGCACAGTGCACATGGAACGTTCACTGGCAGAGCCGATCGAACAAAAACATCTCCCTAACAATTTCGTCATCCGTCCGATCCGTGGAGATATCGAGGTGGATGATTGGGTCGAGTTGCATCGTCTCGCCTTGGGGACACAAGTCATGACTCCCGAATACAAGCGCGCCATGATGCAAACGCCCGGCTACGATCCCAATCTGGACCTGGTGGCGGTTGACCCGCATGGCAGGCTGGCCGCGTACTGTGTCTGTTTTATCGATGCTGAAGGGAATGCCTTAACAGGCCGGAAGACCGGCTATACCGACCCGATTGCCACAAACCCGGGTTATTGGCGGCGAGGCCTGGCCAAAGCCTTGATTCTTACCGGTCTGTCTTTGCTGAAAGAACGCGGGATGGAAACTGCCCGGCTGGGTACGAGTAATGTAAACATCGCCATGCTCCAGACTGCCAGGTCTACCGGCTTTCATATTGTGGATACTGTCTTATGGTATAAAAAAGAAATTGCACTTGGGCTGAACGCAATTGCTTGAATCAGAGTAAAATCATCCCGGTAGTATCACCCGTACGCCGGTTTTTTTCAAAAGGAGTTCCCTATGCAACTACGTTGTACCTATTGCCAGACCATGTTCTCCATCAGCCAAGAGGAAATGCTTGCTGCGCTCGAGCACATGCAGGAACAAAAACAAACCTATTATGATGCCCATTGCCCCAAATGCCGCCGCGCCAACCGGGTGGAACGTCTGCACATGGAGCGGTTTTTCCCAGATTGGAAGAAAGCCATTAAGACCATGGCAAAGGAATCCGCCCAAGCAGAAGCCTTGGTTTCAGAGCCTGTAGCCTCCGCCCCCAAGAAAGCGGGCATTGCGAAGGAGAGATCCGCTTCTACTGCGAAGAAACCAGCTGCAAAGAAAAAGAAGTCATGACCTTCCGTGCTGTCTATTTCGATCTGGGTGGTGTAATCGTTCGTACCGAGTTTCAGGCTCCCCGCCAGCATCTGGCGGAACGTTTTGGGATGGATTACGATGGCCTGATTAAACTGGTTTTCGATAGCGAGACTGCCAAGCAAGCTTCCATCGGCGTGATCACCGAAGACGAACATTGGGCTGCGGTCATTCGCAAGCTGCACCTGCCGGAATCCGAGCTCTCTGCGGTCCGTGACGAATTTTTCACCGGGGATATTACCGATCTGCATCTGGTAAACTACATGCGTAGCCTGCGCAAACAATACAAGGTAGGGCTCATCAGCAATGCCTGGTCGGGTCTGCGGTCGTGGATTGTTCGCCAAAAGTTCGCGGATGCCTTCGATGCCATGACGATCTCGGCCGAAGCCGGGGTAATGAAGCCAGATACCCGCATTTACCAGGTAGCCCTGGATGTACTGGGAGTGACTCCTGCCGAATCCATTTTTCTGGATGATTTTCTTGAGAATGTTCAAGCCGCACGAGCCTATGGGATGACTGCCATCCATTTTGACCAGCCTGAGCGTGCATTAGACAAACTGCAGCAAATCCTTGAGGACTATAATTGATTCTGCAGGAGTTTTCCTGCACCATTTTGTCCCCGTTATCCCACATTGAACATTCGCAAATTGGCTTCTATTTCGGAAAAAAGTTTTGCCTCGATCGGATAACACGTAACCTTCTGCCCTCCTCATACCATCCCCGAGGAGGGCATTCCTATTTATTGAATTTGGATGAGAATTTTCGACAGGTATAAGTACTATTTATTCATCGAGACAGCCAGTTCGCTGCTTTACAGCCTGGCGTTTACTGCCATGTCTCTTTATGAGGTCGAGGTGGCTGGCTTGACACCCCTTCAGTTGGTCCTGGTTGGGACGACGCTCGAGCTTTCCGTCCTGCTGTGCGAGGTACCAACCGGCATCGTGGCGGATGTTTATAGCCGCCGCCTGTCGATTATTATCGGTTTCGGCCTGGTTGGGGTGGGTTTTCTATTGGAGGGACTGCTGCCATTATTTGTCAGCATCCTGCTCGCCCAGGTTTTGTGGGGGATCGGCTACACATTCACCAGCGGTGCACGCCAGGCCTGGCTTTCCGACGAAATCGGTGAAAGCCAGGCCAATCGGGCATTTCTGAGTGCCAATAAATACAGCCTGGCCGGGTCACTTGCTGGAATGCTCATTGCCATAGTGACTGGCAACCGCCTGGTCAACCTGCCTATTTTGGTAAGTGGCGCTTTGTTCATTACCCTCGGGGGGATCCTTGCTCTTAGCATGCCCGAGCACGGCTTTCATCCAACCCCAACTGGTGAGCGCAATTCCTTTCAGAAAATGCTCCGTACTTTCCGCTTCGGACTCCAGACTGTCCGCCAGCGTCCCAGACTGATGCTTATCATGGCTATGGGCCTTTTCTACGGACTATACAGCGAAGGATTCGATCGCTTGTGGGTTAAGCACCTGCTGGGTCGTTTTATCCTGCCAAACTTGTTGGGGTCAACCCATATCGCTTTTTTCGGCCTGCTGCGCGCCGCCAGTGTGCTCTTATCGATCGCCGCGACTGCCCTGGTCGAAAAACGGCTCGACACCTCGCAACCACGTCATATCGCACGTCTCATGTTCGCCATCACCTTGGGGATATCCGCGTCGATCATCGTGTTTGCCTGGTCCCCTTTGCTCGGCCTCGCCCTGGCTTTTTATCTATTAATATCCACCTTGCGCAACCTGGTCGGTCCGCTCATGGATGCCTGGGTCAATCAGCGGCTTGACTCGGACGTGCGTGCCACGGTTCTATCCATGACCGGCCAGGCTGATGCACTTGGCCAAATTGCCGGGGGGCCATTGCTCGGCCTGCTCGCAAATCTCGTGTCTGTTCCGGCTGCCATTGCCGCCTCGGGGGTCTTGCTCAGCCCGGCCTTACCTCTCATCGGGCGAGCCGATCACAAAAAGTCCGTTGCAGATCATCCCAACCCGGTATAAACACAACAAGGTTGATGATGGCAGTTCCCCTGATGGAACCCATAGGTCCGATATCCATTTATAATCTCAGTATGGCAAACAGCGAACTCATACTTCATGTACTTATTTTCCTGGCGGGACTCTTAATTGTCATACTTACCTTATTTTCTGCTCTATCCACATTCGTTTTGCCGCGTGCCGTCCGGAGCCGTCTTACTATAATCGTCTTTGGAATCGTGCGAAGTGTTTTCAACCTATTCCTGCATTTTGCCAGAACCTACCGGGGCCGAGACGCCATAATGGCATATTATGCTCCCATCGCCTTAATGCTACTCGTACCGACCTGGTATGGTTTGATCCTGCTTGGTTATTCGGGAATGTACTGGGCCTTAGGCCAGGGTAGCCTATTTTCCGTTTTTCACTTGAGCGGCTCATCATTGTTCACACTCGGTTTTGATTCTCCGACGCAATTCCTGGCATCCCTGCTGGTTTTCTCCGAAGGTATGCTCGGCCTGGTCCTGGTAGCAGTGCTGATCGCCTACCTGCCCACGTTGTATTCTGCCTTTTCCCGTCGTGAACAATCAGTCAATTTATTGGCCGTGCGTGCCGGTACACCTCCTTCCGCTCTCGAGATGCTCCTGCGCTTTAATCAGAATTCACGGCCTGGAAAAATTAGCCGAGTATTGGCGCAGTTGGGAGGTCTGGTTCGCAGACATTGAAGAAAGTCATACCACTTTGCCGGCTCTGACCTTTTTCCGCTCTCCCCGCGCGGATGACTCTTGGATCACCGCTGCAGGAGCGATTCTGGATGCTGCCAGCCTGACTCTTAGCCTGCCTGGATATCCCATGGGAATCGAGCGCTTCACTTTGCATACGGGCAGGATTCCTGGCCTTACGACGCATTGCCGATTATCACGCGCTTCCCTTTCCCGAGGATCCACATTACCCAGATGAGCCAATCAGCGTGACACGTGTAGAGTTTGAGGCGGTTCTGGATCAATTATCCCAGGCCGGCCTTCCCGTCAAGCAGGACCGCCAGCAGGCCTGGAATGATTTTGCCGGTTGGCGGGTTAACTATGATCGTGTTCTACTTCTCCTGTGTGCTTTGGTCATGGCCCCACACGCGGTTGGTCCAGCGATCGGGCATTCTAAGCGGTCTTGGTAATCGACAAATGTGTCTAACCGAACATAGAAATGCCTATCCCCCTTGTCCTTAATCCTCACTCTGATTGTTTTTCCCAGGATGGGGCTGCAATACCAATCAATTCTCGATCAGCGAAAGTACCCCTAAACCTTACATCCTAAAAAAACCTGTGCGGCCAATGGCAAACGCTATTTAAGATCGAGTTGTACCTTTCCCCGCTATATGTGGTTTAATCGACCCATGGGCAGCCTCTATCTCGTCGCCACTCCGATTGGAAATTTGGAAGACCTGAGCCCGCGGGCGGTACGCATCCTCGGAGAGGTGCAACTCATTGCAGCTGAAGACACGCGAGTCACCCGAAAGCTACTCACGCACTTTGGTATCCATACCCAACTGACAAGTTATTTCGAACATAACAAACTCTCCAAAATCGACTCGCTCCTTGCAGCACTCTCACAAGGTGATGTGGCCCTTGTTTCAGATGCCGGTACACCTGCCATCAATGATCCCGGCTACGAACTGGTTCGAGCAGCATTGACAGCGGGTAATGAAGTCTGCCCTATTCCCGGTCCATCAGCTCCGCTGGCAGCCCTGGCCGCCTCCGGGCTGCCTACGGATACATTCCTGTATCTGGGTTACCTGCCCCGCAAATCTTCCGATCGGCAGGAGTTGTTTGTAAAGATTGCCAGTCAACCTTATACGCTGATTTTTCTCGAATCTCCGCATCGTCTGCTGGCCGGGCTGGCCGACCTGCAAACCTGCCTTGGGGACCGCCAAATTGCGGTGGCACGTGAATTGACCAAAGTTCACGAGCAAATCTGGCGTGGCAGGCTAAGTTTAGCCCGGTCATATTTCACTGAAAACGAGCCGCGCGGAGAATTCACTCTGGTGGTGGCGGGAAATACCAAAGGGGAAATGAAACGCTGGACAGAAGACAAGCTGGAAGACGCCATCCGTTCCGGTCTACAGACCAAAGAAACCGCCTCCTCGTTGGCAAGACGATTGGCACAGGAATCGGGATGGGAGCGCAAGGAGATCTATCACCGGGTCAGTTTGCAAAAGAGATAATCCTGTGCCTGTACCAGCAACCTCCAATTATCGGTGGACGCTTTGGATATAGTTAGCGCCCGACGATCACATTTCTTACTCTCTTATTGGAAAGTAAAAGAAAGGCAAAAAAGTATATGGAATTCTATGAATCTCGACGACACTGCTCTTTTTAAAAAACTCGATCCCCAGGATATGTTGAGTGAGATCAATAATCTGCCCAGACAATTGCAATCCGCCTGGGAACTGGGCCAGGCGCAAGCGTTGCCGGAAAGCCAGGGCGTCACCCGCGTGGTCATCAGCGGGATGGGTGGATCAGCCATCGGCGCTGACCTGCTGGCAGCGTACATCGCCTCTACCTGTAAACTCCCGGTCATCGTTCACCGCGATTATGGCCTGCCCGCCTGGGCAAACGGTCCTGAAACCCTGGTAATCGCATCCTCACATTCCGGCAAAACCGAAGAAACCCTGGATTTGTACGACACCGCCGTCCAGGCCGGTTGTCGCCTGCTGGCGATCTGCACCGGTGGGGAACTGGAAATTCGCGCGAAGACAAATGGGGTACCGGTTTGGAAATTCAACCACCCCGGACAACCGCGCGCGGCGGTCGGATTCTCGTTCGGGCTATTGCTGGCGGTTTTTTCAAGGTGCGGGTGGGTCCCTGAATCCGGAAAATGAGCTCTTAACCGCGGTGGCGGACATGCTCTCCCAACAGGAAACGCTGGGAGCAGAGGTGCCGGTCTCCCAAAATCCCGCCAAACGCCAGGCCGGACAATTGGTCGGGCGCTGGGTCAATGTATATGGGTCGGGTATCCTGGCTCCGGTGGCACGCCGCTGGAAGGATCAGATCAATGAAATCGCCAAAGCTGGTGCCGGTTTCGAATTCCTTCCCGAAGCGGATCATAATGCCCTGGCTGGACTGATGAATCCCGAAGTATTGATGCACACCATGACGATCTTCCTGCACGCTCCGTCCGATCACCCCAGGAATTTCCTCCGATCAAAGCTGACCAGGCAGGGCTTCATGGTCGAGGGGTTGAGTTCGGATGTCTACAAGGCGAATGGAGAAACTCCTCTAGCCCATCTTTGGACGGCCTTGCATTTCGGAGATTATATGGCTTACTATCTGGCAATGGCCTATGGGATGGACCCGACACCGGTCGAAGCTTTAGCAGAATTTAAAAGCTGCCATGCGGGCAGCCTCGGAATAATTGACTCAGGAATCACTCCGGCGGAATGACCATCCCGCCGAATTTTTTTTAGGCAACGATCGATACATTCACCTAATCAAAAGCACGGTTGCCCCTGCAATTGCTCCCAATGCGGCTCCGGCGATGACATCCGACAGGTAATGCAAACCCATAGCCACCCGCGCCAAGTACAACCATAGGCGCCCAGATGACCAGCAGCAGAGCCAGCCAGGACGGACCAAGGCCGATTGCAAGTACAGCAATCAGGATGGCGCGTACCGCGTGTCCGGAAGGAAATGAATGCGGATCTGTGCTGCGGTAAACGGCTCCCCATTCGCCTTCTGGTCGCCTGCGGCGTATCGTGAATTTTATCGCCAGCACGATCACCGCCAGGGCGATGATGGATAAAAGCACCGTCAACGCCAATGTCCGCCAAAAAGGATTCCCCAGCCACCATAACATTGCCAGGCCAGCCCACCAGAACCAGGAATCGCCGGAATGGGCAAGGACTGCCGCAATCGTCCGCAGGTTCCCCGGACGCTCGGCAATCCGGATTTTCGTTGAAAGCCGAGCATCAAGCGTGAGCAGTTGTTCCAGGCTCACTTCTCAGCCAACTTCTTCAGTAGGGGCTTGCTCACGAGCCGAATCTTTCTTTTTTGAAGTGCGCCTGGCTTTCCTGACTTGTTTCTCAAGATCCTCGCGCATGAGCTCGAGTTGGAATAATTTGTCCACATCCATGCCCACTTCAGCGTAAGGACAAAGAATGGCCTTCCCGGTGAAGTTGAGCTTCTTCATGATATTCGTCTCCGCCTTTTCAAGCGTCAACTGACCGGTCAGCAACAATAAGGCCGTGTCAAAACCGACCAAAGCTGCCTGTTTAAGCGGACTCTTACGAGCATCCGTGATCTTTTCCCAAATATCGGTTTCTTCGCCCAAAAGCAGGCTCAAGCGACCCATGTTCAAGTCACCACCGCATACTTCCAAACCCTTTAAGGTGGGTCCAGGTCCTTTTGCTCCCCGGATAACGCTTTTCCATCACTGCACGCTCGATGACGTGGTAATAGATGTCCAGGTCGGTCTGCATATCCGTATTCACCACCCAATCCACGATTTCGCCGGTAATTCCCGGGATATCAGATGAGACGATCAGTGCATGCGTGGCTCGTGGGTTGATTTCCTTGACCTTCCTGGCGCCAGCTTGCAGGTTCTCGACCATTTTGCCCTGGTTGGAAACAAAGTACATTTTCTTTCCACATTCCAGGCGGCTTTTCTCCGTCAGTCCAACGACGATGACGTTGTCCACGGTTTTGGAGGCAGTCATCGCATCCAAAACCCATTGGATCATGGGCTTTCCGGCGATATCGAGCAGGGCTTTGGATTCGCCTTGCGTGACCGGATAAAGGGGTTCTTCCGGCAGCGGGATTCCACCCGCAGTAACAATTGCATCCATTCTGAAACTCCTTATGTAGGTACAGGCGTCCTGCGTTCTTTAACCAGGAGTGGGTAGCCTGCCCTGAAATATTAATTCAATTCCTGCAGCGACGGTTCGAACCCGAGCTTCTTTAACAGCTCCTCATACTCTTCCCGTGTCAGGGCGCGCTTCTTGCCAGACAGGGCGATCAACGCCGATTCCATCATATTCGTTCCGAAGGAGCGCCCATCCAATACCGGCGTGGTTGTTACCAGGTATTTTACCCCGCACTTGCGGAACAATTCCACATCTTGCGTGGTGGTGGTGTTCGTAACGATTACTTTCCCCTGCATATCGTCCGGCATGTAACGCTTGACGTAATGACAATCGCCTGCTATGACCGTACCCCATTGGAACCACTTCGGGTATTTAGGTTTGCGTTCTTCCTGTTTCTCGCCGATCGGATAAACCCAAGAAAAGGGTAGCCGTCCAGCCAGGGGCATGACCACTCTGGCCAAAGATTTAAGCTGTTTTTCGGTGTGCAGGGGGATATTCATCCCCAGGGAGAACATAAAATCGCCAAAAGTACATTCATATCCTGCCTCGACAAATCCATGCGCCAATCCCCAGCGGTCCGCCCCGGTCATCACAAACACTTTCTTCCCACCCATTTTTTTTATGTAATCGCCCAGTTTGGCTTCCACGAAAGGAGCCGCCTGTCTTTCCAGGGTATTTTTCAAGCCGGTTCCATCCACCACAGGGGTTTGCTTGATAAAACGCACCATGCTCTCGACAGAATAAAGGCGGTACCATTTATCGTCCACCATCAGGCCAAGGTCTGCGCCGCCAACGCCAAAGGCATCCACCTTGCCATCCAATTCCTTATATTTCTGCGCAGCTGCTTCCATATCTCCATCCGTACCAATACGCTCGATACTGATATCTTCTCCCAATAAATTGACAGTGACCGCCTTATTTCGTTTTGACGAACCAATACTGATACTGACTGCACGCTTCATAATGGCATCTCCTGATGAATAATTCTCGGGCGAGTATACACCCATCCGGTAGGCGAAGTGTAAAAATTATGTAGAAAGGCTGGCATCGTCCGTATCTACCCGGATCATTAATGGCAACCCCCAATCCCGGATAGGGTTCCGAAACATCCTTGAATTTCTTCAGCGAGACAGACCCAAAAGATAATCATTTACCATTTACGCTGTTGTGTGCCAACCTAGAATGCACTATTTTCACCAAGGCAGTAAGACATACAATTTCTGCAGCCTTCCTCCCGGCAGCGGAGGAAAAAGTAAGATTTTGAGGAGTTGAGGGAGGTAGCCTCGCGCAAATTCCCCATATCACCATTTCATGAAAAACTTGTCTCCGCATCCCATGCTATTAACCCGATCACAAATTGCCTTATAATGACTGAGAAAATCAATTACCTAAAATCGGGAATCGTCAGAAGGAGGCAACATGACCCTGCGCCGCGTTACCCTGGCCTTTTTATCCCTGTTTGCCCTGGCAACAATCTACTCGATATTCGGCAGGCCGCTCGGGATTGCACCCTCCAAAATCGTGACCCCACTGGTTACATTGACAGGATTCACCTTTGCACTCTTGCATGCCGCTCAACGTGAAGGTTGGGAAGGCGCCTTACGCCTGTTGGCCTTGGTCTTTGTTGTGAGCTTGCTTTTCGAAAGTATTGGGGTCGCAACCGGGCTGGTTTATGGACCCTATCATTACACCGATCACCTTGGGCCAAAATTCCTTGGTTTGGTGCCCTACTTGATCCCGGTCGCATGGTTCATGATGAGTTATCCATCCTTCGTCATCGCCGACCGGCTGGTTGGGGATTTCCACCCCGAAAGCCTCCAAGGGACACGAAGGAAGAACGGATGGCGACGGATCCTGGCGGTAGCGGCGGTGGGCGGGGCTGGTGATGACTGCCTGGGACCTGGTCATGGATCCGGCTATGGTGGCAGGGGGAAACTGGGTCTGGGATAAGGGTGGCGCTTACTTTGGAATCCCTCTTCAGAATTTCTGGGGCTGGTGGCTGACGGTCTTCACGACTTTTGTCTTATATCTTTGGCTTTTTGGAAAAGGTGCAAACCGGAGGAGACCCGCTTCGACCGGCAGGCCCTTGGGAGCTACCTGATCAGCATGCTGGGAATTACAATCGCGGCTTTGCTTAGCGGTACGGGCAACTTTGCCCTGATCGGTCTCTTTGCAATGCTGCCATGGATTATCACAGGCTGGTTGCGAACGACATAGCCGTCAGCAACCATATCCTACACCTGCACAGCCTGATCCAAAATAATTGCAACATTAATCTCAATATTGAAAAGTCCGCCGGCAAATGCCGGCGGGCTTCTTTAACCTTCACAACGGATTATCCCGTTATCGACAGGCTGCCTTTATTTGAATTGGAAATTCGCATATTGGAAAGTGCCATCGATCAGCTTCAGGATCAATTGCCGACAGGTGCCAGACCAGGACTTTTCCGTTTTCCAGACTAAGTGGTACTGTTGGCCGCCGAACTTCAGGCTGCTACCACCAGGATTAACCAACGGGGCAGGGCTCCCAATGACAGCACCTGTGTCACATGTGATCTGGACGGACTGCGGGTAACCGGAGGCAAAGATATCCAGGCTACCGTCGTTGCCCAGGCTGAATTTGATTGGTACCGAGCTTCCGGCTTTGACGTTATTTTTGGCCGGAAGGTTATCAACCGGGCTCAAGAAACCCGACCAATCAAACATTAGGAAAGTGGCCACACTCGGGTCATGGTCGCTGGTACCGCGGGCTACATCCCCCTGGTAATCGGCAGGGAAGTCACTGTTCAGGTGTGCGATGCGGTATTGTTCCAGGCTTGCCAGTAAAGGCTGATTGACGAACATTTGGTCCAGCGTTTGTGCCTGGCCAAGATAGACGTAGCTATAAGCCGACTTTGGCGCCTGACCCAACAGAATACTCCACAGGTTCTGCAGTCCCAGGCTGGATTCGTAGAGGGAACCCAGTTGATCGCTCGAACCGGGTTGGCTGAGGGGGGCAAAGGGGTCGTCGGGACGTGGGTAAACATTCAAGTCCCCTCCAACCACGATGCGCGCGGCTGGGTTGGCAGCCTGCAGGAACGCCACCAGAGCGGCGTTGTACTTAGCCTGCTCGGTACGGTGAGCTACACAGCTATCAGGGCCGCTCTTGAAGTGGTTATTAATAACGTAGACATCCCGGTACGCTCCGACGCCAATGCCGGCGCTGTAGATTCGGAAGAGGCCGATATCGGGGGCACGCGGGAAGACCCAGGAGGTCTCACAGGCACCTGAACCGGTATAGACCGCATTCAAGGTTTTCGGATTCGAAACATCGCCATCCAGAGGAACTGGTGTATATCCAGGTATCGCTGGATCGGTGCCCAGGAGAGGATCTCCCACGGGATTCACGAGCTGTACACGGTCGGTGCGATACAAGAAGGCCGGGGCGATGCCACGCAGGTCAGAACTATCCCGATCGAAAGCGGCGTCGTAGGAGGGGCCACCCAGGCTGGCAATTTTCAGAGCCAACTCCTGCAATACATCCGGCTTGCCGTCGGCATTGTCGGTCGCACCACAAACAAGCGAACCAGCGTTGACCACACAAATGTCCTGGTTCTCGACCTCCTGAACCATCAGGATATCCGGGCTGTGTAGATCATTGATGATCTGGAGGGCAATATCATTCAGGCGCGCCTGGTAGGCTGCGTCACTAGCCGGCACATAATCGAAAGCCGGGGTAATCGGTGATAGGAAGGGCGTTCCGACGTTGGAACAACCTGTGTCGCTGGTGAAATCGCAACCAGAGAATGGATTGTTACGATAATCGTACAGGTTTTCCAGGTTGTAATCGGCAATGGTGTAATGGAAACTCGGGTCGAAAACCTGCGGAGGATTATCGGCGGAGGGATCAGGCCCTTCATTGAGCGCCAATTGGGTGGAGATCTCGATGCGATACTTGCTGAAAGTGTAATTGAGGCCTCCGGAGGGGGCGTTGGCAACCGTATCGTATGAGCGGGCAGGAGCAATGAGAGCCTGGGCGTCGTCAAGCAGTGACTTAATCCCCAAGCTGCCCATTAAAATGCGATAGCCATTGCCGTCCCAAACGTTTGGATCGTAGTTATCGTCGAGGGGATGGGCATCCCGGTAAGCCTTTTGGGCGTAAACATCCGAGCGCATGGCAATGGTGCTGTCAGGCGCAGCCACCCAGACTTCGGCATCAGCCGGGCTGAATACGTTGCGACCGCCCAGCACTACACTGTCTTGCGGCACCTGCACGCGCATTCCTTGCAGGCGTTCCCAGTAGCGGTTTGCATCCACCAGGCTGACAGGTGGGTCGGCCACAACCGGGGGTACTTCCGCATCAATATCCACTCCCGTACGCACAACCGGAAGGATCAGGCTCGGGCCGGTCAACTCTGTCATATTGTAGTATTCCGACACAACACCCGAAATGACCACCTCATCCCCAACGGTGGGTGTGTATGCCCCACTGGGACCATTCATTGTGCTGGCTGTATTCATGAACACGAACAGCCCATCCGACGTTTGCGGGTCGCTATCTGCAGTGGCAGAGGTGTTCTGGATGAAGAAACCTTTGTAGGTATTGCTGGAATTGCTGATCGCCTGCAAGGTGGTTTCGTATATCACGCCCTTGATCAAAACCGTCTGCCCGACATAGGGCGAAACATGCGTTGTGCCATCATCGGTATCCAGAACCGGCCCATTGACCGTGCCGATCGGCAAAATGGTCAATAAAGTAACGGAGAAGTTGGTCGTTCCCGTACGTCCCTGTGCGTCTGCATAAGTACACGAGAGAGTCTGAGTTCCGGCTACGGTATCGGTGGTGCTATAGGAGAAGGTATTGTCCCCAGCGAACAGGTCACCCTGTGTGCCGTCATCGAATAGCGCCTGACTGGCTGAACCGCCAATAGGGCTGAGGTCGCAGGTAACCGAGATTCCGGTGCTAACGGGATCTTCCCCTGGAGTTACTGCCACTGTCAAGAGCGTCGTGTCGCCGGCGAGTAAGGTATTCGGCGTTGCCATCCCTATTGCGCCAAATGGGAAGTACCTGTTACGCGGGTTTGGTGCACCGGTGACAAAATCGACGTTGTTATTATCCGTATCCTGCGCACCGTCACCAAGGCGGAAGATGGCAGTTGTATTACTCGGCGCGGGGCGCGCCCACCGCCTTCATAGCAGTTTGCAGAGGTGCCATACCCAACGAAATCGCTAATATTAGGACCAGTTGGACAGGTGCCAGAGAGAGAAATACTGTTGTTGACCAGCGCTACCTTGGCCCCCGTTCCGCTCATCGAAATGGTCCCAATCGCGTCCGGAGTGGGCAGGTTGAGCGTCCCACCAGAGCCAGCCGCCTCCTGCACCAGGTAGTATTTGCCGGCGGCAATCGAACCAGATAGAGTGGTTGTCTGCCAGGAAGATCCCGTAGACGAGGCGTATTGCACGGACCACCCAGTCAGGTCGACCGGAGTGGCAGTTCGGTTAAACAACTCCACAAAATCATTCTTTAAGGTTGCACCGGAATTTCCACCTCCTCCGTATATCTGGCTAATAACAACATCTCCCGGCGGAGGCGCAGGAGCCTGCACAGTCAAGTTAATGGTTGCTGCGCCATTGCGGATTTCCGCATCGGTAATAGAGCATGGCAAGCTATATGAACCCACGCTCGTGCCGCCATCCACATTCGCCTGGAAGGAGAAGGTGTCATCTCCCGTGGTAACATCCCCGTTGGTGCCATCGTCGAAGAAGGATTGGGATCCCGAACCACCAATGGAAGAAAGGTCGCAGGAGACCGCCAGGCCAGTGCTGTCAGGGTTAGTGCCGGGCGTAACGGCCATGGTCAGCAGAACAGAATCTCCTGCAAGCAAGCTGGCCGGATCCGCCGAACCGGTTCCTGATGGGTCGGTGGGAATAACAACCGCCCCAAAGATCTGGTCATTGTTGAATGCACCAAAGGTGCTGGGTGCATCCGCAGCCCAGTTAAAGTCTTCGTAGGAGGTTCCCGTACCAGTCAATTGAAGCGAATATCCGAGAGGATCAGAACCCGTTTCTGCAACACCAATATCGGTGCTGGTCATCCCATCAGCCGGGCCACCTACGGCAGTAAATGTCCCTTCATAGCTCAAGAACTGGATGACATTATTGGATGCGTCGACCAAAGCTACCCCATCTGGAGATCCATTCTGGAGTCCGTTGGAGGCATAAGTAACAAAAGCCACCCCATAACCACCTCCCAGGTCTGGGAGGGTCCCACTAAATGTCATGGTCGGAGTATATGTACCTCCACCGTTTCCATTGTAGAGTACAAGACTTCCAACCGGTTATGTCGATGCCGGCCGGACCGGCGATTTCTATGGCTTCGCCCGAATCTGTGCCGATATTATCGTAATGGATCTCGTTGATAAACACAGTCGTCGGTGCAGCAGATACACCCACAACTGGCAGAAAACTGATCAGCATAGCCAGGATCAACACCATTGCAAAAATTTTTGGATATGAACCTTTCATTGTATTCTCCTGATTTGCTTGAGTTGTTATTTTGGATTAGATGTCCAACTGGAATGCATCCGTTAAACTTATCTGGTCTGTTAGCCTCCTTTTGCCTTGATCAAAACGAGAAGATTATTTTCCATGCCCTAAGACAAATTTAGGACAAACCTGAAAAATATGCAATGGAACTTAAGGGGCATGCCAGGCGATTTAAATCCAAGCAAAATCAAGGTCAGCACCATATTTGGGGCATCCTTCCTGAGAAACCCCAAAATATTGGGGATGGGAAAATGGTGATGGACGAAGAGATTTTCTTCGAAGAACTCCCCCGCTGTTTTATACGAAAATGAAACGGGGCAAGAAGGAGGAACGAAAAGAGGAACGAATTGGCGAAAAAGGTTTTTACCCGCATATACAGGGGATCATTTAGATTAAACCCCCATATATTGCGATTTTTGAGGAAAAATTGAAGAGAAAATGGGGATTCGATTTCCAAAACGATTCGTCCAGGAAGGACGTTTCCAGGGATGCAAGGGTGGATTGGCGCGTGAGGTGCAAGAATTAAATGCACTTTTATTTGCAATGTTGAAAAACGAATATCGAGTGGAAGACCAGTGAAACTCCGCATAAACATATTTTAGCACATATGTTCTTTAATCACAAATTGATTGTGACTGGTTAAATTAATGGAACCCGGTTAGGCGGATTGAGGTGATTAACGCAAATAAGGCCGCTCGTAAAGACAGAAGCATTGAAGTTATGTCATTGTGCATTGATCCATGGCAAAAATAACCTGGTCTTAACATTCCGCTTACAAATTTGCACTATAATTTAAGTCAATTGAGGAAAGGTTTATTTCCCCCCACATGCGAACGTAATTTGGATTCTCACCTCCGGAATGCCTTCCCCCAAGCTGCAGGAGCAGCCCTGAGTTCATCGTTGCGGAAAGGATGGTGCATATGGCAAAAATCGGGTATGTAACCAAGCGGGATGGACGAGTGGTCCCATTTACCCAGGAAAGGATCACCAATGCCATCTACCGGGCTGCCGTGTCAGTCGGGGGCCGGGATAAAACCACAGCAAAGCAACTCAGCAAGCAGGTGGTTTCGATGCTGGAGAAAATTTACACGCCCGATAAAATCCCGACCGTGGAAGAGATCCAGGACGTGGTCGAAAAAGTCCTGATCGAAAACGGGCATGCCAAAGTTGCCAAGGAATATATCCTGTATCGGGATGAACGCAACCGCCGCAGGCAACGCGGCAAATCCACCTCCGAGCAACGCAGCGAGAACATCCCCTGGGCTAAATTGTGGTCGGTACTGGACTGGGCGGTGGACCATGGGGTCAATACCGTCCAGGGTCTCAACAAACGCCTGCAAGCCGGCGAGGTCCAGGAGCTCGTGCTGGAGTCGGAGCGAGCCTACTCCCAAGACATATCAGCGGTAGAGAATGCCATCCTGGAAAAACGAGAGGAGATCAAGCTGGCCATCTTCGCCGGGCCATCTTCTTCCGGAAAAACAACGACCACCCGGAAGATCGCCCTGCGGCTGGCAGAAAAAGGGATCTCCTTCCTAGAACTAAACCTGGATAACTACTATTTCGACCTGGAATTGCATCCAAAAGATGAATTCGGTGATTACGACTTCGAAACCCCACAAGCGCTCGACATCGAACTGATCAACCAACACCTCAAGGAGTTGCTGGACGGGCATGAAATCCAGATGCCTTATTACGATTTCAAGACCGGCAAACGAAGTTCCAAGACCACTCCCACCCGGCTAGGAAAAAACGATGTGATCCTGATCGATAGCCTGTATGGCTTATATCCAGCAATGACCGAGGGAATCAGGAGCAGTTCCTACAAAGTCTATATCGAACCGCTCATGCAAATGAAATGTGACAACGGAGAATTCGTACGCTGGACCGACATCCGACTGATGCGCAGGATGTTGCGGGATGCCAGTACGCGTGCCTCCGATTACGGCCAGACGCTGACCCACTGGCATTACGTCAGGTCTGGAGAGTTACGGAACATCTTGCCGTATATCACCACTGCAGATCATATCGTCAACAGCGGGATGCCTTACGAACTTTCGATATATCAGCCCAAACTGGTGGAGCATTTCGAAAAATGGGTGCGAGAGTATGAAGATGACCCGCTACGGCAGGATGCCTACACGCGGGCGGCGCGTGTGTTCGATTTGTTGAAAGCCATCGCCCCAACAACGGACGACCGCGTCGTTCCAAGTGACTCCGTCCTGCGGGAATTCATCGGCGGGCTTGAACTTCCCAAATAATCCAATATCCTCCCGGCAAATTCCATCAGGGATATATATGCATTCCTATGCGGGAATCCTACCGATTGGAGCTGAACCAGCCTCCGGTAGACCCGGCAGCCTTACTTCCCCACAGTGAAATTCAGTCTGGCTTCAGCGGGATTCCCGGCCCGATCGGTCGCCACTACACGCAATACATGCTGACCTGTTTTAGCCGTCCAGACCACCCCGAAGGGAGCCAGGGTGGACGTGCCAACCCGCACCCCATCCACGTAAAAATCGACTTTGGCGAGGAATGGATCGCTAGCCTGGGCCTGGAGCGCCACCTGCGGTTCCTGAGCCAGGCTGAGCGTCTGTCCATCCTGCGGGTAGGTGATGGCAACCTGCGGGGCAGTGTTATCGAGAGTAACCTGGACAACCGCCTGGTCAAGATGCTGACCGCTGCGTAAAACCATCAGGCGCAAGCTGTAGAGACCATCCAGGCCGCTGGTATCCCACTCGCCCAGAAAGCCGTCTGTCACGGATTCGGAGCTGTCCAAACCGATCTGCGTCCAGGCGGTCGGAAACAAACCCTGTCCATATTCCAACCGGTACGAAACGAAATCCGCGCCGTCGGCGCTGCCGAGGATTTCCAACTTGCCGCGCCCATCCGAAAATAATGCAGGCGTGGTGATGTGGGCATTCGGCAGCACGACCGGATTCTGCACGCTGTCGTATTCTGTGGGCGGACTGGGGAACCCGGCCAGCCGTGCCCACAGGCGTGCCTCAGGCGGCACAACCAAGAAAGTGCGGGATTCGACCAGTTCGGGGGGGGTGAAGACGGTAGCCAGCAAGCCGGTCTCGGCATTGATCTGGAAGCTCTGATAGAGCGTATCTGCCTGGACGGGTTGGCGGCCGTCCAGAAAAACCTCATTGACCACATTCGGGCAGGCAGCGGTCGGAAGCAACCCGGATGGATCGCAAACCGGAACGGTGACAATGCCGGATGGCATTTCCCAACTCGCAGAGGGCAGGTCGCGTAAGGCATACTGCATTAGGGCATGCCAGAGATCTGCCGAAAGTTTTTGAGGCAGGTCAGCAGAATCGACAGCCTGCCCCAGTACAGGTGAGGCTTGCCCGGATCCCAGCCAAACGACGGTCACGCGCTGGGGTGTATAGCCAACCGTCCACGAGCCCGAACCATCGAGGGCGTGACCCAGTTTCGCACCGGCAGGTCGACCGATTTCGAGGGGATTGGGATGACCGAGCGAAGGCCAGCGGGCGGTTTCATCACTCAACACCTGGTTCATGAGATAAGCTAACTGCGGGCTGAGCAACAGGCGTGACTGGTTTTCGCTCCAATCGGCCCAAATGGAATGATCCACCCCGCTAACGTTTAAAACCGCCGAAGGCTGCAAGCCATTGCCCGCCAGCGCCCGGCCCGCCAAGGTGCCATTATTGGCAAAAATTCCAAAGGCTTCCGCCAGCGATAACGGGGAAAGGTCAAAATCCCGCTGCAGAAGGGGCTGGCCAGCCGGGATATTCAACCCGAAAGATGAGGCGATGCCCTGCACGCTCTCCTGTCCCATCTGACCGAGCAGGGTAAGCGCGGGCTGGAGGTAATCGTTCGCCAGGGCAGTCCGCAATCGCACCGGGCCATGGTAGACCTGCCCGGGTGTAGGGGTATCTCCGGGGATATCCCAACCGAGCGAGGCCGGGTTGAGGCCGCGTGAGAAACCGGTCAGGTAAATAAAGGGTGTGATGATGGTGCCTGCCGGGTGGCCGACCAGGGTGGCACTTTGCAAGCCTGCTTGAATGTCCCCGACCGCCGCCAACACCTGCCCGGACTGCGGATCGAGCAGCAGGGCTCCTGCCGTAGCTCCAGATAACACCTCGCCTGGCTGGAGGGCCGGCAACAAGCTGGCAGCCGAGCAATCGGAACCATCCGCAGCCAGCACAGGATCATTCGATCCGGCTAATCGCTCCAATTGCGTCCGGGTGGCGCAGGCAAACTGGAGTTGCAGGTCGTAATCCAGCGTAGTGGTGATGTTCAGGCCGCCACGCTCGACACGACCGGCTCCGAATTGTCGATCGAGCTGGGAGAGGGCGTAATTGACGAAAGCCGGAGCAATCGTTCCGGCACCATCATTCGAACTGACGAGGGCACTCTCATCGGAAGTGGGTGGTTTCTGTAGCACCGGCGGATGCAGCACTGCCTGTGCAGCTTGATCAGCGTTGATGATTTCCTGTTCCAGCATAACCTTTAACACCTGCAAGCGATTCTGTTCAGTAATCTCAGTCTCAGTAAAGGGATCGACGCCGGGCACCTGACTCAGAGCCGCCAGGAAAGCGGCTTCGCCCAGGTCGATCTGCGTTACGGATTTGCCAAGGTAGAACTGGGAAGCGGCTTCGACACCATAGGCAAAATGACCGTAATCTGCGCTGTTCAGGTACCATTCCAGGACCTGTTGCCGGCCAAACTGGGCAGTAATCTGGGCTGCCAGCATACGTTCGTGAATGCCACGCAGTGGCGTGGAAGGTTCGTTGCTTAAGAGCAGGTCGGAGGTGAGACGCTGCGCCAGCGTGGGATGCACATTCGGGTCCTGCCAGCCGCCCAAACCATAGCCGGGTGAACTCCAGAAGCCCGGCTGGGCCAGGGCAACAGTGGCATCGATCAGGCTTTGGGGTATCTGGTCGTAAGGGACGTAATCACGTACCGTTTCCACCGGAGCAAGCACTGCCAGCAAGTGCTGACCGCTGCGGTCATACAGGCGGGTCGGGTGAAGCAGTTGACCATCGGCAGGATCGAGCAGGACGGATAATTCTTCCACCGGCGGCAGGCCGCGCGTGAGGGCAGCATAGGCCAGAGCCGCCACAAGGATCGCCAGCACCAATGCGGCACTGATGGCAAACCCAAACCCAAAGGCCAGCCGTTGCGAACGCTGCCGGGTGCTGCCAAGTGTCCGGTTACGGCGGTGACGGCGCTGACGAGTAATGGTTAGCGTAGACATGAGGAGGTGTTTTTAACCGAGAACCTTCGCATCAATTGCCAAGCACATTTTCAAACCAGCCCATTACCCCACCCGGCTTGTGCTCGGAAACTATCGAACCAGTGCGACCATTGATCAGCAGACGCACCAACCGGCTGTCCAAGTTAATCCCACTTATCCAGACCGGAACCAGTACCAGTTTGAAGGCGCTCACCATGAGAGAGGCTGTGGAATAATCCAGGTTTTGAACGTTCCCAAATTCAAGCCGGATCAGGCTTAAGCTGCGTTCCACGGCGGTGCGGCGGGCTTCCAGGGAGGCGTCTGCCATGGAGAGGTCATTCACATCCGCCATCCACCCCGAAAGGAAGCGTGCATCGTAGGCTGCGGCGACCGACATGTCGAATTCGGGCAGGGTTTCCTGCATCAAGCCGGCCATTTTTTGAGAGCCGAGGATACGGATATCCTCGAAATGCAGCTGCTTTTCGCCAGAAATGGACTCCTTTCGGTCATTACGGGTACGAATGCCTTTCCAGGGCAGGTTACCCATCAGATCGAATAACCAAACCGGCAGGTACAGACCTCGAGGAGGCTGTGCCGGTTCCCGCAAGTTGATCTTTTGCGCCTTGATCCAATCGACCAGGTAGCGGTCAGCCTGTTCGCTGTCAAAGCCCATCGGCAGGATCGAATCAGGTTCCACCATCTGACGCTTCGCCGGCATGGCAACCACGTGGGTCGAACCACAGTACGCGCAGGTTGCAGAGAGCTCATTTGGCGCAAGCACAAAATTTGCTCCGCAACCCTGGCAAAAAAATATCTGCACCGCCACGGGAGCTCGTTGGCCGGACCCATTCGCCATGGCAACAAAAAAGTCCTGTTCAGCGCTGCGAGCCGTGGTAGAAAGACGCTGATCGTTACTGCAAGACTTCGCACACCAGGGAGGCCCCGTCCGGCGTAAAGACCATCCTGCCTCCGCATTTCGGGCAGGTGAAGCGATCAGCCTGGACCGGCTGCCGGCTGTCGCTTCGGGCCGGTAAACTGTCAGGGTCGACAATCTCGGCAGGATTAAGCCTGCCATCCAGGATGGCTAAGGCACGCCGGGCTTCGGCATGATTCAAATCAATTGCCAATGTCTCTTCGAGATAGTTGCGTTTCCGACCAGGGTCGTCGGTGAGCAAGCTGAGGAAGTAATTCGCCTGGGCACGCGTTGTCTGGTCATCGGCGGTATCGAGGGCGCGCTGGATGAAATTACGGGCAGAATCAAATTCCCTGGCCCGATACCGGATTATGCCTTCCCGCAGCAATTCGTTATCATATTCCGTCGACATGGATCATGCCTTTCGTACGATGGCGTCGGTCATACGAGCCAGGCGTGTCATGGCCTGCACGTCATGCACTCGCACGATATCGGCTCCGCGAACAATGCCAACGGCGACTGCAGCCGCCGTCCCTTCCAAACGCTGATCGGGAGGCAGGTCAAGGGTATAGCCGATAAAAGATTTGCGCGAAGGCCCCAGCAATACCGGAAAGCCCAAGGCACGAATTTCATCCAGGCGGTTAATCAGCTCAAGGTTTTGTTCGACCGTTTTGCCAAACCCGATGCCAGGATCCAGGATGATGCGGTCGTCGGGAATCCCGGCGGCGTGCGCCAGCGCGACCGATTCCAGCAATTCACGTTTGACGTCTTCGATCAAATTTCCATACTCTGCACCCAAATAGGCCTGACCAAGGCGCTCGCGCACTTCCAGGCTGGCGGGTTTCGACCGGTTATGCATCAACACCACAACCGCCTTGTAACGGGCTACCACCTGCGCCAACCCGGAATCAGCCCGCAAGCCCCATACGTCATTGAGGATATTGCGCCCCAGCCTTGAGAGCCTGCTCAGCCACGGCAGATTTGTAGGTATCGATGGAGATAAGCGCGTCCGGATAGACAGACTTGATTGCGCGCAAAGCCGGCAGCACGCGCTCCAATTCCTGGCCAGCCTCAACCGGTTGGGAGCCGGGTCGAGTCGATTCCCCTCCGATGTCAAGGATATCGACGCCGGCATCCAGGAAAGCGCGCGCCTGCTGGAGCCCGGGAATCACCGGATCCGCAAGAGCATCTACGGAGGTTCCGTGAGTGGGCTTTCCTTCTGGCGAGGACCCCACCTGGCCCATCCCGGACAACAGACCGTCTCCTGAAAAACTATCCGGGGTGAGATTCAGGATACCCATAACGTAGGTGCGTTGCCCCCACGTAAGCATTTGCCTTCCAATGGTGATGGGATGCATGGTTATTCCTGCCGGCGCACGACCCGCCCGAAAGCTCTTCCGACCAGGAGGGCGTCTCCCGGCAAAGGGATCAAACCATCCGGTCGAGAGGCCGGCTCAGCCAGGTTTCTGCGGTATCGATGTCGGTGAAGATCTTTATCGCCGCAGAAGTTTCCGGCAGTGACTGGTAATACAATTCCCGCACGGACTTTGCCACCTTTTCGCTGTTAACCACCACCGCCACGCGGATATTGCGGGCGGCCGGGTCGCTGTTGACATCGATCGCCGCATGAACTGCTTTTTGCGGGATCTCATCCACCTGCCGCAAATCGTAAAGATTGCGGGTCAGCCGGTCGGAGCCCAGCAAATGCTCCATGGCAAAGTCGTGCCAGTGTTGAATGGTTGCATCCGAGAGATCCGTGACTGTGACGGTCATGCCTCCATCTTCACGACGGAGCACGCTATAACCAATGCCAGGTTCGGGTTTCCAGTAAAGAGGTTTGATTTCGGTCATGGGGAGTCTCCTGATAAATGATTATACTGCTTCAAGCAGCCTGCCAGCCAAAGGAGTCGGCTCAGTCCTGAGATACGTAGCGCTTTACTCCCGAGGCGTCCACGGTTGCCAGCAAGGATGAGACCGTTTTCCCCAAGCCGGGATGAACAAAATCGGGCGCCAGGTCAGCCAACGGAACGAGCACAAAGGCGCGTTCGTGCAGGTGAGGATGCGGAATCGTCAACGCAGGAGTCGCCAACTGGATGGAACCATAAAAAAGAATATCCAGGTCGATTTCACGAGGACCGTAACGAACAGATGGAACCCGGCCCAGCTGTTTCTCCAACTTTTTTAGATGACGTAACAGCTGCATGGGTGTCAATTCCGTCCCAACCCGGATGACCATATTCAGAAAAGCTGGCTGGTCCGTAAAGCCCCAGGGCTGGGTTTCGTAAACAGGCGAGCGGTCCAAAACGACGACGGTAGGCGGTAAGGCTGCGATGGCTGCCCGCAAGTTATCGGAACGGTTATCGAGGTTGCTTCCAAGGGCGAGGTAGATAACAGTAGAGGACATCGGATCGGCTGCCTATCAACAGAGCGTATTTTACCCCGGATAAATATCCATCAGGATATTGTAATTGTATAAATCCCGGTTTTGTTGTAAAGTTACTACAGATGATAACCGATCTGAAAGACGACAAGGATCGAGGCGGCATGAACGATCGATCCGGAACGAATATCCTGGTGGTCGACGACTTACCGGATAATATCTCGCTTTTGGCGCGGATTTAAAAATGCATGGTTATTCCATCGAGACTGCCTTCAGCGGACCGGAAGCCATCAGCATTTCAAAAAGCCATCTTCCTGACCTGATCCTGATGGATATCGCCATGCCAGGGATGGACGGATTCGAGACCTGCACGCTTCTGAAACAAGATGAACTAACCCGTCAAATCCCGGTCATCTTTATCAGCGCTTCGGATAATACCGAGGAAAAAACCAGGGCATTCCACATCGGGGGTGTAGATTACATCTTAAAACCATTCGACTATGAAGAAGTTCAGGCGCGCGTCGAGACACACCTGATCTTGCGAAATTTGCGGGTCCAACTCGAACAAGCCAACCAGGACCTGGCAACGCGTGTGGCTGAATTGACTGAGTCCAGGGAAAAATTTGCAGAGAGGGAGAGACGATTGAGCGCCTTCGTGAGTGCATTGCCGAATGCATCCTTCATCATGGATGATCAAGGTCGTTACCTGGAAGTGATCACCAATGAACCCGACATGCTAGCGGCGAGATCGGAAGCCCTGATCGGCAACCTGGTGGAGGAAATGTTACCCCCACAAGAAGCCGCCAAAATCATGGATGCCATCCAACATACTATCGAGACGGGCAAGATCCAGGTAGTGGAGTACAAGATCCCCGTACAGACAGGGACCGAACGCTGGTTCGAAGGACGTATCGCCTTGATGGAAAAAACAGAAAATGGGAGAAGCAAAGTGGTCATCATGGCCACGGATACGACCGAGCGCGTCCAGCTCTACCAGGAGGTGCAACGACTGGCCAACCTGGACGTACTGACCGGATGCTTCAACCGCCGGCATTTCATGGAAAAGGCAACTGAAGAGGTCAGCCGGGCCATGCGTTATAATCACCCACTTTCTTTGCTGATGATGGATATCGACCATTTCAAGGGATTAAATGACCGCTTCGGACACCAGATGGGCGATCAAGTACTGTGCAAACTGGTATTGGTCTGCCAAAAACAGGTCCGAAGCGAGGATCTTCTTGGCCGATACGGCGGGGAGGAATTTGTGGTCCTGATGCCTGAAACTGGAGCAGCGGGCGCCAGACTAGTCTCCGAGAGACTGCGGGAGAAGATCGAGAAGATGGTGATCAATACGCCTGAAACCAAGTGTTCGATAACCGTCAGCGTGGGGTTGACCTGCCTGGAAAAAGGGTTTGATAAGAAAAACACGTTGGATACGCTGATACGGAGCGCCGACAAGGCGCTCTACGCAGCCAAGGCAGCCGGTCGGAATTGTGTCCGGGAAGGGTGAGAAGGGGCAAGAACTCACACCACAAACGGCACGACGAAAAAAATAAGAAATCGCTCCGGGAAAACATTCCGGAGCGATTTACCTGATTAAGAGATCCAATGTTGTTATTGGGCAGAACCTTCGGTTTCCCGCAGGTGCGGAAACAGCAAGACCTCACGGATGGAGTGTTTGTCGGTCAGGAGCATGGTCAAGCGGTCCACGCCCATGCCGAACCCGCCGCAGGGCGGCATACCGTAACGCATAGCGCGCAGATAATCTTCGTCCATGGGGTGTTTCTCCTCATCATCGGCAGCATAGTCCCGTCCCATTTCGAGGAAACGCTGTTCCTGATCGAGCGGGTCGTTCAACTCGGTAAAGGCGTTGCATAGCTCGAATCCGGCCACGTAGCCTTCGAAACGCTCCACAGTCAGGGAATCACCCGGTTTGGATTTGGCCAGGGGCGAGATATCGCGCGGGTAATCGAACAGGAAAGTGGGCTGGACGAGGGTCGGCTCGAGGAATTCCGACAACATGAAGTCGATCAGTTTGCCGCGCGTGGCTTTAGGGTCGGGTTGTTTCCCGGTAGCGACCAGGGCCTTATACAGGCTTTGCGCATCGGCATGATCGGCAATATCGATACCAGTGACCTCCTTCAAGCCGGTGCGCATTTCCAAACGTCGCCAGGGAGGGGCGAAATCAAGCATTTGACCCTGGTAATTCACCTGAAACCCGCCGGTCACGGCCTGGCAAGCCGCCGAAACCATCTGTTCGGTCAGTTCCATCACCTGGAGGTAGTCGGCATAAGCCCAATAGAACTCCAACTGGGTGAATTCGGGGTTGTGCTTGTATGAGACGCCTTCATTGCGGAAATCCCGTCCGATCTCATAGACACGTTCCAGGTTGCCAACCAGCAAGCGTTTCAGATAGAGTTCAAAAGAAATCCGCAGGAAGAGGTCCTGTTTGAGCTGGTTATGGTGGGTGGTAAATGGTTTGGCAGCCGCACCACCATAGATAGGCTGCAGGATGGGCGTCTCGACTTCCAAAAAGCCGTGGCTGTCCAGAAAATCGCGCAAGGACCGGATGATGCCGGCGCGTTTTCGGAAGGTGGCGCGCACATCCGGGTTGACAGCCAGATCGGCATAGCGCTGGCGCGCGCGCAGCTCGGGATCTTCCAAAGCGGCGTGCCGGACGGTCTCCCCGCTCTCCATCAGCTCGTCCTTGGCAGCCGGAAGAGGGCTGACAGCTTTGGCGAGTAATTTAAAATCCGTGACGCGCAGGGTTACTTCTCCCGTACGGGTACGAAACATGGAACCGGAAGCCTGGATAAAATCACCCAGGTCGAACATCCTGTTGAAGAATTCCATTTGTTCCTGTCCGAGGTCGTTGGCGCGGAAAAACAACTGGATGCGACCGAAACCATCCTCGATATGGGCAAAGGTGATCTTGCCCATCGGTCGGGTGGCGCGGATACGCCCGGCCAGGGTAACTTCGACATCTTCGGGCGGCTGTTCAGCGGGAGCCGACTTTTCTGCTGCTTCAAAGGCTGCAATCGCCTGCGCGCTGGTGTGCGTGCGCTGAGCACGGGTCGGGTAGGGATTGATGCCTTCATTGATCAGTTCATCGATTTTTCCAAGGCGTATTTTCTCGAGAGAATTGTATTCGGTCATCCTGAAACCTTTCTGAGCGTATTTTACCATTCCATCCCGCGCCGGCTCCGGGAAGGGGCTATGGCTGTTTGGGAATTGCCTGAGAGAGAGGAATAACAGGGGGTGTTGGGCGAGCTTTGCCACTCCCAAATCTTCCCTTCTATCCCGGCGTATCCCAATGAGCCGGAGGTATGAAAAAGCCCCGCGCACCTGGCAGGTTGCGCGGGGCCTAAAAGGCGTGCCCCAGGCCTATTTGATCTTAACCACACTAACTTTAAACATGCCCCCAGGCGCCTCGACGGTTACTTCATCGCCGATGCCACGGTTTAGCAAGGCCCGGCCCAAGGGGGATTTATTGGAGATCTTGCCATTGCGTGGATCTGCCTCTGCCGCCCCGACAATCGTATATTCTTCGGGTTTGTTGGTGCCTTCTTTGAGGATCACAGTGTCGCCAACCTGAACGGTGGTGGGGTTCTTATTCTGTTCCTCTATGATGCGCGCTGAAGCCAGGATCATTTCCAGTTCCTGGATGCGTCCTTCCACAAATGCCTGCTCGTTCTTGGCAGCTTCATATTCGGCATTCTCGATCAACTCACCGCCTTCCATGGCCTCGTGCAAACGTTCGGCCACTTCCTTGCGCTTGGTCGTGCGCAAGAATTCGAGCTCATCAGCGAGTTTTTGATAGCCTTCTTTAGTCAGGAATGTCGTCGTCATGGTTTTATCCAGAGAAAATACAAACATCTCTGAAACAGAGATGCCTTTTCGTAGGATTCCCTACCCAGCGCTATTATACTTGATTCCTTATGGAAATCAAGCAGTTGTAAAGTGGTTGTCTAGTAAACACTCCACACTCGCAGACCGTTCGAGGCGGACCAATAGCGGCGCAGGGCAGCTTCCAGGGTGCCTTTGCGTTTGTACAATGAATTGAGCTGCGACTGGTAAGCCGACACCCCATTCCACCAGCCAGAATAATCCTCCTCAGATAAAGGGAAATGGCGACTTTTCATCCCCTCAATGGCAGGCAACAGAGCTTTCGGTTTATTGAGCACATACGGAACATCCGCGTAGTAAAGCAGAGGATGCTGGAGGGATTCTGCAGCCCGGCGGATCAGGAGGTGGTCCACGTGACCCCCCAAGGCAAGCGGACAGACCAACACATCATCCGGTTGCAGTCCGGTGCGCAGGGTGGCAGCAATGCGATCGGACAATTCCAGGTCGACTGGATGAATAGAGGTGGTGACCGTCCGGTTGTAGAGTGACTTCCCCTGCGGAGAGCGGCGATAGATGCAATCCGCAAAGTCGAACTGGCGCAAATGGGCACCCACGCGGAGGGCAGCTTCCCGATCTTCAGTCCGGCGCATCGCCACTGTCGCATTGCCGTCCGGCAACCCCCACAGGGCGTGATTCCTGCGGGCGAAATTCGAGAGGGGTCCATCAGGCGGATTGCCAGCCAGGATGGTCCAGATCTCAGGCTGGAGGGATTGCCTGGATTGGGCGTAGATCAGACCACCACATGAGAGGACGGCATCATCAAAGTGGGGGGAGAGGTAGACCCAGCGCAAAGGTTTGGTCCGGGAGGTGGGAGGAGGCATTGGATCTAGCAATAAAAACCGGGAGAGAGGCGATAGTTGTTTCTCAAGGCACCAGACCCGCCTCGATAATTTCCCTGGCCAACTCCCGGAGCAAGGTGGGTTCGTCAGTCTTGCTGGCGCGCCAGTAAATATCGAGCAATTCCAAGGGACTGAGACTGCTGACCGTCTGATCGCCCGGGATACGGATGCGGGATTCGATCTGCGGTCGTTTGATGAGATGAAATTCAAAGGCCGCCCCGGCATATTTCCGCAAGGCAGCCTCATCAATCAGCGAATCCCACTCACGCGGATAATCCACCGTCAGACGCACAATGGCGTCGGCCAGCTTTTCGGGAGCCGGCAGAGCCGATTCGAGCATGGCGGTGACATCCTCAGGCGATTCCAATTGCAAGGAACGGTCGATGAATGGGCGGATGCCGGTTAACTTGCGCCATTCCACACGCGTGTGACCTTTTTCAACCTCGGCAATAATGAAAAATTTGTCGTCTCCCGCCTCGCCAAAATCAAGTCTTTCGATCGAGCCGGGATAGATGACCGGGGGATGGGCGTGCTCGTTGAGGTCCTGGGGCTTGTGGATATGGCCCAGAGCGACGTAATCCAGACGCGCGTCCCGGACGAGCGAGCCAGGCAGGACCAGGTCGGCACCAAGCATGACGGTGCGCTCCGCCCCGTATTTGGCTCCCTGGACGGAAGCATGGGCGGTCAGGATGACCGGCAAACCCGGATCGGACTTTTCAAGCCAGCCGTTGACCAGGTCGGTCAGGTGCTGCTCGATATCCGTCAAGAGCTGGGAAGGGTCGGCGGCGCTGGCATCCGTGGCTGCGATCAACCCGGAACGGGAGACCCACGGGATGGCGATGACCTGGGCGGGCAACCCGAGCGCTTCGGCAGCGAGGAACTGGGGTTTGGCTAAGACCGTGACGTGGGGGATTTCGAGGGTTTCGAATTCCTGGATGGCGTTGGCCCGTCCGAGGGCGGGAGAAAGATCGTGGTTGCCAACCAGAAGCAAGGTACGGATGCCAGCCTTCGAAAGGCGGATGATGCGTTTGCCCCATTCACGCTGGAAGGTGGGGGCGGGAGAACGGTCCTTGTAGGCGTCCCCGGCAAAAATCACCAGGTCGACTTTCTCCGAGACAGCCGCATCGATAATGGTGTCGAGGGATTTCAGGAAGTCCAACACGCGCAGCGGCAGACCGGTTTCCGGGTCATGCCGGCCGTAATTGGCCATGTCGATGTGGGCGTCGGCGAAATGAAGTAGTTTCATAGTTATATAGTTGGATAGTTGGGTAGGTGATGATTAACATTAAGTTCAGCCAGTCAAGAACTACAAAACTATTCAACAAACCAACTATCGAACAATCTACGGACTCACGCCCCAGAGTGCGAACATATCGAGGGCGGGCTGGAAACCAGCGTGGAAGTGCAAGGCCTGGCGCATATCGGCGTAAGCGGTGTCATAATTTCCCAGGGCATATTCGGCCCGGGATAACCAGAACCAACTCTCCTCGAGCGAACGGGTAGCCATGATCCGCTTCAGGTTGGCGTCCGCCAGATCGACGACATCCTGATACCGCCCGGTGTAGTAATAGGCAGAATAAGGGGAGGTCTGGTACCACATGATGCGGTAGGGCAGCGGTTTGTCGTCGCTGACACTGAGGGTGTTGTTGAAATAAGCATTGGCCTGATCGTAGGCAGCCGCGGCCGGACCGTAGTCGGGGTTTTGCAGGTTGACATCGCTGGTGACCTGGTTGAACATGGCAAAGAACAGATCGTTGCCGGTTAGGGTCTGGCTGGCAATCTCCTGGTTGGCGATATCCAAGGCGTGCTGGGCGGCCCAGTACTGGTCTCCCCAAGGGCCCAGCACCTGCATCAGATCATTTTCCCGATCGGGGGGATAAACCAGGATGAAAACGTAATCAAAAGCGCGCCAGCCGGAGAGATATTCATCATATGGGGTACGGGTGTTCTTGCCCACGGAAGTAGGCAGCGGGATATAAGAATCCTGCCAGATGAATTCACCTTTGGCGTCATCATAGCCCGTGGTCAGGGCGTAGTGACCACCCCACTGGACGGTATTCTCAGGCAGGAGGGCTCGTATATGCCCTTCTCGGTGATGACCGGGAAACCAGCCGCGATAAGGCGCTTGAGCAAGTCCATGTCGCCACCGTAACGGAACAAAGCCTTGTAATCGGTTTGCTGGTTGACAAAATCCACCATTTCATAGGGCATGACATTTACATCGGATTGGCTGCGATCGACGAAATTCAGGCTGGGATCGTCCACCCCAGGCTTGATGGCCTCACCGATCTGGTCACGCGGAGCATAGACCGAAGTTGGATCACCCTTCCAGCCCCAATATTCGAGCGCCATGGTCAGGTTGGAAGGTCCGCAGTAATTGTAGCGACCCATTTGGTCAACGAAGGGCACATTTGTCAGGATGACGGAATCCGGGACCGGCGTGGAGGTGATGGTAGGGGTCGGGGTAGGCTGGTCGGTGGGGAGCGGAGCGGGCGTAAGGGTGGCGGTGGGAGAGGCGACAGGTGTAGACGGAAGCGCTACGGTAGAGGTGGGCTGGGATTGCCCAGAAGGATGAAATGTCACATCCTGAGGCGGGAGGAAGAAATAGATGAGGCTGGCGCGGGCATTTTTCAACCGCCAGGCAAGTTTTTCATGGATGGGGGGAACATAATACAAGCCGACAGCCAGGACCAGCAATACAACCAGGCCAATCAGGAGTTTACCGATAAGGGGAAGTCTTTTGAACATGGGCAGGATTATACTGCGTTCGAGAGGAGTCCGACAGGCGGGTGGAGAGGCTGGCTGCATACTGGTATTTCAGAACGTTAGTTCTGTAAAGGCAATTAAACGGGGTGAACCCATTTATAATATAAATAGAACGATCGTGATTGATGCAACGGTTAACAAGGAAAAGCAGACCCCAGATTCAGGTTTTCCCTAGGAATTCGCAATGAGAATGATGGATTACGCAAATTTTCATTTTTGCCCACGTTGTGGCAACCAGGAGCTGGCCGAAAACGATGCCAAGTCGATGGTGTGTGGGTCATGCGGTTACCTGTATTATCACGGCACGCAGGCAGCGGCAGTAGGCATCCTGGAATACAAAGATAAAATCATCCTGACAAGACGAGCGAACGAACCCAGAAAAGGCATGCTCTCGATACCGGGCGGGTTCGTGGACTACGAAGAAAGCCTGGAAAAGGCGCTGATACGGGAAATCCGGGAGGAATTGAACCTGAGCATTGCGGCGCCAACATACCTGTGCTCGTACGGGGAACAATATGTGTCGCGGGAAGTGGTTTATTTTTGTGTGGTGGCGTTTTTCGTCGTCAGGGTAGACGACATCCGCGAGATGCGCGCCCAGGACGACGTGGATATGTACCAATTGATCTCTCCAGAAGCGATCAAACCAGTCGAGATGGCGTTCGAATCCGACTTGCGAGCATTGGAAAAATACCGCAAACTCAATTATCATGGGACCCAAGCATTCGACCCACATGGGAGTGAAAAATGAAGATGCCGGTTAGGAGTAAAACAACCGATCCTGGCTGCCTGGTCTGCCGAAAGCACGCTGGCGAGATTGCGATCCCGGGCGGGGCGATCTTCGAAAATGAACTGATCTTCATCTCGCATGCACCACTCTGGGGTGAAGAGAAAGAGCATTACCTGGGGCATTTGTTCGTCGAGACAAAACGGCACGTGGCAGAACTGGCAGACCTGACCGACGAGGAGTTCAGAGACGATCGGCTTGTTCACGAGCCGGGCTGCTAGAGCGCTTCTGGAGACACAGAAGATGGAGCACGTTTATTCCTTCTTCATCGGTGACGGGGTCCCGCACGTCCACATCCACGTGATCGGGAGATATGCCGGGGCGCCACGGGAATTCTGGGGTCCCAAAGTGGACGAATGGCCGGGGGCACCCAGAGGAACAGAACCCGAGATCGCCCGGGTGGCCGGGCGTGTGCAGGCTTTTTTTAAAGAACATACCCAGTTATAAAAGAAAGGGGTTCCCATGAACAATTCGCCCATCGAAGAAATCAAGACCAGCCTGAAGGAAAAACGGGCCAACCTGGCAAACTGGCTGGAAACCACACCAGCCCCAAAGAAGGAAGCCTTGCTGGGACCGGTCAAGGAGACCGCGGTCCAGGCACACCTGGAGGTGCTGGATAAGACGCTGGAAAAAGCCTCTGCGGATGCGCTGGGGGTATGCACGGTCTGCCAGGAAGAGATCGAACCCGGATTATTGGAAATGGACTACACCACGTGTGTCTGCCTGGGAGACATGTCGGAGGAAGAAAGCCAACACCTGGAGGCGGAGTTGGAGCTGGCGCAAACCGTGCAACAATCACTCATGCCCCAGGAAGTGCCGGACACGCCCATGCTGGACGTTGCGGCGTTCAGCCGGCCGGCCCAATTTGTGGGCGGCGACTATTTCGATTTCTTTCACTTCCAGGGCGGCGCGGATGGACTGGTAATTGCAGACGTAGCCGGGCACGGCATATCGGCCAGTCTGTACATGGCAGGATTGCAGGCAATCCTGCGCAGCCTGATCCCCACGGCCGACTCCCCGGCGGAGGTGGTCGGGCACGTCCAGCACCTGCTGGTGCACAACGTGCGGTTTGCGACATTTGTGACCCTGTTCCTGGCCTCGTTCGATCCGGCCACCCACATCCTGACCTTTTGCAACGCCGGGCACAACCCTGCGCTGGTCATCCACAATGAGGCCGAGAGAGATAAACAAGTTGACTGGCTGAGGCCGACCGGCGCAGCGATTGGGATCGTGGAGCAATCAAACTTCAAAGAAGAGCAGGTCCAGCTCGAACCAGGCGATACATTGGTGATGTATACGGATGGGGTCACCGAGGCGACCAACGCGGCCGGTGAAGATTTTGGCCAGGACCATCTATCAGAAGTGGTCCAGAGCGCCTCCAACCTGACGGCGAAGGAAATCATCCAGACGATCCGGCAGGAACTGGCAGTTTTCACCGGCCAGCAGAATCCGGCCGACGACATGACGATCGTCGCCTGCAAGATCACGGGGTAAGATATGGGAACGATTCAGCCTCCATCTGTTTTACAAACCGAACGACTGCTGCTGCGCAAGCCGGTAATGGGGGACGCGGAAGCCATCTTCAGAAAATACGCACAGGATGCGGAGACCACGCGTTACCTGATCTGGCGTCCGCATCAAAGCATCGAGGAAACCAGACAATTCATCGTCCGTTGCATAAATTGTTGGGAAGAAGGCAGTTCCTACCCCTGGTGCATTGTGAAAAAGAACGACAACGAACTGGCAGGCATGCTCGAATTACATCCGGGAGGCGGATCGGTCGAGCTGGGCTACGTGATCGCGCCAGCTGATCGACGGAATGGGTACGCAAGCGAGGCCACAACAGCCGTGATCGCCTGGGCTTTGGCGCAAGCAGAGATTTTTCGAGTCTGGGCCACCTGTGATACCGAAAACCTTCCGTCCGCAAGCGTACTGGAAAAAGCCGGCATGCAGAGGGAAGGTACTTTACGGCGCTACATGATCCATCCAAATATCAGCGATGAACCACGCGATAGTTCCCTTTATTCGGCGGTCAGGTAAATTCAGACCCGCAACTTTTCTTCGGCCAGAAAATACTTCAGGGAGGCACGGTAAAGCGCACGTTCGAAGTATTCCCCGTCCAGGGATATGCCATCGTAGCCTTTTTCGAACAGCACCTCCATGAAAGGCTCCAACTGCTGGGCGTAGTGCAGCATGCAGGCTTCGGGGTGAATGCCTGGCCAGGAATAACAGGTGACAGTCGTGCGGCGATTTTTTGAATTCACGCTGGCGGGGACGGTTTTGTCCCAGTTCGGATCATCCGGCTGAAATACGTACTGGTCCAGGTTTCCCTGTGGAATGCCTTCCACGCCGCGCACGACCGGAGGAGTGGCATCCAGCGTGTAGGGATCGACCGCCAAATCAACGATTACGGCATGTTCCGGCAACCAGGCGATCCATTCATTGGGAACGACCGGTTTGCCCGGATCGCGGCGTTGTGTGGAATCCACCAGGATATCGGCCTGGGTGAAGAGTGCTTCCATCGCTTCCGCTTGCGTACTCAGGTTCCGCCCAACCGACATGGCAATCGTCCCGGGACCGGAATTGGCGATATGCTCCTTGTTGCGTTCCACGTCACCCAATTTGGTGGCCGCATCGATGGCATATTTTCCGACCATGCCAGTCCCCAAAATCAAGGTGCGGATGGGCTGCATATCGGGTTTGACCAATCCGGGCCAGCGTTTCTCGAGCTGATCGAAAGCGGTTTCCAGGCCATTCCACGCCACCGACTTCATATTTTCCACCAGGCGGATGTTTACGTCATTGACCACGCTATCCATCGATAAGGCGCGGATGCCAGCTTCCGTGAGGCGCTGGATACGTACAGGACGGGTACCGAAGTGCAGCATCGAAAATAGGATGGTTCCCGGTTTCATCAGCTTGAATTCGTCCCGTTTGGGCGAACGCAGGATCAGCACGACCTCCTGGTGGTAGGCCTCCTCCCTGGAAACCAGATTAACAAGCGGGTTGGCAAGTTTGTAATCTCCGAAGGAAAACCCGGAGTTCGAACCATAGCCTTCTTCGATAAAGACATTCACCCCCAACGCAGCAACGAATTGCACAAATTCCGGTAGAAAAACGCGCTTTTCCCCGGCTTCATTGCGCATGCGCGGCAAGCCCAGCGTCTTGGGAACTTTCATATTTGTCTCCTCCTATTAAGTATTATGGTTGTGGTTATTGTTATTAGTTATTGTTATCGTTTTCAATTCTCGAGAGCATGGCACGGGAAAGCGCACGCTCTAAATATTTCCCTTTCGGGTTGATGTCTTGCACATTGCCTTTCTCCACCAACGTTCGCAAGAGAGGCGCAATCTGCTTGCCATACTGGTCCATGCACTCCTTGGGATGGATGCCCGGCCAGGAGTAACAGGAAACCGCGTATCGGCGATTCTTTGTGGAGACACATTCCGGGATGCGGGAATAGGCCGGGTCATCCGGCGCAAAAACGAACTGATCCAGGTTGCCCTGGGGCACACCTTCGATGCCCTTAACTTCATGGGTATCGGCCGTACAGTCATATGGATCCACCGAGAGGTCCACCAAAACCGCGTGCTCGGGCATCCAGCCAATCCATTCATTCGGGACGACCGCCTGGCTGGCATCGGGGCGCTGGGTTGCGTCCACCAGGATATCGGTCTGGGAGAGGATCGCCTGCATTGCGGATGGGTTGCCGGTCAGGTCATATTCGATGGCGACGACTTTAATCCCGGGGACGTTACGGCGGGCCATCGACTTCCAAAGCTCCATATCCCCATAGCGGCTGGCAGCCTGAACGGCTTGCATCCCAACCGCCCCGACGCCCATCACTGTGACCTGGACGGGAGCGCGCTGCGGGCTTTCCACGCCCGGGGCCGGGTAGGTGCGCAGCAGCACGCGGAAGGCTACTTCCAGGCCATTCCAGGCCACCATGCGCAGGTTCTCCACCAGGCGCCGGCCGACATCGTCCTTGATCGAATCGAGAGAAATGCTCTCCACGTCCAGCGAGCGCAGCAAGGCCACCCGGTGCGGCCGGGTGGGATAATGCATCATGGATATGATACAGGCGCCCGGTTTAAGCTGGCGCAGTTCCTTTTCGTCGGGACAGCGGAGGACCAGCACAATATCCTGTTTATAGACTTCTTCCCGGGATACAAAAGAAATCTCCGGATTGGCCTTAAGGTAATCATCTTCGGTGTAGCGCATCCCTGAACCATACCCATATTCAAGGACAACCTTCGCAGCCAATTTTTCCAACGCCAGGGTGAAATTCGGCAAGAAATCACGTTTTTCCCCAAACTCGTAGTGCATGCGGGCCAATCCAATTGTGATCTGATCTGTCATCGCTACCCTCGTTATGAGATTTCGGGATCAGGGAAACTGCCTGGGGAAACCGGTAAATTCGAACACCACCCGGGTTGTGCAGCACCATTCGATCTCCCGAGGGATTCCAAACAGGACTGAAACCCGATCATTCCCCCTTTGCCATGCCCAACCAAGACAACTCCCTGTAGCCGATTTTTGCCGAATATTTATTGAGCGTACATTTTCGATAAGGGGATGAAAGGCGGGCACGAAAAAACCCACACAAACACGAACAATCCAGTTCAACATCCCCATTAATAGTTTACCATAACAGCAGAGCCTTTATTGGCGCTGAGGACAGCGGGAATCCTTTAAACCAGGTCGCCCCGGTCGCATTGAATATGAGGCGATAACCCATCACGCAAAACCATCCCAAAGTGAAAAAAGTGCGGGATAATATTCTTCATCTTATTATGGAAATATCCATTCGCCCACTCGAAAATCACGATCTGCAAGCGCTAGACAGCCTCCTGCGACTGGCCTTTAATAGCCCGGTCAGCCGGCTGCACGACCTGCAACTCTATCGAACCATCCAACCGGATGGCTGGTTCGTGGCAACCAGGCAGGAGACGCCGGTGGGAATGGTCGGGGCCATCAAGTATGGCGAGTTCACACAGGTGGGATTGATGGCCGTCCATCCGGAGGCGCAACGACAGGGCATTGGGCTGAGCTTGATGCACTACCTGCTTTCCAAGCTGGACCAGGAACAGGTCCCGCTGGTGACATTGGATGCAAGCGTAATGGGGCGTCCATTATATGAAAAAATCGGATTCCTTCCTTATGGAGAAACACAGGTTTTTCAAGCATTGTCCAGCAACATCCAGAGGGTCTGCCCTCCAGGCATTCAACCCATATGCACCCAGGATCTGGATGAACTGGCCGAATGGGATGCAGTCTTTTTCGGAGCAAACCGGAGAAAGGTCATCCAGGGGCTGTTGGCGGATCATCCCGGTCGCGGTTTTTTTAATGCGGGATGAAAACGGTCAAATATCCGGTTACCTGTTCGGACAAGATACCCGGATCGGGCCGTGGGTCATGCGGCAGCCCGATAAGGCAGAAAACCTGTTTCAAGCGGCGTTATCCCTGCCCTATCAAGCGGCTCCATCCCTGGCAGTACCGTCGGTGAATCCCGTTGCGGGAGATATCCTGCATAAATATCATTTCGAGAAGGTACGGGCCAACCTGCACATGCTCCGGGGAACGGGAGGGCTGCCTGGAGACCGCCGCCTCATCTTTGCGCAGGCGAGCATGGCGCTCGGATAGAATAAAGGTTCATTCGACCAAAACGCGCTGCGATAGGTTTAATATTTCATACTGGAGAATTAGCCAACATGTCTGTATCAACCAGGGAATCAACGCTCGGCCAATTCGAGCAGGAAACAGATATAGCCCCAACATTGGAAGTGCCGGGCTGCCGGTACGATCCAGAAGAACAAAGCTACCTCATGCAAGGCTCTGGTGAAAAAGTGTGGTTTGAAAAGGATGGTTTTCATTTCTTGTGGAAACGCCTTTCTGGCGATTTCATCCTGACAATGCAGGCTTCTTTTTCAAAGTCGGGGGGTCATCCACACAAAAAACTGGGCTGGATGGCACGCACGAGTTTGAATCCCGACTCGACCCACGTATGCACTGCTTTGCATGGGGATGGGTCGATTGCGCTGCAATTCCGGCGCCAGGCTGGAGCGGCAATGCAGGAGGTACAAACCAATATCGTCAACGCAGACATCTTCCGGTTGGAGCGAAAAGGCGATACGTACCGGATGTCGGTGGCTAAATACGGTGATCCTTTCGAAGACTTCCAAGTAAGCGGAATAAGCCTGGGGAGACATGTCTACGCAGGCCTGTTTGTTTGCTCGCATGATGAAAACAGCCTCGAACAGGCTACTTTCCATAACGTGCGACTGGTCAGGCCGGTTGAAGCCGGTTTCGATCCAGCAAAGGATCCGTTAGGAAGCAACCTGGAGCTGCTGGAGCTCCCCAGCGGGCGCCGGCGGATCATCCTCCGCACGAAGGATGTAATCGAAGCCCCCAACTGGACCCGGGACGGCAAAGCGCTGATCTATAACAAGGGCGGACGGCTGGTGCGTTTCGACCTGGCATCCGGGGCGACGGAGCCGATCGATTCCGGAACGGTGGTCAGGAACAACAACGACCACGTGTTATCGTTCGACGGCAGCAGGCTTGGAATCAGCAGCCATTCCGAACTGGACGGACATTCGCGGATCTACACGCTCCCGGCCCAGGGCGGGCAGCCGAAATGCATCACCCCGGCAGGACCCTCATACCTGCACGGCTGGTCGCCGGATGGGAAGTTCCTGGTCTATACCGGGCAGCGCAACGGTCAGTTCGATATCTATCGCATCCCGGTTGAGGGCGGTGAGGAAGAACAGCTCACCAACACCGCCGGTCTGGAGGATGGACCGGAATATTCGCCAGACGGCAGGACTATTTATTTCAATTCGGTAAGAAGCGGCGGCATGCAGATCTGGCGGATGAGGGCAGACGGCAGCAGACAGGAACAGATGACAGACGACGAAAACAACAACTGGTTCCCGCACATCTCGCCGGATGGGAGATGGGTGGTATTCATTTCCTACCTGCCCGGTGAAACAGACCCAAGTGACCACCCCCCAGCAAAACGGGTTAACTTGCGCCTTATGCCAGCTGAAGGAGGGCAACCGCGGGTAATCGCATACTTGTATGGAGGCCAGGGAAGTCTGAATGTGCCTTCCTGGGCGCCAGACGGCAAACGGTTGGCCTTCATAAGCAACACGGTTCCAATGCCATAATGAAACCCTGTGGCAAAAAAATAAAGGTATACGTGATAAGGAGGCCAAGACGGGATCATCATCGTCAACGGGCCGGTGGGAGTGGGGAAAACCAGCGTGGCAGAGCTGGCCAGGCAAATGCGCGTCAGAGGAGGAAACGATCTCGAATGGGACCTGGAACGATCGGTTGAACTCAGCCAGATCCAGGGGAAAGCCGCCCGGCAGGGCTTTATTGGGACGGAGCTAGATACGAGCGGATCGAGTGCGCTGGAAGTTGCCAGTAAAATATGGGAAGATGTATTCTATGAATGAGCGGCAACCGGTTCTTTCAGACCCGGAGAAAAATTGATGCAGAGCACCCAATACAAAATTCCAGCAGGTGAAGAAAGCCTGGCTTGCAAAGTGGATTATGCAGAAGGAAGGCGTGATCCGTCCGTAATCTGCCTGCAAGGCGGGGGGCCTTCCGGAATGCAGTCGACGCAATACCTGGCAACCGCCTTGCAAAAACACGGCAGAAGCGTGATCCGGTTCGATTTTTCAGGCCAGGGAGCCAGCAGCGGAGAGCTGACCGCATCCAGCCTGAAGAAACGGCTCATGGAAACCGAGGCCATCCTGACGTATTTTGGATTAAAGGATAAGATTACGGTAATCGGGACGAGCATGGGAGGCGCCATCGCCTGCGCACTCACCCGGGAGAGGCCGGTCGAAGGGCTGGTCCTTTTCGGTCCGGCAACCTACACTCCCAGGGCATGGGAAGTCCCTTTTGGGGCGGGCTTTTCACAGATCATCCGCGAGGACAATTCCTTCCTGGAGAGCAATATCCAGGAATTGTTGCACAAATTCACCGGAAAGGTGCTGTATGTAACCGGCAGCGAGGATGCGGTCATCCCAAAAGGGGTCGTTGCGCTCTACACGAAGGCGATCTCCCAATGCAGGGAGTCCGAACAATACATCATCCCGGGTTGCCCGCACCCGATCCATGTCTGGGCGTTGAGGCACCCAAAAGTGCGGAAAATAATCGAACAGAAAGTTATACAATTAATCGGAGTAACATCTCAATAAAAATGGGAACGGGGGTGTGCGTGCGGTAGAGCCGCCCGCACACCCCCATCTTCCCCCAATTATTGAGCAGATACAAATCGGATAACCAAGATGTCACGAACCCTGCGAAGAATAATATTCAAATACGCTTATCTTTTCAAGCCGCGCTGGGATACCGGCATTCCTGCGCCTGAACTGGTGCGGTTCATCGCAGGAAAGCCTGCGGGAAACGCGATCGACATCGGCTGCGGCACCGGCACGAATTTGTCCTACCTGGCGAAAAATAATTGGAAGGTGACCGGGTTGGATTTTGCGCCACTGGCAATCGCGAAGGCAAGCAGGAAATTAAAGGAGTACCCCAATACCCTGTTGGTGGCAGATGTGACGAAAATCGCCGATCTGGCGCTGCCGGGACCCTACGACCTGGCGCTGGATATGGGATGTTTCCACAGCCTTTCTGAAAAAGGACGGGCAGGTTATAGAGAGGGTCTCGAAAAATGGATGCGGCCGGGCGGGCATGTATTGATCTATGCCTTCCAACCCGCCCAGGATTCTCCCAACGAAATCGGCGTCACCAGGCAGAGAATGGAAGCAACCTTCAAGGACAGCTTCGACCTGGTCAATTACGAACAAGGGCCAGGACACCCATCCGCCTGGTATTATTTCAAGCGTAAATAATCCAACGGCCTGACAGGTTGGCTTGAAAATCCTGCATTGGTCGACCAGATCAGGTTCCCTGGCAGGATCGCCTGCCCTGACAGGATCAACAAAGAAGACCAACGCTGAAAAAATTGCGACAACCGGCGCATGCCAGACCATCCGAAATATCGAAAGGGAAACAACTCATGGCGAGAAAAACTGCAGCACCCACCAAAGATGTACCGCACGCAGCACCGCCCGGCTTAATCGGCGTAGAACGGCTGATCTTCCTGACCGATGGTGTTTTCGCCATTGCCCTGACCCTTTTGGTGCTTGACTTACGCCCACCAGAGGTAGCTGCGGCGGAATTGAGTGCGGGCCTGCAGGGCATGCTGCCGCGACTGGCGATCTACCTGATAGCCTTCTTCACCATCGCGAACCAATGGACGATCCATTTTCAATCTTTTCGCTACGTACGATATACCAATACAACCCTGGTGTGGTTGTGCCTGGCCAATTTACTTTTTGTGACGCTGCTGCCAGCGAGCACATCCGTGGTTGGCCGGTTTCCTTACGAACCATTGGCAGCGGCATGCTTTTTAGCAAACAGCTTTTTCATGTCCACGAGCGTGGCGGCGATATGGGCTTACGTATACCGCCACCGGGAATCCTTTGCGCCCGGGGCACACCCGAAAATATTGCGTGGGATCACATTGGTATGGGTAACCGCCAGCCTGGGGATCGGGGTTGCCCTGGGAATTAGTTTCATCAATACGATCAGCGCGTTTGTTATCGTGATCGTCTGGCCCTGGCTGGTGACTTTTGTGTGGATGTTACTCCGGAAGTCCCCGAACTTTGTTTCGCAGGTGACCAGGCCGGCTGGGTAAAACCGATCATGCAAAGTAAATATGAAAGAGGTGGATTGTGTCGTGTCCATTTTGTCAGCCTGTCCTGCGAATTGACCAGGTTATCCTGCAAAACGCCGGCTGCTATTTCATCCAGCAAACGGAACCGATTCTGATCGGATCGGGGCTCATCATCCCGCGACGACATCTGGAAAGCCCCTTCGAGCTGAGCCAGGCGGAATGGCTGGATACCCGGACGCTGCTACAACTGGTAAAAGCATGGATGGAGGATCGGTATGCTCCGGATGGATACAATATCGGATGGAACTGCGGCTCAGATAGCAGGGCAGGAAGTGACTGCACGCGCACCTGCACGTGATACCCCGGTATCAGGATGAACCCCTGGCGGGTAAAGGAATTCGATACTGGTTGAAGCAGGAAGAAAACCGCCGACCCGGAAAATGAGCGAGCGCGATATAATGCCTAAGGTCGGAATCACTCCCCGCCCTGGCACAGATAACGCCGGTTAAATTCTATAAAATTGGAACAACGCCCATGCAAAAACCAGACTCTTCAATTGGTTTCAATTCTCCTTGTTATCCTGGTTGACGCTTGAGCATTTCTGGCTGCCAACAGAGCCGCAGCTCAGCCCGCGGCTTCCCCGGAACCGTCGCTGGTCTGGCAGGTACAGGTTTCGAAATCAGAAGTAAAGGACAACCTGAATTCGGTCGAATCGGTCACCCAGTACAACGGATCGAAAATTGACGTGACGCACACGCAAAACCCGCAGGCTGGAAACGTCTACCTCATCATCGATACAACGGTCAGCAAGACCAACAACCAATCGTCAGCTTCCTTCGACTGGCAGTCGCTGCTGGTCAAAGATGCAGCGGGCAACACATACCATCGCCTTGCAAACGATTCCTTCCTGGAGCAGTATCAATATACGCCCCGGATCACCGGCTTAGAATTGCGGCTGGGCGAATATACGGGCTGGATGTGCTTCGAGATCCCAGCGTCTGTCGCAACCGGACAACTCAGCCTGGACTACACCGGCGCAGGAAGCCAACAGGAATTGCTCTTAAACAAGTAACAGGCCACCCATGAAGAAAAAACTCTTATACAGCATTGTTAGCGTGATTGTCGTGCTCGGCCTGGCCGCCGGGATATTATTCAGCGGGGTACTGGTCATTCCAACGCAAGCCGCCCTGGCGAAAGATACTCCCGTACCGGATTACGACATATTGCAGGCTCAAAACCAGCGCGAGCTGGATATTCTGGCGGATTATGCCAGGGGCAGCTATACAGCCCAGGATCCCTATATCATCCAGGACCCCTACCAGGCCAACCCCTTATCCGCCCTGATCCTGTTCGAAACGGTCCAGCCGGCACAGGTCGGCGTGACCGTGGAAGGCAAAGACAAGTACAGCACATTTTCCTTTACACTGGACGGATATAGCACCCATCACGAAGTGGCCGTGCTGGGTTTATACGCGGGTCAGGAAAATCACGTGGACCTGCAGGTTGCCTACCAAAACGGGCAAACCGAGAGCTCCCGGGTGGCATTGCAGACGGAACCCTTGCCGTATGATTTCCCCAACCTGAAGGTACAGGTTTCCAAACCAGAGGAAATGGAGCCGGGGGTGGACTTGATGGTAGCCTGCCTGGATAGCAATTACACCTACTTATTGGATGCAGATGGGGACGTGCGCGGATATTTTTCAGACAAGAACTTTGGACACTGTACCGCCATGCGCGTGCTCAAAAACGGACGTCTACTTGCAACCGGGGACATCGAAAAGTTGATGCCTTACAACATGTACAGCCTGTGGGAGATGAACCTGCTCGGCAAGATATTCGTCGAATACGAAATCCCCAATGCGGTCCACCACGACATCATCGAACTGGCCAATGGAGATTTCCTGGCAGTTTCCAATAATGCGAACATGCCATTGGGATACAACACCCGTGAAGATGTGATCATCCGCATCGACCGGCAGACCGGCGCCGTGAAAGACCAATACGATCTGCGCACGATCCTGGACGAGACCCGCCACCCTTACAACCATTATGACCCGGGGGTTAAGAATGCGCCCAACCTGGATTGGGCGCATACCAACTCTGTGGACATGGATGAGAGCACCAACAGCATCATCGTTTCCTCGCCCATCCAGAGCGCGGTCGTCAAATTCAATGCAGACAACATGCAGATCGACTGGATCTTATCCTCCCCTGAAGGATGGGACGGGGCATATTCCAAATACCAGCAGTATTTACTGAAACCCATCGGAGATAATTTCGAATGGCAATGGGGGCAACATTCAGCCAAGATTTTGCCGGATACGGATGGCGATCCCAATACGACGGACATCCTGCTTTTCGACAATGGGCAGGCCAAGAGCTTTACCCAGGCCAACAGCGTGAGCCCGGCCGATAATTATTCCAGGGCGGTCGTCTACCGCATCAATGAAACCGACCGGACGGTGGAACAGATGTGGGAATTCGGCAAGAACCTCGGATCCAGCGCCTACGCCACCTTCCTGGGAAGCGCGGATATACTGGCACAAACCGGCAACTTCAATATCGATTTTGGCGGAATGCTCCGCCAGGATGGCGTTCCGGTGGATGATATCGTCAGCGGCGTCATCGGGACCACACAAGTCCAGTCGAGGGTGGTGGAAGTGCAACAAAATGGCAGCGAGGTGTTTGACGTATCGGTCACCCCCAACCATACTTCCGATTCAGAAACCTACCAGGTCCATAAAATCGACCTGTACTCGCAGGCGGTCGAATATGAGCTGGGAAAAAGCCAGGGAGAACGCAAGGGCGAGGTACAGTCAAGCGCTCCCAGCTCTGATAATGTGCCCAAATTTTTCATCCCCCGAATCAGCCTGGATTTCAAACAACTTTACCAACTAAACGATGCGCTCATTTTACAGGGCACTTTCCAATACCAGGGAAAGACGTACATGCTGGGCAAAGTTCTGTTCGTGTTGAAGAACAGCCAACACCAATACGTCTTTCCAGCCAATCCCGGTGTGAACGGGAACTTCGCGGCACGGCTGGACCTGAGCCAGATCCCGAAGGGAGAATATGCGATATACGTCGTCGGAGGGGTGTTGAACGGGATGGACGCGCTGGAAAAACCCAGTTTCGGCTACAATCCGACCGGCTATAAAATCCAGGTAAAATAAACTGCCTAATTAAATTGATGCGATCCAATTAAACACAACCTCCCTTGCCGTGGCAAGGGAGGTTTGTAATTCATGGTCCAAATTATCCAACCGGAGGAATACCCAAATCTAGCTGGCTTTTGACAATGTCGCCTGAACCTGGTAAGTCTTTCCATTGCGGTTGTATTCCACCGTCACCTGATCACCGGGTTTGAAGGTAAACAGGGTATTGATGTAAGAATGGGTCCCGTCAAGGGTTACACCACCAAGATTGGTGATGATATCACCCTGTTGGAGGCCAGCCTTGCTGGCCGGGCTATTGGCAGCCACACTGGTGACATACACACCCCACTGGACAGGCAGGCTATAAGCATTGGCTATGTCTGGCGTGATGGGCTGGAAGCTGACACCCAGGAAGGGGTGCGTGATCGAGCCGTTCTGGATCAGCTGCAAGGCGACTGCGCTGGCAGTGTTGATCGGGATGGAGAACCCAAGCCCTTCGGCCACCGTTCCGGTACCGCTGTTGCGCACGATCAGGGTATTGATGCCGATTACTTCACCGGCCAGGTTGACCAGCGGACCACCAGAATTGCCCTGGTTGATGGCTGCATCGGTCTGGATCAGATTGTCGATGGTGTAACCATTCCCGGTATCGATCGAACGCCCCGTGGCGCTGACGACACCGACCGTCACCGTGTTCTTGAAATCACCCAGAGGTGAGCCGATGGCGATGACGGTTTCACCCGGGGTAAGCACGTCCGAATTTCCCAGTGTCGCCACGGCGGGAACCTTCCCGGTGGTTTTCAACACTGCAATATCGGAATATTGATCTCTGCCGACGATGGTCGCCTTTTCCTGGCTGCCGTCTGAAAGCACGATCGTCAGGTCGCCCTTTGTGTCTGCCACTACATGGTTATTGGTCAAGATGTAACCCTGATTAGAGATAAAGACACCACTCCCACTGACCGTCCCGCCGGAGGACATTCCGGATGGTCCAAACGAACTGGGAATTGTGCCGATGACCGTCACGACTGATGGACCAATTTTCTGAACGGCCTGCGTGATGGTGGTCTCGACCTGGGTGGTATTCACAATCAGCTTGGGAGTTTGAACCTGACTGGTGGTACTGGCCGGTTGGGACACCGACACCGGAGAGGAAGCGGTCAAACGAGCCGGCTGTGCCTGGCTCATATATTGGTAAACCACCACCCCGCCCGTGGCTGCGCCGGAAAGCCCCGCCACGCCGGCCAGGATGACGACGAGTGCCAAGTATAAAATGCGATTTTTTGTCATACGAACCTCCATTCGAATTTTCGTTGGGAATTCCCGTAACCTGAAGGCGGGTGATCCCCAAAAGATTTAACTTCTTTTTCCTTACTATCAGGCTTATTTTAGGATTTCAAGATGAATAAGCGATGAACCGAATGTTAGATTTATAAAAGAAATTCCCCGGATTACTGATTTCCGGGGAATTTAAAAATGGTAGAGTGGTTAAAGGTTAACCGGGTCCCCAAGCTTTAAAATTGACAATGAACGTGGTACCAGACCCAACCTGGCTTTCCACCTTGATCTCACCAGCCTGCGAAGCGACGATCCATTGGACGATCGAGAGACCCAAGCCGCTGCCACCCTGGAAATGCAGCCCATCAGATAGACCATTTTCACGGGCGCGCGCCTGGTCGATGCGATAAAACCGGTCGAATAAATGGTCCAGGTGTTCCGAGGCAATCCCCGGGCCGTTGTCCGAGACCCGGATCCAGGCAGTTTCTTGCGGTAGTACCTGTCTCGATGGTGACCTTTTTATCATCACCGGCAGCATACTTGAGGCCGTTATCAACCAGATTGCTGACCATCTGGACCAGGTGCTGGCGATCGCCCAAGATGCGCGTCTCGGGCAAATCGCCGGCTTCCAGGCGAACGCCATTGCGAGCCGCCAGAGGAGTTAGCCGCTCCATGGTCTCGAGCACCACGTCGCTCAAGTCCACCGGTAGATTTTCCATGACAGACTGACCGGCATCCATGCGGGCGAGCGTCAGCAGATCGTTCACCAGGGTGGACATAAAATCGTTTTCGCTGTGAATCACTTCCAGGGCGTGCCGGTATTCCTCGGGCTTGCGCCGGGAGGCCAGGGCGCGACTGGTTTCGAGGTTAACAATCGTAAGGGGGGTGCGCAATTCGTGACTGGCATCTGCCACAAACTGCCGCTGTCGCTCGAAGGCGGCCTGCAAACGCCCGAGCATGCCGTCAAACGTATTTGCCAGTTCGCCCAATTCATCTTTACTTTTCATATTCAACCGGCGACTGAGATCCGTCTCGCCAATCGTCCGGGCTGCCTGGGTGATGGTGCGGACGGGCCGCATGGCGCGGTCTGCCAGCCAGAACCCGCCCAACAAGGCCACCAGCAGGGTCACCAGGCTGCCAGCCGCGAGCGTAAAGATCAGCCGTGATTTCAAGACCGTATGGATCGGCGGGGCTGCCCAGGACGACCAGCCCATTTTGATTAAAACCAGTCTGCAAGGGAACCGCGACAAAAATATAATTGGTACGGTGGGAACCGGCCTTCTGAGACCAGGAGATGATCCGGCTGGATGACCCCTGAGAGGGATCCCACTTCCTGCAGGGCACGTGCAGCCAGGCTGGTGGCATCCTGGTTTGGGAAAGGACCGTGACTGGCGAGCACATTTCCGTTCCCATCCGTGAATACGAGCTCATCGGTATCCTGCAGGACTCCCGGAGGAACCAGTAGGCCACCGGGCGTGACGGTCAATGTCACCTCCAGGGCACTCATCTTGCCTTGCAGGCGATAGATCGAATCGCCCATGATATCGCGCCCCTGAATGATATAGATGAAGCCACTAAAAGCTGCCAGCACCAAGGCCAGAATAAAAGTGAACCACAAGACCAGACGGAAGCGAATGCTATGCAGGACCGAAACGAAAGGCCTGGATGCCGCTTTAAATTTTGGGACGACCATCAATCCTCCGGAACGTGGATGCGATAACCGGCACCGCGCATGGTTTCGAGCAATTTGACCTTACAGGGATCATCGATCTTGCGGCGTAACCGGCGGATATACACATCCACGACGTTGGAGGCGACGACATGGTCGTAATTCCATAAATGCTCTTCGGCCATCTCACGCGTAATCAGTCGATTGGGATGGCGCATCATGTATTCGAGGATGGAAAATTCTTTGGCGGTCAGATCAATGGGATGCCCGTCCCGCTGGACGGTATGCGTAGCCGGATCCAACTCGAGGTCGGCGATTCGCAGGACACCGGTCTTGCTGGAGGACTTCCTGCGCAACAAAGCCCGGATGCGGGCACGCAATTCATCCACCTCGAAAGGCTTGACCAGGTAATCATCCGCACCGCTGTCCAAACCGACCACACGATCCTCCAGGGCGTCACGGGCAGTCAGCATCAGGATCGGGGTAGTGATGCGGCGGTTACGCAATTCCCGGCAGACTTCCAGCCCATTTTTCCCCGGTAACATGATATCCAGGATGATCACATCATATCCTGAGATCATGCCAGCTTCTTCCCCCTCATTGCCGTCATACGCCGTATCCACGGCGTAACCATCATCCTGCAGGATCAACCGCAGGGTATCGCTCAAACGACGATTATCTTCCACCAGCAAAATTCGCACGGCGGTTCTCCTTTTCCATAATACCTTGTTCCCATCAACCAGCCTTGAGAGGTTGAGGTCATAATCCAATGAGCGGTCTGCAACGCAACCGCGCCTCATTTCTGGAGGGATGGCAGATAAATTGTAGCACGCAAACATTACCAATGGATGAAATAATGAACAAACAACCGTTCAAAGCACGGATTTGGGGGAAAAGCATATTTTGATAATTCATGCCATGTTCATCTTTATTTTATATACTGCCATTAACAAACGGTTGATTGGGTATCCCGAAGAACCGAATTTTCAGGAGAGAATATTATGCGTAAACAAGTAGTTGCTTTATTATTCGCTTTTATCATAACCGGGGTTGTCGCCCTGTCCATGCTGGTGGTGGGCGTGAATGCAGCCACCAATCCGAATGGTGTGACGGCGTCCAATTCCCCGAGTTCGTCCAGTACATCAACTGCCAGCGTATCTGCAAGTACAGATACCCAGGCGCAGATCGCCCAATTGCAGGCACAGATCGCTCAATACCAGGCACGCGAACAGCAATACCAGGCTGCCCTAAATAGTGACAACCAACAACTGGACCAGGCCAGCCAGGAAATGCAAATGGTCCAGCAATTACTGGCCTATTTGCAAAACCAGGGCCTGATCCGGATCGACAGCAGCGGCCAGATATCCGTAACTGGTGAAAGATAGGATGCCGAGATGAAAATTTACCGAAAAGTACTGCGCTTCTGGATTGCGATTGCCAGCATATTCACATTCCTGGGCGGATGGGTCATCCTGGCCCACTCCCCCAAACCTGTCCAACCGCAGACGAACTCGGTCCAGTCGACGAACCTGCTCAACCTGCCTCCCATCCAGGCGTATGGCAGCACCAGTTCCAATAACAACGGCCAGGGCTTTTTCTCGAATAACGCTCCGAGCAACCCAGCCCCGGCCATACAGCCCAATTCAGGACAGACATTCCTGAGAACACGTGGTTCCTAACATGGAAACAATCCACTTCAGAGCTATGAACACCGATATCTTGCTGGCAGGCGAAGGCAAGCCAGATGAGTTGGCGAGCGGGTTTGGACGGGCGGAAGAGTTCATCCATGCCAGCGAGGCGCGTTTTACCCGCTTCTCGGAGGCCAGCGAGCTGTCTGCGCTCAACCGATCAGCCGGGCAGCCATTCCAGGCTTCACCGGAGCTGTTCTCGGTGGTTGCGCTATCCCGCCGGTTTTTCCATTTGACGCGTGGATTGTTCGACCCGTCAATCCTGCCTGAATTAAAGCAGGCAGGTTACAACCGCAGCATGGAATTACTGCGGCAGGAAGGTCCAGCGCCCTTGTTTGAATCCCTGCTGACCGTCGAACGCCCTTCCTTGAGTGAAATGGATCTGGATGAAACGGAGCACACCATCTTCATGCCGGTCGGAATGTCGCTCGATCTGGGCGGGATTGCCAAGGGTTGGATCGCCGAACAAGCTGCCAACCTCCTTTCCAGGTATACAAGTGCGTGTGCGGTGGATGCCGGCGGCGACATGTTCCTGGTGGGACTGCCGGAAGGTTTGCCACAATGGCCGGTCGAACTGGAAGATCCGCTGGAGCCCGAGGTGGTGCTGACCACTTTCGAAGTCGATCCGGGGGCCATCGCCACATCCACTGTAACCAAGCGGACCTGGAAGCAAGACGGGAAGGACCGGCATCACATTATCGACCCGCGCACGGGCGAACCGGCGGTATCCGATTGGATCAGCGTCACCGTCGTGGCACCGCATGCCTACGAAGCGGAAGTTTTCGCAAAAGCCTTGCTGATTGCCGGCCCGCAAGAGGCCAGGGAAATTGCCAGCAACAGCGGCATTCCCTTCGCCTACCTGGCAGTCGATTCGGAGAAAAAAATCTGGGGAAACCAGGAAATTATGGAGCTTTCATATGGCGACACCGCAACCGTCCAATAAGGACAAAATCTATTCACCCGTGCAAGTGGTGGTAAGCATCCTGGCTACATTTTTCGTAATGGGTTTGATCCTGATTGGTGCAATCGCCTCCATGACGCCAGCCGGGAATACTCTGGTCAGCTTCGTGCGCTCACTCTTCGCGGCGGATAGCGTCCAGATCTGGTGGTACGTGACGCGGGCAGCCGGGATCATGGCTTACCTGCTGTTATGGTTATCCACGATTTTAGGATTGGCCGTCTCGAGCAAATACCTGGACGAAATGCTCGACCGGATTTTCACCTACGATTTCCACGAATTCATTTCCCTGCTGGGAGTAGGGTTTTTGGTGCTGCATGTGGCCGTTTTGATGCTGGATAATTACCTGCCGTATACGCTCGCACAGGTACTGATCCCGTTCATTTCGCCCTATCGCCCCTTCTGGGTGGGTATTGGCGTGATCGCTTTTTACCTGATCCTGCTGGTGACCATCACCTTTTATTTACGCAACCGGATCGGGTCACGTTCATTCCGTGTCATCCACTACCTGAGTCTGATTGGGTATATCGGGGCAACCCTGCATGGTTATTACTCAGGAACCGATACCGCCCTGCCAACCATGCAAATACTTTATAAGCTCTCGGGTCTGGTGGTTTTGTTCTTTACGATTTACTGGCTGGTGCTCCTTAGCATGCGTAAGGCCGAGAAACGCAAGAAAGCGGAGGCCGTTACACTCAGCATGTCCAAGCCACGCATCGGATAAATCCATAAATCCACCACAAACCCAAAATGAAGTACCGGGACAGAAAACCTGCTCCGGTATTTTTTCATGTTGGTGGTTATTCCTGTTTTCCTTCTTCATTCCCCGGAGCCGTCTCCCGGGGGGCGCCGCCCAGCGAAGGTTTTTTGGGTTTGGAATCCAGATACTGCTGCAGCAATGAGGGTGCATCCGAATGGTCAACATGCGAGGCGTGATTGTAGTCACCGGCGGGGACAATGGGCTCATAGCGGACCGGCCGGTGAACTCCAAAAAGTTCGAAGAAACGGGCGATCCAGGCGATCAGACCGAAGCGATATTCCTGCATTTTCAAAGACTGCCATTCCACAATGGAAGCCATGGCGCCCTGCACGCGGGCTTTTTCGCGCACGATCCGGTAGATCTGCTGTGGTGGGCGGTAACCGCCCGGGGAAATCAGCAACATGTTGGCAGCGATGATCAGGACGCTGAAGGAGATCAAAACCACCCAGCCGCCTTCAGACCACTTCCCAACGATCTGACCGACGAAGACGATCCCTGAAAGCACGGCAGCAAAGGTTGCGGCGGCGGCTCCGAGTTTGCGGGCCCGCCCTTTGGCGTTCTCCAGGATATGCTTGCGAACGGCCAACCCCATCATGGCGATCGGCAAGAAAACACCCACTCCGTAGAACGGGACCGCGATGGAAGTCTCCCCCCGGACGAGGAACATGAGCACCACCGCCAGGATGAACCCGGCGGTCACCGAACGTGTGAAAGTACCCTGGGCATTCCGGTAGACGACTATCTCTGGAATTTCGCCAATGGCAACATCCCGCCAGGCGGTCGCCTGCAAATCCTGCATGGCAGTCATCGAGGCGGCTGCCAGCATCAGCACGGCCAGAACCTGGTAGGCCCAGAACAAGATCACCCCGCCCGGGAACTGCGAGAACCCGATGAAGGCCAGGTTCCCGATCAGGGTGCGCCCGAGGGTGCCATCGAAAACGTTGAAGTGCAGCGAAAATATGGTCAGGAACAAGGTAGTCAATCCACCGTAAAAAAGGAAAGCAGTCTGGACAAAGCGACCGATGCCGGATTTTCCGCTGTAGAATTCCCACAATTTCTTCAGCTTCGGCAGACGGCGCTTACCCCAGGTGACGATACCGGCATCCTGGTGGATCATGAACTGGACGCCGTTCGAGACGGCCTCCAAACCGGTCAGGGCGACCATGCCTTTCATGGAGGCGGTCAGCATGTGCAGGAGCGCCTGGGCAAGCGAGGCTGGCTGCTGAACTTCCATGGCAGCCGCAGGGGGGACACCTTTTGATAACGCCATCACCAGGCCGGTCCCCATCAGGATGGTCAGGAGGGCAAAAGTGCCCAGCAGGGTGAACACCACGCGGGCAGACTCCCCGCGGCCGCGGATGGTGATAAACCAGGTGGCGGCGGCAAGGGTGGCTCCAATGGCAAAATGCCAGATCCAGTGCGCGTCGTAAGCATTCAGAATTGAAAGCAACTGGTCACCCCCCGAGAGGGCTGAAACCACGATGGTCAAAACATAGTCCTGAATCAAGGTTACGGCGATAATCAGGCTGAAAGCCGGCTTTAAATAACGCATGGAAGCGGTATACGATCCGCCGCCTTCGTTGAACGGCCCCAGCGAATACATGTAAAGCGCCCCGAAGACAAAATTGGCCAGGGCAATCACTGCCACCGCAAAATAGCCGTACTTTTGCAGCCCGTATGGATGCAAGGCACTCATCATTTCGCCGGTGGCATAGTAGTAGGAAGTAAAGTAATCCACCCCAAACAGGGCGACCGCCGCCAGCAAGCCAATCTGTCCAGCCCCATGGATGGCGGCATGCTCCTTCTTTTCAATCGGAGCGGCTTTGAAGGCCAGGAAGATAATGAATAACAACGCAGCAATGGAAAACAGCATAGTTTCCTTATATACAATTAATTGGGACGCCAGACGCTGATCAAGTTAGCGCAAGGCGGATTCGAAATCCTTGAGGCGATACCCCACACCAGGTTCCGTCAAAACGTAATGGGGGCGGGAAGGATCCGGTTCGATTTTCCGGCGCAGGTTGCTGATATTGACCCGCAACAGATGAGCATCGGCCTGATAGGTATTTCCCCACACCAGGTGGATGAGTTGCTGGTGGGTCAGCACCTTGCCAGCATGCAGGATCAGGAAGCGCAAGATGTCATATTCGGTCGGCGTCAGACTGGCAATCTGGCCATCGATGGAGACTTCGTGGCGGGTCAGATCGACTTTAAGATGGTCAGCCTGATAAACCGGTTCGCTTTCCGGGACAACCGCGCGGCGCAGGATCACCCGCAATCGCGCCATCAATTCACCGGCACCAAAAGGTTTGGTGAGGTAATCATCGGCACCCGCGTCCAGGGCAGCGATCTTGTCCTGCTCCTGGTCGCGCACTGAAACCACGATGATTGGGGTCTGAGTCCACTCGCGCAGGCGTCGGGTCACGTCAACGCCATCCAGGTCGGGCAAACCCAGGTCAAGGATGATGGCGTCGGGCCGGCTGGATAGGGCCAGCGCCAGAGCCTCCTGCCCGCTCGCAGCTTCAACGACGGCATACTCGCCGCTTAGCGAGGCGTTCAAGAACCTTCGAATGGGGCGTTCATCATCAACAACCAGGATGTGTAAATTTCCACTCATAGAAGACCGGTCACTTTCCAACCAGAAAACACTCCAAGATAAAAAAGACCTGGATCCAGACCAGCGTAATCAGCATGAGCAACTGGCGACTCAAAAATCGGATTGGCAGGAAGGAGGCCCCTACCACTCCAGCCAGGGGGATAACTGGCACGATCCGCTTTATCCAATTTTTATTGCCTGCATTTTTCATCCAGAAACCCTCGTTTGCAGATCGAAGCTGAAGAGGTGGATTCTGAAACACGCGTCAAGAAAGTGTCAATGGAACTGGCGGGATTTTACCCACGCTTCCATCAAGGCGATGACAAGGAAAGCCGTAAATGTATCAAGGAGTCGTCAAGATGAAAAAACTCCAGGGCAGTCGGGCTGACCCTGGAGTTTGCAGGTGGCTTAAGGCGATGATCTCCCCTGATCGGGAAGACGCTTATTTTTTGGTCTTGCCGGAGTTTTTCCTGGGATTTTTCTGGGCGGGTTTGGAACCGGACTTCGAAGAACCTGACCCCTTGCGAGCCCGGTGTGTTTTCCCATTGGAGACATATTTTTCCAGAAAAGTAGTCGAACTCGTCGTGTTCCATCATATCCGTAAAATCGCCAGCCGGAACAGGCGGTTCGAAGCGCAGTGGTCGTCGAACGCCAAAGAGTTCCCAGAATTTCGCAATGGCCCCTAGCAGGCGGTACCGGTATTCCTGGACGCTCAAGGATTGCCATTCGACGATATTCCCCACCTGGCCCTGAATGTGGGATTTGTCGCGGACAATGCGGTGAATATCCTTGGGGGTACGGTATCCAATCGGCGAAATCAGGATGGCATGCGCCATCAGGATGAGCACGGCGAGCGAGATCAGCACCACCCAGCCGCCTTCGGTCCACTTCCCGGCGATCTGGCCGATGAACACCAGCGCAGCCATCACAGCGGTAGCACCCGCTCCAAAGCTGCCCCAGGCGCGCTTTCGACCGGTGGCTGTCTTGAGGATGTGCTGGCGGATGGCCAAGCCCATCGCCATGATCGGAAGGAATACGCCCACGCCATAATAAGGTACTGCCAGGGTAAGCCGGCCCTGCACCAGCAGTTCGATGACCAGGGCCGCAATTGCGGCGGCAGTCACCGGGCGCGTAAAGGTTCCCTTGGGGTTGCGGTAAACCACCACTTCCGGGATCTCACCGATAGCTACATTCCGCCAGGCCATGGCCTGCAAATCCTGGTAGGCGGTCATGGAGGCGGCCGAAAGCAGGCCAACCGCCAGGATCTGATAGGTCCAATACAGGATGACGCCGCCGGGAATCTGGTTGAAGCCGATAAAGGCCAGATTGCCGACCAGGGACCGGCCCAGGACCCCATCGAAGGCGTTAAAGTGGATGGCGAAATAGGCCAGGAAAGCCGTAGTGAGCCCGCCGTAAAACAGGAAGGAAGTCTGGACGAAACGACCGATGCCGGATTTGCCGCTGTAAAAATTCCATATGCCATTCAGGCGAGGCAGGTGCTGCTTGCCCCATTTAATTAACATGGTGTCATCGTCGATAACAAACTGGATGCCGTTGGACATGGCTTCCAACCCGCTCAGGGCGACCAGGCCTTTCATGGAAGCCGTCAACATGTGGTATGCGGCGGTCCAGAGGCCGGGGGCGTTGGCTGCCGGCTGCAGAGGCAGAGCCGTAACGGTGTGGGCTTTGGCCAGGAACAGCCCAATGCCCATGACAACTGTCAGGGAAACGAAAATTCCCAGCATTGTGAATACCACGCGAGCCGACTCGCCACGGCCTCGGATGGTGAGATACCATGTAGAGATGACCAGGACTCCCCCAAGGGCAAAGTGCCAGTACCAGGGAATGCCCAGGGCGTTCCGCAGGGAAAGCAACTGTTCCACTCCCGAGAGCGTGGAAACGACAATGGTGAAAACATAATCCTGGATCAGCACGACAGCCACGATCAAACTCAAAGCCGGGCCAAGATAGCGCATGGCAGCGGCGAACGACCCACCGCCTTCATTGAAAACACCCAGGGAGTACATATAGAGAATGCCAAAGACGGCGTTTGTGATGGCAATCACGATCACGGCGATGAAGGCGTAATCCTGCAGGCTATAAGGTTGCAGGGCGCTCATCAATTCGCCGGTGGCGTAATAATAGGAGGTGAAATAATCCACGCCAAACAGCGCCATGGCTGCCAGCAGGCCGATCTGCCCGGCGCCATGGATCAGGGCATGTTCTTTTTTCTCAACCGGAGAAACCCTAAACGCCACAACAACGATGACAAGAAGGAGGGCAATGGAGAAAAGCATAACTTACCTTATCCAACGATCCATGATTACAAATAATCTACGCGATAGACGCACCCGTAGTAGCGAGTACACAGGGTGTCAATTAAACGACAAGAAACGGGTAAATTGTATCAAGAAAACGTCAAGAAATCCTCCCCTAAAAAGCGGGGGTGACCCCCAAGATAAGCGCGAATTCAAGCCGGGAGGATTTTCAAGCGGTACCCAACCCCCGGTTCCGTCACGATGTAAACCGGGCGGGAAGGGTCCGGTTCGATCTTACGGCGCAGGTTGCTGATGTTGACCTGCAACATGTGTGTTTCGCTTTCGTAGGCCGTGCCCCAGACAGCGCGTAGAAGCTGATCGTGGGTCAGGACCTTCCCGGCATGTTTGACCAGGCTGCGTAACAGGTCATATTCGGTCGGGGTGAGCGCCAGGACCTGATCGCCCAGCCGGACCTCACGCCGGTTCATATCCATCACCAGGTTGCCGCTGGTAAAGACAGGCAGTTCATCCGACTGAGCGGAACGTCGCACTGCCACCCGCAGGCGGGCCATCAATTCTCCCACGCCGAAGGGCTTGGTCAGGTAGTCATCTGCCCCGGCATCCAGGGCAGCGATCTTGTCCTCTTCCTGCTCACGCACCGAGACGACGATGATGGGGATCTGGGTCCACTCGCGCAGGCGACGGGTAACCTGGATGCCATCCATGTCGGGCAGGCCCAGGTCGAGGATGACCAAATCGGGGTGTTCGGCGGCGACGGCTTCGAGCGCCTGTGTTCCGCTGGCGGCCTCCAGGATGACGAACTGGCTGCCCAGCGAGGCTCTCAAAAAGCGACGGATGGAACGCTCATCATCCACCACCAGGATGCGCAGATCGGATTCGGTCATGGCAGTCTTTCATGAAAAAAAGCATGAAGTGGAAAGAATTCGGAAACTCCATCCAAACTCTTATTGCAAAGGTAGCGAGATGGTAATAATTGTACCCCCATCGGGGCGATTCTCGGCACCGATGAAGCCGCCCTGCGCCTGCAGGATGCCTTTGCTGATGGAAAGACCCAGCCCGGTGCCGCTGACGTTGCCGGGCCGCTGGACCCGGTAAAACTTGTCGAAGACGCGGGTCAGGTCTTCCGCAGGGATGCCCGAGCCGCGGTCAGCCACTTCGATCTCGAGGAAGGCGGCGGCGATGTGCACGTGGATCTGGATGGGCGTTTCCACGGGAGAATACTTCAAGGCATTGTCGATCACGTTGACCAGGACCCGTTCGACCAGCACAAAATCCAGGGGGACGAGCGGCAGGTCTGGAGGGATATCAACGTCGACGAGGCGCGACCCCAGGCGAGCGCTCAACTCCTCCAGCGCCGAACCGATGATGTCCTGGATGTCGCAAGTCTCCTTTTTAATGCGCATGGCACCCGATTCCAGTCGGGTCATATCCAGCAGGTTGCCGACCAGGCGATTGAGCCGGTCGGCTTCCTCACCAGCGGTCTCGATCAGGCTGCGCCGGGCGGCATCGTCCAGATGGATCTGGTCATCACCCAGGCTGCTCAAGGCGCCTTTGATGGAAACCAGCGGCGTACGCAGGTCGTGGGAGATGGAGTTGAGCAAGGCGGACTGGAGTTTATCGGTGATCTCGAGCACTTCGGCCTGATGGGCCTGCTCGGCCAGGCTGGCGCGTTCGACCGCCAGGCCAATCTGGTTGGCAAAGGCGTCGAGAGTGCGGGACTGCTCACGGGTCAGATAGCGATCGGGATCGACCGGCCGGACCCCGAGCACACCGGCGACACCCCGGCGGGTCTTGAGCGGCTGGTAACGCATGGTGGCTTCGGGAAGGGTATCGGTACCCCGTCCGGCCGGCTGGCCATGCTCGTAAACCCAGGTAGCCACACCCAGTTCGGTATCGGAGATGGTCAGACCGGGACTGAGCGCAAATACCTTAAAACGATCGCCATCGGGCAGGAAGATGGCCACTTCACGGCTAAAGGTCAGACCGACATGGGATATTGCGGCCTGGGCAACCGCCTGCAAGTCGGCCGCCACGGTCAAGTCGCGGCCGAGTTCGTACAGTTCGATAGTCTCGGCTTCGCGACGCCGGACCGCCTCGGACTGACCACGCACCACGGCGGTCAACTGGCTGATGACCAGGCTGACCGCCAGGAGACCCAGGAAAGTGAGCAGGTACTCGGTATCATCCACCGCCAGTGTCATGTGCGGCGGGACGAAGAAGAAATCGAAGGTGGCCACGCCCAGCACAGAAACGAGGATGGCCGGGCCTCTGCCCAGGTAGACGGCTGCCAGCACAACCGCGAGCAGGAAAATAACGACCAAATTGGTGGGGTGGAGGTAGGGTGCGACCAGGGCGCTCAAGCCGCCGGCTGCGCTGACCAGCAGGAGACCCAACAAGTAACGGCCCAGTGGACGGTGTGGGCGCCAATCTGCCACGATCCGGGCGGTCGGGGGTGTCGGGTCGGAGCTAATGACATAGATATCGATATCACGGCTCAAGCGGATCAGGCGATCCACCATGGACCCGCGCAGGAATTCGATCCAACGCGAATGGAGCGGTTTGCCGGCGATGATCTTGGTGATGTTATGGTGATGGGCGTAATCGATCAGGGTGTCGGCAATCAACTCGCCCAGAATGGTGGAGGTGCGTGCGCCCAATTGCTCGGCCAGGCGAAGGGAGTGGGCCACCTGGTCGCGCTGCTCCTGTGAAAGCCCGGCCTGGGCGGGCGTCTCCACATAGACGGCAAACCATTCGGCCTTGAGCTGGTCGGCCATGCGACGGGCAGTGCGGATCAAGCGCTCACCCAGGGCGCCCGGGCTGATGCAGACCAAAAGACGGTCACTGGCCGGCCAGGGTCCGGAGATGCGGCTGGTGCGCATATAGGCGCGCATCTGGTCATCCACGCGCTCGGCGGCGCGGCGCATGGCCAGTTCACGCAGGGCGGTCAGGTTGCCTTTTCGAAAGAACTTTTGGATGGCGCGCTGGGCCTGGTCGGGGATGTAGACCTTGCCATCCTTCAAACGCCCGATCAGCTCGTCGGGAGTCAGATCGATCAACTCGAGCTCGGTAAGGTCGTCGATGACGCCGTCCGGAACGGTCTCGCGCACGATCATGCCGGTGATCTGTGCGACCACATCATTGAGGCTCTCGATATGCTGGATGTTGAGGGTGGTGTAGACATCCATGCCGGCATCCAGCAATTCCTGCACATCCGCATAGCGTTTGGCGTGCCGGGAACCGGGCACGTTGGTATGCGCCAACTCGTCTACCAGGACAAGCGCCGGGTTGCGCTTCAAGATGGCATCTATATCCATTTCGGTCAGCTGGATATTGTGATAGGTTATTGGCTGGCGCGGGATGACTTCCAGCCCGTTGACGCAGGGCCTCGGTTTCAACCCGTTTATGGGTTTCGACATACCCCACAACCACATCCACCCCCTCGTTTTTCCGCTGGTGGGCGGCTTCGAGCATGGCATAGGTCTTGCCGACGCCGGCGGCATAGCCCAGGAAGATCTTCAGGCGGCCACGTTGGTGATTGCGTTCTTCAGCCTGCAGCTGGTCAAGCAGTTTATCGGGATCGGGACGAGATGGTTCGGCGGACATGGGGATACTATACTACGGTTTGGATTTTTGATTGAGGATTGAGGATTGGGGAGGCGGGGAATAAAATGCACTTTTTTTTGAAAAGAAAAAAAACGAATGGAGGAGGTTGAAGGGCGAATTGACAACCGAGATGGACTGGAGAAGATGAGAAGGCGGAGAACAGGTGCATGGGTCGATTTTAGCACATATGTTCTGATTCTTCAAGCGTCAAATTGGTGAGGAAAAACAGAATTAAGTGCCCCTTGAAATCGGGGGCATTTAATTCGCAAGGTTTTTTTCATTTTTCAAAGCGCTTTGATATCGAACTCTGAATCCAGAAAGCGGGTCATAAAATATTGACCCAGGCTCCCCAGCCGCCTGCGGCGTTGCTCTTCCGGGGTCCCGCCGCCCGATATGACAAGCGCAACGAGGACGGAGTACGAAGTGCTGTGTTCTACCAGTACGAAGTGCTGTGTTCTTTCAGTACGAAGTGCTGTGTTCTACCAGTACGAAGTGCTGTGTTCTTTCAGTGAGAGGCGGCGCATTGCTGCCTGCCTGCCCTGCCTGTCCTGCCTCCTTTGCAGGGAGGTGTTCTTCCGCGGGGGTCCGGCTGCCATTCTCGGACGAGCCGGTGTGGTAGGGCGTTGCTGAAAGCCGCATCAGTCCATCTTCCGGCACATCCGAAAATGTACCTCCTGACTGCCCCAAGCCATCCGCCTCCGCTTACGCTTTTTTGTGCGCGGCATGCCCACCATCTCCAAACATTTTGCTTCAGACAAAATTCTCTGGCCTAACATCTTTTATCTGCTGATGTGCTAACCGGTCGCACTGGAAGTTTGTATAATGATAGAAATTGGAAACATTCCTTTGAAAGGAGCATGTTCCGGATGAACGATCATGTTGTTTTCGTGGTTGAATTCTCCCTGAAGTCGGGTCAGTTAGACCGGCTCAAGTCATTGGTGCAGGAAATAATTGCAGACATCCGACCTGATGAACCCGGTACGTTAAATTACGAGTATTTCATCAGTGCAGATGCTGAGACCTTCCTGATCGTCGAGCGCTATGTGGATTCGGCGGCAGCGCTTCAGCACCTGGGAAATTTCGGAGTGAAGTTTGCCGACCGTCTGTCGGCAATGGCAGAACCGAAAAGTTTCAAGGTTTGTGGGCATCTCAGCGATGAATTGAGTGCGGCCGTGAGCGCAGCCGGCGCCCTGCTCCTGGCTCCCATTGGTGGCTTTTCCCGCTAGAGTCTGAAGCGCAAGTGGTTGCAAATTGCTGTATCCCTGATACCCTGCCTCCACTCGTTGGATCGGTGATGGAGTGGCGGTGAGGTTCGTCGCCGGCGCAGTCGGCTGGCGGCGCCGCTCAGCGGCCGGCGGCTGCCATAACTGATGATCTCTCCTGCCTGTGATTGCCAGGAAGAGAAGATTGATCGAATAGCCGGAATTGTTGCACGTTCAAGCACGGAGTTCAACAATTTATCATGTAGAAGGATTTGCCATGAATTCTCAAGATGAAGCATCCAGTATCAAATTCAAGAACGTCATTGATATGTCGATTGCCTTCACTTCAATGATCCGTGTATTTGAAAAAAGATCAAAGCAAAAGATTGCGAAAAAACTGGAATCCACTCTGAGCCTTCTTCCCGAAGTGGATGGCAAAGATACCTTTGAGAATATTCACGCTGAATTTTGCGAATGGTTTGTCGAGAAGATAAAGTCGGCGGAAAAGGTCTTAAATAACAACACCATCAAGAAAGCGATCCAACCTCCTATGGGCAGGCTGGAAAAGTCTTCAATGTCGTCTTAAAGGTCTATGTATATTACTGTCACTATCCTGACTATCAAGCCTCGATAAAATTGATTCCTCTGCTTCATGCCGGTATTGATACAAAAATGATGGAATATTTGAAAAATCAAATCCCCCAGGAGTCAATCAAGGCTGAAACGATTGAGGCGGTTGGTAGATCGGAATATTTCATTTTACAAAAAATGGTAAATATGAACATCCAAACTGACTTCAATAATGAAATTAACCCAATTTAATGGGATGATATTATTTGGTATAGGTTGAAGCATCAGGTTACAGGATAATTTTCAACTTTTTCATTTTTCCCACCTTCTAACAATTTCCAATTTGCCAAATTAAAAAGATTGCGCGCCAATAATCCTAGATATTCAGTCAATAGATTATTTTTTCCCAAAAATCTCCATAAAATCACCCGGCCATATTCCCCCGGAACGGAAGCGGTAATCAACAAAATCGCCTCGAAAGCCTGTATATATTCGCCCGGATATGCTGGTCGCACCTTGGCATCACCACCTATTGACAATCTTCCTCCCTTGCGTTATATTGTGTATATACAATATGCACAGTTGTAAGGAGGTGCCTCTCCATGGAAATTCTCTCCGTTCAAAATCTCAACAAACACTACGAGAAGTTCGACCTCAAAGACGTCTCGTTCTCCCTCGAAGAGGGCTACATCATGGGCTTCATTGGACGCAACGGCGCCGGCAAGACCACCACCCTCAAGTCCATCATGCGCCTGGTCCACCCCGATTCAGGTCGGGTGGTCATGTTTGGTCTCGATTATGCGACCAACGAACTGCAGTGCAAGCAGAAGGTCGGCTTTATGCTGGGTGGCGTGGATTTCTATCCCAAGAAGAAACTGCGCACCATTGCCGCGGTCACCAGCCGCTTCTACAGCCAGTGGGATGAGGCTGAGTACCTGCGCTGCCTGGATCGTTTTGAGCTGGATCCCGATAAGAAGATCGACGAGCTTTCCAGCGGCATGCGCGTCAAATTCTCGCTAACCCTGGCCCTTTCGCACCACGCCCGCCTCCTCATCCTGGATGAGCCCACCAGCGGCCTCGATCCCGTCTCGCGCGACGAACTACTGCTGCTTTTCCAGAACCTGATCGAGGATGGCAAACACAGCCTGCTCTTCTCCACCCAGATCATCTCCGACCTCGAGAAATGCGCCGATTTCATCACCTACATCAAGGATGGCAAGATCATCGCCAAAACGGATAAAGATAGCTTTATGGAGGCCTACCGTCTGGTCGGCGGCACCCTTGAACAGCTCAACCCTGGTCTCAAATCTAAATTGATCGGCCTGCGCCAGCACAAGTTCGGTTTCGAGGGGTTGATCCGTTCAGCCGATCTTCCCCCTGCCTCAGGCCTCGAAGTCACCCTGGCGGATCTTGAAAACATCATGATCCATATCGAAAGAGAGGTTGCGCCATGAAAAACTTGCTCCATAAAGAGTTCAAACTTGCCTCACACCCGACCACCTACCTTTTCCTATTGCTATGCACCATGATGCTCATCCCAAACTATCCCGGCTATGTTGCTTTCATGTACGTCTGCCTGTCCATATTTTTTGTCTTCCTGGGAGGCCGCGAGAATAAAGATATCTACTACACCGCGCTGCTGCCCGTACGCAAGCGTGATATCGTCAAGGCCCGCTGTCTCATGATTGCCGCCATCGAACTGGTGCAGATCGCCCTGGCCGCCCCCCTGGCCGTCCTCGCCAACCATCTCTACCATGGCGCAGGCAACCTGGCCGGAATCGATCTGAACGTGGCCTTCTTCGGCTCCGTCTTCCTCTTCTTCGCCGTGTTCAACATCGCCTTCCTGCCCATCTTCTACCGCAGCGCTTACAAAGTTGGCATAGCGCTCCTCTATGGCGGGATTGCCATCCTGATCTATTACCTGGCGGCCGAGATGCTCGTCTGGATTCCTTCACCCGTCAGCACTTTCCTGGATACCTTGAACCCGGCTGTGATGATCGAGCAATACCCGATTCTCTTCGCAGGGATGCTCATTTGGGTTGTGATCACGATCCTTGCCTACCAGAGAGCTGCCGCCAACTTTGAAAAGGTCGATTTATAATCGCTTGATGAACCTCGTCATCTCCTCCGCCTCCGATGATCCCATCTACCAGCAGATCTTTGATCAGGTCAGCGCTCAGATCATCAAGGGCCAGCTCCCCAGTGGTTTTTGCCTGCCTCCCATCCGCACCATCGCCAGGGAGCTGCGCATCAGCGTCATCACCATCAAGCGTGCCTGGGAGGAACTGGAGCGCGCGGGCTTTATCTACAGCATGGTCGGAAAGGGCTGCTTCGTCGCCCAGCTGTCCCCCGAAACCCTCCAGGGCAAGCGCTCCCTGCTCGCCAATGAAAAGCTTTCCAAAGACATTGAGTACTACAAGTCCCTCGGCCTCACGCTTGCGGAGATCCTCGCACTCGTCGAGCGCAACTACGAGGAATGATTTCCACCCTCAGCCACTGTTAGCAGTTGGAGCATGCCATATCCTGACTGAATTGGGGGTCGCACAGGTCACTCGGAACTTTCCCATCAAACCTTCTCTTCACCTCTCCGCGCAGCAAAACGCCTTCGCGCACCCCGAAAATAGCCCTCTTCCCCTCAAACCCCGGCTTCTCACCCCGGGAACGCCAGCCAGAATCTTCGTCCCCTTCCCCAGCCGGATTTCGCCGCGCATGTCTCCCTTTACGGCTTGAGCGCATCCAGGGCCAGGTTGAGCTGCAGGACGTTGACCCGCGGCTCCCCCAGGAAGCCGAGCTGGCGCGGCTGGGTGTACTGGTTCACCAGGGTAAGCAGAGCGCTTTCGCTCAAGCCGCGCAGGCGGGCGACACGTGGGAGCTGGTAAAGGGCAGCCGCGACACTGATATCCGGGTCCAGGCCGCTGGCAGAGGCGGTGACCAGGTCGACCGGGATGGGGAGCGTGTTGCCGGGGTCGGCGGCTTTCAGGGCGGCGATGCGAGCCTGGACGGCTTCGAGCAGGGCCGGGTTGCCTGGTCCCAGGTTGGAACCGGAGGAGGCGGCCGCGTTGTAAGGGAACGGAGAGGTGGCGGAGGGACGGCCCCAGAAATAATCGGGAGCGCTGAATGGCTGGCCAATCAAGGCGGATCCAACCGCCTGACCATTTTTGATAATCAGGCTGCCGTTCGCCTGGGATGGGAAAAACAGCTGGGCCAGACCGGTTAGGACCAGCGGATAGATCAGGCCGGTCAGTACCGTAAAAACAAGCAGGATCAGCAGGGCCGGACGAATTTGGGCGCGCATTTTTCCACCCTACCTTTCTGAAGGAGCCTTTTGCAATGTGGCCATGAGAAGTCGTTCGGTCTCAGCCTGATAGCTACGTTCGAAGGCCCGGGCAGCCTGCATGGCAAAATTCTGGAACAGACGACCTTCTTCAGGAGGCAATTCCATAAACAGCCCACGCCAGATCTGGATCTCGCCGATCAGACCCCAGGAATTCAAAATCGGCAAGACCCGGTCAGGCCGGTTATCCAGCGTGAGGTCTTTGGGCTGGCTGGCCAGCGTGGCGGGCGAATCCTTCTCCAAATGGAAAACCACATTGACCAATTGGGCCTGAAACAATTCCTGGATCTTTTTGGCGAGGGCGTAGGCAACCGCTTCGGGAGTACGCTGTGTGCAGACGGCGCCGCTCAATTCATACATGCAGACGGCTTCACGCGCCCGGGTGAGACTGGTCTGGATGCGGTCGACCACCCAGATAGCCACTCCGAGGAAAATGGCCAGAATCAACCAATCTTCAAGCAGGTCGATGGTGAAGGTATAAAAAGGCGTGGTGAACAGGAAATCAAACGCCAGGGCGGCAGTCAGGGCGGCGCTGATCCCGGGCAGACGGCCCCAATGATAGGCGCTCCAGGTTACCGGGACCAGGTACACCAGGGCGATCACGGCTTCCCCAAGCACGGGGCGCCCGATCAGGAACAATGGAACGGTAGTCGCGACCACCGCCAAGACGGCCCCCAGGCTGGTCCAAACGTAACGGGAATTTTTCGCAAGACGGGATTGTTTCATAGGGAATCTCCAACAACTATCAGACAAGATGCAATGCAACCAAAAGCATGTCGATCAGTTTAATGCCAATGAAGGGCGCAACCAAACCACCGAGACCATATACGAGCAGGTTGTCGCGCAACAGGCGGGCGGCACCGACTGCCCGGTAGGGCACGCCTTTGAGCGCCAGCGGGATCAAGGCAATGATGATGAGTGCATTAAAGATGACTGCAGAAAGGATGGCGCTCTGCGGGGTGGCCAGGTGCATGACGTTCAGCACCCCCAGGACCGGATAGGTAGCGGAGAAAGCAGCCGGAATGATGGCAAAGTATTTGGAAACATCGTTGGCAATGCTGAAGGTAGTCAGGGCGCCGCGCGTCATGAGCAGTTGTTTACCGATCTCAACGATCTCGATCAGCTTGGTGGGGTTGCTGTCCAGGTCGACCATATTGGCAGCCTCACGCGCCGGCTGGGTGCCGGTATTCATGGCCACGGCCACATCAGCCTGGGCCAGGGCGGGGGCATCGTTGGTGCCATCACCGGTCATGGCGACCAACCGGCCACCGGCCTGGGAATCACGGATCAGCCTGAGTTTGGTCTCGGGAGTAGCCTGGGCAAGGAAATCATCGACGCCGGCTTCGGCGGCAATGGCAGCCGCCGTGAGGGGGTTATCGCCGGTGATCATGACCGTCTTGATACCCATTTTGCGCAACTGGGCGAAACGTTCCTTGATGCCGCCTTTGACAATATCTTTAAGGTGGATCACTCCCATGGCGGCGTTGTTACGCACCACAACCAGAGGGGTACCGCCGGCGCGGGCAATCCGATCCACCGCCACTCGCAGGTCCTCAGGGACCGGGCGACCATGTTCCTGAAGCAGGCTGTACATGGAATCAGGCGCGCCCTTACGAATGGAGATGCCATCGTAGTCCACTCCCGACATGCGGGTTTGGGCAGTGAAGGGGATGAAGTGCATCCCCAGGGGAGCTTCCGGGCTGGACCCCATGGTGCGACCGCGCATGCCGAATAATTCCTTTACCAGGACCACAATCGAGCGCCCCTCGGGCGTTTCGTCGGAAAAGGAGGCCAATTGGGCAGCCTGGGCCAGTTCCAGGACGGGTACGCCCGAGACCGGGATCAATTCGACCGCCTGTCGGTTACCCAGGGTGATGGTGCCGGTCTTGTCAAGCAACAATACATCCACATCCCCGGCGGCTTCCACCGCACGACCCGACATGGCAATGACATTGTGCTGGATCATCCGATCCATGCCGGCGATGCCGATGGCAGAAAGCAGGCCGCCGATGGTGGTGGGAATCAAGCAGACCAGCAGGGCAACCAGCACCGTGATGGTGATGGGCAACCCATGCCCAGAGGTACTGACGCTATAGAGTGAATACGGTAGCAGCGTGGCACAGACGATCAGGAAGATGAGCGTAAAACCGGCTAAAAGGATATCCAAGGCAATCTCGTTGGGGGTTTTCTGGCGTTTGGCGCCTTCCACCAGGCTGATCATGCGGTCGAGAAAGCCCTGCCCGGGGTCGGCCGTGACACGCACAATGAGCCAGTCGGAGAGCAGACGTGTCCCACCAGTGACGGCGCTGCGGTCACCGCCGGATTCACGGATGACCGGGGCGCTTTCGCCGGTGACAGCGCTCTCATCCACCGAGGCAATGCCTTCGATGATCTCGCCGTCCACGGGCAGGATGTCGCCGGCTTCCACCAGGAACAGGTCGTTCTTGTGCAAAGCGGTGGATGGCACCATTTCATATTTGGCGCTGCGGTCCGGGCGGGGAAGCTTCCTGGCCTGTGTGGTCTGGCGGGTTTTCCGGAGCGCCTCAGCCTGGGCTTTGCCGCGGCCTTCGGCGAGCGCTTCGGAGAAATTGGCGAACAGAACGGTGAACCAGAGCCAGATGGCCACGCCGCCGATGAAAATGGCCGGGGCTTCGCCCTTGCCAAAAAGCGCCTGGATCCACAATACCGTGGTAAGCAAGCTGCCGACTTCCACGACGAACATGACCGGGTTGCGGAGCATGCGGCGCGGATTGAGCTTGAAGAAAGAATCCTTAATGGCTCGCAGGTAAAGATCGCGACGGAATGTGGAACGGTTGGTGAGTTGGGTTGTCATGGCTTGGTAACCTGCCTAATGAAAAATCAGTAAATGTTCGACGATGGGTCCCAAAGCCAGGGCAGGCAGGAAGCTGAGCGCACCGACGATGACTACGACCGCAATCAGCCAGAAAATGAAGAGCGGTGAATGGGTCACCAGTGTGCCCGCGCCGGCCGGGACCTTCTTCTTGCGCGCCAGCGATCCACCGATAGCCAGGGCAGGGATGGCCAGCCAGTAACGGGCAAAAAGCATGCAGATGCCCAGGATGGTGTTATAGAAGGGCGTGTTAGCACCCAGCCCGGCAAAGGCGCTGCCGTTGTTATTGCCGGCCGAGGAAAAAGCGTACAATACTTCACTAAAGCCGTGTGCGCCGGGATTGAATACGGTTGCTTTACCGGCTGGTGAGACTACGGCTATCGCTGTACCGACGAGGACCAACAGTACTGGCACAAGAATCATGATGGAAGCCATTTTCATCTCGTAAGCCTCAATCTTTTTGCCCAGGTATTCAGGTGTGCGGCCGACCATCAGCCCAGCCACAAATACTGCAATGATCACAAAGGCCAACATGCCATACAGCCCGGATCCAACACCACCATAGATGATCTCACCCAACTCCATCAGCCACAGGGGGACCATTCCACCGAGCGGCATATAGGAGTCGTGCATAGAGTTCGACCGAGCCGTTGGAAGCAGCGGTAGTGGCGGTGGCCCAGAGGGCCGAGTTGGCCACCCCGAAGCGAACATCCTTGCCTTCCATGTTCCCACCCGGGTTGATATTGGACTGGCGGATATCCACGCCGAGTGAGGCAATGGCCGGATTGCCGCCCTGTTCCGCCCAGACGGCCACTGAAAGCAGCGCGACGAGGACGATGGTCATGACGGCCAGGATGGCCCAGCCCTGGCGGGTGTCCCCGACCATCTTCCCGAACATATAGCACAATGCACCCGAGATAACGAGGATGGCCAGGGTCTCTAAAAAGTTCGAAAGAGGGGTCGGGTTCTCAAAGGGGTGAGCTGAGTTGACATTGAAGAAACCGCCGCCATTGGTGCCCAATTGCTTGATGGCGATCTGCGAGGCAGCCGGACCGACCGCCAGGACCTGCTGGGTTACGACGTTCCCATTGTTATCAGTCAGCGGTTGCAGGAGGGCGACGGTCTTATACTGGCTGAAAGTCTGCACGGCACCCTGGGAAACGAGTATCAGGGACAGCACAAATGACAGCGGTAGCAGGATATACAAGATCGTGCGGGTCAAGTCCACCCAGAAGTTGCCGATGGTTTTAGCCGTATGGCGGGTAATACCCCGGATCATGGCGACCAATACCGCCATGCCTGTGGCGGCTGAGACGAAGTTCTGGACGGTCAAGCCGAACATCTGGGTGAGGTAGCTCATGGTAGTCTCGCCGCCGTAACCCTGCCAGTTGGTGTTGGAAGCAAAGCTGACGGCGGTGTTCCAGGACGAGTTGGGGGAGACCCCACCAAAGCCCTGCGGGTTGAGCGGCAGGAAGCCCTGCAGGCGCTGCAAGAGATACACGACCAGCAGACCCAGAACGTTGAACAACAGCATGGCGATGGCATAAACCTTCCAGTCCATCTCCTCGTCAGGGTGGACGCCGCTCAGGCGGTAGATGAACTTCTCGAGCGGGCGCATGACGGGGCCCAGGAAAGTGTGTTCACCCTGGTAGACGTGGGTCATGAATAAACCCAGCGGCTTGGCCAGTGCGATCAAGACGACAAAGTAAATGATGAGTTGAAGCCAACTGAAGAAGTTCATTCGAATTTCTCCGGGTTCAGCAGGGCGATAACAAGGTAGATGAATAAGGCCAGCGTAATCAGGCCAGTGATTCCATAAAGGAGGTTCATTTCTGCCCTGCTTTCATCAGCCGTTCACAGGCAAGGATAAAGCCCCAGGTAACAACCAGGAAAAGGATGGTCAGGCCAATAAAGAGAAGGTCATTCATGGGAATGCTCCAGGATCTTGTTGATTATTTACGGGATAAATATACCCACGTGGCGGTCAAGGCCATCACAAAAAAGAGGGCAAAAGCATCAAGAAACCATCAAATATTAAAGATAAGTGGGGATCGGAAAATCAGAGACCGGTTTTACATTGGCGCCCGCGGGAATGGAACACGTTCCTCCAAATGACCGGCTGACGGCACTAACCTTCACCCGGCTAATCCCGATCCATGCACATTCCCCGGACTGAAGGAGCACAGCTTGAGCGGGTGTTGCGTAAAAATTGCCAAATTGCCATTTAAAGCCAATCTGTTAACCAAGGGGGGGATTTTTTGTATAATGGGGGTTAGAAATATCGAAAATTAGGAAAGACCAGGCAAACAATGCGCAAGTTTACAAATTCGTTTATTAAATTTTTGAAAAGAATGTGGCCCCAGGCACCGTTTGGTTTGTTATTGATCTTCATTGGTGCCAGCAATATTTTAATGGAGGCACTTAAAACTCAAGGAAACAACACGATTTACCAGGTCCTGGCACATGTGGTTTCCATTTCGGAGCTGAGCCGGGAAGTTTCGCTGGGGATCCTCGGAAGCGGTGTACAGGCACTATTGGGGGGTGTCATGTTGATCACGGGAATCGGTTTATTCTGGCGGCTCCGATCTGCCTGGGCTTTTTCCGTCATCTTGCTGCTCATCACCGTGGCGGTGGAATTCTTCAGCCAGCGCAGCTTGTATGTCATGCTTCTTCCCGGCCTGGCATTGATCGCCCTGATCATCTGGCAAAGCCGCTTCGACCACCTGTCATTGGTCGGCAGTTACCTGATGTCATTCATCGGCGTCCTGGCCGTATTTACCTATGGTGTGTTTGGATCCTATCTACTTGGAAATGAGTTTCATCCGGTCATTCACGACCTGAGCACCTCGCTCTATTTCACGGTGGTCACCCTATCCACGGTTGGAAGCAACATTTATCCCGCCTCGCCTGAAGCACAACTATTCATGGTTTCGCTGATCCTGGGGGGAATCAGCATTTTCACCACGACCATCGTTTCCACGGCGAGACCATTACTGTCCAAACAATTCAAGGCAAATTTGACTGGGAGAAGGACTGACAAAAAGCTGAATGCCCATATCATCCTGGTGGGTGACAGTCCTTTCGCCAACAGCGCCGCCAACGAGCTCACCCGCAAAAATATCCCCTTCGTTCAGGTGGCGACTCCAAAAGGGTCTCCGGTCGCGGAGGTGCAGTCACCAGAGCAAGTCAATCCCGATGAAGAGGCTCAACTCAAACAGGCGGAGATCATTTCTGCAAAGATGGTCCTGATCGCCTGCACAGACGCGGCAAAAAATGCCTCCCTGGTAGCGACTGCAAAGAAGCTGAACCCGAAGGTGCGGGTGGCAGTCGCAGCCAACACTCTGGAAGCGATCCCGGAGCTAAAATCCCTGCAAGCGGACCTGGTCTTTACGCCCGAGACAGCCGGGGGCCGGTTGTTGACCGACATGCTCCTGGGAATCCCCTTCCCCAAAGATCTGCAAGAATTATTAGAGCTAGGGTCGCCGGAGGCGTGAACGCCTCGGCTCTGGGGCAAAATCTTTTCCTTCAATGTCTGGGGAAAACCATCAAATCGCCTGACCTTTGAACTGGCTGAGGTAGAGGTGGTGATAGAAGCCTTTTTGGTCGAGCAACTGCTGGTGGGTACCCTGTTCGACAATCTCGCCGTTGTTGATGACCAGCACGTGATTGGCGTCCCGGATGGTGCTGAGGCGGTGGGCGATGACGAAACTGGTGCGCCCTTCCATCAGGCGCAGCAGGGATTTCTGGATGCGGGCTTCGGTGCGCGTGTCCACACTGCTGGTGGCTTCATCCAATATTAGAATGGCCGGGTCGGCCAGGATGGCACGGGCGATGGCGAGCAACTGGCGCTGGCCCTGGCTGAGGTTGCTGGCACGCTCCGAGAGGGGCGTCTCATAGCCTTGCGGCAACTGGCGGATGAAGTGGTCGGCGTCCGCCATGCGGGCGGCTTCAATCACTTCCTGGTCGGAAGCTTCCAGGCGACCAAAGCGGATATTCTCCATGACGGTATCCGAGAAAAGGAAGGTATCCTGCAGGACCAGGCCTAGTTCCCGGCGCAGGTCATCCTTACAGATGTCGCGAATATCCTGGCCATCGATGCTGATGCGGCCACGGTCGATCTCGTAGAAACGAGTCAGCAGGTTGATAATGGTGGTCTTGCCGGCGCCGGTGGGTCCGACCAGGGCGAAGATCTGTCCGGGCTTGGCCTCCAGGCTCATATCCTTGAGGACCGGGACGCCTTCACGATACGCAAAGTCGACATGCTTGAAGCGGACATCCCCATGCACCTGCGGCAAGGTGACTGCCTGCGGGCCATCATCCAGCTCGGCGGGGGTGTCGATAATCTCGAAGACCCGCTCGGTACCGGCCAGGGCTGCCTGGATGGAGTTATAAAGGTTGGCCAATTGCCGCAAGGGGTTGATAAAGTTCTGACCGTAGCTGATGAAAGTGGCGATGACGCCCACGGTGACCAGGTTGCGCAAAGCCAGCCAGCCGCCCAGTCCGGCCAGGACGATGACAAAGAAGTTGCCCAACACATTGGTCAATGGCATCAGCAAAAGGGCATAGGTATTGGCATAGACCCCGGCCTTGAAGACAGCCTGGTTGCGCTGATGGAAGGTTTCCACCACGAACTCGTTACGCCGGAAGGCTTTGATGACCTTTTCGCCGCTGACCGATTCCTCCATCACGGCGTTCATCTCGCCCAGGTCCTTCTGGAGTTCGCGAAAGCCCTTGCGGGTGTATTTGGCAACGAACTGGGTGAACCAGAACATGATCGGAACCACCAGCAAGGTCGCCAACGCCAGCCAGTGATCCAGCAGGAACATGGCGACGACGATTCCAAACATGGTAAGCACGCTGGCGATCAGGGAAGTGACGTTCTGCGAGACAGCCTGGTTGATGGCATCGATATCGTTGGTCAGGCGGCTCATCAACTCTCCGGCCGGGTTGCGGTCGAAGAAGACGATCGGCAGTGCCTGTAAGTGGCCGAAGAGGTCCTTGCGCATCTGTTTGAGGGCACGTTGGGAGATATCCGACATGATCCAGTTGGCGACCGCCTGGAACAGGTTGTTCAGTACATAAACCACCAGCATCAGGAGAGCCAATCCGGCCAGACCGGCAGCCTGTTTGGTGGTGATGAAGCGATCAATCGCCACGCCCATCAGGTAAGGTCCCGCCAGTCCGAGCAGGGTATAGACCAGCACAAAGCTGAAGACAACGATCATACCGGTTTTGAAGGGCAGCAGGTAGCGCAGCAGACCGCTAATAGCCTTGCGCGGATCACGGGCTTTTTCGATGCGGCCTGGGTGGGAGGGACGGCGCTGCATCATCGAACGGAAATCGCTGGTCGCAGGAGCGGGGGTCGAGTCGGAGGAGGCAGGCAGGCTCATTTTTGCAGGCTCCCTTCGACAACAACCGGGGCTTTTTCGGGGTGGAAACCGTTGCCAAGCTGGCTCTCGTAGATCTCCTGATAAATCGGGCTGGTGCGGATGAGTTCCTGGTGGGTGCCCTGGGCGGCGATGCGGCCTTTATCGATGACGATGATCTTGTCGGCATTCAGGACGGTGCTGATGCGCTGGGCGACCACAAAACTTGTGTGTTTATAGGTTTGCCCTTCGAGAGCGTCCTGGATCTTCGTTTCAGTTTCCACGTCGACCGAACTGGTGCTGTCGTCGAGGATCAGGATGCGTGGGTTGAGCAGGAGCGCCCGGGCGATGGCAATCCGCTGTTTTTGTCCGCCCGAGAAATTACTGCCGCGCGCCGCTACCGGGCTGTCGTAGCCCCTGGGCATCTCCATGATGAAGTCGTGCGCCTGGGCGGCCCGGGCGGCGGCAATCACCTGCTCGTCGCTGGCATCCGGACGGCCATAGCGAATGTTGTCACGCACCGTGCCGGAAAATAGCAGGCTTTCCTGGGGCACAATCCCGATGGCAGCCAGGAGCGAATCTTCCCGGACCTGGCGGACATCCACCCCATCGATCAGCACCCGCCCGGCGGTGGCGTCGTAAAAGCGCGGCAGCAGGTCGATCAGGGTAGATTTGCCCGCCCCGGTGGCGCCCAGGATGGCAACCGTTTGACCGGGTTCGGCGATGATATTGATATCTTCGAGAACGGGCTCGTCCCCGTTGCCGCCATAATGAAAGTCCACATTTTCGAAGACGACCCTCCCATGGGCAGGCTCGGGAAGCGTCACCGCATCCGTGGCATCCAGGACCTCCGGCACGGTGTCGAGGATCTCGCTAACACGCCGGGTCGAGGCCAGCCCGTTGGACCAGGCCTGGGAAAGCATGGTCATCATGGTAAGGGGCGTCATGGTTGTGAGAAGATAATTTGTGAAAGCTACGATCTGGCCCACCGACATATCGCCACGAATGGACTGCAATCCGCCGGCCCAAATGACGATGACCATGCCGACATTCACGAATACCGTCAACACCGGCGACATGCTCGACATGAAGCGCATGACCCTGACCGAGTTATCGGTGAAGGCTTCATTGGCAGTCTCGAAACGCTGCCCTTCGAAATCGGCGCGTACAAAGGCCTTGACCAGGCGGGCTCCCGAAATGTTCTCCTGCAGCACCGTGTTAAGCCGGTCCAGTTTAAATTGCACCGAGCGAAAAAGCGGCTCCATTTTGAAAATGAAAAACACAATCACCACCGCGGTGACCACCAGCAAGGGCAGGATGGTCAGGGCCAGGCTGCGACTGGTGGTGAACATCAAGATCAGGCTGCCGATCATCAAGAGCGGGGCACGCGTGCCGATACGCAGGGTTACCTGGACCAGGCGCTGCACTGCGGCGGCGTCGCTGGTCATGCGCACCATCAACTGTCCGGTGGACTGCCGGTCGAGGTTGCCATAAGAATATTTCTGGATTTTTTGGAACAGGGCATCGCGCAGATCTCGCGCCACGCTTTCGCCGACACGGACCGAATAGATATTGTTACCGACTGCAATGATGGCGCTCAAAATGGAAATGCCGATCATGATGGCGGCGGTCTGCAAGACGACCGCCTGGTTATGCTGGTTGATGCCCTGGTCGATGATGCGTTCGATCAGGCGTGGAATGGACAGGTCCATAAAGACCAGTGAAGTCAACAAGACCAGAGCCAGCGTGGCCAGCTTCCAATACGGTTTCACGAATGGGAGAATTTTTTTTATGGGGGTCATAATTATAAATTTACCTCTAAGTGGATGGGAAGGCGCACTGAGGACGATGCACTAGTCGAGCGGCTCGATGAAGGTATCCGAGAGGATCTTCAGGGCACTCATGAGGGCCTCCAATTCCGAGGCGGTCAATCCGGCCATGCGTTCCCTCATCCAGGCCCGATTCTTTTCCCAGATGGTATCCAGGAGTTGGTTCCCGGAGCCGGTCAACTCAAGCGGGATGTTGCGCCGGTCACTTTTGTTCTGCAGCCGGCAGACCAGACCGCGCTCGACCAGCAGCTCCACCGCCTGGCTGACTGCCGAACGGCTGATGCCCTTGGCCTGGGCCAGGTCGCTGACCGAAGTAATTCCCCGCCGGATATGCCGAAGGATGTGGAACTGCTCCACGCTGATGTCGTAATTTTCCACGGCGATGCCGCGGATATTCTCCCGGATACGGTTCCAGACTGGGGGAACGGTCGACCAGAAGGCGTCAATCGCCAAAGGGAGAAGACTTTCGGTTGTTTTTTCAATAAGGTGCATAGCTTATTAGTTATCTAGTTGGGTAGTTGGGTAGTCAGATAGTGAGGGGAGGCGGATAAAACAAATGGTTGAGGGGGTAGTTTATAAATATAATAGTTTAGAAGGAATATAGTTAACTTACTTAACCAGTATATCGCCTGAGGCAAGGTTTTGTCAAGGATGGGAGGGCTGGAAGGGCTAAAAAAAATGGAAGGCGATGCCTGTGAGGGTCCGGCTGCATGTCGCAACGCAAAGATTATGAGATTTTGCAATCCCATTCCCGGTCAATTTTATTTATGATATTTATTGTTATAATTATCCAAATTAAGTTATAATTTTTCTGTCCACATTATTCCCCGACCGGAGTTTCTGGAGAAATCCGCATTTTGAATGCGGCGTTTTCATAAATTCCAGATGGGCGCCAGGCTGCAATCGTTTCTTTACAGATAGCGAGGATATATGACCAAGAAATTCATGCCTAGTTTCATATTAATAGGTTTTCTGTTGGCTGCGTGCGCAGGAACGCCAACCACGAGCGCCTCCACCAGCCTGCCCGTCACAAGTGTGCCCATCCCCAGCACACCTGCCACCAGCGTGCCAGTCATGCCGACCGACACGCCCATGTCCATGCCATCCGCTGTGATCGGGGTGGATAACGCCAGCCAGGTAGTACAACTGGCCAGCATGGGTGATGCGCTGTTCTACCATCTAACCTTCAGCCCGGACGGGCAATGGCTGGCGGTATCCACTTCCACCGGGTTGGAGTTTTACGATGCCGGAACACTGGCTCCCATCCCGGCCCCAGACGGAACACAGGGCTGGGCGGGCAACCCGGTCTTCTCGAAGGACGGGAAGCGGGTGGCCTTTGCGCCTAATAACAAGACCATCCAGGTGCTGGATTTCCCCTCCGGACAAACGGTCGCAACGTTGAACGAACCCAGCTCAACCTTCGGGAATTTCGCCTTTTCGCCGGACGGGAATAGCCTGGCGACCGCCATGGGAGACAGCACCATCAAGCTGTGGGACCTCTCCACCGGCACACCATCCTTTGTATTAAGCGGACACAAAAGCAGCGTGATCATGGTGACCTATTCTCCGGATGGAGGCACGCTGGCGTCCACCTCCTATGACCAGACGATCATTTTATGGGACGTGGCAACCGGCAAAATGAAGACCAGCCTGACCGGGCACACGGATTCCGTCTTCAGCGCGGCCTTTTCGCCGGATGGGAAAAGCCTGGTTTCGGCTTCATACGACAAAACGATCAAGGTCTGGGACGTGACAACCGGGGCAGCTACCAACAGCCTGGCCCAGGGCGACAGAGTTTCCGGCGTAGTCTTCTCCCCGGATGGAAGGACCCTGGCTTCCAGCACCCTGGATAAAATGGTCACGCTGTGGGACGTCTCCACCTGGCAGCCGGTACACAGTCTGAGCGGAAACAGCGCAAACGTGACCGGGATGTCATTTTCGGCAGACGGGATGAAACTGGCCACTGGCCTGGGGAACGGAACGGTTAAACTTTGGGAGGTATCCAGCGGGAACCTGTTGCAAAGCCTGGAGAAAAATGGTCATGTTGCATCCAGCGTGGCATTTTCTCCCGACGGAAAGTCAGTCGCCAGCGGGACTTTCGACGGGTTGATCAGGGTATGGAACGCCGCCACGCACCAGGAAGTGCAGACGTTCAACGCATTCGAAAGCGGAACCGGGAATGTGGGCGGCCTGGCGTTCTCCCCAGACGGAAAAACCCTGGCAGCCGGGTTAAGCGACGGCAGGATCGAGTTCTGGGATATGGCCAGCGGACAGCTTACCAACAGCCTCACCCAGCGTAGCACCGGCGTTCTCAGCATCGCCTATTCGCCGGACGGCCAGAGCCTGGCGGCTTCATCCTCCGACAAGACGATCGAGTTGTGGGACGTTGCCAGCGGCGACCTGATCAACACGCTGAGCGGTGGTTCCGACATCTGCTGGGGGATCGCCTTTTCACCAGATGGAAAGACACTGGCTTCCGCCTCGATCGATAAAATGGTCAGGCTGTGGGACGTGGCTTCCGGAAAGGTGTTATTTACGTTGAGCGGGCACACTGCGGGGGTCTACAGCGTGGCATTTTCACCGGACGGGAAGACACTGGCTTCCGGATCGGTCGATAAAACAGTCAGGCTGTGGGAGGTTGCCACGGGGAATTCCCTGCCCTTCCCGGACGGGAACCTGGATTCCGGGGTAAGCCTGGCTTTCAGCCCGGATGGAACGGTGCTGGCGTCTGGTGCGCTGGACGGACCGATCCAATTGTGGGACATGACGACGGGCAAGTCGATCGCCAGCCTGAATGGACATAAAGCGTGGGTCAAGGGAGTGGCATTCTCACCAGATGGGACGATGCTGGCCTCCGCCAGCCTGGATGGAACCACGCGAATATGGGGGATTACTCCCTGATATTGATTCCTTGAAGAAATAGGTACTAAAAACGGAGGCCGCCATTTCAGGCGGTCTCCGTTTGAGTTATTGGAATATAAATCAAAGCGGCTTTTATCGGTTTTGAAATATTGGCAGGCGGATGACAATGGTGGTGCCTTCACCAGGCTTGCTCTCGGCCCAGATGCGGCCATTATGCTTTTCCACGATCGATTTGGCGATGGCAAGGCCCAGACCGGAACCGCCTTCATTGCGCTGGCGGGAGGGATCCGAGCGGTAGAAGCGGTCGAAGATGCGATCCAGCTCATCTTCTTGAATTCCCGGGCCACTATCCTTGACCCGGATCTCAAGCTCCTGCTCGATCAGATCCGCAGAAATCAAAATGCTGCCTCCTTCGGGGGTATAAAGGAGGGCATTGTCCACCAGGTTGCTCAAGACCTGCACCAATCGGCCCGGATCGGCGGATATCTCAGGCAGATTCGAGGCTACCTGCAAATGCAGGCCGATATTCCTGCGGGCAGCGTTCTGCTTGTGGATTGCATGGACCCTTTCCAGCAAGGCAGCCGGGGAAATGGGCTGGAATTCGATGGGAAGCTCCCCGGCATCCGCCCGGGAGAGAGTGCGCAAATCCTCAATCAGGCTGTCCAACCGCTCCGCCTCGTCACGGATGATCTCAAAAGTCTGGAGGGAGGGCGGCATGACTCCGTCATGGACAGCCTCGGCGTGCCCCATAATGACGCTGACGGGCGTACGCAGTTCATGGGCGATATCGGCGGTCATCTGGCGGCGCAGGCCGATCGAGCGCGCCAACTCGGAATTCATCCGGTTGAACGAAATCCGCCAGTTCACCCAATTCATCCCGCGAACGCACTGGCACTTCCTGGTCCAATTGCCCGGCCGAGACGGCACGCGTCGCGGCGGTTAATTCCCGGATCGGGCGGGTAAGCGTACGCGAAAGCAGGAAGGCCAGCAGCAACCCCAGGGCAATCACCCCGATGGCGCTAAGGGTATAAACCTGCTTGACTCGGTTCAGGAAGGCCGTTTCAGCAGAGTTGACGTTGATATCCGGCTGGCGGGTCAAGATGGTTCCTACCGTCTTACCATTCACCTTAATGGAGGTGCCGCTTTTCAAATCGGAAGCGGAGAGTATTTCCCCTACATAATCGCCAGGCCCGGCCAGAACCACCAGGTTATTACCATCCGCCAGCGTGAAAAACCAGCGACCCTGGGAAACAAACCGGGCCGGCGCGGCCTGCCCCGGGATCTGCAGGGCAGTCTCGACCCCTTGCCAGCTGCCATTGGCACCATAATAATCGGCCAGGGAGGTAATAATGCTATTCCGGTTTTGGGTAAATAAATAACTTCTGAATTCCCGCTCGGTGACCCAGCGCGCAGACAGGACGATCAGCAAGACACTTAACATGCTGATAGCCAGGAATGCAAGCAGCAACTTGACGGTGATCGAACGCATTAATGCCCTATCCGGAAATTACTGAGAAGGTCGCATTTTAGGGTGGACACTGATTCATTGCCTGAAGAAACGATACCCAACACCGTAAACCGTTTCCACATAGTGGGGTGAGCCGGGGACCGGCTCGATCTTGGCGCGCAGGTTCTTTATATGCAGGTCAATGGCACGCTCATAGCCTTCGTAGCGCACACCTTGCAGGATATCGAGCAAGTCGAGCCGGGAAAACACGTGTCCCGGGGAAGACATCAAAGCTGCCAGCAAATCGAACTCGGAAGGCGTCAGGTCGACATAGCGTTCGCCGACCTGCACGAAATGGGCGTTGCGATCCAAAATGATGTCGGACACATGCAGTACCTTTACCAGCGGTTCTTTTTCCCCACTGCGCCGCAAGACTGCTTTCACGCGCGCCATCAATTCACGCGGGCGGAAGGGTTTGGTCATGTAATCGTCGGCGCCTGATTCAAGCCCAACAACTTTTTCATCACTTTCCACCCGGGCGGTCAACAGGATGATGGGAGTGTTATGGTCCTTCCGATAGATCCGCATAAACTCGTATCCATCCATTTCAGGCATCATGATATCCAGGATGATCAAGTCCGGTGGCTGGCGTTCGGCAACGGCAAGCGCCTCACGCCCGTTGGAGGCGGTCAGGACCCGGAACCCACTCTGGGTCAGGTAGGTCTCGACCAGGGAAACCAAGCGGGCTTCATCATCCACTACCAGGATCGTTTTTGCTGAGGTCATTCGTTCATCTTTTCTATTAGGCTGCTCGATTGAGTATATCAAATCTTGGAACACTTCTCAAAATAGAAGGTTTCCATACACCGGCTGGTCTTTCCGTGGTGGACCAGCCAAAAGATCAAACGTCCAGGAAATGGGCAATCCCATTTGTACGGAGCAGCAAACTGCAAACAGGATCCGATCACCTGGTTCAAACAAATCTCTAGGCACCTGCGATCTTCTGCAGATAAGTAACCAACGCGTTCAGCAGATTCGAAGGGATGCGGTTGGCGAACTGGGCGCGCAAGTGCCTGCTGGGTGGCATCCGGGGTTGGCCGGGTTCCACCGGTCCCGCCAGTTCCACCAGCGCCTCCGCTAAAGCCTCCCCCACCCGGGAAACCACCTCCACCACCACCGGCGAAGCGACCACCGCCATCACCGCCACCGCCTGCGAAGAACCTACCGCCATTGCCCCCTGCGCCAGGTGTCGCGCTGAATCCCGGGGTACCGCTGGCCCCACTTCCATTGAATAAACCCAGGCTGGTTTCCTCTGTAAACATATCCTGACGGGTCAGTTTCATATCTGTAATGGCCTGGTTTTGCTGGGCTGTCAGGGTCTGCTTGATCTGGGCGGTAACCGCATCGATCTCAGCCTGCGCGGCGGTGTTGCTGCTGGTCAATTGGGCGTATGCCTGCCAGAGCGGGACGAGAGCAGAGGCCTGGGCGGGGGTCAGGGCATTGGAGGTGCCTTGCAGCTTTAGCGTGCCGATGACGAGTTGTTCGGCCAGTGGCAGGGGTTGGGTCAGGTTGCGGGCGCCTGGAGTGCCGCCAGCGGGGAAGTTACCTGAAGCGCCGGTAGTGGATGGTGCAGGTTTTGAACCACAGGCGACCAGGACCATTATCAGAACCACGAACATGGCCGCCAGCGGAATGAAGAACTTCTTTGTTTTCATATTAATCGTTCCTTATTGGAATGGATAAGATTATTCGTGCCGTAAGGCATCGATTGGATCAAGCTGGGCTGCCTGGTTGGCCGGGTAATATCCGAAGAAGGCGCCGACGGCTGCAGCCGAGAAAAACGCCAGGAAGATCGAACTGGGCGCGACCACCGTTTTCATTGTGCCGACAGCCCCGAAGATCCAGGCGCCGCCGACGCCGATCAGGATGCCGATGAGACCTCCGATGATGCTCAGTAGCAGGGCTTCGGAGAGGAATTGCCAGCGAATGTCACTGGGTGTGGCACCCACAGACTGGCGCAGTCCGATCTCACGCGTCCGCTCTGTAACGCTGACGAGCATGATGTTCATGATGCCGATCCCGCCGACGACCAGGGAGATGCCGGCCACCCAGGCTAGCAGGTTTCGGAACGCCGCAGTGGTCGATTCCTGGGTGCTGATGATGTTCTGCTGGGTGGTAATGGCGAAATCAGGGGAGGCTGCCGAGACCTTGTGGCGTTGGTCCAGCAACAGGCTGATCTGCTGGATGGTGTCATTCATCTTTTTGGGATCCGTCACCGTAACGTAAATGGTGCGGACGCGCTGGCCCAGGAAGCGGGCAAACTCGGAGGGGGTGTAATATTGCAAAACGGTCGAAAGCGGCAGGTAAAGACGGGCGTCGTAATCCACGTCGCCGACCATGCCTTTGGGCGCCATCACCCCGATGATATCCAGGTAGAAATTGCCAACCTGGACGGTCTGTCCGATCGGATCGGTCGTCCCGAAAAGTTGTTGCGCCAGGCCAGAGCCCAGAACGGCCACCTTGGATTTGTGGTCCTGATTTGCCTGGGTGAAATAGCTGCCCGTGGCCACTTTCATATCACGTACAGTCGGGAAATCGGGCAGAGAACCGAGAATGGAAATATTACTCAAGGAAACACCGTTAGCCTTGATGGTCTCGGTGGTCCCCTGCTCCACGCTGACACCTGCCACATTGGGCACATTCTGCTGGATGGCGGCGGCATCCGAGAAAACCAGCCCGGTGCCGGCCTGTGAGCCAGTTTGAGGACCGTTGCGGGTGAAACTGGGCGAGATGAAGATGAGGTTCGAGCCCAGGCTGGTGATCTGGCTGGCGATGGCGGAAGCCGTTCCGTTGCTGACCGCGATCATGATGATGACGGCGGCAACGCCGATGATGATGCCAAGCATGGTCAACAGCGAGCGGACCTTATTCTTGCCAATGGCTTCAAACGAAATACGTAATACTTCGCCTATGTTCATGCAGCTACACTTTCCTTATCAATAAATTTTGCATTGTGCACCACAGAATCGATGTGCCCATCTATCAAATGGATGACCCGCTGGGTATATTGGGCAACTACCGGATCATGGGTCACAATCACAATGGTGTCTCCCTGGTCGTGAAGATTTAGGAGCAACTTCATGATCTCTTCCCCGGAATGACTGTCCAGGTTTCCGGTGGGTTCATCGGCAATGATCATGACCGGGTCGGTGATGAGAGCACGCGCAATGGCCACACGCTGCTGCTGACCGCCGGAGAGTTCCTGCGGTTGATGATCCATACGATCCCCGAGACCAACCGCCTCGAGCATCTGGCTGGCGAGATCCTCCCAGCTGTCACGAGGATGCCTGTGGGTGCGGTCATAAGTGAGCGGCAACATGACATTGCGCAGCGCAGTGGTGCGGGCAAGCAGGTTATAAGATTGGAAGACATACCCGATCTTGGTGTTGCGGATGGCAGCCAGCTCGACTTTATCCAGGTTGCTGACATCTTCTCCGTCCAGGATGTACCGACCGGAAGTGGGCGTGGAGAGGCAACCTAGAATATTCATGAGCGTACTTTTGCCAGAGCCGGAGGGACCCATAATGGCGACCATCTCACCAGATTTGACCTCCAGGCTGACGTGGTCCAGGGCAACCACACTGGCATCGCCCATCCCATACGTCTTGGTCAACTCTGAGGTTTCAATAACGGTACGAGTGGCGTTCATGGGGTCGCAACTGCCTGGTTACCACCGGCGGTGGCCTGGATACCCGTGCTGACCACATCCCCAGCCTTGAGACCGGTCTTGATTTCTGCAAAGGTTCCATCCTGCAAGCCGACAGTCACCAATGTGAGGGTGGGTGTCCCGTTCTTCATGACAAAGACCGCGTAATTATTGGGGGATAACTCGTGCAGCGCTTGAACTGGGACCTCGACAACATTATTTGCCTGGGCAGCGATGATATCCACCGAAGCGGTCACACCGAGCGGAAGAGAGAGAGTGGCACCAGAAGCCTGTTTTTGATCCAGAATGACGTAGCCTTCCACAATCGAGTTGCCCTGGACGGTGACCAACTGTGGAGAGATTTGAGTCACTTTGCCTGTAAAGGTCGCATTGGGTAAAGAATCGAAGACGACATTGACGGCATAGCCAAGCTTGATGTTGCTATAATCCAGCGGATCCATGTAAATTTGCAATTCTGCCTGGGACAGATCGTCAATAGTAATGAAGGTTCCACCTGAGTTAATGGTATCGCCGACCGAGTTGCTGATAGACATGATGGTCCCTGAAATTGGAGCATACAGATTCGTATTCGCCAGGTTGTCCTGGGCGTTCTGGACGGCCAGCTTAGCCTGGTTGAGCTGGTTCAGTCCAGTCCCGGTGGCGTTATCCGGAACCGTTCCGCCAGTCAGGGCTGCCACAAGATTTTGAGCTTCCACTACCTGAGCTTGGGTCAGGTCAAGTTGCGCCTTAGCAGCTGCAACGGCACGCGCACTAGGCGCCTGCGAATATACACTGAGATTGAACTCGGCATTATTGTAGGCTTGCTGGGCATTATAGAGTGACTGATAAGCAGCGGCCTGGTTCGTGTTGGTGATATATCCGCCCGTGTTGGCATTGTCATAATTTACTTGCGCCTTATCCAAATTCGCTTTTGCGATCACCACTGCCGCGGTTTGATCCTGGGTGAGCGGTTGGTTCTGCCAATACTGCAGGTTATTAAATGCTGCCTGTGCATTGATCTCATTCGCTTCAGCGGTTGTGACGGCCAATTCGGCATTTGCAATGGCAGACGCAGAAGTCAATTCATTCAAGGCTTCCTGTGCCTGGTCCAGGGCAAGAGTTTGACTGGTGTTATCCAATTGCGCCAATAAATATCCGGATTTGACCTGATCGCCCACCTTAGCATTCAAGGTGATCAAAGTACCACTGGTTTTAAATCCAATATTGCTTTGGACTGCTGCAACCAGTGTACCGGTACCGCTGGCGCGCAAGATGATGTTACCGGTGCGTGCCGTCGCAGTTTGAAGAGCTGGTTGGCTGGCAGTCGCGGCGGCGCTGGCTTGCTGCCGGACCACAAAATAATACACGCCGGCGGCGATAAGAGCCATCAGCACGGCCAATCCAATCCAGACGGGTCGTTTGGATCGTTTGGAGTGACCGGTGCGTTTCGCAGGCGTTTTTTCTGGAACTTCGGGTTTTTTTGTTGGCATGGATTTACCTCATAATAAGGAAGAATGATGGGTATCAATTCATTCAACCGGGGAGGCGGGCACCTACCCTCCTTCCCCCATTATGAAAAGATACAATTTATTTCAGGTAAAATTATAGGTACCCACCGTTAACAAAAGGTTAGGTAATTGTGTAGGTAGTATGTAAGTTGTATTTCGATAAAAACCATCCGGACCTGGAGAAAGCCAGGAAATTCAAAGCAAATTCACAGGAATTCGATAGCCGATCGATAGGCAGAAAAAACGGTAGAGTGTGATAATAGGGGCGAACAAGGTACCCGACGAAATAAGGAGTTTCAAATGTCCGAAAAATACGAAAAAACATTCACAGTGTCTTCCCCGGCACGGCTCGATTTAAGCAACATTCGCGGTTCCGTGGAGGTCCATCCGGGTGAGGAGGGCGTGATCCACATCCTCGCCAGTAAAGATGGCAGCAGCGGTGATGAAAAACACACCGAGATCGAGTTTTCCCAGGAAGTGGATGGAACGGTCAAGGTCGCCACACGTTTCCCGGATGCCCCCTGGAGCTGGCTATATGGCTCTTTCCCCTGCCGGGTGGATTACGTGGTGCAGGCGCCCCAAAAATGTTCCCTCAAGCTGAATGGCGTGAGCAGTGATACAGTTGTTGAAGGGTTCGAAGGAAATTTCGCCTTCAAGTCGGTCAGTGGCGAGATGAGCCTGCGTGACCTGAACGGACCGGTAAAAGTTAACACCGTCAGCGGAAAAGTCGAATTGGCGGGATTGACCGGCGACCTGCACCTGACCACGGTCAGCGGCAAGGTCAGCGGGAACCACATCAACGGACGGCTCCACTTGAACACCGTTTCGGGGAAGGTGTCCCTGGAAGAATCGAACCTGTCGTCGGTGGATGCCACCACGGTGAGCGGCAGGATGGTCTACCAGACGGGCTTTTCAGATGGACCCTATCGCTTCAGCTCGGTCTCGGGCGATGTGGAACTGCTGGTCCCACCCGAGACGCGCTGTTCCGCCGAGCTGCATGCCATCAGCGGAAAGTTATTCACCAAATTACCGGCTACTTCGATTACGCACCAAAATGGGAACCAGGTCGTCGAGGTGCAAGGAGGCGGCGTGGCGGTCAACCTGCACAGCGTGTCTGGGAATTTATCCCTGGCCAGTTGAGGAGTGAGATTGATAAGAGGCTGTCTGCAACTGCATGAGACAGCCTCTTTTTATAAATGTGGGAAAAATAATCGCAGGGCGGCTTTTCCTTTTCACATGTTTTCACGATAAAATGGGGAGCAATTTATTACCGTCATCCCGCGGAAACCAACCGAACCAGCATCCCGGGAAAAAATAATTTGATCAATTGATATGACCCATAAAACATCCCATAAAAGATTCAATTTCAAGAAAGCCCTGGTGATCTTTGGGGCAGTCCTATTGGGTATCATCCTGGCAGGGCTGGCCTTTTTGCTATTCAATCCGGCCTATACCGAGAACCCGCTGGCAAAATCTGCTATCCAGGAGCAACTCGCCAGGCAGGCACAAGTGACAAAGGACCTGCAAGCCACTTACCAGTCCGGGAAATACTCCTTCAATTCCCCGCTGGTGGTACAGGATCCGTACCAACTGGCGCCTTTGACGGCCCTGGCGATCTTCGACACTCCCGAGCCCACCCAGATCTCCATCCACGTGCCCGGTAAAGTCCCCCAGGCTGCATTGGATTTCACCTTTCCAGGATACCAGCAACACCATGAGATCCCAATTTACGGTCTCTATGCGGATACGCTCAACCACGTCAGCATGCGCATGCAGACAAAAGACGGCGCCAGCAGTGAGACCACCATCGACCTGCAGACAGAGTCGCTGCCGGTCTGGCTGCCCACATTCGATGTCACCAAGCTCGACACCGAGAATTATGCACCCGGCTTCAACTTTGCCGGCCTGGCGACCCACCTGGTGATCTTCGATCTCCAGGGAGAGGTTCGCTGGTATTCTCCGCAGGTCTCGTATCAGGTGGTGACCAAGCTGGCCAACGGGCGCTTCCTGCGCACCTTTTCGGACGGCTTGGAGGGGAATGTCATGATGGAGCAGGACCTGCTCGGAAAGGTCTACGGCGTTTATTACGTGGCGGACGGCATTCACCATGATGTTTACGAGCTTCCCAACGGCAACCTGCTGGTCACCAGCTCGGACCTGCGTTCGACATCTACGAAGGATTTCCTGGTGGAGATCGACCGGAAAACGGGTCATATCGTGCGGTCGTTCGACCTGGGAAACGTGCTCGATCCGGGAAGACCCCACCAGATCCTGCAATTGGCGAACAACGACTGGCTGCACCTGAACTCGGTCGTCTACGATCCCACCGATCAGAGCATCATCATTTCCGGCAAAGGCCAGTCGGCGGTTGTCAAACTCAGTTACCCTGGAATGAAGATCCAGTGGATCCTGGGACCGCACGACAATTGGAGTGCAAAGTACCAACCGTTCTTGCTGACGCCAGTGGGAGCGAATTTCGAATGGCAATGGTCTCAACACCACGCCACGCTGTATACCCCACAGGAACCCGGCAGCCCGTACATCGACATCCTGCTCTTCGATAACGGCAATTACCGCAGCTTCACAAATCCCAATGCGTTCCCACCCACGGATTGGTACAGCATGGTATCCCACTACCAGATCAATGAAGCCGCCAAAACGGTCCAACTGGTCTGGGAATACGGCCGGGAACTGGGTTCGGCAGTTTTCTCGGCGGCACGCGGCAGCGCATATCACCTGGAAAACGGCAACGTGTTGGGCACGTGGGGAGACATCTACCGGGATCCGAACGGGGTGGCAAGCGATCACGACAGCCAGGTCAACTCGGCCCAGACCAGGATCATCGAGGTGAATCCTGCCAGCGGCGAGGTGGTCTTCGACTGTAGCGTAATGGCTGAAACCTACCGGACGATGCGTGATAGCATGTATTCCGGTTACTCCGAAACCGATCCTTATCTTTCCAACCAGGTTAACGATACTTCCTCGATCGACCTGACCGACCGCTGGGCGATGGGAGTGCGGGATTTCAAACGGGTGGTGGTGGCGCAGTCGATCGAACTGCTCAGGACGATTTACCACTGGGTGAAGGCAAGGGTGTGAGGGGGTTGATTGGAGTAGCGACAAAAAACTGTCTGGAAAGGATTCCGGACAGTTTTTTTTAGATGAGGGCTGGTGAGAATGCCGAGTTGAAAGGCAACCCCTACCCCGCCTGCACCATGCAGTGGCGGAGGGCGGTGGGGGTCGAGGGTTAAGGAAAGGCAGATGTGGGAGAATGGAAGGGTTACGGTTTCTGGTTCTTCAACAAGCGAGGCCCTACCCGATCGATGATCCAGCCAAAGGCAAGTTCCACCCAGGGCACGATCCCCAACCATCCTGGCACGTAAACGACCCGCCTGGGACGCAGGAGCAGCTTCCAGATCTGCCAGGCAACGCGGTCGGGCGTCACCCCGATCTTCTCGGTCGGAACATGGCCGCCGTTTTCCTGGGCAAGGGCAGCTTCCCCAAATTCGGTTTTGACCGGCCCGGCCCGTACCACGCTGACATGCACATTGGTCCCGGTCAGTTCCCGGTGCAGGGCAGTGGTGAAGTTGTCCAGGAAGGATTTGGTGGCGCCGTACAGGGCGATGCCCTGGCTGGGGAGGCTGCCGGAAATCGACCCAATGTTGATGATGTAACCGGTGTTGCGCGGCTGCATTTTGGCCAGGAAAGCCAGGCTCAACTGGACGACCGCTTCGACATTGACTTGCAACATTTCCCGGGCAGTCTTCCAGGTCATCTGGTCCCCGTATCCATACCAACCCATTCCGGCATTATTGACCAGCACTTCGGCTTCCCCGGCGGCCTGGCAGAGACGCGCACGGTCGATTTCACTGCTCAAGTCCGCGATCAGGCAGCGGGCATCCCCGCCTGAGGCGCGGATCTCGCCAGCCAATTCTTCCAGACGTTCACGGCGACGCGCCACCAGGACCACGCGCAGACCCTGCGCAGCCAGTTTTCGGGCAACGGCCGCCCCAATCCCGGAGGAGGCTCCCGTGATGACGGCAAGCTTGCCTTCCCAATCATGTTTCATCTCGTAATCAAAAATTCTTTCTTTGGAGTAGCAATCCGACTGCCAGAAGGCCAGATGCTTTCCAATAAGCTCAAATATACAAAGCTGGCCAACACCAGTGTATATGCTCTCAACAGGAAAGAAAATATCAAACAGATGGAAAAGAACGATCACCACAAAGATCGGCTAAAAGCCAGGGGACCGGAATAGAGTATTGGTGAAGAAAACGCATGGTGATTTCCCGTAGGGTCAAGCAATTTTAGCTTGTGGCTTGCTCCGGCGGTTTTCCAGGAACCAGCGTACGGTATCTCCAATCGATTCGTAAATCGGGCGAGGTTTATAACCCAACTCGGTCAGCGCCTTCCTGAAACTGATATTCGAATTGCTCTGCAACACTTCCAGAGAATAAGGCGTGAAGCGCGGCTTGGCTTTCGACCTCAGGTAATACCAGACTGTATAGCGGGAGGCAATTTCTGCCAGAGAGAAGGGGATCTTGATGCTTGAAAAGGCCTTGCCGGTCACTTCCCGCACGGTCTCCAACATATAGCGCACGGAAAGTTTCTGCCCACTCAGGATATAACTCTCGCCGCGCCGGCCGCGTTCCTGGGCAGCGATCATGCCGTCGGCCACATCCCGCACATCCACAAAATCGTAAGCGCCATCGACGTAGAACATGGTATGCGCTTCGGAGGCATTGCGGATGACCTCACCCATTTCGGAGCCGCGGAAATCGTAGGGACCGATCACACCGGTCGGGCAAACGATGACCGCGTCCATGCCATCCGCGGCGGCTTGCTGGACTTCCAGGCTGGCGACGGCCTTCGAGCGATCATATTCCCCGTACGGGTTATTCTGGTCAAAACCGAGCGATTCGTCCATGGTCATCCCGTGGGGTGCGTGTGCAATGGCGTGGATGGAACTGGTGTAGACCAGGCGCCTGACATTGGCGCGCCGGGCGGCTGCAAGCACATTGTGTGTCCCTTCCACGTTGACCCGCCAGACAAACGGGTTTTTCCCGGGCATGATCGAAATGATGCCGGCCAGGTGATAAACCGCATCCACGCCACGCATGGCAGGCTCCAGGGAGGCAGGATCAAGCACATCCCCCTCGACCTGTTCGACGTCCAGATTTTTCAACGGCGTAGTGTCTTCGCCACGCCAGACCAGGGCACGCACCTGCTCGCCGCGCTCAAGAAGTCTGCGTACCAATACATTTCCAATGTGTCCGGTCGCACCGGTAACGAGTATCATATCAATCTCCTAGGCATTAATTTGCCAATCCATCCATCAAAATGCGCATACTGGACTGGGCAGTCTTTTCCCAGTCGGCGCCGTGCGGATCGAGCACGCCTTGCAGGACCAGTCCCACCGCCATGGAAAGCACCACCTGGGCGGCCACCTGCGGGTCGACCGGTTTCAGCGAACCTTCCCGGACCCCATCCTGAATGAGTTTCGAGAAAAATTCCTGATAGTGGCGGTAGGGAGCGATGATGGCCTTCCAGACGGTTTCGTCGCGGCTGGCCTGCAACCAAAACTCCAGAAACATCGGCAGGCGGTCTTCGGCGGTGGCGAAAACGCCCGGCAAAAGGTTGGTCATGCTGACCAATGTTTCCGGTACCGTATCTGCACGCACCGCTTCCATACCCATGTCGATCATTCCCAACCAACCCTGCATAAGCGCCAGGAAGATGGCCTGCTTGGTAGGGAAATGGTGGTAAAACGCCCCCTTGCTGACCCCGGCCTCGGCGCAGATATCGTCCACGCTGGCAGCGTCGTACCCGGCAATGGAAAACTTCCGGACGGCCGCGTCCAGGATGCGGGCACGCGTCTCTTCTGCACGGTGTTGAGGCATGCGATTCTCCTTATGATAAACATACCGACTGGTCGGTATGTTTATCATAGTATGGTAATGAATGGCTGTCAAGAGCCTGCAAATCAGAAGACCCTTACAGTTTCCCCCAATCAAAAATAGGGGATCTTTTTGATGCAGGAAATTCACCTGGCAATATTTCCAGAGCGGTTCCATTGGTGCGCTAAACCTCAATCACATTCCCCTCACTTCTAAACATAATCTGAACATCCTGTTGATACCCTTGGGCAGAAATCAAACTGGTATCAAAATCCAGTGAGGTGAAAAATGGGGAGCGTCCGGTATTGAGTGTAGATGGGGTGGAAATTCCCAGCACGTCTGTCTCCAAAGTGAAGGACCGGTTAAGGGAGGAGGGAGAGTAGGATTTCCGGGCGGAGGGGGGAATGGCCAATAATTGATTCTGCCTTGCATCCTGCTCGGCATTGCTCTTATAGGGAGCGGTGACCACGATCATGAAGGCATTACGATAGCGGTTCAGGCGGGCATGCTGCTCCAGCCGGGCGGAATTACTGCCGATCCAAGGCAGCATGAGGGGCAAGATCGCTTACACCGAACTTGAAACCGACCGGACGGCTGATGGCGTAGAGGAAGTACAAACCCTCGACTACCTTCTCTGCATCTCTGACAGGGTGCAAGCTGGTCGTTCCGCTTCCAATGACAAGGACAGAAAGGGCGAACCTAATTTTGTTCTTTGTGAAATAAATCCCGAAATTGTAATAATTTAGAGAAGTTGTATACTTTATGTAGGATTTGGGATCATGGGATTATTGATTACAGTCTTTTCATAGTCTTAGGTTGGTGGCTGTCTAAAAGTTATATGCTGCCAGATTATTGTAAAGCAAGGGGGATAGATCTTGCTTCGGCGAGGGTTTTTGAAAGGACTTTGATCATGATTAATAAACGACGGTGGGTTTTATACCTGGTGGGCGTTATTTTGTTTGGCTTGCTCATTGCCATCTTGGGATTAGTTTATATCAACTTTGTTGCTAAACAAGCGGTTCCTTCGAGACCGCTTGTTCGTATTACAAGCGTTCTTCCCGATGGTATCGCCGTAGCCGGTCAGACAGTGGTCGTTTTCGGTGAGGCCATGAACCAGGATGGCATTGAAAATGTAGAGTTATGGATTAATGGACAGATGGTTGCCTCCCAGGTTAATCCTGACCAAAATCCGCTCGCGTTTTCAACCAGCCAGTCATGGATCCCAAGCGACGCTGGCAATTATCTGGTATCTCTGAGAGGCCTGAATAGAAAGGGAATTGCGGGACAATCAGAACCCGTAGTGATCCAAGTGGTGATGCGTTCGGATCAACCTGATCCCTCAATCCAAGCTCAGTATATTATTCAGGAAGGGGATACGCTTGAAGGTATCGCCGGTAGTCTAGGGATTACACCGGAAGAAATTATTGGTTCAAATCCTGGATTGGGGGACTTATCTTCCGGAACCACGCTTGATGTCCCGGAACCACCGCTTACCGGTTCAGGCACGGAAGGTCCCTTACCGGCTGGAGGTGTTGACATATCTCCTCCCGCGATTGAAGAGCCTCCCCATGTCTCACTTCCTCCACCGGCGCCCGCGGGAGCGGGAATTCCACCGATCATTGCAACTCCGCCCGTAGGATCTCGTTTGCCCATTCCGGATAGCTGGGCGTGCTTGATCTACCCTGAACGCTGTGGGCGTCCGATCGGTGGGGACGCACCGCCTTTACCCGCAACGGATATTTCAGCCAGTCTGACTCCGGATGGCTGTGGGGCGACTGTATCCTGGGCGGATAACACCGGCAATGAAGTGGGTTTCCGGATTTATCGGATCACGAATTGGCCTCGATTTCGAATGGATTTACTTGCCTTACTTTCTCCTTCACCCGGTGTAGGAGAACGATTGATGTACTCCGATACTCTACCTGAGCCATCCACCTTAACAGCGTATCCGTATTACTATATGGTCGAAACCTTTAATTCAATCGGGCAGGTCTGGAGTGCACTCTCAGGACCCGTTACGCCGATGTGCACCGGACCTTCGGGATTACGATTGGAAGATCAACCTCTGGCAGTCGAAGCGCTTGATATGACCGTGCGAGATTCTATATGATCGCCTTTACTGCTATATTTCATTGGCGGACTCTTCTTACGAACGCATCCCGAGTGGGGCGGGGGATTTTATCGAGTTGGACAGCGGAATTTGGAATATCGCCGATTTTGCAAGCGGACATAACAAGCGCACTGTCATAGTAAACGCGACGCATCCATTGAACATCATTGTCGACTGTCTTGGATGGCAGGGGGATAGCCTGGTTGACCTTGGACGATTTAGCCGCTCGCACCCGCCTGAGGAATGGGATGGGCGCTTGTTAACTGCTGGTCCGGATGAAGGTAGTTTTAGCGTCACCTACCGGATTGAACCAACAGAACTGGCATATGGCTCGGGAGGCAGTGGTGGTGCGGGTGCATGGCCCCTGGTTGATCCACGCATCCCGGCTCCCAACAATTTGCGTAGAACAACGGAATGGGACAATTGCACACGCGAACCCGGTGATTATATTGACTGTGCCACGGAGAGTGGTCCTGGTTTTGCCTGGGACTATACTGTTTTTCCAGGCGCACCTCGTCCGCCGCTGTTTTATCAAGTCTACCAGCGCTTGGAGTCTGAGAGTGTGCCAAGTGTGTATATTGATAACATTGGTAGTTGGATGAATGCGCCTCTGGAAGTCACCGGGCAACACACCTATTACTCCGTTAGCGCAGTGGTCGGGTATGATCCTTTCACACATGAAGCAATTCAATCCCCGTTCAGTGAAGAATTGGACATTCCTGCTCTTACCGGGACACTGAAAATCACGCTTGTGGATATGTGGCCTTACGGCCATAATGTAAAGGGTTATGGTTGGCTAAGTTTTAATGGCCATGTTATTACTTGGAATGACCATTGCGATCCGGGCCTCTTCCGAGGCTGCCTGACATCGGGACCTTCCTATACTGTTATTCATGAAACCACGGTTTATCGTTGGGAGGATATGTTCCTCAAACAGGGGGATGAATGGTTGACCCATAATAATGTGATCTTGATTCCCATTTCGGAGGGAGAGCCCTTGCGGATGAATTCTTCAATTATGGGATCATTTTTCCTTATCGGATGATGAGGTCTGGTGTCATTTACCACGATCAGGCAGAACGCTATTGGAAGCCCGGCCTATTGAGGATTGGCGTAGCCTCGACCAGGAAATTGTCATTGGTGATTACAGTACAGGAGACTACTTGGGTTGCGAAGTCGTCCTTCAAGTACAGGGAATGCCATAAGGATGGCCTGCCAAGGAGAAAAAATGAAAATCACAAGATATCCCTTCTTTTTTCTGCCTCTGCTCCTGGCCTGGTCATTGGCAGGCTGCGGTCCGTCGCCTTCCCGTGCATCCGGTCCACATGTCTGGATCGATACCCCGATTGAGGGACTGGTACTACCCATTGCACCTGTTGTCGTTCAATCCCATGCTTCCGACCCGGCTGGTGTGGCGCAATTCGAACTCTATGTGAATGGAGCCCTGGTTCGCACCGATCTGAGCCTTGACCGGACGGAGGGCGCGCTTGTTTCCACTTCTCAAGCCTGGAACCCACCCAGTATTGGTGAATATACACTTGAGGTGCAAGCGGTCAATACAGCGGGTGCTTTTGGTCGTTCCTTGCCAGTGACATTGGTGATAGGGATTACACCCAGCGTATACTTCCCAACGACCGTGCCTGTTTATGGTGTTCCAATGTGCCGGCTGGATCAATTGGTCGCACCCGTGCAATTAACCCCCGCGGATGCTGCGGAGGTTACCAGCCCCGTGTTTTTTTCATGGACATATCCAGACCCCAGTTGCCATCCAGATGCCTTTGACATCAGGATATCAGAGCCAGGAGCCGATATTCCCATTCCTCCCAGTCTTGGTTGGGGTTTTACAACTTACGATGAGAGTTACACGAGCCATCCATGGAGACTGCCGGCTGGTAATTGTTTTTATTGGCAGGCTATGGCCAGCTCACATTTAATAATGGGTCCCCCATCCCCTGTGCGTCGATTCTGCATCCCGGCATCTTCCCCCACTGTTACAACCGTTACACCCATTGTTACGCTTTCGCCAACCCCGGTGGTTACGTTGACGCCTACTTTAACATTATTGTTTACCGAAACACCAACCGCAACCAGAACTGAATTGCCAAAAATTACTCCAGCGCCGACCATAACATTGATGCCAACCAACACGCCGAACCAGGCTTTCTCCATCTCTGGAATTGCCTGGAATGACGGGAATGGCAACGGTCAGCATGAAGCCAACGAAGCTGGCTTGCCAGATGTGGGAGTTGAGCTTCGCCAGGGAAGTTGCGATGGAAAGATTGTGGCCAGCCTGATGACCGATAAAAACGGGGCATATATATTAATGGTCTGGCAACCGGAAGCTTTTGTGTCCGGGTGAGCATTCCTCCCAAGAGTGGCTGGACGGCGACCACAGATATTGAAGCATTGCTCAAAGTGGGGCCGAATGGCATTGTGAATTTCGGATACATCTTCTTCGGTTGAGTTGATGAAATTCTTCATTTAACCTTTTGTACCTAAGCTCAATCGCCTGTTGGAGAGCAAAGACCGCCAGTCCTTCCGGAATATTCTAATCACGCGATCCTGCTGATCATCAAACAGAGAAGATTTGGCAATGGTTTGCAAAAAACATTTCACACCATTTTTCGCCCTGGTAGCCTGTATGCTTCTATTTGCATGCCAATTGCCTCAGATCACTCTCCCGCCTAAACCCGCGACCACTCTCCCGCCTATCCCAGCCACAGCAACTTTAATAGCCACTTCACCTACGAGCACTTCCACGTCAGAACCTGTCTTTACAAATCCAGCCGATGTGATATTCCACGATGGCGTAATTCTTACGATTGAAACCTCCCAGCCACAAGCTGAGGCTGTAGCCATTCAAGGAAACCTGATCCTGGCGGTGGGGAGCGATGCAGATATCCTGGCTCTACAAGGACCAAACACAATCTTGATCGACCTGCTAGGAAAAACACTCATGCCTGGATTCAACGAATTGCATACCCACTACATTCAAAATTCATACAATACTGGCGCATCATTAGAAGAGATTATGGGTAATCTGGTACGCTTTGGTCTGACCAGCGAAACAGAGATGCATGGTAACCGGGAATTTATCGATAGCATGCTTGCTGCTGAACAAAATAACCAGGTGATCGTGCGTACAAATATATTTGCACAATATAACTATAGCTATCTTGTAGACGGCAAGACCGTGATCGATCCAGCCTGGTACCTGGACAATCCGCCCATCCTTGATCCTTCCCGCATGGTACGCATCCCGGGTGTGAAGTTCTTCGTGGATGGCGCCGGTACCCCAGAGCGCGGCTGTCCTTATGATTCCTTTCCTTTTCCATCAACTGTTACCGATGCCTGGCCGGATGTCTGGAACTCGTGCCGTAGCCCGTATGGTGAATTGTATCTGGATGAGGCGCAACTGACCGGCGCACTCCAGGACGTACAGGATCGCGGCTACCGGGGATCATTCCATGTGATGGGCGATGCAAGCGCCACCATAGCACTGAATGCGATCGAAACCGTCCTGAATGGCAAACCCAATTCCATTTACCGTCATCAAATCCAGCATAGTTCCTTGCTCAGCCCGGAACAAGTCCAGCGTTATTTGCAACTGAATATTATTACCAACGTGCCGGGTATGTTTAATACCTGCGACGCAGACACGTATTTACCTATTTATGGCGAGGATTACTATCAATGGTCTGTCAATCGCTACAATTTGATCGGTCTGGGTGCTCATGTGTCTGCCATCGGGGATTGGCTTGGAGGGGACGTCACCCTTTTAAATCCATTCCGCAGGCTCTACGGATTGGTCAGCATGGCACAGTGGCCTATCGGCGGAAGTGTTTGTCAGCCCCCGGAATGGGTCGCCATTCACAAAACCGGGGTGGCGCGTGCCCTGGAAATGCTCACCATCGAACCTGCTTATGCAATGTCCATGGAGAACAATATTGGTTCAATTCTATCGGGGAAATTTGCAGACCTGATCATTATTTCAGATAATCCCTTAACCGTTAACCCTGAGCAACTCATCGATCTGCAAGTCTGGATGACCATGATCAATGGCAAAGTCGAATACTGCGCAGCAGGCAGGCAGGCGTATTGCCCATCGACAACCCCAGCCAACACAAATGCCGTCCCGATTGGGTTTATTGATGCACCTGTCCCCGACCAGACTGTCTCAGGCAAAATAGAAATTGCAGGTTGGGCTCTGGATGAAATCAAAATTGACCGGGTGGAGATTTACCTGGATGGTCAATTAATCGGCAATGCCACCTACGGTGATCCTCGGCCAGATGTAGAACATGATTATCCAGGACGGCCCGGCACACCTAATTTCGGATTTGTATTCAACCTTGACACAAATTCCTACAGTAATGGCTCTCACACCCTCGAGGCGATTGCGATTAATTCATCAGGAAATAAAAGCACGTTGACACCCGGAAAATTTACCATCATCACCAACAATTGAAGGTAAGGATAAATTTGTGTTGCCAGGATTCCAATTTCTGTCTGAGTCTCATCCCTTCCTGGAACGGGACTGCTTTACCAACAATTTCAACTGCCCTCTAAGATGTTTGGTCGGCGCTCCTATGAACTGTGCGACATCGCCCCCCGTGGCGTTCGTGGTAGTCCGCGGATTTGGTGGCCTTCACCCGCCAGCCATTTGTGATCCAGAGCCGCCCTCTTATCCGAACATCAGAAATAAGGCGGATGCAAAACGGATCACTTGCTTTGCAGGTCACATCCGCCCTGGTCATTTTGGCAGTATTGAACTCAGGCTGTGGCTTTATGGATATTGTTGTGCGGGGAGGCGAGGCGGCAGGGGGCGGTGGCCGGGCGGACACCCCTTTGCGGGGCCTGGCTGCATTGCGGTCATCGGGCAGGCGATTTCCTGGACTTCCCGCCGGGTGGGAGGCGTCACAGGAAGGGATGTCGGGGGCGGGAGGGGCTCTGAATCGCCGGGGCGGGCAACCTGCTCACCATCCGGCAGATGTGCCAGCCTCAGGACTGCGGATCGATCTGGAAAACACGCAGCTCCTGGCTGCAGCGACAGGCTTTGGCAATGCGCGCGGCCCAAAGGACGGCCTGCGCGCGCGTGGGAAGTTCCAGCACGGTAAAGCCGCCATCGAGCGGGGGCGCCCATGGATAGCCTCCCTCGGTGAGCGTGCCATCCGCCGAAACGAGCGTGGGCGGCACGGTTTCGTCGATACCGCCGCTGAAGACGTGGACGCCGGCGGCCTTGGCCTCGGCGACGACGGCGTGTGCATCCCGGCTGACTGCCTGCCACTCGCCATCGGGCACGTCCATCGCTTTGCTTGGGAACGAGATCAGGTATTTCGCCATTATGCGCTCTCTTTCATTAAGTGAATTTCGCCTGCGTGCCACCCGCCGATCACGAAGCATCCCCGAAGGGGAAGGCGGCCAGGTGGGGAGGGGATTGGGCCGGGTGGTACAGATCTAGGCTCGATCCATCCAATTCAGTCTCTGTCGAATTTCTCCAAGGTGGTATGCGCAGTGGATCAGTAACAACATCATCGAATCCACCACTTCATCCAGCTGCGGATCACGCGCTTTCAGCCGAACTACAATCTCATCATAAGCAGTCCGAATCGCACTGCGTAACGATTGCCAGGAGGCATCGTCTACCGTGTTGACAGCCCAACTACTTTTCCAATCCGGGCGGATTGATTTGCCTTTCTCTTCCGCGATGAAGATATTCAGGAGAAAGAGGATATGGTTGCAATGAGCTGCAAGCGTTGTTTGACCCGATTCTTCGCCAGCGGAGGCCTGTACCGCTGTGAGTTGGTCGATCGTCCCAAGTATCCCGGATTGCCCGTTATCCAGGAAGTAGCCTGAGGCTGAATCGCTGATCCCGAATAGTTCTTCAAAGAAGATGAAAAATGGATCTGTAAACAGCTTTGGTTGCATTTCTCAGGCTCTCTTTCTGCTGCCGGTCTAAAACGAACCGGCCCAAGCGTTTGCGTCGGCCGCGAGTGGGCGGGATGAGATTAAACGGATCCAGTGGATGGTCATCCCTGAAAGGCGCCTGCATTGGTCCCTTTCATGATCCACTCGGCTACAACCAACCCCGGGCCAGCCTCTGCCATGCGGACGAGTTCAAAGGAAAGATCGGGGAAAGCCTCCCATAGGCGCTTTGCATGGCCGCCAATGGCAGCTCCTGAAATTTCACCTGTGGTGGGATCGCAATAGGACCCATGATCAGCGAAGGTTTTAACAATTGCATCAGCAGCATGGGTATTCCATGAGTGGAAGTACTTTTTTGCTATTTCAAGGACCGTCATGATTTAATCCTTTGGGTTGGGTCTAGCGCGTGTACAAGCGGAACAGCCTGTCCCTGTAAGGGGCCTATCCCTGTAAGGGGCCTGTCCCTGCAAGGGGCCTGTCCCCGTAAGGGGAAGTCCCTGTAAGGGATAAAAACCTGAGTTTTCAGGTTTCTTATTCTGCAAAATATTAATATCATTTATATTCCCACAAAGGTATAGGAAATAAGTCCGCTATCGAGAACAAAACCAAACAATCCACTCGCTTGCCCTTTCAGCATGGACCTGGCTGACCCAAATATTATCAGCACAATAACCATGGGGTTGCGGTTTCTGGTTATGGAAGAGTAGAGATCGTCAGGAAGTGGGAGGAAAATAACGCAGGAAGGCGCGATTTGGCAAACAAACTCGATCGCTTGTAGAGGTTTTCAATAACTTACTACCGGCAATTTCCTGAGCCATTTTTTCTCTGTTAACTCCTTTAAAATAAAATCAGCACCATCTGCTCGGGAAATTTGGAAGCCTGAATCTTTACCCACAAAACCGACCCGGTATTTGCGGGTGTGTTCTCCGTCCACCAAACGGGGAAAACGCACAATCGTCCATTCCACATCCGAAGCTTGAATTACCTTCACATTTTCGGCAGAATCAAGCGCGACATCTTTTGCCAGAAGATTTAGCAAAAAGCCAAAGAAACGGTCAATCAACTTTGGCTCATCTTCAGGTTGACGAACCCCTGCACCGGTTGTTGAAATGAGGCGATGTACTCCATGTCGCTTCATTGCAGCGACAATATTTTTGGCAGAAATCTCCAGCATGTGTGGAACGGATGGGCGAGTCGGTCCCAATGTACTGATGACTGCCTGATGACCTTCAATCGCCCCGCCAACTGCGGCAGCCTCCATCGCATCGCCCTGGTATACGGTCAGGTTCGGGTGTTTCATTGCAAACTTTTCAGGAGAACGGACAAAGGCAGTGACAACGTGACCGGCTTCCAAGGCTTGTTCAACAACTTTCAGGCCAACGCCACGCGATGCTCCAAATACAACGATCTTCATTTATTGTCCTTTACTCAAAATTCATTGAATAATAAAAAGATTACATAGAGGATCTGTGAACTGGCGATCGTGGAGGTAACATTAACAGTTTGCGGCAGATCCTGCCTGCACTGTGTATTTTCAGTGTGCGCTCTTCACAGGGTACCTGCGTGTGGGCGGGTGTGGATCCTGCCTGACTGCATCTTTCCGCCTCGTCCCGGCCCGGACGGGACAGGGCAAGCACAGGTGGGAGGAGAAAAATCCCGAAACCAGCCTGCCCTGGGGGGGAAGGCCAGGAAAAAATGTTGTCAAATAGCGACGAATCCCCAGCGTCCAGAACACGCGGTGTCAGCCCTTTTTTGTTTTAAAAATTTACCTATCTCGACAATGGTAGATTAAGATTTTTCACCACGACGGTCACAACGGACGCAAAGGAAAAACGGTTTTTGTTGCCCCTAGTTGCTCTTAGAGGACATTGATTGGGGATTTACCTTTATCCCTATTGGAAAGTAACATTGTCGAGCTATTTATCATTCGCTAAAGCGAGTATAGCCTTAATTTCAGACATGGGTGATGGCGAAATCTGCCCGCCTATCTTGATAAGTTCAAGCAATATTTTTTCCATTCGTTCCCCAAGCTTGAGAATTGCTTGTTTTTGACCTTCACTTGTTGTTTCAAGCGCACTAAGTGAGCAACGTCTATATTCCCAAGTTTTTCCTGCAATTAGACCATCAAGTTCCTGCAATATTTCATTTAATGTTTCAAGCCATTGTGTCACGAAAACGCCATCTTGTCGAATTAAATATTTTGCAGTAATAGCCATCATCATCCAAAAAAACGCAACTCTTTCTGAAGCCTTCTTGATGCGTTGTTCGAAACTTTCTGATTCTGCTGGAGGGCAATCGGAACACTGGATTTTTCAAATAACAAATGCGCTTGTGAAGGGCGAGAGGCCTTACTTTGTGGAATTAATATCCAATCCACCATAAGGTGTGATTTGGCATATAGAGTAAATGTAAATGTTCCGCCTTCGGGCGTGTTGTGGTTATTTTCGTGAATTACAGCAGGCGTACCAAACTGACTAAATAAACCCAGTCGCTCGCTTGTGGTTTGTTGGCTGATTTGCTCGGCTCGCTTACATAAATTTTCGCTATAGAGTTAGAAATCACGAAGTCAAATCAAGGTCGCTAACATCGTCTGCATCGTTTCTACTAAGACTTCCAGTAAGCCAGGCGGTCACAATTCTTTCATCGTTTGAAAGAACCTGGATTATCTTGGAGAGTAAATTGTCTCTGCTTTCACGATAGATGTTTAGGGAGTTACTCATTTTATCTATTTTGTTGACATTACTTGGAAGGAAGAGCTAACTAGTGTGTAAGCGGATCACAATGTCCCCGACAGGGGATATCAGCTTATAGGCAGTCCGTATCGTGTCCCCGTAGGGGATAAAATCCTGTTATTTAAGGTTTTTATACGACATAATATTAATTCCACTCGCTACCCCATTCAGTATAGCAAAATCCATTTCAGGGAACAATGCCCAAATCGATACCCAATGAACGGGAACATCTCTGTTGTTTGCCCAATTATACTAAACATGATTATCCTGAACGTGCAGCTATTCTGGTATTCGATCCATCCGGTTTCCTGGCAATCAGCGGCGTGAGTGATCATCATTCATACCAGGCGCCGGGCGCGTGTCGGGCCGGGCAGAGCGTGAAAGCCTGCCCCGGCCAATCTATCCCGCCTCTTTAGCGAGACACTCATTCCGGCCTGCCCCCTGCCGCCGAGCGGCGTCGCCAGCCGCCTGCGCCGGCGACGAACCCCTGCGCCAGGTCATCACCGGTCCGGCTTTATCCCCCGTTCACGGATACCCGTTCGAGAGCGATCAATAGTTGTAGGTAACGGTCTGTTCCCTGCAAATGCCTGCCAATCCGTCCTGGGAACAGAGTTGAAGGACAGCTTTGATTGCATGACCGGAGGGGTTGTATCCCCAATCTCCGTCAGTCGTGAACATGTCGACTTCTCCGGGTTCCAGGCTCTGATTAAAAGATCCATTGGAATGACAACCGGAATAATCGAAGGAATAATCCTGGGTGACCACAATTGTCACGCCGGTGATCAGGTCTGTCTCGGTGATCTGGTTCGACTCCCAGGTGACAGTTCCGGTATTGGTGAGCTTGTAAATGGACAGATACTGTATACCAACATTGCAGGTTGAAGAAAAGACCGCAGTGAAAAAAGCTGCCGGCGTGGGAGTGGGCGGCGGGGTCACTACCGGCAGGCTAGAGCTATCCCCGATCACGGTGGCGTACTGTCCCCAGAGGGTACAGGTGATGGCCGGGTTGGAGGGCAGCTTGATGATCCAGTTGCCGGCGTACAGGCTTTTGCCGACCACCTCGGCGGTCTCGCCCACGTTCATGACGCCGAGCACATCATAATCACTGCCCGGGCCACTGCGGCAGTTGGTTTGCACCGAAACCATGACTTTGGGCGCTTCGGGCGTAAAAGTGAACTGAAGAGTGGGGGTGAACTGGGGCGTCACGCTGAATGCAGGCGTGTCGTTCGGGAGCGGATTGGATGGAACGATCTGGGCGGCGATGGTCAATGCCACGCTCTGGGCGACCAGGCTCTCCATGGGGACGGTGGCGGTAACCACGATCACGAGCGGAGTTGAGGACAGGCTGCAGGAGGTGACGAATATCAGCAGGAATGAAGCAAGCAAGCCGAGAATTTTCTTCATGAGCTTCAAGTCTCCTTTCGATTTAACCAACCTGGGGTGACAATGTGAATCCCGAAAATCCACGTCGATTAATATTGACTAAATTTTCTCCTGGAGGGGTGATGATTGCGGCGGAAATCACTTAACTTTAGCATAATTTAAACCGTTTTGCAGCTTCTTTTCTGATCCATTTAATAAAATCTGTTAGGAGTTTGGGCTTTGCTCATCCCCATGGGATACCCTTCGGGTACAAGTTACCTTGCGGGTAGGCTTCGCGCGGCAGGCGGCGGTGGCCGGGTGGATTAGGGGAAGGATGGGATTATTTCAGAATAAACGACCTTCCTGCTTTGTTCACATTTGTGATAACATTGGGATATGCGGTCAGTCAACTTCTATCGCCTTCCTAACGGCAAAAGCCCGGTTGAAGAATTCCTTGATTCTTTGACCGGCAAGCAAGCGCAAAAAGTCTTATGGGTATTGCAGATGATTGAAGAGCTGGACGTAATACCAAGGCAGTACTTCAAAAAGTTGGTTGATCGAGAAGACATTTGGGAGGTCCGTATACAATTTGGAAATGACATTTTCAGACTGTTGGGTTTTTTCGATGGCGGCGCTTTGTTAATCCTGACAAATGGCTTTGCCAAGAAAACCCAAAAGGCGCCCACGCAGGAAATTACGCTTGCTATTCGCCGTAAAGAAGAATATCTGGCAAGGAGAAAAAAATCATGAGCGATGTAAAACGGTATATCCAAAAACGGGTAAAGAAAGATGTGGAATTTGCGCAAAACTATGAAGCGGGCTATGCCGATTTCAAAATTGGCGTTATTTTGCGCCAGGCAAGAGAATCCGCCGGTTTAACACAAGAAGAAATGGCTAGAAGGTTGAAGACGAAGAAATCTTCCATTTCCCGGATTGAAAACCATGCGGATGATGTGCGTCTTTCCACACTGCGGCGGTATGCTGATGCGGTTGGCGCCAGCCTCCAAATCCGGTTGGCGCATTAAACTGCAAGAACGCGCCCAACACCGGCTCCTCTGCAAAGGACCCCAAGCGAACCGGGGCAGGCGGAGCTGGTTATGCGGAGCGTTAGTACAGGTCAAGCCTTACCAAGATTCCCGGTTAGATTTGATTCTTCAACGATTTTTATCTCTTCATCGGTTAATCCATTTTCTATGGTTATATACTTTACGAAATGCTCACCCTAATTAAACCTATTACCACCTAATGCCTGGATTAATTTCGGTGATTCGACCGTCAGGGCCAATAAGCTGTTGGGCCGCCAAACGATGGCTGAACACATAGTTGGACGCTAAATCCAAAGGTGGTACTTTATGATAAAAACTTCGCCCGTTTCTAAAATAGATAGATTAAGCAACCTTAGTGTTGTCTTGGCTGTCGTCGGCCTGGTTATCGGTGGGGAATATTTCTTCCGACACTATGTTCTATTCTGGTTACCTGTCTTCGGAGATTTATTGGTCAATGACATGGTCTCTTTGTTCTTAGTCTATTTTCTCTTAACCGTTGGCGTAGGCTCTTTTATGCACAGCAACTGGCGACAAGAGTTGGCAGGCGTTGGGCAGTCTTTACGTGAAGGACTGACGAGCTGGAATTTCACATTCTGGGTATTGGCTTTAGCGATAAGCGTTTGGGCTCTATCTGCGGTAGATAGGCTACTTTGGGGAAGCATCAAGCTACCTCTGGTTGTCAGTCTTTATCGAAATCCTACTGTGTGGTTGGCCAACCTGGCTCCTATTTTGAAAGTAGTGTCTCTTATCCTGGTGAATGGCCTTTTCGTGCCAATCGCAGAGGAATACCTTTGGCGCGGTCTGGTTCAGGTTCGCCTGATCCGCATTCTTCCCGTGCCTTTTGCCATTGGGTTGACAGCGGTTCTTTTTTCGCTTAAACATGTGTTAGTGGATGCATCTCTGGGACGGTTTCTGGCATTGATCACCTTTGGGGTTATTTGTGGGGTTGTCGCTCAGCGTAACGGTTGGAGACATTCGGCAGCCCTGCACATTGTCATTAACACCGTCGCGACCATCATAGGTCTCATCATTGGCATGAATTGAACAACCATAAGCGCCCAACACCGGCTCGCGTGTCCTGAAAAGTCACCATCTGCTCACTGGTGAAAGTTAAGGTATGGAGCCCCACGAAAAGCCCGGGCAGGCGGGGTCGGAGGGGTTTTCCCCTGACTTGCTCTTTTTGCCATTTATCGCTCTTTCCAATGGGAAAAACTGAATTTTCATGACACTAAAATGAGCAAGGCAGATAAAGCTTCAACCCCTACCCGGCCTACCACTCCGCTTCGCTTCGAGTACGATGTCCCCCGAATCCGACCACAAAACACGGAGTTAACATGTAAATACTCCCTGTGGGATTTGGGGGAGGTGCCCGATAGAGCGTTGGGGTTGGAAGGTATTCCCCAATCTGTAACAATTTCCTTTCCAAATTGACATTCAACACAGTTGTTGCAAGGAGCCGTGATGCATCGTCCGGATGTCCTTCGGGATGGCGACGAAGCAATCCTGTCAGGCGCGATTATCGAAGTATAGGCTCCTATAAAAAACTTAATCTGTGCCTTGAACATCCCCATGGGATACCCTTCGGGTAGGCTTCCCCTGACAGGGTGCTTCCCCTGCGGGGACGATGTCGCGAGCGTGGCGGCGCGATCAGGAGCGGGGCAGGTGGCGGGAGTCTGGGGGAAGAAGTCGGTGACCCATGAAGGGGGTGCCAGGCTGGGAAAGGCGGCGGGGATGAAAGGACACGGCGATGAGCTGCCACTGCGTGGTACAGGCTGCCATGCCCCTGCCAATCTGGGGGGCATTTGTCACGGCGGCTGCCAGCCACTTCCGCCAACCTGCGTTTTCCGTCTCTCAAATTACCAGCTGGCCCACGTGAGAGAATCCGCTGAACTGAAAGAACCAAACCCTAAAAACTGCACGAGAGAGCCTCAGACACTTGCTTGAAATGCTCCGGTCGACGATTTAATCCATCTAAATTCGCTCAGGTAGCATAATCTAATTTGTGTCCGAATTTAGTGGCTATCACCACTTGCCCACGAAACGACTCCAGCACTTCGCCCACGAGTTCTTCGTTGGTGAATGAATCAACCTGGGTTGGGCGTTTTTGAGGGTAACCTGTGTTGCTTATTGATGACCAATGACGCCATGGGGCACATAAAGCTCTTCGAGATATGCCACTTCATCTGGCGTCAACTTAACTGTAAGAGCATTGATCAACTCTTCCAAATGTGATATTTTTGTTGCACCCACGATTGGCGCTACAACCGGCTCTTTTTGTAACAACCAGGCGATGGCAATATGGGCGCGTGGAACTCCACGTTCGTTCGCGAGTTCTGCCACCCGTGCTATAACCTGATGATCTGTTTCCGAGGTTGAATTGTATTTGCCTTTCGCAATTTGATCTGTCTCAGAACGAAGAGTAGTTTCTGAAGACCAATCGCGCGTCAATCTTCCGGATGCCAGTGGGCTGTATGGAATTACTCCAATATTCTCCTGGCGACAAAGCGGCAACATTTCACGCTCTTCTTCACGATAAATGAGATTTAGATGATTTTGCATGGAAATGAAACGGGTCCAAGCATGTTTTTCGGAAACATGCAATGCCTTTTGAAATTGCCATGCCCACATAGCAGATGCGCCGATGTAGCGCGCTTTACCTGCGCGAACGATATCATTCAACGTTTCCATCGTTTCTTCGATTGGGGTTTCATAATCCCAGCGATGAATTTGGTACAAATCCACATAGTCTATTCCCAGCCGTTTCAAGCTGGCGTCAATCTCATTCAGGATGGCTTTTCGGGAAAGTCCACCGCCATTTGGATCTTCACGCATTTTGCTATAAACTTTGGTGGCGATGACCACTTCATCACGTCTGGCAAAATCCTTCAAGGCACGTCCGAGAATCTCCTCACTCGCGCCCAACGAATAGACATTGGCTGTATCGAAGAAATTGATTCCCAATTCAAGAGCCTTTTTGATAATTGGACGACTATTTTCTTCGTTCAAAACCCATTTATGAATCCAACGGGTCGAATCACCAAAACCCATACAACCAAGACAGATGCGTGATACTTTCATTCCTGTTGAACCCAGTCGAATGTACTCCATTACTTTGCTCCATCAAATGTGTTTCAGTATGATTATCCAGGGAAACGCCCATGGGGCGCATGAGCGGATCGCAACGTCCCCGACAATGGAAGGCTCCTTGAAGGGAGTAAAACCCGAAAAATTTCGGTTTTTATAGGTGTTAGTTTAATCTGCCTGGCTTAAATTGCACTAAGAAGGCTTGGCAAATATTATATGCCCTAATATGCTGAGGGTGCAGCTATTCTGGCTATTCGATCCATCCGGTTTCCTGGCAAACCCCGACGTGATCGATCATCGGTTATAGCATTCGCCTGCCGCATGTCGGGCCGCGCAGATCATGTTAGTCTGCCCGGACAACCTATCCCTCGTTCTTAGCGTGACCTCCGTTCTAGCCTGGCCCTCCCCACAGGCATGGCCATAAACCTGCCGCCGGGGACGGCGGCAGGAGCGAGGAGGGGCAGGGAGGGGGAAGAGCGGCGGGTGCGATTGGCGGGGACGATTGGCGGACGCCAATTCCAGGTTGGGGAAAGCAGAAATCCCCCAGTAATTAATGAGAAATCACCCTTGACATTTCAGAACATTAGTTCTATGATTATTGAGTGAAGAGAACGGGAGGCGGGAGCAGGGATCAGTGAGGAGTGATTGGTGATTGGTTATTGGTGAGTAGCGGGTAGGAAGAGGCGAGGCAAAAAAGGAGACCAGAGAGATGGGTGCACCCAAGGGAAACAAAAATGCGTTCAGGAACGGGCTGTACGCCAAACATTTCTCGCCGGAAGAACGGGAAGGTCTGCGGAAAATGAAGCCAGAAGACAGCACGCAGGAGATGTATGTGCTGCAGGTAATCATCAACGACCTGTTCGAGCAGCATATCCGGGAACGGGAACATGTGAAGAAGATGAGGGAGGAGGGCAAGAAGGCAGACCTGGAAGCCCTGACCAAGCTGGACAACAGCCTGGCCCTGGCGATCACGGCCTTGAACGGGACCAAACGAACCCACGCACTGCTCAATGGCACGGACGCCGCCAGCAACGATGCCTATGATCAGGCGTTGAACAGCCTGGCAATCTTTAAGCAGGAACCGTATTTGATCGAGGCCAAGGCGGAGGAAGTGGTGGAAGAAGTATGGGTGGAGGAGGAAGAAATATTAACCACGACCCCGCTGGAAAGAGCGGGGCAGGCGGAGCACGACCCCGCTGAAAAGAGCGGGGCAAGCGCCATTGCATGGAAGTAATCTGTGGAAAGTAACAAAACTATTAACCAATGCTCCAGGCGGCGTCCCCGCCGCCGAGGAAAGTACCCTGAAAGGGCACGGCGGCTTGAGCAGTCGTCCGTCCCCGCCGCCGAGGACGGCGGCTTGAGCAAAGGATTGATAGGACGGCGGTTTGAGCAATGAATTGATTGACCCCGCTGAAAAGAGCGGGGCAGGCGCCATTGCATGGAAGTAATCTGTAGAAAGAAACAAAACTATTAACCAATGCTCCAGGCGGCGTCCCCGCCGCCGAGGAAAGTACCCTGTAAGGGCACGGCGGCTTGAGCAAAGGATTGATAGGACGGCGGCTTGAGCAAAGGATTGATAGGATGGCGGCTTGAGCAAGGAACGTAAGGAAAAAGAGAATGAAAAATATGAACACAGCCGCGTACAGAACGGCCTATCTTTTGAGGAAACCGGAACGATTTGCACAGGCGGGGAATGTGCAGCTGCGGCCATACCAGCAATGCGCCATCCAGGCGGTGGCGAACAGTGTGCTGAGGCAACGCGGTTTTTCATTCGTATGGATCTTCCCGCGCCAGTCGGGCAAAGACGAGGCGCTGGCAATCCTGGTGCAGTACATGCTGGCATTGTTCAAGAACGAGGGCGGGGAAATCGTGTTCTTCAACCCGACCTTCAAACCGCAGACCGAGACGAGCATGCGGCGATTGGAAAACCGACTGGGCGCCAACCCCCTGACCATTGGGAGATGGAATAAGCGCTCAGGCTATATTTTCCAGGTGGGCAACGCCTACTGCACCTACCTGAGCGCCGACCCCACGGCACACGTGGTAAGCGCGACGGCGAACCGGCTGCTGGTGGTGAACGAGGCGCAGGACGTGGGCATTTTGAAATACGACAAGGATATCTATCCGATGGGGTCCAGCACCAACGCAACGCGCTTGTTCGCCGGGACGCGCTGGACGAACAATACCCTGCTGGAACGGGAGTATCAAATGGGACTGGAAGCCCAGAAAAAGGACGGGCTGCGCAGGGTGTTCTTCTTCACGGCCGAGGACGTGCGCAAGGTGGTGCCGGCATACGGCGAATCAGTGGATGGGGCAATTGCCCGGCTGGGTAGACAGCACCCGTTGGTGAAGACACAATTCTTCTGCGAGACGGTGGATGCCCAAACCGGGATGTTCCCGGCGGGGCGACAGGCACTGATCCGGGGCAGCCACGCAGCACTGCACGGAAGCGCAGGCGGGCAAGATGTACGGCTTTTTGATCGACGTGGCGGGGCAGGATGAGACACGCACAGAAATGTACCGTGAAACCGCGCTGCTGAACCCGGGCCGGGATAGCACGTTCCTGAAGATCGTGGAGGTGGATATCAGTTCGGTGAGCGTGGCAGGCAAGCCAACCTACCGGGTGGTTGGCAGGCTGGCCTGGACGGGAGCAAGCCACGTGGCGGTATTTGGGGCACTGAAGGCGCTGGAGCAGAAGTGGAACCCACAGTACATCGTCATCGACGCGACCGGAGTGGGTGAAGGGCTATGGTCGATGCTGGACAACGCCTACGGCGAGAAGGAAGTGCTGCCGGTGAAGTTCACGGCCCAATTGAAAAGCGCGCTGGGCTACGGCCTGCTCGGCCTGATGGACAGCGGACGCTACCAGGAATACCATCCCCTGGATGAGACATTCCAGAGACAAATGGACTTCTGCCGCTCGGAGATCCTGCCGGGGCCGGGCAAACTGATGCGCTGGGGCGTGCCGGACGGAACACGCGACCGGGCAAGCGGAGAGCCGGTGCACGACGACGACCTGATCACCAGCGCAATGTGCGCGATCCTGGACCGGATGGAATGGATCGTTTCGATGCCGGGAACGTGGATCATGGCGAAGGACCCACTGGAGGAGATGGATCGGAATTTTTAGGATTGGGGGATTGATGGAAGAATTACACCAGAATGATTTGAACGCCAGCCTTGGAAATATTCAAACGAACACTGGCCATGAGGGCATTATCCGTGATCAACCGGTGGACAACCGTCAGCGGAGCCACCTGGATGCCTGCATCCTCAATAAAGGCGGTATGGTCGGCCAAAAGGATGATCTCGCGGGCTGAACGTATCATTGCCTGTTTCATCGTAATCTCAGAGATTGTGTGGTGTGAAAGCCCAAAATCAAGTGAGATCCCGCTGACCATCAAGAATAACTTGTCTGCGCGCAGCTCTTTGAGCGCTCCTTCTGCAATTGGGCCGACCATCACCTGGGTACTGTAGCGTAAGGTGCCGCCGGTTGAGATGAGGGTAATTCCCGGAGTGGGGTTGATGGTATCAAAAACAACCACTGAATCGTCATCACCGTAATATCTTTTTTTAATTTCAGTTCTTCAGCCAGGTAGGCAGCCATGGGGCCACTATCGACCAGGACCACATCGTTGGGCTCGACGAGTTCAGCGGCTTTTTTCGCAATTTGCCGGCGGCGAAATTCAACCTCATCGCGCACATTTTGTTCGGCATCGATGACCTGAATCCCAATCCCATGCTGCCCTGCCAGAGCCTTGACCTGGCTGGTCAGACTCCTGTACCAATCGTGTTCGGTGAACGGGATGAGAAATCCGATTTGGCTGGGCATTTTTATCGTAGGATGAAGCTTATCATCCACGGGCATGATGGGAATATCCAAATGCGGCACGCGCATACTCCCAGTTTAATCCCCAGCCGTCCGAGGTATGGGTATAGTAGTCGGTCAATTTTTGGGCGGTCATGACGACGTGAGGCGTCGTATATTTTAATGACAGGGTTTGATGATTGAAGGCAGCAATGGCTGCCTCAATACAGGTATAACCGACGATCTCCGGGAACATGGCCAGCCCAATCTTGCAATAGGTGTCATGGTTAAATAATTCATCTTTTAAAGCGTCCCCTTCAAAACCGAACGGAATTACAAACATGCCATCCGAGTTGATTTTCAGGTCACGGCAGGCGCTCATCGCGCCCTTGGCGGTCGTGTCGTTTATCGCAAAAATAACATTTATCTGCGGATAAACTGTCAGGGTATCATAGGCGAGTTGATGGGCCACGGTATAGCGCGATTGAGCGTCGATGGATAATACGATTTCCGCAGGACAAGCCTCTTTTACCCTTCCCAAAACCCGCGGCTGCGAAGCTGGGTATTCGGTTGATGAAAAGTCAGATCCAGCAAGTACGCTTTTTCCAGACCCTTTTCCCGCAAATACCTGCCCACTCCATAACCGAGATCCTTGCCAGCCTGATAATTATCCACTGCCACTGAGGTGAGTTGATTGGGCATATCCACCGATTCCGCAATGATGGGGATTTTTTTCTTGCTGGCCCGATCAATCAACAGCCCATCGTAGGAAGGATTTACCGAGGTGGCAATTAACACATCCACCTGGTGAATCAGAAGCACCTTGGCTTGCTCCGAAAATCCATCAGAATCCTGATTGATTTCCTCACCCGGTAAAGGCCGGAATGAAGCCGCGCCTCCATAGGTCCTTTTTATTCGTTTCTGAGAATCCAGCTGTTCCAGGTCGCGGCGGATGGTCATTTCAGAGACCCCACAAAGCTGGCTCAATTCATTTACCGATAAGAAGCCATTTTTTTCCACCAGGGAGATAATGTGATCCAAACGCAGGTTAGTTTTCACGCCTTAGCCTCACTTTACATGGTATTCAGAACCAACCTGATTATAATGCATGTTTTGTTCAAAGTCAACCATTTCTATTGATATCGCACATAAATGCTTGACTTTTGTGCAAGTTCGCAGTAATATTATTTTTGTATTAGTGATATCAGACACAATCTGGCTAAAAACAGGGCACTTGTGATGTTACTAGAACAATTGATGGAAAATGCGTTCGACTTATTTCACAGGCGTCCTTTCTCAGGCCCCAATCAAACGGTGAATGCCAATATTTATCACAATTGTTCGTCAACGAGAAAGGAGAATACCCTAACGATACATTAATTCTCAATCTGTCAAAATTCATGTGAATCCTGGCCATCCAATATATCTAAACCATTAGAAGGAGAAGAATATGTATAAAAAGCAATTTCCCGTGATCTTCAGTCTGGCGCTTGTATTTGCCATGCTACTGAGTTCCTGCGGCACACCTGCCGCGACTACAAATGCTCCGGCGACTGCCGCCCCGGCGACCGCTGCTCCTGCAACCGTCGCACCTGTGACAGCCGCCCCGGCAACTGCCGCGCCTGCCACGGCCGCCCCGGCGACCCAAGCCTGGAAAATCGGTTTTCTGGCCGGAACCCAAGATCCCTTCTACACCACCATGCAGCGCGGCGCAGCGCAAGCCGCAGCCGACCTGGGTGTGGAATTGATCACCCAGATCCCGCAAGCCTGGAACGTGACCGACCAGACCCCCATGCTGGATGCCATGGTCGCCCGTGGCGATTTGAACTTCCTGTTCCTGGCCCCGGTTGACGCCCAGGCCATGATCGCCCCCTTACAGGCCGCCAATGACGCCGGTCTGCCCCTGCTGACCGTGGATACTTTCATCGGCGATGGCGATTACTCGGCCGGCCCGATAACCTTCCCGCTCTCCTTCATCGCCTCCGACAACTACCTGGGCGGACAGATCGCCTGCCGCGCCCTGGGAGATGCCCTCAACAAAACCGGCAAAATTTACATCCAGAACGTCAAGGTCGGCATCAGCTCGACGGATGCACGCGAGAAGGGCTGCAAAGATGTCATCGCAGCCGAATACCCGAACATGACCATCGTTGCCGTCGACTACAACGACGATGACGCCACCAAGGCCCAGGCGCAGGTCCAGGCCATGCTCCAGAAGAACCCCGATCTGGGGGGTATCTTTGGGACGAACGTCTTCAGCGCCCAGGGCGCCGGCACCGTGGTCGCAAACCTGGGTTTGAGCGGCAAAGTCAAAGTGGTAGCCTTCGACGCCACCAAGGACGCCATCAATATGCTCAGCGACGGCACCGTCGACATGGTGATTGCCCAGAAACCTTCCGACATGGGTTACCTGGCGGTTGAAATGGCAGTGGCATATTTGAACGGAGTAACCAGCATTCCCAAGCACATCCCCACCGGTTATGCCGTCATCACGCATGACAATATGACCGACCCGAATGTTTCACAATTCTTCTACCAGGCATTTGACGGCAATGTCTCCCCCAAGACGGCCGGTCTTAAGGTCGGCTTCCTGGCCGGAACCCAAGATCCCTTCTACACCACCATGCAGCGCGGTGCCCAGGCGGCTTCAGATGCATTCGGCGCCAACCTGATCACCCAGATCCCGCAAGCCTGGAACGTGACCGACCAGACCCCCATGCTGGATGCCATGGTCGCCCGTGGCGATTTGAACTTCCTGTTCCTGGCCCCGGTTGACGCCCAGGCCATGATCGCCCCCTTACAGGCCGCCAATGACGCCGGCCTGCCCCTACTCACCGTGGATACTTTCATCGGCGATGGCGATTACGCGGCCGGCCCGATAACCTTCCCGCTCTCCTTCATCGCCTCCGACAACTACCTGGGCGGACGAGATCGCCTGCCGTGCCCTGGGAGATGCCCTCAACAAAACCGGCAAAATTTACATCCAGAACGTCAAGGTCGGCATCAGCTCGACGGATGCACGCGAGAAGGGCTGCAAAGATGTCATCGCAGCCGAATACCCGAACATGACCATCGTTGCCGTGGACTACAACGACGATGACGCCACCAAGGCCCAGGCGCAGGTCCAGGCCATGCTCCAGAAGAACCCCGATCTGGGGGGCATCTTTGGGACGAACGTCTTCAGCGCCCAGGGCGCCGGCACCGTGGTCGCAAACCTGGGTTTGAGCGGCAAAGTCAAAGTGGTAGCCTTCGACGCCACCAAGGACGCCATCAATATGCTCAAGCGACGGCACCGTCGACCTGGTGATAGCCCAGAAACCCGGCGATATGGGCTTCTTCGCAGTCGAAATGGCCATGGCATACATGAACGGAGTAACCAGCATCCCCAAGCACATCCCCACCGGTTATGCCGTCATCACGCATGACAATATGAGCGACCCCAATATCATTAAGTTCTTCTACAAATAACCTTCAACAAATTGGTCCGGGGGCCGTATGCCCCCGGACCAATTCCAGTGACAGAAAGTAAGGCTTTGAACCACGTTTATGATATTAAAGATCAAATCTACTCGATAGAAGCAATTATTGCTCGTTCATTATTAGCGAATGCAGGACCAAGACAATTTCAAAATATGATCTGAATTCCGGACAATAGCCAGCCAGGTTTCCCTCCCAGAGACCACACGCAATAATCAGGAGAGCCAAATGACAACTATAGAACAATCAATATCCCCGGTAAAAACGAAAACCCGTGCTGAAAAATTAAGCACCATCCGTATGATCTGGCCGTGGTTCTTCCTGATTTTCATGGTGGTGGTTTTTGCCATCATTTCCAAAACAACCAACGACGTAAATTTCATCAGCTATCGCAGCATTCAAGGAATTCTGGTTTATGCGACCCAAATCCTTTTGATCGGACTGGCGGAAACGATCATCATCATCAGTGGGAATGGGGGCGTTGATCTATCCGTTCACTATATCCTTGGCTTTGCAGCAGTGATGTCCGCTTTCATTATGCGGGCAATGTATGCCGCCAATCTTCCCCCAACGCTGACCATTGCGGCGGGCTTTTCTGGGGGCATCCTGCTCACAATCATCCCGGGGTGGATCAACGGAAAACTGGTGGCAAAAATCAAGGTGCCTCCATTTATCAGCACGCTCGGGATGGGTTATGTGATGTACGGGATAGCACTGCTCATCTCACGGGGCCAGGCGATTGCCGACCAACCCAATTATCTGGGAAAGATCGGGAATGGCAACTTGTTGTACTTTTGGCCGGGACATGGGTTCTCATGGCTGAAAATGCCGGCAGAAGCGACTTAACTGGATTTACAACATATCATTCCGCTCATCCCCAATGTCGTCGCGGTCACATTGGTTGTCACGATCTTGATCTGGTTCATCCTCGCCAAAACCCAATTCGGTCAACACATTTATGCCATTGGTGGCAACATACAAGCCTCCATCCGGTCCGGCATTCCGGTTGCAAGCACGCTGACGCGCGCCTACACCCTGGCAGCGGTTTTGGCGGGGGTCGCCGGAGTGATCTGGGCTGCCCGGTTTACCAGTGGCGCATCAATGCCGGCGAACCAACCTTGCTGTTCGCAATCGCTGCAGTGGTAATCGGCGGACGAGCATGTTCGGCGGCGAAGGACGGGTTGTGGGAACGGTGATCGGAGCGTTGATTATTGCCACGATCCAGTATGGCCTGGTCATCCTCGGTCAGCAGCCCTACTGGCAATATGTCACCGTAGGTGTTGTGGTGGTCATCGCAGTTATCGTAGATCAACTTGGCCGGACGATGGAACACAGTTGATTAACCAGAAAGGACCTTAATTCAACATGGAACCCATACTACGTGCAGTGAACCTTACGAAACGGTTTGGCGGATTGGTGGCAGTTGACGGCGTGAGCTTTGATATGAAACCCGGCGAAGTGATCGGGCTGCTCGGCGACAACGGTGCCGGCAAATCCACTTTCATCAAAATGATTTCGGGTGTGTACCAACCTGACGGCGGAGAAATCTTCTTCGAAGGCAAGAAAGTCAGTTTCATTGACCCACGTGACGCCCGTGACCTGGGCATTGAAACCATCTACCAGGATCTGGCATTGGCCGAGAACCTGGACGTTGGCTCTAATATATTTCTTGGTCGTGAATTGAAGAAACACTTCATTACCGAAAAACTCAGCCAGATTATTATCAGCTGCGTGTTTGGCTTGCCACTGGCTGCCTTGATGGCGTGGGGTGGGATGCAGTTCTACAAAATTCCCGGACTTTTCGCAGGATTGCTGCTCGGACTTGCCTTCGGTGCAATAATTGGCTGGCTATTTGGATCTGTCACCCAGGTTGTCGATCGCCGTAGCATGATGGATAAATTAACCAAGGCGCTTAAAAGATTGGATATCGAAATTCCATCCCTGACCCAGCAAGTGCGCAACCTTTCCGGTGGTCAGCGGCAATCCGTTGCAATTGCGCGCTCGATCTACTGGAACGCAAAGATAATGATCATGGATGAACCGACTGCCGCCCTGGGTGTCTCGGAGCAGCGAAAAGTTCTGACCCTGGTACGAACATTGGCAAGCCACGGCATTCCGGTAATAATCATCAGCCATAATATGCAGGATGTTTTTGCGGTCGCAGACCGGATCGTTGTTTTGCGGCGCGGCAAAAAGGTCGGTGAAGAAATTGCATCAGAGACAACGCCTGACAAGATCGTCAGTTTGATGGTTGGAGCAGAAGCTGTGGTAGAAAATGGGTGTGATCCCTAAAGCGCTTGACGGTAATGGTGGCATTGCCGCAGCTTGATTGCATGCCATTTATTCATTGAGTGAAAGTGAAAGTAAATATTTTGTAATCGCGAAACTGCACTGACCTTGCGATCTTTTCCCGATTTCTCGTTTTGGTCTAAACGCGAAAAGATGGGCTCCTCAGGTATGCGGCAGTGGGTTTGCTGCAAAGCCCTTTCCTTACCTGCCAGCTGAGAATGTAAAATGAAACGTTCAGAGATCAATGAAATCGTCAAAAAGCGGACGACTTTATTCGCAGCCGTGGGTTTACCCTGCCACCTTTCGCTTATTGGACGCCAGATGACTGGACAAAAAAGGGGCCAGAGACAAGCGAGATTGTCGAAAACAATCTTGGCTGGGATATTACCGATTTCGGAAGAGGAAATTTTAATGCCTCCGGCTTGTTCTTGTTTACCATTCGTAACGGCAATATAAAGGATCTGCAAGGTTTGAGGGGAAAGCTATACGCCAAGAAAATCATGATCGTGGAAAATGAACAGATCACGCCGATGCATTTCCATTGGAATAAGATGGAAGATATTATCAATCGTGGCGGTGGAGATTTGCTGATCCAACTATATAACGCTACCGCAGACGAGGAACTTAACAAAAATGATGAAGTACATGCATCCGTTGACGGTATCCAGCGAACGATCGAACCTGGAGGCACAATCCGGCTTGTTCCCGGTGAAAGCATATCGCTCGAACAGCATTGTTATCACAAGTTTTGGGAAACGGGACGGGTTCTGGTTGGCGAGGTGTCGATGGTAAATGACGATCAAAATGACAACCGCTTTTACGAGTTGATCGGTCGTTTCCCTCAAATATGAAGACGCGCACCCACTCCACCTGCTCTGCAATGATTATGCCCGTTTTTACAAAAGGAAATAAACAGACAAATGGGAAAACCATTGGGCGTGCTGGTTGCAGGTCATATTTGCCTGGATATCATTCCTGATATGCAAGCTCTCGATCCTGCAGGATTTTAACAATTCATTTCTGCCGGGGCGATTGCTTGAAGTGGGCAATGCGGCCTTATGCACCGGCGGACCAGTTTCCAACACAGGTCTAGCCCTGCATCGCCTGGGCATCCCAACCCAGCTTATCTGCAAGATCGGAACGGATGCTTTTTGGGCAGATGTTCGGGAATTGATCGAATCCTATGACCCCAGATTGACGGCAGGTATCATGGAAGATTCTCAAGTGGTTACCTCTTCTTCGATAATCATTAGCCCGCCAGGAGTGGATCGCATCGTTCTGCACAATCCAGCTGCCAACCACAGCTTTAGCGCTAATGATATCGATTTCAATAAATTGAACCAGGCAGCATTATTTCATTTTGGCTATCCGCCGGTTATGCGCAAGATGTACTCGCAAACTGGCCAGGGGCTGGTTGAATTATTTCGCCAGGTCAAACGAACCGGGATTACCACCTCATTGGACATGTGCTATCCCGATCCGGCTTCCGATGGAGGGCGAGTGGATTGGTTAGCCATTTTAAAGGCCTGCCTGCCCTGGGTGGATATTTTCCTGCCAGCATTGAAGAGCTATTGATGATGCTACGCCCCAGTGAATATAAGCGATTCTCCACGTGCCAATCTTTTAGAGCACGTCACTCCCGGCTCCTTCACAGCTTGAGTGAAGAATTATTCGACATGGGAGTTTCCATCCTAGTGATAAAGCCAGGCGCACATGGTCGTATTTGCGGACTGCCGGTCAGCTGCCATGACAGAAATTGGACGAGCTGCACCTGCCGACCCGATAGTCTGGGCAGACAAGGAACTCTGGAGCGCCTGCTTCCAAGTCCGTGAGGCAGGTACCAATGGTGCCGGGGATGCCACGATTGCAGGATTTCTTTCCGCATTTCTACGTGGGCAGCCGCCCGAACAAGCTGTGACTGCAGCAGTTGCGGTCGCCGCGTGTAACGTGGAAATCCCCGGGCGCGCGTTGAGTGGCTTGCGCAATTGGGAGAACACCCTGGAGCAAGTCCGCAATGGCTGGGAACGACACCCGCTCCACCTGGATGACCCGAAATGGAATTGGGATTCGGACAACCATTTATGGTTTAGAGGAAAACAACCCAACCCGAGGAGTGAGTGAGCATGGAAAAATCTGCCAGGAATCTATATTCGCTAAATCAATTATTGCCAATCGCTGAACGTGGCGGTTTTGCTATTGTGGATTTCAGCACGCTATACACCAGTGATTGAGCCATCCTACAGGTGCCGAAGCAACTCGCTTTTTCACCCGTCATTATCCAGGTCGCCCAGATCGAATTGAATTGGTACCAATTGAAATTCGATGAATTTGCCCGCCAGTTCTAGCTGGTGTCTGGAAAACCTGCACCCGACCGTCCCGGTCGGCCTGCGCCCTCGATCACACTTCTGATTTCAGTTCGTCCAGAGCGCCGCTGCAAAATGGGTTCAGCTCGGTCATGATCGATGCTTCTGCGCTCCCGCTGGAGGAGGATACGAATGAGAACTCGCAAGGTGGTGGCGTTCGCCCGGCCGACGCGGTATCGCGGTGGAAGCTTAATTAGGACGAATTGGCGGTGCAGATCTCGATCGAAACATCCGCTGATAAGGAACTTTTCCGCAAATACCGGGTGAAAACAGCGCCTTTTGTCGAACAGACCGGGATCGATACGCTGGCGATCTTAGTCGGAACCGCCCATGGAGTCTTTACCGTGTGCGCGAACCAAAAATCGACATCAATAGAGTAAAGGCAATTGAATCACTGTTGCCATACCTCTGGTCCTGCATGGAGGGTCCGGAACGCCGCTTGCAATGATCAGGAAAGCCATCCAATTGCCCGAAGGCGGGGTGAGTAAAGTCAACATTGCCACAGATTTGGAGCTGGCCTTATTGAAGGAACTCGGCTTAAAGGAACGACTAACGGAGGCTTCTTTGCGGGCATATTCACCGGATGCCCTCGAACGCGGCCTGCAGGCGGTGCAAGGAGTGGTGGAAGACAAGAAATGAATAACTTCCTGGGGTAGTAACGACCACTGGTTGGATTATCGAAAGGGATGACCCATGGGTAAACTCCGAAGAAGGCGGACTATCCACATCTGTCAGGTGGCACGCAGAGGTTTAATGGACCAATTGATTGCCGGGCAACCCCTCAATATTTTGGGAAATCAATTGACAACCAGTCTGTTTGATCAATACTGGTGGCCTGTCTTTGGGGTTATTTCATTCAAACAAGGATACGCAAAGCCATGAAGCCGCTGTTCGGAGGCATCGAAGCTGGCGGCACCAAATTCGTCTGCATGGTAGCAACCAGTCCAGAGCATGTGATCGAGGAGAGACGCTTCCCCACCTGTCACCCGGATGAAACCATCCGGCTGGTAAATTCTTTTTTCGGCAATTATGCCCGCAAAGGAGAATTGGCCGCCGTGGGAATCGCTGCTTTTGGTCCGCTGGACCTTTAACCCGGATTCACCGACCTATGGTTACATTACAACCACCCCGAAAAAAGACTGGAATAATATCGACCTGCATGGGCGTGTGGCAAGGGCGCTTAATCTTGCGGTTGCTATCGATACGGACGTCAATGCAGCCGCCTTTGGTGAGCATTACTGGGCAGTTGAAAACAACGCGCTTGACCCATTTGTTTATATGACCGTGGGAACCGGGATCGGTATCGGGGTGCTGGCGAATGGCCGGCCATTGCATGGACTTGTCCACACCGAGGCTGGCCACTTCGCCATTCCTCACGACAAGATAAAAGATCCCTTTCCCGGAATCTGCCCATACCATGGCGATTGTTTGGAGGGGCTGGCGTCCGGTCCGGCGATGAACCGCCGTTGGGGTCAGAAAGCAGAGACCTTGCCGAATTCTCATCCGGCCTGGGAGTTGGAAGTGGAGTACATCGCGCTCGCATTAATCAACCTGATTTACGCGTATTCACCACAACGGATCGTGTTGGGTGGCGGCGTTTCCGAACACCTCGGTCTTCACGAGGCTGTTCGCCATAAAGTACAGCAAGACTTGAACGGTTACATTCAATCACCCATGCTGCTGGACGAATCCAGGATTATATTGTTGCCCCTTACCTGGGAAACAGGTCGGGAGTTTTGGGGGCTATTGCTATGGCGATGAACCTGCTCAATCCGGTTTCAGGGCAGTGATGGTGGCGGAAAAGGGCTGGCCGGTGGCGGGGATGGGAATTGGGTTGCCGCCGCCATCCTTGGGCTGGACAGCAGTGTCATTGAACCCGGCCTCCTTTAAGCCACGGGTATAGTCCTGCATGTCCAGTGCGCCAGCCACACAAGCACCCCAGGCCTGCATATCCTTTCGGAGACCTTCCGGCAGTGCGCCGTGGGTGACGATATCCGAGACGGCCAGCCGGCCACCCGGCTTCAGGACCCGGTAGATTTCCCGAAAGACCTGGGGCTTATCGGGCGAAAGGTTGATGACACAATTCGAGATGACCACATCGACGCTGGCATCCTCCACCGGCAGACTTTCCAGGTAGCCTTCCCGGAATTCCACATTACGGATCTGCAGCCGTTCGGCGCTGGCGCGGGCGCGCGCCAGCATCTCGGGGGTCATGTCCACACCGATCACGGTGCCGGCTTGACCGACCTGCCGGGCTGCCAGGAAGCAATCCAATCCGCCACCGGAGCCCAGATCGAGGACAATCTCACCGGGTTGGAGACCAGCCAGGCTGATGGGGTCGCCACATCCCAGGCTGAAATTGGCTACGTCTTCCGGCATCGTTGTGAGGAGATCGAGCGGATATAGACCTTCTCTTTGGCAGAGTCCCGCAACAGGCGCCGGATTCGGGTCCGCAGCAAGATCCGGAGGAACGAGCCTGGGCGGCGTAATATTCACGCACGCTGGCATGGATGGGAGCATAGTTTTGAGTCATTGGATCTCCAATTCTAATATTTTATCAAATAGACAACTGTCTATGATATAGAACGAAAAAAAACTTACAAGACTTGCTCGGGGGGGATTGGCCGGGCCGAAAAGGTGGTCCGCAACTCACCACAGCAGACGGTCATCTGTTTCTGATCCAGTCGATAGAAAGTCTGCTTGCCATCTTCACGCGCTTCCACCAGCCCGGCTTCCCGCAGAACTGCGAGGTGATGAGAGACGGTCGGTTGGGTAACGTTGAGGTGCTCGACGATCTGGTTGACCGAAATCCACTCGCAGCAACAGATCTTCATGATCTTCTGGCGGGTCTGATCGGCGATGGCTTTGGCAAAAAGAACCGGGTCAAAATCTGTCATATAGATTATTTTCTATTTGACCTATTATATAGATATCCATCTATTTGTCAAGGGCAATCGATCCAATCGACCGGTTGGCTGCCCGCCTGACCCAGACCGTAACCGATCGGGAAAAGAGGCGCATCACAACCGGTTTTGCCTGCGTCATTATTTTCATTGATCGGTAATTGCGCATTGGAGCGCGGCCAGGTGTATGGCAGCCTGCCTGTGAACGGATAATCTCCCAACAGGACATCTGCGACCCCCTCCCCTTCCGAGCCGGGCAGCCAGGCCGCCACCCAGGCATCCGCAATTTGATATTGGCCGGTGATGACCAGGGGGCGCCCGGACAGGATGATCACAACCAGTTTGTCCACTTTCGCGCGGACCTGGCGGATAACATCAATATCCGCCTGAGAGAGGCGCAGGTCGGCGCTATCCGCCGGCCCCTCGGCATAGGGCAATTCCCCGACCGTAACGATTCCAAGTGGGGCAATGCCGGTAAAGCCGGGAAAGCTGCCTGAATTGTCGTAGTACAGCTTTGTATCCGGGCTCACCTGCGCCTTAAGAGCCTGATAAATGGTGGTGGCGCCCCTGAGGTTTTCGGTCGTGCCCTGCCATTCCAGCGTCCAACCGCCGGACTGGATGCCCGAATTGTCGATGCCAGCCAGCAGGAGCGTGGAGATATTCCGGTCGACCGGCAGCGCCTGGTTATCGTTCTTCAATAACACCAGGGATTCACGCACAGCCTGGCGAGCCAGGAGACGGTGCTCGGCCGAGCCGACCGTCTGCACCAGGCCCGGATCCGCAAAGGGTTTTTCGAACAGGCCCAGTTTGAACTTGGCCCGCAGAATCCGCCTCACGGCGTCGTCGATGCGCGCCTCGGTGACATCGCCCTTGTCCACGGCTTGTTTGAGCGTACCCATGAAAGCAATATGGTTGTATGGGCACATATCCATATCCACGCCGGCATTAATGGCGGTCACCACGGAAGTGTAATAATCCGTGCTGATCTGCTCGATTCCGGCGCAGTCTGAAATGATGAAACCCTTAAACCCCAATTCTCCTTTGAGCAGGTTGGTCAGCAGGTATTTTTGGGCGTGCATCCTGGTGCCGCGCCAGCTGCTATAGGAGGCCATGATGCTCATCACGTCCGCTTCCACGGCGGCCTGATAGGGCGGCAGGAACAATTCCCGCAAGGCTTTTTCCGGGAGCTGTACATTGCCCTGGTCGAGCATGGCGGGTTTCCCGAGAAGAAGCACACGCGAGGAACCCCAGATGGTCCCGCCATCCCCGATGAAGTGCTTGGCGGTGGCTCCGCCGAAATAAACCTGCCCTGGGGCGGCCGCATAGCCCGGCGGAAGGGTTTGAAAACCGCGGATGAAGGCCTGCGAGAGCTGCGTTACCAATTCAGTGTCTTCGCTGAAACCTTCGTAGGTGCGACCCCAGCGGATATCCTGCGGCACGGCGACCACCGGTCCGAAAGTCCACGGGATGCCGGCGGCGCGCATCTCTTCGGCAACGGCGCGGCCGATCTGCTCGACCAGGTCCGGGTCACGCGTGGCGCCCAGACCGATGTTGTGGGGAAAGATCGTGGCGCCATTGACATGCCCGAAGCCATGCATCGAATCGACCCCGTAGAGCAAGGGGATGCCCAGGCGCGATTGGGTGGCCGCCTGCAGGTAGGCGGCGGGAATATTCGTCCAATCTTCCAGGGTGCTGTCAGGGGTAATGCTGTTGGCGCCGTTCATGACCGAACCCAGCATAAAGGCTTTTACATCCGTAGCGGGGAGCGAATCCTGGATGGGCTGGACCATCTGGGCGATCTTCTCATCCAGGGTCATGCGGCTGAGCAAGTCCTCCACGCGCACTTCGACCGGCTGGTTGGGGTCGAGGTAGGGTGCACCGGTTTGGTCAATCCCAGAAGTGGTGGGAGCAGGGGAGACGACCGGTGTACTATTTGACGCGCAGCCTGCCAAAAGAAGAGTCAATATCATTAAGCGGAAGGTCAGTTTCATACGGGAGTCCCTGGCAAAACTCGGGGATAGAAGCGTAAAACCAAAATCTGCAGGAAATGCGAATCTCCGGCAAATTCATTATATGAAATCCCTGCGGATATTTGCCCCCACCCAGCGGGTAGTTTCGATCCTGGTCAGATGGACAGGTTTGACCCGGGAATGAAAAAAGCTTCCGATAGACGGGGTCTACCGGAAGCATGACAAAGAACCCATTAATTACGGGTCTATGCATTCCGGTTCTTCTGCACCTGCGCCTCGATCCAGGGATAGGTCTCGGCGATGCCATCCGCCAGCATATAATTGGCCTGCCAGCCGGTGGTGTAGATGCGGGCATTGCTGAAATTGCGGGATTGCACCCCGACCGGGCCTTCGACATGCCTGACGTGGATCTTCTTCCCGGCGATATCCGCCACGGTCTGGACCAGCTCATCCACGCTGACGTATTGCGGGCAGCCGATGTTGGCGGGGCCTTGCAGGTCGGAATGCATCAGGCGGTAGATGCCATCGACCATGTCGGCCACGTAGGTATACGAGCGGATGGCCGATCCATCCCCCCAGACTTCGATGGTGCCACCGTCCGGCACCTCGGCGACCTTGCGGCACATGGCGGCGGGGGCTTTTTCCCGGCCACCCTGCCAGGTACCTTCCGGGCCATAGCAGTTCTGGAAGCGGGCGATGCGGACCTGCATGCCGTAACGGCGACCGTAGGCCATCAGCACGCGTTCCGAATAGAGTTTCTCCCAACCGTATTCGTTATCCGGATTGGCCGGGATGGCCCCAGCTTCGGTCATCTCGGGTTCGCCAGGCTGCATGTCACGGTAGACGCAGACCGAAGAGGAAAAGAAATAACGCGGCACGCCCAGTTCGGCGGCGGTATGGATCATGTGGATGTTGATCAGTGCGCTGTTGTGCATAATCTCGGTCTCGGCCGAATGAATAAAGCCCATGCCGCCCATGTCGGCAGCCAGCTGGTAGACCTCGTCGAAGGTGCCTTCGGGAAGGGTCAGGGCGGTGCGGCAGGCTTCCGGCTGGCGCAGGTCCAGCAGCAGGAATTCGTCGGCCTGCGTTGGGGCGAATTCGTGTTTCTTGATATCGACCCCGCGCACCCACATGCCTTCCTTTTTCAATTTCTTAACCAGGTGACCGCCAATGAAACCACCCGCTCCGCATACCAGGACTTTTTTCATGTGCAGCTTCTCCATAAAAACATAATCGCGTTATTTCATTATAGGGTTTTTCCGAAAGCAGTCAAGGAGGCGGGGGGATGGGAGGAAGGGTGAAGGGGTCGCAAGATTGGTGTTCAACAATTGGAATACCTTGGACGCTTCCAAGTCGCCATAGAGCAGGTCATCCGCCAACTCTTCGGGAGCCGGGCCGGAGAGCAAATCCCGTAATTCGAGCGGGGAATAGGTTCCGTACCAGTAACGCAGGTAGATCTCCTTGGGGAGGATCAGCACGGATACCGGTTGGTCGGCGACCACGTCGGCATTGCGGATGTCTCCCCGGATCACCCCGGTGGAGCCAAGCGGGATCCAGGCGGCGATGCAGAAGGATTCGTACCCGCCCAGCGGGACGATCTTTAACCCTGTCCCCAACGGAAAATAGACAAATGCAGAAGGTGCGCCGGCTTCGATCAAATATTCGCCGGGCTGGAGATCGGTGATCTTGACGTGTTTAAACCTTCATGCAGATCAAGATTGGGCAATTTTTGACCGGCCTGACGCACCTTATCCAGGAAAGCCTGGCTCTGAACGGGGTCCCAGTCCAATTTGTGTGCCTGCAGGTAGCGTTGACGTTCTTTTTCGGAGACGTTCCTGAGGGAGGGGGCGATCTGAAGTTGGGCGCGGATGCCCGGGTTTAGCCGGCCCAGTTCTGCCTGGACCAACTCAACAAAATCGGGATTATCATCGGTCCTTTCCAGGAAAATCTGCATCTCACTGGAACGTTTCAGGGAATCCAGCTCCCGATCACGCTGGAAGCTGACCACCACATCCCGCAGCATGTCATCAATGATGATTGCAACCGCCCGGACGGAAAAAGCCAGGGCAGCCGGGTTGTCATAGGCACCGCGATGGAACGAGAGACGCAAATCCCCGTCCAGGTTTAATTCGCTGCCAGCGATGTTGGATTCGCCGGCACTTTTTAATTCATCCGGTATTTCAAGTAAATACAAGCGATCTTCCAGGAGCAGGGAAATCAGCGCATTGCCGGTTTGCGGACTTGCAAAGACCTCGTTGCCACCGGAAGTTTTCTGAACCGTGCCGCGTTGGCGCAATGCATCTGCACAGCGTAACGCCCGCAGAGTATCCGTAACGTCGCCCAATAAGTCCTGGGCTTCCACAGATGCGGATGTCATCCAATCGAAGGCTTCGCCTGCAAAGTCCGTGTAATACCTGTCCAGATAAGCCGGTGGGCTTTCATCGATCTGAAGATCCTGATCGACCGGTAGACCCCTGGCGACCGACTGCCGGCGGTACAGGTCGCGCAAATTGTGTCCGAGGGTAGTTTGCATTTGGGCGCGAAAAGCTGCCGGATGGTTCAACAGCTCCACCGGGACCTTGCTCTTGCTGTGACCGACCGTCATCGACAATAATTCGCGAAAGATGACCTGCGGGTCGCGACGCAGGACACCCTGCCTGCAGAGTAGCCGGATCCTTTGCGGAATGACGCCGGAATCACCTTCCCACATGCTGACGATGGCATGCTCCAGGGAACCATCGAAGACCGCCTGGGCGGCAAACTCGGGGTGCATCTTCCGACCAAATTTAGAGAGGTCGGCATGCCGATATCGTGCAAGTAAGCCAGCACGACCCCGTAACCATAGAGGAACTGCATGGCCTGTTCGCCACGGGCCGGGATCAGCACCCCATTGACCGTTTCCAGCACCGCAAGGATCTGCCTGGCAATATCGCGGACGTGCACCACGCCGTGATCGGAAAAGAAAGCCGGGCGGTTGCGGATATCTCCCCAGAAATCCGGGTCCCGGAGCATGTTCTCGAGCCTGGATTGCCGATTGACCTGAAGGTAATAATCCTGCTCAATGCGCGTGCGGATCGATTCGGAGAGGTAGCGGTCAGGCGATGGGAGACTCACGCTCATATAGATAATCTTTCCAATTCCTTGAGGCGTGCATCCTGCCTGGCAAGATCATGGACAGTATTTCGCAATCGAGAAGCCAGAACGCGCATGATCCCCGTGGCCACTTCAGGACGCTCGGTGATCAGCTCGTAGAATGGACCCCGGTCCAGGCGGAAATAGACGGGTGGGTTGTTCTGCGATCACCGTGGCAAGGCGTGGTTCAGGGTCAAGCAAAGCCATTTCGCCGAAGACATCCCGCTCGCCCAGGTAATTCAGCAGGCGCTCCCCATCGCACACGCTGACTTTGCCATCCACGATGACATACATGCTATCCCCAAAGTCACCCTGCTGGAGGATGGTTTCACCCGCGGGCACATCGATCTCTTCCAGCAGCTCTGCCACATCGGCAAGGACATGATCGGGGGTCTGGCCGAACATGTCGACCGACTTCAAAATAAGAACTTTTTCGACCGTCGAAAGCATGGCAGCCTCTCCTTGGTAGAATTGCGGATAAAGACGTGCAGCAGTGGCCAGAGCGCACGTGCATACCCATCCGTTGAATTGTTCATTCCTGATGATCGCCTCCAGGCGATTTTTCAGCCCCAGTTGCTGTTGTGGAAAGAGTCCCGCCAGGCGTTGCAGCCTTTCCACGGGAGACAGATGCTCCAACAAAGGCATCACCACCTGTTTCAAGGTCCCCGGAAGTTGGATTTCAAGGATCTCCAAGGCGTAGGAGTGCTGCGCCGGGAAACCAGAATTCAAAGCTTCCCGGACACGCCGCAGGCTGATTGGGTCGAAGACGAACGACAACAATAGAAGGATCCGGTCACGCGCCTGCGTAAATTCATTCTTTAACGCTGAGAGTAATAAGGCCGTCTCGCCGGCCTGGCCCAGATCAACCTGTGCGGCACAGTTCCAGGCGGCCTGTTCCACTTCCCTGCGGAGGCTCTGCTCGAACTGCGGATCATCCTTTGCACGATAACCGTTTTGATTGAGAGCATTGAGGATGGATGAACGCAACTCATTGTCAGGGGCGTCCAGGCGGGACAGCAAGAGCGATTGCGCATGCGCAGACTGGATGAAGCCGAGTGTTTTTGCCAGAGTCAACAGGCGATGGCGCCGGGCAGCGGGTTGGCAGAAGGCGGATTCGATCCCGGGCAAAGCTTCCGGTCCGATCGAGGCGAGCGCAATGCCTGCCAAGCGGCTGGTGGTGGGGTCATCGCAGGCTTCAAGGATGAGCGGGAGCAGTGCAGACTGCCGGACCTTTCCAGCCGATTCAAGCGCCGCTTGCCTGACGCGCAGGTCGGGGTCGCGCAAGAGCGCCTGGTGCGCAGCCAGGAGCGAAGGGCGCTGCACCTCGCCCAAAATCTGCGCAGCCAGGATACGATCGTCTACAGAACCTGACCTGCACAGGCGCTGGAACCTGTCATCTGCGCTGGAGGCAGGCCCGGCTTTTAATAACCCGATCAAGGCACCGCGCAGGGAACCTGGCTCGGTTTGCTCGAGCGCCTCGGCTAATTCACAACAGATATCCGGATTTGCAATTGCACCCAGGGCGCGCAGCGCCGCTTCCCTGACCGATGGCAACTTCTCAACGACCAACTGGTCCCGAACCGCCTGCAAGGCGGATTGGAGTTTGAGGGTCTCCACGCGGCTGAAAGCCTCCTGGCGCATTTCAGGGGCGACATGCCCAACCAGTTCCGGGAGTTCGTCGATCAGGGTTTGCCGGTCGAGCGTTTCCAGGCGGTTGAGGGCATAGATCGCCACGGCGGGGTGAGGGTCATGCAAGCGCTCGCGCAGCAATGAAATACTGCCAGGGTCGGCAATAAGGCTGGGTGAATCTCCCAGGTGACGTCTGGCAATGACCTGGCTGAGCGCCTGCATGTAATTGCCACTCAGGAATACGATGGTGGTCACCCAGGCAGCGCCCAGAACGAGAAAGACAAATGATAAGCCAATATAATCCAGTTTCAAGCCGGTGGTCAGCGCCAGCAAGCTTATTCCCGCCAGCCCGATGGCAATTGGCTGAACCATGGTTTCGGCGGTGGCCTGCACGCGGGGACGGATCGTGTCGGGAAGGGATTGATAAACGATGGCATTGGAGGATTGCGAAAGCGAGAATCCAAAGGCTACATTGATCGCCTTGGCAAATGTAGCCAATAAAAAGACCAGCAGCAGGGGCATCCCAAAACTCCGGCTGAAAGCCAGAATGGCGATCGAGAGGATCACGACCACGGGCATACCAAGCAACCCGACCCGCAGTCCAAAGCGCTTGATGATCCGGCTGGTTAGGAGGGTGGTGGAGATCAGGGCGATGACCCCAATAATCGAAAGGAATTGGCCCATGAAGTTGGTGAGTTGGTCGGCTCCAGGGTAGCGCACGGCCGCCCGGCTGTAGAAAATGTTATCCACGAAAAAGAACGCCACCCACCAGAGCAAAATGGATGCAAAGATCAAGAGAACGTAGCGGTCTTTGAATAACCCCCCGGGTTGCCGTGAGGCGGGCGTCCTGCGGCGGGCAGGCGCAGGCAGGGAAGGTTTTTGTAAATAAGATCGGGAAAGGCTGCGCAGGATCAACAGGCTGACTCCAAAGCTGGCCGTTGCCAACAGGAGCAAATTGTTCGCGCCCATTGAACCCACCACGAGCGGAACCAGCAGGCCACCAATGATATTGCCAACCCAGAGCCCCGCGCCCAGCAAGGGAAAAAGTCGTTTCACCTGCCCAATATTAAATAGCCGGGCTGCCAGAGACCAGACCGCCAGATTGCCCAGGTTGGCAACGATCTGGAACCAAAGCGGCAGGAAAAAGGCGGTCTGGTGGGAGAAGGGAGAATTCAATCCCAACCAGATCAGAAGACTGGCGATCCCCAAAAAAGCCAGGTTGAGATATAGCAGGATTGAAAACGAGACCCGATCCCCAAGCTTGATATAAAGCCAGGCAACCAGAGACGCCAGGATTGCAATGGAGATATATGAATACGGCAGTCCCTGGGATCCGTATTGGGCAAGGAAGACCCCGAATGCCATGGATTGGACGAACACAAATCCAAAGGCCATGCTGCAATACAGCAGTGTCAGCAGGCCAACCAGGCGCTGTTCGCCAGGCAGGATGTTGAAGAATGTGAGGATACGGCGAAATATGCTTATGGGATTCCCGACCGTCTGTTTTTCAACCACACCAAACTCCTCCACAAACCAAAAAACAGATTTTACATTAATCCCTGACAAGCACAATCAACCATTGATACCATAAGCCCTGGAGGATCCTGCAATATAAACACACTGAAGGGGAACACCGTGATCCCACCCGGATACGACCCGTTCACACCAACCGGTCGACCGGAGCGGAGCAGGCTTGCAAATCTTTCTGTAAATTGCTTGGGAATTGGTACGATTCAGGCTTGCGGATGAATCGAACGGCGGACTTCCACATAATACAGCAGGCTGGAAGCGAACAAGGCGACTCCAAGACCCATGTAAAGGATCGCCAGGTAGGGTTTCGGGAAGGGCGAATAATGGCGCAGGAAAATGCCCATGGCGACCATCACCAGCACCAGCGGATAGCTGCTCCATTTCTGGAAGGCGAATACGCAGACGCGCTCCTTGGGGATGCGGAGGATGCGCTCGACGTTGCGGGCAGCCAGCTTCGAAAAGCCAAAGAAGTAGATGGCAGCAGCCAGCAGCAACCCGGCCAGCGCCAGGGGGAGTTCCAGCCAGGAATGCACCCGCGCCAGCCAGATGACTGCAAAGGCCACCAGCATGATCCCAACGCCCGACCACATTACCCCGGCAGTCAGGTGCAGCCAGACTTTCTTTGCAGCGGGGTTCCATTTCGAGGTAATTTCCATGGGCTGAGTTCCTTGTGCGCGACTCTATTTTACACGATTGGTTTGGAGGCGGGGTCCAGGCCCATACCCCGGTTCATTTCCCAAAATCATACAAGAACAACCATGTAAATCCCTGAAAGTGCTTTCTGCTTAAACCAATGTCCTCGGCGGCGGGGACGCCGCCTGGAGCATTGAATATTAGTTATGATTCTTATGTCCGATACCTGATCAAGTTCGCTTCCTTTTGGGCCGCATCAGGCACCTAAGTCATTTTCCGGACTTACATCATTTTCAACAAGGCTTCATATTCCTCACGACAATCGGGGCACATGCCCAGGTGCTTTTGCACCATTGGCATCATTCCCGCAGCATTTTCCCCTCGCTTAACCATCTCTGCAAATTGGTCGAGCAAGGCGAATACATCATCGCAGGAAAGCTCCTGCTCATCGGTCATGGAGACCGAGCGCAACAATGCCTGCATGGCCGGATCAACCGGCTTGCTTCCCCGGGCGTTTCGCTTGAACAATCCAAAGAATTTTTTCATTTTCATCCCTTTGACGACTTGAACCAACGCTTCCTTACCGGTCGAAGGTCTCCAACAACTCTTCGATCGGCAGACCTTCCTTTTCCAGGCGGTGCTTCAGGCGCAGGCGGGCGTCATGCAATAATTTATAAAGGGCATTGCGGTTGGTTCCCATACGACGGGCCAATTCCTCCAGCGGTATCCCCTGCACGCCGACCGCCATCAACGCCTGGCGCTGCTTACCGGTCAATTCCTCTGCCATGATACGTCTCAAGCGCTGGAGGGTGTCGCGTTGTTCACTGGCAGACTCCGGGTCACCTTCCCCGGATTGGACAAAAGAGGCTTCCTCAGGTTTATCTGCATTTTCAGTCATTTCATCCAGCGAAACATCCTTCCAGCGCTGCCTGCGCAGTTCGGTCAAGGCTATGCGCACAGCGATCTTGTAAACCCAGGTGGTGAACTGGCTGCGACCTTCGAAGGTATCCAATTTATCCAGTACGCGCAGCAAGGTTTCCTGTGCGACATCCTCCACCAACGCTTCTAGGGCCGGATCGCCCGGAGATAACCAGCGGGTCAGGGCATGCGGGAGTACCCGCAGGAGTGTATCGTGCAGGTCGGACAGTGCGCTTTCGCGTTCCATCCCACCGTTCTGCAAATCGTGAATCCAGCTCTGGTTATCGCGATCAGTCATATCGGGCGAATTATATCCGACAGTCCTTTTTATTTCGAAAGGTAAGAAACCTGTCTGTGATTGCGTCTTATCGAATGAAAGGGCATCCGCCCACAATCAAATTAAAAAGGAGATCAAAATGAACGTAGTTTCTGCAATTGTTGCTGGTTTGGCCGGTACACTGGTCATGTCAATGGTGATGGCTTTAGCCCCAAAAATGGGTTTTCCCAAAATGGATATTGTCGGCATGCTCAGCAGCATGTTCAGCAAGAAAAGCATCCCGGTGCTGGGCTGGATGATGCACCTGATGATGGGTGTGGTTTTTGCGCTGATATATGCATTCTTGTGGTCGAAGGGGGTTGGAGCCGGAACCTGGGTATATGGCCTGGTGTTTGGGGCCATCCACTGGATGATCGTTGGCATCATCATGGTCATGATCCCGATGCTACACGTTGGCATACGCTCCGGTTCGGTCAAGGCACCCGGAATATACATGGCCGGCAATGGCGGTGGAGTGAAGGCCTTCCTGGGAGGCCTGATGGGCCACATGCTCTTTGGCCTGGTGGTCGCACTGGTTTATACGCTGGTGTAAATGTGTCATAATTGATCCATGAATATTCCTGCAGTTACCACGAACCAAATGCGTGAGGTGGACCGGCTGATGATCGAATTCATACTGGCATCAACCTGTTCCAGATGATGGAAAACGCCGGGCGCAGCTTAGCCGAGCTGGCCCGGCGCCTATTGGACGGAAACGTCGCCGGAAAGAGGGTTACCGTGTTGTGCGGGCCAGGCAATAACGGTGGCGGTGGAATGGCCGCCGCCCGGATGCTGCACAATTGGGGCGCAGAAGTGAGTGTTCATCTGTCGGGCGAGCCATCCAACTTAAAAGAGGTGCCCGCTCAACAATGGCACATCCTGCAACGACTGGGATTGACTTCCCTCCACGCCGGTCTTTCAACAACCGACCTGGTGCTGGATGCCCTGCTCGGGTATGGGGCTTCCGGCGAGCCTCGACCCCCAATCGCAGACCTGATCCGCTGGGCGAACGACCAGTCTGCCCCGATCCTGTCCCTGGATGTGCCTTCCGGACTGGATGCCAGTAGTGGGGTGGCTCCCCAACCGACGGTACAGGCTATGGCTACCCTGACCCTGGCGCTGCCTAAGACCGGTCTGCTGGTTCAGGAGGCAAAAAAGTATACTGGAGAACTTTATCTTGCTGATATCGGCGTACCGCCCGAGCTTTATACATCGTCTTCATTACAACTAGAGGTGGGATCGATCTTTTCAGCGAGTCGATCATCCGGCTGGAGGATATAGCGTGATGGAATGGCTGAATATGAGCATCTCTCGAAATGTGGTGCGACGTTCGACCTGGACCGCAATTGTTGTGGGCAGCCTCCTGATCGCCATCAACCACGGGGATGCCATTCTGCATGGCCAGGTGACCGAAGCACGCCTGTTCCAAATGATCCTGACCGTGTTCGTCCCATATGTGGTCGCAACGATATCGAGCGTCTCCACGATGCGCAGCCTGGATGTCAACCTTGATCGCAGGTAACGAATCCACCCCTAATGGCATCTAAGGAGAGATACAATACAAACAACGATCTCGATGTTCTCAAGGAGAAATTCATAAGTCTCTCAAACATGCAAATCAAGGAACTATTGGACGAAGGTTTGAAGCACAAATGCGATGGGTTCGGTCCAGACAAAGTATGCGTTACGATCGCGGCAATTGCCGAATTGCCTTCCCGCTTCGGCAGTTTCCACGTGGTGGCGTTCTACAATAACCGGGACGATAAGGATCATGCGGCGTTCGTGCATGGGGATGTTACCGGGGACGAGGATGTGCCCGTGCGGGTCCATTCCGAATGTCTGACCGGCGACGCCATCGGTTCGCTGCGCTGCGACTGCCGCGACCAGTTGGAAACTGCTTTGAAGATGCTAGGTAAGATGGATAAAGGTCTTTTACTCTACATGCGCCAGGAGGGGCGTGGGATTGGCCTGACCAATAAGATCCGCGCGTACGGTCTGCAGGACCATGGCTACGATACCGTGGATGCAAACATCGCCCTGGGTTTTCACGACGATGAACGCGATTACGCCGTGGCCGCCCACATGTTGTTCTCGCTGAAAGTGAAGTCCATCCAGTTGATCACCAACAACCCGCGCAAGATCGAGAACCTGACCAGGTATGGCGTGAAGGTCAACAAGCGCATCCCCCTGATCATTCCACCCAACCAATATAACGAGTTCTACCTGCACACCAAGGCGGAAAAATCCGGTCACTTGCTTGACTTTCATGGAAAAAAGCATCTGCAAGAGCAAGCCGACCAATTGCTCATCGATGGCATGACGCAGGATCAGATAGACGCCCAGCATCAGAATTGATCCTATCAGTATCTGCCTGGATGGACCATTCCGATGGTCTTTACGACCGGCCCGCTTGATTCCATCAAGGGGGCCGGTTTTTCAGAATTCACACTGCCGTGCTAAGTCAGGATGGAGAGGAATGAACGATATTCCCTGATTGATTCCAAGTGAGTTTCTGCTCCAATGTGTATAAATTCAATGAAATTCCCGTATAATCAAATAGGATACATTCTCACGATTTAACCCTGATGAAAATTCCTGGAGGGTGAATATGGCAAGCAAAACAGCTTCAAAAGTCGCAGTGGTCGCCGGCGATGTCACGATGGATTGGAATATCGCCACATCAATGGGAACCAAAGCCGCCAGTCCGAGTTGGAATCCGGAAGTCAATTCGAGCATTTTCTGGCAAAACGGCGGAGCGGCGCAACTGGCGGACCTGATCGAGGCGACTTCCAGGAACCTGCCTCCCAACCGGCAATTCATTATCCGACAAATGGACTCACCCCGGCAACAGGTCTTCCCCTCCGATAAGCGCTATCATCATTCCTTTACCATGTGGGCGCCCTTCAAATACAGTGAGAAAGCCCCCAAGGAGAAATCTGCCTGGCGGGCTGAAAATTATCTGGGGCTCGATCGCAGCAGTGAAGAGCAAGGTCCGGCTACGAAGATCCTCGAGGATGACCCATCTGCGCAGTTGGTCGTCCTGGATGACGGCGGGCTGGGTTATCGCAACCTGGCAGAGCGCTGGCCCCTGGCACTCCAATCCCGGAAAAAACCTGACTGGGTGGTGTTGAAGATGGCGCAACCGGTTGCCCAGGGACCGTTATGGAACAAGTTGATCAATGATTATTCAGACCGGCTGGTTGTCGTGACCACTGTGAACGACCTGCGGCAGAGCGCGGTCCAGATCAGCCGGAATATTTCCTGGGAAAGGACCGCCCAGGATGTATGTTGGGAACTGACCTACAATCCGCAGATCAATGATTTTTCACGCTGCGCTCACGTAATCGTTTCCTTCAACACGGCCGGGGCGATCCTGCTTTCGTGGAAATCCGGAAAGGTGGAAGCCAGCCTGTTTTTCGATCCTTTTGCCATGGAAGGAGAGTGGGAACGAGAGTATCCGGGTCAGGTCGTCGGATACACCTCCTGCCTGACAGCCGCCATCGTCCGGCAGTTGATGTTGGATCCGAAGCAACCCGATTTATCGCGTGGCATCCAGACAGGCATATCCGCCATGCGCTGGTTGCATACAGAGGGGTTCGGTGAACGCGGCATGCCCATCCCGCAAACCAAACTGCAATTTCCGATCCTAAAAGTGGCGGAAGAGATTTCCAAAGACCTGAGCCCCCTGTCGGTGGCATCCATCCAGGATCCCGCCCAGTATTTACTGGAGCCGGTCTCTCCTGATTCTTCCCCGATCCAGCACGGCTTCTGGACGATCCTTGAAGACCGCCACACCGACTCGCTCGAAACCATTGCACGTCAGATTGTGCAGACGGGCTTCGAAAAGGCGCTGCGCGAGGTGCCGATTGGCCGCTTTGGTGGATTGGTGACGGTAGACCGGCGGGAGATCGAGGCCTTGCACAGCATTCAAAGCCTGATTTCCGAATACTGCTGCCGGCCTCAAAAGAAACCCCTGTCTGTGGCGGTCTTTGGCCCTCCGGGTTCAGGCAAGTCGTTTGGTGTAGAGCAGGTCGCAAAATCCATTCTGGGCGAGATTTCCGTGCTCACCTTCAACCTGTCCCAATTCGGACAGCCGGAGGACCTGTTCGATGCGCTCCACCAGGTGCGGGATGTGGGCCTTTCCGGCAAGATCCCCCTGGTTTTCTGGGATGAATTCGACACGTCCCTGAACGGCCAGCCCCTGGGTTGGTTGCGCTACCTGCTGGCGCCCATGCAGGATGGTTCCTTCCAGGAAGGTCAACTCGTCCATCCCATTGGTCGCTGCATCTTCGTTTTTGCAGGCGGAACCAGCCACCGCATGGACGAATTCGGCAGCCAGTTGACTGAGGAACAAAAAAGGGCCGCGAAAAACCCCGATTTCGTCAGCCGGCTGCGAGGGTTCTTGAATGTCCTTGGACCCAATCCGCAGGAAAGCACCAGCCGGGATCCATTCTTTATTTTGCGCCGGGCGATCCTGCTCCGCTCTCTGCTCGAGCGAAACGCCTCCCAGATCCTGCACAAAAAGGTCGTGAACATCGATCTCGGGATCATGCGCGCCTTCCTGAACACCCATACTTATAAACACGGCGTGCGTTCGATGGAATCCATCATCGGGATGAGCACGCTGGCTGGGAAATCTGCCTACGAACGGTCCAGCCTTCCTTCAGAGGAACAACTGACCCTGCACGTGGAGGCGCGCGATTTCCTGTCGCTGGTAAGACAAATCGAGCTCGAAGGGGACCTGCTCGAAAAGCTGGCAACCGCCGCACATGAGGTCTTTTATGAAGGGTTAAAGCATAAAGGGTTTCGATACGGTCCTGAAACCAACAACAAACTTAAAATCCACAGCTCGCTGCTCCCCTATAATGAACTGCCCGAGGAAGAAAAGGAACAGAATCGTCTGAATGTGCGCGATATTGCCAACAAACTATCCCACGCCGGCTACCTGATGCGCCCGGCGCGCAGTCACGAACACCCCTTTAATTTCCCGGGTGACGATCTGGAGATCCTGTCTGAATTGGAGCACGAGCGCTGGCTGAATGCCAAGTTGAGCACCGGCTGGCAGTATGCTCCGAAAACCGATAAGCCCAAAAAACTGAACCAGAATATTGTGCCGTGGGATAAATTGCCGGAAGCGGAAAAGGAAAAGGACCGGGAGATGGTGCGCGGAATTCCCAGGATCCTGGCCAAAGCCGGCTTCGCGGTCGAAAAAACAGGATAGTAACAGATGAGCCTGGTTGCGCTGGGAACCATCGGCCATCGCCGTCTTTCTGGAATAGATCAGGTGCTGGCAGGTGTGGAAAGCGCGCTCGAACACGTCCTTGCTTCTTACCCCGGTTCGAGTTTCAGGGTGTTCTCCTGCCTGGCGGAGGGGGCCGACCGTATTCTGGCCGAGCGACTGCTCCAGCTGCCCAATACACGCCTTTGGGTCCCCTTGCCTTTGCCACAAGAGGAATATTTAAAGGATTTCGAGAGTTCCGAATCCAAAGAAAAATTCATTCACCTGCTTGGAAAAGCCGAACGGGTAATCCTTATGCCGATCATGAAAACAAGGGAAGAAGGCTATCTGGCTGCCGGTAAATATGTCGTCGAGAACAGCCGGGTTTTGCTGGCGGTCTGGGATGGAAAGCCCGCGCAAGGCAAGGGCGGGACGGGCGACCTCGTCATTCTGGCGCGGCAGCGCCGCCTGCCGTTAGCCTGGATACACGCCGTCAACTCCCACCCGGGGACAGAAATTACGGCGACTTTGGACCCCGATCAGGGAAAGGTTACATTCGAAAACTTCGCTCTGAATGGCTGGAAACCATGAAAAAAGGCCAACAAATCTGGAAAGATCTCTCGATCATGCTTTCGATGATCTGGCTGAACCTGCTGCTGTTCGCCGGCTTGATGGCAGCTGGGGCGATCCTGCTGAAGATTTCGGGCGCCTATCCCGGGGCAAGCTGGCCCGGATTGTTCCTGGATGCCTTCCACATGGCTATTATCGAACGGGTGGCCGGGGACAAGGATGCGTTGATGCCCATCCTGCTTTCGTTTCTATTGCCGTTGGGGACGATCCTGGTCCTGGGGGAAGGGGTATTACGAGTTCTTTCCATTTTCCTTCAAAAACAGGAACATCGCGAGGAGTGGGCTATTATGGTCGCAAAAACGTACACCAACCATATCATTGTCGCCGGAGTAGGCGAACTGGGGACAGCCCTGGTCAAGCGCATCCATGCCGATCAACCCGACGCCCGGATCGTGCTGGTCGACCTGCGCGCCGGCCTGCTGGCAGAGACGGGCCTTTCGGACGAGAATATCGTCTGCATCCAGGCCGACATGACCAGTGTCGAGGCCCTCAAAACAGCCAATTGCCAAAAAGCCAGACTGATCCTGCTGGCGGCGGGGAACGATGCTTTCAACCTGGAATCAGCCTACAAGATCATCCAACTCAATCCACAGGCGCAGATCTGGGTGCGACTGCACCATGGCGGCCTGGCTGACATGATGGACCTGGCACGCAAGCCAAATATTCATTTCTTTTCCCCGTACCAGCAAGCAGCCGACGTGATTGCGAATCACCTGCTCAGGGAAGAGCAGACGGGATAACCTATGATTTAAATAGGAGCAAAAATAGCGGCCGGATTTCACCGCTTCTTGACCCTTCTCCGCCTCAGTCTCAGCCTCCTGAAGGATGACCTGACATCTTTCGGACGCAGAAAGGCAAGATGATCCATGATCCAATCTTCCCGCACTTTCCGATTGTTCGTTTCTTCCACTTTCAGCGATATGAAAGCAGAGCGCAATGCCCTGCAGGCGAAAGTCTTTCCTAAACTGCGCCAGTTGTGTGAACAACACGGAGCGCACTTCCAACCGATCGACTTGCGCTGGGGAGTCTCGGAGGAGGCTGCCCTGGACCAGCAGGCGATGAAGATCTGCCTGTCCGAGATTTCCCGCTGCCAGGCGGTCAGCCCACGTCCAAATTTCATCATTCTCCTGGGAAACCGCTACGGCTGGCGCCCTCTGCCTTCCGAGATTTCGGCTGAAGAGTTTGAACATATTTTATCTTTCATTCCTTATGAGAAAAAATCGCTGGTCAGGGATTGGTACTTAAGGGATGAGAACGCCATCCCAGCGGAATATATCCTGCAGGCGCGCTCCGGGAAATGGACAGATGTAAAAGAATGGAGCCCGGTCGAAAGCCACCTTCACAATCTGCTTGAAACAGCAGCCAGGCTGTCTAAATTGTCGGAAGCTGCCCTAGTGAAATATACCAGTTCTGCCACGGAACAGGAGATCATCCACGGGGCGATACAGGTGGTGAATGCCAAGGAAAATATATATTGTTTCTCCCGTGAAATGGAGGAGATCCCGCGGGAGGATCGAGCCAGAGATTTCATCGATCTCGATCAAGGTCATCCGGACGATCAAGCGAGCGAGCACCTGGCAGACCTAAAAACCCGCCTGAAGCTGGTACTGGGTGAAAACTTCCATGAATACAAAGCTCGTTGGGTGGGTGAAGGCCCTTCTCAAAACCACATGGGCCAATTTTGCCAGGATGTTTATGATTCCCTTTCCCGCGCAATCCTGGACGAAATCGCACACACGCAGAAGACACCAGATCCCGTAGGAGAGAAGTTCCACATACCGGTTAATGCAATCCTGGATGAAGAGGGTCGTGCCCATCACAAGTTTGCCGAAGAACGTCTGAAGTTTTTTGTGGGACGTACCCAGGCGCTTGCCAACATCGCGGGATATTTGAAAGAAAGAAGTGACCGGAGTCTGGTTGTGGTGGGTGCGGGCGGGAGTGGGAAGTCTGCCCTGATTGCAAAAGCCATCGAAAAAACCCTGGTCGAACATGCGCATGCCCAGGTGGTTTACAGGTTTATCGGCGCCACTCCTTCCTCCTCGGACGGGCGTGAACTGCTGGAGGGCCTGTGCCGTGAGATCTCGCGCCGTTATGGCGCCAACCCGGCTGACATTCCGCTGGATTATCGTGACCTTGTTCCAGAGTTGGGCAAACGAATGCGCCTGGCCACACCGCAGTCTCCGTTGATCCTGTTCCTGGATTCGCTGGATCAGTTGTCAACCAGCCAGGCTGCCCGCGATCTGGTCTGGCTGCCGGAAAGGCTCCCATCGAATGTCTCCGTGGTGGCCACAACGCGTCCGGAGGATACCCTGGAAGCCATGCGAGCCCGGCAGGCCCTGGTACAGGAACTGGGCGGACTTACCCGCCAGGAAGGCAATGAACTATTGTCCCAATGGCTGGCAAGCGTCGAGCGTACGCTCCAGACCGCCCAGCGTAATTATCTACTGGATCGATTCGAAGGCCAAGACGGTCGTTCAGTTACAGGTCGGTCGCCGGGCAACCCGCTCTATCTAAAGCTAGGGTTTGAAGAAGCGCGCCTGTGGCATTCGTATTCTGCGCAGGAAGAGTTGGCCGAGGGGGTGAAAGGAATCATCGAAAAGAATCTGATCCGACGGCTGGCAGAGGAAAACAGCCACGGCCTGCTGTTGGTCACGCACGCCCTGAGTTACCTGGCGGCTTCCCGCAATGGGCTGGCAGAAGACGAACTGGTCGACCTCCTTTCCAGGGACATAAAAGTGTATGCATGGTTCTTCACGAAAAGCTACCACCTGCCATCCGACCTGATACGCTGTGCAGCCCAATACCAGCGCCGCAAGGCAAATGGAAACAGCGGGGAGGTGGCAAGCGTGACTGCCCAGGAAGAGAGTGAGGCGCTGACCTGGCTTCAGGAGATGCGACTCCACGCTGAAACGATGACGGAGTTCCTATCGGAAGTGCTGGCCCGACCAGATGGGCCGCGCTTGCCGGTGGTGCTCTGGTCACGGCTGTTCCTGGATCTGGCACCTTATCTTAACAGAACGGACCGGGGACGGTCTTTCGTTATTGAATTTTTATCATCGCGAATTGGCTGATGTTGCCGAAGGGATCCTGAAAACCCAGGAATTAGAAAAAGTGGTTCATGCCAGCCTGGCATCCTATTTTGCGGCGCAACCTTTAAACGTCCTCTCATCCGAGAAATCGATACCTAATTTACGAGCCTTGTCGGAACTGCCCTACCAATATGCAAAAAGTGCCCAATGGTCGGATTATGTGCGAACTCTTTCAGATTTTAATTTCCTGCAGACAAAAACCGCAGCCGTTGGTCCGGTTTCCTTGATAGAAGATTATGATTGGTTCCCACTTCAGGACCGAGGCGGCGAAGAGGTGGACCTGCAGCTTATTCAGGATTCTCTTCGACTTTGCACTCAAACGGTTACGAAAGATCCGGATCAGTTGGCTGGACAGCTATTAGGGCGATTGCTGGGGAGCGAATCGGTCATCATAGGTTCTTTGTTGGACCAGGCCTCCAAATGGCGGGCAGCAACCTGGCTGCGCCCGCTTTCGCCCAGCCTGACGTTACCGGGCGGTCCCTTGGTCTGCACACTCCAGGGTCATTCCAGCCCGATCGATGCGGTTGCGCTTACAGCGGATGGGAAACTGGCAGTCTCCGGTGACGTGCGAGGCGAGCTAATCGTATGGGACCTGGACCACTCCAGCAAACTGCATGAGTTGCATGGTCATGAGTTTTACATCACGACTATTTGCATTACGCCGGACGCCAGGCGAGCCATCAGCGGTTCATATGACGGGACTATCCGCGTGTGGGATTTGGATCAGGGAAAGCTTGTGCATGTTCTGCGCGGGCACAGAATGTCGATCTTTTCTCTTGCAATGACCAAAGACGGCAGCAGAGCTGCTTCTGGCTGCATGAAAACATTGCGGGTTTGGGATTTGGACAATGGGATGGAACTGGGGTTCTCGAAACACAAAGGCAACGGATTGGATGTTACCATCGATGAATCGAAAGGCATCGCATTCTGCCAATCCGGTAAGGAAATCCTGCAATTCGATCTCGAGACAGGCAAAAAATTACCTGCCCAGAAAGTAAAAAAGGCGGGAGCATATTTCAGAGCCATCACCGCAGAGGGCAAGCTGGGCTTTTCACATAATTCCGGGATCGCATATATCTGGGATGTAAAGACCGGGAAGGAAATTGGAACACTGAAAGGACACAGGTCCAGCATCCAGGGGCTTTCCTTGACGCCGGACGGGGGGTGGCTGGCAACTGCCTCATCAGACCATACATTGCGGGTCTGGGATATTGCCAGCCAGTCTGAGGAGCACTGTTACGAACACCCTGCGCAGGTGCGCTGCACTTATGTTACAGCGGATGGACGATTTGTGATCTCAGGATCGCAGGATCACTCCATTCGAGTCTGGGATACACACAGGAAAGAAAGCAAGGCAGGCATTGTCAGCCACTCACAAGAGGTCTCGGATGTGGCGATTTCTCCGGACGAAAGTCTGGGTGCCTCAACTGGGGACGATTGCATCCATATCTGGGATATGAAGTCGGCTGAATTAATCCGAACCATTACAAGTCCCGGGAAGAATTTCAATAATTTGAAGTTTGCCGGGAACGATCGTCTCGTCTCGGCAGAGTGGAAAGACAATCCGTTGCTGACCCTTTGGGATGTTGCCACGGGAAAGAGCCTGGCGAATATGAGCGGACATCACGGAGGGGTTTGGGCCCTGGCGGTCAGCCGGGACGGTCGCTCTGCCCTGTCCGGTTCGAAAGACCTCAGTTTTATTTATTGGGATCTCGATAAGACCGCACAGGTCTGGCACGGTTTTGGCCGGGAAGGGTTGCGGGATGAAGTGATGGCAGCCGCCTTCCTGCCAGGAGAACAACAGGTATTGCTTGGATACTTTTAATGGAGCCATGCGATTGTGGGATGTTAAAAGGGAAAGCCCGATCGGAGAATTTGATGGACACAAGATGGATAAAGGCGAACTTTCAAGGCATCCAGAACTGGGCAGCTTTGGAAATCTGACACGGGCCCTCATCAGCGCAGTGGACATTTCACATGACGGCAAATTGGCAGTCACTGCTTCGGCAGACAAGACTGCCAGGACATGGGAGTTGCCTTCCGGACGCCCGCTGGGTTCATTCTGCGGTCACACGGATGCCGTCAGGGATGTGGCCGTCCATCAAGATGGCTCCTGGGCGGTTTCGGCTTCGGATGATCATACCGTGCAAGTTTGGGAAATTGATACCGGGCAAGTAATTGCCTGCTTCACAGCAGACGCTCGCTTTACGAATTGTGCGCTTGCGTCGAATGGGATGGACATCCTTGCAGGGGATGCGGCCGGACGCGTGCATTTCTTCCGCCTGGAACAGGCGGTGAAGCCAGACGGGCAACCCGGAGTAACAGTTGCTGCTCCGATCTCATTCCTGTCCGGAGATGCGCTCCCCAAAGGTGAGGGTGACTTTATTGTTCCGCCGCATTTGCGAATGGTGGTGCTGGCTGAAAACAGCCGCTTGATCGGGGGATACGATAACGGGTCCATCGGCATATGGATTTCCTCAGAAGAGAGCCCAACCGTCATCGAATCCAGAAATCCCGGTGTTGTTACTGCCCTGGCAGTCTCTGGCGACGGTAGATTGGCTGCTTCTGGAACGATTGACGGGGAACTGCAACTGTGGGATCTGGCAGGGCAAACCCGCCTGGACCACCGAGAACTGCAGGGAGAGATATCCGCGCTGGCGATCAACGATGACCGGCAGGTTGCCATTGGGAGTTCCACTGGTTCGCTGCTTTTCTGGGATTTGGAAAGCGAGCCTGTCTTGCTGGAAGGTCATGGAAAGCGGATCACCGCCCTGTCTTTTCTCTTCAACGGCCTGATCGTATCCGGGTCAGCGGACCTCAAATTCCGTGTGTGGAACCCCCAATCCCGGAAACTCCTCAAGTCTTTTACCGGACATCCTGAACCTATAACAGCAATTGGATCCTCCCGGAACGGAGACCTGGTCGCCTGGGGGTGCCGGGACGGGCACATGTATTATTGGTCAGCCCGTATGCTGGGGGAAGAGGAGGTACCCAAGACTCTCTCGGGCAACCCTTCTCCCGTGCTGGCAGCGGCGGCAGGAGACCATCCGATGATACTCTCGGGGAGTGAGGATGGGATTATTCGTGTGATCGATCTCGAAGCCAAGAAGATCCCTTACCGACGTGAGCTGGGCGTGCCGATCATTGCGGGGGCGCTCTCGCCGGATGGTCAGCAGGGCGTCATCGTTGACCAGAATGACTGCATCCACCGTTTTCGGATAGAAAGCGGCCCATGATCCTGCCAGCCAGATGGTTGTCCGGCGGGTAGCAAGGAGTCGGTCTTATGGGGTTGGATTACAGATACAAGCTTTACTTCAGACGCAGGCAACTTCGGGAGGCCCTGGTGGCTCTGACCCATTATGTCGAACCACATCAACCTGCGGTCCAGGTCCACTTCCCGGACCAGGTCCTGACCTTGCCGTTTGATACCTGGAGTTTTAAAGATAAACAAATCCCCTATGACGCCCCGGAATTGAGCTTCTCCCTGGTTCTCAATTTCGAGTCGGACGAGGCGATCGAGGACTACATCGCAGACCGGGACAAGGAAGAAAGTTTTCGCGGGCCGCCGGAGGAAAACGAAGACCGTAAGGTCCGCATTGGATATATCTACCTGACTGTCTATACTGACCTGACCAAACGGTATTCCGGCCTCCAATCGGCGGACCTGGTGCTGTTCGATTTTGGCACCACCGGCACCCACATGAGCCTGCTATTCAGTGACTCCAGCTCCATCCGGAATACATTTTGCGAATTTTTAGAAAGAGTGCCTGGGCTGTGCGGCGTGTTCGACCGCGAAATGGGTGGAGGAGAATTGTTCTGGTTGCAAGGAGAACGACTGGCGGATGAGATACCGGATTCTTATACCCTGCCGGATGAGCTGCTTGACTTATTTTGAAATCCTGAAGGTAACTCTTCCGGAACGCACCCCCAGGAGCAATGCAGTCGTATATTAATTATCGAGAGCTGGTTAAGTACTGAATGAACGTCACACACCATCCAGGAGCTTGATCCATGCAGGAATTTATAAACGACAGGTGGAACGGGTTGTGCAGTGCCGCAAACAATTGGCGGAAGTGGAAGCCAGGCGAGGCCAGTTCGAACAGAATGTGCCCCCGGCGCTGTGGCAGGAGTTCGCCGACATCTCGCGGGCACTGGAACTGGCGGAAAGGCAACTGTGCAAGGCCTGCGAGGAGCTCAGCCTGGAACTGAACCAGACCCGATTGCGGATCGTGGCCTGGCTGAACCAATATAACCGCATGCGCGAGCAAATGCGCCAGGTAGAAGAATTTTTTCTGGTAAATATCCTGCGTCCGGGATACCGGCTGAAGGAAGCCATCCACCAGAGCCAGTGGTTGGAGGAAGAATACCGGCGCATCCAAAAGCGCATCTCACGGGCAGGTTACTCCAACCTGGAAGAGCTGGAGGCGGATATCCACAGCGTTTTGGCCCAGGCTGCTGCCGCGTCAGAACTTGAACCAGAAACTCAAGACCAGGAAAATATCCGGGAAAATGAGCCCATGGTAAGCTTGCAAGATATACGCGTGGAGGAGGTGGTGGACGCCCTGGCGTATGAAATATTAGCGTGGGAATTCAAACGTGTGGTCTTGCCCAGGGTTCACCCCGATACATCCGACTGCCAGGAGGAAGTCTTCAAAACCGTCTATGAGGTTTATAAACGCGCCGACGCGCTGTTGATGGAAGCTTATATCGTGCAGTATCGCGGCGAGATCAAGGCGGAAGAAAAAAAGGATCCATTGGAGGAGCTTGATCGGCTGTTGGATGCCAAACAGCAACTCGAACGCCTGGCTGCCCGCCTGCAACACAGGCTTGAACAACTCAAACAGGACCAGACCTCACAGGAAGAGCATGATCCGGGCAGACTTCGAGAGAACATACGGGAGCAGCGTCAGGAGATACTTTCCCGAATCCAGGTGGAAGCTGAACACATCCTGGCATGGCGGGAAAAGATAGCCGGTCTTGTACAGGAATATCAGGATTTAAACAGACAGGTCTAGGAATGGCAAACACCGCTCTGGTGCCGCAATCATCCAATTTTAGCGACCGCAGCGAATTGCGGAAATTGTTCATGGGGTATCTGCAAGCCTCCGCAGATCGCGATACCTTGAAATGGGAGAACCTCACCACCCGGGAAGGGCTGTGCCATAACTGGGTGTATGACCTGTACGAGGATTCCCTTGAGCGCATCTGGGTCGGGACATGGGGAGGCGGCTTGTGTTGCTACGAGTTCCGGCAAATGGCAGACCTATACGACCAGAGATGGATTGCATTGCAACCAGGTCACCTGCATTCGGGAAGACCGCCGGGGCAGGCTCTGGTTGGCGACTGACAACGGCTTAACGTGATGGAAGGAGAGCATATACTAGATGGTGGGTTAACCGGCAAGAGCCTGCTTAACCTGACGATCGACCAACATGGGGATGTGTGGGCGGGTTGCTGGCGGGCTTCCCACAGCGGCGGCGGGCTGTTCCGGTTTGACGGGAGGGAATGGCATTCCTATACAAACCGAACCGAACTGCCCGGACTGGAAATCTTGAAGGTGTTCAACGACTCGCGGGGCGGATATGGGTGGGCACCTATGACCAGGGCATCGGAGCTGGAGTTGGCTGCTTCGATGGGGCACACTGGCAAAATTACACAACCCGGGAGGGTCTGGCAGATGACTGCGTCTATTCGATGTTCGAAGATCCCGACGGGAATATCTGGTTCGGGACACTTGGAGGGGTGAGCATATTCGACAACCGGACCTGGCATAATCTCAACCGCAGGGATGGACTGGTAGATGATCGAATTTATTGCATGGCGATAGATTCCCACAAAAAGATGTGGTTCGGCAGCGAATTCGGCCTGAGCCGGTTCGATGGGCAGAGTTGGGTTTCCTATACAAAAAAAGATGGATTGGTCGAAAACCTGGTGCGGGCGATCTGCGAAGCCCGGGATGGCAGCCTGTGGATTGGCACTTACCCTTACGCTCAGGGGTCAGGTGGAATCAGCATCGGCAGATATTCCGAAACCAAGAGCCTGACCGATCACGTTCTGGACATGCTACCTGGACCTCCGCCTCTCAAACAACTTCCCCCAGGTGAAGAGGCCTGAACCGGAGGGTATTTAGAAGATAACCATTCCCGACCAAATTATCTCCTGGGACAGCTTATGCCGGCTCGACGATCCCCTTCCACCCGGAGCCATGGATTTTTTTAAATGAAGTGAAAAGCATCGACGAAATTTTCCATTATCCCCACCAAGCTTTCTATTCGTAAAATCTGGCGGCAGCGAAGCGAAAATCATATGGCTGGTTGGCTTGAAGCAGGGAGAGGGAGCATGCCTCGATCCCAGTCTTCCTCTGGACAAGACGGAAACCCAGATTTCTGGTACAATGGGTGCTTGCGTTTCACGGACATCCACCCTTTTGTATATCCGGATGGCAGACTGACCGGATTTGAGCCTGGAATATCCAGGTTGCCCGCCAACCCCGCCATCAAAGCCCCTCCCCAACCCCGGTTAATTCGATAATTCAAAAAAGTATTTCCCAGAGAGGAAAAAATGAAAAAACACTATCTTCCAATTTCCCTGTTTGTAAGCTGCGTCTTCCTGGTTTTGAGTGCGTGTGGATCCGCTCCCGAAACCCCCACCCCCACACCGGTGGATGTGAACGCGGTCTCCACCCAGGCGGTCCAGACCTTCGTCGTGCAAATGACCCAGGATGCGCCCACCATCACGCCCACTCCCAGCCCCACCGCAACCCCGGCGGTTACCAACACCCCGGCGACACCGTTCGCAACTGCCGCTCTGGCGGTTCCGACCGCGGCAAGTTGTGCGAATTACCAGTTCATTTCGGAAACCGTCCCGGACGGCACCGAGATGACCGTTAATCAGACCTTCACCAAAACCTGGAAAATCAAGAATACAGGCACGTGCGACTGGACCACCAACTTCAAACTGGCATATTCCTATGGAGAGGCCATGGGCGGGCAGACGGTACCCCTTACCAGCACGGTAAAACCCGGCGATCAGGTGAACCTATCGGTTGATCTGAAGGCTCCCAATAAGACGGGTGAATTCAAGGGATTTTGGGCACTTCTGGACGATAAGGGCCAACCGGTTGGTAGTGTACTTTACGTGGATGTGAATGTAGTTTCGGCCAGCACTACTCCGACTGCCACCGGGGAAGCAACCGCGACCGCAACTGAGACCGCCATTGCGACTCCATGATCGAAATCCTATTTCATCAAATAGAAGTTTGATTATCCCGCAACCCCCAGGCGCTGGGGGTTGCGAATTTAAACCGGGCATCTTCATAAAATGCCATCCCTATATCCTATCGGTTATCCGCACCGGCAACCGGTGCGGGTAAATTCCGCCAGGGATTTTGGATTAATATTATGATTCCCAATTTTTTGGGATTGTAAAGAGAATTTTCAGGGAATATATCTGACCGCCCACTTCAAAACTTGTATCCACTAGATTGCATCGAGAGTCCCCGAAAGCATGCTGCGTTTCTCGATCAGGCGGAAACTCAGGTAGCCGATAAGGATATAGATGGCGCCCACCAGGATCTCGCCGCCGACCAGACGGCTGATGTCCTGCCAGCCGGCGCCGCCCATGGCCAACCGGGCAGCCATGATCCCGCGGGTTAGCGGCAGCCCGTAAGCCACCTTTTGAAGAACACCTGGCAGTGATTCGACCGGAAAATTCACCCCGACCAGGATGTACAGGGCGGAAAGGAACGTATTCAGGATGATCCAGCCATCCCGTGAAATCAGCGAAATGCTGCCAAAAAGGAAGCCGAGCCCGCTGGAGGTTATTGCGATCAGGATCATGGAAAGGGCCAGCATGGCGATGTTGATCCGGGCCACGTCGACCCGAAAGACCGCCGCGGCGATGGCAAAACCTAAAACGGCGGTAAGAAAACCATCCAGGATGTAGAAAAACGCCCGTCCCATGAAAATGGGCAGACGGGGTGCCGGGCTTCCCAGGACATAATTCAGCGTTCCCCAGGTGCGTTCATCTCCGATGGTAGAGGTCACACCGGCCATGCTGCCGGAAGCCGGGATGAGCAGGACGTTGCCGATCACGATGTAAAGCGGATTGGTGAATCCCACAAACTTGCCCATAAATACGAAGAAGAGCATCAGGAAAAAGGGGAAGCCCATTTTGGAGGCGATGTACCCGAAAGGGGAGATAAGCGCAAAACGACCGTGGTAGGAAAGCCAGGCCTGAGCCAGAAACAACCGCACGGGATAGAACCAGGAGCGGATCATATCGAACTCAATTCCCCACTGACCCGAATACTGTCGTGCACCTTGACCTGCAGCCAGCGTGTGAAAACAACGAAGAGCAGGGAGATGAAGATAGTCATCGTCCAATGCAGGCTCAGGAAGGACCAGTCGTGGCTGCCCAGCAAACTCTCATTCATGGCCTGCAAAGCCCAGCGGATTGGGAAGACACCCGAGATGACCTGCAGCCAGCCCGGGAGCACACGGATGGGGTACATGAAGCCGCATAAAAAAGCCACCGGCATTTCAAGAAAATCGACGAATGTGCCCGACAGGCGGGACCAGGCCAGGAAATTGGCCAGGAAAACTCCCATGCACCACATCCCAAATAAAAGCAGCAGCAACGAAATCCCGGCACCCAGGAAATTCACCCCCTTGAGTGAGTAGCCAAAAATCCCCAGACCGGCGATAAATGCCAGGCTCAGGCTGAACAATCCCGAGATCACGTTGGTCAGCGTGCGAATGCCCTCGACGGTAGCCAGGGAGGTCGGGCTGCCCACGATCAATTCCAGGGTCCCATAAAACCGGTCGCCGGTGATGTCATAGGTGGAGGTGAATACCAATCCGCTCCACATCCCCATGATACCGCCCCCGATGACCGTATAGACGAGATCGGGCATGGCGTTGCCGGCCGCGTGCGAAAGCAGCATACCCACGGCAGTGAATACAGCCGGCTGGATCACGAACAAGCCCAGCGATAATAAACGCAGAGTGCGGACGCGAAACTGCACGATCATTTGTTGTTTGAACAAACTCCAGCGCAGATCCTTCATTCCTTCTCGCCCTTAATGATGGTGACGTAGACATCCTCAAGCGTCTGATTGCGGACCTCCAGCCCCTGGATAAAGTGGGGATTTAGGTAAGTCGATAACAACTCGAGCACGCGCGCCGGTTCCGAGGTATGGATGCACAATTTCCCGGGATCGACCGATTTCTTCAGTTCAACGACCGTCTTTCCATCCAGGACGCGCAACTTGTCAAGGATTTCCTGTACACCGGCAACCTGGACCGTGGCTTCGATGACAGAATCGCCGCTGATCCGGCGCTTGAGCGCGTCCGGACTGTCCAGGGCTACGATGCGACCTTTATTGATGATGGCGATCCGGTCGCACAATTCCTCGGCTTCGGCCATGTAATGGGTGGTCAACAGGACGGTTTTCCCCAGGGAGATCAGGGTCTTGATGGTCTGGCGGAGTTCGCGTGCCCCGACCGGATCGATGCCCACGGTTGGTTCGTCCAGGAACAACACCTCCGGGTCGTGCAACAGGGCGCGCGCCAGGTGCAGCCGCTGGGTCATCCCGCTCGAATATGTCTCCACCCTGTCGTCCGCCCGTTCAAGCAGCCCGACCAGTTCCAGGAGTTCGGGGATGCGTTTCCGCATATCCTGCGGGTCCAGCGCATACAACTCGGCGAAGTACCTCAGGTTTTGCATGGCGGTCAGCCGGTTATAGAGACCGCGGCTGCCACTGAAGGCAAACCCGATGTGCTTGCGTACTTCGGCGGTCTGCTGCACCACGTCCAACCCCAGGATCCGGGCAACCCCGCGCGTGGGCAGCAACAGTGTGGTGAGCATCTTGACGGTGGTGGTCTTCCCGGCGCCATTTGGCCCGAGCAAACCGAACAACTCCCCCCGCTCAATTCGCAATGAAATATCATCCACGGCTACCGTAGACTTTGTCTTCGTCCTCCAAAGTCCGGATTTGTTGGAAAATGTTTTATTCAGCGAACTGGCCTCTATGGCGATAGAATCCATTTTCACCCCTTCAAGGGCGGCTGACGATCGATAATTGGAGTCTGGGTTGGCAGGTGCAAATAATTAGCCAGGTGACCCCATCTCATGGTTGTCCCGCTGTGATGTGGTTTGATTTGCCCCTCAATTATACATTGCCTTTCCCAATTCGAAAGACCCATTCAAAATGGAAAGGCATTGGAGAAGTCGATTTGGCGTGGATATTTCCGCCAGTGCCAATGAACTTCCCACCCTAAAGTAAAACCCGGCTGATTTCGTCAACCGTCCCCTCCGCCCTCCGGCCAGCCTGAGGCGCAAGCCGGCCGGAGGGCAGGTAACGTAATTTATAATCACATCTTTCCGGCCAGCGCCCGGAAATAATTTTTAATCTGGAAGGGCTGGCCGGAGAGCAGGGATTGGGCGCGGAACATTCCGGCCACGCCGCGCAGGATCAGGACTGCCGTGAATGCCAGCAGGATGGCCGCCAGGGGCGCCTGCCAGGCGGGCACTCCCCCTGCCGATAGACGCGCCATCATGGCCACCGGCGCCGAGAGCGGAAACAGGCTCAAAACCGTTGCAATGCTCCCATTGGGCGCTTCCATGAAAACGCTGCTGCTCAGAAAGAGCGGGATCAACATTGGCAGCATGATCACAAAAGTCGCCTGGGAAGCCTCACGCAGGTTGGGAGCCAGCGCGCCCAGTCCGGCCATTAAACTGGCGTAGACCGCATAACCGAGCAGGAAAAACACCAACCCCCACAACAGGAAGGAGACCGGCAAGTGGATCTCCGAGGGCAGCCTGAGGGTTTCACCGCTGATATTCAGCAAAAAGTAGCTGGTACCCAACCACACCAGCGTCTGCCCGAGTCCAACGATGCCCAGGCCCAGGATCTTGCCGGTCAATAACTGGGTGGGTGTCACCGAGGTCAGCAACACCTCCATAATGCGGTTTTCTTTTTCCTTGGAGACGTTGCTGAGCAGGATACTGGAGGAGCTGATGATCAGCATGTAGAACAATAGGGTAATGATGTACGGGGTCCATAACGCCAGCCCGTTATTCTGGTCGGGCTGGGGGGCAGTGGCCAGGGAAGTATCGTCGAGCTTGGTCGGGCCGTTGACCAGGCTGGCAAACATGGCATCGCCTCCGACCAGGTTCACCTGCAGCAACCAGGTGAACTGGCCGGACTGGTCGCCGGTGGAAGCCAGTGGATTTAAGTCCGGGCGGATGTAAGTGACCTTGCCATCCTTTATAAAATTAGGCGTGACGATGTAGAACGCCGAGATCTGACCGTCCTGCAAAGCCATCCGGGCCGCTGCTTCGGTTGGATAAGCAATGAATTTCCCGGCCGGCAGCTCCGGCGGGATGACCCGGATGATCCCGCTCAAATCCACGTAGCCTTCCGGACGCAGGTCCGTCGGGGTGCTGAATACCTGGCTGACCGATGAGCTGGCCGCGGCGTTCCGATTGATCAATCCAACTCCTGCGAAGATGGCTGCTCCCACCAGGGGCAATCCCAGCGCCACCAGCCAGAAGGAAGTGCGCGAAAGCATACTGACGATTTCGTTCTTCAGGACCAGCAGGATTTTCTTCATGCTTTTTCTCCCTGGCGTACAAACAATTCACGCCATGCCAAGCGCTTGCCGTACCGTAACATCCCGAGCCGGAACGCCCGCCCTGCCAGCCAGATCGCCCCCAAAAAGCCCAGGAGCTGAATGAACGCGCTGAGCGCAATCTGCCAGGCCGGCAGGATCGTCAGACCATCCCGGATCAGCATGGCGATCGGCGCAGTAAGCGGGATCATGCTCAGGGCGATCGAGAGCGGGGAATTCGGATTGCTCAGCAGCAGGGTCGTCAACATGTATGGGATCCAGATCGGCAGGCTGATCAGACCGGTCATCTGCTGGCCTTCGCGCGCTTCCGTCACGGTTGCCCCGATGGTGGCCATGAGCGCCGCCACCATCAGGAAAGACGGCAACATGATCACACCCAGCACAACCAGCGTCTGGGAGGAGATCTGGATGCCCTGCAGGAACTTGATCGAGCCGCGCGCGATCAGGACAGGCACCACAATTAGCAGGATCCAGACAAGCACCTGCGTAAGACCCACGCCGGTGTCGCCGATGATCTTACCGGCCATGAACTGGTCCGGTGAGACGGATGTGATCACCACTTCCATCGTGCGGTTCTCTTTTTCCTCCACCACTGCCTGCATCAGGTAGCCACCCGAGGTAAACATGGCTATTACGAAAGCGATTCCGGCGATCATCGGGATCAGGAAACTGAACCAGTTTTCGCTTGAGATGCTGCGGCTGCCATCCGGTGATTGGATGGTGATATCGGCCCCTTTGACCAGGCGCGTCGCAATGGCCGGATCGGTATTTTTCAGCAGGTTGGTCCCCAGGAAGGCATAGAATTGGTTGCGGGCCGGGGACTTGATCTCGTTTGTATGGACTACACGCAGTTCGCCGCTGCTAAGATAATCCGGCGGCAGGACGTAATACGCCTGGATCTGACCGGCATCCAGCGCCGTCCGGGCCTGCGCCTCGCTAGCGAAAGCGATCATTGGCACCGGGCGATCCGGGGCATCCGGCCTGGGAGCCGGGACGGGATTGGTAAGCAGACCGGATTGATCCACGTACCCGATCGGGGTGGTATTGTTGTCCATTGAAATGAGCAGGAAGATCACCCCGATCAAAAGGCCGATGACCAGCGGGACGCTCAAAATCCCGAACACAAACCGCCGGTGTGA
>CAWFBZ010000009.1:0-85397 GCA_963814135.1 uncultured Chloroflexia bacterium | reverse complement strand
GCGGCACCTGGCGTTGTACGGCGGCAGCCTGCAGGTGGGCGGCGGTCCGGGTGGATACTACAGCCAGTCGGACTATACCTATATCGTGAATTACGCCAGGAGCCGCTACATCACCATCATCCCCGAAATCGAGATGCCTGGCCACGTCACGGCTGCTCTGGCTTCGTACGCCGAGCTCAATTGCAATGGGATCGCACCCGACCTTTTCACCGGCATCGATGTTGGGTTCAGTACTTTGTGCGTCAACAAGGATATTACCAATACCTTCCTGCAAGACGTGATCGGCGAGTTGTCTGCCATTACTCCCGGGCCGTATTTTCATGTGGGTGGCGATGAGACCCAGGCCACCAGCCAGTCTGACTACAACGATCTCATCCAGAAGGCGCAGACCATCGTTACGGCCAACGGCAAGCAGATGGTTGGCTGGGAGGAGGTCGCCCAGGCGCACCTGCAGCCTGGCGCCATCGCCCAGCATTGGAACCTCACTCCCGATTTGGCCGTGCTGGCAGCCCAAAAAGGTCTCAAGATCATCATGTCCCCCGCCGATAAGATGTATATGGATATGAAGTACCAGGCTTCGACCACCCTTGGGCTGGAATGGGCCGGCTACATTAACCTGCAGACCGGTTATTCCTGGGATCCGGCTACGCTGGTGAGCGGGGTCAACGAAAACGATATTCTGGGAGTGGAAGCGCCACTCTGGTCGGAGACCCTCTCCAACCTGGACGACCTCGAATATATGGCCTTCCCGCGCATCCTGGGTTACGCCGAGATGGGCTGGACTCCGCAGTCCGAGCGTGATTGGAACGAGTACAAGTTGCGCCTGGCCGGCCAGGGGCCGCGTCTTCAAGCGCAGGAGGTGAATTTTTACGCCTCGCCGGAGATCGCCTGGCGGTAAAGGCTGCCGGATTGTCCGTGATACAATGAATTTTCCTCCCAATCTTCGGTACCCCCACAGTTCAGGCGGATATCCATTGCAAAATGCCCATCCAAGACCATTATGACATCATTATCGTAGGCGCCGGGCCGTCCGGGATCTCCACGGCGCTGCACCTGGCACAGGTGGCGCCCGAACTGGTTCCGCGTACGCTCATTCTGGAGAAAGCCCATCACCCTCGCCCGAAATTATGCGGCGGCGGTCTGCTGCCGGATGCTGAAGTGATTCTGGAACGGCTAGGGTTGGATGTGAATGAAGTGCCCCACACTGACGTGGACTGGGCCTGGTTTCATTATGACGGTAGTGGCATGCGCCTGCGCGCCGAGAAGCGCGCCGCCTACGCTTTCCGCACCGTCCGCCGTTACGAGTTCGACGCCTGGCTGGCCGGCAAGGCGCGCCAGCGCGGCTTTCGCATCCTGGAGGATACGCCGGTAAAGAGCATTTCGATCAGCGGCTCTGAAGTGGTGCTGGAAACTCCCCAGGCTGAATTTCGGGCGAAAGTGGTGGTCGGTGCGGACGGATCGAAGAGTGTCATCCGCCGCCTGGTCGTCCCGCACGAAGCCACTCACACCGCCCGGCTGCTCGAGATCCTGACCGAGCCCAGGCCGGAGCAATCCTTCCACGACCAGGCCAACTCCTATTTTGATTTCCTGTACGTCCCTCAGGGCATCCAGGGCTATTCCTGGGATTTCCCGGCGCTCGAAAAGGGCCAACCGGTGCGCAACCGCGGCATCTACGACAGCAACGTCCACCCGGTCAAGGCGGATATTTCCCTGCAGGCTGCCCTGGCGGACGAAATGGCGCATCATGGCTACCGCATGGACGAATACAAGCTGGAAGGGCATCCGCTGCGCTGGTTCGAGGCCCGCAGCCCCTTTTCCACTCCACATGTCCTGCTGGTGGGGGACGCCGCCGGTGCGGATGCGCTCTTCGGAGAAGGCATCAGTCTGGCCTTGGGGTACGGGCGCCTGGCTGCCGAGGCCCTCCGGCAGGCTTTCGAAAGCGGAGATTTCAGTTTCCGGGATTATCGGGGCAGCATTCTAGGTTCCCAACTCGGCAAGTCGCTGCGGCGGCGCACCTGGCTCGCCAGAGTTTACTATCGCATACGCAGCCGCACGTTGCAGGCCTTCGTCTGGAGGCGCCTGGGCTGGCTGGTCGAATGGGTCATGCAGACCTTCATGATCGGTTGGGCCAAACGCTAAGGGTGGGAATTACTTCTTGATCTCTTTAATGAAATTGGGGGAATTCAAGCCGCGTTCCAGCAGGTAAGTCAGATAACTCTGCAGCAGCATCTCCAGTTCGTTCTGCACCTGGATCTCCGGCCGGCGCGCCTTTTGCGCTTCGGGATACGAGCTGCGCTGAAAGTGCCGGAAATATTTGAGGGCTTCCATCGAGACGGTCAAAGCGCCAGGCAGGCCTCTCCCGCAACGCGGGCACAATACCCCGCCGGCTGCCGCTGAGAAATATTGGTCGACCGCCTGGATCTTCTCTCCACAGTTGGCGCACTCGAACAGGTGCGGGCGGAAACCCAACAGGTCCAGCAGGCGCACCTCGTAATAGCGCAGGGCCAACCACGGCTCCGCTTCGCCGGCGATCCGGGTCAGGATTTCGGTCAGCAGCCGGAAGATGGCGTAATTTTCGTTTTCATCTTCGTAAGTAAAACGATCCAGCAGTTCGACTGCGTAGGATGCATAGCCGGTCTTGACCAGGTTGGCCACCAGCGGGAGGTTGGCATCCAGGGTGTCTGCCTGCGTGATGATCAGCAGATCGCGGCCCTGGGCCATCTGCAGGGTCACGTGCGTGAAGGGTTCCAGGTGCCCGGCCTTGCGGGAACGGATCTTGCGGGCTCCCTTGGCGATTGCCCGTACTTTGCCGCGTTCGCGCGTGTACAGTGTCAGGATGCGGTCGGCCTCACCCCAATCTGCGTGGCGCAGTACCACGGCTTCGACCCGGAAGGAACGCGCGGCTTTCATAAAAAAATTATAACATCGGAATTATGGCCCCTGCACCGCCCGGCGGACGATATCCAGCGTTTGCAGTGCGGTCATGCGATGGATTTCCACGGCTTGTTTGGTCAGGTAGATGTCACCCTGGAATGCCAGGCCGGTCCGGTTGGTCAGCCCGTGCCATGGCAGGTCGCGCACGGCTGCCCAGAAGTTCCAAAAGGGGATTTCATATTCCACCGCCAGTTCCGCATACTGGGTATTGATGTGATAGTCCAGCTCGCTGTCGTCGGCTTTGGTTGCCAGGATCGGCACCACGCCCGCGGCGATCAACTGGTCGAGGATCTTGCGCATGTAGTCCTGGTTGCGGTCCTCGTAATGGGTGCCCACCTGGATGATCGCGAAGGACGGGTGATGGATGCGCAGCTCGCACTGCAGCGGCGATTCGCTGGTCGTGCAGGTGAACTGGTTCTTGTGCCAGGGCGGCCACAACTCTGCTCCGGCGGTCGTCCCGCTCTGTGCGGTGGGACTCTCCCGGTTGAACGACCCGGCGAACCAGGCCACCGTCTCCTGTAAGTCCGGCGGCAGGCTGGCAAACAGGGGTGGGTCGGTCACGAAAGCTTCCATGAAGACCTGCGGCTCGGACTGGCAATCCCCCAGGATCGAAAAGGCGTTCGGGTCGTTCCCAAGCTGCAGCCCGGTCTGGTAGATCTCGCGCGCCCGCGCCGGGACGATCGGCAGCACTGGCCAGTCCTTCCAGTCTGCCGGGTCGAGCGTAAGCGCAGCCGGGAGCGGAGTCGGGCCGGGAGTTCTGGCTGGGGGGCAGATCCGCTGTCTGGGAGGCCGGCGCGCTGCCTGTCGGCACTGCCGTTCCTGTTGGTGCCAGAGTATCGCCGGGTTGTATGGTCGGGCTGGATGTTGGAGAGGGTTGTGGTGTAACTGTCGGGCTGGCCTGAGGCGGGATGGTCTGCGTGGGGAGCACCCCCGCCAGGAAAGACGGCTGGCAGCCGGCCAGCAGCGGGGCCATCAGCAGGAACAGGACGAACAAGGTGGTGCAGCGACGAAGGGGCATAACGGTTATTCCATCCAATATTCCAGACGGGTGTTCAAATCTCCCTCATTGTGATGTTTCTGCTGGTTCATTACATAATTTACAACAGATGTCAAATGCGTCTCTGAAATGGTCATCACACCGTAATCACTTTGCCATTGAAACGCCTGCAGCATGCCATCAAAGCGCAAATGAGACGCCAGATGTGACGAATTGCCTTTCACCTGTCCGATAAATGTCCCCAGTGCCAAGGAGGGCGGGACTGTGGCAACCAGGTGAGCATGATCGGAAACAACGTTTACCGCGTTACAAATTCCAGTTAATTGAACAACCTTGGCAGAAATCGCCTTTATGATTGGCATACGGTTGGATTTTGTGATTAAGGGGAGGCGGTCTTTAGTAGCCCAAACGAAGTGATAGAAAAGACGGGAATATGGCATATTTACCCTTTGGAACATCGCATGCTAGGAGCAAAGTGATGAAAAAATCTTAATTGAATACTTTGTCCGCTGACCGTCACGACCGCTTTAGCGGATATTTACCTGAGCCCGGCGGTTTACTGACGAGGCTGCCAGTGTATCTTTAAATGGTTAAAACAATACTCATTGTAATCCGTTGCCTATTAATTGCTACCACACATCCATTTGGATAACCTGAGACGCAAATCCGTTATTAGGTCAAGAAGTTTTTCATCAACAATCCAATCATCATCATTAATATCTTTTTTTTCCAGGTCCGGAGAATGCGGGGGTTCCGGGATTTCCATGCGAGTTGGGAAAGGGAAACTTAACCATTCTTCGTATTTTTCTTGCATATTTAGGTAATAGTCACGGTGTTTTTGTAATTCTCCTGCCAGGAATTTGTGCCACCCTGCCAAAGCTTTATCAATCTGGCCTTCCTTTGCACTGGTAAGCAATTTCCTGATCAAGTGAGCTTCCCGAATGTATGAATGTTCTACCACTGGCTTAAATCGTACCTAAGATAGAACCGCCCTTTATCGTCCATATCCATATTAACCGGGGCATAAATATTCTGCTCCAGTATTTGCAGGCGTTTATTTAAGAATTCCATCTCTGATTCCATTTTTCCTCCTTAATAACTTAGTAGGCAAATTTGGAAACAAATTCTCATTGTAGTAAACGATCTTGCCCATCCACGAAACCCGATAAATCGGGGTGCCTGTCCAGTCCGCTTTAGCGGACTTTGTACCTGAGCCCGACGGTTTACCGTCGAGGCGTCTGGGGAATAGATTTGGGTATTTTACAACGTATTCCTTACTTTTCCTCCTCCACCTCACCCGAAAAAAGGATATAATTTCTTTGGAATAAGAATTGCCATGTATCGATTAATCCGCATTTTTACGACCACCACTACTACCACCCCGCCCCCCGCTTGAGCGGACGGATGGTCGCACCTGGTCTCTACCGGCTTCCGAAGTCTGCTCACTTCGGGAGTTTTTTTATCTGAGGAGTTTCATGTCATCCTATCAAGGCGTTCTGCATCGTTATCAAGGCTTGTTCGATCTTCCGGCGCATACCCGTCCGATCACCCTGCTGGAGGGAGATACGCCGCTCATCCCGGCGAAAAAACTGGCAGAGCAGTTGGGCGGCGGGTTCGAGCTTTTTGTGAAATTTGAAGGATTGAATCCGACCGGCTCGTTCAAGGATCGCGGCATGACTGCCGCCGTCAGTGAGGCAGCCGGGCGGGACGCCAAAACCGTCATCTGCGCCTCCACCGGCAACACCGCCGCCTCGGCTGCAGCTTATGCAGCCCGCGCCGGCATGCGCTCGGTGGTGCTGATCCCGGAAGGCAAAGTGGCCGCCGGGAAGCTGGCCGGCGCGCTCGCCTACGGGGCCCAGGTCATCCAGGTGGAGGGTTCCTTTGACGACGCCCTCAGCCTGGTCGTGCAGATCACCCAGAAGCAGCCCATCTGCCTGGTCAACTCGCTCAACCCCTACCGCATCGAAGGCCAGAAAAGCGCCGCCTTCGAGATCTGCGACGTCATGGGGTCGGCACCGGACTGGCTTTGCCTGCCGGTTGGGAATGCCGGCAACATCACTGCTTATTGGGCCGGTTTCAAGCAATATCGACTCGCTCAAATCCAGCGGGCTGCCGCAGGTGTTGGGCGTGCAGGCGGAGGGCGCCGCACCGCTCGTGCTGGGGCATCCGGTCGACAAACCCGAGACCCTGGCGACCGCCATCCGCATCGGGCGCCCGGCGCGCGGCGAGCAGGCCTTGCAGGCCGCCGAAGAGTCCCATGGGCGCATCATTGCGGTCAGCGACGACGAGATCCTGGCCATGCAACGCAGCCTGGCCCGCCTGGAAGGCATCTGGGTCGAACCGGCTTCGGCCGCCGGTTTGGCCGGTCTGGCGCACGAGATCGCCGCCGGGCGCTTTACGCCCAAAAGCCTGCGCATTGTCGCCGTGTGCACGGGCCACGGATTGAAAGACCCCGACATCATCACCCGTGAAATGGCCGCACCTCGCGTCGTACCGCCCCGGCTGGACGCGCTCGAAGAGGCCATCCTGCTATGAAAATGCCGATGAAAAAGGTTACCGTGCACGTCCCTGCCACCACCGCCAACCTGGGGCCGGGTTTCGATACGCTCGGGCTGGCGTTGGATCTCTGGAACGAAACCGAATTCGAACAGACCGGCGACGGAAAATCTCAGGCTAAGCATCTCCGGAGAGGGTCAGGATAATCTCCCCATCGATGAAACGAACTCCATTGCTTCTGCTGCGCTGCAGCTATTTGCTTTGGTCGGGAAGGATCCGGCTGGCCTGTCCATCCGCTGCACAAACCGCATCCCGCTCATGTCGGGAATGGGTTCCAGTTCGGCCGCTTTATTAACCGGCATGCTGGGAGCCAACGCCCTGCTGGACGAACCTTTCTCGCACGAAGAGATCCTTGCCATGGCTACCGAGAACGAAGGCCATCCCGACAACGTCGTTCCGGCCATGTTGGGGGGATTGGTCGCCACGGTTCTGCGCGGCGAACAGATCATTTCCCGCAAGCTGGTCGTCAGTCCCCTGACCATCACCGTGGTGCTCCCGGATTTCTACTTCCCAACCAAGGCTGCCCGCGAGATCCTGCCCGAATACGTGCTGCGCCAGGACGCCATATTCAACGTCAGCCGGGCGGTCCTGGTGATCAAATCGCTCGAGACCGGCGACCTGGGCCTGCTCAGCGAGGTGATGGAAGACTCCCTGCACCAACCCTACCGCCTGCCCTTGATCCCGGGCGCGCAGGCCGCCATTCAGCCGCCCGCCAGGTCGGGGCAGCCGGGGTGGTGCTCTCGGGTGCCGGGCCCAGCCTGATCGCCTTCTCGGGTCAACCTGCGGATGCCCGCATCGGCCTGGTCATGCAGCAGGCCTTCGAGCAGGCCGGGTTGTCGGCGCGCATCTATGCCCTGACCATCAGCCAGAGCGGCGCCAGCGTTACCGGTGGCGAGGAGCTGCCGGTAAATAATCTTCCGGCCCCAGAATAATTCCCCGTATAGGATAATAAATTCAATCCGAAAACGATAGGGGGATAACGTCTGGAGACGGTTAATCCTTCCTCCTGCATGCTTTGGGGGACGTCAGCTTGTAATCCACTTCGTGAAATTGGGAACAAATTAACCTGGTTGGACGTCAATTTTTCGAAGGAGATTGCTATGAACAATCAACGATTGGCTCTCTTATTTAGTCTTGCGCTGGCCGCAGCCTTATTGGCGGCATGTGGAACGATTGTTTCCGCAAACATCCTCCCTGGGAAGGACCCTGATCCGGTTATGCCTTTGCCTCCCACCCCAACTCAGGAAGGAAATTCGACCATCACGTTCCTTGATTTTGAACAGGTGCGCGATCTGGCAGTTACCGCTGCCGCACAGACAGCCGGCGTTTCGGTTCCGCAGGGAACATGGACCTTAGAAGATACCACCCCGGCAGGATTGGTGGGCGCCTCCTCCATTCGCTACACCCTCGGCCCGTGGGTGGTGGAGCTTTCTGTGCCGGTGGTCCTCCCGTCTGCGCAGGTTTTCACCGCAGTGGTGAACCACACGTCCGAGATATTCCGGTGGGAAGGACGGCGTGGACGCGTATGGGAATGTAACTGAAACCGCCTTTAAGGTGGGCATTCTTGCCTCCCAGCCCGGCGATCCCATCCTTCCGGTACCCCCCATCGATCCAGTTGACACCCATGGTCCAAATGGTGAAACCGGTAGTTGGGTCGGCATCCTGGTCAGCAACCCGCCGGGTGCACAGTTCGACGACTATTTCCAGATGCTCGACCAGGATGGTACGCGCTGCGGAATCGACACCCTGGACCAATCGGTTCGGGATAGCCTGATCGGCTACCGCGATAGCGGAACGCTTTTGAAGGTGTATGGAACGCTGCAGGAAAGCATGGATGCTTATGGTAAGCAGATTGCAGTGACCCGCTTCGAAGAATACCAACCTTAACCAACTCTCCGGTGATTCCTCCGTCTCGTTGTCGGCAACCCGCCTCAGCGAGACGGTTTCTGTTAATCATCTTTGTGCGATAATGGAAAGCGGAGGCTCGATGCGACCGCGACGTGCCCTGCTGTATGTGCCCGGTGATGACCGGCATAAAATCGAAAAAGCCCTCACCCTGGACGTGGACTGTATTTGTCTGGATATGGAAGACGGGGTCGCGCTCAGCCGGAAGTCTGCCGCCCGCCGGAGCATCGCCGCGGCTTTGCGTGAGCTGGATTTTGGCCGTTCGGAAAGGCTGGTCAGGATCAATGCACCCGGCTCTGGGCTGGAAAACGAAGATCTCCAGTCTATCCTGCCACTCCGCCCGGATGGATTGGTGCTGCCAAAAGTAGAGACTCTCGACCAGCTCCATTGGGCACGCCAGCAGATCGAGACAGCCGAACTGGCCTGCGACTGGCCGCTGGGTTCGATCAGTCTGCTGGCTGGCGTGGAGACGCCCAAAGCCATCCTTAATTTGAAGGAAATCTCCTCCCAGCCCGGTCTGGTCGCACTCATCTTCGGGGGGGAGGATTACGCCGCCTGCCTTGGGGCAACCCGAACGCCTGCCGCGCTGGAACTCCTTTTTGCCCGTTCTGCGCTGGTGGCAGCCTGCGCAGCCTTTGGCTTGCAGGCGATCGACATGGTCTCGATCGACTTCAAGGACATGGAGGCGTTGGAGCAGGAAGCCCGTTTCGGGGCGCAGTTGGGTTACTCCGGCAAGCAGGTCATCCATCCAGACCAGGTTTCGCCGGTGCAGCTCGCCTTTACCCCGGATGAATCCACCATCCAGTTCGCCCGGCGAATCGTGCAGGCCTTTGCGACCCACCAGGCAAAAGGTTCCGGCGCCTTCGCCCTGGATGGCAAAATGATCGATATGCCGCTGGTTAAGGCTGCCGAAGGCGTGTTGGAACGTGCCCGCGTGGCCGGGAAAGCCTGAAGCCTGTGACAGATTGAATCCTGTGCGAGCAGGGTAACTAAAATCGCCTACCGGTGGTTATATACATGGAAATGATTGAATAACCCCAATTTTTCTGCCGTAATTGGGAATTTCGGGACCCCATAATTCCATCATCTTGCCAAAGAGCGACGCATGAACCACATCGAAATCCGCAAAGTACAAACCCGTCGTGAGAAAAATACCTTCCTGACCTTCCCGTGGCGCATCTACCGGGGCGATCCGTTTTGGGTGCCGCCGCTATTGCCAGAGCGCAAAAAAGTGATTGACCCACACCAGGGCAAGTTCTATGAAGATGGTTACGCCGAGTTGTTTATGGCCTGGAAAGACGGCCGGCCGGTTGGCACCATCTCGTGTGGCGAAGATCTTTCTGCCACACGCAGCCGTGACTTTGGAGAATGCCAGGTGGGCTTTTTCGAGTGTGTCAATGATTACTCCGTTGCCGAAGCGCTTTTCGATCGTGCCACTGTCTGGGCGAATGAACATGCCCTCGCCCGCCTGGTCGGCACCTATAACCTGGACCGGGAAGAGTTGCGCGGCATCCTGATCGAGGGCGCGACCGCCCGCCGGCCGTCTATTGCGGCCACGCGCCGGCCTATTATTCCGAATTCTTCGAGCGGTTCGGTTTCATCAAATTTGATGAAGACGGGCTGGCGTATGCGATCGACCTGGATCTTGAGCAGCCTGAAATTCGTCATTTGACCCAACTGGCCGGGCAGATCCGCCAGCGCAAGCAAAACATACGCATCCGCAACGCCAACCTGAAAGACATCGATGGCGAAGTGGACCGCATCGTTGATTTGCAGAATCGCGGGCTGGCCCACTTTCCCAACTTTACTCCCTACACCCGGGCTGCCGTCGAATCCATGGTATTGCCGATGCTGGATGTGGTCGACCCGGAGCTGGTGCTTTTTGCCGAGGTGGATGGCCAGCCGGCCGGCTGGTTCCCGGCCGTCCCCAACCTGAACGAAATCCTGATCCATTTAAATGGATTACGCTATCCATGGGATTACCTGCGGTTGGTGAAATATTCCCGTTACAAAGCGAAAGGCATCGCCATAAAAAGCGTGGCGGTCGCGCCGGAATTCTGGGATATCGGTGTCGGCGTGCTGCTTTTCGACGAAATGGTGCGGCGCGCCGTTGCAAAAGGCTACACCTGGGCCGACCTGTCCCTGACCGGCGAGTATAATAAGGACACTTGGCCGCTGGCACATCGCATGGGCGCACAAATTTACAAGCGCTACCGCTTCTATGAAAAACCCTTGTAAAATTGACAGTCGGCCAGTCCACCAGATTGCTCTCTTTGCATCAATTATCTTGTAAATCGCGGGAAATCGAACTTGTTATCCAGTCTCTTTGGTCTCCTCTCCGCGCTCACATGGGGCGCGGGCGACTTTACCGGTGGGATCGTCAGCCGCCGGGCTGGAATTTACCGCGCCGCATTCTACGGTGAGTTCTCAGGCATGTTCTTCCTGGCGGTCATGCTGGCCATCGTCCGGGAATCTGTCCCCGCCTGGCCGGTTTGGGCGTGGAGCGTAAGCGCAGGCGGTATCGGCGCTTACGGGTTGTTGTTGCTCTTTCGTGCCATGGTGGAAGGTCAGATGAGCGTGGCGGCGCCTGTCTCGGCCCTGATGGCGGCGGTCCTGCCAGTGATTGCGAGTGCGTTCACCGAGGGGCTCCCGGGACCGTTAAATATATCGGGTTCGCCCTGGCCTTGACGGCAATATGGTTTATTTCACGCGGTGAGGGTCACCAGGTGAAGCTGCACCTGCACCTGGCAGATTTGCGTGTGCCTTTGCTCTCGGGAGTTTGCTTTGGGGCTTATTTCATATTGATGAACCAGGGCAGCCATGCCGCCACCATTTGGCCGATGCTGGCGGCGCGCGGCACCGGGTCGTTGGTCTTGTTATCCTTTGCGGTTGCCAACCACCAGGTAGGCTTGCCGGACCGTCACATCACTCCGCTGATTTTCCTGAACGCAGCCGGTGATATCGCCGGGAATACCTTTTATATCCTGTCCGGGCAGGTCGGCCGGTTGGATGTGGCGGCTGTGCTCGGTTCGCTGTATCCCGGAACGACCGTCCTGCTGGCGGGGTTGCTGTTGCACGAACGGCTCAACCGGTCGCAATGGCTGGGGATACTGGCGGCCCTGGGCGCGATTGTCCTGATGACCGTCTAGGTTTTGGCTTTCTAAGGGGGGTACTTGCGATGATTTAGGGATGAATGCTTCGCTTATCAGGGGGTGGCCTGGATTTTTGTAAGCAAGGTCCTGTATTTAGCCTGGTTGGGCGGATTCATGGCGATAATGGCTTCGATGATCTGGGCTGCGCCTTCTTTGTCGCCGGTATTGAGCATTTCTTCCCCAAGAACATCCAACTGCGCTACAGCTTCGGGGACCCGATTGGCCAGGCGATACTCTTCCGCCAGCGTGCGTTGCAGCAGAGTAGCCTTGGGATTCTCTTCCACCAGGTCTTCAAGGAATGCTATGATTTCGCTTCGCCGGCCCGTGTCTTCCAGGTGGGTCAGGAAATTTTCCAATTCGGCCCTGGCCTGAGGGGATTGACTCAAGCGCAGGTTCAGTTCGATCAGGTTCTTCCGAACGGAGAAATCATCCGGCTCCAGCGTACGCAACTGTTCGAAGACCCGCACTGCCTGGCGCCAGTCCAGGTGTTGCATGTCGATGTCGGCCATTCGCTGGAGCAGCTTGACGCTCCATTCGCGGTTGCCGCCGCCTTGTTGGGCCAGGCGCAGCGCGGTGGTATAGGTTTTGCGGGCCATGTCGAGTTCGGCCAGGCGATAATAGATATCTGCCAGGTCCAGGTATTCGCCGATGGCTTCATCCACCAGGCCGCGTGCTGCTAGCTGGTCGATCAGGTTGGAACGTGCCGAAAGGTCCATCGGGGCAATCTGGACGATCCGGCGTAACAGGCTGATGGCCTGGGCTGCTTCTCCTCTGACGCTATAGGCCTGGGCCACAACGCCATACTTGGTTATGGCGTCCTGGCTGCGTCCTTCCTGGATCAACAGGTCGCCCACCAGGGTATGCAAAGGTAAATAAGTTGGAGCAAATGTGAATGAATCGAAAGCTTCATCCATCGCCGAACGAAGGTGACCGGCGCGCGCCAGTTTACGCACTTTGCCAACCGCGTCGATGACCTGGCCGCTTTGGGCTTGTATAAGTATTTCTGCCAGTGGCAGGATCCCATCGTCAAATTTTGGAAGTTGTTCACGCGCCTGCAGGATTTCGGCGCGCCAGTTGGGCCGCATGAGCAATACATCGATATTATTGCAGATCTGCTCCAGCTTTACGGGTTCGGTCTGCTGGCTCTGGGCTTCGATCAAGGGCTCGTAAAGCTGGCGGATTTCGGCGGATTGTTCGGGTGGAACGACTTCCGAGTCGGCTAACTTGAGCGCTTCCAGATATTCCACGGCCGATTCCGGGATCCGGCCAAGTTTGTGGAGGATTTGCGCCATAAGCAAGCGTGACCCAATGCCGTAATCCTTGTGTTTGACCGCAATTTGCAGGTGGCGTAGTGCGCTTTCCAGCCGTTCGGTTTTGGAGCGCAGCAGGCCCAGGTCAAAATAGAGCGAAGGCTCCGTGAATCCGGCTGCCAGCGCCATTTCGAGTTCCTCGGCCGCCTGTTCCCTCCGCTCCTGTGTCTGTGCGTCCACGGCCAGGCTGATGTGCTGCATGATCTTCGAGCGTTCGCTTTGCTGGTTGTCGGTTTGACCGGAGCCTTGCACGATGGCTTGCATGCCTCGCTTGGATGGGATTGAGGTGCTCCCGATTTCTTCGGAAAGGTCGAACAAGATCTCGGCCAGACGGGAGATGGCATGTTTGCGCGCTTCTGCGATTGGGTCCATGCCTGTATCGCTGACTTTGGGTGGTTCGACCTGTTTCACCTGCGCCATTCGCAGACGCCGCTGTGCCTCCATGCGGATGCAAGGGCTTGGGTAACAGTTGCCCGTTCTTGAGCATTTTTTCTGCCTGGCGGGCTTCCGGGTTATGCGGCGACAGGCGCAGGGCGCGCCCAATCATCTCGGCAGCTTTGGTCGCATTACCGGCGCGCTGGAAAAGACTGGCCGTCACCAGGTATTCACTGGCAGACTGGGATTTGTGACCGAGTCGTTCGTGAACGATGGCCAGATACTGGCGTGCTGCGATGAATTCAGGGTCGATTTGCGTGATGTGGCCCCAATTTTCAAGCGCCTTGTCCGAATTCTGAATCCTGATATATAGCTCGGAAGCGTGCATGAGAGCCTGAACGGCTTCCTTTTTATTCCCCAGGCGTTCCGAGAGTTGTCCCACTTTTTCCAGTGGAACCGGATCGCTCGGCGCAACTTGAGCGGCTTTTTGGTAAGCTTTGAGCGATTCTTCGTATCGCTGTAACTCATACAATGCCAGGCCAAGACTGGTTAGGGCCTTGGCATTGTTCGGGAATTCATCCAATGCCTGCTGGTAGGCTGAGGCGGCTTTCCCCCACTGCTGATCCCAGGCAGCCGAATGGCCCTTGCTCATCGCTTCTTGGAAAACTTTGTCGCTTCCTGCCATTTATCTCTCAATAATGCTAAGTATCTGTCCTGAGTATTTATCCGAAAAGTTCTAGGTCATGGGTTCCAATTCGTCCCAGTTGATGCCCCAGCGAGCGTCGGTCGTAAGCGGAATGGATATCGGATAGGCGTTTTCCATAACATCCCGCACAACCCGGACCGTCTCATCTCGTTCTGTGCGTGCGCATTCGAGCACCAATTCATCGTGCACCTGCAGGAGCATCCTGCCATGCAGCCCGGCCTCTTTCAAGGCGGGTGGTATTTTGATCATGGCAATTTTTATTATATCAGCAGCCGTGCCCTGGATGGGGGCGTTGATGGCTTCCCTTTCCTCACGATTGCGTAAGGCCTGGTTCTGCGACCCTTGCAGCGCCGGGAAATAACGCCGGCGTCCCAACAGGGTCTCCACGTATCCCGTTTCGCTGGCCGAACGGCGGATCCCATCCAGGTATTTCTTTACACCTGGGAATTGTTGAAAATATGCTGCGACGAAATCCTGCGATTCGGCCAGGGTCAACCCGGTGGAACGGGTCAGCCCAAAAGCAGACATGCCGTAGATCAGGCCGAAGTTGATCGCTTTGGCGTGTCGGCGTTGTTCCCTGGTGACATCCTTGAGCGGGATCCCGTAGATCGCAGCCGCAGTGGTGGCATGGATATCTTGCCCGGCGCGAAATGCCTCCAACATGGCAGCATCCTTGGCCATATGGGCCACAATCCGCAGTTCGATCTGGGAATAGTCCAGCGAAACGAATACATTACCCGGGTCAGCCACAAAACCGCGCCGCACCCGCCGGCCCAGTTCCGTGCGGGTCGGGATGTTCTGCAGATTCGGATCGGACGAGGAAAGCCGCCCGGTAATGGCGGTCGTCTGGCTGAAGGAGGTATGTACGTGCCCGGTATCCGGGTGAACCTGGTCAGGCAGAGAATCCACGTAGGTGGATTTCAGCTTGGAGTATTCCCGGTACTCTAGCACCAAATCGATTACGGGGTGCTGTCCGGTCATTTCGTCCAAGACACCTGCTGCGGTCGAGTAATGACCCGAAGAGGTCTTTTTCCCGCGATCGGGTGGCGTCAGGTGCAGGGTCTCGAACAGGATGGTGGAAAGCTGTTGGGTTGAGTTGATGTTAAAAGTCTTGCCGGCCGCCGCGTAAATCTGTTTTTCGAGCTCGACCAGGCGCTGGTTTAATTCGATCGAGAAAGCCGCAAAGAAGTCCTTGTCGAGGGCCACCCCGGCCATTTCCATATCGGCCAGAACCTCAACGAGCGGCATCTCGATCTTGACGAAAATATCCCATAGTTTGGGGAAACGTTTGAGTTCTTTCTCCAACACCGGTTGCAACCGCAGCGTGGTTTCTGCGTCCGCAGCGGCATAAGGAGCCGCCTCGGCGATGGACACTTGGTCCATCGTTCCCTGGTTCTTGCCAGTCCCGATCAATTCTTCAATGTGAGTCATGCTCTCGCCCAGACGGACCGATGCCATGTTCTTTAGCCCCAGGTGTCTGGTACCCGGATCGATCACCCACTCTGCGATCATGGTGTCGAAAGTCAGCGGGGTTACGCGCAGACCCTGGCGCGCCAGGGTGATGAAGTCGTATTTCAGGTTATGGGCGATCTTTGGGATGCGGTGATCGGTAAGCGGACCGCGTAGGGCAGCCACCACTTGTTCGAGCGGCAATTGCTTCCCTTCCTTGTGCCCGACCGGGATGTAATAGCCCTCGCCGGCTTTCACGGCCAGCGAAATCCCCACCAATCTGGCCGACATCTCGTCCGTCGAGGTGGTCTCGGTATCGAATGAAATGGACGTGGCCCCCTCCAGAGCTTTCACCAACGCACCCAGCCCGGCGGGAGAGTCCACAATGATCGTTTTTAATGAAGCTGCGCTACTGGCAGGCTGGGCAGCCTCGCCTATCGGTCGGGATGGTCGATCAAACAGGCTCAGTTGTTGTGTTCCCGCCGGTGCAGACATGCCGGCGATCTTCTTAAGCATTTCGACCAGGGTGCGGAATTCCAGTTCGCGGAAGATGGCTTCCACCCTGGCCGGTTCGAATAATTCGGTGCGGGCCTGTTCCAGGTCGAGCGTAACCGGCAGGTCGGTCCGTATGGCAGCCAGCTGGTAGCTCATATAGGCTGATTCTTTGCCTGCCTCGAGCTTGGCCCGCCAGCGTGGTTCGATTTCCTCCAGGTGCTCATAGATGGCATCCAGAGTCCCGAACTTCGCCAGCAGGTTCTCGGTGGTTTTCTCTCCCACGCCGGGTACGCCGGGGATGTTGTCAGATTTGTCGCCTACCAGGGCTTTATAATCGATCACCTGGTCGGGTCGAACGTGCAGTTTGTTGAGCACATCCTCATCGGTGATGAAGTTCTGGTTGTCGCCAGCCAGGTAGACGATCACGCGCTCGTCCACCAGTTGGAGCAGGTCACGGTCGCCGGTGATGATCTTCACTCCCAGGCCCTGTTTGGCGGCCCAGCGGGCGGTCGAACCGAGCACGTCATCCGCTTCAAAGCCTTCCATCTCCAGGCGCGGGATGTTGAAGGCATCCACAATCTGACGAATTCTGTCGAATTGTGGACGCAGGTCATCCGGCATCTTTGCGCGTGTGCCCTTGTATGCCGGGAAGATGTCATCCCGAAAAGTCTTGCCGGTGTCAAAGGCGACAGCCAGGTAATCCGGTTTTTCCTGTTCGAAAATGCGCAACAACTCGCGGGCAAACCCGTAGGTGCCTGCGGTCGGTTCGCCGGTGGAGGTCTGCCAGCGTTGGCTGCCGCCGCCTCCCGTCAAGGCGAAATACATACGATAGGCCAGTGCATGACCGTCGATCAGATATAGCGTAGGGGGCATGGGGAGACTGTCTGAAAGAATTAGTGCAGTGGCTGGGAGATTCCCTGCCGCTGGCGCGTTTGGGCGATGAAATCTTTGATCAATTGGGCCGGAGGCGGCTGCGATCCGCCCAGGATCAGATAACCCGGCGCCCAGAATTCACCCGAAGGATTCTCTTTTTTGTAGCGTGGAAACTCAGAGAAAATATGATCGGAGGTGTGCTGGCGCAGGATCCGCATCAGATACCCGGGGGAAGTGGCCGGGGGCACGTTGACGATCCATAATAAATGCTCGGGCCGTACCGAAATGTACTCCAGCCGCCACCCAAAAGCGATGCAAATATGCGGCACCCATTCCGACAATTCATCGGACAGATCCCCGATCAGGTGGTGATAGGTAAAGCGTGGCACCAGCAGGCATGCATAATCCAGGTTGTAAACAGAAGCGCTGACCGACTCGAGCACGATCTTGCGGACCCGTTCTGGATTAAAGCTGGGACGCGTCTCTCCCATGTCACCCGGCGCAGGCTCGTTTCTCCTGAGCTTGCTTTTGCGTGTGACCGCCATTGATTCGATTGGATTCTCCAGGCTGACTTCCGACTCGCCGGTGAATGAATTGCTGACCTGGTTCAAAGGCATGGCCGGGGAATCTGAATGCTGGAACTGTAATGGTGTGGCGGAAGGTAATGAGTATATCGGATTAGACTCTCGTGAAGGCTCGCTTGCATCCCCACCGAAGTTGGGTGAGGGGATATCGGTCAGGTCTGCCGGGCTGGGAGCCGGAGGCAAAGAATCTTCGATCTGCTCCAGCGTGTTAGGCCTGTCGGATGGAGGCGCCGAGAGCGAATGTGCCAGTCGACTGGCTTGTGTCCGGATCGTGCTGAAAGGCGTTTCGGCGTCGAAGATCATGGCGAGCACCATGCTCCGGGTCAGCCGGGTGGCATATAACATATGCTCTGCTTCGGTGGAATTCAGGCGGACGAAACGTACCAGGTCGGTTTCCTCCTGGCGGTTCCAATAGCGCGATACGGTCTCAGTGAGTTCGCGCGTGGCAGATTGCGGCAGTTGGCCGGCATAAGCCCACAATTGGTCATTCCGAGTGATCAGGGCAGCTTGAGCCGACGAACCCAGGGTCATGCGGGTGAGGTGTTGAGCGGCCCGGGTGACGTCAGAGAGCCAGGCAGGCGCGCTGTTTTTCGCCTCCACAGGGGCGTTATCGACGGGTTGAGAAGCGGGCAAAATGTTGTCCATCATTCCAACTAGGTCTGGTGGGGAGAAGGGTTTGGAGAGGGTATCATCAGGAGAAAGCTCTTCGAGTGCTGAATGCCATCCGGGTTCTGAGATAACAATAAAACGAATAATCGAATTGATCTTGCGCGCTTCGACGCCGATTTCGAGAAGATCCTGCTCAGGCAGGCTGGTGTCCAGGAATACCAATGGACAATCTTCTTCAATGATGGTGGAAACGGCCGATTTCTTTTCCCCAACAACGCGGACGTGAAATCGCCCCATCTCCTCTAGTGTCTGGCGGATGAGTTCACCGAACGGAACATCCGAGGTGACCACCAGCAAATTCATCATCCGGCTAAAGTGTATCACGGGCTTTGTCTACAAGCAAGACCCCATTTATAGGATTATCCATTTATGGCACATTTTATATGAAGACAACCCCTCACCTTTCCCCTCCAATTATTGAGCAGATACAAGACCACTATATATGCGTCGGGAGCAGGCAGAAATGATCCGTTTCCATGACAGCCCCCAACTCTGTGACAAAATCAGGTAAACCAAAGACGTTTGTCATTTGACACGCAGGCACCGATAAAGTATTTTTAAGCACGATTGTTTTATATCTTTATCAATCTTTACCAAGGAGTGTGTACCCATGGCAATGAAAATTAACGACGAATGCATTGCTTGTGGCGCGTGCGTGCCGGAATGCCCGACCGAATCCATCACCGAGGGATCCCCCTACGTGATCGACCCCGCCACTTGTGTGGAATGTGAAGGTCATTTCGATTCACCGCAGTGCGTCTCTGTTTGCCCGGTCGGCGATATCGCCATCCTCAAAGCATAGCGATCGCATAAACCAAAATCGGGAGACCCCTGGTAAAGGGGTTTCTTGATTTAATGGGGGCAGGCGTGGATTATCTATCCTCAACCTGTCAATATCCCGGAATCCTGTGACAGGATTTGACTGCTCAGTCTGAAAACGTTATAATCTGGGTAATTGAATATCCAACCTTCGGGGCAGGGTGCAAATCCCTACCGGTGGTAAAGCCCACGAGCGCGCAAGCGCATGACTCGGTGAAATTCCGGGGCCGACGGTAAGAGTCCGGATGGAAGAAGGTGATGACAAGGCCCGCGTGGACCTGGTCCAGGATGCCCCGGAAACGATTCTGTTTTCGGGATTTTTCTTGAGCCGGTCCGCTCCCATCGCTGGTACAGGATGGCAACGCTATGATCTCTTTGCCCCGCAGGTAATTTTCTGCGAGGTTTTTTATATTAAGGATCTACTGGAATAAGTAAAGATGGTTGTCAAGACTTCCAAAAAATCTCCACGGGATTCACACTATTACCTGTACTTAACAGCGCCGGTTTCGATTGCAGCCGCACTCCTGCTGTGGTGGCTGGTCACGCGCCTATCCGGCCTGCCAGCCTTCATCCTGCCTTCGCCGTGGCAGGTGGTCGTCCGTTTCTGGAAGGCCTTGGCGGATGGCAGCCTGATTAGCAATACCCTGGTCACCTTGACTGAGGTATTGCTGGGCTTGCTCTTCGGCACGGTTGCAGCGGTCGCGCTCGGTTATGCCATCGCCAAGAGCCGTCTGTTCGAGCGATTGGTGGCGCCCTACCTGGTGGCTACCCAGGCCATTCCCATTGTGGCTATTGCCCCGCTGCTGGTCATCTGGTTTGGACCGGGGATATTCTCCAAGGTGTTGATTTGCGCCCTGATCGTCTTTTTCCCGGTGTTGGTCAACACAGTGGTGGGTGTCCGGGCAGTCCCCCGGCCGCTGCATGACCTGATGGGTTCCTTGTATGCCACGCCCGCCCAGACCCTGCGATACCTCGAACTGCCCGCCGCCCTGCCGATCCTGTTGGGAGGCTTGCGGATTGGAGCGACCCTTTCGGTCATCGGAGCCGTGGTTGGCGAATTGATTGGCGCAGATCGCGGCCTGGGCTTTCTGATCAATGTGGCGCGCGGGCAATACGACACCGCCCTGGTCTTTGTGGCAGTCTTCATGCTGATCGGCATGGCGCTGGTTTTGTACGGTGCGGTCACCCTGGTGGAAAAACGATTTCTTAGCTGGCAGGAGACGAATTCATGAAAAAAAGTTCCCTTTTCTTGTTTTGCCTGATTTTTCTATTATCTGCCTGCGGGCCAAAGCCGCCTGCCAGCCTTACGCCGGTCCGCTTACCCCTGGGTTATATCCCGGATATCCAGTTTGCCCCGCTATACGTGGCGGTCGAGAAAGGCTATTTCCGCTCGGCCGGTATCGATGTGACTTTCGATTACTCGATGGAAACCGATATTACCGCCCTGGTGGGCGCGGACCAGCTCCAGTTCGGGGTGGTGTCCGGCGAGCAGGTTTTGCTGGCGCGTGGCCAGGGTCTCCCGATCGTTTATGTGGCCGCCTGGTTCCAAAAATACCCGGTCTCGGTGGTGGCAAAAGCCAGCCAGAATATCCATACTCCTGCCGACCTGCGCGGCAAGACGATTGGCTTGCCGGGACTGTACGGGGCCAACTATATCGGCCTGCGCGGCATTATTGCACGCCGGGGGCTTAACCGAGTCCGGATGTAAAGCTCGATTCGATCAACTATACCCAGGTGGAAGCGCTGGCGACCGGTCGCGACCAGGCCGTGTCGGTTTATACAAATAATGAACCAATTCAGTTGCGCTCACAGGGATATGACCTGACCGAACTGCGCGTGGCGGATTACGCCCAACTTGCCTCCAATGGATTGATCACCAACGAAAAAACAATCGCCGCCAACCCCGCCCTGGTACGCGGCATGGTCAAGGCTTTCATGCAGGGCCTGGCGGATACGATTGCAGACCCGAACGGGGCTTATGAAATTTCCAAGAAATACGTTCAGAACCTGGCCCAGTTGGATACCGGAATGCAGAAGCAAAAACTGGCTACATCCATCGAGCTTTGGAAGGCGCAACGCCTGGGTTACTCGGATTCCAAGTCTTGGGAAGGCATGCAGGCAGTTTTATTGGATATGGGCTTGTTGACTAAACCGGTCGATCTTTCCAAGGCTTACACCAATGATTATTTACCTTGAGGTTTGCGATGAATCCCGGCGGCACTGATACGGAACCAATCCTGGTCGTCAACGACCTGGGCGTTACCTTCTCCGATGATAACGGGCCTCATTCCCGCCAGGGCGGCCTGGACGCGCTGGATTCAGCTTCCTTCACCGTTTACCCGCAGGAATTCGTCTGTGTACTGGGACCGTCCGGCAGCGGCAAATCCACACTGTTGCGAGTCCTGGCACACTTGCTGCGTCCCACCTCCGGGACGTTCACCTTTTCCCCCATCATCCACGCATCGGCATGGTTTTCCAGCAAGCCAACCTCATGCCCTGGCGGACGACCATCGAGAACGTGGTCCTGCCGTTGGAATTACAGGGCCTCCCGCCGGATGTATCCTGCGCGCGCGCCCAGGACTTGATCGACCTGGTCGGCCTGCAGGGCTTTGAGGGCGCCTGGCCGCGCGATCTTTCGGGCGGGATGGCCCAACGGGTCGCTATCGCCCGTGCCCTGGTGCACGATCCCGATATCCTGCTGCTGGACGAGCCGTTTGGATCGCTGGATGCGCTCACGCGCGAACGCATGTGGATCGAACTTTCCCGCATCTGGCAGGCGCGCCGGAAGACCGTCCTGATGGTGACTGCATTCCATTAACGAGGCGCTTTTCCTGGCCGACCGGGTTCTGGTGCTGACGCAACGGCCCGGCAGGATCAAACTTGACCTGTTGGTGGATCTGCCCCGGCCGCGCCCGGACGAGATCCGCTACACGGAGCACTTCGGCCAGCTGGCGCGCAAGTTGAAAGAGGCGATTGGATAGGCTGGGAAAGGCGGGCTGACCCGGCGTCCGGGTGGATCAACCGGTATTTTTCAAGCCGGCGGCAATCCCGTTGATGGTCAGGACGATCACTTCGCGCAGCGACTGGGCCTCCGGTCCATTTGGATCTTCCAGGCGGCGAAGACGCCTCAGCATTTCGATCTGGATGTAATTCAGGGGGTCGATATATGGATTCCGCAATTGCACGGCATTTTGTGTGACCGGTTCGCTTTCCATCAGGGACTGGTGCCCGCTGATGGTCAGCACCGCCTGGCGCGTCCGTTCGAACTCTGCCTGGATGGTCGCAAAGATCCGCTCCGCCAGGGCATGCTCTGTCGCCAGGCCCACGTACATGCCGGCGATTTCCATATCCGCCTTGAGCATGGAGGCTTCGATGTTATCCAGCATGGTTTTGAAGAACGGCCAACCCAGGTACATTTCTTTTAACAAGCCTTGATCTGGGATGGTTTCCAGGCCCGTGCCCAGGCTGTACCACCCCGGCAGGTTGAAGCGGCTCTGCATCCAGGAGAAGACCCATGGGATGACGCGGATCTGCTCGATCGCCCCGATCTTGGAGCGGGCTGCCGGGCGTGAGCCAATATGCAGGCGTTTGATCTCCTCGATAGGCGTCACTTCCTGCCAGAAGGAGACAAAGCCCGGCGTTTCGTAAACCAGGCGGCGATAGGCAGCCTGTCCGGCGAAAGCCATGCCGTCCATGGCCTGCCTCCACTCTGCCGGGACGTCAGCCTTTTCCTGTTTCACCGGCGCAGAAGCCAATAGGATCGCGTGCACGATCTGCTCCAGGTGGCGGTGGGCCAGCACCGGGTTGGAATAGCGTGAGGCGATCACCTCGCCCTGTTCGGTCAGGCGGAAGCGCCCGTTAATGCTGCCGGGCGGCTGTGAGCGGATGGCGTGGTTGGCTGGCCCTCCCCCTCGCGCCACCGTCCCGCCCCGGCCGTGGAAAATGGTCAGGCTGACGTCATGTGCTTTGGCTGCCTCTGCGATTTGCTCCTGAGCCTGGTAAAGCGACCAGTTGGCCATCAGGTACCCGCCGTCCTTGTTGCTGTCAGAGTAGCCAATCATCACGATTTGCTGGTTCTTGCAGCCGGCCAGGTGCTGACGGTAAGCCTCTGAGGTGAAGAGTTCCTCCAGGATTTGGGAAGCCCCTCTCAAGTCGGCGATTGATTCGAACAGGGGCGTGATGTGCAGGCCGCTTTCACATTTTGCCCAGCGCGCCAGAAGCAGGACGGTCAGCACATCCGCCGCCGAGTGGGTCATGGATATGACCAGCGGACCCAGCAACTCGGGTCCGTAAACGCTGCAGACCCGCCCGATCAATTGGAACATCTCCCAGGTCTCGGCCGTAGCCGGGGTCACGCCGGGGTGGCTCGAAAACTCCGGAACGTCCTGGTCCAACAGGCGCAGGAGGATGGCGAAGCGTTCGGGGCCGGGCAATTTTTCGAAGTCCGGGGTCATCCCCAGGGCGCGCAGAGTTTCCCCAAGGGCAGCGTTCAGGCGACTGGCGTCCTGACGCAGGTCCAATCTGGCCGAGTGCAGGCCAAAAATCTGGAGTTGCCGGTGGACGATCCCAAGCTCCGTTTGAGCGATGGCGGGCGGCATGGCTCGTGAGATGATCTCCACCGGTTGGAGGATATTGTTCAATTGAACGCGCGCCTGGTGCGGCTCGCTGCGCAGCAGGTTGGCTTTCATGTTGTCGCGCGAGGCATCTGCCAGGTCGGCTACCAGCAGGGAAAGCACCAGGCGATATGGTTCGTTAATATAACGCCCTTCTATATAAGCGGCATGCGCCGGGAAGGGACGATGGTTTTCGATCCAGTCCGTCAGCTCGGTCGGCACCATGCTGCGCAGCGAACTGATGCTCATTTGACGCGCTAATTCCTGCAGTCTCCGGCGATGGTTTTCGATGGCCAGGCCGCGATGCAGATGCAAGGTCTCTGCCGTTACTTCCGTGGTGACGTTCGGATTGCCATCCCGGTCGCCGCCGATCCACGAAGCCAGGCTCAGCCAGTGGGAACCTGACCGGACGCCCGGATAGTGTACTTGCAGGGCCTTGTACAGGTCGTCATGGATGACCGGCAGGCTGTCCCAAAACACGGCATTTACGAAATACAGGCCGGTGCGCACCTCGTCCGCCACCGCCGGTGTGACGGTGCGGGCCCGTTCGGTCAGCCACAGGGTCGAGATTTCGGTGTGCAGCGCTACCCGGATCTCCTCCTTCTCCCGCTTTGAGGGCTTTCCGGTGCTGATCTGCCATAGCAGGCTTGAGATATGGGTGAGCTTGTCCAGCACGGTTCGGCGGCGTGCTTCCGTCGGGTGGGCGGTCAGCACCATTTCGATCGACAGGTTATCCAGCAGTGTAGCCATCTGCTCGGAGGTCACGCCGCGTTCCTTCAGGGTGGCGACGGCATCTCCGATCGATTCGGGCACCGGTTCGGGATAGGCCTCATCGACTTCCTGGCGCAGCCAGCGCACCCGCTGGTTTTCCTCGGCCAGGTTGACCAGATCGAAATAGGTCGCAAAGGCAGATGCCACACCGCGTGCTTCATCGGACCTCAGGGCAGAGACTTCCTCCTGCAGTCGTCCGGCGGCTTTAGGGTTCCCGGCACGCCGCGCCTTGGCCTCGGCACGAATGCGTTCTTCGGTATCGAAGATGGTCGGCGATTCAAGTTCCGAAATTACCTGGCCCAACAGGTCGCCCAGCATGTGGATGGTTTGTGAGAGGTCCATGCTCGTTTTCCGATTCAATTGTCCTGATTGATCCGCCACCATACGCCGCTGCATTCCGGCAGCACCCAGCCCGTCTCCTGCTTGACCAGCCGGCCGAGCATTTCCTGTCCGAAGAGCGGCAGCACCACTTCCTGGATTTGTTCCATCGTCTCGAAGCGATAATCGGTGCGCAGGTCGAGCGGAGTGAAATGCTGTTGCCCCTCCAGAAAATCGTACACTTCACGGAAGAAATCCGTCACCCTGGGCGCAGACTCACCCGTGCCGAGCGTTTCGATCAGGATCAGCTTGCCGCCCGGGCGTACCAGGCGCTGCATTTCTTCCAGGGCCCGGTTTAACTGGACCTGCCAGTCCTGCGTATGCCAGACGGCGATCTGCAGGAATGCCCAACCTTCGATCGCAAAATCCGCCCATCCGGAGCGGACCGGCATCCTGCGGCTATCCCCGATTACCTGGTGGACGTTTTTCCAGCGCAACCGCTGCTTGTTCGCTTGCGCCACCCGCAGCATGGCCTCACTGAAGTCGCATGCCAGCAGCTTTTGCACGTCTCCGGCCAGAAGCCCGCTTATCCTGCCGGTCCCACAGCCAAATTCGACTCCCACGCTTCCGGCCAGGGGCTGGATGGATTGGATCACCCGTACCAGGTTGCCCTGGTAATCCTCGTGCGAGACCAGCACTTCGTAAGCCTCCGCATGATCCCAGTATAGGCTATCCCAGGTCAAATCGCTCATGCGGCCATCTCTGCGGCACCCTCTTCCTTCGGTTTGGCTTCAAAGCGTTTCTGCTTCCCGATCCACAGGTGCAGGATGTAGAAGCTGAATGCCGATATAACACACAGGCCGCCTCCCAGGTACCACAACAGGTTGGGGTTGTAATTATCCAGGATGAATCCGGCTGCGCCGGGTCCCAGCGTGGATGGGATCGCCCAGGAAAGCCCGTATACTGCCATGTACCGTCCGCGCATGTCCTCCGGGGCGAAATTGGCAGTCAAAGCCTGGCTGGTGGGAACGACGACCATTTCCCCGAAGGTGATCACGACAATTGCGAGCACGAATAGGGCGTAGGCGGAAATGAAACCCATCATGGTGAATCCAATCGCATAGAAAACGGTTCCCAATCCCATCATCAGGAATGGCGGTCGCTTATTGGAGAACTCTTGACACCCAGAATTGGAGCAGCACCACCGTGATGGCGCTGCTGGTCAGCAGGAAACCGTAAGCCTGCGGGCCGAAACCGTGGATATCCCGCAGGTAGACCGGCATGGTGTTATAGACCTGCTGGTAAACCACCAGCATGAGGATGGAAGCCACCATGAAGGCCATGAAGGCGAAATCGCGCAGCACGTGCCGGTAACCGGCCATGTTCTGCAGCACGGTCTCGTGGCTTTTTTCCGCGTGTTCGGTTGGCATCGTTTCGGGGATGAGCTTGAAGAACAACACGGCCACGATGCAGCTCAACACCGAGTCGATCACGAACAGCATGAAAAAGGAGTGGGTTGCCACCAGGCCGCCGATGGTAGGGCCGATGATCCAGGCCAGGTTGCCGCCCACCCGCAGGATCCCGAAGCCTTCCGAACGCTGCTTCTCGGGCAGCAGGTCTGCCACCATGGCGTTCTGGGCCGGCCCGGCGATATTGGATAGCAGCCCGATCACGACGATCAGCGGATACAGCCCGGCCAGTGAATGCACCAGCCCGAGCGTCAGGGTGCTCAAGGCGCTGAATACCAGGCCGAACAGGATCAACCGCCGGCGTCCGAACTTGTCGGTCAGTGCGCCGCCAGCCATACTCCCGATCAGCCCAAAGGCAGAGAAAACTCCCAGGATGATCCCGGCCTGGGTCATACCGATCCCAAATCTTTGGGTGATATACAGGGTGAAGAACGGGAAGAGCAGCGTCCCGCCGATGCCGTCGATGAAGGAGACTAGTACTACGATCCAGAATTTCGAAGGGTATTCGTGGTAGATTTTATTGAGCCGTTTTAACATGCGGGCAATTATACATTGCTCTGAATGCTCCTGGCTGATCCATTGGTCATCAGGCATGACAATCGAGCTGGCTGAGCCGTCTCCCCGCTCAACCAGTCCATCCTTGCTTCAATATTTGCCCCACCTGCAATAAAATTTCTTGTATAATAATTAATGTCAGGTGTCGTTTTGGACAGGACCCTTGCCGCCCATTGCTTCATAACCCCCGATATATTTTTTCCTTCAAAGCGGCCCGGTTCAACCTGAGTGGATGTGGTGGCGGAACGTTATGCCAGGAGGGCTTGTCGGTCTCCCGCCGCATTCATCTCTACTTACAAGATTTCCTAATTCTGATATGGAGGTAAGATGGCGATCCAGACTGAACAGACCAAGCACCAACTCCTCGCCGAGATTGAAACCTCATGGGTAATGCTCAATTCCTTCCTGGCCAATCTTACCAGGGCACAGAGGAACAACATTCATGACGTTCAAGGCTGGTGTGTCAGAGATCACATCACGCACATCACCGCCTGGGAGGAATCGGTCATTTTCTTCCTGCAGGGCAAACCTCGCTATGAAGCGCTCGGCGTGGAACAGTCCGATTTTGAGCAGCGCTCGATCGATGAGATCAATGCGATGATCCAGCTGAACCGTCGGAATCTGCTGTTTTCCGAGGCTTCTGCCCAACTGCATGCGGTTCATCGTCGGCTGCTTTCCTTGCTTGCGCCGCTTACCGAGACCGATTTGTATAAATCCCTCGACTCATTTCATCCCGAGGCAAAAGAAGGGGAAAGCCGCCGAGTGATCGACCTGATCCGCGATAACACCTCCGGTCATTTCTCGGAACATCTCGGCTGGATCGAAGTGCTGGCAAGTCGCCCGGAATAGCTCGGCCCGCCCGGGGGACCGCTAAGCCAGCAGGACCTGTCTGGGAGGCGAGATGAGATTCCCCGTCTTCGTCTGGCAATACTTGTCAGACAATTGACATCTACCCCATTTTATACTAAACTAGGGTCAGTCTTGTCAGACAACTAGACCTCTTCCCTATGCATACACTTTTGATAAAGAATGCCACCATTCTTGTCACCATGGATGACCTCCGCCGGGAGATTCCGCTGGGTGGCCTGTTCGCGCGTGACGGAATGATCGAAAAAGTGGGGACGTCCGCCGAATTACCCGCTCAGGCCGATGAAGTCCTCGACCTGTCCGGTCACCTGGTCCTGCCCGGGCTGGTCAATACCCATCACCACTTCTACCAGACCCTGACGCGTGCAGTCCCTGCCGCCCAGGACGCCAACCTCTTCAACTGGCTAAAAACCCTCTATCCCATTTGGGCGCGCCTGACCCCTCAGGATATTTTTATTTCCACTCAGACCGCTCTGGCGGAACTGGCCCTCTCGGGTTGTACCACCGCCTCCGATCACCTCTATCTTTTCCCCAACGGCTCCAGGCTCGATGATGAGATTGATGCCGCCCGGGAAATCGGTTTGCGCCTGCAGGCTTCACGCGGTTCCATGTCCCTGGGTGAATCCAAGGGTGGCCTGCCGCCTGATTCCGTGGTCGACACGGAGGAAAACATCCTGCGTGACAGTCAGCGGCTGATCGAGGCTTACCATGACCCCAAGCCGGGCGCCTTCGTGCAGATCGTTCTGGCGCCCTGTTCCCCCTTCAGCGTGACCGGGGAATTGATGAAACAGTCCGCGAAACTGGCGCGTGAGTATGGCGTCCATTTGCACACGCACCTGGCTGAGACGGAAGATGAGCAGGAATTCTGCCTGCAGAAATTCGGGTATCGCCCGGTTCCATACATGCAATCCGTCGATTGGGTGGGCGAGGATGTCTGGTTTGCCCACGCCGTCTACGTAAATAATGACGAAGTGAAGACCTTCGCCACCCACGGTTGTGGTGTGGCGCACTGCCCCAATTCGAATATGCGCCTGGCCTCCGGAATTGCGCCGATAACAAATTATCTCGCGGCCGGTGTGAAAGTCGGCCTGGGCGTGGACGGTTCCGCCAGCAACGATGGATCGAACCTGCTGGCCGAGGCTCGCCAGGCCATGCTGTTGGCGCGTTTCCGCGAAGGCATCACCGGCTTTTCCCTTTCCAACGACCCTAACCGCAAACTGATGACCGCCCGCACCGCCCTTGAGCTGGCGACGCGCGGCGGCGCTTCCGTGCTTGGCCGTTCCGACATCGGTTCGCTCGAAGTGGGCAAGTGTGCCGACTTTTTCGCCCTCGACCTGAATCGCCTGGACTACGCCGGTGGGCTGCACGATCCGGTGGCAGCCGCCCTCTTCTGCCAGCCCGTGCGGGCCGACTATACTGTCGTGGGCGGTCGGACCGTCGTTAAAGAAGGCCGGCTGGTCACGCTCGACGTACCCACGCTGGTCGAAAAACATAACCGGGCCGCCAGACGCCTGCTGGAGGGTGGATGAATCCCACCCGCAACCTCATTGACGTCGCAATGGGCCGCCAACCGGCCGATCTGGTAATACGCAAAGGCACCTGGGTGTGTGTGCAATCCGGAGAGTTTGTCCCCGAAACCGATATCGCTGTGACGGCTGGTCGGATTGCCTATGTGGGTCCGGACGCCTCGCATACAATCGGTGAGGCCACCCAAGTGATTGAAGCGCATGGTCGCTTCCTGGTGCCAGGCCTGCTGGATGGTCACATGCACGTCGAATCGGGCATGTTGACCGTGACCGAGTTCGTCCGTGCAGTGTTGCCGCGCGGCACCACCGGCATGTTCGTTGACCCGCACGAGATCGCCAACGTCTTCGGCATGAAGGGCCTCAGATTGATGGTCGATGAAGCTGCCATGCAGCCCGTGCACATGTGGGTGCAGGTGCCTTCCTGTGTGCCCTCCGCCTCCGGTTTCGAAACCCCCGGGGAGGAACTCAGCGCAAAAGATGTGGCCGAAGCGCTGACCTGGCCGGGCATCATCGGCCTGGGCGAGATGATGAACTATCCGGGCGTGGCGAATGGCGATGAAAAGATGCTGGCTGAGCTGGCTGCCACTCGAAAAGCCGGTAAAGTCATCGGGGGGCATTACCCATCGCTGGACCTTGGTCCGGCCTTCCACGCCTATGTTGCTGGCGGCCCGGAAGACGACCACGAAGGCACCCGTCCCGAGGATGCCGTCGAGCGGGTCCGCCAGGGGATGAAAGCCATGCTGCGCTACGGTTCCGCCTGGCAGGATGTGGCCAGGGGGGTCAAGGCGGTCACCGAAAAGCATATCGACTCGCGCCATTTCATCTTATGTACCGATGATTCCCATGCCTCCACGCTGGTGCATGAGGGCCACATCGATCGCGTGCTTCGGCACGCCATTCAACAGGGCCTGGCTCCCATGACGGCTGTCCAGATGGCGACCATCAATACCGCCGAGCACTTTGGCGTCAGCCGGGAAGTCGGCATGATCGCCCCGGGACGTTGGGCCGATATCGTCCTGGTGGACGACCTGAACGATTTTCACGCCGGTCAGGTCATCCTGCGTGGGCAGGTGGCGGCTACGCAGGGTGTCATTCTGGTTGAGCTCCCCAAAGTGGAATATCCGGAGTGGGCCACGAATTCGATCCATATCAAGCGTCTCCCGCTCGCAGATGACTTCCGCATCCCGGTTCCATCCTCCGCGATCCTTTCTCATGCTGGTCCGGAATCTGGGCAAAGCGTCAACGTCAACGTCATCGGCGTGATCGAGAACCAGGCTCCCAACCGGCATTTGCACCTGCAGGTTCCCGTTAACGCCGGGGAAGTAAAGGTCGACATGCCGAGTGACCTGGCAAAGGCTGCCGTGGTCGAACGCCACCATAATAGCGGCAGGATCCAGGTAGGCCTTGTGTCCGGATTTGGATTCAATGTACCCTGTGCCATTGCCTCAACCGTCGCGCATGATTGCCACCAGCTGATCGTGGTGGGCACGGATGAAAAAGATATGGCCCTGGCAGTCAGCCGCTTGGCGGAAGTTGGCGGGGGCCAGGTCGTGGTGAAAAATGGCCAGGTGATTGGACTGGTTGAGCTGACCATCGGCGGGTTGATGTCCACCGAGACTGCCGATAAGGTGGCTGTCAAGGCGGATACAATATTAAATGGTTTCCGCGCCTGCGGTTGCAACTTGAATAATCCCAACATGCAATTATCCCTGCTGGCGCTGGTGGTGATCCCCGAATTGCGTCTCACCGATATGGGCCTCGTCGACGGAACCAATTTCACCTTCCTGCCGGTTGTAGATGGACCGCAGGCATAAGAGGAGAAAATAAATGGGACAATATCCATTCCGGCGATTGCAGGCCGATCTGGCGAAAATGATTGCCTCGTTGCCGGCTGAGAGCCGCCTGCCGTCCGAACCGGAATTAGCGCGCCGGATGGGTGTCTCGCGTGCCACGCTACGGGAAGCCATGCGTTCGTTTGAAGGCCAGGGACTTATCCGCCGCCGCCAGGGCGTGGGTACGTTCGTGGTTGCGAAAGTCCCCGTCATCGATTTCGGGCTTGGAGGTCCTCGAGAGCATCGAGACCCTCGCCGAGCGCACCAACCTGTCGGTCAACATGGGTGAGCTGGTCGTCCAGAAAATGGAAGCGGATGAAGAAAGCGCCGCAGCTTTGAATATCCCGATCGGTACACCCCTTACACAGGTGGCGCGTGTCATTTATACGGATAGCCGCCCCATCGCTTACCTGGTGGATGTTGTGCCAGCGGACATACTCGAGTCTGCGGAGGTGGAAACCGGCTTTACCGGTTCCGTGCTTGACCTCCTGCTGCGCCGCGGCAATCCCAACCCGGTGCAATCCCGCACAGACATCCGTGCCATCGGCGCCACCCAGGAAGTTGCCCGCGTCTTTGCAGATCCAGCGCGATGACGTGCTGCTGCACTTCGTGGCCAAGTTGTACGCCAGCGATGGGCGCGTGGTGGACCAATCATTCAGCTATTTCCTACCCGGTTATTTCAGGTTCCATGTCGTACGGAAGGTCGGTTGACCGGAAAGGATAAGGAAGAGTAGAGCGCAATAAACGCAATTCTCATACTTCTGTTCGCAGTTAAGGAAATCGCCGAAAGTGCTTTACTAAACACTTAGCTCGAGCTGCCATGCCCTTACAGGGTACTTTCCTCAGCGGTGGGGACGCTGGCTGGAGCAATGCAAATTAGTTGTCCTTCTTTCGGCCGATTACTTGGCGACAATCTGCCAAAAATATTCTATTTCTAATCTCGGAGGCTTAAATGCGTAGTTTTGCTGGTCGGGACATCCTGTCCCTCAAGGAATTTGAACGACAAGAATTTTTCCACGTCTTCGACGTGGCTGCGGAGCTGGAACCCATTGCGGTCAGCCGCCGTAATAGTGACCTGTTGAAAGAAAAGACCCTGGTAACGGCCTTTTATCAACCCTCCACCCGCACGCGCCTGGCGCACGAAGCTGCCATGCACCGTCTGGGCGGTCATGTGACCGGTTTCTCGGACGCCAAGATGACCCGCGCCGGTGACTTCTACCAGGAGTCGATTAAGGATACCGTCAAAATGCTGGAGTTCTATGGCGACGTGATCGTTATGCGCCACTTCCAGCAGGGCGCTCCCGCCGAAGCCGCCAAATGGGCTTCCATTCCCATCATCAATGGCGGCGATGGCTGGGGCGAACATCCCACCCAGATCCTGACCGACCTGTACACGGTTCTCAAGGAAAAAGGCACCATCGATGGTCTCACCTGGCTGGCAGTTGGCGACATGCGCATGCGCACCATGCACTCGCTGGGTTATGCCCTCAGCCAGTTCGATTGCCCGGTTACCTTCGTCTCCCCGCCCGAAATGTCGCCCACCGAAGAATTCAAGGCCGAGCTCAAGCAATACAGCGTCAATTTCCGCGAGGCTGAGCACGTCGAACAGGCCATTGCTGATGCGGATGTCATCCTGGTCGAGCCGGTTGTCCAGCCGGATTACACCAAGAGCCGCGACGAGCGCGCCGGCAAGGATGTCGGTCTCACCCCCGCCAATTACAAGATCACGCGTGAACTGCTCGAGACCAAAGCCAAATCGGATGCCATTCTCCTGCACTCCCTCCCCCGCATGGATGAGGTCCCGCCGGATGTGGATATCACCCGCTGGTCGCGCTATTGGCAGGAAGCCTTCAACGGCGTCGTCATGCGCATGGCCCTCCTCGCCCTGGTCCTCGGCGCAATGGAATAATTTGATAAAGTTGGATAGTTGTGTGGGTTGTGTAGTTGTGTAGAGCGCTGGTTAACTGGCCGAAATGGCGAAGATTGAAAAGTTTGAAGATCTCCAAAGCTGGCAGAAGGCCCGCCAGTTGACGAACATGATCTATACGTTGACAGACCGATCAAAATTTGCCAGGGATTTTCGTCTGTGCAACCAGATTTGTGATGCAGCCGGATCGGTAATGCACAATATAGCTGAAGGCTTTGACGCAGGTTCGAATCTGGAGTTCATCCGGTTCCTGAAGATGGCCAGGCGCTCGGCAAGTGAAGTGCAATCGCAGTTATATCTTGCCCTGGACCAGGACTATATTGACAATGAGGCTCTCAGCACGGCTTATAGTCTTGCGACCGAATCCAAGAAACTCATCAATGGAATGATCGCCTATTTGCGCCAACATTCCTGATGTGCAAATTACTACAAAACTATTCAACGAATAAACTAGGAGACTAAAAATATGCAAACATTCTTACATGGTCGCGATTTGATCGGCGACCTGGACTTCACCAGGGAAGAGGTCGAAACCGTCCTGGACGTTGCCTTCGACCTGAAGCGCAAGCGCGCCCTGAATGAACCGCATGCCTACCTGCGTGACAAGGTGCTGGCGATGCTGTTCTTTTTCTCCTCCACCCGCACGCGCGGTTCGTTCGAAGCCGGCATGGCCCAGCTGGGCGGGCATGGCGCTTTCATCGAAAGCAAATCCACCCAGATCAGCCACGGCGATACCCCCAAGGAAATTGGCGAGATTTTTGGCCGTTATTACGACGGCATCGCCATCCGCCACGTGGATTGGGGCATCGGCAATGGCTACCTGAATGCGGTTGCCAAGGCTTCGCGCGTCCCGGTCCTGAACATGCAGTGCGACATTTACCATCCCTTCCAATGCCTGGCCGACCTGATGACCATCGTCGAGAAGAAAGGTCGCGACCTCCGTCGCAAAAAGATGGTCGTTTCCTGGGCTTACGCCGCCTCCTACCAGAAACCCATGTCGGTGCCGCAATCGCTCGTCCTGCAAATGCCGCGCTTTGGCATGGATGTGGTGCTGGCGCATCCGCCCGAGTTCCGCTTGATGCCTGAGATCATGGCGCAGGCTGAGGAACAGGCCCGAAAGTTTGGCGCCGGTTTCGAAGTGGTGGATGACATGGAAGCCGCCTTCAAGGATGCCGATATCATTTACGCCAAATCCTGGGGCGCCATGGTTCACACCCCCGACCCGGAAGAGGGCGCAAAGATCATCAAAAAGTACGAGCACTGGATTACGGATGAGCGCAAGATGAAACTTGCCAAGCCGGACGCCATTTACATGCACCCCCTTCCCGCCGACCGGAACATTGAGGTCACGGATGGGGTCATGGACGGTCCGCAGTCGGTTGTTTACGACCAGGCCGAAAACCGTATGCATGCCCAGAAGGCCGTCATGGCCCTCACGATGGGCTAATATCTCAATTAATAGAATGGCTGGGCGGGAAGGTGGAGAAGGTCGAAAGGCTGCTCCGCCTCTCCCCCTCGCCGGCTGATTTAGACGTTGTAATTAGGAGAAGAAAGCCATGAGTAAGAAGGTTGCTGTCATTGCGGTGGGTGGGAACTCTTTGATCAAGGACCCCAAGCGGGTTTCGGTGGAAGACCAGGAACTGGCGCTGCGCGAGACGGCTCACCATATTGTAGACATGATCGAAGCCGGCTGGGACGTCGCCATCGGGCACGGCAATGGACCGCAGGTCGGCTATATCCTGCGCCGTTCGGAAATCGCTGCAAAAATGGAAGGGATGCACGAGGTCCCGCTGGATGTCTGCGGCGCCGACAGTCAGGGTGCCATTGGTTATGAATTCCAGCAGGCCCTCCAGAACGAGCTTTTTAGGCGCGGCATCAAGAAGAATGTCTGCACCATCATCACCCAGACCCTGGTGGATCAAAATGACCCGGCCTTCCAGAATCCCACCAAGCCGATTGGTTCCTTTATGGAAGAGGCCGAAGCCAGTCGCCGGAAGACGGAAATGGGCTGGTCGGTCGTCGAAGATGCCGGGCGCGGTTGGCGGCGGGTGGTGCCTTCACCCATGCCCAAGGAGATCGTCGAACTTGTCTCGGTCAAAACCCTCATCGACGCCGGCGTGACCGTCATCACGGTCGGCGGCGGTGGCATTCCGGTCGTGGATGCCGGGAATGGGGAATACCAGGGTACTGCTGCAGTCATCGATAAGGACTTTGCCAGCAGCCTGCTCGCCAGCGAAGTCAATGCTGACCTGTTCCTGATCGCTACAGCGGTCGAAAAGGTTGCCATCAACTTTGGCAAACCCGAGCAGAAGTGGCTTGACCAGATCACCCTGGCCGAGGCCAAACAATACCTGGCGGAAGGCATTCATTTCGCCAAGGGCTCCATGGCTCCCAAGATCCAGGCGGTGGTGCGTTACCTGGAAGCCGGCGGGAAGCTGGCCATTATTACCAACCCCGAAAACATCGGCCGGGCCTTGAATGGTGAGACGGGTACCCGCATCGTCCCATAGTTCCAAAGAATTTAAGATGGGTCATCGTGATAAAATTCGCAATACTCATATAATGGTAACAAATCCCCGGAACCGAAAGGAGGTGGTCGGAAGTAGTATTTTCAGGTTTGGTCCGTAAATAGATTAGATTGTTTTCTCTCACTCTACATACTCTTGGAGGAGTATCCTATGCGTAAAACTCTTATGACCTTCGCCTTACTTGCACTGGTTCTCGTAATGGCGCTTACTGCTTGCGGTCCGGCCGCCACCACGGCAGCCCCGGCCACCCAGGCGCCCGCTACGATGGCGCCTGCCACCATGGCTCCTGCTACGGCAGCCCCGGCCACCATGGCGCCTGCCACCATGGCCCCCGAAACCTTTACTTTCGGTATGCTCCTGGTCGGCCCTCATAACGACCAGGGCTGGAGCCAGGCCACCTTCGATGGCGGACAGTACGTCGAGAGCATGGTCCCGAACACGAAGATGATCTATCTCGAAAACGTCTATTCCGGTTCCCCGGCCTATCCCGGACAGACCGCTTCCCAGTTGGCTGATCAATTGGTCTCCCAGGGCGCCAAGTTGGTTTTCTTCAACTCGGACGATATGAAAGACGAAGCCTTGAAATTTGCCGAAGCCAATCCCTCCATCTATGTCATCGGTGTCTCGGATGACTGGACCTGGAAAGATGGCAAGAACTACACGGCTTCTCCCAACCAGGTCGACCTCATGGGCCGCATGGAATATATGAAGATGATCGCTGGTTGTGCGGCTGCCCTCACTACCAAGACCGGCAAGATCGGTTTCCTTGGTCCATTGATCAATGACGAAACCCGCCGTCTGGCCGCCTCTGCTTACCTGGGCGCCAAGTACTGCTGGACCAACACCCTCGGCAACAACGCCGCCGATTTGACCTTCACGGTCACCTGGATTGGCTTCTGGTTCAACATCCCGGGCGTCACCTCCGACCCGACTCAGGTTGCTGACAATTTCTTCAACACCGGCTATGACGTGGTCATCTCCGGCATCGACACCACCGAAGCCCTGGTTGAGGCCGAAAAGGCTACCCAGGCCGGCAATCCTGTCTTTGCGCTCGCCTATGACTACAAGGACAACTGTGGTGTGGCTCCCGACATCTGCCTGGGCGTCCCGTACTTCAACTGGGGTCCCGCTTTCGCAGCCACCGTCAAAACTGCCGTCGATGGCACCTTCGCTGAGAACTTCCAGTGGAACGGTCCCGATTGGTCGAATATCAATAATCCTGACACCAGCGCAGTTGGCTTCAACAAGGGTCAGGGCCTCAGCGCCGAAAACTCCACCAAGTTGGATGCCTTCATCGCTGAAATGGCTGGTGGCCTGAACCTGTGGACTGGCCCGCTGAATCTCCAGGATGGAACTTCCTACCTGGCGGACGGCGTCGCAGCCACCGATCAGCAGATCTGGTACCTGCCGCAGCTTGCTCGAAGGTATGCAAGGCGACAGCGTAGCCAAGTAATTCGCTCTGAATTCATCAGGGGGAAGGCCCATGCCTTCCCCCTTTTCAAAACATTTTGCTTCAAAATCTGGCTTGATCAGGATAAATCCATGAATGTCGAACTGAAGGACATCCATAAGACGTTTGGCGCTGTTCATGCCAACGCAGGGATCAGCCTCACCATCCCGGCCGGGACGATTCAGGGTATCCTGGGGGAAAACGGGGCTGGAAAAAGTACCTTGATGAAGATATTATCCGGGTTTTTTAAGGCGGACGAGGGTCAGATATTGCTGGATGACCGCCCGGTCGTTATTCAATCGCCTGCTGACGCCATCGCCCAGGGCATCGGCATGTTGCACCAGGATCCGCTGGATTTCCCCCCCATGCGGGTCATCGATGATTTTATCCTGGGCCGCAAGGGCAACCTGCTTACCGGCCAATCCGCCGCCATTCGGGAATTCAAGCAACTGGCGCAGCAATTTTCCTTTTCGATCGATCCTGAATCATACGTCGATTCTTTGACGGTTGGCGAACGCCAGCAGTTGGAGATATTGCGCTTGATCTGGTTGGGAGCCAAAGTCCTCATTTTTGACGAACCCACCACCGGGATCAGTGCGGCTCAAAAGGTGAAACTTTTCGCGGCCTTGCGTCTGCTCGCGCAGCAGGACAAGGCTGTGTTGTTTGTATCGCATAAGCTGGAAGATGTGGAGGGCTTGTGCGATAGCGTCGTGGTGCTCCGCCAGGGTTCCCTGGTTGGAGAAGCCAAACCTCCCTATATAACGAAGCAACTGGTCGAAATGATGTTCGGCAAGGAAATATCGGTCGGAGAGCGCACTCCTTGCACCCCCGGGACGATTTCAGTCGAACTGGAAGACGTCTCCGTGGAAGATTACCGTCTCAAGGTCCAAAACGTCACCCTGGGGGTGAATTGCGGCGAGACCATCGGCCTGGCGGGTATGGAGGGCAGCGGGCAGGATCTCTTCCTGCGTGCCGTTGGCGGCATGTTGCGGACGGTGGGCGGCCGGATCAAGATTAACGGCCAGGACCTGACCGGTCGTTCCTATCAGGTTTTCAAGAAGCATGCCGTGTCCTTCCTGCCGGCGGCCCGGTTGGAGGAAGGCCTGGTCCCCGGCTTGACCCTGTCTGAACATTTCATCCTGGCAGAAGAAGCCCGCGGCTTTTTCGTCAACTGGGATAAGGGTCGCCTGCTGGCGCAGCGCCGCATCCAGGAGTTCAACGTGAAAGGCACACCCGCTAATACGGTCGAGTCGCTCTCAGGTGGCAATCAGCAGCGTGCCCTGCTGGCTATGTTGCGCGATGAACTGTCCTTGCTGTTACTCGAACACCCTACCCGTGGACTGGATATCGAGTTGGCCATTTACATCTGGAGTAAACTCAAGGAACGCTGTAGTTCGGGCACGTCGATCTTTTTCATCTCATCCGATTTGGAAGAGGTACTCCAATATAGCGATCGTGTCCTGGTCTTTTTCAGCGGCAAGGTGAGTGCACCCTTGGATGCCGAAAAGCTCACGACTGAGACGCTTGGCGAGATGATCGGGGGTAAGGGCTGGGTTGAATCTCCATCAGGGAAGGGCGCATGAAAAAGAACACCTGGATTAATCTTGGCTTTCAAATTGGCGCGCTGCTCATGGCGTTGTTGCTCACCACGCTCATCCTGGTGGCTGTCAAGGCGCCGCCGCTCAAGGCTTACCTGAGCATCCTCAGCGGAGCCTTTGGTTCATCCCAAAACGTCATTGCGGTGTTGATCACCTGGTCACCCTTGCTCCTCACCACCGCTGGCGTCTTGATCACCTTCGCGGCTGGTTTATGGAACATCGGCATGGAGGGTCAGATGGCGGTCGGTGCCATCTTCACCACCGGCATGCTGCGCCTCCTCCAGAACTCCGCTGTCCCGCCTATCCTCAGCATTATCCTGGGCATCCTGGCGGGGGTTATCGGCGGGGCCATCTGGGCTGGTCTGGCTGGCGCCCTCAAGACCTTTGGCGGCGTCAACGAGATCTTCGGCGGCCTGGGTTTGAACTTCGTCGCCACCGCCCTGACCATCTACCTGGTTTTTGGTCCCTGGAAGCGCCCCGGCGTCGGTTCGATGTCGGGCACCCAGCCCTTCGACAAGGCGCTCTGGTTGCCGACCATGCCGGGTACGGGATTAAGCCTCTGGTCTCTGGTGATATCTGTCATTGCGATTGTGGTGGTCTACCTCCTGTTGCGCGGTACCCATTTCGGCCTGCGCCTGAAGGCCGTCGGCAAGAACGCCAGGGCCGCTTTCCTGATGGGTGTGCCTACCTGGCAATACAGCATGGCTGCCTTCCTGCTCTGCGGAGTCTTCGCCGGCCTGGCAGGTGGAATTCAGGTCACCGGGGTCTATCACCGTCTGCTTCCGAATATTTCCAATGGCTACGGTTTCCTGGGATTGTTGGTCGCCATGTTGATCAACTACCAGGCCATTTGGGCCGCGCCGATTGCCTTCCTCTTCGCTGCCTTGAATATCGGCAGCGTCCAATTGCAGATTATCTATAAACTGGATTCGTCCTTTGCAGGCGTGCTCCAGGACCTGCTGGTCTTACTGGTGATCCTGGGCGAAGGCGTCCGCCAGCGCTTCATGAAAAAGGGTTAGGAGCTGCGATGACTACGAATATTCTCCTGATTGGTCTTGCAGGTGTCCTGGCAACCGCTGCGCCGGTCTTGTTCGTGGTGATTGGCGAAACCATCACCGAGCGGGCCGGCATCATCAATTTGTCGTTGAATGGAATGGTCCTCCTCACTGCCATGGGCGGGTTTACCGTCGCCTATAACACCGGCAGTGTACTGCTGGGCTTTCTGGCCGGGATGCTGATCGGAGCACTGCTTGCTTTGATCGTTGCCTTCAGCAGCATCACGCTCAAGCAATCCCAGGTGGCCGTCGGTTTCGTGCTTGCGCTGGCCGCCCGTGACCTGGCTTATTTCCTGGGCGTGCCGGTCCTGAATCAATCCGGGCCGCGTTTGCCCAGCCTGGCCATCCCGCTCTTGAAGGACATCCCCATCCTCGGCACCTTGTTTTTCAAACAGGACCTGATCACCTATCTCAGTTTCCTTAGCATCTTCCTGGCCTGGCTGTGGATCTCCCACACCCGCCCCGGCCTGATGCTGCGCGGCATCGGCGAGCGACCCGCCGCCGCCTTCGTGCGCGGCGCCAACGTCAACCGCATGCGCTACATCTACACCATCGTCGGTGGCGCCATCGGCGGGTTGGCTGGCCCGGCCTACTCCCTTAGCGTTAAAGCCGGCTGGATGGGCACACAGTCCGGTCTGGACGGTATCGGCTGGATCGGCCTGGCTATCGTCATCTTCGGCGGTTGGAGCCCCCTGCGCGCCGCCTTCGGTTCCTATCTGTTTGCCATCCTGCAGTGGCTCGGCCTCGTGCTGCAGTCCAAAGTCGCTGCCATCCCCACCCAGGTCTTGCAGGTGGCGCCCTTCCCGTTGATGATCCTGACCCTGCTGTTGGTCAACATCAGCGATGCCGAATGGGTGACCCGCATGTTGGCAGCCATGCCCGAACGTCCCCGCCGCTGGACCATGAAGCTCCTGCGGGCCCTGCGCGCCTCGCCCCCCGCCTCCCTCGGCATCCCCTTCGAATCCGAATAACCTATAGGTGAAACGCACTTCCAAAGTGCGTTTCACCTATAAGTGCGTTTCACCTATAATATATATATATATCTAGCGAAGTCCAAGATGTATAAAGATGGATAAACGTCCCGAATACCTGCCCGGACAATATTATCATTTCTATAACCGCGGCGCACACCGGGTCTCAATCTTCAGAGAACCAACCAACTACCTGTTTGTTATTGGCAGGATAAAGAAATATTCAGCCCAATTTCACCTTACCATGATCGCCTACTGTCTGATGCCGAATCATTTTCACTTTCTGATTCGGCAGGATGGTGAAAAAGCCGCCGGGTTGCTGCCTCAGCATGTTTTCAATAGTTATTCCAAGGCCTATAACAAGCGCTACCAGCATTCAGGCACCTTGTTCGAGGGGAATTACAAAGTCAAGCCGGTGCTGGAGACCTCCCACCTGCTGCACCTGTGCCGTTATATCCATGGCAACCCGGTCAAGGATGGAATGGTGGCAGACCCGGGGGACTGGCCCTACTCGAATTATCTGGATTGGATCGGCCAGCGCGCCGGGAAGCTGTACGATCTGGAATTCGTGCAGGCCAATTTCTCTTCGCTTGCAGCCTATCGAACCTTTGTATTTGACGATTTACGCGCCCGTGATATACCGGAGGATGTTAAAAGCTATTTGAATGAGTTAGAATCTTGAAAACATTCAGGTGGATTCAGGTGGATCGCACTTCCAAAGTGCGTTCCACCTGTTAAAACCGGCTAGTGGGAAAATTTAAAGCTGGAAAGGATTTGGTCAGCCACCTTGATCTGGGTATTTAAAAGTGTACTCGCCGGAATCAAAAGTGTTCCATCCTTCGTAGAGGTCCGCCGGTATGGTGTTCAACATCTCGGTTGCGCCAGCGACAGGCGTTTTCTCCCCCTTCGTTGTCAGAGTACCGCAAGCTGATAGTACCAGAGTAGCAAACCCAGCCAGAAAAATAAGTCTCTTATTCATAGGTTCTTAAAGACTTGGATTCAACAATGGAGCGCACCAGATGGTCCCAAGCATACCTCAGCAGGGGCAAGCAAATCAAATGCATCCCATTGGAAAACTAAATCCGATGAACTGGATGTTGTGATACCGGGGATAATCATATCTTTAGCTGGCTGAAGAGTGGCATCTTTTGGAAAACCCAGCCAGAATTCTGTACGTTTGCACTTGCGTAGATCAGACTTGCATCACTACCGGAAAAGGGACGGATGGAAAACGATTCTTGGAATTGATTTTTAAGGTAATAGAACACACACCATGTTATTTTTCGAAGTGTGTGACAGGGAATGTCATGTTTCGCGGTCTGTATAAAATTTAGACCCTTAGCGAGCCACGGAACGCCCTGCCGCTATAGAAACACGGCGCAGTGTTATGATAAACGAAGACATGTGCGAATCGGTAATCAGCAAAGAGCGCCCCGCCGAGCTTTCTGATATCCGCGGGTGTTTTCAACCAGCTCTGCGTCTTCGTATCGAAATGTCCAAGCTTCTGTAACTCCCGGTATTGTTCTTCTGTTAAGGGCTCAATGCCCATGGCATCCGCCATATCGATAACGTTACCTCCCGGATGCAACCCCTGCTTTTCCCTTTCCACCTGCCCTTCGCGGTCGTAGCAAGTCTGTCTGCGGCCCTTGGGAGTTTCCGCTGAACAATCATAAAAAATGATTTCGCCCGTCTTTTTATCCTGACCGACAACATCCGGTTCACCGCCGGTTTTTTCCATTTCACTGAGCGACCACAGTTTTTCAGGTTGCGCTTCCAGTTTTTTTTGTATTTCAGCCCATTCAAGGCCTTTATGGCGCTGCAGGTTTTTCTCGAAACGGGCTTTCAATGTGCTGAGGAGTTCTTCACGTTGTTCTGCTGGCAACTCTTTTTTAATGCTATTAATGTTGTTCATACTTTTATATTATCTCTGGGGTGCAGTCGTGTCAAGCCAATAATTGACCTGGCTTCTTGCAGAAAATAATCTGATCATCTCACCTTACGGCTTTTTGTCAGGAAAGGGAGAGTTATACATCCACCTTACCCGCATTCACCGGCTGCATGCATCTATTAGTTTTCACCTCCACCCAACAGCATTACTTGACGAAATTGTTGAAGAGATCAACCAGAAGACTCCCAATCACGGGTAATATCACCGCAGTTAATCCTTTGGTAACCATCTCAGTGTCTGTGATCATTCCTATATAGGTGCCCGCCGGTATGGAGTTCTGATCGCTCTCGGTTGGTGAAACCGCATCATCTTCGGACGAATCTAGTTCACACCTGGTCCCCGATTTATCGATGACCCACTCGCCTCCGGCTGCTTCACAAGCGCATTCCACGCACAATGGTCCAACTTGTTGAGACACCAATCACGCCGGTTCCGTGCGGCTGGTGGTCGAGCGATGCCCTGAGCCTGTCGAAGAGTAGCCCCGAATGCTCTTTGAGCGGCGTATCGTCTGTCACGAATGCTATTCGCGGGAGAGCCGGGGTTGGGTGGCACTTTCTTGGATGAATGCTGGAAGAGACGCCTTTACTAAAGAGATGCCAATCATGAAGAATGAGCTGTATTTTTTGTATGTGCCTTCTTGCCTAATTGATGCCAATTATTTTCCCCGACAGTTATATTAAAGTGTGCGGCTGCTTTTAGGATATTTGCAAATGCCAGATCGCGGTCGCTGTCAGATACCCCTTTCACTTGATCGAAACGAGCTATGGCATTTCTTACATGGTCAGCATCAGTCAGGGGTTCCTTGCGCTGTTTTGGAAATGCATAAACACTTTCCGGCAATTCTTCTCTTTCTTATGAATCCAATTCTCCGTGTTGCAAAGAAGGTTTCCAGGTTGTTCCAGTCATAATTACCTCCAAATTTTAAAATAGCATAACTAATAAAATTCTTAAAACCAATATCTTCGCTAATATGAACCTGATACATCACCAACCTTTCGCTACCCGTAGTTCAATCTGGTCGATGCCAACACATCCCATCCTTCACGTTAGGGGTGATCGTGATCAATTGGCTGCCCACAAACGAAATGGCTTAGCGGCGAGCGGGAATTGGCGGAGTCGCCATTGAGCCGGGGAAACGTAACTCGGGTACGCATTCCCTCGGGCGGCAACCCGCGCCCGCCTTTCCGCTGAAGTCGGTAGGCGGCGAAATTCTTTTACCCATAGGTTGCTAGTTATGTATTCGCCAGGCTGTCGCTCCCCATGTCACAGCAAGTACACGTAATTGAGAAATTATCGGTATAGTTTGCCCATTAACGAGATAGGCAAATACTTTACCGCCCGGCACATTTGCACCTTCCACCTTCTGTTGATAAACAATGCCTTGTCCATCTGGCGCAATGCTTATATCTGATGCAGCCCAGATGTCGTTAATTTCAGCGAACTTCTGCCCATGGCTTGTTAATGCCCATTGACTCGGATATTTCACGGAATAAGCCGATAGTCCATCTGGCGCATTCGGGTTGTACATTTCTGCGTAACCTTGTGGGGCGACCAGTTGAGGGTTGCCTGATGAATCAACCACTGTTAATACTCCATTCATGTCATGTCCACCCAGATATTCGTTGTTGCCATCAGTAATCCATCCCATATCACGGATGGAGAAATTTCCGCTTGAGGCTATCTTCGCTAATTGCTGGCCTAGAGTATTGAAAACGTAAATCACTTCATTGGAGGTTGTGGGTATTCCTTCTTGATTGGTAATTGCGATTCCAGATCGTCCAAAGTAAAGCGCTGGTGATGCGCCTTCACAGCATCCTGGCGGCAGATAAAGCGGAAATGTAAATGTATTTTTCGAGGCTAGTGTGTAAATTGCCACTCGTTCGCCATGAACGTCACTTTCGATCCAGGCAACAGAAGTACCTTCTGGTGACCACACAGGCTGCTCCCCGACTGATCAGGTTGCCGCTCGCAAAAGTTGCATTTTGCGGTTGATCCGCGATCTGAATAGCTTCTTCTGTATAGGGATTTAGCAGCCAGATATTGGCAAACGTGTACACATTCATGGCTTGCCCTTGTGTCATAGCGGACACTGCCGCTTGGGACATGGATAGATAAGCCAGCCACTTGCCATCCGGTGAAACGCGCGGGACAGAGTTATAACCCCACGATGTCAACTGTTTAAGTGATTGTGAAGCTATATTCCAGGTATAAATATCGCCAACGGAGCCTTTTTGACTTGTCAAGAGCAAGATAACAGGCGCATTAGTCGAGCCAGATGGATTATTTTCCGGCAGTGTGCTAAGTACGGTCGGGGGATTAGTCGTTGGTGATGCTGTGGCTGGAATGGCTGAAAGAAGAGTTGCTGCGACAATCGTAGCAACATCATTAACATCACTTGTTGGTATTGTCGAAGATATGTTGCCTGTGCAAGCTGTTAGCAGGAACAAAATGAGAATAGGTGTAATGAGCAATATTTTTTTCATGGTTTTATTTATTTATTTTTGGCGAAGCGCCCAACGGAATGGCTGATTCTCCCCGAAGGGGACAGCGGCAGCTGCAGAACTGGTGCGCTGACACAATCATTATTGCACAAAATTTACGAAAAAGTGCCGCAAATTCTTGTCACCCCTCGCCTTGACAAACCAGAAAATATGTTCTATAATCTCCTGGGACACGGGAAGGGTTCAATTCTTTCGCCGTGTCTATTTAATGACCAAACGGATTTTCCCTTCACCGCCATCGCCGCGTAGCCTGAAACCTGATACCTTCCTTCGTGACCTTAGAGTATCCTTTAAATCCTTTGTGTTAAGACTCTTTCCAGGCTTAACAATGATCCTCCTCTCCCCAACCATCCGCCTCCGCCTCGCCGTACGCGGTCGGCCGTCAATCCACGTATATCCGATGAATGCACCCGTAATTGAATTCCCCAAAACCCCCATTGTTTTTCCAAACAATTGGATCAATTCGCCTCAAAAACCGGAACATCTGGCGGTTCTTGACTCGTCAGCCCCCACATATTGCGTTTTTACCGAATTGTTCCTCTTTTTGGTCCACCTGCTTAAACTCCACTGTTTCCTGTTCTCTTTTTTAGCCCTTGTTCGTCCCAGGTTCGTGTTTATCACGCTTCGAATTTCCCATCCGCCTCACGAATTACGACTTTCACGGTTCACGAATACCAAATTACGAATACCGATTACCGCCCACCGGATGAAGAATTGTTTTGAAATGCCTGTCCTGCGGCGTCTTTCCGCAGGGCCTGTCCTGCGGCGTCTTTTCCGCAGGGCCTGTCCTGCGGTGCTTTTCCGCAGGGCCTGTCCTGCGGTGCTTTTCCGCAGGGCCTGCCCCAAAAATTCATGGCAAATGGATCTTAGAATTGTTTCGATTGATTGGGTCTTGGTGTTTTTTATTAGCTTTCTCAGGAATTTTTGGGATTTGGGTCTCGGCCTTGTTACTGTTCCAAGAATTTTGGGCGGTTTGCGCAGGAATATTCGAGCCTCATTCGAGTTTTTTTGAAGGTCGAATACCCTTCTTTTCTCCCCTTCCCATTAGGGAAGGGGCTGGGGGTTAGGTCCTGTTCCCTGAATTCCTGAACCTTACCTCTCCTACGTTATAATGTACCCATGACTAATTCACTTTTTGTTGGCTACCGTTGTTCCCTCTGCAATACCGAATACCTGCCCGGTCAGGTCACCTACACCTGCCCCAAGGATGGTGGCAACCTGGACGTGGTCCTCGATTACCCCGCCATCCGGCAGAAGTTCCAGCCCGAAGACCTGACCGTGCGCGCCGAATCCGAGCCTCTGGCGCTATCTTCCTCTCCTGCCGGTCATGGATCCGGGCGGAGAAGCCACCCCGCTTCACTGCGCCGGTTGGACGCCCGTCTATCATCTCGACCGCCTTGGGCGGGAATTGGGCCTGCAGTATCTCTGGCTGAAGGATGAAAGTCGCAATCCCACCGCCTCCTTCAAGGACCGTGCCAGCGCCATTGTCGTGGCGCGCGCCCGTGAGATCGGCGCCGAGACCATCGTCACTGCCTCCACCGGCAACGCCGGTGCCGCCCTGGCCGGCATGTCCGCCGCCATTGGGCAGAAGTCCGTCATCTTCGCACCCCGCACGGCTCCCCCCGCCAAGGTGGCCCAGTTGCTCGTCTATGGCGCCCAGGTCATCCTCGTTGACGGCACGTACGATGACGCCTTCGACCTGACCATCCAGGCCGCCGAGGAGTTTGGTTGGTATTGCCGTAACACCGGCTACAACCCCTTTACCGCCGAAGGTAAAAAGACCGCTGCCCTGGAGATCTGGGAATGGTGGGGCGAGGAACACCGCTCCTGGCACGAGACCGGAAATCCGCTCGATAAACACGCCCCGCTCACCATTTTTGTTTCGGTTGGCGATGGCAACATCATCTCGGGCATCCACAAGGGCTTTAAGGACCTGCTCGAGCTTGGTTGGATCGACCGCCTCCCGCGCATTATCGGTGTCCAGGCCGAAGGCTCCGCCGCCATTGCCAACGCCTTCCACGCCGGGACCGAGAAGATCATTCCCATCTCGGCCAAGACCCTTGCCGACAGCATCTCGGTGGACTTGCCCCACGATGGCGTTCGCGCCGTCCGCGCTTGTCGTGAGACCGGTGGCACCTATATCCTGGTAAGCGATAACGAGATCTTGAAAGGCATTGCCGCCCTGGGTCCACAGGGCATCTTCGCCGAACCCGCCGGTGCCACCGCCTATGCCGGCCTCGTCAAGGCGCTGGCTCAGGGATTGATCTCCCCGGATGACCCCGTCCTGGTGATCAATACCGGCTCAGGCTTGAAGGATGTCGGTGCCGCCATGCAGGCGGTCCAGGCGGCTCCCGTCATCGAGCCGACTTTGGAGGCGCTCAAGCGCTTGTTATGAATACTGAAAACCGGAAACCCGGAAACTCGCAAGCTGAAGAAGCTGAAGAGGCTGATGGGGGTGCTGGGCTGGGCGTGCGCTCTGAAGAAGGCGCGCCCCTTCCTGCTCCGGCTTCCCCTTCGGCGCCTCCCTTCCGCGAATCGGACAACCCCTGGAACGTGCCTCTGCGTTACCTGGTCTTCATGCTGGCCTTCATCCTGTTTGCAGTCCTGCTCTGGTCTATACGCCGGGTCCTCGAACCACTCATTATTGCTGCCTTTACCGCCTACCTCATCTATCCCGTCGTCGATTTCCTCAAGAAGCGCACCCGTCTATCCCATTCTGGTGCGGTCAATTTGGTTTACGCGCTTACGGTCCTGTTGTTCATCGGTGCACCCGCTTCCTTCACCTCCCTGTTTTTCGACGAATTCAAGCAGGTCATTACCGACATCCTTAAGTTTTTTGACCAGGTGGCCAGCTGGCTTCAGGGTTTGCAGGGTTCGCCGTTCCTCTCCGGTGTCCCGCTCAATTTCGGACAACTTGCCGCTCAGCTCACCCAGTTCCGCGATTCCTTTACCACTACGCTTCCCAACCAGGCTCTCTTACTGATCGGCAAGACTTCCGTCACCGCCGTCTGGTTGATCGTGGTCGTGGTGGCGGTTTATTACATCCTGGCCAAGTGGCCTTTCCTCCGCGATGGGTTTATCAACTCCTTCCCGCAGAAATATACGCCCGAGATCCGCGAGTTGTACCGGCGTCTGCGCAAGATCTGGATGAATTATTTGCGCGGCCAGATCGTGCTCATGTTGATCGTTGGCGTGGTCTTCAGCATCGCCTGGTCTGTCCTTGGTCTTCCGGGTGCCATCGTCCTGGGTGTCATCGCCGGCTTCCTGACCCTCATTCCGGATGTCGGTCCCTTCCTGGCCGCCATGCTGGCGGTCGGAGTTGGGCTGCTCGAAGGTTCCAACTGGGCCTGGATGCCTGCCTCCCACCTGGTGGTCGGTCTGATCACCCTGGGGGTCTACCTGGTCCTCATTTCCATTAAGAATTTCTGGGTCCGCCCGCTTATCATGGGGCGCAGCGTCGAGATGCATGAGGCCCTGGTCTTGATCTCGATCCTGCTCGCCACGGTCCTCTGGGGCATTCTCGGAGCCTTGATCATTGTGCCTGTCCTGGCTTCCCTGGCGGTCATCGTCGACTATCTGCGCCGCCGGGTTCTCGGTATGCCGCCCTTCCCCTCCATCGAGCCATTCGTCTCCCAGGAAGTGGTCCCAACCGGGCCTGAGAAGATCTCTGCCATAAAATCGCGCATTTCCAGAAGGAAGAGGGAATAATATGTCGGTCACATTTTCGATAGTCGCCCCGATTTTCAACGAACTGGAGAATGTCCCGGAACTTTACCGGCGCGTCAGCGCGGTCATGTCTGGAACCGGTGCATCCTGGGAATTTGTCCTGGTGGATGACGGCTCTTCGGATGGTTCGACCGATGCCATCCGCGCCCTTGCGAAGCAGGATAAACACGTTCGTCCGGTCATCTTTGCCCGCAACTTCGGCCACCAGGTCGCCATTACCGCCGGTTGGGATTACGCCCGTGGCGATGCCGTCGTCATCATGGATGCCGACCTGCAAGACCCGCCCGAGGTCATCCCCGATTTGATCGCCAAATGGCGCGAAGGCTATGAGGTCGTCTATGCCGTCCGCTCCGAGCGCGAAGGCGAAACCTGGTTCAAGAAGGTCACCGCCTCTATGTTCTACCGTCTGGTTCATCGCATTACCGACGTGAAGATTCCGGTCGATACCGGCGACTTCCGCCTGATGGACCGCAAGGTGGTGGATGTGCTTAAAACCATGCATGAGAAATACCGCTTCCCGCGTGGCATGTCGGCCTGGGTGGGTTTCCGCCAGATCGGCGTGCCGTATAAGCGCGCCGAACGTTTCTCCGGTACCACCAAGTATCCCTTCAGCAAGATGCTCAAGCTGGCCCTCAATGCCATCACGGGTTTCTCATATTTTCCGCTCCAGCTTGCCACCTATTTTGGCTTTGCTTCAGCCGGTCTTTCGATAATCGCCATCCCGGTTGTCATCATCATGCGCCTGAGCGGTCACGGAGCTTTCCTCGGCCAGGCTACTACCCTGATCGCCGTGCTTTTCCTGGGCGGCGTGCAGTTGATCTCATTGGGGGTCCTTGGCGAGTATCTCGGACGGATTTACGACGAGGTCAAAGGCCGTCCTCTCTACATCGTTCGCGAAGCGCCTGAATAAAGGCACCTGCCTGGTCTATGCATGGCATGAATATTTCCACGAATTCTCCTTCTTTTTAGATGTCGTATTGGGTGGAGTGCCTATGACCATGTCAAACTTAGCCTATCGGCTTATGGTCGCTATCATGGTTGTGGAGGATACCCTTTTCCCGCACGTTGAAAAGCGTGCTGCCGGTTTTGGTCTCCGGCCTGGTATGATCGTCGTGGATTACGCCTGTGGTCCCGGGCGCTACAGCATCTGCTACGCTCGCCTCGTCGGTCCGGCTGGAAAGGTCTATGCCGTGGATATCCACCCGCTCGCCATCGACCTCGTCCGCAGGAAATCCGCCCGGCTTGGGCTGTCCAATATCGAACCGGTCCTGGCCCACGGCTATACATCTGGCTTGCCCGACCATTTTGCAGATCTGGTTACTGCCATCGATGTTTTCTTCGCCATCCCGGACTGTCCCGCCTTTCTGACCGAACTTCGTCGCATCACCAAACCGGAAGGCCTCTTGATTATCGATGATGGGCACCAACCTCGTAGCCGCACATTGGCTCAGCTCACCGCTGCTGGATCGTGGAAGGTCGTCGGGCAGGATCGCGACCACCTGAAATGTGTTCCCGCCTGATTGCAGGGGCTTTGTTAAGAAGTAATCAAGGATTGCATCCGGTATATGGAGGCACGCTTTGCCACAGAATTTTGATATCATCATCGATCGCCTGGGCTCCAATTCCATTAAATGGCACAAATACCCGCCGGACGTTCTGCCGTTGTGGGTTGCAGACATGGATTTCACCGCTCCCGAGCCGGTCCGGCAGGCCCTCCAGCGCGCTGTCTCCCACGGCGTCTTTGGCTATGAGGCCCCCAACCGGCAGTTGTATGAGACCGTCGCCGCTCGCATGCAGTCCCTCTACGGTTGGCAGGTTTCACCCGACTCGATTATCGCCACACCCGGTGTGGTGGCCGGGTTCACGGTGGCAGCCAGTACCTTCTGCTCGCCTGGTCAGGGGGTCTTGATCCAGCCCCCGGTCTACCCGCCCTTCCTCAAGGTGCACAAGCACATTGGTCTGGTACTTCAAGAAGCGCCTCTCTCCGCGCAAAACGATGGTCTCACCCTGCGCTATCAGGTCGATTTCGACGAGTTTGAGGCTGCCTTGAGCTCCGGAGGCACCCGCACCGGGATGTTCCTCCTGTGCAATCCCCACAACCCGACCGGCGCAGTCTATACCAGGGAAGAATTGTCCCGCATGGCCGAGATCTGCCTGCGCCATGACGCTTACATTTGCTCGGATGAGATCCACAGCGAGCTCCTGCTGGGCGACGCAAAGCACTTCCCGATCGCCGCACTGGATCCTGAGATTGCCGCCCACACGATCACGTTAGTCGCCCCCAGCAAGACTTTCAACATCCCCGGACTGGGTTGCAGCTTTGCCATTATCCCTAACCCGGACCTGTTCGAGCGTTTCAAGCAAACCATCGAAGGTATGTCCATGCACGTCAACAGCCTCGGGCAGATCGCTGCCCAGGCCGCTTTTTCCGGCGAGTGCGATGAATGGCTGGCTGATCTGCGCCTCTACCTGACCGCCAACCGTGATTTCCTGGTCGATTTCGTCCGGTCCGAGTTTCCTGGGATGCGGACGACCCTCCCGGATGCCACCTACCTGGGTTGGCTCGATTGCGGGCAATTAACCCTGCCCGGCGAAAATAACGCCACCTGGCAGGAATTCTTCCTGAAGCAAGCCCGGGTTGGTTTGAATGACGGCTGCGAGTTCGGCACCGGCGGGGAAGGCTTTGTCCGGCTGAATTTTGGATGCCCGCGCCCCACCCTGGTGGATGCCCTGGAGAGGATGAAAAAGTCCCTCGCTTCCGCCCCCGCTCCCGGCGGCGTCCTCGCCGCCGGGGAAGGCGACTATGATAAGTCTTATCCACTTCCGTGCTCCCGATGGGAAGTCCGGTGGATCTGACTCCGGGCTAATTGGTCGGTCGAAAGAACCTATACTTTTTTCCATGCTCTCGGCGGCGTCCTCGCCGCCGAGAGTGGCATCCAGAAAAATATATCCCTTCCGGCCCCGCTGGGAAGACCGGCTGATTTACCCGGGCTAAATGGTCGCTCGAAAAGACCCTATACTTTTCTTTATGCTTCCGGCGGCGTCCTCGCCGCCGGGGATGGCATCCAGAAAAATATTATCCCTTCCGGCCCCGCTGGGAAGACCGGCTGATTTCTCCGGGCTAAATGGTCGCTCGACAGACTCTATACTTTTCTTTATGCTCTCGGCGGCGTCCTCGCCGCCGGGGAAGGCGACTAGAGAATCTTATCCCTTCCGGCCCCGCTGGGAATACCGGCTGATTTATCCGGGCTAAATGGTCGCTCGACAGACCCTATACTTTTCTTTATGCTCCGGCGGCGTCCTCGCCGCCGGGGAAAGCGACTAGATAATCTTATCCCTTCCGGCCCCGCTGGGAATACCGGCTGATTTACCCGGGCTAAATGGTCGCTCGACAGACCCTATACTTCTCTTTATGCTCTCGGCGGCGTCCTCGCCGCCGGGGAAGGCGACTAGATAATCTTATCCCTTCCGGCCCCGCTGGGAAGACCGGCTGATTTACCCGGGCTAAATGGTCGCTCGACAGACCCTATACTTTTCTTTATGCTCTCGGCGGCGTCCTCGCCGCCGTGGATGGCGGCTTGAGCAATATTATCGTAATAGCAATTTCGATGATTTACTTATCGGATTTGTTAATCATGAGGAAATCCAGGTTATTAGAAATCAACCTGCCTGATGTCGTATAATCAAGTTGATCGTTTCCTGATACTTGGATTAGGAGGAATATGACTACCCCGGATTCCGGAGATAAAAGCACGCTGGTGATGGTTTATACCCAAAATACCCTTGTTCGTGGCGAAGTGGTAACCAAACAAGCTGTCCGAGTCAGTACCTGGCTCCGCACCCAGGGGGTTCCGGATTATATTCATCTGTTTAAACCGACTGTCATCTTTTTCGGCGGCACCGTGAAAGTCCTCGAATACAAGGAAATCTACGTCCCGGTTCACACGGTCATTGCTTTTCACCTCAACCCCCCTGTGACCGAACCCATGGACTATGACGAAGGTGAAACCAACCGCGTAATGGTGCCTGTCACGGGGTTGCCTGGCGCATTCCTGTTCAAGGGCTTTATCCGCATCTCGTCCAATGCTGATCTCAGCACCAGCATCGAGCTGGCTCATTCCTCCTGGATGTCGCTTTACGACGTGGATGTGAGCAGCCCATCTATGCCTCAGATGCAGCCCATCCACTTGCCGATTGTCCTGGTCAATCCCAAGCAGGTCAGCCTGGCAATCTAGTAAGCCACCGGCCAGGTGGAACGCAGGGTTGTCCGGCAGGTGAGGCGATATTTCACCTCACCTGCCGTTTTAGCAGATGTCTGTGAAAGTGGGAAAGGGAGCATGCCGGATTTATTGGATCTTGTTCACCGCAGCGCCATCCCTCAGCCCTGGGCCGAGGGAGAAAAAATCCCCTGGAATGACCCGCCGTTCAGCCGCCGCATGCTGCGCGAGCATCTCTCGCAGGAGCATGATTGGGCCAGTCGCCGGGCGACTACGCTCGGCAAACATGTCGATTGGATCCAGCACTTCGTCCTTTCCGACCGCCCCTCCCGGGTGCTCGACCTGGGTTGCGGACCGGGGTTGTATACCAGCTGGTTGGCTGGGCTGGGCCATACCTGCACCGGTATCGATTTCTCCCCGGCTTCGATCGAATATGCCCGTGAGCAGGCGCAAAAGTCTGGCTTGTCTTGTGACTATCTTCTCCAGGACGTCCGTGCAGCGGAATTCGGGTCAGACTATTCGCTGGTGATGTTCATCTTTGGCGAGGTCAACGTCTTTACCCGCCCGGACCTGGAAGGGCTCCTCAAAAAGGCGTCTGCGGCTTTGTCTCCAGGGGGCAGCCTGTTGCTGGAAGTGCATACTTTCGCAGCCGTCCGGCGCATCGGATCGCAGCCCGCCTCCTGGTATTCCGCGCCGACCGGCCTGTTTTCTGAGCGACCGCATCTTTGCTTGCAGGAGAATTTCTGGGACAAGGATCGCTCGGTTGCCACGCAGCGCTACTTCGTCGTGGATGCGCAGACCGGTCAGGTGACCCGTTATGCCTCCAGTATGCAGGCATATTCGCCCGATGGCTACCTTGCTCTGCTGCAGGGTTGCGGTTTTCAGCAGGTCCAGTATTATCCGTCTTTGACCGGAGAATCCGACCCGTCCCAACCGGATCTGTTCGTCATCCTGGCTCGTAAATAAGCGACTCCGGACACCCGGTCTTTGAATTGTCCGGCAATCTCAGTGGTCCTGGAATTTTGCAGGAGGCTTGTTATGAAAATATTATTTATCGGCGGCACAGGTGTGATCAGTTCGGCCTGTTCGGATCTGGCCCTGGAACGCGGCTTCGAACTCTATCTCCTCAACCGCAGCCAGTCTGCTAATTTCCCTTTACCGAACGGCGCCCACTTGCTGGTTGGCGACGTACACGCAGACGAGCAACAACTTGCCCGGCTGTTGGAAGGCTACCAATTCGACTCGGTTGTGGACTGGATTGCTTACACTCCCCAGGACATCGAACGCGATCTGCGTCTTTTCCGCGGCCGCACTGCTCAGTTTGTTTTCATTAGCTCCGCCAGCGCTTATCAAAAGCCGCCTGCCCATTACCTCATCACCGAGCAGACTCCCCTCGAGAATCCCTTCTGGCAGTATTCCCGCGACAAGATTGCCTGCGAGCAACGCCTGATGCGCGCTTTCCGGGAAGAAGCCTTCCCGGTCACCATCGTCCGGCCTTCCCTGACTTATGGTCCCTCCCAGATACCCCTCGCCGGTGGTAGTTGGCGGCATCCCTATACGCTCGTCGACCGGATGAAACGTCATCAGAAGATCATCGTCCCGGGCGACGGCACCTCGCTCTGGGTGCTGACCTGGAATGCCGATTTTGCCGTCGGCTTCCTGGGCCTGCTCGGCAATCCCCAGGCTATCGGTCAGGCTTATCACATCACCTCGGATGAGGTGCTCACCTGGAACCAGATTTTTAGCGAGGTCGGGCGTGCCCTGGATTTGCCTCTCGACGTCGTCCACGTTCCATCAGATTTGATCGCCGCCTATTACCCGCACGCCCTCGGAAGCCTGATTGGTGACAAGGTTAACAGCTCGGTCTTCGACAACACTAAGATCAAGCAGTTGGTGCCGGAATTCGCTTGCAAGGTGCCTTGGGCTGAAGGTTTGCGCCGCTCTCTGGCCTGGTTCGCTGCCAACCCGGAACGCCAGACCACCGATGAGTCCCTGAACGTCATCTGGGACCGCATTCTTTTAAATTACACCCGGGCTTTCCCGGAAGATTAACCTGTCGGGAAACCGATCTCATTATCTTACCCAAAGAGGACCTGCATATGAATTACGGATATTTCGATGATGCCGCCAAAGAATACGTTATCACCCGCCCGGATACCCCCCAATCCTGGAGCAACTACCTCGGCTCCACCGAGTACGGCGCCATCATCACCAACAACGCCGGAGGGTATGGCTTTTACCAGTCTGGGGCGCGTGGCCGCTTCCTCCGTCTGCTTTTCAACCGGGTTCCCATGGACCAGCCCGGTCGCTACATTTATTTGCGCGACCGGCAGAGCGGGGACTACTGGTCGGCCTCCTGGCAGCCGGTCGGGAAACCTCTCGATCAATACCAGACCACCTGCCGGCACGGCACTGCTTACACGGTCATCCAGTCACGCTATGCCGGTATCTCCACTGAGACCACCTACTTTGTCCCGCTCGACCAGAAGTTTGAATACTGGCGCTTGAAGGTCACCAACGAATCCGACCGGCCCCGCCAGCTCTCGGCGTTTACTTTTTGTGAGTTTACTAACCAGTGGGTCACCACTCAGGACCAGGTCAATCTGCAGTACTCCCTTTTCATCGTGCGCGGAGAATTGGCAGATGGTCTGCTGCGAATTGCCATCCAGGATAACCTTCCATCCAACGACGCAGCCGTCAATCTCAGCGACACGCCCTTCAAATGCTGGATGGCTTTGACCGGCGCTCCGCTGGTCGGTTATGACACCAGTCGGGAGGCCTTCATTGGTCGCTACCGGGCCTACCATAATCCCCTGGTGGTCGAAAATGGGCAGTGCACCAACAGCAATGTCTATGGAGATAATTCCTGCGGCAGCCTGCAAGCCGATCTGACGCTCCAGCCCGGTGAGAGCCGTGAACTCCTGATCATGCTCGGCATCGGTGAAGCCCGCACGATCGGCAAACGCACAGTCGAGACGTTCGGTTCGCTCGAGCGTGCCGGTCAGGAACTTCAAAAACTGAAAGACGCCTGGCATGCCCGTCTCGGCAGCCTGGTGGTGGAAACGCCCGATGCAGACCTGAACCACACCATCAACGTCTGGGGTCTCTACAACTGTCTGGTCACCTTCGCCTGGTCGCGCGCTGCCAGCCTGGTCTATAACGGCGAGCGCGATGGGCTGGGCTTCCGTGACTCTGGTCCAGGACCTGTTGGGCGTGACGGCTGCCATCCCGGACGAGGCGCGCCGGCGCCTGGAGCTGCTGTTGACCGGCCAGGTCGCCACCGGCGGCGCCATCCCGATCGTTCAGCCCTTTACGCATAACCCCGGTCACGAGAAGGCACCGCCCCCAGAGGAGTACCGCTCCGACGACTGCCTGTGGTTTTTCAATGCAGTCCCGGCCTACGTGAACGAGACCGGCGACCTCGCGTTCTACGACAAGGTCCTGCCTTACGCGGACCAGGGCCAGGCCACCGTCCTGGGCCATCTCCGGCGAGCCCTTGAATTCAACCTGGAACGCACCGGGGCGCATGGTTTGCCTTGCGGCCTGGCTGCCGACTGGAATGATTGTTTGCGGCTGGGTTATTTTGGGGAAAGCCTGTTCGTGGCCTTCCAGGTGCGCATGGGTCTGACGGTTTACGCCGACATCTCCGGGCGCCTGGGCCGGTCAGAAGAAGCCGCCTGGGCGCTGGCCCAACGCAAAAAGCTGGATGCCAGCATCCAATCCTGCGCCTGGGACGGCGACTGGTTTATCTGGGCCATCACGCAGGATGGCACGGTATACGGCACGCATGAATATGAAGAAGGCCAGGTTTACCTGAACACACAGCTTTGGGCGGTCATCAGCGGGGCAGCCTCGGAAGAACAGGCCGCCCGTTGCATGCAGACCGTCCACGAGCGGCTGGACACACCCTATGGGCAGATGCTTTGCGCTCCGCCTTTCGTCAAGACCAAGGTGGATGTCATGCGGGCGGTGGTTTTCAATCCGGGCATCAAGGAGAACGCTGGCATCTTCAACCACACCCAGGGCTGGGGTGTCATGGCCGACTGCCTGCGGGGGAATGGTGATTCGGCTTACCAGGTCTACCGGGCTTCCATGCCGGCTGCCTATAATGAGCGCGCCGAGCTGCGCCAGATCGAACCCTATGTTCAGGGCCAGACCACTTATTCCACCTACTCGCCCCGCCCCGGCAACACCCGCACCTCCTGGCTGACAGGCGCGGCCGCCTGGGCCTATTTCAGTGCCACCCAATACATCTCTGGGCCTCCGTCCCGAAATGGACGGCCTGCGTATCGATCCGTGCATTCCGCACGAATGGCCCGGTTTCAAGGCTTCACGCCGTTTCCGCGGCAGGACCGTTCAGATCGAGGTCAAAAACCCCGACGGCGTCTGTCGCGGCGTTCGCAGCATGTCCTTGAACGGGGTGCCACTGCCGGACAGCTTACTGCCTGCCGACCGGCTGGGCGAGCAAAACCTGCTCGAAGTGATTATGGGCTAGGTTTCATAAATAAATATAGGCGGGGGGGAAACCCTCCTCCGATTACATTTCTGGACTATCCGCTATTCCGATGTGACGATTCGGAACCCGATGTGATGGTCCTGGTATTCCGGCGGGTCTTCGAAGTGACGGTAAGCCGCGCGTGCCACGAACATGTTGGCGCCCCACCAGCCGCCTTTCTCCACCTTAACCTTCCCGGAGGTCGGTCCTTTCGGGTCGGTCACCGCTTCGGTAGGTTGGGGTCCCAGCCAATCCTGCACCCATTCCATCACATTGCCGGCCATATCCAGCGCGCCTACCCAGCTCGCTCCGCTTGGGTAAATCCCGACCGGTTTGAGTTCCCGGCTGTTCAGCAGGTTGCATCTTTCAAGGTCGAATTCGGTCCCCCATGGGTAGGTCAGCGATTGCGGCCCGCGCGCTGCGAATTCCCACTCTGCCTCGCTCGGCAGGCGCCCGCCCCGCCAGGCCGCGTATGCTTCCGCCTCGTACCAGGTCACGCATGCCACCGGGTTATCCGGCAGGTTCCCCTGGCAGACCCGCGGCAGCTGGTCCAGGGATTGGGCTTTAAGCCAGGCCCATCCAGCCTCAGACCAGTATGCTTGGTTGGTATACCCGCCCGCCTCCACGAAAGCCTGGAAGGACCGGTTGGTCACTTCGGTCTTGTCGATCCAGTAGCCTTTGCTCAAAGTGACCTGGTGAAGTGGTTCTTCGCTTGGGAACTCCCGCAGCACAAAACCGGGCGGCGCCGGCTGCATGGCTTTCAAAACCTCGATGGTCGCGGCATCCGTCCCCATCTTGAAGGTACCCGCCGGAACCCAAACCTGCTCGACCCCCTGTTCGTCCATGCGCACCTGCCCGGCGCTCGGTTCCCGGTCTTCCTGACCGGATTCATCCTCACTGCTCGGAGGGTCGCCCGACCCCGAAGCGCACGCTGTGACGGATAGCACGACCCCAAATATGATCAAGCCAGCCAGTTTCATGTGCATTCCTTTCAGGAGAATTTACAAGCGGAATATAAACTGATATCCTGCATGCTGTGAAAATAATTCTGCTGAAGCGGCATTCTGCATTAATTATATCGATATCTCGTTCAAGAGAACCATTTTGAGCAGCTCGATTCCCTTCGTCCATTTTTGGCGGTACAATCACTCCTACAATTTCCAATTTCCACTTATTACTGATTCCTGATCCCTTGCTTTTTCCATGAACAAATCCGATACCTACCGTCAAATCCTTGCCACCCTGCCCGAATGGGAACCTTACCTCCTGCAGGAATCCGGCCTTCCCGGTCCGCGCGGCAACATCGAACTGGCTCAAGTGGTCGCCGATATGGGTGACCAGGTCGCTCTTTGAGCATTTTCTTACCTATACACCCGATCTGGCTCCCACCAACGACCCGCACGAATTCCTGGCTTTTTGCGGCGTTGTCGGGTTGGGCCGTCTGCTTGCCGAAGGGCAGACTGACCTGCTCGCCCGCATCCGCCCCTTTGCTTCCGATCCGCGCTGGCGCTTGCGTGAAGCGGTCGCCATGGCGCTCCAGCGCCTGGGTGTGCGGGATATGTCTGCCCTCCTGGCAGCCATGCAGGTTTGGAGCTCGGGAAATTGGCTGGAGAAGCGCGCCGCTGCGGCCGCTCTGGCTGAACCGGCCTTGCTGCACGATAAAGCCCACGCCCTGGCTGCCCTGCAGATCCTGGATACCATCACTGCCAGCATGGTAAATTCGGGCCAGGCCCGCTCTTCCGAATATAAGACCTTGCAGCAGGGGTTAAGCTATTGCTGGAGCGTGGTGGTCGCCGCTTCTCCGGACCAGGGCAGGCGTCTGATGGAAAATTGGCTGGCTTGCCCCGACCCGCTCATTCGCCGCATCATGCTGAACAACCTCAAGAAGAACCGGCTGATCCGCCTCGACCCTGACTGGGTCCGGAAATGGTCTGAGAATAAGTAATTGGCGCCAATAAGTAAAACACCCGGTTATTCCTTAGAAATAGTTTTTCCTTTGTGCCCCGTAGTGTCCGTCGTGTTAAATTAATTTAGTTTATGAGATACCCATCCCGAGAAAGGGAATCTACATGGCTCATTTCGATGTGATTGCCTTCGATGCCGATGATACCCTCTGGCACACCGAGCGCCTCTACGAGCAGGCCCAGACCAGCCTGGCGATCTTGCTTGAACCGTATGCTATCTCTCGCCCCGACCTGGCCGACCGGCTTTACCAGACCGAGGGTCGCAATATCCATGTTTTTGGGTATGGCATCAAATCCTTTACCCTCTCGATGATCGAAACCGCCCTGGAAATAACTGGAGGCCGCATTACCGGTGGGGATGTTCGGGAGATCCTCGACCTGGCCAAATCCCTGCTGGATGCGCCCGTCGAACTGCTCGAACATGTCCAGGAAACCGTCACCCAGCTGGCCGCTCGCTATCGCCTCATGCTGATCACCAAGGGCGACCTGTACGATCAGGAGAGCAAGGTTGCCCGCTCCGGTCTGGTCGAGATCTTCCATGACATCGAGGTGGTCAGTGATAAAACCTCGCAGAGTTATGCTGCCCTGTTCAGGAACCATGCTCTCGAACCGCAGGCAGTCCTGATGGTGGGCAATTCGCTCCGTTCCGACATCCTGCCAGTCCTTGAACTTGGTGCCACTGCCGTATACATCCCCTATCAATTGACCTGGCAGCACGAAGCTGCGCATGCTCCTGCCCCCGGCACGCCGCGCTTTCACCAATTGGAGCACATTGGACAGCTTCCCGCCCTGCTCGAGCGGCTCGAATCCCAACCCTGATCCCTTGCTTAAATAAAGGCGGATGGGGGTTACCCATCCGCCAGATTGTGCTGCTTATATTGCGGAGGAAAGAGCTTGTAGCACCACGTTCCGTCGTGGGGTACGTCTGGCCGGACAAAAATGCATGTCTTCGGCCCTTCTCAAGCTACCCGGTCTTTCCTCTTCTTGAAGTTCCTGCAGTTTCTTCGATCAGGACCTCCTTTCTAGACCGTTGTGGTCTATCACAATCATCATACAACGAAATCGTTTGGATTACATTAAAATTTGCTACTAATCTTGGAAATGCTTGTCCAGACAGATGCGCAGATGTGCCATGCCTCTTCTAATCCCTGTGGATTGGTCAGCTAAGTCAATTGACGTGATGGGAGCGGCATGATAGAATGTCCCGCGCCGGGCGTGTAGCTCAATGGTAGAGCAGCGGCCTTTTAAGCCGTTGGTTAAGGGTTCGAGCCCCTTCACGCTCACAAATATTCCCCGGCTCACACATTCTTTCTCTGTGTGAGCCTTTGAATTTACCAATATTGAATCCTGACCAATCAGGCACTCCGAGTCCATTCCCTCCTTTTATGGTTGAAACGGTCTCGTAATTGTAGTTTTACATTATTTGTCCTATACTATTAGTGAGGTTCATCTTGTGACTGCCTGTACCGATGGATGAATTGGGATTGAGGATGGGAAAAATGTGGACGCTTACGATCACCAGCCCGAAAAGTAAACCATTGCAGATCAAATTATCTTCTGGGAAAATGACGATCGGGCGGTTGCTCACCTGCGACATTGTCATCAATGATTCGGCCGCCTCCCGCCGGCACGCCGAGATTTATTTCGATTCCATGACCGAGTCCTTGAGTATTACGGATATGAAAAGCTCGAACGGCACATACATCAATCGACAGAAGATCAGTGGATTTTATCGCCTGCATGACGGGGACGTGATCCGCATCGGTCAAACCGAAATGCATGTAGCCAGGATTGCCGACAAAGGCACCGGCCAGAATGATATCTCCGGTACCAGCCTGCTGACCCGTTCGGTCGTTTTGGAGGCGGTGGATGAAAACCCCATCCATCTCAACGAGATCACTGAGCAGCTCAATACGGTCGTGGACCTCGAATCGGTCATCCGACTGGTCAGCGACGTGACCAGGCAAAGCATGGGTGTGGATATCTGCGAAATCATCCCGGCCGCAGATTTTAAGCAAATCGATACGGAAGATACGCACGATTTGAAGGCGCGTACCATCCGGAATTCGTCCATCGAAGTGGAGAATTTATCCGCCTGCATTCCGGTGATCGCTGGCGGAAAACCCTATGCATTAATGTTTTTGAGAAGGGATCGTCCGGAATCTGTCGCATTTGATAAACGTGAAGTCCAGCTTGCCGTAGGGATTGGCCACCAGACCGCCCTGGCTCTCCAGCGCATCGAATTGCTCGATAAGATTCGCAAGGAAAGCCAGGTCAAGCAGCTATTGATGCGCTTTATCTCGCCGATCGAAACTGAGGAGATCTTGAAGGATTTTTTTAGAACCGGTGAACTACCCAGCCTGGTCCAGAAGAAAGTTACCGTTCTTTATTCCGGGATCGCCGGTTCGACTGCCATTGCCGAAGAGATTGGCGAACAGAAATTCACAACTTACCTAAATACATTTTATCAATTTGGTGCGCAGGCTGCCTTTAAACATTCCGGCTTGACCCGCTATCTTGGCGACGGCCTCCTGGTAGTTTTCCTGGACGGTCGGGAAATGCTTAGCCAGGAGGAACGAGCGGCTGCGACCGCACAAGAGATCAATGAACTCCTGAAAAATATCGTCCCGTTTTATCCGGACAGCCTGTGCGAGGCCGCCACCGCCATCAATTCCGGTCAAGCGATCGTCGGCTATGTCGGCTCGCGTGATCGCGCCGAATTCAACGTTTTAGGAGACCTCGTCAAGCTGACCTTGCGCATGCAGGAAGAAGCCCTTCCCAACCGCATTCTGGTCGGCGAGGCAACCGCTGCGGCAATTCGTAATAAATACCTGCTGCAAAAGATCGAAGGGTTTTCGATACCGGGTCTGGCCCAGGACATTCAAGCCTACGCCCTTTCGTCTGGAAAAACTGCCCCATTTGTCGAATCCGAGAAAGACGCCGAAATGTCTGCCGCCTTCAGGGCCATCGCTGAAAAGTTAAAATCATTCGGCAAATGAAACCCGTTGAGTTTGATTAATGGCGCAAAGTTCATTACTGCAAGCAAGACCTGACACCTGGTCATCATCCATATATCGATAACCCCATTTACGCCTCTTTTTATCCCTTGCCCTTTTCCTCCCCCTTTTGGGCGGTTTGCGACCACACGGATTTTTAAGTAAGATCAGGCGCGTTCCTGGCGGCTTTTTTTCTTGCTGCTGTTCCCATTATGCCCATCCTGCTCATTTCGCGTTAAGGTTTTTCGGGTATCCTTAGTGGTAGTAATTCGTTCTTTTATTTATCGGTATTTGATGGTTCTAGATGGGAGAGATGATGCAGCCGGTAAAGCGGCATTGGTACGCATGGATTGAGCTCTGGTACCTGGTTTATGCTTTCATGGGCCTGGTCGTGGCTGGCTTGGTTCCCATTCTTATCCCCCTGATCGTGAGTAAATCTGGAAATATTGGGCTGGTTGGCGTGGTCGTTGCCTCTCTCAGTTTGGGTGGCCTGACCTCACCACTCTGGGGCGGGCTGGCCGATCGCCGCCGGCTGCACCGCGCCTTGTTGGCCGGCGGTATGTTGCTCGCCTGCCTGTCCCTGGTTGCGTTTATTCTTACCTCCCAGCCCTTCCTGTGGATTTTGCTGGCCATTCTGCAAGGCCTTGGAATAGCCTCCGCCGCCACGGTTGCCAACCTGTTCGTGGTCGAGGCGCATCCCAAGCAGGAATGGGATCAACGTATCGGCTGGTTGCAGACCTTTTATGGCCTTGGCCAGGTTACCGGCTTATTGCTGGCTGGTCTCCTGACCCGTGGCGACCTTCGCCTCGGCCTTTGGGTTGCCGCCGGCGTGAGTTTACTGGCTGCTGTCCTGGCCTGGTTCACCACTCACACACCTCCCGCCCAGCCAGGGGTTAATCCCGTGCTCCTGCAACCCGCTCGCCACGCCGAATCGGTCATCAGTTCGCCCCAGCACCTGTTTCACAGCCCGCACTGGTCCGGGATGCAGGACCTCCTAAAAACCCTCCGCTCCCCCTACGGCCTCTTCCTGGTGGCCTGGTTGTTGGCCTTTGCCGGACCCGCTGCGCTTTTCTCCCAGTATCCCCTCTTGATGCAGAAGCTCTATGGCGTCACTCCCGAGACCGCCTCTGTGGCATTTGCCATCATCGCCGCCCTTGGTCTTACGCTGTATACGCCGGCCGGCGACTGGTCGAAACACGATGGTCCCGTGCGCATCCTGGCGGTATCCCTCGGATTGCGCTTGTTTGCCTTTGCCGTCCTGCTCTGGCTGGCCCTCCTGCCTTCCAGTGGCGCGTTGGGTTTGTTGGCCTTGATTGCCTTTGCGTTTGTGGTTTGGGCCTGGTCCTTGATGAGTGTCAGCGGAACGGATCTGGCTGCCCGTCTTTCACCATCTGGGGAAGGTCAGGGTCTGGGCATTTTCAATGCCATGACCTCTGTGGCCGGCATCCTTGGTGCGCTCATCGGAGGCTGGGCTGCTGGTGTCTGGGGATATACCTCCATTGTTGTCTTCGCCATCCTGAGTGTTTTGCTCGGCCTTATCCTGGCATCCTTCCTCAATCGGAAACAAACGTGAATAAAAATCACACCCTTATCATTTCCGTGGAAAGCCGGTTGATCCACGTTCCAAAGCCTGAATATTCTTTCTTACTGTTACCTCGAAATAAGGAGTAAGTTCTCATGAAAGCGATTGCTAACATTACCAGTACCTCCACCCTTCATCTGGTGGAAAGGAATGAACCTGCCATTACGGCTGACGATCAGGTCAAATTAAAGATAATGCGCGTCGGCATCTGCGGCACCGACCGTGAAGAGGCCGCCGGCGGGCGTTCCAAACCACCCACCGGTCAAAAGGAACTGGTCATTGGGCACGAGATGTTCGGCCGCGTGGTCGCAATTGGCAAATCCGTCACGCGCGTGTCTGTTGGGGATTATGCCGTCTTCACCGTAAGGCGGGGGTGTGGCAAATGTCTGCCCTGCCAGATGAACCGCTCGGATATGTGCCAGACTGGGGAGTACGCCGAGCGTGGCATCTGGGGACTGGATGGGTACCAGACCGAATTTGTGGTCGATACTGAACAGTATATTGTGCGTGTCCCGACCGAGTTGGAACCCGTCGGCGTTTTATGCGAACCGCTCTCGGTCGCAGAAAAGGCTATCGATGAATCCCTTCGGTTGCAGGCGGCACGCTTGCCGGATGCGCCTGCATCCTTGAACTGGTTGTATGGCAGACCGTGCCTGGTGGCCGGCCTGGGTCCGATCGGCTTGTTGGCCGCAATGATCCTGCGCCTGCGGGGGGCTTCCGTATATGGCTTGGATGTGGTCGATGCCGATTCTGCCCGCCCGAAATGGCTGGAACATATCGGTGGGGAATATATCGATGGCCGCCAGGTCCCAGCCGATAAGGTGGATGACAATTTTGGCCGGATCGACTTGATCTTCGAAGCTACCGGCGTGGCCTCTCTCGAGTTCAACTTGCTGGATGCGTTGGCTTACAACGGAGTTTATGTTCTCACCGGCATACCGGGCGGCGAACGCCCGGTCACGGTTCCTGGCGCCGAGTTGATCCGTGGGTTGGTCTTGCAGAATCAAGTCATGCTGGGCAGCGTCAATGCGGCCCGCGACCATTATCAAATGGCGGTCGACGATCTCGCCCACGCGCGTTTGCTCTGGGGCGATCACGTCAACCAGCTTATTACGAATCGTTATCCGTATACCGAATTTAATTCCGCCCTACACAGCCACACTGCCGATGAAATCAAGGCGGTCATTGAGTGGAATACGAACTGATTGTTCTTTGGAGGTGATTTATGTTATCAGATTCATCCGCCCCTGGTTGGCCGGGCATTCCCGCTCGGTGGACATCTAGCGCCAAGACCGGGGTAGGTACCGCCCTCAACCAGACTAGCCGTGTGTGGTTTACGATCAGTCATGGTATTTTTGATGAAATTTATTACCCGCGCGAAGATCTTGCCTGTATCCGCGACATGGGCTTGCTGGTAAGTTCGGGAAATGATTATTTTTCAGAAGAAAAACGCCAGACCCGCCAGAAGATTGAGTCCCTGGTCCCGGGCGTACCTGCCTTCCGGTTGACCAACACTTGTGTGGATGAGCGATACCGGGTTACAAAAGAAGTCCTGGCCGATCCCCGGAGAGACGTGGTGCTCCAGGAGACCCACTTCGAAGCACTGCAGGGGAATTTGCAGGATTACCATGTTTACGTGGAACTGGCGCCCCACCTTGGCAACAAGGGCGCCAATAACTTCGCCTGTGTTGACGATTATAAAGGCGTACCGATGCTTTTTGCCGAACGGGATGGGTTTGCCCTGGCTCTGGCTTGCTCCACGGGTTGGCTGAAGCGTTCCGTTGGTTTTGTCGGCGAATCGGATGGCTGGCAGGATTTGAACCAACATTACCAGCTCACCCGTCTTTATGCCCGAGCCGAGAACGGCAACGTGGCCCTGACCGGTGAGATTGATATTGGTCAGTCCGGTGGGCATTTCCTGCTTGCCCTCGGCTTTGGTGCCAACACCTCCGAAGCTGGTCAGCGTGCCCTGGCCAGTCTTCTGGATGGCTACGAGAGCGCTCGTACCCTTTACGTCCACGAATGGCAGAACTGGTTGGAAACCTTACTGCCCATAGATTCCACCAGCAAAGCCTCTTCGACGCGCGCGCTGTACCTTTCCAGTGCGGCGGTCATGCGCACTCACGAGTCGAAGCGTTTCCCAGGCGCCTTGATCGCCAGCCTGTCCATCCCTTGGGGCTTTTCCAAGGGCGATGATGATTTGGGTGGTTACCACCTGGCCTGGCCGCGTGACCTGGTCGAATCTGCCGGAGGTCTGTTGGCTGCCGGTGCACACACCGATGCCCGTCGGGTCCTGTATTACTTGCAGGTCACCCAGGAAGCTGATGGCCATTGGCCGCAGAACATGTGGCTGGATGGTAGTCCCTATTGGGGTGGCGTTCAGATGGATGAAACCGCCTTCCCGATCTTGCTGGTCGACCTGGCCAATCGGGAGAAGGCCTTGAAAACGGGTGATATCCAACGCCTTTGGCCAATGGTCAAGAAGGCAGCCAGTTTCCTGGTCAAGAACGGCCCCGTCACCTCCCAGGACCGCTGGGAGGAGGATCCTGGCTATTCGCCATTCACGCTGGCGGCTGAAATATCCGCGCTTCTCGCTGCAGCCGATATCGCTGACTTTAATAAGGAAACTCGCACCGCAAGCTTCCTGCGCGAGACCGCCGATATGTGGAATTCCAGCATCGAGCGCTGGATCTACGCCACCGGCACCGATTTGGCCGTCAAATATGGCGTGGATGGCTATTACGTGCGCATTTCATCGCCGGATATCGGTGATACGTCATCCCCCTCTCAGGGTTTCGTGCCCATTAAGAATCGCCCACCCGGTGAAAATATTGAACAGGCCAGCCACATCATCAGCCCGGATGCCCTTGCCCTGGTGCGTTTTGGACTGCGTGCTCCTGACGACGTGCGTGTGCTCAATACGATCAAGGTAATTGACGCCCTGCTTAAAACCGAATTGCCTTATGGTCATGGATGGCACCGATATAATGATGATGGGTATGGCGAGCATGTCGACGGTGGCCCCTTTGATGGCACTGGAGTGGGGCGTGTTTGGCCCCTGCTGGCCGGGGAACGCGCCCATTACGAATTGGCTGCCGGGCACCTGGAGGAGGCCAACCACCTGCTGCATGTCCTGGAGGCCAGTGCCGGTCCAGGCGACCTGCTGCCTGAACAGATTTGGGATGCCGGGGATATCCCGGATAATGAACTTTTCTTCGGTAAGCCCTCTGGTTCGGCCATGCCGCTTGTTTGGGCCCACGCGGAATACGTGAAACTGCTGCGTTCGTTGCGAGATGGGAGCGTCTTCGATATGCCCTCTCATACCATTGAACGTTATATCAAGGCCCATACGGAATCCACCCGTATCAGTTGGCGTTACAATAACAAATGCATATCCATCCCGGCTGGTAAAATTCTGCGCATCGAACTTTTGGCGATGGCGACGGTGCATTGGAGCAAGGATAATTGGCAGACGGTAAACGACGTCGAAACCAGGGAAACCGATCTTGGGGTCTATTATGTTGACCTGCCTGTTGATAAGGTGCCGCCCAATTCTGTTTTGGTTTTCACCTTCCATTGGTCTGCTTCTTCCACCTGGGAAGGGACGGATTTTTCAGTCCGGATCGGCTGAAACCATTTCCAGTCTTTCTGACGATCTGCGCGCATCTGGACAATCATACCGGGTGCGCGCAACTTATTTCTGCATCGCCCCCAATCGTCCCTAAGGATTCCTGCTAGTCTCTGTGATGATCAAATCAAACCTTCGGGACGTTTCTTTCTTCCCGATGTGGTATAAAAAAGGTTGTACCTGGGTTTTCACTGTACCATACTCATCGAAGGGGTCGTTCGTGACAAGGAGATAAATTTGAACCACGCACGCCGCATCGGATTCGTCTCTACGCGTTTCGCCGGAACAGATGGGGTTTCCCTCGAGACTGCTAAATGGGCTACCATTCTGGAACGCATGGGGCATGCCTGTTTTTATTTCTCCGGTCTGTGTGACCGTCCGGAAGGGCAGTGTTACGTTGTCCCCGAAGCCTTTTATCGCCACCCTGACATCGATGCCATCAACCAGGTTGTATATACCGGGTCCTGGGGCCAGATGCACAAGGGTCGCAAAGCCCATCCGGAGGTCGAAGCCCTGTACCAGGACTTTTTCTCGGTGTATGTCCGGCCTGCGCTGATTACAAAGAAAATCCAGGAGTTAAAGGATTATTTCAAGGAACACCTGTATAAATATGCCCGTCGGTTCAACCTCGAAGCGCTCATCGTCGAGAATGCCTTGACCATCCCAATTAACCTGCCGCTCGGTCTGGCGTTAACCGAGTTCATTGCCGAGACGGGTTACCCGGTAATCGCGCACCATCACGATTTTTATTGGGAACGCCAGCGTTTCTATGAACAACTCCGTCCAGGACTATCTGGCTGCCGCTTTCCCGCCCAACCTGCCTTCCATCCGGCATGTGGTCATCAATTCGGTCCAGGCTAGGGAGCTGGCCTCCCGTATCGGTGCAGGTGCGGTCATTGTCCCTAACGTGATGGATTTCGATACCCCACCAGCGCCTTTGGATGAATACGCCCGATCGGCTCGCGCCGATCTTGGGCTGGCGCCCGGCCAATATCTTATCTTGCAGCCCACCCGCATCATCCAGCGCAAGGGCATCGAGCATGCCATCGAGTTGACTCGCCGGCTCGGCTTGCCGGCGGAACTGGTCATCTCTCATGCGGCTGGCGATGAGGGCACCGACTATGAAAAGCGTGTGCGCGAGTTTGCTGCGTTGCTGAAAGTAACGGTCAATTTCGAATCGGCCATTGTTGGGGACGCCCGTGGCCGCACACCGGAGGGCCGGAAGATCTACACGCTCGCCGACGTCTATCCGCAGGCCGACCTGGTTACCTACCCTTCCTCCTTGGAAGGTTTTGGCAATGCCTTCCTTGAAGCCGTCTATTACAAACGCTCGCTGGTGGTGAATAATTATTCCATCTACGAGGCGGATATCAGGCCTAAAGGCTTTAAAGTGGTTGAGTTTGATGGCTATATCAGCGACGCCACCCTGGAACACGCCCGCTATTTGCTCCAGCATCCAGAAGTAGCAGCTGAGTACGCTGAAAAGAATTACGCCTTGGCGAGTCGCTATTTCTCCTACTCCGTCCTGGAGCGCCGCTTGCAGCATTTATTGGCTGATTGCTTCGGAGAATTACTGTGAAGATAGCGCTTTTACATTACTCATCCCCACCGATCGTCGGTGGCGTCGAGAGCGTGCTGGCGCAGCATGCCCGTTTGATGACAAAGGCCGGTCATTCGGTCACCATCTTCGCCGGACGAGGCAAGAGCTTCGATTCACGCATCCCGGTGAACATCCTGCCCCGCCTGGACTCTCGCAATCCCGAAGTGATGCGGGTCAAGCGCGAACTGGATCAAGGCCGGGTTCCCCCGTCATTCGAAAGCCTGCGCGACCAGATCGGGCAGGAGCTGCAGAACAATCTTGCGGGTTTTGATATTCTGATCGCTCATAATGTTGCGTCGTTGCATAAAAACCTCGCCCTCACCGCCGCCTTGCAGGTTGCTTCCGCGTGGCCGGGCTTTCCACGCCTGGTGCTTTGGCATCATGATCTGGCCTGGACTACGCCGCGCTACCGCCGTGATCTGCACCCCGGCTACCCTTGGGATCTGCTGCGCACGGATTGGGGCAGCGCCACCCATATCGTTGTCTCGGAAATACGCCGCCAGGAACTTGCCAAACTACTCGGTCTCCCGCCTGCCTCCATCCGAGTCATTCCAAACGGTGTGGATGTCAGCGCTTTTTACAAGCTCGAACCGCAGAGCATTCAATTAATGGATCAGTTGCATCTGCTCGACGCCGATCCGCTCCTTCTTTTGCCCGTCCGAATTACACCGCGTAAAAACATCCAACAGGCGCTTCAGGTGCTGGCAGAATTGCGGCAGAGCTTTCCAAAAGCTATGTTGCTGGTCACCGGACCGGAAGGGCCGCATAATCCGGCCAATGGCGCCTACCGGCACAAGTTGCTCGAATTGCGTGATAGGCTGAGCTTGCAGGGGGTGGCCCATTTCCTGGCGGATGTGACCGATGAACTCATACCGGACGCTGTTATCGCCGATTTATATCGCCTGTCTGATGCTCTGTTATTCCCGAGCAACGAAGAGGGTTTTGGCATTCCTCTCATCGAAGCCGGATTCAATTCCTTACCTGTATTTTGTTCCGATATCCCTGTCCTGCGCGAACTCTGCGGTCCGGATGGTTCCTATTTCGATCCCGCTGCTGATCCTCATTTGATTGCTATTCAGATACACGATCGACTCCAGGCTGAAACCACCTCCCGCTGGGCCCGGCGCGTCAAGCATACGTACACCTGGGATTCGATATATGCCACATATATCGCCCCGCTGATACTGGAGATTGGAAAATGAAGACTCCTTTACGGAAGATAAAATCCGCCCTGGTTTTTATCGGGACCGGCTCGGTTGGGCAGACTGCCCTTGCAATCGCGAGTACCATCGCCGAGCAGGTCGTCCTGGTGGGTGTTGTGCCGATCGCACAAGATGCCTCCATCAGTGCCGGCGCGCAGGCTGCCCGCCAGGTCCGAAAACGTCTACTTTCCCTTAGTGGCCCATCCGTCCGTTACAAATCCACGGTGATCGTCTCGGAAAATCCGTGGGGTGATCTCCAGTCGGTTATTACACGCGAAAACCCTGACTTGCTCATCCTTGAATGGCATGAAGGTCAATTGGCTTGCGGGTTGTCTGCTGCGGAAGTCCTATCCAGTTCCCTCTGTAACCTTGCCATTGTACGCGGCGGCAAGCCGGTCAGGTTGGAAAATGCCTTGGTCGCCGTGCGTGGCGGTCCGCATGCTGAATTGGCCTTCCAGGTTGGTCTGGGGCTGCATCCTGAACAGATGGATGTTCTTCATCTCTCCCTCATTGGCGCAGCCGATGAGGCACCCTTCAAGGGTCTGAAGCACATCCTGAACCACATCCCCGAAGCCAATCTTCGTTCGATTGTGACCGAAGATATTGCCCGGACCATCTTCGAAGAGTCGCAGCGTTATGATGTGGTCATTCTGGGAGCGACCGCCAATACCAGTATGGGTGGTTCATTGATTGGCCCGGTCGCCGAAAAACTCTTCCTGGAGTCTCCCGCCACGGTCATGGTTATGAAGACCCGCCGTCCCATCACTGAGGCTATTTTCGATGAGCGTGCCGGCGTGCAGGCCATCTCCATACTGGTGGACAAGTGGTTTGCAGAAAATACATATCACGCCGATGAGTTCTCGAACCTGAAGCAGTTGATGGACATGAAGGAAAAGCAAGGGGTCACCATCAGCCTTGCCCTTCCAGCCTTGAATGAGGAAAAAACCGTTGGTAAGGTTATTACCACCATTAAAACGGCGCTCATGGATGAAGTTCCCCTGTTGGATGAGATTATCCTGATCGATTCCGACTCAACCGACCGAACCTGTGAAATAGCTGCTGAGCTGGGTATCCCCGTCCAGATTCACCAGAACATCCTACCCGAAATGGGTGCGCGCCCCGGAAAAGGTGAGGCGCTTTGGAAGAGTTTGCTGGTCACCAAAGGCGATATTATCGCCTGGATCGATACGGATATTGTCAATATTCATCCGCGCTTCGTTTACGGCATTATTGGGCCGCTCCTTCTCGACCGCAATATTCAATTCACTAAGGGCTTTTATCGCCGGCCATTGCGCATAGATGGCAAAGTGCAGGCCGGCGGGGGTGGTCGGGTTACCGAGTTGACCGCCCGTCCCCTATTAAACCTTTTTTACCCTGAGCTTTCTGGTGTTGTCCAGCCGCTTTCGGGTGAGTATGCCGGGCGGCGTGAGTTGCTCGAAAAAGCCGTCTTCTTTTCCGGTTACGGGGTTGAAACGGGCCTCCTGATCGATATTTTTGAGAATTATGGGTTGCGCTCCATTGCGCAGGTGGATTTGCTCGAAAGGGTCCATCACAACCAGGAACTGGAGGCGCTGAGCAAAATGTCCTTCGCCATCATCCAGACCGTCCTGCGTAAACTCGAATCCCGTTACGAACGCTCCATCATCGAGGATGTTAATAAGTCGATGAAGTTGATCCGCCGTGCCAATGGTGGCTATTTCCTGGACGTGGAGGAAATTGCCGAATTGGAACGCCCTCCCATGATCCGGATTCCCGCCTATCTGGAGCGCCAAAAACGATGACAAAACTCTGCCTGGTGCGGCATGGTCAGACTGATTGGAACCTGGAGGGCCGTTATCAGGGTCAGAGCGATACTCCCCTTAACGAGAATGGTCGCATCCAGGCGCGCCTGCTGGCTAAAAAACTGGGCGGATTTTCGTTCGCCGCCATCTATGCCAGCGACCTGGAACGTACGCGCGAAACTGCTGCCATCATTGGGGGTGCCTTGGGCCTGCCCGTGACCCTTGACCAGCGTCTGCGCGAGATAAATCAGGGTCAATGGGAAGGTCAATTGGTTGAGCACATCCGCGAACGATATGCGGAATTGTGGCGCCAGCGCAGCTTGGATCCCGCCAGTCTTCGTCCTCCCGGAGGGGAGACCGTCGCGGAGGTAGCCGCTCGTGTTTATGCCGTCCTTGACGATGTCGCCCGCCGGCATCCGAACGCCTCCGTGGTTATCGTTTCCCACGGGATTTCCCTCGCTACCGCCATCTGCAAAGTGCGCGCCATCCCGATCGGCCTGGCGTATACCGTCATCCCCGAAAACACTGACCCGGTTTGGGTGGAGTGGGATGTCAAGCGAAATACCTCTGCGGCTCGAAGCTGAGTTCGAACAAATTCTTTAGCTACATCATCCATTACTTTCTCCACTACCATCCATCTTGCTTGACAAATTAGAACAAAGCCGCTTCTGCCGCCGTCCTCGTTCGAACCCAATTGCTTCCGCCGCCGTCCTCGCTCGACCCCAAATGTAAAAGTCGCTGTCCTCGTTCGAACCCAATTGCTTCCGCCGCCGTCCTCGCTCGACCCCAAATGTAAAAGTCGCTGTCCTCGTTCGAACCCAATTGCTTCTGCCGCCTTCCTCGCTCAAACCCAATTGCTTCCGCCGCCGTCCTCGCTCAAACCCAATTGCTTTCGCCGCCGTCCTCGGCGGCGGATTTGATAACAGCCTCGTGAAATCTCCTCTGTGTGTGGAATTTTACAGCGCCTAAAATATTCTCTGACCCCAACAAAATCCTAACTTGACAAAAAAGAACTAATATTCTAATATCGGTATATGCTGCGAATCCTTTTCCATTTCAATCCTCATCCAGGGAAAACCTTACCTTCTCACCTTTCCTGGTTTGTTCCTCTTCGTTCCGCGACGTGTTTCTTCAATATTCGTTTTTTCTTATTGCCAAAAAAAGTACATTTAATTCTCACTTTTCTCGTTATCAAATCCAATATCAAAAATCAGAGATCCTCTAGTTGCATCAGTTGCCCGGCGAAATGGGCCCCCACCAGCCCGATGTACACCAGCAGCGGCGGTAGCAGCAGGAAGGCAGTCAGCATTGCTAGCACTAGCAGCAAATTAAATAACGCTACCCCCACGATCAGTAAAACCAACAGGTACTCACTTAAATGCGCCCGGACCGTCTTCCACAGGCGTACCGGATTAGCTGCCATCCTGATCGAGTCGCTCCGCACCAGCCTCACCTGCATGGCTGGGAAGAATAACATGTATATGAGGGAATACGCCAGCAGGAAAACTCCCCCACAGCCCAGGGTGAACCCGAAAACTGCCAGCAGAGTTATTGCGTCCATTGAGTGGACCAACAGCATTGGCATGTACCCCAGGATGGTCGCCAGCAGCACCGGCACCAGCCAGAGTGCGTTCACGCCGGCGAACTTCCCGCCCATTCTCCAATACCTCTTCCAATCAAATAACTCTGTTACTCCTTTGGTTTGTCCCTCGCCGACCTTGCGTACGATCTCGATCATCCACCCAAGGATCGGTTCCGCTCCAACTAGTGTATAGGTCAGCAGGCTGGCGATAACGAATTTCCTCACCCAGCCTTCTTCCTTGAAGAAATACACGAAGGGAGTCGCGTAATCCAACGTTTTCATATGTCACGGTGATTATAAACGCTAGCTGGAAGGGGCGGTACCTGTTTCCACAAATGGTACGTGCGCAACCCGGAAGGATATTTCGCAAAGTGACTCGCCTGCACCTGCAACGGGTGAACATCCTCCACCAATGAGAGCCTTTGCCCTTATAACAAAAACCGCCTTTGATAACTTTATTGGAATCCCCCAGGTTTCTATGTTTTTTAGCAGTAGATTCCGTTAACTGGTGACAATAAAAATAATGGGAACGGGTGAAGCACCATATCGGTATTATTCAAATATTCACAAATCCGGCTCTTTGAGCGTCTCCGTGTTAGACAACTGGAAACACGTCCATCTTCACCCGACACCTCAGTAAGGCACCATGGTAGACAGGAAATTGCTTGGGATCCAATGCTTAAAATTATCATGACATTCATCCTCACTTGTGAAAAATTATTGACTATGTTAATCGATTATGATATTATATTCACTAGACGAAAAAAATTTCACATTTATATAGCTCCTGAATTATATTTCATCTCTATCATAAAATATTAATCTTCGGAATAGAATTTTCCAAATCTTAATTAGGCTCTTCCAGGGTCAATATCGAGGTCAAAATAAATTATGAATGCTACGCCCTTGCTCCAAATTGCGATGGATTACGTTTCTTTGCCGAAAGCGCTGGCAATGGCGGTCCTGGTCGCCCCGGAAGTAGATATTATTGAAATCGGTACGCCACTCTGCAAAGCAGCCGGGCTTGATGCAATCCGGGCCATGCGAGAAATTTGTCCTGACAAAATCATCCTGGCTGATTTTAAGACCCCGGATGTCGGCGGTCTCGAAGCGACGATGGCATTTGAGGCTGGTGCCGACATGATGACCGTAATTGGTGGCGCCGCAATGGCTACTGTCGAGCAGGCACTCGAGGTCGCCCGCAAGATGGGTAAGGAAATGTTGATGGAACTCACCGGTGTTCGGGACATCATTGCGCGCGCGACCGAATGGCGCCGAATTGGCATCGAACGCATCGTTTATCACCGCGAGTGGGATTCCCAATCCGCCGGCCGCGAATGGACGGAAGACGATAAGGACATTATCCGCAAATTGATCGAGATGGGTTACAAAGTTACGGTGACCGGTGGAATGACCATGGAACTCCTGCCGTTTTTTGCCGATCTGCCAGTGTCCGTTTTGATCTGTGGGCGCGGCATTCGTGAAGCAGCCAACCCTCGCGCTGCCGCTCATGAAATGCGCCTGGCTCTGGCTGAACTGTGGTCAGGAGCCTCCCCCAGTACTCGTAAAACATCTTCTTCCGCTGCTTCGGCGGTTTCATCTATAGCCGATCTCTCGGTCAAGGCAATTCGGTGGGGAGTGAGTGAGATGGGCTTGACGCTAGTTGTAGATGGGCGCGAATGTCCTGGCTGCGATTCTTCTCAACGTTTTTGCTTGGACTCCCAAACAAATATTCAGTGCCCAGCCAGTTTGCGCTCTGCAGACATAGTACGAAGCCTGGGACAGAGTGTAAGTGCGAACGGGGCTTTTGGTGAGGTCTCTGAGAACGCGTTTTTCCTCGACCCGACGCAGTTGGGCGATCTTTCGCGCAACCGAGTGATTGACTTATTGAACGCCACCGGAACTGCCTTACGAAAATTAGGGCATCCAGTTGATACCAACGCGGGCATTAAGGCCGCGAATCAAGTGTTTGGAATCGCTTAGGAGGTAAGGTCATCTATGGCTACATCACGTTTGCAAGTTACAGCATTGGGAATGGTCGAAACAAAAGGGCTGGTGGCCTCTATCGAGGCGGCCGATGCCATGACCAAAGTGGCGCATGTACGCCTGATTTGCCAGGAAGAGATTGGCGGCGGCCTCATCACCATTATGGTACGCGGCGAAGTCGGTGCCGTACAGGCATCGGTGGATGCCGGAGTCGCAGCAGCGAAACGCGCCGGGGAACTGGTGGCAGCGCATGTCATCGCCCGGCCTCATCCGGTGGTTGAAAAGCTGCTTAACCAGGGCCCGACTAAAATCGTTCGGGCGCTGGCTAACTTGCCTGTCGAACGCTAGTCACCCAAAAGGCGAGGAACAATGGACTTAAGAACTTATATACTGATCGACTCAATGCAACCCCAATATGCGGCGCTCACCGGGATGCTCCTCAGGGGAGACGTACCTGTGGAAGGCATGGCTGAGGTGTTCGTCGAACTGGCGCCTGCTAGTGAAGTCTACGAATTCCTGGATGTAGCTCTCAAGACGAGTGACGTTCGCCCGGGAACCTTGAGTGTGGAGCGGGAATTCGGCGCCCTCGAAATCCACGCGCCATTCCAGGAAGCTGTGCGCGTGGCCGGGAACGCGGCGCTGGCCCGCTTCAACCTATCCGAACATGACCGTGCAAAGCCTGAAATCGCTTCGGTAAAAATGATCACGAACGTGGATGCCTATGAAGCCCAATTGGTGAACCAGTCCAGCCGCGGCGGGTTGTTGCTGCGCGGCCAGACCTTGTGCGTGATCGAAGTTGCGCCGGCCTCCTACGTTATGCTGGCCGCCAATGAAGCCGAGAAAGCCGCCCACATTACACTTGTCCACTATCAGTCCACTGGCCGTTTTGGGCGCTTGTACATTTCAGGCAACGAGTCCGAGGTCAAGGTAGGACGCGATGGTGCCATCCAGGCGATACGCAGTTTAGGCGGCCAGGGCAAATAAGCCCCCGCTGGAGGTGTCCATTGAAATACATTTGCATGGAAGATATCGAAAACCTGGCTGCGCAGGGAAAAAAAGAACTGGTTGTGGACGAGAACACTGTCTTGATGAATTTGGCGCGCGATATGGCCCGTCAATTGGGTATTACCATTGTGGAAGGCTCTCAACCTGCGCCAGTCAAAGTCAACCCTCCATCTTCCTCTTCAGCGCCAACCAGAGTGACCCCTCCATCCCCCCCTTCAGCGCCAGCCAGGGTAGCTTCACCAGTTGCGTCTGCTCCATCGGCGCGCGAGGCCGCGCCCAAACTAGGCGCCAAACCGACGGGCTGCCAGCACGGCGCATTGCCGATCGTTACAGCCCGGCAGGAACAGCCAAAGATCCCCCCGAGTTCGGGTGGGGTGGTCGATCAACTGGTTGAACTTGTCAGGAAATCCGCCGGAAAGAACTCTGGAAGCTGATCGTCTGGTACGCGCAAGGAGAGAACATGATTGTCGCTAAAGTTGTCGGGTTGGCAGTTGCCTCCCTTAAACACGAAACGTTAAAAACAACCAAACTGCTGCTCGTTCAATCTGCAGATCCCAGCGGGATCGCTCGTGGCGAGCCCTTTTTGGCAGTCGACCTGGTCGGCGCGGGAGAAGGCGAACTCGTTGTTGTGAGCCAGGGCAGTTCGGCACGTGCGGTCACCGGCCAGAATTCATCGCCTGTTGACGCAGCGATTGTTGGTATTCTCGACTCCCTGCGTTTCGAGGGAGCCATTTCCTATAGGAAGGATTAGATAACCATGCCAAAAACAAATGAGAACCAAAATGTTCTTCAAGAATTCGGAAGATTCCCTGGATCCCGGGATGCGGGCGCTGGGAATGATCGAGACGCGCGGATTGGTGGCGTGCATTGAGGCGGCGGATGCCATGATCAAGGCGTCCAATATCACACTACTGAATCTACGTGCCATTGGCCACGGTTATATGACGGTTATGGTGCGTGGGGATGTTGGCGCAGTGCGGACGGCCATCGAAGCGGGTTCAATTGCCGCACGCCGGTTGGGCGAAGTAGTGTCGGTGCGGATTCTGCCCAGCCCACACCTCGACCTCGAAAATTTACTGCCGGCTGCATTATAAATAAATAATAAATTGGGTAAAAGGGTGAGGCATACGTGAGCATACGGCCAAAGGTAACGGCAACATCCCTCAAGAATAAGAAACGTAAAGGCCAGAAAATTACCTTGCTGACGGCTTACGATTCTCCGATGGCGGAATTCATCAATGCTGCCGGTGTGGATGTGGTGCTGGTCAGTGATGCCGTGGGTACGGTCGGGCTCGGCCGGTCTGAAGCGGTTTCGGTAAGCGTTGAAGAGATGGTCTATCACACGCAAGCCGTAGTGCACGGGGCAGGAAGCGCCATGGTGCTCACCACGTTGCCTTTTGGCTCTTACGAGACCGCGGAGCAGGCTGTCATAACCGGAGTCCGGCTGATGAAAGAAGGGCACGCCGATGGAGTGCATCTGGAAGGGGCCGCCATCGATGCACCCAAAGTGAAAGCCTTGGTGCATGCCGGTGTGCCTGTATTGGGACACCTGGGAGTCACCAAGCAAAAAATCGTGCGCACAGGAACCATCCAAATCCAAGGCCGGACGGCAGCCAGCGCAGAAGTAGTTGTGGCTGACGCTGTAGCTTTGGCGGATGCAGGCGCCTTTGGGTTGATCCTGGAGTGCATCCCTGACCGGTTGGGGTCTATCATCACTCGTAGCCTGGATATTCCCACCATTGGGATTGGAGCCGGGCAAGAGTGTGACGGTCAGGCGCTGGTAACGCAGGACATGCTGGGTATGTTCAAAGAGATGTCGCCGCGTTTTCTCAAAGTGTACCTGGATTTGACTGAGATCATCGTGACGGCCCTGACGCAGTTCCGCTCTGAAGTGGAACAGGGCATATTCCCTGGACCAGAGCATTGTTATACCATCGAGGATGAAGAACTGAGTAAGTTGTTGGCTAATTTACGAAAATAAACAATTTAAGAAACAAAATAAGGAGGCATTAACTTATGGCTGAGTCTCTGAAAGGAAAAGTTGCGGTTATCACGGGGGTTGGCTCCGGGTTTGGGAAGGCTACGGCGGAATTGTTTGCCAAACTTGATCAGGTGAACATGATCTTGATTGACTTGAAACAGCAGGCTCTCGATGCAACTGCCAAGGTCTGTAAAGAATCCGGTTCGAAGGTTGTCGCTCTGGCAAGTGATGTAACCAAACCTGAGACTTTTGAACGGGCGCTAAAAGAAGCCCTCGACAACTTCGGCAAGGTGGATTTCCTCATTAACTATGCGGGCGGCGCGCTTAAAGTGGCACCCATTGAGGAAATGGACGACGAAATCAACCGCCGCATCATCGATCTGAACCTGACCAGCGCCATAATGAGTTGCCGGACCTTCACCCCGCAATTCAAGAAACAGGGTTCTGGCAAAATAATCAACGTCTCCAGCGCATGTGATCGTCGCTCCTGGCCGGGGTGGTCAGTTTACTCCGCTGCCAAGGCAGGTCTCAACGCTTTCACAAAATGTCTCTATACAGAACTGCGTCCTCATGGAATCGCCGTCACGCTGCTTGTACCTGGCGGATCCAATACCGGTTTCCAGACGGCGGCAGACGGTGTCAAAAGTTTTGAGTGGGATGAAGACCTGGCCGTACGGCCTGAACACTTTGCTGATATGGTTTACCAGACCTGCGCGCTTACAAAAGGCGGATGTGTATCTGAGATGTTGGTGTACGGGTTGGCGCAAGACGTCAGCGGCTTCTAACATTACGGAGAGCGCCTAAAACTGAGCGTCCCGAGGGTTTCGTGTGCCATGGTCTGTAGCAAAACTTGCTGACCTGGACGAGACATCCGCCCCCGGGTGAATGGAGGTGAAACGGATTATATACCTGATTGAAGATAACCTATGTCGCGCCGAAACCGATTTCAATAAAAAGGCCTTATCGGTAAGCAGGTGCGATGAATCCTGTTTTTCCCTATTTTCAAAATATTCATAGAGGAGAAATCTCAAAATGAAAAAGATCCTGTTTGTTCTTCTGAGCGTGCTGGTACTCACCAGTATGCTGTTATCCGCCTGCGGTGCACCCGCAACTCAGGCTCCGGCAACCCAGGCTCCCGCTACCCAGGCCCCAGGTGCGAAAACCGTGAAGAAGATTGCGTTCTTTGTATCTGATCTGAGCAACGTATTCCATCAAGCGCAGGCAGCCGAGGCGAAGAAATATGCCATGGAAAAATATGGCGCCGAGGTATTCGTGTTTGACGGCAAAGCGGATTCGGCGACGATGACGTCGAACATCGACCAGGTTGTAGCGCAAGGCATGGACGCGGCCACGCTGCACATCTGGGACCAGGAAGCGGCGAAGCCAGGCGTAGAGGCGGCTCTAGCGAAGGACATCATCATGACCACGTTCTTCAGCCCGGTGGCTGACACAGGCATTCCGACCGCCCGCAGTGATGAGAAAGGTGTCTCGTTTGCGATGGGCGTTGAGATGGCCACTCAGTGGAAAGCTGCTCATCCCGACAAGCCGATCGTGATGGTGGAGTTGGGCTGGCCGAATCACACTGAAGTCAAGTCAGGCCGCACCGATCCGTGGGTGCAGGGTGTCCTGTCGGTAGATCCCTCGGCGACGGACCTGGGCTGCCTGGATGTAAGTGCGGGCGCCGATCAGGCCAAGCAAGTGACGACGGACCTGGTAACCCAGCACCCCGAAGTCAACCTGATTTATGCCGAAGCCGGTGATCAGGCGATTGCCTCAATGGTGGCACTGACGCAGGCGGGTCGTGGCAAGATGGACAACGGCGTACCGTTGACCGAGATTGTTGCCGGCGTCGACTTTGACGAAGTGCAGATGAAGCAAATCTATGATCCGACCAGCTCGCTGAAGCTCTCGATGGGCCTGCCGCCAATCGAGACAGCTGATGGCCGAATTGATCTGATCATGGATGTGGCCAATGGCAAAACGCCGGCTACCTCGCATCCCGAGCAGACATTCTTCTACAAAGCCTACAACATCTCCTACTGGACGATGCCCGGTGCGGATGCCGCCACATGGCTGAATACCGAGTTCGGTACTAACGTACAAGCTCCGGCCGCTCAAGCGCCCGCCAAGACCGTGAAGAAGATTGCGTTCTTTGTATCTGATCTGAGCAACGTATTCCATCAAGCGCAGGCGGCCGAGGCCAAGAAATATGCCATGGAAAAATATGGCGCCGAAGTATACGTGTTTGACGGCAAGGCCGATTCGGCGACGATGACGGCGAACATTGACCAGGTTGTAGCGCAAGGCATGGACGCGGCCACGCTGCACATCTGGGACCAGGAAGCGGCGAAGCCAGGCGTAGAGGCGGCTCTAGCGAAGGACATCATCATGACCACGTTCTTCAGCCCGATTGCTGACACAGGCATTCCGACCGCCCGCAGTGATGAGAAAGGTGTCTCGTTTGCGATGGGCGTTGAGATGGCCAACTCAGTGGAAAGCTGCTCATCCCGACAAGCCGATCGTGATGGTGGAATTGGGCTGGCCGAATCACACTGAAGTCAAGTCAGGCCGCACCGATCCGTGGGTGCAGGGTGTCCTGTCGGTAGATTCCACGGCGACGGACCTGGGCTGCCTGGATGTAAGCGCGGGCGCCGATCAGGCCAAGCAAGTGACGACGGACCTGGTAACCCAGCACCCCGAAGTCAACCTGATTTATGCCGAAGCCGGTGATCAGGCGATTGCCTCAATGGTGGCACTGACGCAGGCGGGTCGTGGCAAGATGGACAACGGCGTACCGTTGACCGAGATTGTTGCCGGCGTCGACTTTGACGAAGTGCAGATGAAGCAAATCTATGATCCGACCAGCTCGCTGAAGCTCTCGATGGGCCTGCCGCCAATCGAGACAGCTGATGGCCGAATTGATCTGATCATGGATGTGGCCAATGGCAAAGTACCGGCCACCTCGCATCCCGAGCAGACGTTCTTCTACAAAGCCTACAACATCTCCTACTGGACCATGGTTCGCGCGGATGCCGTTACCTGGCTGAATACCGAGTTCGGCACCAGCGTTAAGTAGTTTAGTTCGTAGTAGATACATTTGAGTTGACGGGAGGAGGGCCCAAGCTTTCCTCCCGTCAAATTCAAGGAGCTAATACATGGAACCGACAGAGAATGTGCTGGAGATCAAGGATCTGGTTAAGGATTTTCCGGGTGTGCGGGCCGTCGATAATGTCAGCTTCAACATTAAACGAAACACCATCCATTGCCTTGTCGGCGAGAACGGCGCAGGGAAATCCACGCTGATCAAGATCCTGACCGGAGCCTATACGCGCACGAGTGGCCAGATTCTTCTGAACGGTGAAGAGTATAGCCCGCACAGCACACGGGATGCAAAGCAAAAAGGGATCAGCACCTTATTTCAGGAACTCAACGTAGTCGACCAGCTCACCATCGAGGAAAATCTCACGCTGGGCATAGAAGATACCACCTTCGGGTTCTTGAGGAAGACCAATAAGATCAATAAAATCGTCAGCGTGATGAACAGCATCGAACCGTCCATCAAGCCCAAGCAGTTGGTCTCGTCACTGAGCGTTGCCAAGAAACAGATCGTCGAGATTGCCAAGGCGGTCGCGGCGGAGTCCAACATCATCATCATGGATGAGCCGACCGCCGCGATCTCAGAAAGCGAAATCGGGCGCTTGTTTGCCATTATCAGGGGCTTGCGTGAGAAAAATGTAACCGTCATCTATATCTCTCATCGGCTTGATGAGATTTTTGAAATTGGGGATTATGTGACTGTCATGCGGGATGGCAAGCATATCGATACAAAACCCGTAGCTCAGATCCAGGATCGGTCGGAACTGATCAAGATGATGATCGGAAAAACCGTGTTCGAACAATATACACCGCGGGAGGAGGAACGCCTGGATACGATCCTGCAGGTTAAGAACCTTTCCAACCACAGGTTGAAAAATATTTCCTTTGACGTTCACACCGGGGAAATTGCCGGTTTCTACGGACTGGTGGGCGCCGGCAAAACGGAACTGGCGCGCGCCCTCTTTGGCGCCGACCCATACGAAGGTGAAATCATTTTCAAAGGCAAAAAGGTTAAGCTTACCCCGAACAAGGCGATTGAGGCGGGCATTACCCTGGTGCCTGAGGAAAGAAGAACGCAAGGATTATTCACCATCCTGACCATCCGAGGGAATGTGCCCGTCATGAATATGGCCAAGGTTTCCAGCGCCGGGTTCATCAACGATACAACGGAACGTAACGTCACGCTCGAGTATGTTGACAAGCTGAAGATCTCCACCAACAGTATAGAAAAGGAAGCTGCCAAGCTCTCCGGCGGCAACCAGCAGAAGGTGGTTCTTTCCAAATGCCTCTTCGCGGATGCCGACCTGCTCATGCTGGATGAGCCAACACGCGGTATTGATGTGGGCGCCAAGAGTGAAATTTACAGTATCATCCGCCAGCTATCGAGGGAAGGCAAAACCATTATCATCTTTTCTTCGGAATTGCCTGAGGTGATGAACATTTGTGACAGCATCTACCTTCTGTATGACGGAAGCCTGAAGGCTACCATGCAAAACGGCCCGGATATCAACAGCGAGAATATCCTTCAAATCGTCACAGGAGGAGCGTAGACATGGAAACCAAACAGGCGCGGAAATCATTATTGGCTGGCAAGCTGAGCGACGAGTCGTTTATCACCCTATTCATGTTAGGCGTGCTCGTCATGGTGTTCGGCTTTGCCTTTCTTCTTGTGCCAAACTTCTTCATGCCCCAGAATATACTCAACGTTGTCACGAACAATTGGTTTCTCATAGTAATTGGAATCGGCGTCACCTTTTTGTTGATAACCGGAAATTTCGACATGTCGGTGAGTGGGATCATCGCCTTAACCGGCGTGCTGTCTGTATATTTCTGCCAGGAGGCAAACGTATCCCTCAACCCGTTGGCTAACGGGCTGGGGTTGCCCTATCCTGTTGCCGTTGCGCTGGCGTTATTGTGTGCCATGGGCGTCGGCGCGATCAATGCTTTTTTCATTGCCAAATTGAGGGTGCCTTCCATCATTGTCACGCTTGGCACGATGATCTTGGCGCGCGGTGCTGCCCAGGTCATCACTCATGGTGCGCAGCGCAATACCAGCCTGCCAAACTCCTTTGGCGTGCTGGGGAGCATGAACATTCCTGGAACCTCCATCAGGCTTGCTGTTCTGGTGATGCTATTCCTGATTGCCGTCGCGTTCGTCATCGAAAAGAAGACGGTATTTGGTCGGCGCATTTACCTCATCGGTGCCAATCCAGTGGCGGCCCGGCTCTCCGGCATCAACGTGGAGCGCTATCTTTCTGCGCTCTACATCCTCAGCAGCCTGTTAGCCGGCATTGTCGGGATCTTTCTGGCATCCGAATTAAAGTCGGGCATGTCAAGCCGGGCGACCGGGTTCGAGTTCGACGCACTGGTCATCACCATGCTGGGCGGCGTCAGCATCGCGGGCGGGTTTGGTTCTGTGCTAGAGATGTTCATCGGCGCAATAATCCTCTCTGTAGTAACAACGTCTGCCACCGGATTGCTCTTGTCGCCAGACTGGCAGTTCACCCTCAAAGGTGTCGTTACCTTCCTTGCAATTCTTGCGCAGCGTTACGCCCTGGATAGAAGAAAAGGCTAAGAATGTATGAAAAGGTCTGGAGCATCTATTCCTAGGAGCCAATGAGATGAATACTATAAAAAAAGAAGCACCCCCACTCGAGTCGGATCGTTCAGAAACGGTGCGATTAAATATCAAGCGTTATTATATTTATGTTGTGCTGGCGTTGATTGTATTCGCCTTAAGCATGGCGAAGCTGAACGATGCGGGCCTGTTCGGCCGAGGCAGTTTCCTCAGTCCTGACAGCCTTATCAACCTGTTGCGCAGCGCCACACCGATCCTAATATTGAGCGGCTCATACACGCTCCTCATGATTTCGGGCTACATTGACCTCTCGGTGGGTAGCGCCATGAGCCTGAGCGCAGTGGTGTTTGCCTGGATGATCCTGAATGGATTCGGTTTTCTACCCGCCATCATCATCACCTTGATCCTGGGGATCGTGATCGGAGTCCTCAACGGTCTCCTGGTAATGAGGCTGCGCATCACCCCGGTCATTGCGACGCTAGTGACATTGAACGTTTTCAAAGGCGTTGCACTGCTGATTGTGCCGAATGGCCTGTCAGCGATCAAAGGCAGTGCTAGTCAGGCCATGCCTGGGTGGATCAACGATTTTGCACGCAAAGATGTCTTCCTTGGATTGCCGTGGGCGTTCTGGGTAGCGATACTTGTGATCATTGGCCTGACCATCGTTCAGAGAAAGACCATCCTTGGCAAGTATGCCACAGCCATCGGCGGAAACCGCCTGGCGGCGGAGCTCTCCGGCATCAATTCTGTGAAGATGGTCTGGCTTCTTTTCATCATCGTGGGTTTTTTTGCTGCGCTGGCCGGTGTGGCGCGCGCCAGTTACATGTCATTGGGAGATCCTCTCTCGGGCGATGGCATGGAACTTAATTGTATCATCGCTGTTTTGCTGGGCGGGACGGCCTTCTCCGGCGGCGAAGGATCGGTTCCGAAGACCATCATTGGCAGCCTGATCATTATCTGCGTAACCGTCGGCCTGCTGACCATTATCCCCGCCTACTGGGCTAACGTAGCCAAAGGCACCGTTTTGATTGTTGCGGTTGCCCTCAACCACCTGCTGGTGCGGGAGAGACAAACGCTTAAGAAGGCCTGATCTTATGTTCAAGATGCCTGTTGGTCTGTATGAAAAAGCACTCCCCGCAGCCCTGTCTTGGGAAGAACGTTTGGCGGCAGCTGGCCAGGCCGGTTTTGATTATATTGACATTTCGATCGACGAAAGCGACGAGCG